>CBDETN010000025.1:0-209968 GCA_965242915.1 Arcobacteraceae bacterium
GTTGGAAGAACTGTTGATGTAGATGAATTAACTGATGAATATGGCTATGATGCAGTATTTATAGGTGTTGGGGCTGGACTTCCAAAATTTTTGGGAATTCCTGGAGAAGATTTGACAGGTGTATTTTCTGCAAATGAGTACTTAACTCGTGCAAATCTTATGAGAGCATTTGAATTTCCTCATTATGATACACCAATAATTCCAGGAAAGAATGTTGCAATTTTAGGTGCTGGAAATGTTGCAATGGATTCAGCAAGAACAGCTTTACGACTAGGGGCTAAAAGTGTTAAGATTATCTATAGAAGAACAAGAGATGAATCACCATCAAGACATATTGAACTTCATCATGCAGAACAAGAGGGAGTTGAATTTGAATTTTTAACATCGCCACTTGAATTTATAGGTGCAAGTGACGGTAAACTTGCTGGTATTAGTTGTGAACGAATGGAACTGGGTAAACCTGATGAAGATGGAAGACGAAGACCAATTACAATACCAAATTCTCAATGTTTTATAGATTGTGATTTGGCAATTATCTCTATTGGAACACAGGCAAATCCTCTTTTAACTAATGTAACAAAGGGTTTAGAGTTAAATGAGTGGGGAAATATTCAAGCAGATCCAAAAACTGGAAAAACTACAAAAGATAAAGTTTGGGCAGGAGGAGATATAACACTTGGTCAAGCTACGGTTATTTTAGCTATGGGTATGGGTAGAGATTCAGCTACTGATATAGATAAATATTTAAAAACAATTTAAATTTTAATTTACTCTCAAGTTTTAACTTGGGAGTAAAAATAAAATACTCTTAACAATCATCACATGCAGTAATATCAAGTTTGTGCAATAATTCTTCTATAAATGCTCCACATGTTCTGCTGCAAACATATTCATCACTGCCGCCGAATTCTACACTAAAAGATCCACTTGTTACATCTTTTCTTCTATGTATAACTTCAGGAAATACATCCATCTCTCTTTCAACTTTACCAATAGTATCACAGATTATTGATCTGTCACTAGGGTCTGAATATTGAATTGTAGCTCTCATATATCCCTCTTCCATTTTAACTGAAGCACTTCTATTGTTTAGCATAAGAATCCTTTTTGAAAATAATTTTATAATCTTATCATAAATTAAAATAAACTTAAATTAAAATAACAGAAATATTTTTAAATAATTAGTAAATATTAAGAAATATTTATGATACATTTAGTAACGATTTATTTTAAATCTAAAAAGATGGCAAAAAGTAAAATAAATTCAAATGACTAAATAGATATAATCTATGAAATTCAAATCTTAATAGGAGAAATAATGAATATTCATGAATATCAGGCAAAACAAATTTTCGCCAAATATGGTGTACCAACACCAAAAGGTATAATGGTTGAAAGCGTTGATGCTGCAGTAGAAGCTGCAAAAGAATTAGGAGGACCTATTTGGGTTGTTAAAGCTCAAATTCATGCAGGTGGAAGAGGACTTGGCGGTGGTGTGAAACTAGCTAAAACTCTTGAAGAAGTAAGAGAACTTGCAGATGAGATTCTTGGGATGACTTTAGTTACTCACCAAACTGACGCTAAGGGAAAATTGGTTCAAAAACTTTATATTGAAGATGGTGCTGATATCAAAGATGAGTTATACTTATCTGTTGTTCTTGATAGAAAACTAGAGATGCCTTTAATTATGGCTTCTACTGAGGGTGGTATGAATATCGAAGATGTTGCTGAAAATACACCGGAGAAGATTATCACTGTTCCCGTTGACCCAGCTATTGGATTTCAAGGTTTTCACGGAAGACAATTAGCTTTTGGTCTTGGAATCACAGATAAAGCTGAACAAAAAAACATTATCACTTTTGCACAAAAATTATTTAAACTTTATATGGAAAATGATGCAGAGATGATTGAGATAAATCCACTTGTAAAAACAGGTTCAGGTGAGTTTATTGCACTTGATGGGAAAATGGGATTTGATAATTCTGCTTTAGGCAGACAACCAGAAATTGCTGCTATGAGAGATTTGAGCGAAGAGGATGCTGATGAAGTTGAAGCTGCTAAATATGGTTTATCTTATGTGGCTCTTGATGGTGAAATCGGTTGTATGGTAAATGGTGCCGGCTTAGCTATGGGTACTATGGATACAATTAACCATATGGGTGGAACACCTGCAAACTTCCTTGATGTTGGTGGTTCAGCAAACGCTGAAACAGTTGCAAAAGGTTTTGAAATCATTCTTAAAAATCCAAAAGTTAAAGCTATTTTTGTAAATATTTTTGGTGGAATTGTAAGATGTGACAGAATTGCAAATGGTATTATTGAAGCTACAAAAATAACTGATGTAAATGTACCTGTAATCGTAAGACTTGATGGTACAAATGCACCAGAAGCTGCTGAAATTTTAAAGAATGCTAATATTGCAAACTTAATTGTTGGCAGTGATTTAAGGTGATGGTGCAGCAAAAGCTGTAAAAGCAGCAGCAGAATTTAAAGGAAAATAAGAGATGTCAATTTTAGTAAACAAAGATACAAAAGTAATCGTTCAAGGTTTTACAGGTAAAGAGGGAACTTTCCATGCAGAACAATGTATTGCTTATGGTACAAATATTGTAGGTGGCGTTACTCCAAATAAAGGTGGTCAATGGCATTTAGGTAAACCTGTATTTAATACAGTAAGTCAAGCTGTTAAAGAAACTGGTGCAACAGTATCTATGATATTTGTACCACCTGCATTTGTTGGTGATGCCGTAATGGAAGCTGCTGAAGCTGGAATCGAACTTGCTGTTATTATTACTGAAGGTGCACCAGTAAAAGATATGCAAATGGCTAAAGCTCATGCAACTAAACACGGTATGATGACAATTGGACCAAACTGTCCAGGTATTATCACAGCTGAAGAGTGTAAAATTGGTATTATGCCAGGTATGATTTTCAAAAAAGGAAATGTTGGACTTATCTCTAAATCTGGAACATTAACTTATGAAGGTGCAAACCAAGTATGTAATGAAGGATATGGAATCACTACTGCTGTTGGTATTGGTGGAGATCCAATTATTGGTCTTTCATACAAAGAAATTTTACCAATGTTTGAAGCTGACCCAGAAACAAAAGCAATTGTTATGATTGGTGAGATTGGTGGAGATCTTGAGATTCAAGCTGCTAAGCTTATCAAAGAACAAATCACTAAACCCGTAGTTGCATTTATTGCAGGTCAAACTGCACCTAAAGGTAAAACTATGGGTCATGCCGGAGCTATTGTTTCTGGAAGTGCCGGAACTGCAAAAGAAAAAATGGAAGCTCTAGAAGCTGCTGGTGTTACAGTTGTTGTAAGTCCGGCTGATATTGGAAAGGCTATTGCTAAAGTTTTAGCAAAGTAATATTTTTATTATCACTTAAAAAGGGTCTTTGGAATATCCAAAGACCCTTTTTTTATGTATTTATGTTACAATCAATGTGAAAAAATAAATTTTAGCAGGAATATATTATGTCATTTCTAGAAAACACTAATAAGTGTAATATGAGTAATACAGAATCTTATATAAGACTGTTTATTGCATTTATTTTAACTGTAATATCAGTAACAACACAATGGTATTCTTTAATGCTGGTTTCTATGATTCTTGCGTATACAGGTATTAAGAAACATTGTTTTTTATATGAATTGTTTAATATAAATGAAAAATTTTCCTTAAAAAATTACTATATGTCACATCTTCCAAAGTATAATCCATCAGCAGTATTTATGTTTGATAATAGAGGAAAAATATATTTTGAAAATGATAGTGCAAAAAATAACTTTGCGCATATAAAATCTTTTATGAATTTTAATATTATAGATATGAATTTAATACTTAAATCCGAATTTGAAGATACATTTTACTATGAGTATGAAAAAAAAAATTATCAACTTGATGTAAGAAGTATTCAATCAATAGAAACTATTGTAGTTTATGCTACTAATATTACAGAAATTGTGGATTTAAATGAAGAGATTGAAAACACCCAAAAAGAAATTATATATACTATGGGTGAGATTGGTGAAACAAGAAGTAAAGAGACAGGAAATCATGTAAAAAGAGTTGCAAGATATTCAGAAATACTTGCATTACTTTATGGTTTATCTTCCAAAGAGGCAAAAAAATTAAAAATGGCAAGCCCAATGCATGATATTGGAAAAGTAGGAATAGCTGATAATATTTTAAATAAGCCTGGGCGTCATACAAAAGAAGAGTTTGAAATTATGAAGACTCATGCTCAATTAGGCTATGAGATGTTAAAGAAATCTGACCGCCCTATTATTAAAGCCGCAGCAATAGTAGCACAGCAACATCATGAAAAGTATAATGGAACTGGATATCCAGATACTTTAAAAGGTGAAGAGATACATATATATGGTCGTATCACAGCAGTAGCAGATGTATTTGATGCTTTGGGAAGTAAAAGAGTTTATAAAGATGCTTGGGAATTAGATAAAATTCTTGAATTTTTTAAAGAGGAAAGAGGTAAGCATTTCGATCCAAAATTAGTTGATCTGTTTTTTGAGAATCTTGATAAATTTTTAGAAATTAGAGATAAATTTAAAGATATATAAGGAATATAATAATGAAACGTGAAGCTTACGGAACCCGTACTCGCAAAACTTTTAAAGTACACAATGTAAAATGTGGTGGGTGTGCCGGTACTTTGACCAAAGATTTATTAAAAGACTTTGGAGAAGTTATAGTGAATTTAGATGTTGAACCTAGGGAAATTACTCTTGATATAGAAGAAAATAAAAAAGAGGAATTAAAATTAAAATTAAGAAGTTTAGGTTATCCTCTAATTACTGATGAACTATCTACTTTTCAAACAGTAAGTACAACGGCTAAAAGCTTTGTATCTTGTGCTATTGGAAAAATAGATAATATGAAAGAGAAAAATAAATAATGTATGATGTTGTAATAATTGGAGCTGGAGCTGCTGGATATGGATGTGCAATTACCTTGGCATCTGCAAATGAAAAGTTTGAGTGGGCTAAAAATAAAAAATATCTTATTATCGATGATAATAATAGTGATATTTTAAAGGCATCTTTTTATAATTTAACAGGTGTTGAATTTGGTATTAATGGTGATGAACTTTTAAATAATATGAAACAACAGCTTCAAAAATTTCCAAGCTGTAAATTAGTAAATGATACTGTAACTAAAATTGAACAGTATGAAGATGGGTATAAAGTAATTTCAAATAACAAAACAATTGAAGCTAATGTAGTAGTAATAGCAACAGGAATGCATACTTTTGATATTGAGTGTAGATTGATAACAGTATTGCCGCATAATGATGTTCTAAAACCAAATAAGATTTGTCTTGAAAATAAAAACAATAAGATAGTTGAATCCCTTTTTGTAGCGGGACTTGCTAGTGGTGTTAAAACAATGTTTGCCATAGCAAATGCCGATGGAGTAAAAGTAGCTTGTGATATTCTTAAGCTTTATAGTGATAAATTGTATGTACCACATGATGTTATAAAACATTATTGATTTAGTAAAGATATGTGTCTTGAAAATATTGAAAAAAAGGTGAAAAAATGGGAAAAATAGTTTTTAGTTTAATGGTTTTAGTAGTTGCCTTAACCGCATCTATAATTGAAAAGAAAAGTGCTTATGATTTTAAAACTACGGTTTCAAATTTAGTTAAGAATATTAAACAAAGCGGCTTTACGATATATGCTGAAATCAATCATAGAAATAATGCAAAAACAGTTAAATCTTACTCAAACAACTCAGTTACAATAATATTTGACAATCCAAAAGATACAGCACGAATTATGATGCATGATTCAAAAGCAGCATATGCTTTGCCGCAAAAAGTTTTTATATATGAAAATCTTGATGATGAAACAATTGTGATGTATGAATCGTTCAAAGATTTAAAAAATAAATTTGCAGTACAAAACTGTATGATAATTGATGGTGTTTCAAGTAAAATAGATAGAAAAATCTATAAAATAGATGAAGAAAATAGTTTTTATATTATTGTTTAGCAGCTCTTTTATTTTTGCAAATGAACAAATAAAAGAGTGTATCGTTAAATATGATATATGTGTTGAAGAGTGTAAACAAGCTGATGGTTGTATTAGTGAAGCAGAAGAGTGCCTTGATATATGTAAATATAAAAGAAAGAGATGTATAGTTAAAGTGAAAAATGATACATAAATTTATAATTATTTTAACTTTTAGTTGTTTGGTATTTTCTAATAATCAACAAGGGCATACAATAGATAGTTGCTTAAAACAATCTAACCTATGTGAAGAGAGTTGTAAAAGTTCCTGCAGTATAGATGACAGTGTAAATCAAAGTTGTACTAAACAGTGTCAAGAAAAAAGGGATAAATGTTTAGAAAAAGTATTTCTTAAAGATGAAAGTTAATTTTGAAAAATATAAAAATAATATTACTTTTTCTATACTATTATTTATTAATATACTTAACACACATGCTGCCAATAAGCAGTTTGATTTACTAAATACTTTAAAATATGAACAATCTCCTTATCTTTTGCAACACAAAGATAATCCTGTAAATTGGATGGCTTGGAATGACAAGACTTTAAACAAAGCTTTAAAACAAAATAAACTTATATTTTTATCTATTGGATATAGCACTTGTCATTGGTGTCATGTGATGGAGGAGCAATCTTTTGAAGATAATGATGTAGCTAAAGTTTTAAATAAAAATTATATAAGTATTAAAGTTGATAGAGAGGAGATGCCCCAGGTTGATAGCTATTATCAACATATTTATCAAATAATGAATGGTCGTGGTGGTGGATGGCCACTTACAATTGTGATGACACCTGATAAAAGAGTATTTTATAGTGCCACTTATATACCAAAAGATAATCTTATTAAAATTTTAAATGATTTAGATGAAGTATTTAAAACTGATAAAAATAGAGTACTGAAAGTTGCTTTAGAAATAGAAAATATATTGAATAATAGTGATAAACAAACTAATAAAAATGTTGATCTAAAACTATATAAGATAATTGATATTTTTACCTCTCATTTAGAACAAAGTTATGATGAAAATAGTGGTGGCTTTGGTAATGCTCCAAAATTTCCAAGAGCTACAACAATAGAAGCTATGCTTGATTTATATAGTATAAATGCAGATAAAAAACTTTTAGATATGGTAACTTACAGTTTAAAAGCTATGGCAAAGGGTGGAATATATGATCAAATAGAGGGTGGATTTTATAGATATAGTGTAGATGAAAAATGGCTTATTCCTCATTTTGAAAAAATGCTTTACACACAAGCTGAACTCTTAAAAGTCTATTCAAAAGCATATTTGATAACTAAAGATGAACTATTTAAAAATATAGTAGATGAAATAATACTATTTGTAGATAAAAGATTTAAGAAAAACAATCTTTTATTTAGTGCAAGTGATGCTGATAGTATAGCTTTAAATGGCAAAAAAGAAGAAGGCTATTATTTTGTATTTGATTATGATGATACATATAAATTTTTAAAAAGAAATAATTATAATTTACAAGAGATTTATGATATTTTAAAATTTTTTAATATTACAAAAAGAGGTAATTTTGAGGATAACTTAAATAACCCATATTTAAAAGACTCTAAAACTTTAAAAAATATATCGACAATAAAACAAGATTTAGAAAAGTTACGAAGTTTAAAACAATATCCATTTATAGATAATAAAATCCAAACTTCTTGGAATGCTTTATATATAAGTTCACTATTTACAGCTTCAAAAATAGATACAAAGTATGGAGATGAAGCAATTAAAATGTTGGATAGATTAGTTGAAAGTATGTATATAAATAATACTTTATATCATCAAAAACTTTTCGATAAACCTTTAAAAGTAAAAGCACTGTTAGAAGATTACTCTTTTTTAATTTCATCTTTAATTGAAGCATATCAGTTTAATTTTGATAAAAGATATTTATCTCTAGCAAAACAATTAACAAGCCAAGCAATTAAAAAGTTTTATATAAATGACAAATGGTATCTAAGTGATGATGAGTTCAAATCAGTTAGTTCTATTTATGATAGTGCTTACAGAAGTTCTTTATCAAATATGTTAGAAAATCTTTTTAAACTATCAATATTAACAGATATAAGAGAGTTTCATAATCTTGCAATGCATTCTTTAAAACAAAATTCATATAAAATCAACAATAATCCAAGCGGAGTGGCTACTGCATTCAATATCTTTGTAGGTAGTCAAAAACAATATAAAGTTTTAAAATCTACCAAAGATAATTTAGTTAAAAATAAAGTTAAAATAGAAAAATTAAATAACCCTTATTTAGTTATAAAAGCTGTAAATGATAAACAGTATTTAGCTTGTACTATAAACAGTTGTTTTAGTTTTGATATGGATATTTATAAAGTTTTAACTAATATTGGAAAATATTAGCACTTATACTTGTGAAGTAATAACTGCTTCAAATTGTAACATTAAATATAGTGATTAAAAAATCACTTAATATTAAAAATTCTATTACATATTATACGATAATATAATAACAGCAATGTATGTATTACATATATTCAAATTAAAATTTTTAAACTTAAATAAGGGGAAAGATATGGCAGTAATGGAAGCACCAGCTAATACTTCGGTATGGGTTAGCGAAAGTGATTGTAAAGCCTGTGATAAATGTGTAGATGTTTGTCCTGCAGGAGTTCTTGTGATGAGACCTGCACCAGATTCAATACTTGGTTCTATGATTCAAGTTGCGTTTGGTGATGATTGTATAGGATGTAATGAGTGTGAGCTTATTTGTCCTGATTTTGCTATTTTTGTGGCTGAAAAAAGTGAACATAAATTTGCAAAATTAACTGATGAGTCTAAGGCGAGAGCTGAAGCTATCGTAAATAATAAATACAGATTACCTGCGGGTTATTAAGGAGAATATGAATGGCAACTAGAGAAATAATATCTACTGGTAATGAATTATCTGCAATTGCAGCAGTAGATGCAGGATGTGAGTTTTTTGGTGGATATCCACTGACTCCATCAAGTGAGATTATGCATGTTATCTCTGACCTTTTACCAAAGGTTGGTGGAGCATCAATTCAAATGGAAGATGAAATAGCAGGAATTTGTGCTGTTATTGGTGCTTCTATGAGTGGTAAAAGAGCTTTCACTGCGACTTCTGGTCCCGGTGTATCTCTTAAAGCAGAGAACTTAGGTCTTGCTCAAATGGCAGAAACACCATTAGTAATGGTAAATGTTATGAGAGGTGGTCCATCAACAGGACTTCCAACAAGAGTTTCTCAAGGTGATATCTTACAAGCTAAGAACCCATCACATGGAGATTATAAATCAATCACATTATGTGCCGGTACTTTAGCTGAGTGTTATACTGAAGTAGTAAGAGCTTTTAATCTTGCTGATAGATTTATGCAACCGGTTATTGTACTTACTGATGAGACTTTAGGTCATATGCACGGAAAAGCTATGATACCAACACTTGAAGAGGTAAAAGCTGGAATTGTTCCAAGAAAAAAATTCACAGGTGACCCTAAAGATTATTTTCCATATGAATGTGAGCAAGATCAACCAGCAGTTTTAAATCCAATGTTTGAAGGATACAGATACCATTTTACAGGATTACACCATGATAAAAATGGTTTCCCAACTGAAGAGATTGAAACTTGTAGAAAACTAATTGAGAGATTAGATAATAAAGTTGAAGCACATAAAGCTGAAATTGAATCTTATGAAGAGTTTGAACTTGAAGATGCAGATGTTTTAATCATAGCTTATGGTTCTGTTTCACTTGCAGCTAAAGAAGCTATTAGACATTTAAGAAAAGATGGTATTAAAGCTGGTTTATTTAGACCAATTACACTATGGCCATCGCCAGATGTTAAAATCAAAGAATACACTGATAAAATCAAAAATGTTCTTTGTGTAGAGTTAAATATCAGACAATATACTGAAGAGATCGAAAGAGTTTCAGGAAGAAGAGATTTAGAAGGTCTTTATAAAGTAAACGGAAGAGCAATTTCACCTTATGAAATTGTAGCAAAAGTTAAGGAGGTATTCTAAAATGGCTTATAATTATAATAAATTCTTAAGATTACAAAAGATGCCGACACTATGGTGTTGGGGATGTGGTGACGGTGTTATACTAAAAGCTACAATTAGAGCTATTGAAAAAATGGGTTGGACACAAGATGATGTGTGTGTTGTTTCTGGTATTGGATGTTCTGGAAGATTTTCTTCTTATGTTGATTTTAATACAGTACATACTACTCATGGTAGAACAATCGCTTATGCTACAGGTATCAAGCTGGCAAATCCAGATAAAAATGTAATTTGTGTAGCTGGAGATGGTGATGCACTGGCAATTGGTGGAAATCATACAATTCATGGTTGTAGAAGAAATATTAATCTTAACTTTATTTTAATCAACAACTTCATCTATGGTCTTACAAACTCACAAACAAGTCCTACTACTCCTCAAGGTATGTGGACTGTAACTCAAAAAGCCGGTAATATTGACCCGACTTTTAATGCTTGTAATTTAGCTATCGCTGCTGGTGCTTCTTTTGTAGGTAGAGAAACAGTTCTTGACCCTAAAAAAATGGAAAGACTTTTAGTTAAAGGTTTTACACATAAAGGTTTTAGTTTTATGGAAATTTTATCTAACTGTCATATTAACTTAGGTAGAAAAAATAAAATGGCTTCTGCTATGGAAAACTTAGATTGGATTGATTCTATCACTATGGCAAAAGTAAAATTTGATAAATTAACTAAAGAAGAGCAACTTAATCTACTTCCAACAGGTGTTTTACATCATAATACGGAAGTTAGAGAGTATTGTGATATGTATCAAGATATTAAAGATGCACATCAAGGTAAAAGAGCTAAAATCACACAAGATGATTTTGCTAAAAAAATATAAGGAGATACATCATGGCTAAAAAATTAATGAGATTTACAGGTGTTGGTGGACAAGGTGTTCTTCTTGCCGGAGAGATATTTGCAGCAGCAAAGATTAAAGCAGGTGGTTACGGACTAAAAACTGCTACATATACATCACAAGTAAGAGGTGGTCCTACAGTTGTGGATATCACTTTAGATGATGAAGAGATCTATTACCCATATGCAAATGATGGTGAAATTGATTTTATGTTATCTGTTGCACAAGTAAGTTACAACTCTTTTAAAGATGGTGTTCAAGATGGTGGTACAATTGTAATTGAGCCAAATCTTGTAAAAGCATCTGATGAAGATAGAAAAAGATGGAATATCGTTGAGATTCCTATTATTACTATTGCAAAAGAAGAGGTTGGTAATGTTATTACTCAATCTGTTGTAGCTCTTGCAATTGCAAATAATTTTATGGATGCTATTGATAAAGACATTTTAGAAGAGGTTATGCTTTCTAAAGTTCCTGCAAAAGTACATGAAATTAACAAACAAGCTTACGCATTAGGTTATAAATACTCAGATGCTGCTAAATAGTAATTTTTACTATTAATTAAAAAGGGTTGCTATTAATTTAGCAACCCTTTTTTTATATCTATAAAATGTCATAAATTATAATTATTTTAGCTTTCCCAATATATGACAAAATGTCATACTATTAAGATTTTGCCTTAATAGTCATACAATGTGATAAACTATTAAGGATATACCGTAATAGTCTAACATTAAAATAGTAGTAAAAAGACATTTATTCTCAAAAAAACCAGATTAAAACAACATACTTTTAATCAAAAGTATCAATATATAATACCCCAAGAAAATAAGAACGAAAAAATAAGATTCTTATTCCTAAAAAGTTAAAATAATAAAATATTTAATAGGGGTAAAAAATGAGTACAAAAAGAAGAATATTTACAGCAAAATTTAAAACAAAAATTGTTTTAGAAGTTTTAAAAGGTGAAAAGACTTTAAATGAGATAGCAAGTAAAAATAATATAACACCTAAAAATATCCAAAATTGGAAGAAGATATTTTTGGATAATGCAGAGTTGGCAATGGAGCCTGCAAAGGCTATCAAAGAATATAAAGACGAAAACTTAAAATTACAATCTAAAATAGATGATTATGCAAAGATAGTAGGTAAAATGACAGTTGAAAAGGAATGGCTTGAGGAAAAGCTACAAAGCTTGGACTTATCTAATAAAAAAGAGTTGATAGAGTCTAAGCTAACATATATTTCAGTATCAACTCAATGTAAACTTATAAAATTAAATCCAAGCAGCTTATATTATAAGCCTATAGAAAATAAGCATAAAATATCACTCAAAGATAAGATAAATGATATTTATGAGCAAATACCAATATATGGAGCTTTAAAAGTTCATCAGCAACTTTTAGAAGATGGATACAATATAAGTTTGAATACTGTTTATAAATATAGACAAGAGATGGGTTTAAAGCCAATATTAGCAGTTAAACCAATAAATCTATCAATACCAGATAAGCAACATAAAAAATACTCTTACAAGCTTAGAGGAATTGACATAGTAAAAGCAAATCAAGTATGGAGTACGGATATAACATATATCAAGATTAATGGCGGCATGGTTTATTTAGCAGCTATAATTGATTGGTATTCTAAAGCTGTACTATCTTGGAAAATATCCAACACTATGGATTCAGCTTTAACAATGGATGTTCTAAATGAAGCATTATCGCTATATGGTAAACCTGAAATATTTAATACAGATCAAGGCAGTCAATACACAAGTCATATCCATACACAGACTTTAAAAGATAATGGCATCATTATCTCAATGGATGGTAAAGGTAGAGCTACTGATAATATTTGTATAGAGAGATTCTGGCGAAGTGCAAAAGTTGAAAGAATTTATCTAAATGAATATAACACAATTAAAGAGTTAAAAACTGATGTGAAAGATTATATTGATTTTTATAATCATAAAAGATTTCATCAAACTTTAAATTATAAAAAACCAATGAGTTTTTATTATGATAGTTTAAAAATTAATAATAAGGATTATGATAAATTAGTTGAAATTGTGGCATAAGGTAACAGGTGAAAAAGAGAATAAGGATTTAGAAAAAGTTGTCTTGTCTTCTTGGGGTATTATAATAAATGGCTTATTTACTATAGTCTCTTAACTTTCTATATCATACATTAGAAATGTAATAATATCGGTTATTTTAAGGGTAAGTTGTATAGAATGTATAACTAATAATTAGTTATGTATAAGGATGAATAGAAATGGCAACAATAAAAGTATTAGCAGGTGATTTACCAAAAGGTAATTGTAATTACCAATGGGGACAATTGCAATTTGGATTTTTAAAACAAAAAGTTATTTCTGATACAGAATTAGAAACAGTTGAAATAGCAACAGAAGAAAGTGTTAAAAAAATTGGTGGAACTGTTGGTTGGGGTGTAGCAGGTGCAGTTATACTAGGACCAGTAGGTTTATTGGCTGGTTTACTACTTGGTGGTAAAAATAAAGAAGTTACATTTGTAGCAAAATTTAAAAGTGGAAAAAAAATATTTGCATCAACTGATAGCAAAACATTTACAAAATTACAATCTGTATCATTCAAAAAAACAAGTACAGAAACTGAACCAATATCTATATCAAGAAAACCAGAATTAGATAATTCTAATAAGCTAGAAAAACTTATCAAATTAAATGATATGTTTGATAAAGGCTTCATAACTGAAGATGAATTTAAACAATATAAAGAAAGTTTAGATTATAAAGTTAATAAATTAGTGATAGCAATAGGTAATGAATATCAACGAAACGATGGTAGAGTATATATATTAACTCAAGATGGCCTTGCTAGAAAAGGTAAAGATTTTATTACATATGATTATGATTATAGTATTAAACTTCTTAAAAGTGAAGTAGAATTTAGTGAGGTATAAAATACTCTAAATTGTAAATACATAACAAAACCTCATATAATAACAACATAGCAATTTAGCTATCATAAATAGTAGAGTGAGTATATATAATATATCGGACAAAACCTAAAACGGCTAGTTTTCTTAAATAAGAAAATTAGTTAGTTTCACTCCAAGTCAGATAGTTATACTAAAAATTTGAGTGGCGACTGGATCGGTAATATTAATACTAGATCGAATATCATGAGGTAAAATAAGGTATAACATAGTTATGTTAAATCAGGTAAGAGATTATCTCTTACCCTAACGAACTCTCAAATAAATTAATATGTGAGGTTCTAAGTATGTATTCTATCGGATTAGATATTAGTAAAGCAAGTATTTCGGTTCATATTCCTATCAATGCTTTAGATTTAGAGATTGATAACACTATTGCAGCTTTAAAAGCTTTGTATTCAAAGTTAAAAAAACTGTATAAAAAAGATTTAGATAAACTTACTTTTGTTTATGAACCAACGGGAAGTTATTCCTCTTTGGTTACAAAATTTTGTGCTTCAAAAAATATAAAATCATTTATAATAAATCCTAAACAATCAAGTAACTTTGCAAAAGCGTTAGGACATAGAAGTAAGAGTGATAAGATAGATGCTATCATGTTATCTAAAGCTATTGCAATAGCTAGAAAAGATGAGATAAGAGTACCAGTCATAGATGAAACACTTGAAACTATAAAAGAGCTTATGAGTTATTATAAATTTACTGTTAAACAAAGAGTAGCATTAGGTAATCATCAAGAAGCATTAAGTTGTAAAGGTGGTAATAAATATACACTTAAAGATATAAACAAAAGATTAAAATCATTTAAAGATAAAGAGATTGAGATATTAGATAAAATAAAAGAGATTATTGAATCAGATGATAAATTATCTGTAACATATAAAAATATACAAACAATACCTGGAATTGGTAAAATAGCTGGTATAGTATTAGTTCATCTATTTATTAGCTATCCAAATGCAAATAAAAATCAAATAGTTTCATTAACAGGATTAGATCCTATTATTAAAGATTCAGGAACATCCGTTAAATCCAAACCTAGAATATCTAAAGCAGGTATAAAATTATATAGAGGAAGTTTATTTATGGCTACAATGGTAGCAATTAAATACAATGAACAGATGAAAGATTTTTATAATAGATTAAAAGATAATGGTAAACATTCAACTGTAGCACAAATAGCAGTAATGAGAAAATTAATTGTTATAGCTCATTCACTTTATAAAAATAATTGCATTTATGATGTTGATATTTATAATAAAGCTTGTGGTAAATATACAGATAAAAGTAATAATAATGAACTTGTTGCTTAAAATATAAATTAATTTATATTTAGTTGGTTATAATTAAGAAATTAAGTAGATTTTAAGGTGGCGACTTGGAAAGAAAAACAAGGTACTCACGGCATTTAAGACAAATCTAGTTAAACTATTTTGGAAAGCTTTACTTGATTGACAAACATACAGAACTGTACCTTGTTTTTCAACTATGACGTTAGAATACAATAGGAAATTATAAATGAAAATACAAGACTTAGTAAAAAGAATAGATGAACTTATTGCCATGGGAAATGATGTGCTTAGTACTGGACAAACAGATGAAGATGGTTATACTTATGTAAACACAGGTGCAATAAAAAGTTTTAGGTCATCTGGATTATCTTTCATAGAAAGAGTCTATCAAAATAAACATCCTCATTATATTGAATTTGATTCAAATACAAAGGGTTTTTATTCAGATGATGTAGATATAGGTATTTCAATATTACAAGGAATAAAAACAGAGATAGACGGAGGATGGTTATTTTCAATAAAAGGATTAGTTACAGCAGAAGTATTTGCAGACTTTTTAGAAATGGCAGAATATCTTTTAAAAGAAAACTATAAAGATCCTTCTGCCGTTATGGCAGGAAGTGTTCTTGAAGAACACATTCGTCAACTATGTATTAAAAATAATATAGATATTGAAGAAGAAAAACATGGTAAATTAATACCAATAAAAGCAGACCGTTTAAATTCAGAATTAACTAAAAATACTGTTTACTCAAAATTAGATCAAAAAATGGTAACAGCATGGCTAGATTTAAGAAATAAAGCAGCACACGGAAAATATGAAGAATATACAAAAGAGCAAGTAAGTACTATGATGCAAGGTATTACAGAATTTATTGCTAGAATATCTCTATGATGATATTCTAACAAAATAGAGGAGAGGAACGAAGCTATAACGGCGATTATTCGAGCTTTTAAGTTTCGCATTTAGAAACTAGAAAAGACAAATATTTACATACGACTATCGCCATCGTCCCTCACTTCGTCGTTAGCAGAAGCAAGGAGCAAAAATGGAAATATTTATGAATTTAATTTATTCTAGTGCATTCATTACATTTATTCTTTTTATCTCAAAGAATTGGATACTTGAAACTATGAAAAATTCTTTTAAAAAAGAACATTCAAAATTTCTTGATGAACTTCAATGGGATAGAAAAACAAAAGAACAAGCATCAAAAGTTGCAGAATATCTTGCTTTAGCAAGACAATTATCTGATAAATCAACAGAAGAAGATTATATAAAAGCAAATCAATTATCTTGGGAATTAGCTATGTGGCTACCAGAAGATATATATAAAGAAACAGTTCAAGCAATTAAGAATCCAGATAAAGATATAAATGAATTAACAGCAGTAATTGCTGTTAGAAAACTTTTGTTAAAAGAAAATGCAGGATTATTAAATCAAGATGACATAGCTCATCATGCAATTGGAATTGGTAAGGAGAACTGCTAACAAAACGTTCAGACTGTGAATTTAGTCCCAAATAAACTATTTTCACAGCAAAAACTCAAGCTAAATTTTTAAATATTTTACCCTTTTAGTAAAAATCTGAAAATGAAAAATATTTTCTAAAAAATAAGCCATATAAACTACATGGAGTGAAACGGAATCCATACCTGCAAAATACCAAGATATATTCTGCTATATCTTCCCTTATCTGGGTTAAATCTTTATTTTTAATGGCTAAACATAGTTTTTTAAACAGAGTTATCCCTATAAGGTTTAATAATCTTCTAAAATTATATGTAAACATAATTCATCAAAGATGGAGAATAATATATAAAATTGATAAAAAAAGAGTTTATATTTTATTAATAGCAGATTCAAGTAGAAATCTAGAGGATATATTATTTCAAAGATTAATTAAACAGAAATGATACCGCTATTTCTTCTTAGCTTTTAGATATACTCTCTTGGGAGCAGGATAACCCTCAATAGTTTTAGTAAGATCATTTGGATCTCTAAAATCATCCAAACTTTTACCAAATGTCCAAGGAGTTACTCTTTGCTCTTTATCATCTGTTGTAGTAATCTCTAAAACTTCTATATCTTTAAACCCTGCCCTGTTTAGCCAGTTCTTAAAACAATTTACTGTTGGTATAAAATATATATTTGGGATCATTGCATATCTATCGTGAGGTACTAAGCAAACTTCATCATCACCATCAATCATAAAGCTATCTACGATTATCTCACCATCTTTATTTAATGCCCTATTTAAAGATTTTAAACTACCTATTGGATCTGCACGATGATATAGAACACCTAACATAAAAATCAAATCAAATTTAGTTTCATAATGTTCTAAATGCTCAACACCTAAAAGTTCATATTTAATATCACTTTTTATAAAATGATTTACAAAATCAAATTGAGTTTTAAAAATAGCAGAAGGGTCAAATCCAACCAAACTTTTGGGCTTATCTTCAAGCATTCTAAACATATAATAGCCATTATTACAGCCTACATCAGCCACAAGTTTATCTTTTAGATTAAAGTATGGTCTTAGCATATTGTATTTTAAGTTACTTTGCCATTCGCTGTCTATTTCTAATCCACATAAATTAAATGGACCTTTTCTCCAGGGAATTAACATTTTTGCATTAGTTTCTAAAAGTTGAAGTTCTTCTGTTGATAATTTATCTTTACATTTTACACTTACCCAGTCACCAAGTGATATTTCTAAATTATCGGTATTGATTTTTTCTATATTGTGTAAAGCATCTCTCATTGGCTTGATATTTTTCCACTCAAGCCACTTATTTCGTTCAATTCTAATTTTTTTTAAATTTTGCATAGCAATTTCCTATAGTCATCATACGCGATTTTACTTTAACTTTCCATTGAATCTTATAAAACTATTTTAAAAACTGCCCCTCTTGAAGAGTTCTCTACACTAAGATTACCATTAAATTCATGTTCTATGATTGTACGACTTAGATATAGACCAATACCAGTACCTTTTTTATCTTTTGTTGTAAAATATGGATCAAAAATATCATTAAGAATATTTGTTGGTATTCCACCCGCATTATCTTCAATTGTAATTATTTTTTTATTATCTTTAATATATATTTTTATATTAACAATAGGTGCTTTAATCTCTTTTTCTACTAAAGCATCTTTTGCATTTACAATTAAATTTAATAACACTTGTGAAAATTGGTTTTTTATACCATAAAGTTCTATCTTTTCATCATCCAAAATTGTCACTTTGTTTAGCAATAAACTCAAATATTTTTTTAGGGGGTCTTGACATTAAGTATCCAAAAATAATTGATATTAAAAGTGCAAACAAAAGAATAACAATACCCATTTTCTTACTGTTTAAGTTATCTTTCTTAATTTGTGATTTTTTGATACTGTATATAAGAAAGAATAATTCTCGTCCTATTTTTATTTTTTTAATAAATAACTTCTTGTTATACAATATTTTTTCATTTGTTGTAGTTAAGATTTTTTCAACAGATAAGTTGTCAAATATATCTTTTAAATGTCTATTTTGTATTGTCCAATCATATAGTTGTTTTTTATCTTTTACTAATTCCATCTTTTAGCATCTTTTTTATCATTTTAATTTCACCTTTTTTTAGCACTTATCTCCTTTTATTTTTAATGAATTAGAGTTTAACTAAATTAATTTTATTACTTAAGGTTTAAAATCAAAATGTTACTTCGTTTTTATATTCCTACCTGCCCATTTTAGCAGTTCGCTTGACAGCTGGTACTTATAAAATTACTGAATATAGCAAATTTTTACAAAAAGAGGATTTAATTAAATAGAGATATTTATATCTTCGTTAACCTATTATTAATACTTTTTTTATATAATTACAAAACAAAATGAGGGAAATTATGTTAAAAAAAGTATTTTCAATTTCAATATTATGTGCAACATTTGGTTTTGCAGATTTCATAGGTCTTACACCGCAACAACTTCAAGAAAAAATAGATAAAAATGTTATTGTTATAGATATAAGAACTCCACCTGAATGGGTTCAAACAGGGATAGTGCCTACAAGTAAAAAGGTAATGTTTTTTGATGAAAAAGGTGGATATGATATCTCATCTTGGCTTAGAAAATTTGTAAAATTTGTAAAAGATAAAAATCAACCATTTGTATTAGTATGTAGAACAGGTAATAGAACTGGAACTGTAGGAAAATTTTTATCTAAAGAATTACAATATAAAAATGTGTATCATCTGCAAAATGGTATAGTATCTTGGAAAAAAGAAAATCGTAAGATTACACACGAGCTTTAGCTCTTGATTTATAAAATAAAAATTATTAAGGAAAAACTATTTATGCAACAAACTTTAATTAAAAAAGCTTCAAATATATTGTTCTCTTATTGGACAATGTTAGTTTTATTTATATTACTAGGTGGTGGTGCTGCGGTTGCAACCTTTATAGAAAATGATTATGGTACATCAACTGCCAGAGTTCTTGTTTATAACCATCTTTGGTATGAGATAGTGATGACTTTATCTATTATTAACTTATCCAGTATTATTATAAATAGAAAGATGTGGCGGAATAAAGCCAAATTTATTTTTCATTTCTCTTTTATAGTGATGTTGATTGGTGCATCTATGACTAGATATGTAGGATACGAAGGTGTAATGCACATAAGAGAGGGACAAACTCAAAGCGATATGATTTCGCTTGAACCATATATAATAGTCACAATTGAATATAATGGCAAAACATATAGAAGTGAATTTCAAAAAGAGTTTAGCGCAATTGGGGATAACAGCTTTAACTATAATGTAGAATTTGATGATAAAGTGTTGAATTTAACATTAGATAAATATACCTTTTCAAAAAAAGGAAATTCAACTGTAAATCTGATTGCTACAAAAATTGAGTTAGACGGTCAATCTGAAGTTGTTAAACTTATAGGCAGAAGAGGAAGTCCGGGTATGGAAAGAGAAGTAAGATTTAAAAATAATATAATAGTAACAGCCTCTTATGGTTCAAAAGCTTTATCTGTACCTTTTGCTATTAAATTAAATGATTTTCAATTAGACAGATACCCCGGAAGTATGTCACCCTCTTCTTATGCCAGTGAAATAACGCTAATTGACAAAAAAAATAATATAGAATTTGACTATAGAATTTTTATGAATTCAACTTTAAAATATGGTGAGTATCAATTTTTTCAAAGTTCTTATGATCAAGATGAAAAGGGTACAATTCTATCAGTAAACAATGATCCTGGAACTCTCCCTACATATATTGGATATTTTTTATTAACATTAGGACTTTTCATGAATATGTTTGATAAAAAGAGCCGATTTGCTAAATTGATACAATATACTAAACAGTTTAATAGTATAGCCATAATTGCGGTATTTATGGCACTTATTCAGAACCCGGCAAATGCAAGTGCTGTTAATAGTTTAAAAGATACACATGGTAATCATACGGCATCTTACTTGGAAAACTATAAAAAAGATTCAAAAGAAACTGCCAAAAAGTTTAGCCGCCTTGTAACTCAAAGTAATATGGGAAGAATGAAACCGCTTGATTCTTTAAATCATGAGATATTAAATAAACTAACTAGAAAGAATTCTTTTTTAGGTATGGATGCAAACCAAGTAGTGATGGGAATGATGAGTAATCCTGATATTTGGCGAAGTATCAAGATATTAAAAATAAAAACTCCAAAATTAAAGAAAGTACTTGGCGTTGAGCCTAGTAGAACACATATAGCATTTGGTGAAATTTTTACTCCTGAAGGTGAATATAGATTAAAAGATTATGTGAATAAAGCAAACTCAATGAATCCAAATAAAAGAGGAACATTTGAACGAGATGTTATAAAACTTGACGAGAGACTTAATATAGCATATATGGTATATTATGGTAATTTATTTAAAATATTCCCACGACCTGATGATGGACATAGTCATGGTGCCAAAGATAAATGGTATAATCCCCTTGATGCTATGGGTGAGTTTCATGATAAAGATAGAGAGATAATAAAAGTGATGATAAGGGGTTTTATAAATGGTGTAGTTAGTTCTAAATATGATGAAGCCAATAAGTATTTAGATTTAATCAGTCAATATCAACAAAAAGTTGGTAAAGCTGTAATACCTAGTCAAAGTACAATAGACAGTGAGATTTTATTTAATAAAATTTCTATTTTTTCTAAACTTACAATTGCATATATAATAGTTGGTTTGATCTTATTTATAGTTTCATTTTTAACAGTATTTAATAAAAATTGGTCATCAAAAAAAGTTAATATGATATTTTTTGTCATATTGGCAATTTTATTGGCTTTACACACTTTTGGTATGGGTCATCGTTGGTATGTAAGTGGTCATGCACCTTGGAGTGATACTTATGAATCATTGGTTTATATTGCTTGGTCTGCTATGTTTGCAGGTGTATTTTTCTTTAGAAAATCACTTATGGCTTTAAGTGCCACAGTTGTGATGGCTGGAATTTTTATGTTTACGGCACATTTAACAGGAATTGACCCACAAATTACAAATTTAGTGCCTGTACTTAAATCTTATTGGTTAACTATTCATGTATCTATTATCACAGGTTCATATGGATTTTTGGCAATTGGTGCTATGCTTGGATTTATGGCATTGATTTTATTTAATTTTAGAGACCCTAAGAAACCACATATTGATGATACTATTAAACAAATAACAGCTATCAATGAAGCGGCACTGATAATTGGTCTTGCTGCTCTTATAGTTGGAAACTTTATTGGTGGAGTTTGGGCAAATGAGAGTTGGGGTAGATATTGGGGATGGGATCCAAAAGAGACTTGGGCTTATATCTCTATTATAGCTTATGCTATAGTATTACACCTTAGATTAGTTCCTAAATTAAATACACCATTTGTATTTGCAGTAGCTTCTACAGTTGCTTTTGCAGCTATTTTAATGACATATTTTGGAGTAAATTTTTACTTAAGTGGAATGCACTCTTATGCTACAGGTGACCCTGTACCGGTTCCTGATTGGGTTTATATCCTTTCAGCATCAATTCTTGCACTTATTGCGTTTGCTAGTAGAAAAAGAGATTTATCTAAGCTAAAGGTCTAAAAGGTAAATCTTTATGGTAAGGTTAGTATTATATAGTTTACTTAACCTTACCATACTTTTCGCATCATCAATTAAAGATAGTAAAGAAAAACCGAATGCTTTAATAAATGAACAATCACCCTATCTTTTACAACACAGCTTTAATCCTATAAATTGGTATGCTTGGAATCAAAAAACTTTACAAAAAGCAAAAGATGAAGATAAACTAATTTTTCTATCTATTGGATATAGCACTTGTCATTGGTGTCATGTTATGGAAAAGGAGACATTTTCCAATGACAAATTAGCCAAACTATTTAATAAAGATTATATAAGTATTAAAATTGACAGAGAGCTTATGAGTGATTTGGATATCTATTATCAAAATATATTATCAAAATTCAAAACTCAAAGAAACGGATGGCCATTAAGTGTTATTTTGACTCCAAATCTTGAGGTACTTTATATTACAACTTATATTCCCCCTACTTTTAAATATGGTGTAGATGGGATAGATACACTTCTTCCTAAGTTCGCCAAACTTTATAAAAGTGATAAAGTTTCTTTATTGAAACTTATAAATACAAATAAAAAATTAATATTACAAAAAACCACTTATAAGAAAAATGACAATAATGCTTTAGAACAACAATATATAAAAGCTATGAGTGAAGTATATGATGATGGATTTAAAGGTTTTTTTACAAAACCGCGATTTCCATTAGCTTCAAATATAAATTTACTTTATGATATTTTTGATTTGACAAAAGATAAAAAAGCAAAGAAAATGATATATGAGCCGTTAACTGCTATGGCAAATGGCGGAATTTATGACCAAATAGAGGGTGCCTTTTTTAGGTATAGTGTTTATCCAGACTGGATGATACCGCATTTTGAAAAGATGCTTTATACAACTGCTGAGTTAGTGCCGCTTTACACAAGAGCTTATTTAGATACAAAAAAAGTGTTGTTTAAAAAAGTTGTGGAGCAAAGTTTATTTGAAATTGAAAACAAATTTTTAAAAGATAATTTATTTTATAGTGCAAGTGATGCTGATAGTGATCACAAAGAGGGCGAGTACTTCCTTTATGATTATCAACCAACTTTCAATGAGCTGTTACAAAATGGTTATTCAAAAGATGAAGCTATACAAAATTTAGACTATTTGGATATTTATGAAGTTGGTAATTTTGAAGACACTTTTTCTAATGCACATTTTAATAACAATGACGAAGAAGATAAAAAGCCTAAAAAACTGCAACAAACCTTAAATATATTAAAACAAATACGAAGCAAAAAAGAATATCCATTTATTGATAAGAAGATTATAACCTCATGGAATGCTATGATGATAAAGGCATTCTTTAGAGCCTCATATATAAATGAGAAATATAAAAGTCAAGCTATATCATATTTAGACACCCTGCTTCAGAATTTATATATTAATGGTAAATTATATCACTTTAAAATAGGTACATTTGTACCGGTTCAAGAAGCTATACTTGAAGATTATTCATTTTTAATAGATACTTTACTAGAAGCTTATGAGAATACTTATGATAAAAAATACTTAAAATTAGCTGCTGCATTTACTAAAACTGCACTTGAAAAGTTTTATAAAAATAAAGTTTGGTATCTGTCAACATCAATTATAAAAGCAAAAGCAGATTTTAATGACAAATATTATACTTCAGCACTAGGACTTATGTTTCATAACTTAATCACAGTTGCTTCTTTGAATTATGATTTAAGTTTATTGTATAAAACTAAAAAGATGATAAAAGATTATGAAAATCAAATTTTATCTAATATATCTGCCCATCCAGAAGCTTTAAGAGCTATGATTAGGTTAAAAAAAAGGGATATAGTCCTTAAATCAAATAAGCAAAACCTTTTATTAAACAAAGAAAATATAAGAGATATCAAATACCCTTTTCTTTTAACTTCCTATGAGAAATCAGATGATTATTTAGCTTGTGATGAAAAGAGTTGTTTTTCTTATGATAAAGATTTTTATAAGATAAAAAATAAAATTTTACATAAAGTCAAGGAATAGTTATCCTTGTTTTTGCTATTCTAAGACTCAGTTTTATCATGATTAATACATATGAAACATCTAAATACAGATATAAATCATATATTAAAAGCCTTGATCTGGCTACACTAATTCATACTTAGAACTTAAATAAATCTAAGTTAAAATAAAAGTATGAAGAAAGTAGAAAATATGAAAAATAGTCAATATACAAGAGAGTTTAGAGATTCAACAATACAGTTGGTTTTAAATAGTGGTGATTCAGTTCTAAAAATTGCTAAAGATTTAGATGTAAATCCTAAGACAATTTATAATTGGATGAATGAATATAAAAAGGCCAATCTGCAAAAATCACTCCCAAAAAGACACCATATCACTTTCTAAAAAGACACCCTAGCGGTTAACAAAAAGACACCGTATCACTTTTTATCTGGACACTTTTAATAAAAAAGTGATAGGAAAGTTTAAATTAAGTTTATTTGCTGGATTAAAACTAATTTAAGTTTGAGATATTCTCCATATTAAACTACACTTCTAAAAATATTAGGAGTGTATCAATGAGGAGAGTTTTAATGAAACAGATTAAAGAGATACTAAAATTAAAGTATCAAATGGATTTCTCATATAGGAGAATAGCAAAGAGTCTTGGTGTATCTAGATCTGCTGCAGCTGAATATTGTAGAAGATTTGAGATATTACCAGATAAACTGGAAGATTTTTATTGCATGATATAATACCCCAAGAAAATAAGAACGAAAAAATAAGATTCTTATTCCTAAAAAGTTAAAATAATAAAATATTTAATAGGGGTAAAAAATGAGTACAAAAAGAAGAATATTTACAGCAAAATTTAAAACAAAAATTGTTTTAGAAGTTTTAAAAGGTGAAAAGACTTTAAATGAGATAGCAAGTAAAAATAATATAACACCTAAAAATATCCAAAATTGGAAGAAGATATTTTTGGATAATGCAGAGTTGGCAATGGAGCCTGCAAAGGCTATCAAAGAATATAAAGACGAAAACTTAAAATTACAATCTAAAATAGATGATTATGCAAAGATAGTAGGTAAAATGACAGTTGAAAAGGAATGGCTTGAGGGAAAGCTACAAAGCTTGGACTTATCTAATAAAAAAGAGTTGATAGAGTCTAAGCTAACATATATTTCAGTATCAACTCAATGTAAACTTATAAAATTAAATCCAAGCAGCTTATATTATAAGCCTATAGAAAATAAGCATAAAATATCACTCAAAGATAAGATAAATGATATTTATGAGCAAATACCAATATATGGAGCTTTAAAAGTTCATTAGCAACTTTTAGAAGATGGATACAATATAAGTTTGAATACTGTTTATAAATATAGACAAGAGATGGGTTTAAAGCCAATATTAGCAGTTAAACCAATAAATCTATCAATACCAGATAAGCAACATAAAAAATACTCTTATAAATTAAGAGGAGTTGATATAGTAAGAGCAAATCAAGTTTGGAGCACAGATATAACATATATTAAAATAAATGGTGGTATGGTGTATTTAGCTGCTATTATCGACTGGTACTCTAAAGCTGTACTATCTTGGAAAATATCCAACACTATGGATTCAGCTTTAACAATGGATGTTCTAAATGAAGCATTATCGCTATATGGTAAACCTGAAATATTTAATACAGATCAAGGCAGTCAATACACAAGTCATATCCATACACAGACTTTAAAAGATAATGGCATCATTATCTCAATGGATGGTAAAGGTAGAGCTACTGATAATATTTGTATAGAGAGATTCTGGCGAAGTGCAAAAGTTGAAAGAATTTATCTAAATGAATATAACACAATTAAAGAGTTAAAAACTGATGTGAAAGATTATATTGATTTTTATAATCATAAAAGATTTCATCAAACTTTAAATTATAAAAAACCAATGAGTTTTTATTATGATAGTTTAAAAGTTAATGATGAAAATTATAATAAATTATCAAAAATTGTGGCATAGAGTAACAAGTTGAAAAGAGAATAAGGATTTAGAAAAAGTTGTCTTGTCTTCTTGGGGTATTATACTGCTTAGGAAAAACCAATTTTTAATAATTTGATAACTTTTCTCTTCATGGTCAGTAAAAGAATATTCATCCACAAGTATATCTTCAGGTTTTTGATACGCAACAATTGGCTTACCTATATCATGAAATAACGCAGATGCAATAAACTTATAATCTCTAGCTTTAAGCACTCCATATAAAACTTTAAAAGTATGTAACAATACACCATATTTATGATACTCATTTTGTTTAAACAGTAAAGTTATCCAAAATACTTTAGAAAATATGGAATTATTAGTTCGGTTCATTAAAGAACTTTAAATGCTTCCTCTAAATCAAGAGTTCCCTCATAAAATGCTTTACCAACAATAACCCCGGCAATATTACCATTTTCTTTACAATTAGTAATATCATCTATATCTTTAACACCACCGCTGGCAATAGTATCAACGCCGCTCGCCAATGCTATCTCTTCAGTGAATTCAACATTAACACCACATAACATACCATCTTTAGAAATATCAGTACAAATAATAGCTTCAACACCGGCATTTGCAAACTCTTTGGCTAAATCAGTTGCCCTCATAGTTGAAACCTCAGCCCAACCCTCAACGGCAACCATACCGTTCATAGCATCAATACCTACAGCAATTGGATACTTAGAAGCCATATCTTTTACAAACTGCGGATCTTTAACTGCAATAGAACCTAAAATCAATCTATCAACACCAAGTTCAATATACATCTGAATTGTCTTCTCATCACGAATACCGCCGCCAAGCTCAATTTTTAAATTACAATTTTCCCGTATCTTTTTAATCTGCTCCAAATTTGCAGGCTCTCCGGCAAAGGCACCATTTAAATCAACTATATGAAGCCATTTGCTTCCAAGCTCCTCAAATCGCTTAGCAACCTGCCAAGGCTCATCAGAGTAAATCTTCGCACTTTCCATAAGACCCTTGCTAAGTCTTACTGCTTTTCCATCTTTTAAATCTATTGCCGGTAATATATCCATTAATTTTCTTCCTTAAATAAGTTTTGTAGTTTTTGTTTTAGTTCATCAAAATCATTTTTTAAATCTAATGTTTTAATATATTCTTCTGGTCTTTTATCAAGTTCTAAAGTAGTGTAAGCATATAGCTTTGCTTTATTATCAATATCTTTTTCTACACACTCTTTATAGCTATCAAAACATTTTAAAATTTTATTATCACTAGCTATTTTAGAGAGAAGTAAGGTTTCTAAATCTCCTTTATCTTTATGATTTGGAAATATATAAAATTCTATATTTTTATCTTTAGTTAATGCTGTCATTTCATCATTTCTATCTGAAAAAGAGTTGTCAGCATCTATTATTGCAAAATATTTATTTTCAGATAAATCCTTATCATTTAAAATTTTAATTTCTTTAAAAACACTACCATCACCTTTTAATCCTATAAAACCAAAATCCTTATTTTCTTTTTTAGGAAATAGTATATTTTTTACTAATGCTTTATCTGTTTGACCTTCAACTATAAAGTAAACCATTATCTATTATCCAAACCAAGTTCAATTCTATCTTTAATTTCTTGATTATTTAAAGTAACAGATTTTATATTATTTTCTCTATCTTTATATAGACTAATAAAACTTATATCTTCATCTTCCAACTCATCAGAAACTCTAGCAAAAGATTCTATACACTCTTTAGAATGTGTTGTAGCAAATACTTGTACATTTTGTTCTTTTGAAATAGTTAGAATTATTTTCCATAATCTATCTTGTTGAGTATAATGGATACCATTATCTATCTCATCTATAAATAAGTATCCATTTTCACAAGCATATAATGAACATATGATAGAAATATAATGTTTTAATCCATCTCCAAATTCATTTATATCTCTATATTCTTCATTAATAGTTTTACATTGTGGCTTATCTCCACCTATTATTTTAAAATTAATAATACTTTCATCAAATTCATTTATATATTTGTAAAGTACTTCTTCTTTATCTTTTTTCTGTACTGCTTTAAAAACTTCTTTTAGATTTAAATTTGTAAGACCAAAATTATCTATATAAATAATACTAGTATTCCAATTCATAGAATATGAAAGTTCATTTATATTTATTAGTTTATTTAATTTACCAATAGTAAATTCATATTCTTTTTTACCAAAGTTATCTATTATTTTAAATTTAGTATTTTTTATATTACTATTTACTTCTATTCTATTATTTTCTATATTTATTATTTTATCAGTTTTAGAATACCCTTGTTCAATATATTCAAGATTATTTCTACTAAAATTTACACCCTCTAATGAAAAAAGAAAATAACTTATATCATCAGAATGCACATTTATATAACAAGCCTCCATAAAAGCCGTTTTACCAACATTATTCTTCCCACCAATTAAATTAACTCTTTTAAATCCATCTGCTTTAAAATCTTTAAAACATTTAAAATCTTTTATCTCTATTTCGGTTAATAAGTGTTTATCCATCTTTTATATCTCCATAAAGTTTCGTAAAATTTGTATCCCATTATCATGTGATTTTTCGGGATGTGGTTGAAAACCGTATATATTGTCTTTTTGAACTGCACTTACAAAATCATAGCCGTAATGTGTAGTGCCTATTGTATATTTATCTTCTGTAACTACATGAAAAGAGTGTACAAAATAAAGGTATGGATTGTCTAAACCATCAAAAAGTTTATTAGGTTTATTAAATAATTTATTCCAACCTACATGGGGTACTTTATGGTCATCCATATCCATTCTTGATTTATCAAAAGCTACAACTTTTCCCGGAATTAGTCCTAATCCTTTTGTATATCCAAACTCTTCACTGCTATCAAATAAAAGCTGCATCCCTAAGCAAATACCAATCATAGGCTTCCCACTTTTAGCAAACTGTTTTACAGCTTCAAGCATACCGGTAGTTTCCAAATGTTCCATAGCATCGGCAAATGCACCAACACCGGGAAGTATCACTCTATCATAATTTTGAAGCTCTTGTGGATTTGATACAATTGCGGCATCTACACCTATTAGTTTACAAGCATTATAAACACTTGCCAAGTTTCCCATATTATAATCAACTATTGCTACCAAATCAATTCCTTGCTAAAATATATCTATAAGGGTAGCATAATATAAGTAATAAAGCAGTTAAATAAAATCCTCTGTTGCCATTTGTCCTAATTCCCAAAACAGCCTATACAGTAATTTTTTATCTTTTATTTTTGTTTCTAACTCTTCAAAATCATCATTAAATCTTTCTATATATTTAAAAATCTTAGATAATATATATTGTGGATTTTCATGATATGTTTTATTTTTAAATCCAGCAGCAACTATTTGCTCATCAAATATTTTTACTTTTGACAAAATTTCTATATCATTTATAACTGTATAAGATACAAAAACAACATCACCTCTGAATTTTTCACATAAACCGTCAAAACAACCTAATTTGCTGACAAATCTTTTATCATTTAACAGGTCTTGATTTATATATTCTAACACTTTATATCTCTTGTCGTCTTCATATATAAAATTAATCATATCAACAATAAAATATTTATTATTTTGTAATAGTTTGGCAAGTCTTAAATTTTCAAGATTTCTTGTAGTTGCCATGATAGATATCTCACCATCGTTTCTAAATATTTCAGGCATATATTCTAATATAGGATTGTTGTGCGGATGTTCATCTGTTTCATATCTTGAAGCCAAAGCAGCCAATTCTTTACTTGCTTGTAAACTTTTATCCAAAAATATATAAGTTCTATTATATTTTGCAATCGCCATTTTTGCAAAATCAAAATCTTTTAAAATATCAGGATTTACATTTCTTAATATATCATCACCCATATTATATTTGTTGATTTGATGATTCCACATATCTTTTTTAGCTTCATTGCTAGGAGATACAAGAGCAGATGAGATACCCAAAAGTTTAACAATCATATTTTTATCATTATAAAAATCCGATCGAATAGCCTGTAATAACAATTTTTTATCTTGCCAATAACTAACATTAGAAAAGATATTATCAATAACCTGTGTCATACTTAATTTATAAACCCCACTTACATTATAAATCTATGTTAACAATAAACCCTCTAGTAAGTATTATACAATTTTTATATTTTAGCATCACTTAAAGTTAAAGCAAATAATACTTCACAACCATTTTGTTCTAATATTTCTTTCGCTTCAAGTATCGTTAAGCCACTTGTAACCAAGTCATCTACTAAGATTACTTTTTTGTTTTTTTTACCGGTATATTGAAATTTTCTTTTATTCTTTTGTCTAAATACCAAGTCTTTTCCGGCATATTTTACTATATTTGCAGCTTTTAATGTTGCATATTGAGGTGTAATAAATTGTGATTTCAAATGCTTAGCCAAAATTGCACTTTGAGAAAATTCATGTCTGACATGGTCATCAATGGCAATGGCAACTATTTGTTCTTCAAGTTCAAAGTTTAATGCAAATTTTTTAAAAGATAATTGACCTAAAATATTAAAAATCTTATCGCCATAAAATTCATATTTTGTGTTAAGTAATTTTTTTATCTCTTCATATCCATAAAAAGAATATACAAAAAAGTCTTTAGATAATGCTCGTTTATGAAAATGCGGTTCTAGCAGGTTTTTTTGGCAAGTTTTACAAATTATCTGCCAAGATAAGTTTTCACATGAGATACATCGCATTTGAGGTCTTTCAATATATTATAGTTTTAAAATTAGATAAATTTAGGTGAGGCAAATTCAAGGCGGAAGAAAAAACTAAAGTAGGAGTTTACTTCAGTAAATGACTATTTTAGTTTTTTCTGACAACGCTGAAGTTGTCCACATAAATTTAATCTAATTTTAAAACTGCCATGAAGGCTTCTTGTGGGACGTTGACCTTTCCGATTGCCTTCATTCTTTTCTTACCGGCTTTTTGCTTATCAAGAAGTTTTCTTTTTCTCGAAATATCCCCGCCATAACATTTAGCAGTTACATTTTTACCAGTACTTTTAACAGTTTCCCTAGCAATAATATTACTACCTATACTAGCTTGAATAGCAACTTCAAAAAGCTGTCTAGGAATAAGCTCTTTTAATTGCTTAACAAACATCCTGCCCCTGCTTTGAGCTTTCTCTTCAGGTACTATAATACTTAATGCATCAACAGGCTCACCGGCAACCAACACATCAAGTTTTTTAAGATTACCGGGTCTAAATCCTGTGACTTCATAATCAAAAGAGGCATACCCTTTTGTAATAGATTTTAATTTATCATAAAAATCCATAACTATCTCATTCATAGGAATATCATATTCTAATAAAACTCTTTTTTGAATATAATCCATCTTTTTTTGAATACCTCTTTTATCATTAAGAAGTTTTATAACATTTCCAAGAAATTCATCAGGCACTAAAATTGTGGCTTTTACATAAGGTTCGAAAATTGTTTCTATTTGGTTTACTTTTGGCAAATCATAAGGATTTTGAATCATTATTTCACTACCATCAGTTTTAAGAACTTTATATACAACTGTTGGTGCTGTTGCTATTAGTTCAAGATTAAATTCTCGCTCTAATCTCTCTTTAATAACTTCCATATGAAGCATACCTAAAAATCCAGTTCTAAATCCACTTCCAAGGGCAACTGAACTTTCTGGTTCAAAACTAATAGAACTATCATTTAAACTAAGCTTTTCAAGAGCCTCTCTTAAATCTTCAAATTTATCAGTTTCAATTGGATAAAGTCCTGCAAATACAAATGGTTTTGCAGGTTCAAATCCATTTATTACATTTGCCGCTGGATTTTTGGCATCCGTCATAGTATCACCGACAGCAATTGCTTCAGTTGTTTTAAGTCCAAGTACAACAATACCAATTTCACCGGTTTCTATTTCATTAGTTTTTTCTTTTTTAATAGGATGAGGATACATTAAATCTAAAACTTTATGTTCAAATCCAGTATTCATCATCCTAAGCATTTGACCTTTTTTAATAGAACCGTCATAAACTCTTACAAGTGCCAAAGCTCCTAAATAATTATCAAACCAACTATCATAAATAAGTGCTTTTGTAGGAGCTGCTTCATCTCCAGAAGGTGCTGGTAATCTATCAACAATGGAATCAATTAATTCTTTTACACCCTGCCCCGTTTTTGCAGAAATTAGATTATTTTCAGTACAGTCAAGTCCAATAGCTTCTTCAACCTCTTCAAGAACTCTATCTGGGTCAGCAGATGGTAAATCTATCTTATTTACAACCGGTAAAAGTGTAAGGTCATTATCCATAGCAATATAAACATTTGCAATAGTTTGAGCCTCAACACCTTGAGTAGAATCAATGATAAGCAAAGCACCCTCAGAAGATGCTAAACTTCGACTTACTTCATAAGAAAAGTCAACATGCCCCGGAGTATCAATAAGATTTAAAATATAATGTTCGCCGTCTTTTTCATAATTCAATCTAACTGATTGAGCTTTGATAGTAATACCTCTCTCTTTTTCAATATCCATGGTATCCATAACTTGTGCTGACATCTCTCTATCACTAACTGAACCGCACTCTTGTATAATTCTATCTGCTAATGTACTTTTACCATGATCAATATGAGCGATGATACTAAAATTTCTTATATTTTTTTGCAATCTTTTTTCCCTATTTTACGATTTTTGCCGTAACTCTTCTATTTAGTTGTCTATTTTCTTTTGTTTTATTATCAACTATAGGTTGTGATTCCCCATAACCTATTGTTTCAAGTTTAGAAGCCTCTACACCCATTTTGATAAATTGTGCTTTTACGCTGTTTGCTCTTCTTTTCGATAAAGCTAAGTTATATATTTCGCTTGCTATTGAATCTGTATGACCCTCTATAACAATACGAGAATCTTTTATTGTTGATACATATTTTATATATTTATCAAACTTTGCCAAGTCATAACTTCTTATTTTTGCACTGTCTGTATCAAATAATAAACCTAAATCTTCAGGTTTAACTAATACTATTGATTTTGCAGTTTTAACTACTTCTTTTTTAGGTTCTTGAACCACTACTACTTCTTTAACTACTGGTTCTTCTACAACAGTTTTTTGCACTACAAGTTCTTTAACGGGGATAGCTTGACCTTTTTTACCAAATGGAATTGATAATCCAAGCGTATATAAAATATTTTTATCTCCATCAAATTTCAATAAATGTCTCACATCTAATTTTAATGCAATATCCTCATAAACTTTATATTTAGCCCCAACTCCATAATTGAAAAATGGATCACTGTCATTGTGATACAAGTTATTATTTATATGCTCATAACCAAGCCCTGCTAACGCATAAAGTTTAAATTCATCATTTATTTTATATTCTTTCACACCATTTACAAATGCTCTAAAAATTGATGTGTCTTTTGTACTATGTTCATAATCTGCGTCACTAAAAGTAGTCAATAAACCTAACTCAATTTGATCAAATTTACAATCATCACCTCTATTGATACCAAATAAAAAACCACCAACTTTGTGGTTTTTGATATCTACATGTTCTTTAGTATCTATGAAACCTACCATTGGTGTAATTCCATATTTATATTCATTGCTAGAAGCAAATAACAAACTTGCAACTGCTACTGTACTTAATAAAATCTTTTTCATTTTAAATATCCTTGACTTATATAAATATACTTTGAATTGATTCATTAGTATATATTCTATTAATTGTTTTTGCTGTAATTTCAGCAGAGGTTAAAACAGTAATTTTATCATGAACCTCTTTTAATGGAATTGTATCTGTAATTACTAATTCATCTAAAGCACTATTAGTAATTCTATCAAATGCAGGACCACTAAGAACTCCATGGGTACAACATGCCATAACACTGGTTGCACCCCTAGCTTTAAGTGCATCAGCAGCTTTAGTTAAAGTTCCGGCAGTATCAACCATATCATCTAATATAATTACATCATACCCTTCAACATCACCGATAATATTCATAACTTCACTGACATTTGCTTTTTCTCTTTTTTTATCAACGATTACTAAATCAAGCCCTAGTTTTTCAGCATAACCTCTAGCTCTTGCAACTCCGCCGACATCAGGAGATGCTATAATTGGATTTTTAAGATTTTTATTTTTAATATATTTAATAAACAAACTTGCACCCACCAAATGATCAACAGGAATATTAAAAAATCCTTGAATCTGGGAAGCATGTAAATCAATAGTAATAACTCTTTGAACTCCGGCAGTTTCCAGCATATCAGCAACCAATTTAGCCGTAATAGGAACTCTAGGAGCTGCTTTTTTATCTTGTCTTGCATATCCAAAATATGGTATTACTGCATTTATAGCCCCTGCACTGCTTCTTTTTAAAGCATCAACAATTATTAAGAGTTCCATTAAATTATCATTTGCAGGAGCACAAGTAGGCTGAATAATAAATACATCTTGACCACGAACAGACTCAGGAATGATTACATTTATCTCACCATCACTAAATTTATTCACTTCAATATCTGCCAACTCCTTACCTAGAAATTCAGCAACTTTTTGGGCAAATGCAGGATTTGCACTGCCGCTGATTAATTTATATCCACTCATAATTTATCCTCCTATTATTTAATATTTCGCGATTATATCACACATTATCTTTAGATAATTTATAAATCAAATATAACATGTGTGATTCATAAATTTTTACTTATAATATATATAATATTTTATTAATTAACAATTATTTAACAATTTTTAGATAACCTTTTCCTAATTCAAAACAAAAGGAGAAAAGTGATGAGAAAATTATTACTAAGTTTATTAACAATTGGTGCTTTACTGGTATCTGCCAGTTCAAGCGTTCAAGCTATGCAAAAAGATGGTGCTGGTAAGAAAAAAGCATCTATGAAGATGTATAGAATGGCACCTAAAGGTAAGGCTACACTACTTCAAGATGGTAAAAACAAAGCATATTGTCCAATTTGTGGTATGACATTACCTATGTTTTATAAAACAAACCATGCAGCTAAACATGCGGGTCATGATAAGCAATATTGTTCAATTGTATGTTTGGTTGAAGATGTAGTTGTAAACGGAATAAAACTTACAGATTTTAAAGTTGTAGATAATTCAACACTAAAATTTATTGATTCACAAAAAGCATTTTTTGTTGTAGGAAGTAAAAAGCCTGGGACTATGAGTGTAGTAAGTAAATATGCATTTGGTACTAAAGGTGCTGCTGATAAATTTGCTGCTGCTAATGGCGGTAAAATTATGAAATTTGATGCACTGTATAAACTTGTAGTTAACTCGTCAGCTAAAGATATGGCAGCTACTAAAAAAAGACAAGCTATGGCTATCAAAAAAGGTGCTATGATGTATAAAAAAATGTGTAAAAAAACTGATAAAAGATTTGCTTCAACTGCAGATGCAAAATCATTTTTAATTGAAAGTGGAATTTGTGGAAAAATTAAAGGTAAAAAGCATCAAGCTATTGCTTTATATTTAAACAGCAGAAAATAATTAATATTTTACTCTCGTTCCCACTCTCCTGAGTGGGATGCATACAAAAATCAAGTTAACCTAAAAATATATACATTCCCACAGAGACTGTGAGAACAAGGATATTTCATTCTTATCTCGTTTGTATGAAAAAGCTCTCCATATTTTAATATAAATTATATTTTATACTTATAAACAAATCTAAATTATTTTTAAAAAGACCTTTTGGTGCTTCTAGTGGGAAACTATTTTTAATAGCTGTTACCACTGATTTTTTAAATACCTTTTTACCTTCAAGAATTTTATAAGATATAAGTCCACCTTTTGGTGATATAGTAAATCTAACTTTTACTTCTCCTTCAATTCCTCGTCGTATAGCTATTTTAGGATATGATTTATTTTTATTAATAGTATTTTTTATTTTAGTATAATACTGATTTCTTAATATTGTTTGTTTTTCTATTAGTAAAGTATCTATGGCTTTTTTAACTACTGATTTATTCTTTTTAATCTGTGTTTTTTGTATAGTTTGCTTTTTGTATTCTTTGTTAATTATCTTTTTTATCTCTTTTGGTTTTTCAATTGGTTTTGGCTTTACAATTGGTTTCGGTTTCGGTTTCGGTTTCGGCTTTACAATTGGTTTCGGTTTCGGTTTCGGCTTTACAATTGGCTTCGGCTTTGGCTTTTCAATTTTTTTTTCTATTTTTTTTGGTTTTAGTAAATCAAGATTCTTCAAATCGTGTGGTTTTTGTTGTGCAATAACGGTAAACTTAAATCTTTGCTCACTTTTCTTTGTTACAGATTTTATAATTTTTTGATTGTCTAAAGAATATAAATAAGTGCTTATTAAAATAACATAAAGAAATGCAGTTATCAAAAAAGAGGAAAAATACCTATTCATATTTAGTAATAATTCCTAGATTTTTATATCCTTTTTGTTTTAATATATCTACAATATAAACAAAATTTTCAAACTTAGTGTTTTTATCACAATTTATACTAATAGCTGTATTGGTTTTAAAATTTTCCAACTTCAATATAATTTGTTCTTTTATTACTTGTTCTTTATTAAAAAACATATCTCCATTTTGTTTAATCGTAATTGTCAATGGTATATCTTTTGTCATTTTATTAGAACTTGTAGCTTCACTTAAATCTATAGGAATTACTCCACGAGCTACAAAAGTAGCTGTAGTTAAAACTATAACTAAAAGCACAAGCATAATATCTATAAATGGAACAACATTCATAGAATCAAATTTTTTAATTTGCACTTTGTTCCTTTTGCTCAATCTCCCAAAGTGCAATTATAACTTCTATTTTTCGTGCTAAATGATTATAAAACATCATAGATGGAATTGCAACAACTAGTCCCATAGCTGTTGCTTTTAGAGCAAGAGCCAATGAACTCATAATTATTTTTACATCCATATCTCCACCATGCCCCATAATATAAAATGTAATAATAATACCAAAGACAGTCCCAAGCAGCCCAATATACGGTGCATTTGAACCAAATGATGAGATGATTGATATGTGATTTGTTACATCAATCTCTAATCTTTCTTTTTGTTTATATTTAACTAAATCAATTTTTCTAAAAAACATAAGTCTCTCTATGTAAAACCAAATTGACAAAAAACTCATCAATCCCAAAATACCTAATATTCCATAATCTATTATATCTTTTATAACTTCTATATCCATATTGTAAACTACCTTCAAACTTTTATTTTTAAGGTAAATATTTTACAATTATATTGTTAATTAATCGTTAACTATTACTTTATTATTTCTTTCTTCTTTGATTTGAAAGAAACTCCTTTTTGTTTACTTTTCCATCATTATTTGTATCTATATCTGAGAACTTAGTTTGGTTACCGCTATTTCTCATCATTTTACCCTGTGATGCTTTTTGTTGCATTCTTTGAGTTCTAGCCTCATTCATTTCATTTTGGGTTAAATATCCATCACCATTTAAATCATAACTTTCAAATGTCGGCATATTTCGTCGCATACTTTGCATATTTCCTTGCTTGTTACTTTGTCTCATCCCTTGCTTATTGCCTTGTCTATTATTCATTTTACCTTGTTTTTTAGAACCTTTGTTAGCTTTGTTTTTTTGCATCTGTGCATTTTGCCCCTCTAACAATTCCAACTTGGTTAGTCTTCCATCACCATTGGCATCAAAAATTTCAAATTCAGGAGCATTTCCAGCTTTTCTCATAGCTTTGCCTTGAGCTGCTTTTTTTGACATTCTCTTAGCTCTTGCATCATAAAATTCACTCTGACTTACAAAATTATCATTATTGCTATCATAAACTGAAAATGAGATAGGACCTCTATCGGGTATATTTTGTGCCATCAAACTACTAGACACCATTGATAAAGCACCAACAACCACAAGACTTAAGTTCACTTTTTTTACTAAATTTTTCATAATTCCATCCCCCTATGTAGATATTATACTAAGTATATCATTAACAAAATAATAAAGTCGTGAAAAGATAGCTGTTTCTTAAAACTCTTAAGTTAGTTTTTCTTCAATCCATGTAAAAAGTTATACATAACAGGAAGATAAAAAAGATTTAATATTGTTCCCCATAAAAGCCCAAATCCAATAGTAACAGCAAGCGGTTGAAATGTCACTGCTTGAGCAGATGCAAAAAATATCAATGATGATAAACCTATGATAGTTGTAATAGATGTAAGGATAATAGGTCTAAATCTTCTTTTTGCAAGGTCAAATATATCATCTTTATGTTTAGCAGTTTTTATCGTAGCCATCATAATAATACCGTCATTTACAATAACCCCTGCAAGTCCCAATGCACCTATCAAAGACGGCAGAGAGATATTTAATCCCATTATATAATGACCTATAAATACCCCTAGAAAAGAAAATGGTATTACTGACATAACTATAAAAGTTTCTCTTAAAGAATTAAAAAGATAAAGCATAGCCATAAAGATTAAAATTATAGCAAGTGCAGAGGCTAAAACCATTTCAGCTTCTAAAGTTTTCTTTTGCTCCGCTTCCCCTTTAAACTTCAATCTTATACCCTCTTTCTTTAGTTTTTTTATAATAGGTTCGATTTTATCCATAACTTCACTTGCGGTTATAACAGATGGATTTACATTTGCAAAAACATAAAAGTTTGTTTCTCCGTCATCTTTAACCAATCTTTCTAAAGAGTGTATCTTTTCAAATTTACAAATATCTTTTAATAGTACAAAAGTACCATCTTTTAATGGAATTTCAAGACTATTAAAATGTGAGAAATCATCTTTATTAAGTGATTTAATTTTTACATCCAAAAGCTCTTTATCATCAAATATTACACCACTAGTCTTTGAAAGGTAGAGGTCTGAGATATAAGTACCTAAATATTTTTCTGTAATTCCCAGTTTTTCACCATAACTATTTATTTTTAATTTTATCTCATCCGCACCCATTTTGATATTATCTCCAAAATATTTTATCCCTTCAATATTCTCAAAACTATTTTCTATATCTCGAACTGCCCTGATAGCTTTTTGATAATTATCACTTACAACGCCAATTCTAATATCAGCTTTTACATGACCCATTCGTTTCTCAACCACCATTAGATTACTTAATTTAAATCTCTTTTTATATTTTTGTTGTTTTAGCCATTTTCGCAAACTTCGTGATATTTTTTGTGAAGATATATCTCTTATTCTATCTTTGTCATCATAATAAAAGCTTAAATACGGCGTAATATAAATATCAACAAAATTTGATGGTTTTTTCTTATACAGCTCAATTGATATACCTCCTACATAAGGGTACAATTCAGTTGAACCTGTTGCTGTTCTCCTATGCCCTGCGGTTGAACTTACATTTTTAACAAAAAACTTATCTTTATTCTTTAATATATCTTTTTCTATAGTTTGAACTATTTTCAAAGATTCTTCAAGGGTAGTTGTAGGTGTTGCTTTAAATGTTATATTAATTGATGTTGCATCAAAGGACTGAAACATTTGAAATTTTGAATTTTTGATACCGCTATAGATTAAAACAGGTACTATTATTAAAAAAACAAGTAAAAAACTTTTTTGATATCTGACAAATAGTTGTAAAACTTTTGAATATAATGAATTGACTCTCTCCCATGAAAGAGTTCTTGAATTTTTACTCAAAGTATGGGTAGCATGGATAGGCAAGAATATAAAAGATTCTATAAGTGATGCAATTACCAATGCACTAAATGCAATAGGTACAAGCTGTATAATTTCTCCTAATCTCCCACTTAACATCAATAAAGGTATAAAAGCGAACAGGGTTGTTAAAGTTGCAAGGGCTACTGGCTTTGCCACCTCTTTTGTTCCTAAAAATGCAGCCTCTTTAGGTGAATACCCTTTTTCAATATACTGCTGAATATTTTCGCTTACTACTATAGCATCATCCACAATAATACCAATAGCTATTAAAACACCTATTAAAGAATTTACATTTATGCTGTAACCTGTAAAATAAAAATATATAGAACCAATCATAAATGAAGTTGGTATTCCCAGTGCAATTATAAAAGCCATACGGATATTTATAAGTAAAAAGGTTAAAAAAGTTATAAGTATCACTGCTAATAAAATATTTGAAATAACAATATTCAGCCTGTCTTTGATAATAGTAGATTGATCTCTTCTTATATCAAAATCAATATCTTTAATATCCATTTTAGATATAAGCTTCTTGATATTATCAGCTATTTTTATAGCATCACCTTTTGGGTTTTGCGAAACTGCTAAAGTGATAGAATTTCTACCATTCATACTGGCCAAAGTTGCTGAATCTGCATAGCGTTTATTTATTTTTGCTATATCTTTTAACATAATCTTTTGATCATTGATATTTAAGATGGTATTTTCAAATTCTTTTAAAACTTTTTTACCATTTGATGTAGAGAGATAGTACTGCTCTTTAACATCTTCAATTTTACCCAAAGGATATATATAAGAAAGCTCAGATATTGTTCTTAAAACTTCGTCTAAAGATAGATTATAAGCGTCAATCCTTTTTTCATCTATCAAAACTTCATAAAAGCGGTCAGAATCTCCATATATTGTCACATCAGAGATATCTTTTAATGAAAATATCTTGCTTTTAAAATCTTTTGCTAAATCTTTTAGTTTATACTTCTCTACTTTTGATGAAAGTATAGATACATGCATTATGCTTCTTGAGTGAGCTGCAGTTCTTACAACAGGTTCATCCATATCACTTGGAAGATTTGATTTAACCGAAGATATAGCATCTTTAACATCTTCGGTTACTTTTAGTTTATCAGCCCCTTTATCAAGTTCTAAAATTATAGTAAATCTACCGGGAGATATGACAGAAGTGATACTTTGCACACCATCAATATTTTTAGTTTCATCCTCTATTTCTTGAACTGCCATCTTATTTAAAATATCAACAGAAGCTCCGCTGTATTTTCCTCTAATAGTTACAGAATTAGGTTCAATAGTAGGAGATATCTCTTTTGGTATTTGAGTGTAAGAGTAAATTCCAACAGCAAAAAGTAGGAAAAACAGAGTATAGTTTATTTTGTAGTTTTCGATAAAAAATTTTAATACTCTATCAAACATAAGTTTTAATTATCCTCATCTTTATTTGTATTTTCATACTCATACGATTCATGTGCTAAAATTGCAGCTCCAAATGAAGTAGTTATTTGTGGAAACTCAGGGATAAAAATTTCTTTTCCTAACTCATTTTCAATAGAATTAACCAAACCACCATTTAGTGCCGGTCCGCCGTCGAAATATATTCCCTCTTTTATACCAACTCTTTTTACAAGTTTTATAATTCTTTTTGCAATAGAGTAGTGAACACCCGCAACAATATCTTCTACACCATGGTTATTTCCTAAAAGTCCTATAATCTCAGATTCTGCGAATACTGCACAAGTGCTGTTAATTGCAAGTGGAGTACCTTCGGATTTAAAATGATAACTTGAGAGTTCATCAACTTCAATCTCTAAATTCATAGCAACTACATCTAAAAATTTTCCAGTTCCTGCAGCACATCTATCGTTCATAGCAAAATTTACTACATTTCCCTCAGTATCAAGAGAGATAGCCTTTGAATCTTGACCACCAATATTTATAATAGTTTTGATATCACACTCATTTCCGGCAGCTGCCACAGCACCCATAGCATTTGCAGTTATCTCACTTATATTTTCATCTGCTTCTTTAAAAAGTTTTCTACCATATCCAGTTGAAACAGTATATACTAAATCTTTTTCATCAATACTTAACTCTTCAAGAAGCTCTTTTAAACTTTGTTTTGCATATTTATAAAACATACTTCCACTGGCACTTATTCTATGTCCTACTAATTGTTTATTTTCATCTACCAGTGCTACTTTAATAGCTGTTGAGCCTATATCTATCCCTGCGAAATATTTCACTTCTGTTTCCTTCTTCTATTTTTAAGCGACTCTACAAATGCCTCTATTCTTGTTGTAAGCTGTCCTAAATGACTTGGAGAATAATCACTTTCAAGATAAAGTATAGGTATTTTTTCTTTTTCCATTGCCATTAAAACTGATCTTTGTTCCATCTCATACACTTGACACCCTGCAAATGCTTGATAAATAACACCCTCAGCTTTATAATCTTTAACTAAATCTATTATTCTTCTTATTCTGTCATTATTTTTTGTAAAAATTGGGCAGGTACACCCTTTTAAATATCTATCAGCAACTGAATCTACCATATCATATACAAACCACTCATCAACGCTTACCATATCATTAAACATTCTATTTGAACTGCAAGTTTCATCTGCAACAATTATAGCATCAGATTGTTCGATTAAAAGTGGAATTTTTAGATTTGGGAATATTGGAGGTGAGCCTGTGTAAACAATCCTTGGACTTCTTTTATGTGCGGCATTTACTTCATCTTTAGCTCTTTGTTCACACTCTTTTAAAAGTTGAGTAGTTCCCTCTATCCAGTTATCTATTTTATCAAAAAAGAATGCATTGGTAACTAAAAACATATCTTTTCCTAAAATAGGTGATTTAATATTTTTTCGCAAACTATTTAGTTGATGATAAAGGTATTGAGCATAACCAACTTTTTTAATAGACTCTTTTAGTTTCTTTTTTGTCAGTTTTTTATTTAAATCAAGCGACAACTCTTTTGTAAACTTTCTTACACTTCGTCTCCAATATTCACGACTCTCCTCACTCTCTTTTGTTCTTGGAAACTCCATATCATAAACACTATATCCCATATCTTCAATAATTGCACCTGATTTTGCCTTTTGGTCACAAGTTGTTGGAGAGATTATCACATCAGGCTTATCTGTAAAATTTTGTGATGCAAATTGCCCTATGGTTGCTTTTACCAAAGGACACGATTTTGAAGGTAACAGATCGCTTCCTATCTCATCATCCGTATAAAAACCATTACATAATCTAATAGGTACTGCATCAAGAGCATATATTATCTCTACTGGTACTTGAATACACATAGTTCCAACTTTTGCCTTATCATCATGTAAAGACTCATGTTTACAATGCACCCTCTCGTAAAGGTCATAAAAATAATCCATAGATTTTGGAGGTTGAGTAAAATCCTCTTTTATAGAATTTAGAACTTTGATAGCTTCCATCGCTTTATGACGATTTTGCCTTTCCTTTGGAGTTTCTATTTTGTGTTTTTTCATATCTTTAGTCATCTTTTTTCTCCCACTTATCCATCTCCATCCTTTTTGCAAAACCGCCTTTTGTAGATGTAAATATTTTCATATTTAAAATATCCACATGCAAAGCATCATCTTCAGGACAAGCTGCTACACATTTCATACAAAAGATACAATCATCTCTTAAAATATTTTTACTTTTTACATCATCGGCTATATCTTTTATCTGCATATCACAAACATTGTAACAATCACCGCACTTAGTACACTTGTCACCATCTTTTTTAAGTTTTAAAAGTGCAGCATCACTAAAGATATAATGCATCGCACTCATAGGACAGAAAAAGCAAAAAAATCTTTTTTTGATAAATGAACCTACAAAAAATAAAATAGTAAAAATCAGTCCAAAAGCTGATAAAAAAATAGCAGTTTTTGTAGAAAAGTTAATTGTCCACTGACTAAAATCCCCCACAAACATAGGGGTAATTAATCTTGCTGGGCACATATCACAAAAACCGCCTCTCCATTCTCCATCTAATAATCCTAATCCAATCAGAAGAGGAAATACAATAACAATAAATAGAAAAATATATTTAATCTTCTTTAAAGATTTATATTGAGTTTGAGTATAAGTGCTATATGGTATTCCTAACATTTTTCTAAAAGAAGTAATCCAATCTTGTAAGATACCCATTGGGCAGGCATATCCACACCAAGCTTTATTAAAAACAATAAACCAAAGTAAAAAAATAAAAAAAGAGGTCAATACAGTAAGACTAGCCGCACTAAAAAGTCTATCCCAAGGACGGGCTAACTGATGTTGCAGCGGCATAAAATAACAAGTTCCTGCTATTTCATCATCATATCCACAAGCAAATATAGGAAGTTCTCTTCCAAAATCAATAGCAAAATATCCTCCATATACAAAAAGTATAAAGAAAAACAGTTGAAGCCAAAAGCGAAATTTTCTTAAATCAGCATTATTTATAAAATTTTTTATCTTATTCATCAAATGTTACCTCACGAAAAGGTTTTTGTACTCTAGCTCTATATAAGAAAACAGCTCCACTTAAAATAATCAGCATTACTATAGCTATTATAAGTCCATAACCATAAGATTGATATTCACTTCTTGCAGGTCTATATTCACCAGTATATGTAGCTTTATATTTCTTTTCATCATCTCTATATTGGGCTGTAACTATAAATTTTTCTTTAAATCTTCTATTATATTTATCCCATTTAGGATTATAATCTTTTATAAGTTGAAACTTCGCTATACCCTTATCATCAGTAATAACACTTTTTTGCCATCCAAATTGAGTTTCTAATATTACTGTTGCACCTTTTAAAATTTGACCGTCTTTTAAAACTTTAAATATTATCTCTTCCCCACTATGAGGTCTTGAGTAAAAAGTTTCATCATCATTTCGCAATCTTAAGATATCAAAAGGAACCTCTTTAATAGTTTTTGCAGACATCACCGCTTTATCGTAAACTGATTCATTACTATGATCAAATCTTTTAAACTCATATTTTGCAACTGTTATATAGTTGTTAATATCTTGAAAATAATAAGCTGTATAATATCCACTTACCGGCATTTTAAAACTTATATTTTTACACCCTCTTTTAGTCACTTTTGGTTTGATTATATTATTGTTTATATCCGTAGTATAAAAAGTACCTTTTACATTTTCTACACATTTTGGACTATTCATATCATCTGTAACTAACCAAACTTTTCTGCTAGGTACTTCACTTCTGTTACCTCCATGCATCATATGTCCACCAGAGCCACTTTTATCTTTTTTAGCTACAGGTTTTGTATCTGCAAAGTATATTGTATCCCAAGGTTTGATTTTTTTTGTAATCTTGGTTTTATTAAAGTCTTTCATTGCAATTTTTAATGCCTCTTCAAAATCTACAACTTTTCCTTTAAACTTTTTAGAAAATATAACTGCATCTTTTTTGTTTGCAAATGCATATTTACTTATCTCACTCATTGTAGCTTTCTTCTTACTTCCTACTACATAAAAAGCGGTTTTTGCATCTATAAATTTTAAGCTTTTTACATCAACAACTTTAAAATCTTTTATAGGCATCTTTTTAACATTTTTTTCTTCAGCCAAACAATGGATAGAACAATATTGTCTAACCTCTTCATCTAAATGTGCTGCATGATTGGTTTTATAAAACATTGGAAGTTTCATGCCACAAGCTATACACGAAGTTTTATTTTTTCCTGATTGTAAAATAGTTGCTTTATCTTTTGGTACAGTTTGGAACATTGCTCCACCGCCACCATGATTATGACCACCGGTTGCTCTTCCGTAAGTATCTAAGATATAACCTCTGTACATATTAACGCTTAGGAAAAAGATTATTAAAGAAGCTGCAAAAGGATATGCTAATATTTTCCGCATTTTTGTTACATCAAGAAGTTTCATTCTTTTATAAAGTATGATTAAAGCCCAAGTTATAGCAACCCATTTTAATACACCAAAAATATGAAGCCAACTATCACCTCTTTTTGCCAGCGATGCAATCTCAACAGTTATACCAAAACCTTGTGCAAAGCCTTCAATAATTTGATTATATCCTCTTACAAAAAATGTCTCAAGTGAATGTGCAATCGAGCCTAAGATAAATAAAGGAGCATAAGAGTACCCAAGGTCATAAAATGTACTGCTAAAATCTTTTTTAAGTATTTTGGATGCTACAAACATACCAATTACAGCTGCAAGTACTGTAAATAATACTGCATAAAGAAAAGCAAACAGCCCAATAGGATTGATTGAACCAAAACTAATATAGCCTTTGAAAAATTCAGCAGTTGTTGACCAGATCATATCACCAGCTGCGTTACTTCTTCCAATACCATGATGAAATGACATAGTTATAGGAATTGAAGCTAAAATAAGAATATATACCCAAATCTCAGCTTTTATAATTTTAAAGTTTGAAAATAAAGAAAATGACGGTTTTTTATATTTAAAACTTACAGCTTCACAAGCATCACTACAATCCATACACAAAGTACAATCAGACATAGAATTTCTTTTATCAAATGTAAATGGTTTTAGGTGATAAGGACAAGCAGTTGCACACTCAAATGTTTTACACTCATCACAGGCACTTTTATAAGTTCCAAGCCAAGTAAATGATAGCTTTCCATAAGCTCTTGTCAAAGTTCCAATAGGACAGATATATTTACAATAACTCATATCTTTATATAAAAAATAAATTACAAAAGAGAATAAGGTAAGAACAGTGAACATTAATGCTGTTCCAAGTGGCGTTCTAAAAAGTCCAGGGAACATATAATACATAGCCCACCAACCAATCACAAGCAAAAATACACCTATGTATCTATTCTGCATCCAATTTGGCATAGTTTTTTTCAATCCAAATTTTGTGATATATTTACCCATAAATCCATGTGGACAAATCCCACAAAAAATCCGTCCAAATGTTGGAAGAGTTATAACCATAAATAAAGACCAAAAAACACCCCAAAATACAGCTTTAGTAAATAAATTGTCTTTTCCCGTATGGGCAAATCCAAAATAAATTGCATATACAAATAAAGCTAAAACCACTATTTTTAAAGTCATTAAGAATTTCTGATTTTTAAATAAAAATCCTAAAATTGGTTTAGAATAAATATCATTTTTATCCCTCTTCATAAAATCTACCATTGTCTCTCCTCTTATATACTAAATAAAAATCACAGTACTAAAACACCGTTTAATACCAATATACCTACAATTATCAATAAAATCGCTGCTAAGCGTTCTATATGTAATTTGTAAGATGAAAACTGAGCCATAAATCCTTTAATCATTGTAGATACGATAAAACCGTAAAAAATAATTGAAAAGATAACAGCACCTACACCAAAAAATAACCCTAAGGCAACAGCATTATAAACAGTACTACTATTTACAGCGACACCTATTAATGCCATAATTGGAGCACAAGGATTTACTGACATCGTTGCACCTATAGCAAAAAAACCTATTTTATTTAATTTTGGTTTCTTTATTAAAGGTGTAGTATGTCCGCATGAACTTTGTAATTTGAAACTTTTATAAAATAAAAAAAGTCCCATTGAAATTGTACTAATCCCAAGAATAATACTAAATAAACTATTATCATCTAAAACTTGTTTTATCCAAAAAGAACTCAGATATGCAATAATAGATATTAGTGTATAGCTGAATATTCTACCTAAACTAAAAGGCAGAATAATCCCTAATGCTTGTTTTGTATCATTTGAATTACTTATAAGTAAAGGACTAAGAAACGGCATACATGAAAACATGCATGCCGTTCCTCCGTAAGATAGTCCTATTATAAATATAGAAAAAAGTGTTGTTAATTCCAATTAAATATTTCTCTTAGAATGTATATTTTATACCAGCATAGAATTCTCTACCTGGATCAACGGTAATACTTGCATCTTCTGCATCTAACACAGCATCACTATTTTTATCTCTAAATAAGTATACTGTTCTATAAAATTGTTTATCAAATACATTATTTATTTTTGCAAAGAATTCAACTTTATTTCCTTGTACTTTTGTATTATATCTAGCTTGTAAATTTAATACAGCATATCCTGGCATCTTTACAAGATTCGTTTCATCTGCATAATAATCCGACTTCGCATATACTTCAGAAATAAACTTTAAGTTATCAGTAGCTTTATATGTTGTATATAAATCTAAAATATGGCTTGGATTTCTTGGTACTTCATTTCCAACTATATCATATGTTTTATCAGGACCAGATAGTGAAACTATAAAAGGATTATGCTTTGTATACTCAGATTTTAAATAAGTATATGCAAGATTATGTGATATAGTTTTAGAAGAATCACTTTTCAATGACAATTCAAGTCCTCTATTTCTTGTATCACCAACATTTTCATACCAAATTGCAGCTCCAGAATAATATGTACCGTCAACTTTACCTATAATATCTTTATTATCAGTTTGAAAGATTGAAACTTCATAAGATAAATCATTATCAAATATAGATTTATTACCTCTTAATCCCATTTCGTAATTAATTGTTTTTTGTGTTTTAATATCTTCATTATTTTGATATTTACCACCTCTTATATCACCTGCATACACTTGTTTAACCGTTGGTGTTCTAAATCCAGTTGAAATATTTGTAAATATTAATGAATTTTTTGATAATTCATAAGCGGCACCAACTCGATAAGAGTTTTCTTTAAATGTTTTATCTCTTGCAGTCTTAGAATCAGTCCACACTGTACCATTATAGTCATGAGAATCAATTAAATAATCATCTTTTTGGATATCATGTCTTACATTTAATGTTGTATTTAACTTAGGTGTAAATGCATATTTAAATTCACCGTAAATTGCATTTTTTTCTTGATCATTATGAGTTTCAGCTCTTTCTCCTTCATAGTAATCATCATCATCATCAACACCAAAAACAAGACCGGCATTTTTAGTATAATCAGCAATTCTATTGTCTATATCTTCATAAGCTCTATCACCTATTTCTAAACCAAACATATACGCGAAGTTATCATCTTCTATATTGTATTCTGCTTTTATACCTTTTTGTACAATATCTTGATTGGTATGATTTGTATAAGTATCATTATTTCCATCACCTGTTGTATCTTGAGGACTTGATGTATAGTCATATAAATCATTATAGTTATAAATATTAACTATTAAGTTTGAATTATTTTCAAAATCTTTTGAATAATTAATAAAATATTTATCAAGATCTACATAGTTATCTTTCTTATAAGAGTTTCTTCCATTTCCTTCAGGCGTTGTGCTAGCTTCTGTTACACCGGTAACCGATGCTCTACTTGCCTCTTCATATTTTTTTGTTTTATCAATACCTAATGTTACATCACTTGAATCATCTAAATAGTATGAAAGTTTACCACTTATTGATTTGTTCCATAGTGATGATTCCAACCAGTAACCGTCACTGCTTCTACGGTTCCCATTTAAGTTAATTGAAAAATCATCCGTACTTTTTAAAAGACCGATACCATAATTTTTATAATTATGACTACCTGTTTCAGCACTAATACTATATTCATCTTTATCTTTTGGTTTATTAGTAGTAATAATTACAGCACCTGCTAAAGCAGTGTTTCCGTAAAGATAAGATGCTCCACCTTTAATTACTTTTACACTCTTTATATCACTAAGATTTAATCTTACTTTTCCACCATTTTGCCATAAGGGAACTCCATCAACAACAATTGCAACACCTGTATCTTCCCCCATAAATTCTTGCTGTCCAACACCTCTCATATGAATTTCTACAATTTCTCCAGCTCTAACATCAGATGTTACACCTGGGATTGCTTGCAACAATTCATTAATATGTTTTGGATCAATCTCTTCTATCCGTTTATTATCGATATAACTAACAGTAGACACCTCTGTTTTACTTGATTCTGTAACTTTAATTGTTGAAGAATCAACACTAATCACACCTAAATCTTCACTCGCCACAAGCGTTGTACTTAATGCTAACGCACAAGTTAACGATACACAAATCTTTTTATTCATCTCTTTCCTTTTTTTGTTAAATTTTCAAAACTCCTGAAAGTCTACAAAAAAAAAGCAAATTAATTGTTAATAATTTCAATATAAAAAATTATTATATTTAGTGACTATTTTGTGACTATTAAGTATAAGTTATATTTATACTTTATGCTATACAATATAAAAAATAAATCAATTGTTAACTATCTTTATTAGCTATAGTTATTTTTAATAATTAACAATTATTTAACATTTATCATTAAGTTTGATTAAATTTAGTACATTAAAAAAGGCAAAGAATATCTTTGCCTTTTTATAATCTATTTAATATTTTAAATATTAAAACTTATATGTTACACTACCATAAAAATATCTACCAGGTTCATTCATAAGCATAATCTCACCCGTAGTCCCATCATTTAATAATGTTAAATCTTGATATGTATTTGATACTGCATAAGTTTTATCAAATAAATTATCAATACCAACTGTTAAAGAAACTTTTTTAGTTAATTTTGTTTGCCCTTTTAAATTAACTATATTATATCCATCAATTTTTTGTTCACCATTATCACTATCATAGTTATTCCAATCAGCAGAAGAGATAAGCTCTATTGAAGCATTTGTATTATCATCATGATCATATGTTAAAGCTAATGTTGTTTGAAGTGGTGCAATATCAGCTAAATCTGAATCAGTATCGCCAGTTGGTAAAGTATCTTTTTTACCTTTTTTATATGCAATTGCAGCATCAAATGTAACTTGATTGTTTACATAATAAGCTCCATTTAGCTCAGCACCATAAATAGCAGCATCAATATTTTCAAAATTATCTGTACTTGTCATAGTACCAGGACCATTAAAATAAATATAGTTTTTTAACTTACTATAAAAAGCTTTAGCTTTAACTGTACCAATTTCATATTGTTTTTGGATTCCAATATCAATTTCTGTATTAGAAGTTTGTTCTAAAGTATCTGTACCTTGACTTTTATTAGCACTACTATTAAAATATAATTCTCTAGCATCTGGTACTCTATATGATCTACCAATTCCAAAGAAATATTTAGTATCATTATCTAAATTATATGTTGCAAAAATATTTGCACTTAAAGAGTTGAAACTTCTATCTTTATCTGTAGCATGTTGTGTATCTATATCAGTTTTATCATATCTAGCACCTAATTCTAAATCTGTTTTTCCAATAGTTCTATTAGATTGTACAAAAACTGCTTTATTTTTTGTATCTACATCATCTAAAGACTTTCTTCCTGTAATTCCTACTTTTGTACCATAACCTGTGTATGTACCATCCCAATTTCTATTACTTGTATCTATTCCATAAGTAATTTCTCTATCTAAATAATCAAAAGTATTTAATACCTTAAAACCTTTTACATCTGTAGTTAATGCACTTATTGCTTCATTAGCAGAATTTGTTCCAGAAGACACTCTATACTTTGTACTCATAGGATGATCAACTTCACTATGATAAGCTTTGACTTCAAGTTTTTTAGAATATTTACCTAAATCTCTAATAGAATATTTAAAATTTAAAATATCACTATCATCATAAATAGCATCCATTTTACTATTTGCATATATAACATTGTCACTTTCATTTCTAGTAAAACTTAATTCTATATCACTTTTATCATCAATATTTACAATTGTTTTTAACATAACTGATTGTTTTTCATATGCTTTCATATCTTTATACGCATCAGCTAATTTTGTAGTTGGTGATTTAGTTGCAAGTTGATCAGCAAAATTATTCCCATCACCATCTTCATACTGATCACCCTCTTCTTTAGAAACTGTAATCATCAATTTAGCAGTATCATTACCACCACTAGCACTAATCACACCTTTTTTATATCCAAAACTACCAACAGTAGCAGTTATTTCACCGCTTGGCTCTTTTGTAGGTTTTTTAGTTTTAATTTTAATACCGCCACTTAAAGTTCCCATCTCTGTAACATCAAAAGGTCCCTCTTTTATCTCAACACTTTGGATATTTGAAGTAATTACATGTGAAGTTGGTGGGTCCATTCTATTTACACAAGCACCACAAACTACTGCACCATCAATAGTTACTCTAATATTATCTCGTTTTTGACCTCTCAAAATAATATCATTAGCAATACCACTTCTTCTTATAAGTTGTATACTAGGAGACTTTTTAGCTAAAGCTTCAGCTAAATCCGCATTTTTAACCTCTTCACCACTTACATTGGTTACTACTTTTGTATTTACCTCTTCAACTACTTCAATAGTCCCTAAATCAGCAGCAGCAGCACTAAGTGCCAATGCACAAACTGCAGATATATAAATCTTTTTATTCATCTCTTTCCTTATTGTTAAATTTTCGAAATTCAACAGAGTGTATCTATAAATTGTAAAATAATCGTTAATTATAAATAATTATAATTATAAGCTATAGTTATTTTTTAATAATTAACGATTATTTAACAATTTTATTGTAAAATGGCACTTATATGAAGATAACTAAACGACAAATATTATTATTAGAAGATGACAAACTGTTTGCCCAGACATTGATAGATTTTTTAGAAGAGTCTAATTTTAATATTGATCTTGCAATTGATGGGGAAGAGGGTTTATTAAAAAGCTATGAAAATCATTATGATTTATATCTCTTTGATATAAATGTACCCAAACTAAACGGTATTGAATTGCTTAAAACTCTAAGAGATATTGGTGTAAAAATACCTACAATATTTCTAACTTCATATAAAGATGATAAAACTTTAAAAGAATGTTTTATAAATGGATGTGATGATTTTTTAAGAAAGCCGTTTAAAGTTAGGGAACTACAGTATAGAATTAATGCTATTTTGAAAAGAACCAGCAGAGTTGACAACATAGTTAAGATTGCTAAAAACTCCCATTATAATTTTGATAAAAGAAAAGTATATTGCGATGAAAAAGAGATACATCTTCCATTAAAAGTAATTCAACTATTAGAACTTTTTATAGAAAACAATAATAAAACGATAACTACATTTGAAATCATAAATAGACTTTGGAGCAATGCACAGGAACATAGTGAAGGATCACTGCGACTTTATATTACCAAATTACGACAAATAACTGGAAAAGAAAAAATAAAAAATATCAAAAAAGTCGGCTATGCAATATCTGGTATAATTTGTGACGAATAAAAAAACACTTTTTTTTATATTTAATATATCTATAGTTATTTTAATATTAGTTATCAATAATTATTTGATTCATTATATTAATAATTTTGACTCTGTATATTTTATTATTTTTATTGTCATAAGTTGTACTGTTTTATATTTTGCCTTAACTAAAACATTAATAGATGATATTTTTAAAATTGATGATAAACTCAAAGAAAAAATAGAAAAAACTATGCATGAGATAAATACACCTGTTGCAACAATTCAAATAAATACGGAGATACTGCAAACTAAAATCAGTGATGTCCAAAATCTTAAAAGGTTAGACAGGATAAATAAAGCCTGCAACAATCTTTTAAAACTTTATGAAGATATGGAATATTATATCAAAAAAGAAATTGACAATGTTGCGATAGTTAGTTTTGAATTAAAAGAGTTATTGCTGTATTGTATAGAAAAATTTGATGATATCAAAGATGATATTAAAATAGATATAGATGTAGAACCTACGATTATAATAACAGATAAAAATGGTTTTGAAGCGATTATAACCAACCTCACCTCAAATGCAATTAAACACAATAATTCAATTAGCACTATTAATATACAGCTGCAAAACAATATCTTAACTTTTAAAGATGATGGTGACGGAATAAGTACAGAAGACATTTATAAAGTATTTGATAAATATTTTCAAAGTGATGAAACCTCAAAAGGTTTTGGAATTGGACTTAATATGGTGAAAGAATTTTGTAATGAGCAAAAATTAGATATCAAAATCAACTCTTCATCAAAAGGTACTATTTTTAATATTAATCTAAAAAATATAATTGTGGTTAATTAAATGATAAAAAAAATATCTATAATTTTTGCATTTTTTATTTTATTGGTAATTATACTTTTTTCTACATCATCTTTTGAACAATCAATAGTGGTAGTTCAAAACAATTATACAAAACAACCAATTTCAATAACACCCAATAAATACAAAGATAGATTTTGTAATATGACTATAGAAGATATAACATATTCAGCACAAGTAGTTTTACAAAATGAGGATACCCTTTTTTTTGATGATATAGGTTGTTTAGTATTATGGCTAAAAGATCAAAAGAAAAAAGATAAAATAGTTTTATGGGTTTGGACAAAAGATGAAAACAGATATATAGATGCAAGACAGGCTTGGTATAGTTTAACGGATCGAACTCCTATGCATTATGGTTTTGGTGCATATAAAACAAAACAAAATAATTATATAAATTTCGATACAATGACTAATAAAATGCTGCAAGGTCATACTATGGCAAATCCAAAGGTAAGGAAAGAACTTCTTGGAAACAATTGATTTTTTAACTATTATATCTATTGCTTTTATTGGTTCTTTCGGTCATTGTATTGGTATGTGCGGCGGTATAGTTATCGCATATTCAAGCACTAAAATAGATACTGCTTGGGATAAAACACATCAAACCTTGGCACATCTTTTATATTCACTAGGAAGAGTTACTACTTATATCTTTTTTGGTGCACTATTTGGTTGGATAGGAAGTGTTATATCTTTTAGCAATATGGCTAATGGGGTATTACTTATAATTGCCGGTTTGGTTATGATAGCTGTTGGATTTTCTTTAACGGGAAGAGTCAAATTACTTTCTTCCATAGAACATTCAATTCAAAATAGCAGTTGGTATCATAATAATTTCAAAGGTTTATTAGAAAGTGAATTTTTAGGCAGCTTTTATATCTTAGGACTTTTAAATGGCTTGCTTCCTTGCGGCTTTGTTTATTTCTTTGCTATTACTGCTGCTAGTAGTGCTAGTGCAGTCGATGGTGCAATTATTATGGCAATATTTGGACTTAGCACAATTCCTGCTATGTTTTCATTAGGATTTTTTATAGGAATATTTAGAAAAAGTGCTATTAGAAATTTTATGATAAGAGTGGCTACACTTGGTGTTTTGATTTATGGCGGATATACTATTTATAACGGATATGAATATATTTCAAATCCTAATAAAACTTTACTTGATTGTCATTAAATAAGAATTAATTAACAATATTTAGATAAGATAAAAAAATAATTATTAAAAGGAAAGATTATGTTTATCAAAAAAATATTTTTATATTTGACAATTGCCCTAATATTTAGTTTAAATCTTGATGCAAAAAGTTTTAGTAAAGCAGCAACAGTTGAACCTGTATTAATACAAGAGGGAAAAGAAAAATATTGGTGTCCTATATGTGGTATGAATATTAAGATGTTTTATAAAACTTCTCATGCCTCAAAATTGGAAAATGGTACTAAGAGACAATATTGTAGTATGCGATGTTTAGTTGTAGATATGCAAGAGTATGGAATAGATACAAGTAATATAGTCGTAGTTGATGTTAAAACACAAAAACTTATCAATGCTAAAGAGGCTTTTTATGTAGTTGGTTCTAAGATAAGCGGCACTATGAGCAAAGTTTCTAAACTTGCTTTTGCTAAAGAATCAGAGGCAATTGATTTTATAAAAAAGAACAAAGGTAAAGTTGTTAATTTTGATACAGCATTAAAGATGGCTCAGAAATCTTTAAAATCTGATATTGCAATGGTGAAAAAGAAAAAAAAGAAAAAAATCTATCCTAAAGGTAAAAAAATATTTGAAAAAATGTGTAAGCAAGATATAGACCCAACTGATTTTTTGGAAATAAATGAGCTAAAATCTGCTTTAAAAAATGACAAATTATGTAAACCATTAAAAGAGAAACAACTTCAAGCAACGGCACTTTATCTATGGGAAGTTAAAAGATTAGGTGATTTAGGAGAGGTTGAGGGTAAAGTAGAGGTGCAAGAAGATGAGAAATGTCCCGTATGTGGAATGTTTACTTATAAATATCCAAGATGGGCTGCACAGATTTTTTATAAACACGACGACCATGAACACCATTATTCTTTTGATGGGGTAAAAGATTTAATGAAATTTTATTTTAATCCTTTAAAATGGGGAAAATATGAATATGCAACAAAAGAAAATATTACAAAAATATTAGTTACTGATTATTATAGTCAAAAAGGTATTGATGGAACTAAAGCATTTTATGTTATAAGAAGTGATGTATATGGACCTATGGGGCATGAGCTAATTCCATTTGAATCAGAAGATGATGCTAAAACTTTTAAAGCTGACCATAGAGGCAGAAGCATTATCAAGTTTGAAGATATAGTTGAAAAAGAGGTTTATAAACTTGATGTTGATGAGTAAAAATGATTAAAAAAAGTTTCTATCTTTTTTATATTATTGGTGGATTATTAAGCATATTAATAATCCAAACTACCTATTTAATAAATACCAAATCAATGACAAATGAGGTATTAAATAAAAAACTGAACTTTGTAAAGATCACAGGGCTTCCTGATTTAGCGATATCAACAGAAGCTACATATATAAGGCATAGAAGTTTAGCTGATATGTTTAGTATATACAAAGATGATGGGAATTTAAGAGAATATTTCCCATCAACATTCACTTATAACCACTCAACTTTAATAAATAATACTCCAAGCAGGATAACAAATGATAAAAAATAAAATCAATTTATATTTAATTCAATATGCAATCAATGCAATTTTAAGACAAAAAAGTAAAAGCTTTTTTATCACCACAATTTTTACTTTTTTAACATTTCTTTTAACTTCTATATTTTTTATATCACACTCAATTAAATATGAGCTTGATTCAACGGTTGATTCTTTACCGCAGATTACAGTACAAAAAATAAAAGCTGGAAAAGCCTATGATATAGATGTAAGCGTAGTTGATGATATACTGGAATTAGCAGGGGTTAGTGATGCGGTTGCAAGAGTTTGGGGATATTATTATTTTGAAAATGCAGGGGTTAATTTTACTATTTCAGGAATTGACCAATATGAAAAACAATATAAAGACAGTTTTGAAGGAATGGTTAAAAAATTTGATATTGAAGAGTTAAGTTCTAATTCTCAAATGCTTGTAGGAAATGGTGTTAAAGATATTATGGATAAAAATTATTATAAAAAATATTTTAATTTTATCAAACCTGATGGAACATTTAAAAGAATTAATATTGGCGGTGTGTTTGATAGTAATACTCAGCTTGAATCAAATGATATGATAATATTATCAAAAGATGATGCAAGGGAGATTTTTGATATGGATGAAGAAAAAGCGACTGATATAGTAGTTAAAGTAGCAAACCCTGAAGAGATACCAACTATAGTACAAAAAATAAAGCTGCTTCATCCAGATACTAGAATTATTACCAATGAAGATTTAAAAGTTAGTTATCAAAATATATTTGATTACAAAAGTGGAATATTTTTAGCAATTTTTATAATCTCATTGTTTACATTTTTTATTATAGTTTATGATAAATCAAGTGGATTAAGCAGTGAGGAAAAAAGAGAAATAGGTATTTTAAAAGCAATTGGATGGACTGTTGATGATGTACTTAAAGAGAAGTTTTATGAAAGTTTCATTATCTCTTTTATTGCATATTTATTAGGTGTTATATTGGCATTTGGTTTTGTATATTTACTTCAAGCACCTATATTACGAGATATATTTGTAGGATACAGCCAACTTAAAACAACATTTGAGTTACCTTTCGTTTTTGATTTTCAAACCTTATTTTTGGTATTTTTCTTAAGTGTTCCTATTTATATAGCAGCCACGATTATACCATCTTGGAGAGTTGCAACTTTAGAGACTGACGAGGTAATCAGATAATGATAAAACTGGAAAATGTAACAAAGATATATGAGATCAATAAAAACAATAAAGTAACAGCTTTAGATGATATCAATTTGAACTTTAAAGAGGGAGAATTAGTTGTTTTAAAAGGGGCTAGCGGAAGCGGTAAGAGTACTATTCTTTCACTTCTAGCAGCTCTAAGTAAACCAACGACAGGAGAAGTGATAGTTGACGGCAAAAGAATATCAAAACTTCCTGATAATTTTGCAGCACTTTACAGAAGAGAAAATATTGGCTTCATATTCCAAAAATATAATCTAATCCCAACTTTAAGTGTTGAAGATAATATTTTATTACCTCTAGTTCCTACAAATCCTGATGAACAAGAGGCACTTACAAAGCTAAATAAAGTTATGGAAAGATTTAATATCTCTCATAAAAAAGATGTACTTGTACGAAATTTATCTGGTGGTGAACAACAAAGAGTTGCAATAGCAAGAGCTCATATAAATGACCCAAAAATCATAATTGCAGATGAACCAACTGCAAATCTTGATGAAAAACTTTCACTTCATTTTATTGAAATTTTAAGAGAACTAAAAAAATCAAACAAAACAATTATTATAGCAACTCATGATCCACTGTTTTTTGATTTAGATTTTGTAGATAGAATCATAGAAGTTCATAATGGGAAAACAGCTTAATGATATTATCTCCCGAAGTATTGGCAATGCTAATTCTAAATATTATCTTTTTACTATTTGGAACAGTAGCCTTTGTCTTAAGCCTTAGAATATTTTTAAAATGGGATATTAATTCTACTAAAAAGTTACAATATTCACTTGAAAAACAAAGTTTCTTAACTGCAACAATCATTAAATACATCTTTGTAATCAAACTGCCGTTATTTTTATTTTTTATCTTTACACTTGATAAAATATCAAATGTTCTAACTGGTGCAATGTGTGCAGCAGGAGTTGTAGATGCCACAGAATTTGGAACATATCTTTTTATACTTAAAATTTTAAATATATATCTTTTTGGGTTTTGGCTGGTGTTGCATTATTTAGATATAAAAAGTGAAAATCTACCATATACTCGTATTAAGTTTGGTTTTTTTATCATAGCATTCTTTGTTTTTGCTGCGGAAATTATACTTGAAGGGATTATGTTTAGTGCAATTGATGTTGATAAGATGGTTAGTTGTTGCGGTACATTATATTCAAGTTCCGCTACATCATATATCTCAAATATATTTTTAATTGATACTAATATTTTATTATTCTTATTTTATGGGAACTTCTTAGCTCTTATTTTATTTTATTTCTTAAAACAGAAACAACTTTTTACAATAGCAAATTTATCATTTATCATTATCTCTATCATTAGTCTTATATCATTTTTTGGAACATATATTTATGAACTTCCAACACATCATTGTCCATTTTGTTTTTTACAAAAAGATTATTATTATGTTGGATATTTAATATATACTTTACTGTTTATTGGAACTTTTAATGGTTTAATTACTGGATTTATTAATGATAAGCAAAGAGTAAAACGAAGCTATAAGATATCTTTATTATTTAACTTTTTATTTTTACTACTTGTAAGTGCCTATCCTATAATTTATTATATAAGAAATGGTGTTTGGCTTTAAAAGCTTATTTTATCACATCAGGAAGCGGCTGGGCTAAAAAATATCCTTGAAGACCATCAAAGTTCAATTCTTTTGCAATATCATATATCTCTTGACTATGAACATACTCAGCTATAATTTTCAAATTCATCTCTTGTAAAAATCTTGCCATATTTTTTACTATAATATAAGCATCTTTGTCTGTATCCATATCTTTGATTAATGAACCGTCTATTTTTACAAAATCAGGTTTTAATTCAATTAAATATGTAAAATTTGAATATCCGCTGCCAAAATCATCAATTGCTATTTTTACACCTAAACTTCTCATATCTGTAATAAAATCTCTAACTACATCAAAATTATCAATACTCTCACTCTCTAAAATTTCTAAAATAAGTTGTGCTGATACATTGTATTGTTCTATTTTTTCTTTTATATATTTTCTTATTGATTCACTTGATATATCTTCAAATGATAAATTTATAGAAAAAGAGATATTACTGTTTTGAAAATAACTAAATGATTTATCTACCATAATCTTAGTAATTTCATTATAGTATTCAGTTTGTTTAATAACCGGTAAAAACATGTTTGGCGGCAAAATAGTTCCGTCTGTATTTTTTATCCTTACTAGACATTCATAGCTTGTTTCATTAGTTTTTACAATAGCTTGAAAAAATGGCACAACTCTATTTTGGGCAATTGCATTCTTTACAATTTGTGTAATTCTCATATCCTCTTTATATCTATCTTCTATATGTAAGTTTTTAGAGTAAAATACAATTTTCTTATGTTTATTTTTGGCATAATTTAAAGCCATATCAGAATGTTCTATTAATTTTTCAGATGCCACACCTTGAGCAACACCGACAATACATTGTAATACTACATCTAAAACCTGCTCATCAACAACAACTTTTAAAGGTTTATCCAATAAAGAACTAAGCTTTTTATTTATAATTTCTTTACAATCTTTTGCTGTGGCAGTTACTTCTTGATTTAAAATTGCAAACTTATCACCTGAAATTCTATATACTATATATTTATCTTCACTAAACAGCTCGGTTAACGCCCTTGCAAATGTTTTTAAAATTTCATCACCTGCATATTCACCATATATATTATTTATTTTAGAAAACTCTTTGATATCCAAAATCGATAATACAATTTCACCATTGTTATCTTTTATATACTCTTGCAAAGAAACTCTATTTAAAATATTAGTTAGATTGTCATGATATACTTTATAGTTAAGCTCAATATTTTTATCCTGAACTTGTTTTGTTTTCTTCTGTACATCTATCTCTAAATCTTTTTGATAATTTAACAGTTTTTTATTATAATCTAAAAATATTGTTTGTATCTTACCCATTAATTTAACTAAAACTAATGACATAATAATCATTATGGACAAAGAGGTCACAATAAAGTTTTGCAAGATATTTAATGATTGTGAACTTAACGCAGCTTCTTTTTCCTTTAAAACTTTTTCCATATCATCTAAATATACACCGGAACCTATCATCCATTGCCATTTATCCAAACCTGTTGCATATCCAAGTTTGGGAGTCAATTCTTTTGTACTTGGTTTATCCCACATAAAATTTACATAGCCACCACTATTTTTTGCAGCTTTTATTAACTCTTGAATCAACAATACACCATTTTTATCTTTTAAATTATATAAATTTTTTCCTATTAGATGTGGTTTTATAGGATGCATTAAATTTACCCCGTCATAATTATAAATATAAAAATACCCATTTTCTCCAAATCTTATATTAGATATATCATCCATAATTACTTGTTAAAGTTCTTTTTGTGATACTTTATGGGATAACTTATTTATTTTATATTGTATATAATTATATACGGTATCAATTTCATTTTTAAGCAGCTCTTTTTGACTATTTACGTAGCTCTGCTTAATTTGTAAGAGTTCAGTTTTATTATTTTGACTAGTTGTATAATAAAACCCTGAAATACTTATTATTGAAAATATAATTATACTTATTACTGGAATAATAGAAGTAGTTTTTAAAATTTTTTGTTCATTTCGAGGAAAGTTTGCTTCACAACCGCTATTCGCTACTTTTGTCATAATAATTATTTCTTTCATTTGGGTATAGAGAAATTATAACATATTGAAGTCTTATTGCGGTCTTAAATATAAGTAATTTTTATATAAATAGTTATTTTTATCTAAATAATTATTTTATGTTAACAAAAAATAATATAAACTAATGTATAATTCCAAATAATAAAAAAAGGAATCACTATGTATAAAAATTTATTTTTAATATTTACTCTAGTTGCAGCTTTAATACAATCTACCCTTGCAAATAATTTACCTGTTAAAAACCAAGATGTATCACCGGAACAATTAAAAAAACAAAATAAAGAGATCACTATACTTGTAGCAGAACAATTATCAAAAGATTTACCAAAAGAGATAGATAAATATACAAAATTTACCAATATAGAAGCTGTTGGAGCAACTTTAATTTATACATTTGAGATAAATACAGGTTCTAAAAGTGATGAAGCAGTTATAAAAGAAGATGAAGCACGGATGAAAAAGGGAATAACCAATGGTGTTTGTCGCTCTTCAAAAAGATTTATGGACGCACAAATCACTATAACATACATATATAAAAGTGCCAAATCTAAAGCAAAATTATTTCAGTTTGATATTAAACAAGCAGATTGTTATAAATTATATGGGATTAGATAATGAAATACTTTAAACTTATATTTTTCACTTTTAGTATTTTACTTTTCACTCTCTTTTCTACTGGATGTGAAGAGAAATCAAAAACTGGTGTTGCTAAGGTACATTGGGATAGAGATATGTGTGCTAGATGTGTGATGGTTGTAAGTGATAGAAAAAACACAACACAAGTTAGACATCCTGATACTGGTAAAAAATATATGTTTGATGATATTGGCTGTACTGTTTTATGGTTTAAAGAAGAAAAAATACAATGGAAAGATAGAGCTATTATTTGGATAACTGATGTAAATACTGGACAATGGATAGATGCAAGAACTGCATTTTATGATACAGAAAATATTACACCAATGGCGTATGGTTTTAGTGCTCATAAAACAAAAGACACTATTAAAAAAGGTCAAGAGATAATTGATTATAATGAAGTGGTAAAAAGAGTTATAAAAATAGGAAAATAACTTTATTCCATATGAACTATTGGTTTTGTATCCTCAAGCAGCATAATCGGTTCTACAAACGGAGCTAGATTTGCTAAAAAATTCATCAATGTCATAACAGGACTTGCATAAAAGAATTTTATTTTATGATTGTAGTGCCAAAGTTGATCTGCATATTGATACACTTGATATGGTGTATCTCCTATATTATCATTGTTTCTATCAAACCCTGCATATCTATCCCAATAGTTATATTCAATAATATTTGTAGAGGTAAATATTCCCCTTACATCTTTTACTATATCATCTATATTTCCAAAGATTTTATTATTTGTAATAGTATTGTTTTTTATAGCTTCATGAAAATGGATAGCTTCCCCATTGTATGAGATTTCATTGTTTTTTATATATCTTTGCATCCCCTCTTCCGTATTTTTAGAATCTATATAGATACCTTGTGCATTGTAACTTACAGTATTTTTCTCAAAGTGTAAATTTGATACACCCATAATTACTATACCAATTCCAGCTGCTCCTTTTGAACTTTTAATATGATTATTTATGATTTTTGTATCTTTTGCACCCATAAGCATAATTGCTACAGAGTTGTATTTATAAGTATTATTTTGTACTAAGTTTTCTTTACTTAGACTAATATGAAGTCCAAATCTATTATTTTTAAAAGTATTATTTATCAGTTTGTTGTTGTTAGAGTATGTCAATGTAACATCTCTTGAATTTTCTATGATATTGTTTTTTATAATATTATTATTGCTGTACCAAATTTTTAGAGCATCACCTCTTAAACTTATATCATTTTTTTTTGAAGTTATATAGTTATTTGATATTATAGAATTTTCAACCATAATCATATCTATACCATATAGACTATTTAAAATTTTACAGTTGTTTATCTCGCAGTTTTTTACCTTATTCATAACAATTGCAGAGTCAAGATTTTCCATTCGGTTACCGCTGTTTGTAATAGTAAGATTCTTTAAAACAACATTTGAACTATTTATAGTGATAACTTTCCCTTTATTATCACCTTTAATAACTGCTCCATACTTAGTACCTATGATGGTAATAGGTTTATTTATAACAATTTTTCCCAGATATAGTCCATCAGGTAATTTTAATGTTGAGCCGCTGGGGGCGTTATCTATAGCATCTTGTAAAACATTTGCAAAAGTTGAAGAGATAAAAATCAAAAATAATAAAAATAATAAAAATAATCTATTCATAATCTATAACTTTCTTGCCCATCTTTGAAATAATCTATCAGTAGTGATATTTGAATCTATTTCTTTTTTTAAAACTATATTATCAACCAATAAAGATGCTAAAAAAGGTGATAATACAAAACCTCGTCCCCCTACTCCGTTTAATAAATACAAATTTTTATATCTCACATAATCTTTACTTAGTACTTTTGAACCTTTTTTGATATACGGATATTTTAAAAGTGTCTCTTTTGCGTTGATTAGTTCCCCTACCATTGGAAAATAATCAACACTGGCTGCTCTTGCACCTATTTTTATATTTAAAACATTTATATCTTTTAAATATAAAATATCTTTTGATAGTTTCAGCAATTTATTTGTATCATTTTTTATAGAATCATTATCACAGGTAAATCTAGGCTTATCGCTTATATTTGGTATTTTTAAACAATATGAACAGATTGTATGATCACAGTTATATATGTTGTGAGTAGCACCAATAGAAACTAAATACTTATTATTAGGAAGTTTTTGTGAAGATGATATTGAACACTCTTTATGATAGTTGTATGGAACTTTAGTAGTTGTCTCTACATCAATTCTTTGTCCCCATACAGGACGAATTTTAAAGTAATCTTCGCCAATTAAAGTTGTATCAGCACCAGTAGCTAAAATAAGATTTTTAGTTTCTAGGCTTTTATTTAATATCCAAGTATTATCTCTAAATTCTATTTTTTCTACTTCAAAATTAAATCTTTTTTCCACATCTTTAGATAAAAATTCACACATTTTTATACTGTCAACTTTTGAGCCTATATCAAAGAAATACCCATTTTCTTTTAATTCATATTTAAAATCAAGATAAGGGATATAACTTTTAAATTTTTCTTCATCTTTTTTTTCTTTAGAGAGTCTAAGAACCCCTTTGTTTATAATGAATTCTTTTGCATTTTGCTTATAAAAGTTTACACTGTATTTTAATGCTTGTGTAACTAAATCTTTAAATTTATTGGTTTTACCAAGCAGCGGAGACAAAAATGCACCGGCAGCACCGCTGGCCCCTGCTGCAATTGATGAATTTCTATCCACTAAAAGTATATTTTTAAATTTCTTAGATAGATGATATGCTACACTACATCCAGCTATGCCGCCGCCTACAATTATAAAATCATACTTCATCTTATCTCTTTTATCTAATTTATTAGAGACTTTCTATAATTTGATTAAATTCTTCCATTTATTAATCTAATTAGTGCATCTGAAACTTCTGTAAATTTAAATATTCTTTTACCATTATAACTTTTAGCAAAATTTTTAGCATCTTCCTCATTTTCAATTGCCACTAAATCATCACCAGATGGTGAAGTTGCACGAGACCCATAAATATAAAAAGCATCTCTTGCATTTATTGGTTTCATTGTTAAATAATCAGTGACAATAATATCTCTAAAATCTTTTTCACTTTTTACACCTACTTCAAACCATTTACCAGGTCTAAGATAAAACTCTATTAAAGATTTAGGACTAGAGAAAAATACTTTTTTACCATTTTTCAACTCTATTTTTCCTACCCATTTTGGGTCTTTATATACAAAAAAGTTTCTTACTAAACATCTGGTTTCTTTAGTATAATCCATCACATAAATTTGCTTAGCTTTTGGCGGTAATATACTTGAAGCCAAACCTAAAGATACTGTTAAAAATATCCCCATAAATAATCTTATCATTTTAATTCCCTCCTATAATATATTAATCAACTTTTATTACTAAAACAGAATAAAAGTTGTATATATTATTTATGTTTGTATTAAATTTAATTTGTTAAATTTTTTTACAATTCACAGTTAATTACATCATTAAATAATCTTCATTTCCTTGTGAATAAAGTGATTTTCATATCACTGATCTGGCTACACTAATTCATACTTAAAACTAAAAATATCATAACAAAATCAAAATATCTTTTCTTTTTAGAAGTAGTATCCTCTAAAAATTGATAAATAAAATGTTTTGCTGAATAATATCCTTGAGAAGTCTCAAGAAAATATGCAAATTTTAATATTAGATCTTTCATTTTATAAGCATCTCCAATAAATTACACTTGGTGCGTCGTACCTTTTTTTAACATATCTTTCATAGATAAATAACTGTTTAAAGCTCCAACATAAGCCCTAGCACTCGCAATCATTGTATCTAAACTTAACCCATGTCCTATCATAGCTGGATTATCATCATTAAAGGTTACTTTACAAGTCACTTTTGCCAAAGCATCTTTACCCTCGCTAACTGATTTTACATTATAGTCTATAAGTGTACCTTGATAACCCGTGATTCTATCTATGGTTTTAAAAATAGCATCCATAGCACCATCGCCAATTCCAGCATCCGTAACTTCTTTATCATCATGTTTGATAGTTAAAACAGCACTTGGTACTCCATTTGAACAATCTGAAATCTGAACAGATATAATCTCATAAATTTTATCATGATTTAATTTTTCATCTGTCATAATCATTCTAATATCATCATCTAAAATATCTTTTTTCTTATCACATAATATTTTAAATCTTTTAAACGATGAATTTAACTCATCATCTTTAATATCACTAAATCCCAAATTAGATAATTTATCTTTAAAAGCTGCACGACCTGAATGTTTCCCTAATACAATAGTATTATTTTCTTCTATCCCTATATCTTCAGGTTTCATAATTTCGTAAGTTTCAGCATTTTTCAACATACCGTCTTGATGTATACCGCTTTCATGTGCAAAAGCATTTTTACCAACAATTGCTTTATTTGGCTGCGGTTCAATACCTGTAATAGTTGCCACCATTTTAGAAGTTCTGGATATCTCTTTGGTGTTGATATTTGTATCCATACCATTAAATAAATCTTTTCTTGTTTTCAATACCATCACTATCTCTTCCATAGCAGCATTTCCAGCTCTCTCACCCAATCCGTTTATAGTACATTCAACTTGTCGCGCACCTGCTTGAATACCAGCTAAAGTATTTGCAACAGCCAAACCTAAATCGTTATGATTATGTAAAGATATAATAGCTTTACCATCCACACAATCAACCATCTGTTTTACCATTTGGTTTATCTCATTTGGTAATCTATATCCAACAGTATCGGGTAAGTTTATAGTTGATGCACCAGCTTCTATAACAGCTTGTGTTATCTCTTTCATAAAAGTCATCTCACTTCTACCGGCATCTTCTAAACTAAACTCCACATCATCTGTCATCGTTCTTGCATAAGTCACTGCATTAACTGCTCTTTTTATCACCTCATCAGGGGTCATCTTTAACTTATATTCCATATGAATTGGGCTGGTTGCTATAAAAGTATGTATTCTTTTTAAATTTGCTTTAGCTATTGCTTCGCCTGCTGCTTTAATATCACTGTCAACAGCTCTGGCTAAAGAACATATTGAACTATTTTTTACTATTTGTGATATTTGATAAATTGCATCAAAATCACCTGGACTTGCCGCTGCAAATCCGGCTTCAATAATATCAACTTGTAACTTTTCTAATTGTTGGGCTATTTGAATTTTTTCACTTGTATTCATAGAAGCCCCGGGGCTTTGCTCTCCATCTCTTAATGTTGTGTCAAATATTATTAGTTTATTATCCATTCTATTTTCCTATTATTGTCTGTCCTGCTCTTATTTTATCTCCTATTTTTACAGATAAATTTAAAGCTTTCTTTGTTTCAATTATAACTAGTCCATTGAAAAATAGACCAATTCTTTCACCTTGTTTTGCCTCTGTTTTATTCTCATCTATGAGTATTTTATTATTACATACTCCTGAGAGGAGTTCAAGGTTGAAATTATCAAATTCAATTACTGCTCGTTCATTTAAAGATTTAGCTTTATAACTGTCTGCATTTAAATTTAATCCATTATAAAAAGATTTAATATTAAATTTACCATCTGACGGTGCTCTTAAAACATGAACATTGCATAAATTTAGATCACAATAAATTCTTTGTTTTCCATCAACATAATCAATAGCCTGAATTACACCATCAATAGGAGCTAAAATATTATTTTCACCATAAAATATACCTCTAAAAGGATTTCTATAGATAAATACCATAAATAATGTCAATAAAATCCCAACATTACCTAAAAAATCAGATATGAAAAATTTAATAACCAAAGCTACAATAAATGTTATAGCAATAGGTTTGTATCCCTCTTCTAAAATTTTAAAATTACTCATCATCTTTCTTTACTTTTTCTGTCTCTTCTTCTTCTTTTTCTGTTTTTTCTGTTTTTTCAAATTCATTTAAATCTTTGCTTTTATAAACAGTCCCACCATGTTTCTCAATAATCTCTTGAACTCTTTTACCTGTCATTACTTCTTCTTTAAGCAGTTCAGCTGCCATCTCTTCCATAGCTTCTTTTTGATCTTTTAAAGTTTGCAATACTACTTTATATCTGGCATCTAAAGTATTTTTAATATGTTCATCTAAATTATGTGCCATCTCATCACTATAATCTTTAGTAGTTTGCCCGCCGCCTAAAAATTGGTTTGTTTGCTTACTTAAAACCATAAGTCCAGCAATATTTAAATCACTCATACCGTAAATAGTAGCCATTGATTTTATAATATCTGTTGCTCTTTCCAAATCATTCCCGGCACCTGTACTGATCTCACCTATAAATACCTCTTCTGCCGCACGACCACCTAATAAAGTATCAACTTCTGCCATTAATTCATGCTTTTGCATTAAATATTTATTCTCTTCTGGAGTATTTAAAGTGTATCCAAGAGCTGCAAGTCCACGAGGCACAATAGAAACTTTATTTACTTTTTTAGCACCTTTTGTAACTTCTGCAATAAGTGCATGACCACTTTCATGATAAGCTACAATTTTTCTCTCTTTTGGAGATATTCTTTTACTTTTCTTTTCCAGCCCTGCTATTTGTCTCTCAACTGCTTCTTTAAAATCGTCATTTGTAACTTCTTTCTTTTCAGCTCGTCCTGCAAGGAGCGCTGCTTCATTAATAATATTTGCTAAATCAGCACCCGCTAAACCTGCTGTCATAATGGCAACTTCTCTTAAGTCAACTGTTTTAGAGACCTTTACGCCTTTGATATGTACATTTAAAATTTCAATTCTACCCTCTAAATCAGGCTTATCAACTAAAACTTGCCTATCAAATCTACCAGGCCGCAGAAGTGCAGGATCTAAAATCTCAGGTCTGTTTGTAGCTGCTAATATAATTACAGGAGCTTCTCCACCACCACTGAATCCGTCCATCTCTGCTAATAATTGATTTAAAGTTTGCTCTCGCTCATCATTTCCACCAATTCCACCGCTCGCTCGGCTTTTACCAATAGCATCAATCTCATCAATAAAAATAATTGCAGGTGCCACTTTTTTAGCTTGTTCAAACAGATCTCTTACTCTACTTGCCCCAACCCCTACAAACATCTCAATAAACGATGAACCAGTTACACTTAAAAATTCAACATTTGCTTCACCTGCAACCGCTTTGGCTAGTAAAGTTTTACCAGTACCTGGGGGTCCCACAAGTAATACGCCTTTTGGTATTTTAGCACCTAATTTTATATATTTATCTGGACTTTTAAGAAATTCAACTATCTCAGCTACTTCCTCTTTAGCCTCTTTATTTCCAGCCATATCTGCAAATGTAACATTTGGTTTTTCACTGTTTATCATCTTCTTGGCACCACCCATACCAAGAATTCCACCAGCACCGCCACCCATAGATTTTGACATTCTTTTAGCTAAAAACATCCAAATACCAAAGAAAATAGCTAAAGGCAATATCCAGCCAAATAACATATCTGCAAATAAATTTTGTTCATTTACTCCACCATAAGCAATACCATTTGATTCAAGCAAAGGGATTAATGTATCATCAGGAATTACCCTTAATGCTCTATAGGTTATTTGAGACCCGTGTGTTACTTTGGATGTTGCTTTTATACCGGTATCACCAATACCAACATACTCAATTTGTCCATTTTTAATTAATTGTTTTAAATCAGAATAAGAGACTTTTTTGTAACTGGTTTGTCCATAAGACACCTGCCCGCCATTTGCATTCATATCATCTTGAGGAAAAAAACTTTTAAATGCCATAATGGTAACCAAAGAAAATAATACAAATACTATCATTGGATTATTTTCAAAAAAATTCTTATTCTTATTATTCTTATCGTTTTTATTATCGTTATTATTTCTCATATTTTATATTTGCTCCCATATCTTACTATTAAAGTAACCCATTCATTTTTTTGTATCTCTTCTATAAGTTCACAATCTTGGAACTTCTTTAATACTTTATCTTTATACTTATCCATTATCCCTGAAAGTATTATTATACCATCATTTTTAGTAACTTTTTTTAAATCTTTACTAATCATTATAAGTACATCTGCAACTATATTTGCTATTACAACATCATAAGTATTTATTGCGTCCTTACATGAACCTTCCAAAAAATTATCACAGCTGACACCATTAACCTCAAAGTTCTTAACAGCATCTTCAACTGCTGTAATATCTGTATCACAAATATCTACAACAGCTTCTAATTTTGCACTTGCTATTCCTAAAATTCCACTGCCGCAACCAATATCAATAACACTATCACCTTTTTGAACATATTTACTTATACTTTCTAAACAAGTACTTGTAGTTTCATGATGTCCGCTGCCAAATGTCAAAGCAGGGTCTATTAAAATATTTTCCTTGCCTTCACGAGCTTCTTCCCAACTGGGATGAATATAAAACTTACCAACTTCTATAGGTTGTACAGAATCTTGATAAGATTTAATCCAATCAATATTTTCTTTTTTTTCTAGTGTAGTTTTACAACCAATCTCACTGTTAAATGCGCGAGTAAGCTCATTGGCAAATGCTATCATACCAGCTTCAATATCCACTAAATCATCTTCACTTCGAATAATTATAGTACCATCAAGCTCTTCTATTGCTTCATCAACCAGACCAACAGCCAAATCCAAAAATAATTCATAGTACGATTCTGGTTGTATTATAAGTTCATAATAAAATTTATTCAATTATCTTTACCTTTTATAAAATAAGGCAGATTATATCTAAAGTTGGTGGGATATTTGCTGAAATATTATTTAAGTAAAAAAAAACACTTCATCATATTTATTTAGAAAATATGAGTGAACTATTTTGAAGCCTAATTTTTTAATATTAAACTGTTCTTTTCTCTTTTCTTTATGTGAAATAAATAACATCAACATATCAATATTTTCTTTCATATTTTCTAATAGATTATAGCCGCCTTCAATCATAATAAAGTTATTATTTTTAAGTTCTTCTAAATTATTACTGATATTTACTTTTCTATTTGGTACATTAAAAAGCGGTATTGTTGTATTAAATTCTTTATTTTTAGAATAGATTAAAATATTTGGGCTTTTCTTTATTTTTGCAAATCGACTATCCAAAGTTGGTCTATCAGTTCTTACTGTTTGACCGCCAATCACCATTAATGACAATTTTGTTCTAATATTATGCACCAAATCTAAACTATCTTGTGTAGTTATATAACCACCTGTTACACTTCCATCATCCCTCATAGCTAGTTTAAAAAAAATGAAATTCTTCTGTTGCCATTTGATAAATGGTAATAATAGATCATTAGTCTCTTCTTTACAAATATTAGTTATCACTTCAATACCTGCATTTTCAAGTCTTTGTTTTCCACCGCTAGCTTCATTATTCGGATCAAGCATTCCAATTACAACTTTTTTAATCTGCATTGCTTCTAATAACATAGCACAAGCAGGAGTACGACCAATATGATTACATGGTTCTAAAGTTACATAAATTGTACAATCTTTGAAAAAATTATTATGGTTCTGTATTAAAAAGTTATGGATATCTGATGAGCTTTCTAAATTTTTAATTTGTGAGTTTGGATAAGTTGTAAGATATGCAACTTTAAGTGCATTTACTTCCGCATGAGCCAGTCCTGCTTCTTTATGAGCTTCTACGGCTAATACTTCATCATCTTTTACAACACAAGCACCAACGGCAGGATTTGGGTAAGTTAGAAACTGATATTTCCAAGCTTCATTTATAGCTAATTGCATATAAAAAGTATGCTTATTATTCATAACTAAATAGTTATCCTAGCAAGATGATTACCATATTGTTTATCATAAACATCTACTAAATAGCCATCGTGATTATTTCGATACCATATTAATTCTTGTATTAATAAAAAATAATTATACCAATTTTTTTCACCCTCAATTAATTTTAATCTTTTATTCTCTATTGCTTTTTTAATTTTTTCTTCTATCATAATATCTTAATACTCTATAAGTAACTTTTCAATTTTAGTTAATTCTTTTTCAATAGATATTTTAATATTGTCTATTACTTGATATTTCTTTGATATTTCTTGTTGCATATTTATATCAAATTCATTTTTTAAATTAATTGGAATTTTAACTAATAATTTTTTTACTATTGTTTGAGGTAAACTTTTTTGTTTTTCACCTTTTACATTTTCTTTAAAAATCGGTTCAGCTATATATTTAATGTAATCTAAATCAATATTGTCAAATAATGGTCTTAATCCACAATTATTTCTTCCAATATTAAATTTACCATTTCTTTTAAATATATGACCAGAATTTCCATAAGTTACCCATGTTAATATCTCTTCTTCATATTTATAAGTATTTATATACCCAAAAACTCCACCATTTTCTATTTGTCCTGAGTAAACTGGATAGTTACCCTTATTATCATTTATATATGTTTTAGTTAGATTGTCTTCACCAAGTATTTTAAAAATATTATTAATTTTAACTTCTTTATAATTAAAATTATTTTCTATCTCAATAATAATATTTTTGATATAATTTTTATACTCTTTTATTTTTATTTTTAGTTCTTCTGTAAGTTTAATTTTTTCTACTATTTGATTTTGTACTGCAAGATCTATTTTATTATACTTAATTGGTAATGGTATTTTAATATCTTTAATCATAAAAGGAGGTAATGCAGTATATTCGTTTTTACCATTAACACCTAATCTACCTTTTTTTGTTTGTCTAAAAATAGGTTCTAATATATGTTTAATATATTCTAAATTTAGATTAGTTTGCTTTGGTATAAGAATTCCTCGATGATTTGTTGCAGAAAATAATTCATTATGAATCATCATATAACCAGCTAAACCATCAATAGCCCAACTCAAACAAGGATTTTCATAATCAAATGTATTAATGTTAGCAAATATTCCAAATGTATTACCTGAATATAATGGATATTCTCCTCCATTAGAATCAACATATCTTCTTATAAATTTACCATTTCCTCTTTTAATATCAAATATATCTGTTATTAAAAAATCTTTATATTTTATTCTAAGCTTTTTTTTTTCAATTAAACTTAGCATTTCATCTTTAAAGCTTAAAATTGTATTTGATATGTCATCTAAAGTATCTGGAAAATTTTCAAATTTTATTTTATTTTCTTCTTTAAATATTCCCAAATTAATTTTTTCTTCTTTACTCCAATAATTGTCAATAATCCAATTATCTATATTATCATTAAGAATATCAAAGTTAATCATTTTACATCTTTTGTCACTTGTTTTAAAGTCTTCTTTTGCACCTTTAAACATATTAAATAATATAACAGCTTCTTCTAAATCATTTTGCTCAATATTAAATCTATAAATATCACGACTTTCACCTATTTCGCTAACTAAATATGTAAATATAGGATGAGTTTGAATCTCTTGTTTATTTTCTTTTTTTGTTAATGCTAAAATATATGTTTTTTTATTTGTAGTAAAAAAAGTATTTAAAGGCAATGAAATAATTGCATCAATAAAACAATTTTCTTTTATGAAATTTCTTAATCTTTTATCATTTTGTCTATTGAATATACCATCTGGTACGACTACAAAAGCTTTTCCATTATGTTTTAAAGCATTAACTACCCATTCCATAAATAAACCTTCTACACCCATAGCATTAGTTTTATAATAATTTTTTAATTCAGCATCTTTTGAAATTTCTTCTTTTAAATTACTGCTACCACTTGTTACATAAGGGGGATTAGTTAAAATCAAGTCATATTCATTCTCGACAGGGTCACTTAGTGTTCCTAATATGGAATTAGTTTTTAAGGTAAATGTATCATTAAAAATATTAGAGAATTTTTGTGTTAAATGTGGATTTTCTTTAATCAACTCACTAAAATATATTAACATATTGGCTTTTGCTAATATGATAGTTTTTTGTTCATCTTTATCAAATCCTTTATCAAAACCTCTTACAGTTATTTTTGGGATAACATCATCTTTAGTTATCTCATAAAAACTATTTAATTTACTTTTTATTGGTTCTAATAAAAATTTACCTACACCACAAGCAGGATCACATATTGTCATCCCCTCTTTTATCTCATCTGTTGCCATCTTTTGAATAGCTTTTATAACTTTTAAAGGTGTAAAAAATTGTCCCCAATTTTTTTTACTTATACTTTCTTTTAAAAAACTTTCAAATAATTGAGATTTAAAATCATAGTTAATATTTTCTAACTTACCATATTTTTTAAATTCCTCTAATATTTTTTTAAATACAGTACTATAACCTGCTACAGATTTTTGATCTTTACTAACAAAAATAGTTCCATTTATAATAGTTGTACCATCTTCTCTATTTTCAGGAAATAATTCTTTTATTTTTTTTCTAATTGTATCTGCATAATATTGTAATACTTCATCATTTGTATTATCTTCTTCATACATATCCATTAAGAAATAAAAACTATTTGTTGTTTTTAATACTTTTAAATCACTTAAATATTTAAAAATAAATAATTCTACGAAGGTATATAGACATTGTTCAGGTGATGCACCACTTACACTCCAAAGGTCTTGCCAAACTTGTTTGGCTAAATCTGTAGGATTTACAAATTCTTTTGGCATTATTTTATTATTTTTTTCATCTATTGATGAATATATCTTTTCTATTAATATTGCTAGTTTAGTATCTTGATTTATTTCTGTGGGATTCCAATTATAACTTACTGGTGTATCATCTTCATCTAAAATTAATTCTGATGTTTTTACATTTATCCAAATTGTTTCTTTGGTATCTGTTGCTATTAAAATTGGACATTCTAACTTTTTTGCTACTTCTAATTCTTGTTTTATTGCTTTTTGTTGTTTTTTTGGAGTGTTAAATTCTTCTGAAGTCTTATTTTCTATTATTGCTATTACTTTTTTTTGACTAATAATTATGCCGTCAACTTTTTTTTGACCTATTTTCCCATAATTAACATCTCGTATAATATTATGTTTTTTTAATTGATTAATTGTTGTGGCACCAATATTATAAAAATCCCATTTACCAATTCTTTCAGGCTTTTTATCTAGTCCTCTTTGTAGTAATTCTTCACTCATTTAGCAACCTTAAATTATATTAATCATACAATATCAAATTTTATTCAAAAACTTAAAAAGTATGTCAAATTGACATACTTTTTAAGTTTTACTATTTTATTTTTTCCATTTATAATAAGTAGAAGCAGCTAATACATCATCAAACTTAACTGTTTGAGTATCTCCCTGCGTATCTTTTATAGTTAAAGTACCATCTTCGTCAGCTTGTACTAATTCACCCTTTACAATTTCCATAGAGTATTCTTTAATCTTTACATTTTCCCCGACTGAACCTATAAAATGGTTTAAGGTTTTTAACTTCCGCTCAATTCCCGGGCTGCTTACTTCAAGTTTATATTTGCCGTTCATTGGCTCATTTACATCTAAAAGCGGTGATACCATACGACTTACTTCGGCACATTTGTCAAGACTGATTCCATCCGGATTTGAGATATAAATTCTAAAAATATTATCATCATGTTCCCTAGCTGTTGTTGTATCATAAAGTCTCACACCACAACCCTCAACAGCTATTTTAATTGATTCTTCTAATTCCATAATTAATCTTTCCCATCTTCTTTTTTAGAAGCAATCTGAGCAAACAGATCTTCCATTTTATTTCTTTTATCAAGCATATCATCTTTTTGGAATGTAAAATCTGGACATTTATACCATCCTGTTGCATTTAAACAATGTGCTTTAATACGACTGCTTGCTTTTCTTAAAAGTTGTCTTATCTCTTTAAGTTCAGCATTACTATAATCACTACCGTCAAAATAAACTCTAGCATCATATTTACCATTTTTACAATCAACTTCAGTAATAGGCAAAGAATTTATTCGACTATCATTTAATTCGCTCAAAGCCTCAGGGATCAACTCCATAAGCAAAGACTCTGTTCTCTGTAAATTTATACTTTTATCGTGCATTTAATTCACCTTTCAACAATTGAGTAATACTTAGTTTTATGAAAGATTGAATATTAGTCAATTGTTTGTGCTTCTTTGTGTACTATGAATGTCTCTATATAGTCATTAACTTGTAAGTCATTGAATTTTTCAAATATAATACCACATTCATAACCGTTAGCAACTTCTTTAACATCATCTTTAAATCTTTTAAGTGACTTGATAGCACCCGTATAGATAACAACACCATCACGAATTACTCTAGCCATTCCACCTCGTACAACTTTACCGTCTGTAACTTTACATCCTGCAACAGTTCCTACTTGTGGAACAACAAATGTTTCAAGAATATTAGCTTGACCGGTATTTTCTTCAACTACAATCTCTTGCATCATACCAGATAATGTATCTTTAATATCATCAATTAATTGATAAATGATACTATAAGTTTTAATCTCAATTCCATCAGCTTTTGCTTTAGTTTTAACGCTTCCTGTAGGTCTTACATTAAATCCTAAAATAATTGTATTTTCCCCAGCCGCTGCTAAACTTAAATCAGCTTCAGTAATTCCACCGACACCGGCACTTAAAACTTTTACTTTTACTTCATCATTTTTAATAGCTTCTAAACTTGATTTAATAGCTTCCAAAGAACCGCCTGCATCAGCTTTAATAATTACAGGAAGTGCTTGAATTTTACCTTCAGCAATTAATCCTGCCATCTCATCAAGTGTAACTTTAGTAGATTTACTAAGTTCTTTAGCTCTTGCATGTTCAGCTCTAATTGTTGCAATCTCTTTAGCTTCATTGATACTGTTTTGAGCAACAAGTGTAACACCCGTAGTAGGAACTTCACCAAGTCCTACTACTTGACCTGTATGACTAAGTCCAAGTTCTTTTACAGATTTACCTTGGTCGTTCATAATTGCTTTTACTTTACCAAATGTTGTATCAGCAACAATACTGTCACCAACTCTTAAAGTACCATTTTGAACAATAATTGTTGCAACCGGACCTCTACCTTTTTGTGTAGAAGATTCTAATACTGTTGCCTTACAAAGTGCAGTAGGATCAGCTTGTAATTCTAAAATTTCAGCTGACAAATTAATAGTTTCAAGTAAATCTTCAATACCCATTCCAGTTTGAGCAGAAACAGGAATAAATTCAATATCTCCACCCCAGTCAGCCGCCATCATATCATGTTCAGCCATTCCAGATTTAACCATATCAAGATTTGCAGCTTCTTTATCCATTTTATTAACAGCAACAATTATTGGAGCGCCGCTCTCTTTAGCTGCCTTAATAGACTCTATAGTTTGAGGTTTAACACCATCATCAGCAGCAACAACGATAATAATAATGTCAGTAATCTTTGCACCTCTAACTCTCATAGCTTTAAATGCTTCGTGTCCCGGAGTATCTACAAATGTAATATCATGACCATTTTTGTTAATTGTATATGCTGAGATATGTTGAGTAATACCGCCAGCTTCACCTGCAGCTACTCTACTACTTCTGATTTTGTCAAGAAGTGAAGTTTTACCATGGTCAACATGTCCCATAATAGTTACAACAGGAGGTCTTGAAACAAAATTAGTTGTATCAATCTCTTCATCATCATAAGCTTCTTCATAATTTACTTCTTCAAGTTCATCTTTAATAGTAATTTCAATTTCATACTCTTCACCAAGTATTTCAATCTCATCATTTCCTAAGAAATCATTTTTAGTTACCATCATACCAAGCATAAATAGTTTACCTATAACATCACCCGCAGTTTTGCCTATTTTTTCAGCGAACTCATGTACTCTACATTGTTCAGGAATAGTAACTTCTGTAATATCTTCAACTTCTACAGGCTTCACATATTTCTTCTTCCTACCGCCTCTTTTAAGTCCACGAGGTCTATTACCAAATGCACTAGGTCTATTTGGTCTGTTTTGATCTGTTTGTTTTTTTCTTGGAGGCTCTTGTAAGAATTTAGATGTTTCCATTAAGTTCATATCATGAAGCATAATCTCATCACCAATGATAGAGTCATCACTTGCTCTAAAGTCATTAGAAGCTCGAACATTTAAAACTTTTCCATGCTCATGCGATTTAGCTGGAACTTTTTTAGTCTGTTTTTTTGCTCTTGGAGTATATGATTCTTTTAATTCAGGAGTTTTACCAAACAATTCACTCATAGATTTCATTGATTGTTTTTTAGAATTCTCTTCATTCATATTATAAGTCGGATGTGTAATTACAGGTTTCTTTTTCTTAACAATTGTTAAACCTCTTTTTTTCAATACAATTTTTTCACCAGTTTCACTACTTCCAACTAAAGTTTTAGATTCAACTTTTTTAACAGGTTCTTCTATTTTTTCTACTTTTTTAACTACAGTTTTTACAGTAGCTGTTTCTTCTTTTACTTCAGGTTTCTTTTCTTCAGTCAACTCTTTTTTTAATAAATCAGAATTTTTTGATGATACTTTTGTAATACCCTTTTTTACCGGTACTTTTTTTATCTCTTTTATTTTTTCAACTTCTTTCTTTTGAGGAGTTTCATCTTCTATCTTAGGAGTATCAACTGTTTTTGTCTCTTCTACTTTTACCTCTTTTTCAACATCAGCATCAGCATCTTCACCTTTTGCTTTTTGTTTAACAGGTTTTTTGGTTGATTCCTCTTTATTTAAAAGTTTACTCTTTCCAGTCATAATATAGCTTGTTATCTCTTCAGCAACATCATCTGAAACAGAACTTTGTACAGATTTTAATTCTATCCCTAAGTCTGAAGCTTTACTTATAACTTCAGCACTTGTTGCTCCTGATTCTTCTGCTATTTCATATACTCTTACTTTATCATCCATTCTCTACTATCTCCTTAAGTTGTTCAAAATAATTATCTTTATTTCTACACTGTCTATACAGTGACTTTTCGCATCTTTTTTGGTCTTTCAAACAATCATTGCATAAATAAAAACTTCTTCCACTACCGCTAAAAGGCTTTAAGTTTTTATCTATACACTGAAGTCTTACTAGTATTGTTTTCTCAAAAATTTTTCTACAAGATATACAAGTTCTTATAGGCTTTTTTAAATTAGTCAATCATTGTATCCAAAAAAAGCTTAATACTCTACTTGTATGCCATCGTTATCAAAATCACAGCTAAATATTTTAAAATATCTAAAATTTTCTCGCAATTTTGATACTAAGTTTTTAGCATCTTCTTCATATACTAAACTAAAAAATGTAGATCCGCTTCCTGAAAGTGTACTCATTAAAGCACCATTTCGCAAAGCAATCTTTTGTACTGAAAAAAGTTCTGGCATCTGCTTCATTCTATAATATTGATGTATTCTATCTTTTGAAGCCTCTCTTAACATATCCCAATTTTCACTCATAAAAGCTGCTGTTATCAAAGAGCTGTGAGATATATTGAAAATTGTATCATCTTTATTATATTTATACGGTAAAGCTTTTCTTGAAAGATGTGTAGAAATTGGTCTGTTTGGTATTACTACAACAGCTTTTAAAGTTGATGGTAAGCTCTTCTTTATAAAATTAACTTCATTGTTATTTACTGTTGCAACCGTAAAGCCACCCATAACAGCAGGTGTTATATTATCGGGATGTGATTCAAATTGTAAAGCCAAATTAAGTAATTTTTGTTTAGATAATTCTATCCCTTCAATTGCATAAGCAGAAGCAATTGCACTAATAATTACAGCACTGCTGCTTCCCAAACCTCTTGATAATGGCACTTCATTTTGAAATTCAAATCTAAATTTCCGTTTTTTACTACTGATCTTTTTGTGAAAATCGTTAAATATTGTAATAAACATATTATTATCTTTTAGTTTTGGATTCTTTGAGCCTTCACCTCTAAGTGATACACTATGAAACTTAGACTGTGTGATTTTAACTTTATTTCGCAAATTTATTGCCAAACCCAAAGTATCAAATCCAGGTCCCAAATTTGCACTTGTCGCTGGTACACTAATTAACATATCTACTCCTACTTCTCTAATTTACTGCCGGAAGATTATAGTTTGGTAAACTATCTTCACTAAATATTTTTATATCTAAAACTTGTGGTAATTTAAAATCTTCTAATTTTTCATCTTCCAAAAAGTTAATCTCTATTTTACCATCTTTACTTTTAAAAAAATACTTTTTGGCAAGAGCTTTAATGGGGCTGTTATTATTAAAATTAAATCCGTCACAAGCTTTAAATAAAATATCATTTATAATACTCAAAGTTTTTAAAAATATATATGCAACTTTAATGGCCATAAAACTACCTGGACCATTAACATATAAAATTTCCTCAATATTATATTCTTTTAATACTTTAGCAAAAATCATAGGCAAAACATCACTAGTCTTACCCTCTTTTAAAATAGTTTCTATTAATTTATTATTCTCATAAATTCCGACTAAGATAGGGTTTGAAATTGAAATAACTAATACACTAATCACTAATTTCTACTCACTAATTTCTACTCACTAATTAAGCTTTGGCGTAAGCTAACTGCATAGCTTTAGCTTCTTCTGACGCTAATTCTAAATCCACAATTTCATAATTTGCAGGGTCTTCTAAAAGCTTTTTTGTAAGTAAATGGTTTAAATGATGACTACCTGCATGTGCTCTATATTCACCTATCATTGTGTATCCTAAAAGTGACATATCTCCAATCGCATCTAAAATTTTGTGTCTTACAAATTCATTATCATATCTCAAACCCTCTGGATTGATTATTTTTTGCTCATCTAAAACTATAGCATTATCTAAACTGCCACCTTGTGCTAAGCCAATACTTTGAAGATATTGAACTTCATGTAAAAACCCAAATGTTCTAGCACGACTGATATTTTCTTTATATTCTTCAATTGAATAATCAAATTTAAAATGTTGACCACCGATAGCAGGATGATCAAAAAGAATTGAAAAATCATAAATTATATGATTTGATGGTTTTAATTTTACATATTTACCATCAGATTTTATCTCTACTTCTTGTTTAATTAAAATAGCCTTCTTGGTTTCTTCTAATTGCTTAATACCAACCTCATCAATCAACATACAAAAACCACTGCTGCTGCCGTCTAAGATAGGGACTTCGTCATTATCAAGTACCACACGAAGATTATCAATACCATAAGCATAAATAGCAGATAAAAGATGTTCAATTGTAGATATTACAACATTATCTTTGCCTATTACTGTAGCCATTTTAGTATCTATAACATATTCAGGTGATAAAGGTATGGTTACCCCTTCGTCACTTCTATAAAATATAATACCGCTGTTGGCTTCCAAAGGTTCCAATGTCATTTTTACAGGTACTCCCTTATGAAGTCCCACTCCGACAATCTCTACACTTTTGGCTATTGTTCTTTGTTTCATTAATCAGTCTTTACTTACTATCAATCGCTTTTTTAGCGTCAGTTATTGTTTGTGTAATATTGTTTTTAATCCAATTCTTATCCATCCACTCCAATGGATTAACTTCAATACCTTGCACTAATATACCAAAATGCAAATGATCACCCATCACAGCACCAGTAGAACCTGTATTTGCTATTTTTTGCTTAGCTTTCACCATTTGTCCTATTTCTATCTGCGAACTGCTAGTATGTGCATATAATGAAAATAATCCCATTTGATGATCAATGATAATTGTATTTCCATAAATTCCTAAATACTCATTAAATATAACTTTACCGTCATTTGACAGTTTAATAGGAGCTTTTTTTACACTTGCCCAATCCATACCTAAATGCCAAGCTTCATCGATCTTTTTACCTTCATAAAAGTAAGACCTTCTCTCTGCAAATCCAGCAGCAGTTTTTGAACCTCTTAATCTTTTAAATCGCTTAAGGCCAAAATTATCAATTTTTGATCTGTCCATATATTTTACAGCAAGTGTCCGCAAGGTATTTACATTTTTTTCTCTTAAAATTTTATTTTGTTCTATAAATCTTTTTGACAACTCTATAGGTATTGATTCTCCACTTTGTTCTAGTACGGTAGTACTGACACTTTCTATAAAATTTGAATTGATTTTAATAGTATCTTGTTTTACTTTTAAAGCTTGAATATAAAAAGGGATTTTTGTGATTGTTTTATTCCCTGCTTTATCGATAGCTATAAGACTAATTCTTTTAAATTTATCAATATTTACATCCCAGGCGATTAAAGATACAAAATAATTATCTTTATAAAATGGTATTAAATCAAATTTTATTTTATCGTTAAAAGAGATATAAGCATCTTGTAAATTTTCATCTTCAACTTTAACAATAACAATTCCACTGCCGCCTCTCCTGATATATCTTGAGTTCTCAATTATTTGGGCAATTGGTTTTTTAATATCAAGATTGATTCGTACTTTTTTGGTTGCCACATTACCATTTAAATAATTCCATTTACTATTATCAACAACTTCTATATCTAAAGATACATCATTGCCTTTATAAAACATATCAAACTTTGGAGGTTCTATTTCTAATGTTATATCTGTTTCCTTGCCGGTTAAAACTTCATTGTTTAAATCAATACTTTTTTGACCGTCATTATATACAATTTTATAATATTTAATACCGCTAGCATCACTTAACTGTATTTCTAATTTACTTTTTAAATTCCAATAAATTTCATCTTCAATTACTATACTTGGTTCAGTTTGTTCAAATTGTGGAGAAACCATCACAAAACCAACCGCACCAAAAAGTAATATAAAAACCAAACCTACAATATATTTCATAAAACTATTTTTTTTAGTTATATAATCATTTCTCATCTTTAAATATTATCCTTAATATAATTTAATACCATATCTTTTGCCTCAAAAATATCACTGGTTTTACAAGTACAACCGGCAGCCATCTTATGACCGCCTCCGTCAAAATAAGCAGCTATAAAAGTCACATCTACTTCATTCTTACTTCGTATAGAGACTCTGGTACTTCCATTGCTTACTCTAAAAAATATCGCAATATCAACAATTGCAATATTTAAAACCATATTTACAACATCTTCACACTCTCTATAATCAGCTCCTGTTTCTTCAAGCCAATCAGACTTTACATAAATAGTCGCTACTTTCCCCTCAAAATGAAGTTCCAAACTTTCCAAAATCTTAGGCAGCAATCTATACTTCGCTAAACTATCTCTTCTTGTTAGCTTGTCAGCTATATCACTTGGGCTTAAACCTAAACTTACCAATTCATTAGAAACTTTAAAAGTACTCTCGTCACATCGTGGTGTACTGAATTTTAAACTGTCATCATAAATACCGGTATAGAGGCACTCAGCTGTTTGTTTTGATATATTTAATTTATTATGTTTAAAAAACTGATATACAACCTCTGCAGAACTAGCTTTATTTTCATCAATTATGTTGATTGTACCAAAATTATCATTAGACTTATGATGATCAAAATTTATTACTTTTATATCATCGCTAAACTCAACACCTACTCTACTTTTATTAGCACAGTCAACATAAATAATTAAATCAAAAAACTTTGGTATTTGGTCAGTAATTTTATCAAATTTACTTAAAAAATTTAAATTTCGAGGTAAGCATTTCATCTTATTAAAGACTTTATGTTTTATTTTATTTTCATAAAAATAATTTGATAAAGCTAAAGCGGACGATATAGTATCTGCATCAGGATTTATATGCGTTGCCACTAAAATATAGTGAGCATCTTCTATTAACTTTAAGGCTTGTTTGTAAATCATATTAAAATTAATTAAAACTATTTGAAATTACAAGAACTAAAACAGTCATTAAAACTATCCCTGCACTTTTATTGTAAAGTTTATTGGCAGTTATAAATACTAACATTATTGATACTATTAAAGCCGCTGCTATATCAAAAAAGTAAGCACTGAAATCTACATTAAGTGGATTGACTATTGAGCTAAGTCCCAGTACCATAGTGAAGTTTGCTACATTACTTCCTATGATTGTACCTATTGCCATATCTGCATTATTTGCTCGTGCTGCTTTTATAGCAACTGTTAATTCAGGTAAGCTTGTACCAAATGCCACTAAAAACAATCCGATCATCCATTCACTAATGCCAAAATCTCTTGCAATATTTCCAGCACTGTTTATAGCAAAATCTGCACCGCCAACAACAAAAACAAAGCCAACCAAAAGTAATGCAAGTGTTTTTGCCCAACCAAATTTTTCTTTTACCAAATCTTCATCTAACTCTTCCATCTGATTACTTTGAATTAAAAATAGTAAATATGCACCCATTAAGCCTAAAAATAAAAATCCATCAAGCGTACTTAATTTTCCATCAAGTCCCATTAAAATAAATATAAAAATAGGGAACAATGACCAAGCAGAATCCTTTGCAAACAAATCTCGTTCGGGATTAATATTTTTAGATATTAAAAATACAATTCCAAGTACAAGTGAAATATTAAAAATAGTACTACCAATTACATTTGCAACTGCAATATCTCCACTCCCTTGCATCGAAGCGCTCATACTTACAGCCATTTCCGGCAAACTGGTTCCAAGTGCTATTAAAGTAGCACCAATTATAAATGGTGAAATATTAAAATGAAGTGCTATTTTTTCACTCTCTTCTATAATATAATCAGCACCATAAATCAATACTCCCATTGAAACTATAAATATTAAAATATCCATTTTTTTTAACTATTCCTTACTTGTTCTTATTATTAGGCTGTTTGGCAAATTAAATTGTTTGATTAATTCTTCCTCTTTTTGCCTATGTTCACCGTTATCATTTTCATGATCATATCCACTTAAATGTAATAGTCCATGAATAAATAGAAGTGCTAACTCATCATCAAAACTATGCTTGAATTCTTTTGATTTTTCTTCCACAAAATCAACTGAAATTATGATACTTCCAAGCGGCGAAAATGGCATATCTTCGAGAGGAAAGCTTAAAACATCAGTTGGTTTATTTTTTTGCCTGTATTGATAATTTAATTCTTGTATATAATCATTATGACAAATTATCAATTCAATATCTTTTTGTGTAATACAACTTGCAATCTCTTTTAAAAACTCAATATTAACTATATATTTTGTTTGGTTATCTAAACTAAATTCCATTTTGCTCTCTCTATCAAATATCTGATTTTTAGCCATTTTATCTAATTATCTATTAGATATCATTAAAACAATTCTAACATCTTTGGTACTTCATCTACTTCAAAAGATTTAATATTTATTTTTGCTTTTGGTTTTTGTGAAATTATCGCTTTTTTAATACCTTGAGATGAAGCCTCTTTTAATCTGGTTTCCATACCATGAACATCTTTTATCTCTCCTGTTAAACTAACTTCACCTATAAAAACTGATTCTTTAGAGATGGGTCGATTTCTAAAACTGCTGATAATAGCTGCAATTACAGCTAAATCACATGAGCTTTCTTTTACTTTCATTCCGCCGCTGATATTTATAAAAACATCATATTGATTAAGTGGTAAATCAAGTTTTTTTTCAAGTAAAGCTAAAAGCATATTTAATCTGTTTGTATCAAAGCCTGTTGCACTTCTTTTTGGATTTGGATGATTACTGTCACAGACGAGTGCTTGAACTTCTAAAATTAATGCACGGCTTCCTTCAATTGCAACTGTTAAACAGCTTCCACTTTGAGAATTTGTATTCGTAAAAAACTTTCTATTTATATCTTTTGCACTTTCTAATCCATTTTGTGTCATTTCAAAAATTCCAATTTCACTGGTTGAGCCAAAACGATTTTTAAATGCCCTTAACATTCTAAGTTCTTTACTGCTTTCACCCTCAAAATATAATACTGTATCAACCATATGCTCCAACACTCTAGGACCTGCGATACTTCCATCTTTTGTAATATGTCCAATTATAAACATCGCAATATCTGATTCTTTTGCTTTTCTCATAAGTTGAAAAGTTATCTCTCTTACTTGTGAAACACTTCCCGGAGAAGAAGTGAGATTGTCAGAATATATTGTTTGTATTGAATCAATTATAACTATCTCATAATCTTGTCGTAAAAGTTCATCATTTATGGCTTCTAGTGATATTTCTGATAATAAAAACAGGTCATCTTCATTTGCATCAAGGCGATTTGCTCTCATTTTTATCTGACCTGCTGATTCTTCTCCTGATACATATAAAACTTTTTTACCTGATTTTGCCAAATTCCCGGCTATTTTTAAAAGTAAAGTAGATTTACCAACCCCTGGACTTCCTCCAATTAAAGTCAAGCTTCCAGGAACCACACCACCACCTAAAACTAAATCAAATTCATCATTTGAAGTTGAAAATCTAGTTATATTGTCTTGTTTAACTTGTGTAATAGGTGTAGCTTTGCTAACTTGGATTGATACTTTTGAAATATTTTTCAGTGTTTCTTGTTGATTGGTTGTAAGCTCCACAAAACTATCCCACCCACCGCAGCTAGGACACTTACCCAACCATTTTTGTTGCTGATCTCCACAATGCTGACATTCAAATATTATAGATTTTTTCTTAGCCATTTTAGCACCTTAAATTAGTATTTAAAGAATAATAGCAAGTTTTTTTATGAAAGTTAAAAAGTATGTCAAAATGACATATTTTGTCTTACAAGACAGATATAGATATAAATGTACTATATAAAGCGACTTCTAATAATTCTACAATATCAATAATCTTCAAAATATAGATATTTATTTCCCAATTTTGGAACAAAATCAATCCAAAAAAAAAGTAATAGCAAAATGTAATTTTGCAGAAAATTATTTTTAACCACTCCAAAAAAGCTAGAATTAACTAGCTATTTGATATTTACCTTTTGTTTTCAAAGTTTCACATCCATACTTAGATTTAATCTCACTCATACTTTTTTGTTTAGGATTTCTTCCTTTCATTTCTCCATAGTACCACATCTTCTTTTTACTAGCCCATTTAAAATTTAAGTCTTTTAATTTATCTTTAATTATCTTAGTATCTCCACTTAACCAAATCCAAGAGCCAATTACTTCTATTGTGATACTTTCATAATATAATACCCCAAGAAGACAAGACAACTTTTTCTAAATCCTTATTCTCTTTTTCACCTGTTACCTTATGCCACAATTTCAACTAATTTATCATAATCCTTATTATTAATTTTTAAACTATCATAATAAAAACTCATTGGTTTTTTATAATTTAAAGTTTGATGAAATCTTTTATGATTATAAAAATCAATATAATCTTTCACATCAGTTTTTAACTCTTTAATTGTGTTATATTCATTTAGATAAATTCTTTCAACTTTTGCACTTCGCCAGAATCTCTCTATACAAATATTATCAGTAGCTCTACCTTTACCATCCATTGAGATAATGATGCCATTATCTTTTAAAGTCTGTGTATGGATATGACTTGTGTATTGACTGCCTTGATCTGTATTAAATATTTCAGGTTTACCATATAGCGATAATGCTTCATTTAGAACATCCATTGTTAAAGCTGAATCCATAGTGTTGGATATTTTCCAAGATAGTACAGCTTTAGAATACCAATCAATTATAGCTGCTAAATAAACCATGCCGCCATTAATCTTGATATATGTTATATCCGTACTCCATACTTGATTTGCTTTTACTATGTCAACTCCTCTAAGCTTGTAAGAGTATTTTTTATGTTGCTTATCTGGTATTGATAGATTTATTGGTTTAACTGCTAATATTGGCTTTAAACCCATCTCTTGTCTATATTTATAAACAGTATTCAAACTTATATTGTATCCATCTTCTAAAAGTTGCTGATGAACTTTTAAAGCTCCATATATTGGTATTTGCTCATAAATATCATTTATCTTATCTTTGAGTGATATTTTATGCTTATTTTCTATAGGCTTATAATATAAGCTGCTTGGATTTAATTTTATAAGTTTACATTGAGTTGATACTGAAATATATGTTAGCTTAGACTCTATCAACTCTTTTTTATTAGATAAGTCCAAGCTTTGTAGCTTTCCCTCAAGCCATTCCTTTTCAACTGTCATTTTACCTACTATCTTTGCATAATCATCTATTTTAGATTGTAATTTTAAGTTTTTATCTTTATATTCTTTGATAGCCTTCGCAGGCTCCATTGCCAACTCTGCATTATCCAAAAATATCTTCTTCCAATTTTGGATATTTTTAGGTGTTATATTATTTTTACTTGCTATCTCATTTAAAGTCTTTTCACCTTTTAAAACTTCTAAAACAATTTTTGTTTTAAATTCTGCTGTAAATATTCTTCTTTTTGTACTCATTTTTTACCCCTATTAAATATTTTATTATTTTAACTTTTTAGGAATAAGAATCTTATTTTTTCGTTCTTATTTTCTTGGGGTATTATACTTTTAGATACTCTTGATAAAGAAGATATAGATGATACTAAATTAAATATATCTTCAGATAATATTATTAAACTCAAAGATAAAAAAGAACAACTAAATAAAGATTTAGACCTACTTGATAGCTTAGGTAAAAATCAACATAATAAAACAGATAAAGATGCAAATGTTATGAGTAAACCAGCTCATAACCTTATGGCTTATAATTCACAAATAGCAGTTGATGATACTTTTAAATTTATAGTAGCAACAGATATATCAACAAATGGGCATGATTTAGATCAATTACATAATATGGCTATTAAAGCTAAAGAGATTATTGATAATCCATATATGATAGTAACTGCTGATAAAGGTTACTACAGTTCCGTTGAGATTAAAAAGTGCGTAGATGATAATATTGAAACAATAGTACCTTTACGAAATACAGCGACCAAAAAGAAAATCAAAAATGCAAAGTTCTCAAAAAATCAATTTACTTATAATCATGACAATGATTGTTACATCTGCCCAAACAATCAGATATTAGCAAATAGTAAAACTCAATATCAAAGAAACAATAGAATGTTAGATGTATATAGATTATCTAGTATTATATGTAAATCTTGCCCTTTAAAATCATCTTGTTTATCAGATAAAACAAACTACAAACAAATGTATAGATGGGAGCATGAAAGTATCATAGATGACTATACTGTTAAAATGAATACTAAAAAAGCAAAAGAAATAGTTAGAAAAAGAGGTTCGATAGTTGAACATCCATTTGGAACTATAAAAAGAACTTTAGGTTGGGATCATTTTTTAGTTCGTGGTAAGAAAAAGGTACTTGGAGAAAATACTCTTATTATGTTTACATATAATTTTAAAAGACTTTTAAACCTTATAGGGATAGCTTTATTCAAAAAACTGTGTTCAGCCATTAAAAATAAAGATTTAACCCAGATAAGACAAGATATAGAAGAATATATCTTGTTGTTTGGGCTTTATTTAGTCTATTTTTTACAAATATTTTTATTTTTGGAAAATTATAGAAAAAATCTAAAATATTTAAAAAATTAACTGTAAAAATGACTGTAGAATTAGCCTGTTTGGGACTAAATTCACAGTCTGTAGGATTTGTTAGATGTGCCACTACTTTAAAGTTTAATTTATAGTTAAAACTAAGGTATCAGGTTTTGGAAATTTAATTGGAACTAATGATATATTGAATGGTAAATCTTTATTTATTAATTTCTCTATGTTTTCATTCATTAAATCATTATTTAAACAAAAACTGTATATTAATTTTAAATATCTTCGAATAATCATTAATGGTGGAAATTCATTTTTATCAATATACCATTGCATTAAATCTTTTTTACCTTTTGAACTATTACAAGTTTTACAAGCATAAATTAAATTATCTCCAGTATCTGTACCACCATATTTTTGTGGAAAAATATGGTCTAGTGATAGCTTGTCTTTTGAACCACAATAATTACAATTTAATCCTTGTGATAATTTTATTTTTTCATCATCAAATAAACTTCTCATATTCATAGTGCCATTTTTTAGACCCTTGAATAGTTTTGCTCTTATTGAATAATTTACAACTCCATATTTATTTTGTTTTCTATCAACTGCACTATGTGCCATTGCTAAATTTGAATATGATAAGAATAGTAATTCTTTTACAGTTTTAGTTTCCATAATTATGTTTAAACCCACATTTAGAACATTCATGTGTAGCATTTTCTATTTCAATAAAATCTTTTGGAATTGGACTTAAATATTCTTGTCTTTGTGTTGTTGAACAATTAGGACACGATGGAATATCTGTATTAGGTTGAACAGGTTGTGAACTTAATTCATTGACTTTATTCTTTAATTCTATATTTTCATCTTTTAAATCAAGATTTTCTTTTCTAAGTTGGTCTATCCATTGATTTAATTGTATTCCTTGAGGATTTGGAAGATATTTACCTACCCAATCAATCATTGTTTTATAATCTAACATATATATATCCTTATCTTTCATCTAACTATTTATTAATCATACATTCTATATAACTTAGCCTTAAAATAACCAATAACATTACATTCTAAATGTATGTTATTAAAAGTGAAGAAAACATAGTATATAAAGCATTTATTAGTCTTTTTATTAAAAAGCATGTCAATATGACATACTTTTAAAGAATATTTTTATTTTATTGTATGATTTTAATGTATGTTTTATATCGGTATTTAGATGATAACAGTACATTATGTATGTATATTAAGACAAAATCGTGATAAAACTGCAAAAGTAGTGAATAGCGGTTTGTGAAGCAAAACTTTCCTTGAAAATGTTAAATTTATTGAAATACACACATGTAGTAAAAGAATTAAATAAAAATGAGATAAAATCTCCATTGGATTTTTAGGGTGTTTTGTAGTAAAATAGATGTGAAAAGTTTTGATGTGAAAGATGTGAAAAAGTGAAAATATTAGGAATAGACCCCGGTACCATTAATTGTGGTTATGCGATTTTAGATGTGACGAATAGAAAGCCAAAGTTGATAGAAGCCGGATTGATTAAAATGAAAAGCAGGATACTTCAAGAGCAAATTGTAGAATTGGTTGAGGGATTGGATTTAATTCTTTCTAAACATACTATAGATGAAGTAGCCATTGAGGATATGTTTTTTGCTCATAATCCAAAATCAGTGATAAAGCTTGCTCAATTTAGAGGGGCGATGAGTTTAAAGATACTTCAAGAGTTGGGCAATTTTAGTGAATATACTCCTTTGCAAGTTAAAAAAGCGGTTACTGGGAATGGAAAATCTACAAAAGAACAGGTAGCTTTTATGGTAAAAAGATTATTAAATTTAAAGCAGGAGATAAAGCCCTTGGATATAACTGATGCAATTGCGGTAGCTTTAACCCACGCACAAAGACAAAAGATGAACATTCACACTTAAAAGTGCAACATTTAGAAATATAAGATAGTAAGGCTAATTGATATACAATTTAAGCTACATATCTTACAGGATAAATGGAGCATTAAATGAAAAAGTATAAACAATTAACCTTAGGTTTAAGGTATCAAATATTTGCTTATAAAAACGAGAATTATACAATCAAAAAAATAGCAGAACTAATTGAAGTATCTAAATCTACAATATCAAGAGAACTAAGTAGAAATAGTAATAATGGATATTATAGTGCAGATGATGCACATATAAAAGCAGTATCAAGAGATAAATTTAAAGATAGATATAAGAAACTCACTAATAAATTAAAATTAAAAAGTATGGTAATAGAAGTAGTCAATACAAGACTAGAGGTCAAATTAAATCTAAAGTTTTACTTTTGTGATCCATACTCATCTTGGCAAAGAGGATTGAATGAGCATACAAATGGACTAGTTAGAGAATATATTCCCAAGAAATATAGCTTTGAAAATATAAATCAAACTCAAATAACTATCATTCAAAATAGGCTAAATAATAGACCAAGAAAGATTCTGAAATATTACACACCAAATGAGATATTTTTCAAGGAAATTTCAAGAAAAATGGCGGCATAATTTTGGCTGGTTTTGTTGCACTTTAAGTGTGAATTGGCGTATTTAATCTCAATTTAGTTAGAATGATAATTATAGAATATGTAAGGATCAAATTATGACTGCACCAAAAGTAACAGCTAAAAAAATTATTGAATCTTTGCCAGAAGATAGTTCATATGATGAAATATTAAAAGAATTAGCTTTTGATAGAATGATCAAAAAAGGACTTGAAGATTCAAAAAATAACAAAACTATTACAAATAGAGATATGGAACATAGAATTAAACAATGGTAAGTGTACATTGGACAAATGAAGCAGAATTTTGGCTAAAAGATATTCATGATTATATTGATCAGGACAATCCAAGAATAGCCAAGAAAGTTGTAAAGGAAATTTATCAAAAAGTTCAAATACTTAAATCATTTTCACAAATTGGATATATTTATCCAAATGATGAAGATAAAGAAATAAGAATATTACTTTATGGACATTATAGAATTGCATATCTTATCAAAGACAAAAATACAATTGATATTTTAGGTGTATTTCATGGAGCGTTAGCTATTGAAAGGTACCTCTAGCGAAAAGGATATAGCTCACTAGGTATTTATAAATAAAAAAAGAAAGCCTTTTTTCTGAAGAAACTTTTTACTTCGTAAAACCGCTATTGTCCTCGTACCTGCGGGGTTACACCGCTCGTTTTAGTCGAACTTCATTGAGAAGTCCAACCACACAGCTTGATGAATAATAGAACCGCTGCTAATAGCATCAACACCGCTTGTAAGATAATTTTGGATATTTTCTTCTGTTATATTTCCACTAGCTTCCAGCATCACATGAGAGTGTTGTTCATCTCTATATTGAGATACTTGATGGATTTGTTCCGGTGTCATATTATCACACATTATGATATCTCCTCCAGCTTCCATAGCTTCAACACTTTGTTCAAAAGTTTCACATTCAATTTCTATTTTTGTAACCCAAGATATTCTTTTTCGTGCTATTTTAACAAACTCTTTTAAGTTGGAAATTGTTTTTAAATGAGTATCTTTCAACATCAAACAATCATCAAGTCCAAGTCTGTGATTTATAGCCCCGCCTACTCTACTCGCATATTTCTCAAAATTTCTAAGCTGTGGTCTTGTTTTTCTAGTATCAAGTAAAACTACACCGCTTCCTTCAAGAAGACTTGAATATCTACAAGCACTTGTCGCTATTCCTGAGGCATGTTGTAAAATATTTAAAAATGTTCGCTCACAACTTAATAAAATAGAAGCTTTACCTTCAAGTTCAGCTATCACATCACCTTTTCGTACCTTTTCACCATCTTTTATCAAAAACTTACAATCAAATTTTTCAGCACGAGCAAGAACTCTTGCATATTTAACACCGGCTAAAATACCATCATCTTTAGCAACAACACGAGCTGTAAATCTCCCTTTTGGAGCTATATCAAAAAACAGATCGCCTCTGCCGTTATCTTCATCAATTGCATTTTTTACAAATTTTCTTATACTTATTCCCATCTTTTAAACCTCAAACATTCGCTCTAGTGCTATTTTTGCATATTTTGCCACATCTTCACTTACTATAATTTCATTATCATATGTACCATTTTTGATAGATATTAATGTATTATATAAATCTTCTAAAGAAGTTTCATTCATAGTAGGACACTCTGGCTTTGTTTGACTCAATATATAAGTATTTTTATCTCTTAATCTATTTACCATATTATATTCAGTACCTACAACAACTTTTTGTTCAGGATCCAATTCTTGCGTGATATATTTGATTAGTTGAGAAGTTGAACCTACAAAATCAGCTTTTTGTACAACTTTTACATCACATTCTGGATGAACTGCAACTATAATATCCGGATATTTTTCTCTGTAAAAATCAATATCTTCAGGTGTAAATAACTGATGAACAGAACAAAATCCATTGTAACAGATAATATCTGCTTCTTTTACATCTTCAATATCATCAAGTCCAATAACAGCTGATTTAAGTCCCATTTGATTTGCAAAGTTTTGTCCTAAACATCTATCTGGTACAAAAAATATTTTTTTGCCGCTTTTCAAACCTTTTTTAATAATTGCAAAAGCATTTGAACTCGTACAAACATATCCACCCATTTTCCCAACTGCTGCTTTTACTGCCGCACTTGAATTTATATATGTGATTGGCAGAATATCATCATTTGAAATACCGGCTTCATTTAATATCTTTAAATTTGTATCAAAATATTCAACATCAATCATTCTAGCCATTGCACAACATGCAATTCTTGGCATTAATACTCTTTTAGAAGGTGCTAATACTTTTACACTTTCCCCCATAAATCCAACACCACAAAATATAATATTTTTCGTCGGTGCATTCATAGCTCTTTTTGCCAACTCTAAGCTGTCACCTGTAATATCACCCATTTCAAACACTTCATCTTTTTGATAAAAGTGGGCAACAATTGTTACATCCAGTTCTTTTTTAAGCTTTAAAATTTCTTTTTTAAAATTCACTTTTTTTGTGCCTTTATTTTTTTTCGAGGAAAGTTTTCACTGCGTGAAATCGCTACTCGCTACTTTTGAAATATAAATATAACTAATTTTTGGTTATAATCACTTAAATTAAATACCTAAAGGTGTCAAATGGACTTTTTTTTAAACACAAATATACAATTTTATATATTAGCATACCTAGTAGGCTCTATTCCTTTTGGATTAATGCTTGCTAAAAAATTTGCAGGAGTTGATGTTCTAGAACATGGAAGTAAAAGTGTAGGGGCTACAAATGTTTTAAGAGTTGTAAAACAAACTAATCCACAATTAGCAAAAAAACTTGGGATTGCAACTGTTTTATTAGATGCATTAAAAGGTGCTGTTGTAATTTTAATTGCAATGATGTTTGATATGAGCCTTGAAACTTTATGGGCAATTGCAGTTTTAAGCGTACTTGGACATTGTTATAGTGTATATTTAAATTTTGAAGGTGGAAAAGGTGTTGCTACTGCACTTGGTGTATTCTTAGTTCTAATTCCTATTCCTACTTTAATTGGTGCTGCTATTTGGGGATTTTGTGCAAAGGTGTTGAAAATATCTTCAATTTCTTCGCTCCTTGGACTTATTGGAGTTGTAATTGCAACTATAATTTTACAAAATGGTCTGGGTATCGGATCTAATGCTCCTATGTACATAATTACTTTTATAATTTTCTATAAACATATTCCAAACATTGTAAGACTTATAAAAGGTGAAGAGGGTAAAGTAGCTTAAATTGTTAAAAATCAATATAGAAGATTTAACCTTTAATTGCATCATAGGTATTTTACCAAATGAGCGAGAAAAAGAACAAAAAGTAATTATTGATATCTCATTTAAATATTTTTATAAAGATGACGGTTTGAGTTTTATAGATTATAGCAAAGTAGCAGCATTAGTACAAGATACAATGACAATTAAACAATTTCAACTTATAGAAGATGCTATTGTTTACATAAGAAAAGAACTTAAACAGCAATTTAAAATTAAAAATTTAAAATTAAAAATTACTAAACCTGATATTTTATCCAATTGCGTAGTTAGTGTAGAAGAATAAAAATATGACAATAAAAAGAACTTATTTTTATAAATTTAAATATCTCCTTTTGACTTTATTTATTTTATTTCTACAAGGTTGTAATCAAGAAAGTCTTAATCTAAAAAAACTTATTACTACCAATAATGCTATTCAAATAGAAAATAACCATAAAGAGATATCTGCTTTATTGATTGAGTATAAAGAGAAGCTAGATAAAAGAAATTCAAAATCATTTGATAAAGTTTGGCAAAAAGCGATTATTAAAAATATTAAATATCAACGAAACAATATTTCATTAAATGGTTTCAAAGATAATTATAAAAAATATTTACAATATGCCTTTGATACTAAAACAAATATCAAAAACAGAAATGATTTTCTTATTTTGGGATTGTATAAACTACTATATTTGAGCTACACTATAAATGATGAGAAATATACTGCACTTTCATATAACATAAAGACTTTAAAAGAATTTAGTAATATTTTACAAATAACAAAATGGCAGATAAACTATAAAAAAGATTTAAATAAAAATCATCTATTTTTAACATGGCAAAATAATTGGCAGATAGAACTTTTGGGAAAAACAGATATCAAAAATCCCAATTATAATTTAATTAAAAATTTAACATATATAAAGAATAATAAAGAAAGTGTATTTGATGCTTCAAATATGTCATTTGAAACTATTTTAGGCAAAATATTATATATCAATAATAACAGTATCAAAAGGCTCGGAGGGGAACCTAATGAACTGACTATTGAATTTTTAAAGTTTTTTGTATTCTTATAATTTTTATTTGGTATTAATTTTTAGCAATACAATTTAAATCATTGTATGCTGTTTTAACCCGCTCAACTAAAGATACCTGCCCGGCTCTTAACCATTTTCTTGGATCATAATAACCTTTATTTGGTTTATCTTCACCTTGGAGATTTCCAATTTGCCCTTGCAGATAATCGTGATTTTTACTGACAAATTCTCTTACTCCGTCCCAAAATGCCCATTGAGTATCTGTATCAATATTCATTTTTATCACACCATACGAGATAGCCTCTGTAATCTCTTCTTTCGTACTTCCACTACCGCCATGAAATACAAAATCAACCGGCTTGTCATCAGTATTATATTTCTCTTGAATAAAATTTTGTGAATTATCTAAAATTTTTGGAGTTAATACAACATTTCCAGGCTTATACACACCGTGAACATTTCCAAAACTGGCAGCTATTGTAAAGTTTGGGCTAATCTTTTTTAATCTTTCATAAGCTGTTGCCACTTCCTCTGGCTGAGTATAAAGCAAAGCATTGTCTATTTGAGTATTATCAACGCCGTCTTCTTCACCGCCTGTGATACCCAACTCTATTTCAATCATCATATCAACTTTTGACATCACTTCAAAATATTTCACACAAGTAGTAAGGTTGTCTTCTAAACTCTCTTCACTTAAATCTAACATATGAGAACTAAATAACGGTCGTCCCGTATGTTCATAATGTTTAATACCTGCTTCTAGTAAAGCATCTATCCATGGAAGAAGTTTTCTAGCAGCATGATCTGTATGAAGAACTACAGGAACTTTATAAGCTACCGCCATTGTATGAATATGCATTGCACCACTCACCGCTCCTAAAATAGAAGCATTAGAAGCAGGACAACCTTTTCCTGCATAAAATTGAGCTCCTCCATTACTAAATTGTAAAATAATAGGTGAATCAATTTGGGCTGCTGCTTCTAAAACACCATTTATAGACTCTGTATTTACTATGTTCACCGCAGGTATTGCAAAATTATTTTCTTTTGCAAAACTAAATAACTTTTTAGTTTCACTTCCTGTTAAAACACCCGGCTTTACAATATCCAATGCACCCATATTAACTTCCGCCTTTGTATTCAATTTTAGCTTTTTTCTTTAATTTATCTACTATAGATTGAATTTGTTTTATAAATTCTTCTCTTCCAAGTTGTTGACTGATTTGAAATTGAGCATTCTCAAATTTAGTGGTTGTTGCTTTCTTTTTATCTTCTAAATAAATAATATGATAACCAAACTGTGTTTTAACAGGAGTTAAAGAAGCTGTTCCTATTTTTAACTCGTTTGCTGCTTTACTAAATTCAGGTACCATTTTTTCTAAAGGAAACCAACCTAAATCTCCACCATTTGCACCTGACGGTCCTGTTGATTTTTCTTTTGCTAACGCAATAAATTTTGATTTAAGATTTTTACTATTTTTTAAAATTTTAATTAAATCTTTTGCTGTTTTTTCATCTGGAACTAAAATATGTCTGGCTTTTAATTGTACACCAACTTTAAAAAGTTTTTTATTTTTATCATAAAAACTTTTTAATTCTTTTTGAGATATTTTAATTTTTTTACTTAATTGCTGCATCCAAATCTGCAATGCTAAATCCTGCTTTAAACTTTTTAAAGTTTCTTTATACATTTTATCATTTACAACATCTGTTTTCACTGCTTTTTGAGATAAAAGCTTTTGTTCTATAATTCTATCTAAAATATTTTTTTGTGTATCTTTTGGAAGAGAATCAAATTTAACTTTTGGGTCTTTTAATGCTATAGCAATACTTTGACTCGTAATCTTATCCCCATTAACTGTTGCATATACCTTATTTTCAACTGCAACTGCACTATTAGCTACTGCTAAACTAAGTACCATACTTAATATTGTTTTTTTAATCATTTTTTTTCCTATTAAAATTTTAGGTATTATATCAAAACGATTTTATGAGTTTCCTGAAAACGAGTTTACAAATTTTCTGAAAATAATTTTATGAGTTTCTTACAAAAATATATAGATATTTTATTAGTTAAGAATATGAATTTTGAAATTTAGCTTAAAAACTCTTTAAATTTCTCTATTTTTATGATATAATTCCGCTTCAGAAAGCTATAAAGTTAACTTAACTTTAAGGTTAAAAGAGAGGAAAATAAAATATGAGAATATTAATAGTAGAAGATGAAAGTACTTTAAACAGAACTCTTCAAGAGGGTTTACAAGATTGTGGATATCAAGTAGATATTGCAGAAAATTTTAAAGATGCTGAATATTTTATAGATATCAGAAATTATGATTTAGTTTTAACAGATTGGATGTTACCTGATGGTGATGGACTGGAATTAACAAAAATAATTAAAAATAGAAGCGGTAGAACCTCGGTAGTTATTGTAAGTGCAAGAGATGATAAAGAGAGTGAAATTAAAGCTCTTGGATGTGGTGCTGATGATTATATTAAAAAACCATTTGACTTCGATATTTTACTTGCAAGAATTGAATGTAGATTAAGATTCGGTGGAACAAGTGTAATTGAAATTGAAAACTTGACAATTAATCCAGATGAAGAAAAAATTATTTATGACGGAAACGAAATAGAACTTAAGGGTAAACCTTTTGAAGTTTTGACGCACTTAGCTAGACATAGAGATCAAATTGTTTCAAAAGAACAATTACTTGATGCTATTTGGGAAGAACCGGAATTAGTAACACCAAATGTTATCGAAGTTGCGATTAATCAAATTAGACAAAAAATGGATAAACCATTAAATATAGCAACTATTGAAACAATTAGAAGAAGAGGTTACAGATTTTGTTATCCTCCAAAAGAAGATGAAGCTACAGAATAAGGTTTAACCTTTGAATACAAAAAGCATATATAAGCAGTTTTATCAAAAGCTTATATTTGCTACATCTGCTTTTGTAATCGTTTTATCATTTATCTTTTATGGTTTTACAAAAGCTACAATTTATGAAGATATATCAAATGACTTATTAAAAGATGCAAGACTAATTTATAAACTTAGTACAAATTACTTTCAAAATCAGGATATTCCATTACAAGTTTTAACAACTAGTGATGTAACAATAGATTTGGTTACCGTACAACATCTTAATCAAATGGCATACAGAAAATACCGTATAGAAAAAAATCACTTTATAGAATTATTATATCCATTTGATAAAAATAAAAATTTATTTATTAAAATTACAAAAAATATAAACAGTTCTCACAAGATGTTGAATAAAATATTTAACAATGTTTTATTTTTAGGACTTGGTGGTTTGATTATGATTATTTTATATGCTTTTGCAGTATCAAAAACACTTCTTTCCCCTATTTTAAATATCACCAAAAAACTATCTAATATGGATGAGAATTCACTTACAAAAATAGATACACAAAAACTCCCTATAGAGTTTATCCCTTTAGCAAATTCTATAAATAACCTTACTACTAGAATAGAAAACTATTTAAAATATCAAAAAGAACTTTTTATAGGTACTGCTCATGAACTTAAAACTCCACTTGCAGTTATGAAGTTAAAAAGTGAAGTTACAATTAGAAGAAAAAGAGAATATGAAAAATATGAAGAGGTTCTTAAAGTACATATTAATGAAATAGATAAAATGGATAAAATGATTAGTTCTATTTTTGATATGGGGAGACAAGAGGGTGCTCAATTTGAAAAGCCGATGGAAGTTGATATTATTGACTTTTTAACAGTTAAAACTGACGATTATAAACTACTTGCAAATAAGAAATATGTAAATTTGACATTTGAGACAACAATGGATAAATTTATTACTATTATTCAACCAAATCTTTTAAACCAAATTATTCAAAACTTTGTTCAAAATGCTATTAAATTTACACCAGAAAATAATAAAATTATTATTAGAGCTATTAATGAAAACGATTCAATAAAAATTGAAGTTTTAGATGAAGGTATTGGAATTGACGAAAATGTTGACCTCTTTGCACCATTTCAAAGACAAGGGAAAGAAAGCGGTGCTGGACTTGGTCTATTTTTAGCTCAAAGTGCTGCGGATACTTTAGGTGCTTCAATCTCACTACACAATAGACAAGATGGGGTTAAAGGGACTATCGCAACTTTATGTTTAGAGAGTAATTCAACTTGTGAGATTTAAACCCAAATTAGGGACTGTAAATCTAACTGTGTAAATCCAAAAATATGATTATTTAATAAAATGTCAAATATGAAAAATATTAAGGATTTACATAATGAATTTATTAAATACAGAAGAATTAAAAAGACAAATAGCTAATGGAACATTTACAGGATTAGATGATATTAGAAAAGAGTTTAAAAATATACTCAAAGAGGTAATACAAACTGCATCACAAGAAGAGCTAACCTCACACTTAGGTTATGATAAACATCAAGAATCAGACAATCAGAACTATCGTAACGGTTACAACGATAAAACTATAAAATCAAAATATGGAAATATAGATGTTGCGATTCCAAGAGATTTGCAAGTGTGGATTCCGCTACGCTCCATGAGAATCAAGCTTTGAACCACAACTTGTTAAAAAAAGAGAAATACTACTAAATGGTAGTGAAGATATGATAATATCACTCTATACCAAAGGTATGAGTGTAAGAGATATACAACTTCATCTTGATGATTTATATGGTTATGAATTATCAACTCAAACCATATCTAACATTACAGAAAAAGTTATCGAAAAAGCTAAAGAGTGGCAAATAAGACCCTTAGAAAAGATATATCCAATAATCTTTATGGATGCAACAGTACTTAAAATTAGAGTTGATAGAGTAGTTAAAAATATAGCTGCATATATAATGCTAGGAGTTACACTAGAAGGTAAAAAAGAGATTATAGGTATTTGGATAGGTGAAAATGAAACTAGTAAATATTGGCTTACAGTTTTAAATGATATTCAAAAAAGAGGAGTACAAGATGTACTCCTCTTTGCAATAGATGGTCTTAATGGCTTTAGTGAAGCAATTAGTGCAGTTTATCCTAAGGCAGAGATACAAAGGTGTATAGTACATCAAATAAGAAGTTCATTAAAGTTTGTATCTTGGAAAGATAGAAAAGCAGTTGCTAAAGATTTAAAATCAGTTTATACAGCTTACACTGAAGAAGATGGACAATTAGCACTTACAGAGTTTAATGATATCTGGGGTAAAAAATATCCTAACATTACTGTTTCTTGGACAAATCACTGGTCTGAATTGTCTACATTTTTTAAATATCCAGATTCTGTGAGAAAATTAATTTATACAACAAATCCTATTGAATCTTTAAATGCTACAATCAAAAGAAAAACCAAATCTAAAGGTTCATTTCCAACAGAAGATTCTGCTTTTAAAGTGATGTATCTATCTTGTGCTGAACAACAAAATAAATGGAATACATCTAGTATTAGAAATTGGTTTGAAATTTATCCTCAACTTAGTATATTTTTTAAGGAGATTATGGCAAAATATGAGAAGTGATTAAAAAGAAACTGGTGGGTTTACACAGTTTATTTTACACTCTCCCAAATTATAGATTTGGGTTTAAAATGTATTTTTAAAATAGTTCTCTATGCTCTATTTTTGTACAATGGTTTTGAACAACTTGCATACCATGCTGTTGTGCTTTAGAAGCTGCGGTATTATTTACAAGTCCTAACTGTGTCCAAATACATTTAATACCATCTTTAACGATTGCTTCATCAATTACACTAGCTATTACAGCAGGTTTTCTAAAAATATCCACCATATCTATTTGATGAGGAATATCCGTTAAACTTCTATAAACTTTTTGACCTAAAATCATATCTTCTTTTGGATATACAGGATATACAATAAATCCATGATCAATTAAATATTTTGCTACTTTATTACTGGCTTTTGTTTCATCAGGGCTGCAACCTATAAGTGCAATTGTTTTAGTTTGTTCAAAGATCGCTTTAATCTCTTCCTTATTTGAATTAACCAACGGAAATTCACATTCCATATTTACCCTTTTACTTTATTCTTAAATATTTTACAATAACCATCTTGTAAACTACTTGAAGAATTTATTTAATAACTACTTAATATCAGCTATTATTTTAATGGTTGCATCTAATAATTTACCTAGTTCATTTTTACATATATCAAAGATAACTTCTGAATCCAACTCAAAATAATGATGAGATAAAATATCTCTTATACCTTTAACTTGTTTCCACGGTATATTTGGATAATTTATTAAAAGCTGATTATTTGATAATTTATCTATATTCTTAAATCCCTCTCCAATTGCAACTAATCTCATTGAAATACTATCAAGTCGTTCAATCCCTTTTTCATCTTTTAAAAAATCATCACTTACTTGTATATCTTTACATCTTGTTTTTATTAGCTTTAATGAATATTTTATATCTTCAAGTGTAGATAAAACCATTTTATCTTTATCATTAAGCATATATTAGATCCTTATGAATCATTTCCAAAAAGAAAGGTTTGATATTTTTATGCTCTCTTACTAAATCTACACTTATATTTAAATCAGTTTCAATTTGCTCTTTAATTGCTACCATATCAAATAATGATGGTTTCATTTTTACAAAAATATCTACATCACTATCTTTATTAGCTTCATCTCTAGCATAGCTTCCAAATAAGCCAATTGATTCAACATCAAATTTATTTTTAAATTCTTGATGATGTTCTTTTAAATAATTTAAGATATTTATTTTATCCACAACCAACCTTTCATATTTTATTGAGTTTATTATAACTTATTAGACTAAATAATATTATTAAAGAAATATATGTTTTTTCTCGCTTGTATGATTACATCACCACTCAAGAAAGTAGTATAATAATATTATAGAGTCGGTTGATGTAAATTGATAATCTCTTTGAAGCCATTATAATTAATGAGCCTGTGTGGGAGCTAAATTACTAAACTGATAACTTGAGTGGAAACAGAGTCGGAGATTTTCCAGACTGCATTTACAAGCGAAAGTCAGGTTTAGTGTATATCACACAGACAAGAAGTCTGTGCTACCGAACTCTTCAATTAATGGAGGTTCTCATGGATAATTATATCGGAATTGATATAGCAAAAGCAACTTTGCAAGTTTATATCCCAAAAAATGATACAAATATTGAAATTAAGAATAGTTCTGATGGACTAAAAAAGCTTTATAGTAAACTAAAAAACAATATAAAGAATCTGTTGATGATATTATATTTGTATATGAATCAACAGGAAGTTATTCAACTATTTTAGAAAACTATTGTCATAAACAAACTATAAAATGTTTTAAAGTAGGAGCATACCAAAGTGCTTCATTTTCTAAAGTTATAAAAAATAGAAATAAGACAGATATTGTTGATGCAAGAATGTTGTCACAGATGTATATCTTAGCTAAAAATAAAGATATTAAAATACCTTTTAGAGATGAAAATGCTCATCAAATAAGGTCTTATATTAAATATTATCAATCTTTAGTTAAAGAACATATAAGACAAAGTAACTATCTTGAAGCTTCATCATATAACTTAGAAGATAAGTTTATTATAAAACAAGTCTCTAAAAAAATATTTTCTATTGAGAAAGTAATGGTTATTATTAACAATAATAACCATTATCTTGAAGCATGCAAAAATCACTCCCATCTGGACACCATATCACTTTTTATCTGGACACTTTGGTTGAAAAAGTGATAGGAAAGTTTAAATTAAGTTTATTTGCTGGATTAAAACTAATTTAAGTTTGAGATATTCTCCATATTAAACTACACTTCTAAAAATATTAGGAGTGTATCAATGAGGAGAGTTTTAATGAAACAGATCAAAGCTCTTCTGCTCCTAAGTGCTTTTTACAGTTTAATATGGTTTCAAATATAACTTCTCTTTGTTTTGTATATTTTAAACATTTTTGTTTAATAATTTGTTTTAACTTATTTATTATTTCTGAATTATCTTGCATATTCCAACCTTTTATTAGTATCAGGTGTATTGTAACATAAAAGCTACTAATTACAATATTGATAGCTACTATCATTATTAAGTATAATTTAAGAGTTAGTATGTCATTATTCCAATATTAATAATGACTATCAATATATAAAAGGATTTAAAATGTCAGATATCGTATTAGAAATTAAAGTAAATAGAATTGTAAATCAGTCAGGATTTAAAAAGTCTCAAAATATGTTGTGTCCTATTTTAAAAATTATTCAAATGAGACATAAAGATATATCTAAAGACCAAGCTTTAAGAATTACAAAGTTAGTTTTAAAGTAGAAGTGATGTGTAAAATGCCAGATATTAAAATAATTAATTCAGCTGAGTTTTTAAAATTTATGAAGCTTATAGAAAAACGATTAAGTTCTCATTGGCAAATATTAACATTAAATAAAAAAGTAGTAGTGAAAATTTTATTTGATAATACAGAACATTTGAGTGTAAATGATATTGTTAATGTTTCTGAAAATACCAATAATAAAAAATTAGATACTACAACTGTATATAGAATATTATCAAATTTTGAACTTTTTGGTATTGTTGATTCTCTTTTACTTAATGACAATAAAAAAAGATATGAATTGAGTTATTTAAAAAAACCACATTATCATCTTTATTGTCAAGAGTGTCATAAAATTTCTGAATTTGAAAGTTTAGATATACATGATATATTTTTAACACAATTGAAAAATATAGATTTTCAACCTACAAATTTTAATGTAATTATAAATGGAGTATGTAAAAAATGCCAAGTGTAATAAATAAGAGAATTAAATTTTTAAAAAGTAGATCCAAAATAAATGGTATCTACTATAGACATCAAACAATAAGGGGGAATAGACTAAAAAGTTTAAGAAAAGGCTATTAGCCAAAGTGTTGAAAGAATTAAAATAAAAAATAAAATTAAGGAAAAAATAAAATGTTAAAACAAGATATATTAGACAAATTAAATCATCAAATAAATTTAGAGCATTTCGCTTCTAATTTATATCTATCAATGTCATCATGGTGTAAATCACAAAGTTTAGACGGGGCTGCAAAGTTTTTACTAAATCATTCAAGTGAAGAGTTAGGGCATATGCACAAACTTTTTGCTTATGTAAATGAGACAGGTTCTCAAGCAATTGTAAATGGTATAGAAGCTCCTGATACTAAATTTAAAAGTATTCAAGATGTTTTTGAACAAACATATAAGCATGAGCAGTTTATAACAGGAAAAATCAATGAATTAGTTGAGTTAACTTTAGAGCAAAAAGATTATGCATCTTTTAACTTTCTTCAATGGTATGTAGCAGAACAGCATGAAGAGGAAGCATTGTTTAAAGGGATACTTGACAAAATGAAAATCATTGGTTTAGAAGGTCGTGGACTTCATATAATTGATAAAGAGATTGGTGCTTTAGTAGTAAATAATTAGAGTTAAAAAAGGTTAAAGAGCAAAATTTCAAACTAGACTCTTTAACCAAAGTGTTCAATATTGCATTTAAGCACTCTCATTTTGAGAGATATTGAGCTTTATTATAAAATAAAGGAAATTAAGAAATGATAAAAAATAAAATAAAATTAAGTTTAGCTGTATCTTTGATGATAGCAACTTGTAGCTATGCAGGTACAGTAACAGCACCAAATATTGATAATATAGAGTTAAGTGGAGATATGGAGTTAAAACAAGTTCAAGAAAAAAGTGATACAGCTACTATTAATAAAAGAACAGCAGAGATAAATTTAAATCTTGATGCAAAAATGGAAAATGGCTTAGAGGTTTATACTACTTTTACAGCATATGATGACAATCAAGCAAATACAGCAGCCGATAAAAGTTTAAGAGTTAAACATGCTTACGCAGTATTGCCATTTTTAAAGGGTAAAGGTAAAGTATATGCAGGTCTTGTTCCAAATTTTACTTATGGTACAGATGCTTTTGATAATGGTGGTGAAGCTTGGAAACTTGCAGTTGCAGTACCTATAGCAAAAGGTGTAATGATACAAGTGGTATCTAAAATAGAAAATGAAGAAGAATCAGATAAAAATAAAGGTGATAGTGGAGCAACTGCAATTAGAGTTGATGCAAAAGTTGGTGATTTTATGATTGGGGTCAAATATGGTCAAGCTTATGCAAATAAAGGCGATGGTCCAACTCAAGTTGCTGCTGCTGATAAAGAGAAAAAAGTTAAAATTACTACTGCTTATATGATGGGTGAAGTTTCAGGTGTTACATTAGGTGCAGAAGTAATGCAACAAAAAATAGATATGGTTGGTGTTTCAACAGATCTGGCAACTCAAAAAGGTTATTTTTTTAATGCTAGTAAAGATGTAGTAGATGGTTTAAATATTGGACTATCTTATTTAAATCTTTCAAAAGGTATGAAAGGTGGAGATGATTTTGCACCTGCTATGATTTTTGAAAAAGATTCTATAACTTCAAGTACCACAAAAGATACAACAGCTTTTATAGTTCCATTGTCTTATAAAATTAATGGAAATTTAACTGCAAATGCTACATATGTCAGTGCTGATATTCAAGGAAAAGATGCTACAGAAATAGATTTTGGTTTAGAGTATGGGCTTAATGATAATGTAACTTTAAGTGCAACTTATGGGGATTTTGATGGTGCAAGTGGTTGTGCTATTGCTGATACAAAGAATTTTGAAATTGCTTTAGCAATTAGATTTTAATTTATAGGGATTTAATAAATTAACTAGGCTACAGAAGTAGCCTTACCTATAAATTCTTAATAAAGCCTTGTAGTATATTGTTCTCCTAAACAATTTCGAAATTTAACAATATATGCAATACATTACAGCCAAGCATAAAGACTAAATCTTAGATATATTGCAAGGTTTTATTAAAAATTTATAGGGGAAAGGGGAAATTATGGCACAACATATAATGGATGAGATAAATAAATTTAGCACTTTTAAATTTGATAAACAAAATAATCGTGTAATAAATTTAAAATCTAAAGAAGATACAAATATTGATGAATATTTAGAAATTGAGTTTTTATTGGATAATAATTATATTAGACGAACTTACGAACCTAATTTTGAAATACAAATTGTAAAATAAAGGAAAAAAATGACAATAATAGACTGTAAAATAAATAAATCTTATGTAGTTAAAAAGCTACATACTACAGGGGCTTTAAGACAAAGACTTATATCTTTTGGGATATTAAAAGGTGTAGAGATAAAATACTTAGCTCATACAAATTTTAAAGGTACTTACGAGATACAAGTTGGAAAGATGAATATAGCTTTACGAAAAATAGAAGCAGAAAAAATTGAGGTAGAATAGTTATGAAAAAAAATATTAAAATTGCACTTGTAGGGCAACCAAATGTTGGTAAAAGTATGCTTACAAATTCTATGGGAAAAACAACTTTACATGTTGGGAATTTTACAGGTGTAACAGTAGAAAAAAAAGAGATAGAGTTTAAATATAAAGATTACACTATAAGTATGGTTGATTTACCTGGTACTTATATGTTGGCTGATTATTCAACAGAAGAGAAAGTTACAAGTGATTTTTTGAAAAATGAAGAGTATGACATCATCTTAAATATTGTAGATTCTACAAATCTTGAAAGAAATTTACAATTAACCTCTGAACTTTTAAATATGAATAAAAAGATGATAATTGCTCTAAATATGAGCGATGAAGCTAAAAAAGAAAATATAGAGATAAACTCAAATTATATGAGTGAACTTTTAGGAGTTGATGCGATAAAAGTTTCTGCACTTACAAAAGATGGTATTGATCATCTTTTGGCAACTATTGTAAAAATATTTGCACAACCAAAAAAAGAATCTAAACTTATTTTTAGTGAAGCGATAGAGGAAGAGATTACCAATATAGTTTCACATCTAAAAGAATCTAAATATAAAGATGGTGATTCACATCGTAAAATTGCTATAGATTTAATAAATGAAAATAAAGATATTTATTATGAGTTACACGATGAGCCTATATGGACAGGTTTGCAACCTATTGTTTTAAAAGCAATTAAGCATATCAAAATACACCATGATGAAGATACCATGATAGATATTATGGCAGATGAGTTTATGGCTTTTAACAAAGGTATCATAACTGAAACTGTAAAAACTAAAAAATTAGATGAAAAAAAGAGAACTATCACACAAAAAATTGATAGTGTTCTTATCCATCCAATTTTAGGTATTCCTATATTTTTATTTTTTATGTGGGGATTGTTTCAACTTACTTTTGAGATAGGTTCAATACCTATGGATTATATTGATGCTTTTTTTGGTTCTTTGGGTAATAGTGTTGGCGGTATGATTGGAAATGATGAGTTTCGTTCATTAATAGTTGATGGACTAATTGCAGGTGTAGGTGCTGTTGTGATGTTTGTACCAAATATTATAATTTTATTTATTGGTATTGCTTTGCTTGAGGGTACTGGATATATGAGTAGAGTTGCTTATTTACTTGATGGATTTTTTCATAAATTTGGTATGCATGGTCAATCTTTCATCCCACTTGTAACTGGTTTTGGTTGTTCAATTCCTGCATATATGAGTGCTAGAATACTTAAAAATGATACTGATAGATTACTTACTTTATTTATAATTGGTTTTATGAGTTGTGGAGCTAAACTTCCTGTATATGTTCTTTTTGTAGGTGCTTTTTTTGCCCCTGAAAATGCAGGAAATATTTTATTTACTATTTATATAGGTGGTGCGTTATTAGGTTTAGTTATGGCTAAGGTACTTAAAATGACTGCTTTTAAAGGGGAAAGTGAACCATTTGTAATGGAGATGCCAAAATATAGAATGCCATCACTTACTTTAATATGGCACACAGTTAAATCTAAAACTATGATGTACTTAAAAAAAGCAGGTACATTTATAGCAGCTGCTTCAATGCTTGTATGGTTTGCTAGTAACTACCCACAAAATTTAGAACTATCAAAAGTTTATGAAGTAAAAATCGAAAATGCAATCGAAGAAAAAAAAGTTAAATTGGAAAATGAACTAAATGAAAAACTTTTAGAACAAAGTTATATAGGGCAAATAGGAAAATTTATAGAGCCTGTATTTGAACCTCTTGGTATGGATTGGAAAATGGCAGTTGCACTTCAAACAGGACTTGCTGCTAAAGAAGTAGTTGTATCAACTTTAGGGGTTTTATACTCTTTAGGTAGTGATGTTGATGAAGAAAATAGCTCACTTATTGAAAGACTATCTAATAATATATCATTTGCTTCTGCTGTAGCATTTATAATAATTACGATGATATATTTACCTTGTTTAGCTGCAACTATCGTATTTGCACGAGAATCTGGAGGGATTAAATATGCAGTATATCTATTTATATTTACTTCTATTGTAGCTTATGCTTTAGCATTTGTTGGGTATCACTTGGCTTTATAGCAAAAGTGAAAATAAAATTAAAAAAAGGAATACTAAAGAATCAAAAGATATAGTTAAAAAAAGAGGTTCAAAAGTAGCGAATAGCGGTTGCGCAGAGAGTGTAAAATAAACTGTGTAAACCCACCAGTTTCTTTTTAATCACTTCTCATATTTTGCCATAATCTCCTTAAAAAATATACTATAATACCCCAAGAAGACAAGACAACTTTTTCTAAATCCTTATTCTCTTTTTCACCTGTTACCTTATGCCACAATTTCAACTAATTTATCATAATCCTTATTATTAATTTTTAAACTATCATAATAAAAACTCATTGGTTTTTTATAATTTAAAGTTTGATGAAATCTTTTATGATTATAAAAATCAATATAATCTTTCACATCAGTTTTTAACTCTTTAATTGTGTTATATTCATTTAGATAAATTCTTTCAACTTTTGCACTTCGCCAGAATCTCTCTATACAAATATTATCAGTAGCTCTACCTTTACCATCCATTGAGATAATGATGCCATTATCTTTTAAAGTCTGTGTATGGATATGACTTGTGTATTGACTGCCTTGATCTGTATTAAATATTTCAGGTTTACCATATAGCGATAATGCTTCATTTAGAACATCCATTGTTAAAGCTGAATCCATAGTGTTGGATATTTTCCAAGATAGTACAGCTTTAGAATACCAATCAATTATAGCTGCTAAATAAACCATGCCGCCATTAATCTTGATATATGTTATATCCGTACTCCATACTTGATTTGCTTTTACTATGTCAACTCCTCTAAGCTTGTAAGAGTATTTTTTATGTTGCTTATCTGGTATTGATAGATTTATTGGTTTAACTGCTAATATTGGCTTTAAACCCATCTATTGTCTATATTTATAAACAGTATTCAAACTTATATTGTATCCATCTTCTAAAAGTTGCTGATGAACTTTTAAAGCTCCATATATTGGTATTTGCTCATAAATATCATTTATCTTATCTTTGAGTGATATTTTATGCTTATTTTCTATAGGCTTATAATATAAGCTGCTTGGATTTAATTTTATAAGTTTACATTGAGTTGATACTGAAATATATGTTAGCTTAGACTCTATCAACTCTTTTTTATTAGATAAGTCCAAGCTTTGTAGCTTTTCCTCAAGCCATTCCTTTTCAACTGTCATTTTACCTACTATCTTTGCATAATCATCTATTTTAGATTGTAATTTTAAGTTTTCGTCTTTATATTCTTTGATAGCCTTTGCAGGCTCCATTGCCAACTCTGCATTATCCAAAAATATCTTCTTCCAATTTTGGATATTTTTAGGTGTTATATTATTTTTACTTGCTATCTCATTTAAAGTCTTTTCACCTTTTAAAACTTCTAAAACAATTTTTGTTTTAAATTTTGCTGTAAATATTCTTCTTTTTGTACTCATTTTTTACCCCTATTAAATATTTTATTATTTTAACTTTTTAGGAATAAGAATCTTATTTTTTCGTTCTTATTTTCTTGGGGTATTATAGTTTTAGTTTTCTCCTTTATTAATTATAGTAGCTAGTCTAACTTAAGTTTTTAAGCACCCAATTTTTTCATTAAGCCTCATTTTCAAATTTCTTCCCCATAGGTGTTATGAATATTTAAGTTTATAAAAGATATGATTTCTTTGTAACTCCCTATGGGTGAAATAATATCTTTTAGGTTGTAGTTATTGGTTTAATTTAAAGGATAAAAAAAGATGATAAAAAAATCTTTAATAGTAGCAAGTTTATTATTTGCTACAACAAATGTAGTAGCACAAAGTGAGTACTTTATGGGTGTTGGAATTGGTAGTGGAAGTTGGACACCAACGACAACAGTAGTAAGAGTAAGTGATGGAGCTTCTGCAACAATATCACAAAGTGATAGTGGTGGTGTATTTTCTATTTTAGGTGGTACAATAATTGATAATAAACATAAACTTACAATTGGTTATACAACATATAGTACAAGTGCTGATGTTGATATGAATTCAATTGATTTAGGATATGCTTATTTTATTGACCAAGATAGTTTAAAAATTACTAATAAAAAATGGAAACCATTTATTGGTGTAGGTTATACAATGTTGAATTATAAAGAAAAATTACCTAGTTCTTATAATAAATCAGAATTTAATCTAAAAACAAAAGCGGTAATATTAAGTATTGGAACAGATTATGAAATTGATAAAAAACAATTTTTAACAATAGGTTATGATTTTAGTTTATCTACATCAGGAAGTGAAAGTGCAACACATACAACTGGTGGAAATGATTACACAGTAACTGCTGAAACTGATAAAGTAAGTAGATTTTTAGTTTCTTATAATTATAAATTCTAATGTTTCCAAAATCTAAATTTAACACAAGAGAAGACTTCTACTTCTCTTGAAATTATTTAAAACTTTATAGAATAATTTAAACATCCATTAAAGACAAAGTATAACAAATCGTTCAGACTGTGAATTTAGCCCCAAATAAACTATTTTCACAGCTAAAATTCAAGCTAAATCTTCAAATATTTTAATTTTTTACTCAAAATCTGAAAATAAAAAATATTTATAAAGAAATATGATCTGTCAACCCTATATCATACTAAGAACTATAAATTCTAAGCAACCATTTCATTTTGTAACATTAACTCTTCAAACTCAACTGGTGAATAATTATTATTTGCACTATGCATTCTTTGTCTATTGTAATATACTTCTATATATTCAAATATAGATTGATTAGCTTTTGATTTAGTTTCATAAATCTCATGATGAGTAAGTTCAGTTTTTAATGTATGGAAAAAACTTTCAGCAACTGCATTATCCCAACAATTACCTTTTCTACTCATACTTTGTATAATTCCATTTTCTTCTAATAAATCTTTATGAGAGTAAGATGCATACTGACTACCTCTATCTGTATGCCATATTAAATCTTTTCTTTTTATTTGCTACAAGATTTAAATCTTTCATAATATTTCCAATTCGTCTTCTTGAAACAATAAGCCCATATAATCGCTCTAGTTTATCTTTTAGCCGTCTTGTACCATATTTGCATCTACTTTGAATAAATATAATCTCTATTAACTCATTAAGTTTATCATCTACTGTTTTAACTATACATCCATTATTAATCCAATGATAATAACTTGAAATATCTACTTTTAATATTTTGCACATTAGATTTTTATTGAAGTTCATTTTATTATCTTTTATCCAGGTATACTTTATTGAACTTCTTTCGCAAAGTATACTGCTGCTTTTTTTAATATATCACGCTCCTGCCTAAGTAGTTTAGTTTCTCTTCTTAGCCTTTTATTCTCTTGTTCTAAAGTTTCTTTGGGAGTTTTGACTATAGATTTAGTTAAATCTTGATTCGCCTTTTTATATTCATTCATCCAATTATAAATTGTCTTAGGATTTACATCTAAATCTTTAGCAATTTTTAGAACTGAATCACCATTATTTAAAACCAACTGTATTGTTGAATCTCTAAACTCTCTTGTATATTGACTATTTTTCATATTTTCTACTTTCTTCATACTTTTATTTTAACTTAGATTTATTTAAGTTCTAAGTATGAATTAGTGTAGCCAAATCAACTGTTGCTGATGCAATATTAGATAGGATTGTACATTCTTCACATAGAGTTGAACTAAAAGGTACATCAATGAGGAAAATTATGTCAAAAATAAATTAACACTTGGACACTTTATGCTAAAATGTTGTTAGAGAATATTTCAAATTTGTAAGTGTCCAAGTGTTTGTGATACGGTGTCTTTGTTGAGTGATATTTGTAGCCAGATCAGATTTGCAGTATTTCCAGAAGTTGATTTAGTATTTACTTGTAAATAATAGATTAATTTATAAATTTAAAACTTAAGTAAAATTCACTTAAGTTTTGATACAATAATATATAAATAAATTATAGGGGTAAATTATGTGTATCAATCCTAATTATATAGTAGATAGTGAAAATCATAAAATTGCAGTGCAACTAGATATTAATACTTACAATCAAATTACAGAAACATTAGAAAATTTTGCATTATATAAATTAATGGAAGAAAATAAAGATAATGAAACATTATCTTTAAAAGATGCCAGAGAATATTATAAATCATTAAAGCAAAATAAAGCTTCATAATATTAAATGGAAGTTGAAATAAAGAAAAAGTTCTTAAAAGAACTTTCAAAATTACCAAATGAATATGCAGACACAATAGAAAAATTTATATTTGACAAATTACCAACTTATGATAATTTAAGTGAAATTGGTAAAGTTGAAAAAATGACAGGATATAAAAACTATTTTAAAATCAGATTTGGTGATTATAGAGTAGGAATCAAAAAAGAAAATAATACCATAATAGTAGAAATAGTAAAACACAGAAAAGAAATATATAAATATTTTCCATAACTTTTACTAACAATCAAGCATAACAATTCGTACAGACTGTGAATTTAGCCCCAAATAAACTATTTTCACAGCTAAAATTCAAGCTAAATCTTCAAATATTTTAATTTTTTACTCAAAATCTGAAAATAAAAAATATTTATAAAGAAATAAGCCAAATAAAGCCCAAGCACCAAGATATATTTTGCTATATCTTCCCTTATCTGTGTTAAATCTTTGTTTTTAATAGCTAAACACAACTTTTTAAATAGAGTTATCCCTATGAGGTTTAAAAGTCTTTTAAAATTATATGTAAACATAATAAGAGCATTTTCTCCAAGTACCTTTTTCTTACCACGAACTAAAAAATGATCCCAACCTAAAGTTCTTTTTATAGTTCCAAATGGATGTTCAACTATCGAACCTCTTTTTCTAACTATCTCTTTAGCTTTTTTAGTATTCATTTTAAAAGTATAATCATCAATGATTGTTTCATGCTCCCATCTGTGCATTTGTTTATAAAAAGTTTTATCTGATAAGCAGTTTTTTTTCAATGGACAAGCTTTACAAATAACACTAGATAATCTATATACATCTAACATTCTATTATTTCTTTTATATTGAGTTTTGCTGTTTGCTAAGATTTGATTATTCGGGCAGATGTAGCAATCATCTTGCTTATTATATAAAAATTGGTTCTTTGAGAACTTTGAATCTTTAATCTTCTTTTTAGTTGCTGTATTTCTTAAAGGTATAATACCCCAAGAAGACAAGACAACTTTTTCTAAATCCTTATTCTCTTTTTCACCTGTTACCTTATGCCACAATTTCAACTAATTTATCATAATCCTTATTATTAATTTTTAAACTATCATAATAAAAACTCATTGGTTTTTTATAATTTAAAGTTTGATGAAATCTTTTATGATTATAAAAATCAATATAATCTTTCACATCAGTTTTTAACTCTTTAATTGTGTTATATTCATTTAGATAAATTCTTTCAACTTTTGCACTTCGCCAGAATCTCTCTATACAAATATTATCAGTAGCTCTACCTTTACCATCCATTGAGATAATGATGCCATTATCTTTTAAAGTCTGTGTATGGATATGACTTGTGTATTGACTGCCTTGATCTGTATTAAATATTTCAGGTTTACCATATAGCGATAATGCTTCATTTAGAACATCCATTGTTAAAGCTGAATCCATAGTGTTGGATATTTTCCAAGATAGTACAGCTTTAGAATACCAATCAATTATAGCTGCTAAATAAACCATGCCGCCATTAATCTTGATATATGTTATATCCGTACTCCATACTTGATTTGCTTTTACTATGTCAACTCCTCTAAGCTTGTAAGAGTATTTTTTATGTTGCTTATCTGGTATTGATAGATTTATTGGTTTAACTGCTAATATTGGCTTTAAACCCATCTATTGTCTATATTTATAAACAGTATTCAAACTTATATTGTATCCATCTTCTAAAAGTTGCTGATGAACTTTTAAAGCTCCATATATTGGTATTTGCTCATAAATATCATTTATCTTATCTTTGAGTGATATTTTATGCTTATTTTCTATAGGCTTATAATATAAGCTGCTTGGATTTAATTTTATAAGTTTACATTGAGTTGATACTGAAATATATGTTAGCTTAGACTCTATCAACTCTTTTTTATTAGATAAGTCCAAGCTTTGTAGCTTTCCCTCAAGCCATTCCTTTTCAACTGTCATTTTACCTACTATCTTTGCATAATCATCTATTTTAGATTGTAATTTTAAGTTTTCGTCTTTATATTCTTTGATAGCCTTTGCAGGCTCCATTGCCAACTCTGCATTATCCAAAAATATCTTCTTCCAATTTTGGATATTTTTAGGTGTTATATTATTTTTACTTGCTATCTCATTTAAAGTCTTTTCACCTTTTAAAACTTCTAAAACAATTTTTGTTTTAAATTTTGCTGTAAATATTCTTCTTTTTGTACTCATTTTTTACCCCTATTAAATATTTTATTATTTTAACTTTTTAGGAATAAGAATCTTATTTTTTCGTTCTTATTTTCTTGGGGTATTATAGTATTAATATAATGTTAATATTATATTAATTTTTTTGCTATATATAGTAAGTTGAGTTAATTTATAAAGGGTTAGGAGTTGTCTCACTACTTATAGGTAACTGTGGATATATAATATTAGGCTTTTCTCCAGTAAGTGACTTTAAAAATATTACTACCTTTTTAGCATCTTCATCACTTATTCCTAAGAGAAGTTGGATTTCCCCCATCTCTTTAACTGCTTCTTTCAAATCCCATATTGCACCATTATGAAAATATGGAGAAGTTTGTTCAATATTTCTTAATGTTGGTGTTTTTACAAGATGCTCTTTATTCCCGGTAAAATTGCCTAAATTTCTAAATTTATATCTTTTACCTGTATCAAAAGGTTGCATAGAACCACCTAATGCAATATTTTTATGACATCTTGCACATCCTAAATCTAAAAAAACTGATAATCCCTCTTTCTCCTCTTTATTTAGTGCATTATTATTCCCATGTAAAAACTTATCAAATCTTGATGGTGTGATTAAAGTTTTTTCAAAAATAGCAATAGTATCTGCAATAAGTTCAAAAGTTATTTTTATATCAGCTGTATATGCTTTTTTAAATTCATCTACATATTGAGGTATTGAACTTATTCTTTGTAATACAAGTTCTTGCGATGAAGCCATTTCAAAAGGAGCTTGGATAGGATCTTGTACAAATATCACTCAACAAAGACACCGTATCACAAACACTTGGACACTTACAAATTTGAAATATTCTCTAACAACATTTTAGCATAAAGTGTCCAAGTGTTAATTTATTTTTGACATAATTTTCCTCATTGATGTACCTTTTAGTTCAACTCTATGTGAAGAATGTACAATCCTATCTAATATTGCATCAGCAACAGTATCATTATTTAAATAATCATACCACTGTGATACAGGAAGTTGAGAGGTGAGAATTATTGATGATAAGTCAACTCTACTTTCTATAATTTCTAATAAATTTGTAGCATCATCAGCTGATAATGGATTTATTCCAAAGTCATCTAAAATAAGAATACTATATTTGCTAAGTTTTCGTAAGAAATTTGTATATGTTCCATCTGCTCTTGCGATTGATATATCTTCAAGTATTGTAGGAACTCTAATATAATAAGCTTTAAATCCATCCATGATAGAACGATTAGCTAGTGCTTGTGCGAGATAAGATTTACCAGTTCCTGTTTTACCTGTAATGATAATATTTTGATAATTTCTTATAAAGTCCATATTTGCTAATCCTAAAATTTGTTCTTTATTTAAACCTCTTGTTTGCTTATAAACTAAATCTTCTAAAGTTGCTTGCTTATCTTTTATTTTTGATATATTAAAATTAAGTTTAATCCTTCTGTTGTGCTGATGTATCTCTTGGGCTTCAAGTAGGTTGTAGAGTTTCTCATTAAATGATAATTTATCATAATTTCTATCTTCAATTTGTCGTAAGTATGCTGTTTTAAAGCCTTCTAATTTTAATTCACTCATTTTATTTGTTACTGTTTCTTGGTTCATTTTTTTCTATCCTTTTTATTTATATTCTGTATTACCACGAATATTACTGTAGTTATTTTGTGCTATATTTATAATATTATTAGCAGGCTTTTTATAATAAAGCTTTTTTGATAATATTGATTTTATAGATGCAACTGTAGTGGCATTAATACTCATTGCATATCCTAAAGCTAAATCAACTTCATATTTTTCATATTGTTTTGCCAATGAAAGAATGGCATTTAGTTTTCTGTATGCATATGATGGAAATTGCTCTTGTTCTAATTTCATCTTTGTAAACTCTACAGTTTGAACCCCTATACTTTTTGCCCAGTTTAAATATCTTCCAGGATTAAACTTCGCATCTTGATATTGATGATTTTCAGGTTGGTGCTCTTTAATAGTTGAATATTCACTATCATAATATCTTGGATGTGTGGCAATTAGCTTTGATTTATGATAAATCTCAACTGTAGATGTTGAGTATCTTACCTCTACTTTTTCTCCTAAATATTTAAATGGTACTGAGTATCTAGCACTTTGAAGCTCTATATGATAATCTATATTTACAGTTGCTATTTTAAACTCTTTATAAATATATTGATTAGCTGCTAGTGGTTGCAAGTATGGTTCATCTAACTCTTTAAATAAAGTATCTCTACTTTTCTTTAATCGTTTCATAACCTTAGAGTTATAAATATCAAGCAATGGAGATATAGCATCATTAAGTTCTTCAACATCAAAAATTTTCTATGCCGAAGAACGGCTAATATCCATCTTTGAATTGCTTGAACTCCTTGTTCTGCTTTTGCTTTATCTTTTGGTTTATATGGTCTTGCTGGTTCAATTACACACCCATAATGATTTGCCATTGCTTTATAACTTTCATTTAAAACAATCCCATCTTTATTATTTGAAATAACTGCACTTTTTAGGTTATCTGGTACTAATATTTTAGGTACTCCTCCAAAGAAGTTAAAAGCTTTTGTGTGCGACTTTATAAAGTATTCTTGCTTTTGACTAGGTGTTGCATCTACATATGTATAACCTGATGCTCCTAATACTGCTACAAATATTTGAGCTTTTGAAATAACTCCTGTTTTACTATTATAAATAGGAACAGTAACACCACTATAATCTACAAATAATTTTTCACCATTTAAGTGTATTTGTCTCATTGATGGGTTTAATTTCTTTTTATATTTATGATAATAAGTTTTAAATTGAGTGTATCCATAACCATCAGGATTCTGCTCTTTATACTCTTGCCATAACAATAGATATGTAACACCTTTTTTACGAATTTCTTTATCAATATATTCAACATCAGGTTTAGGTCTTAAAGATTGCCTGTGTAATATAGTTTGTTCAGGGAAAAGCATTTTATACATAATATCTTCATCATGCAATAAAAAATCTTCCAGTTTATCTGGTAATATCTCAAATCTTCTACAATATTCAGCTGCAGCAGATCTAGATACACCAAGACTCTTTGCTATTCTCCTATATGAGAAATCCATTTGATACTTTAATTTTAGTATCTCTTTAATCTGTTTCATTAAAACTCTCCTCATTGATACACTCCTAATATTTTTAGAAGTGTAGTTTAATATGGAGAATATCTCAAACTTAAATTAGTTTTAATCCAGCAAATAAACTTAATTTAAACTTACCTATCACTTTTTCAACCAAAGTGTCCAGATAAAAAGTGATACGGTGTCTTTTTGTTAACCGCTAGGGTGTCTTTTTAGAAAGTGATATGGTGTCTTTTTGGGAGTGATTTTTGCAATCTTGTGCTTGATCGGCAAGATGTGGACTTCTACCATCCCAAAATTGTTCAAAATTAAAAACTGCATTATATACTGTTGGAGAGTTAAGATGTAAAGGATTTGATAACCATTTATTTCCAGTAGCAACACTTATCCCATCAACTCCACCCATCCCTAGATGATGACAAGTATTACAAGAGATTAATCCACTTTTTGATAACCTAGGTTCAAAATAAAGTTTTTTACCTAACTTAATTTTTTTATCTGTTATTGGATTTTCTTTATCATCAATAAGTTCTAAAAGTTTTAATTTACTCTGAGGTATAGGCATCATATTTGCATTTTTAGCTCTATTTATTAATTCAATATCGCTAGAAGCAAATATATTTATACTTATACATAAAAGTAAAATTATATTTAATTGTAAGGTTTTCATAATTTTCTTTCTTTAAAAAGAAGAGATTTATCTCTTCTTTTTATATTTAGTTCATATCTGGTTTTGGAGTTTTGTTTGTTATTACAGGTAGTTGAGGATATGAAATATCTCCTTTATCGCCTGTTAATGATTTTAAGAAGCATGTAATTTGTTTAGCTTCTTTATTACTAATTTTAATTCCAAGTTGAGTAGAACCCATTTCTTTAACTGCATCACTTAATGACCAAATAGCACCATTGTGAAAATATGGAGCTGTCTCTTCAATATTTCTAAGTGTTGGAGTTTTTACCATACCATTTTTATCACCTTGAAATCCACCTAAGTTAATAAATTTATATTTTTTTGCAACTTGGAATGGCTGCATTGTTCCACCAATACCTACACCATTATGACAAGATGCACAACCTTTATCTATAAATACTTTAAGACCGGTTTTTTCTTTTTTAGTTAAAGCATTGCTATTACCTTCCATGAATTGATCAAATCTTGATGGTGTTACAAGTGTTCTTTCAAATAACCCAATAGTAGCAGTTATTAGTTCAAAGTTAATTTTTACATCATTACCATATGTTGCTTTAAATTCTTCTACATAAGCCGGCATAGAATTTATACGAGCCTCTACAAGTGATTTAGGTGCTGCCATTTCTGGACCTGCTTGCATAGGACCTTGAGCTTGAGCTTCTAAATGCGGATCTCTACCATCCCAAAATTGTGATGAATTAAATACTGCATTATAAACAGTCGGTGAATTTAAATGTGCAGGATTTGCTGTCCATTTATGACCAACTGCTGCTGCTAATCCATCAACACCACCCATACCTAAGTTATGACAAGTATTACATGAAATTAATCCACTTTTTGATAATCTTGGTTCAAAAAATAATCTTTTACCAAGTTCAACTTTTGCATCGGTTATTGGATTTTTAGAATTATCAATAAGCTTTATCAACTCTAATTGATTTGATGGTATTGGCAGCATACCTGCATTTTTAGCTTTTTTAATCAAAGCATCCCCTGCAAATGCACTTACACTTGCAACTAATAAACCAACTAAGACAATTTTAGTCTTTTTCATAATCTCTCCTTATTTTAAGATTAATAAAATTATATAATATCTAATCTTAAATAATAATAAATCCTATTTAGTATTTTATATTAATTAAATTTTGAACTATCTTATATAAAATTTAGCTATAATAAGAAAAGATTATATTATAAAAGAGACAAATTAAATGACAGATTTTAAAGCTATTTTGCAAAATAAAGATTTAAAAGCTACACATCAAAGATTAGTGATTTTAGAAGAATTAGAAAAATCAAAACATATTGATATTGATAAACTTTATAGTTTAGTTATAGAAAATTGTCCAACACTTTCAAAAGCAACATTATATAGAAATTTAAATGATTTGGTTTTAAAAGAAATTGTAACAGAGGTAAAACTACCAAATCAAAAGAATAGATACGAAACAACCAAATTGCCACATATACATTTAGTATGTAAAAAATGTGGTAGCATAGAAGATGAAACTATTGATATTTCTTTTTTGTTAAATGAAGTATCAAAATATAGTAATTTTCAAATTGAGACAAGTTCAATATCATTAGAGGGTATTTGTAAAGAGTGTCTTACGAAAGTCTAAATCTAAAAATACCAACTAACCTTTGTCCAGATTGTATCACTTGTGTCATTTCCTTTATTTTTATTATATGAGATATCAAGCTCAAAATTGTTTTTAAAACTGTAAGTTACACCTAAACTGTTTTGAGACTTAATGAAAAATATGGGCGCCTGAATAATTACTTTTTTTGATAATTTAGTAAATAAAAATCAACCAACATAAGCTTCATACTTTTGGTTAATCCACGATGTAAACTAATCATATTTTTCATGTGCGAGAATACTCCACCTTCAAGTACATTTTGATCTGGCTACACTAATTCATACTTAGAACTTAAATAAATCTAAGTTAAAATAAAAGTATGAAGAAAGTAGAAAATATAAAAAATAGTCAATATACAAGAGAGTTTAGAGATTCAACAATACAGTTGGTTTTAAATAATGGTGATTCAGTTCTAAAAATTGCTAAAGATTTAGATGTAAATCCTAAGACAATTTATAATTGGATGAATGAATATAAAAAGGCCAATCAAGATTTAACTAAATCTATAGTCAAAACTCCCAAAGAAACTTTAGAACAAGAGAATAAAAGGCTAAGAAGAGAAACTAAACTACTTAGGCAGGAGCGTGATATATTAAAAAAAGAATGCATAGTGCAAATAATAATTATTCACCAGTTGAGTTTGAAGAGTTAATGTTACAAAATGAAATGGTTGCTTAGAATTTATAGTTCTTAGTATGATATAGGGTTGACAGATCAGATGTATCTGGCTTGTGCTGAACAACAAAATAAATGGAATGCTTCTAGTATTAGAAATTGGTTTGAGATTTATCCTCAACTTAGTATATTTTTTAAGGAGATTATGGCAAAATATGAGAAGTGATTAAAAAGAAACTGGTGGGTTTACACAGTTTATTTTACACTCTCAGTTTATTTTACACTCTCATTTATTATTGAACTTCCAATATCTTAATAGTTTAATCCCACAGCATCTCTAATAATTTTTAATTTTTCTTGTGCTATTTTTCTTGCCTTTGAAGCTCCATACGCTAATATCTCTTTTACTTCATCTGGATTGTTTAGATAATGCTCTCTTCGTTGGGCAAAGGGGCTAAAATGCTCATTTATTTTATCAAGTAAAGTAAGTTTAAAGTGCCCATACCCCTCACCCGGTGTTGCATATCTTTTTTGAAGTTCAACCAACTCATCATCGCTCATGAAGAGTTGACATAAAGTATAAACATTACAACTGTCCCACTCTTTTATCTCTTCAAGTTCTTTACTGTCAGTTACTATTTTCATCACTTGTTTTTTGATACCTTTTTTAGTTCCAAACATATCTATAGTGTTTCCATAACTTTTGCTCATCTTTGTACCGTCAGTACCTGGAACACTTTGAACAACAGTATCTATTTTGTGTTCAGGGATAGTTAAAATATCTCCGTAGGTGTGATTGAATGTAGCAGCTATATCTCTTGTCATCTCTACATGTTGAATTTGGTCTTTTCCAACTGGTACGATATTAGAGTCAAAAAGTAAAATATCAGCAGCCATCAAAACAGGATAGGAAAAAAGTCCATGATTTGCATTAATCCCTTTTGATGTTTTATCTTTATAACTGTGTGCTCGTTCAAGTAGTCCCATAGGTGTATGATTTGATAAAATCCAATATAATTCTAAAACTTCCGGTACATCACTTTGTACCCAAAATGTTGATTTTTCCGGATCCATACCAAGAGCCAAAAAATTAACAGCAGCTTCAAAAATATTTTTTTGTAAAAACTCTTTATCTTTTACGGAAGTTAGGGCATGGTATGAAGCTATAAATGCAAATAATTCTCCATCATTTTGACTCTCAATCATTTTTTTAATCATACCAAAATAGTTACCTATATGGATTGTCCCTGATGGTTGTATTCCTGATAAAATTCGCACTTTTATTACCTTTAGAGTTTTTTTATAAATCAAATCATCCTAAAGATGATGTGTGGTATACTAGCGAAAAAATGATGAGGATATTATGAAACATTTATTTAGATATATTTTTATTGGTACATTGGCACTTATTCCACTTTTTATCGTTATTCAGCTTGTATTATGGGTAAAGACTTTAAGTGTAGAATTGTTTGATTTTGTGTCATATTATACAAATGACAGCTTATTTACTATGGGTATATTTGTTTTTACTTTGATAACTTTAGCTTTTGTCGGTTCATCAATTGAAAAAGCCGGTAAATCATTTTTAATTTCAACTATTGATAACTTATTAGCAAAAGTACCGGCAATAGGTTCAATATATTCTGTGATAAAAAAAATAACAGCTTTATTTACTCCTGATAGTAAGGATAATAGAAAAGAAGTAGTACTTGTAGAATATCCAAAAAGTGATACTTGGGTACCTGCTTATGTTTTAAATAAACATGACGGGGTTTTAGTTTTATTTGTACCGACCAGTCCAAACCCGACAAGTGGCTATACAATCATAATTGATGAAAGTAAAGTGAAAAAAACATCATATACAGTTGCCCAAGCCAGTCAGTTTATTATTAGTATGGGTGCTGATTTTGTGAAAAAAGAAGAGATAACTTCTATAATTAAAAAAACTTTAGAGTAAAACAAGGATAAAAACTAAATGATAGATATTAAATTATTGCAAAAAGATTTTAATGCAGTTGCTTCTGCACTTTTAAGAAAAGGTGTTGATGATGCAATTTTAGATGATTTGAAACATAAAAGTGAAACTGCAAAAGCAAAACGGCAGGATATGGAAAGTTTACAAGCTGAACAAAATGCTTTATCATCTCAATTTGGTGCTTATAAAAAAGAGGGCAAAGATATAGCCGTATTAAAATCTCAAATAGATGATTTAAAGAAAACTAAGGCTAGTTATGAAGATGAGGTAAGAGTTTTAGAAGAAGAATTAAATGCCATTGCTATGGGTATTCCAAATATGCCAGATGATGAAGTTCCATTGGGTGACGGGGAAGAAGACAATGTAGTTATAGAGCAAATTGGAACTCCTAGAGAATTTAATTTTACACCTAAAGAGCATTGGGATATAGGAGAGAGTACTGGAATAATTGATTTTGAAAGAGGTGTAAAGATTGCTAAAAGTAGATTTGCAGCTTTAAAAGGAATTGGGGCTAGACTTGAGAGAGCTTTAATCAACTACTTTTTAGACTTTAATAGAGAGCGAGGATTTGAAGAGTGGTATGTTCCGTTTATGGCAAATTCAAATGCTTTAAGAGGTACCGGTCAGCTTCCAAAATTTGAAGATGATCTGTTTAAGATTGAGGGGGAAGATTTATATTTGATTCCTACAGCAGAAGTATCTCTTACAAATTTATTTAATGATGAAATTATAGATGAAAAAGAGTTACCAATGCTTCTTACATCTTACACTCCTTGTTTTAGAAAAGAGGCAGGAAGTGCAGGAAGAGATACCAGAGGAATAATCAGACAACATCAATTTGATAAAGTTGAAATGGTAGCTATCACAAAACAAGAACAATCAAAAGAAGTATTTGAGAAGATGGTTAGTTGTGCAAGTGATATATTGACTTCATTAGAATTGCCACATCAAAAAGTTCAACTTTGTACAGGTGATTTAGGATTTAGTGCCGCAACTACTATTGACTTAGAAGTTTGGCTGCCAGGTCAGGGAAAATACAGAGAAATTTCATCAATTTCAAATACAAAAGAATTTCAAGCTAGACGAGCAAAAATCAGATATAAAGATGGAAAAAAGAATATGTTGGCACATACTCTAAACGGTTCATCACTTGCTGTTGGTAGAACTTTAGTAGCTATTATAGAAAATCATCAGAATGAAGATGGTAGTATTAATATCCCTGCTGTATTACAGAAGTATATGTAGGATTATTATGCCATTTAACATTTCAGATATTAAAGAGTATGACTCTCAATTATTAAAATTATTAACGCAAAATTTACCGGATATGCTTTGGATTAAAGATTTAGAAGGTAAATATATCTATGCTAACAAAGCCATTTGTGATGGATTGCTTATGGCAAAAGATATAGAAGAACCTATCGGAAAAGGTGATGTGTTTTTTGCACTTAGAGAAAGGGAAGCACATAAAGATAAGCCAGACTGGCATACTTTTGGCGAAGTATGTTCTAATAGTGACCAAGTAGTAATTGATAATAATATGCCAATGAAGTTTGAAGAATATGGAAATATTAAAGGCAAACTATTATACCTAGAAGTCAATAAAGCCCCGTTTTATGATAAAGATGGAAATATTATAGGAACTGTGGGTTCTGGTCGAGATATAACGGAATTAAAAATGATTCAAATAAAACTTGAAGAACAATATCAATTATTACAAAGTCAAGCTACGCATGTTTCAATGGGAGAGATGATAGGTAATATCGCTCATCAATGGAGACAACCGTTATCAGTCATATCAACTGCGGCTACAGGTATGCAACTCCAAAAAGAGTATGGACACCTTAACGATGAAGAATTTGATAAATCTTGTGAAGTAATAAATAAAAATGCACAATATTTATCAAAAACAATAGATGATTTTAGAAATTTTATCAAAGGTGATAGATTAAAGACAATATTTAAATTAACACATGAAATAGATAGTTTTTATCATTTGATTGAAGGAACAATAAAAACCAATCATATAAATATGATACTTACTATAGATGAAGATATAGAGGTAGATGGCTATGAAAATGAACTTACACAATGTATGATAAATATATTTAATAATGCAGAAGATGCTTTAGTAGAAAATCTTGAAGATAATAGATTGCTGTTCATATCAAGTAGTGTAGAAAATAGTGAAACTTCGCAGGAACGAGGACAAAATGTTGTTATAAAAATTAAAGATAATGCAGGTGGAATACCAAAAGATATTTTACCTAAAATATTTGAACCATATTTTACAACAAAGCATCAGTCACAAGGTACAGGACTTGGACTTCATATGACATATAATTTAATAGTAAATGGTATGAATGGAATTGTTGAAGCTACAAATCAAACTTATACTTACGAAGATAAAGAATATACTGGAGCAGAGTTTACTATAACGCTTCCTTTGTCTTAATAGCCCTTTGTGTATGTAAGCCATTTAGGAAGCACCTAATTTTTGATTGTGCTAAAACTGTGCTAGTTTTGTGCTAACTATTCTAACAAAAAAGAGCCTCTTGATTTTTTCTCACTTTTAATATATTTAGCATATACTTGAAGTGTAATATTTGCATTATTATGACCAAGCATTGAAGCAACCCAAAGTATATCTCATATTATATAAGATTCTATATTCTAAATTTAGATTTTTTAAAACCTTTTGCCAATATGTTACAGATATTTTAGTAGCTGAATAATATGGCAAACTAAATTTTGTTATAAAAACTTATATTTAATTGTTGTTCTATATGATAAAAAAGTAAATCTAATAAATTTATCCTGTAAATAAAGCAATGGTGAAGCAAATTATTACTAGCAAAAGCCATTATATAAGGTGATAATGCTATAAAAAAGAAAAAATTGTATTAGTTAGTGAAGCAACGGTGAAGCAAAATGACTATAGTGAATTTCTTTTGCATTTAACTTATTTATCATCCAAACTACTTTTTAATTCATCTTCAATCATCTCAATTGTAGGTAAACTTGATTCAAACTCTTTAGGTAAAACTTCTGTTAATTCATACTGTGATATACCTATTGGTTGTGACATATTTTTGAGTGAATATTCTGCAATGATTTCATTTTTTTCTTGACATAAAATTAATCCTATTGTTGGATTATCATTTTCATGTGCTACTGTTTCATCTATAGCACTACAATAAAAATTTACTTGACCAGAATATTCAGGTTTAAATTTTCCCTTTTTAAGTTCAATCACTACATAACATCTAAGCTTTAGATGATAAAAAAGTAAATCAATATAAAAATCACTATCTGATACTTTGAGTTTATATTGTCTGCCTACAAAAGCAAAACCACTTCCAAGCTCAATCAAAAACTTTTCCATATGTTCACATAGATTTGATTCAAGTTCTTTTTCTCTAAATGGCTCACTAATTGTTAAAAAATCAAAAATATAAGGATCTTTAAAAGATTGTTGTACTAGGTCACTATCATATGAAACTATAGTATTTTTAAAATTTGATGTAAGTTTAGCTTCTCTTTTATGAACTTCACTTTTTATCATCAGAGATAATACATCCTTGCTCCATCCATTTTCAACTATTTTTTCTATGTACCAATATCGTAAATCTATATCTTTTATTTTTTCTATTAAAATAATATTATGTGTCCAAGGAATTTGTGCCACTAGTAGTGGCATTTTTTCATTTTTCAATTGTGCCACTGCTGACGGCACTTTTTTATATTCTTTATAAAACCGTACCATTCTTTTAATATTTCTACTAGAGAACCCACCTAGTTGTGGAAATGTAACTTTTATATCACTACTTAAATTATCTATAACTTTTGCACCCCAACCCAACTCTTGTTGTTTGATAAAAACACTTTTACCAATATTAAAATATAGTATTATTAACTCTTTATTTACCTTTGTTATAGCATTTGTTTGAGATATTTGTATTTTTGATTTTATATCAATGATAAAGTTTTTGTATTCGTTTGTTGTGATTATATTTTGTGGATTCATTATTTATTTTACCTTTTATATTATTCATCTGACATTTCTAATATTTCAAAAATTGTACCCATAAATATTAATTGTTCTCTATCTATACTATTTCTTAATTTTAATGAAATCTTAGACCTAAACTCCTCCATATCAAGAGGTTTATGTTTAAGAAATTGGTCTAACATCAAAGGAGACAATATGCATCTTCTATCTATATTAAAGTCTTTACTTATTTCATTTTCTCTCAATTCAACTAATAGTTCTTTAGTTGCTTCATCAGATAAAAATACTTGTGTATATTCACTTTTTTGAAGAGTTTCTTCTGAATGTTTCTTTTGCTTATGGTCCTCTTCAATTTCTTTATTTACATTACCTACTGCTTCGTCACTATTTGTAGATGGTATAATCTCAATTGACTGTGAAGCAGGAGTAGATATAGTTCTATGTTTATATTTCTCTGAATAAATTTCTTGTTGTTCTTTAATTACTTTTAAAAGTTTTGAAATTTCATTTTGTCTATTTTTATACCAATCTACAGACCAAATTCTATAAACTTTCCAACCTAATCTATTTAATACTTCATCTTTTAATCTATCTCTATCTCTTGCAGATTTTGAAGAGTGATATGTTGCACCATCACATTCAATTGCTAAAGTATAATCTTCACCTTCTTCTGATACAATAGCTAAATCTATAAAATAACCAGCAACACCAACTTGTGGTACACTTTTAATTCCTGCATCACTTAAGAGCTGATAAACAGATTCTTCAAATGGGGAATCAAATCCCTTTCCCTCTATAAGTTCAGGCTTATTAAGTAATATGCCAGTTTCTACAAAGTTAATAAAAGATTTTAATGCAATAACACCTCTTGATGAATTTTCATTAATTAAAATCTCAGATGATTGCATAGAAGTAAAAATGTGCATTTTTTGTTTTGACCTAGTTACTAAAACATTTAATCTTCTCCATCCTGAATCTTGATTAATGGGTCCAAATCTTTGCATTAATTTACCAGTATTTTTATCAGGTCCATATGTTGTAGAAATATATATAACATCTCTTTCGTCCCCTTGTAAAGATTCAAGATTTTTTATAAAAAATGGTTCACTTGTATCTCTCCAAGTTGATATATAATTTGCAATAAGTGGATTTGTCTTTTCTTTTTCATCTATCATCTGTTGAATTAAATCTCTTTGTGATGTATTAAATGTTCCAATACCTAAAGATTTTTTAGGAAATTCTTTAATTTGCTTTTCAATATGCTCCACTACAACTTTGGCTTCTAATTTATTATATCTTTTTCCTGCTCCACCTTGATATATTGCATTTTCAATATATGTATGTTTAACCCCAAGTTCATTACTACTTACACTTGTTGGAGATGGAAATACTATTAAATCATTATCATAAAAATGCTGATTTGAGAAGTCAATTAATGTTTCGTGTTGAGATCTATAATGCCATTTTAGTCTTCTTACGGGACTATATAAATCTATACAACTATCAAGAATTGATTCTGATACATCAAGTATTGTATCTTCATCATCTTGACTTTCATCTTTTAAAGTATCAAAAAATGATGTTGGTGGTAACTGTTTTGGGTCACCTACTATAACAACTTGATTTGCTCTTGCTATAATTCCTAATGCTTCTTCTGGTCTTAACTGTGATGCTTCATCAACTAATAAAACATCAAATTTTAATGTATTTGGTGGTAAATATTGAGCAACTGATAATGGACTCATCATGAAACAAGGTTTTAAAGCTTTTATTGCTACACCAGCTCTTTCTATTAATTTTCTAATTGGAATATGTCTTTTTTTCTTTGATATTTCATTTTCAATCAATCTCATATTTGTAAAACTTGAAACTAATCCACCACTTTGAGAATATGGCATTTCTCTATCACAAGCTTTTGATGCAACAAATTGTTTATTTAATTCTAATAATTCTAAATCTAACTCTTTAAAAGTTTTTATTATTTCTTCATGAGATAATCTACTAAATTCATTTAAAGATGGATATTTTTTAAATGTTGTTCTTAATAAAGAATTATAAAAATTGTAATAATAAGCTGTAATAATAAGTTCTTTTGGTAGAACATCAGATTCAATTGCTTCAATAATCTTAATTAATCCTAATCCTTTAATTTTTGCTAAAAGATTTTTATAATCAAGCCAAATAGATAAATTATCAATATTATTATCTATACTATTAAGTTTATTTGATAAATCTATATATTTTGATGTTTGTTTATTGTAAAATAAATTTGATTTAAACTCTCCATATTTTATTAATTCATTCATTTGGGCTGATGCCAGTCCTGATTCATTTTTAATATCTTTTAGTATCTCATAAGTATTAAAAAAGTCATTAATTAAACTAATTTTTAATGAATCAAATATAGGAGAATTATTTACATCTGCTATTATATTAATATGAGATTGTAACTGTTCTAATTCTTCATTTGTTTCAAGTAAGTTAAAATTAAAATCTTCTTTTATCATATTTACAACAGATATTAACTCTGTACTTATTGTTGCTTCTTCTGTTAAAAGTCTTGAAACTTCAGCTATTGGATATTGTTGCTCTTTTAAAAATGATAATAAAGTATCAATATAACTATTTATATCTATTTGTTCGGAACTATCAATGATTTCAGAAATTAAACTATAAACACCTTCTTTTCCTATTTTATATGATTCTTTAGAATCCAAGAATTCATTAATAAGATTAATTAATTTTTCTATTTTAATATAATTATCAATTTCATATTTTTGAATTACTAATTGATAATTATTTATATTATCGTTTATTATTTCTAGTTTATCTTTTAATTCTAAGATATTAATGTCTTCAATATGATAGTATAATTTTTTAATAAAACTTTTTTCATATAATTCTGATACATTTTGAATTAAATCATTAAATATTTTTAAATTATCATTTAATTCTATTGCATATGATGAAGCAGAAAGTTTACTTTGTTCATTCCCACTCAATAAAATATTTAATAATTCATTTGATTTTACTTCTTTTCGTACAGTAGAAGCCCAATCATTTAACTTGGTTATTTTATCCCAATCTGTATCTAATCCTTGAAATAAATCTTGAAATGTATCACAATAAGAAAGACTATTCTCATATTGTTCCTTTTTAGATATATAAGTAATAATACTACTTAAATGCTCAATCCAAGTATCAGAATTTTCTGGTATTGATACTTTTAAAAGTAAAGAATAATCAGTTTTAGCTTGTTTGAAAACTCCTGAAAATATTTTAAATAAAGAATCTTTTTTGTCAATTAAATCAGTTTTTATTTGCTCTAATTTTTGTATATTGATAGAGTTTATATTATCAATTGATGTAAATATTTCAAGATTATCTTTTAAGTCCTTTAATATAGATTCTTCTTTTATTGCAGTTTCAATAATTGATACATATCTTGTTGTTCCAATAATATCTATACAATTTATATATAATGATTGGTCAATCTCATTTAAAAGTTGTAGTCCATTATTAATAATACCAATTTCATAAATATTATATGTTTTAGAAATTCCTATTTGACTTGATGAATCTCTAATAATTCTTTCTATTTTACTTAAATTATCAACTAGTTTACTATTGATTAAATTTATTTCTTCAATTTTTGCTACTTCTATATCTTTATATAAAAAATTATCGATAGAAATTAATTGATTAAGTAATTCATTATTAATAGAATATCTTTCAAGATTTATATATTTAGTCAATTCAGACCTAAGTTCTTCATATCTATTTCTTTTATTAATATATTTCTTTTCTATTTTTTTAAGAATTTTATCATTTAGATTTCTAATAAATACTACATCATCTTTACTCATACTATCATAACCAATAATTTTAATTTTATTCGCTTTTTTGACTTCTATTTGTTTTAAAGATAATAATAAATAATTTTCAAATACTGACAAATTATTTTGTACCAACTGATGTAATAATTCTTGATTTACATTTTGAATATTGTATTCTTCTAGCTTCGCAAGAAGTATAGATATATTATTTGATTCTTGAATTTCATTTTCTAAATCTATATTTAATTTAGAATACAAAGAAATTAAATTTTTATACCTTATGTTTATATTTTTAAAATCATCAATAAACATTTCTATATCAATAAATTGAAGATTATTAAGTTCAAATCCATTCCAATAAAAAGTATTAAAATCATAATTATTAACATAGGCTTGATATTTATGAAGTTCTTCTACTCTATTGTTAATTCCCGTTACTTCAAAGGATTCTGAATCTATAATTTTAAATTTTAAATATTTCTCTACTTCTTGATACTTCTCTACTAACCAAAATGTTTCAAATATTTTTTTATTTGTATTGCCATGTTTTAAATGTAATATATCAATATATTTTCTTAATACTGATTTTCTTGATTCAAGTTCTTGTTTTACTCTTTCTAATTCAGATGGAGGATAATACTCTCCCTCTATTCTTATTTTTAAACTTTCAAGAACTTTAAGTTTTTGTGTCTTATGACTATGTAATTCCAAACAAAAATCACCCAATTGATTACTAGCTAATCTTTTAGAAACTACGTCAAGGGCAGCAAGTTTTTCTGAAACAAATAACACACTTTTTCCATCTGCGATTAATGCAGCAATCATATTTGAAATTGTTTGAGATTTACCAGTTCCAGGAGGTCCTTCAATTACAACATTTTTTCCCTCTAAAACATCAACAATTGCACTATGTTGAGAACTGTCAGCATCCATAATTAAGGGTGTATTTAGAGCTACTTTATTATTGTCAATATCATATTCTTCTGGAGAATAAGAGACACCTGAAATTTCTTTTCCTAAAAATATATCTTGAAGGACTTGATTATTTTCCAAAGCTCCATTATCCCAATTATCAGTATCTAAATCTTTGTACATTAAAATTTTACTAAATTGTAAAAAATCAAGTGATATTTCTTGTTTAATTTTCCATTCTTTTTTATTATTACAAATCTTTTTTACTTCTGTCATATATTCATTAAAAGACAACTCTTCTGTAAGTTCAGGAAGAAGTATATTAAAATCATTTTTTAGCTTTTCTGCTAATGATTTATTGGTATCAATTGAAGCTCCATCATACTCAAGAATATATTCATAAGTATTTGTTTTTCTATTTAATGACCCTCTTCTTAGTGTTACTGGAATATTAATTAATGGAGATTTTATTTTGATTTCTGAATTATTACTTTCTTTCCATTCTAATACACCAAGAATCAAATAAAGCATATTTGCTCCAGTTTCTTGAATAATAGACCTTGCATTTAATTCTATCTTTTTTAATATCTTTTCTAAATCTGATGGATAATGTAATGTTTGCAAATAATCATCAGTATATTTATCATCAATATTTTGTGCCTCTAAATTAATATCAGGTAATTCTGATGATGTTATAAATCCAAGTTTTTCAGCTTGTTCTTCTGCTGTAAGTAAAGCATCCGCTTTATTCTCTTGCAGTTGCTCAAAGATACCTTGTATTTGATTTTCTGCTGCTTTTTTCTCTCCATCATATATCGTACTTTGTTTAACTTTTTCTAATTTTGCTTTTTTATCTAAAAGTTTATTGTTTTCTAGTTGTAAAATTTCAGGTTCTTTAATAAATTTAAATTTAAATGGCGTTTCATCAAAAACTAAATGTTGATATATAAACTCTGGAGATTCATCTATAATTTTTAAGTTTCTTGTTTTTGATGGTCGTTTGTAGTTGATTAGTTTATTTCGTTTTGTTAAATCTAATAATTTTTTTCTCGTTTGTTCTAATTTACTTTTAAACTCTGACATTAATTACCTCAATTCTCATTGTTAAGTATGATTATACAATTATATTTCTTTTAAAATAATCTTATTTAAATTAATCCAAAAATAAACATAAACATCAGTATCCCACTCATTATTTCTATAGCATCCATTTTAATTTACTCCTATTAAATTTTATCATTAACTAAATAATCCCAAAAACTAAACCAATTATTAAACAACACATTAAAAAACTCATCTGTTCTTCCTCCTTTATGTTATATAATCAAATTATAATATAAGTGATTTACTAAGTTAAGTTAATTAAATTTTTTTGTATAGTTTTCTAGGTTAGTATTTATGATTTCTTTTAATTCAATTGGTTCAATTACTCCAATATGTGGTATAAATCTTTGTATTGTTGGTATGATTTCCATAAAATCAGTAACAGTTAATTCTATATCATAAGAACCATCTTCATATGTTTTAATAACTCTTTGAGTTTTAGAAATTGGTTTTCTCATAAAATATATAGCTACCTCTTTATCTAAATATAATTGTATTTGAATTGGCAAAAGTTCAGGCTTGTAATAAGCATTGATAGCTGTATCAAATTTTTCTATAATCTTTGTATCAAAATCATAAACTTCATCAAGTTCCATTATGTTTGCAATAGAATTTAAATGATATTTTCGTATATCTTTATAGTTTGTATCGTAGCAAATTAGATACCAGTAGCCATCAAAATTTTTTATTTGTAATGGATAAAGATTTCTTTGTTTATCTCTATATGTACACTCTATAACTTTTTTATTATCTATTGCATGGTGTATTTGTATAATTTCATTTTTAAATTTATCTATTCTTTCTATATCTGTTAATTGATATATACTGTGAGATAAAGCATCTTCATAATCTTTAAATAATACATCTACTTTTTGAAATAAATCTTTATCACTATATTTATCTTTACTTTTATTTTTAAGTATTGAAATTATTGATAATTCATCAGCTCCTAAAAATGTTTTTGTTAAAAAATTGTTTTTTGCTATATATGATTTAGTTGAATAATCATAATAAATTACATTATTGTCAAATAATGGCAATATATATTCTTTAAAGTCTGTTTGTATGATTTTATTTGTTACTTCAAATTGTTCTGATAATTTTGGTGTTGATAAGCTATAGCCTTGTGACAATAAAATTAATATTGATGATAATCTATCTATTCTATTTTTAAAATTCATAATATATAGTATTTAAATTTAGATGATGTTTTACTTAACTTGGTAATGTAAATTTGAGCTAAATCTTGCTATCCATTCCAATTAAATTAAAATTTAATTCCACTACTATCAAGGCTATCTGGCAGAGCCTAAGAGGATAAGGAATTTATTAAAATAAATATTAAATACATCTCTTATTTTTAAATTTCTAAACAGAACACCAAACAACTTAAATTTTTCATATTTCAATACTCCACCTATTTGTTAGTTAGGCTTTTTAGTCGTTTCAGTATTAGATATTATTTATATACTCAATAATGAATTTTAAAAAATTAAGTATTAACTAAACAAAAATATATCAATTACACTTTGAAAAAAGCCCGACAAACTAACAAACAGGCAAAGCCTTGAAAAAGAAAAAGAGTAAGTTCTTTTATCTTCTTAAAATTTAAAAATAAGAGATAAGAAAAAACCCTCAAAATCTTCAAAAGGCAAAAGTAGCGAATAGCGGTTTGCGTTAGCAAAACTTTATTTACTAAAACAATTTAAAGGTAGGATAAAATGACACAAGAACTAATTAAGCAAGAGTTTTCACAAGTAACAGGTATAAATGAAGCAAAAGCAACATTTAAAAGATTAGCTAAAATTTTACATCCTGATGTTGGTGGTAGTAATGAAGAGTTTAAAATATTAAATAGTATTTATAATGATTTAATATCTAATAATCTTTATTTTAGTAATGATACTAAATATGATATAGAACTAGAAAAGATAATAAGTCAAATATTACATTATGAAAATATAACTATAGAAGTAATTGGCTCTTGGATTTACTAAAGAAAGTTTGCTAAAGCAATCGCTATTCGCTACTTTTGGTTAAGTGGAGATACTAAAATAATCAAAGATAAATTAAAAGAATTAAATTTTAAATGGGCTAGTAAAAAGAAGATGTGGTACTATGGAGAAATGAAAGGTCGCAACCCTAAACAAAAAAGTATGAGTGAGATTAAATCTAAGTATGGATGTGAAACTTTAAAAACTAAAGGTAAGTATAAAATAGCTAGTTGAAAAACTAGCTTTTTATTGTGATAAGCTCAAAAATAAATTTCCGCAAAATTAAAATTTTGCTACTTCTTAAAGATAAATAAATGTTCATGCATAATAAGTAAAAAATTATAATCTTTTGATTTATTTATCCAAAATCCAGTAGCCTTGCAGTTATGTTGATGCTTGATAATATCTTCTTTTAATTCAAATCCAACTTTTAGAAATCTTTCCATAACTTTAAAAGCTAATGGTTGATACATTTTTTTTCTTCTAGTATCACCAATTAAGATAGCACAATATTTATCTTTTTTTAAAACTCTATAAAATTCTTTTGCTACTTTTTCAATTTCATCACAAAATTCATCTAAATCATGAATATTTGATAAATCTTCTTTAATTTGTTTGTCTGAATATTTTATAATATCTACATAAGGTGGATGATTTAAAATAAAGTCAATGGATTCATCTTGTAACATTGGTAAGCTTCTACTATCATTCAAATCTAATTTAATCTTTGGATTAAATTCACTTTCAAATTCTAAAGCAGTTTGAGTAATTTCTATAGCATTTGGATTTATATCTAATGCTAATAAATTTCTATTTAAAAGTTTACATTCTATAGCAGTTGTTCCGCCACCAATCATAGGGTCTAATAAAAAATCATTTTCATCTGAATATCTTATGATTAAGTTTCTTACAACTTCTGGAGCCCAATTTCCTCTATATTTACTTTTATGTGTTGCCCAATTTCCACGACGAGCAAAACTCCAAACTGTTGTACATTCTTGTTCAAAGTTTTCAGGATTAAGTTTTTTCATAATATATTCCTTAAATATGTTTAAAGAATAATATCATTATAAATTGATATTATTAAAAAGTATTGCAAATTGACATACTTTTATTTTTTAAGACCTTCTTTTCTGCATTCTCTACACCAACTTTGATTTCTAGTTCCTTCTGGTTTTTCTCTTTTACCAAATTTTTCTTCCAATTCCTTTACTGTAGTAGCCGTTACTTTAGAACAGTTAGGGCAAGTATGAGGTAGATTTAATTCTTCTGACATTTATTTATCCTTTAGTTATTTTTTCTAAAATATTGTTTTTAAGCATATCAGTATTAATTACAAAGTCATTAAGATATTTATATTCTCCAGCAGTTGCTTTTAGTTTAGAGCCACCACCACTATAATAATTCACTTCAATCAAATATAATTTATTTGTATTTTTATTATGTATAGCAAAATCAAATCTACAACTACTTTTATCTATTTCTATTTCATAATTAAATGTTTCTAATATTCTTTTTTGTATTGCTTGTTCAATATAGTTAAAGTTTGTATTTTCTTTACAAAATTTATTAAGATAATTGGATACAATATTTTCCATTAATGTACCTGTTCTATTTTTTCTAGCATTTGTATCAAAACCAACTTCTACACCAAAACAATAATCCACTAAATTCTTTATATATTTATTTTGAAATATATCTTTTAATCCACTTTCTCGGAAAAATATTAATAATTCATTTTTTATAGATTCATTAATTTCATCATAAAATATGTGTTTTTTATTTTCAGCTATTAAAGTATCCGTATTAGTGATAATAGGCATATCGTTTAATTTATCTTTTCTAACTGCGATAAGTAGTGGTAAAGCTTGTCTAGTTTTTGGATATTCACTAATAAGTTTTATAAATTCTTCTTCAATATTATCTTCACCAATTAAAGAATTTAAAATATTAAGTTCAACTTTTACTTTTTTAACATTGAGTTTTACTTTTTCAAAATCAGTAAAGTAATCCCATGTAAATATAGAATCTTGAAATGTGTTTTTTAAATTTGTAAAATTATTCATTAATTTGAACCTTATATGATATACAATCTTTTGTATATTTATTTTTAATATCTTCACTATGAAGAATATCAAACTCTGCATCATTTGTTTTAAAGTCATAGTTATATACTCTATAAAGGAAATAGTTTTTTGTATTTTTAGTCATAAAATTTAATTCATTTTTTGAAATAAAAAAATTTGTATTAAAATTTTTGGTTGTCGTCTTAACTTCAATATAATGTATTACACCATTTTTTATTGCTTTAATGTCATAACCTACAGTATCATCTGTTAGTGAAATATGATTTACGGTATGATTATTTAGTTCTAAATGTTTTACAACTAATTTTTCTCCCATTAAACCTAATAAAGTTTTATATTTTTGTTCTTCAATATAATCTTTTTTTCTTATTTTATCTGTTATTTTAGTTACTTTATGTTGTTTGTTGAACTTTAAAGTTCCACTAGTTCTTTTATTACTTATTATGCTTATTTTTGTATCTTCCAAACTTCTATTAAATCCTAACTCATAAGCACAAATCAAACATTTATGTCTACCTTGAGAACGTTTTTGATTATCATGAATTGGTTCAATTCTGTATATAGGAGCATGACTCCCATGTTCACAAGTTTCGTAACCAGTTTTATCAAATATTTTTTCATGTAATTGCCCATCTTCTAAACCATGATTATATGCACAAATAACACATTTGTGTCTTCCTACACCACCTTGACTGTGACCAAGTTCATTAATATCATTTTCAGACATTGAACTATTTTGTTCACATATTTGCATTTATATTCCTATTGCTTATTAAAACTTCACTTATTTTTCCACGACCATTGCTTTTACTATTAATAAATCTATTTGCTTGAACAAAATTAATACTATGTTCTTTATATAAATTTTTTATAAAATCAGTATCAGAATTACTATGCAAAACAAAACATTCTTTTTTATTCAATTTTTCAAATACATTAAATAATTCTTTTTGTTTATCATCCAAAAAATCATTTTCATTATATGCTGTAAAGTTGGCAGTTGTAGTTAATGGATAGTAAGGAGGATCAAAGTAGATTAAATCATATTTATTTGCATTATTTACTACATCACAAAATGATTTATTTGATATTATTGCATTTTGTAATGCTTTGCTTGCACTTAAAATAGTATTTCTATCTGCAATATTTGGATTTTTATAACTTCCAATTGGGGTATTAAAATAACCTTTTTTATTGACTCTATAAAGTCCATTAAAACAAGTTTTGTTAAGATAAATAAATCTTGTTGCTCTTTCAATATCTGTTAGATTTTTAAAATCTTCTTGCCGATCTAGTTCTCTAACTTGATAATAAAACTCTTTGTTATGTTTCTCTTTAAATTCTTCAAGACTGTCTATTAATTTATATGGATTATTTTTAACTACATTATATGTATTTACTAATTCAGTATTTATATCAGAAAGATATATTTTTTTATCTTTTAATAAGCCTTGTGAATATAATTCAAAAAAAACAGCACCACCACCTAAAAATGGCTCATGATAGTTCTCAAATTCTTTTGGAAATTTCTCAAATAACTGTTTTAATAAACCTCTTTTACCACCTACCCATTTAATAAATGGTTGATATTGTTTTGTATACATGGTATTTATTCTAACTGTCACAACTAACCTACCTTTTGATTTATTTTAGATTGTTCCATTTTATCATATTAATTTAAATAGTATTTAAAATTAGATTAGAAATTTAGAAATTTAAATATAATATAAATTTTGCATTTCTCTTTTTGTGTTATATTGTGCTAGAATTGTGTCATATTTATATCAGCTTCACTCTGATAGCAAGTTTATATTTTGTTAGAAAGTCAATAAATAAGGTGTTTTAATGTTATTACCGTACTATGAGACTGTGAAATAACCTAAATAATTTTTAGGTTATTTCAGCAATCAAGTTTTTGATTTTTATAAATTCCAAATAATTTAATAAATCTAAAGTAATATTCTAAATTCATTGCATATATCAAGATATACTCTTCTATATCTTTTCTTATTTGTGTTAAATTACCTTTTTGTATGGATAGTATAAGTTTTTGAAATAGATTTATCCCTATAAGATTTAACATTCGTTTAAAATTATAGGTAAACATTATCAAGGCATTTTCACCTGATACTTTATTTTTACCTCTTACTAAAAAATGATCCCATCCAAGTGTTCTTTTTATAGTTCCAAATGGATGTTCAACTATTGAACCTCTTTTTTTAACTATATCTTTATATTCTTGTATTTTCATTTTTTTATTATGTTGTTCTGTAATATGTTCATATTCCCATCTATATAGTTGTTTATACGGTGTTTTAGTTGGAATACATTTATCTTTTAACGGACAAGCTTTACATACTAGACTTGTTCCTGTATATTTAAAACTAATTTTATTATTTTTTATTTGTATGGTAGCTCTTTTATTTAATTGTTTATTATTAGGACAAATATAACAATCATTTTCTTTATCATAATTAAATTTATCTTTTGGAAACTTACCTTTATCTATTTGTGCTTGTTGCTTATTAGCTTCTGGAACTATTGCATTAATATTATCTTCAACACACTTTTTAAATTCTTTACCACTATAATATCCTGTATCAGCTACTATATCTAATTTATTAACTTCTAGATTTTCTTTAGTTTCTTGTGACATTTTATGAAGTTGATTGAAATCATTACCTTTTGTAGATATATTAGTAGCCACTATAAATTTAAATGTACTATCTACTACTATTTGTGAATTATAAGCCATAAGGTTATGTGATGGTTTTTTCATTAAAGTTGCATCAGGGTCTGTTTTATTATATTGAGTTTTATTTAACTTTTCTAATAATTTTAAATTATTTGATAACTCTTTTTGTTGATATTTTAATTTTCTTAAATCTTTAGGTAATTTACTAGTTATAGTTAATGGTTGTATTTGTTTATCTGAAAACTCTAATAGCTTTAAATATTTCTCTATCTCATCTTCAACTTTAGTTAAATCTTTATCTAAAGTTTTTTTCATAATAAGTTGATTTTTAGAAGCATTAGCTCTTAAAAATGCACCATCTAAAGCTTTTATACCATCTCCTATTAAATTAACATTTTTACACAATAGTACAAATTCTTTAAATACTTGTTTTAAAGCTTTTGGATTATTTTTTCTAAAGTCCGCAATTGTATGATAGCTTGGTGTTAATCCAGAAGTTAACCATATTAGTTCTATATTTCTTTTAATCTCTTTTTCTAAAGCTCTACTGCTTCTAATTTTATTTATATATCCATAGATATATATCTTTAATAGTAATGATGGATTATAAGCTTTCTGACCATCTATCCTATCACTTTTTCTAGTATCATCAAATCCTAATTTTTCTAAATCCAATATATTTACATATGATTCTATTACTCTTACACTATTATCTTCATCTACATAATCATCAATACTTGGTGGAAATAATTGTGGTTGATTTCTTTCTTGACCTTGTTTATATTTAGTAGTCATAAAATACCTTTTAAAGCCTATTGTATATGGCTTTATATGATATTATTATATCAAAATATTGATTTGTATTTGATGAAATTATAGTGTATTTTTTTATTATATTGAGACTGTAAATATAGTTATTTCACAGTCTCTATACGATAGAATTTATAATTACACTACCATTACGCTAATATCTCTTTAAATAAGGGATTTGAAAACTAGAGAAAATATCATTAAAAAACAAATAATATATGTATGCTTCTGTATAAGTGTATTATCTTAATTTAATAATATATTAGTTATACTAATTGTATAAGTGATATTAGTATAAGGTTAAGGTCAAAATGATAAATTCAGTTAGTTCAAATGTTGGTGTTAATTACACACAAGCGGGTAGCACGAGGCATGTGGTATCGGCAGAACAGAAAAGTGCAATTGAAAGTGTATTGGCTAAATATGATGCAAGTTTACTTAGTCAGAGTGATGCTCAAGAGATTAGTGACAGTTTTAAAGATATGGGGATACGACCCAGTCGAGATTTAAGAGAAACTATTGAAGCATCCGGTTTTGATGCTGATGAAATTAGGAACTTAAGTTCTAATCATGGTGTTCATGGAATGCCACCTCCTTTACCGGGAAAAGATGATAGTGAAGAGATAAGTTTTTTTGAAGAACTTTTATCAGAAATTCTTGATTCTAATACAAATAATGGTGAAAAAACGGCTTTAGAAGCTGTAGAGGATTATGCCAGTAGATATTCCAATTTAACCACTGAGGCTAAGGATGAAGTTAAAGATATAATGTCAAAATTACAAGATGGCAGCGGTAACTCAAAAGTGAATACAAATAACTTAGTAATGGATTCGTTGAAGGATATATTGAGTAAATATGATAATTATGAACATATAGAGGTATATGTCTAAAGTCAAATTATTCTTGACATAAAAAAAGGTAGTAGATTTTAAATCTACTACCTTTTTTAATCGATAAAACTAAAATTATTTAGCTCTGATTCCTAATTGTGCAACTAGTTCACCAAATTTAATATAATCTGTTTTCTTAAGGTATTTAAGAAGTCTTTTTCTTTTACCTACCATTTTTAAAAGACCTAATCTTGAAGAGTGATCTTTATGATTTACTTTTAAATGCTCAGTTAATGTACTGATTTGTTTTGTTAATACAGCGATTTGTACTTCGCTTGAACCTGTGTCTTTTTCGTTTCGTTGATGTTCAGCAATAATTGCTTGTTTTACGTCCTGATCTAAAGCCATAATAGCCTCCTGATTGGTATATAGTCTCAAACATATTTCAGTTTGGAACCGTGATTATAATTAAACTTTGATTTAAGTTTGCTTAATATTACTTCTTATATCACTAAAAAATAAGATAATATCATCACCAGCATTAATTTAATCAATAAAACAGCAATGCTGCCTATAATATTTCCAATCTGACAACTTGTACAAGATGAGTACTGTTTAGCTTCATATTGGGCATAAAAGAAATAAATAATACTAACTATCAATACACCATATGATATATTCTTTTGATAATTCCAGATTGTAGACAAGGTTTCACTTTCACTTATAAAAAATGATGTTACTAATAAAAAAGCAATAATAGTTGTTAAAATATTAGCAAACTTTAGTATGTAATCTTTATATGAAACTATGGCACAACTCTCAGTAATTGATATATTTGAACCATATTCTAATTTTTTATCAAAGAGTTCTTTCTCATCTTTTGAGAGTTTCATTAAAAAAGTAGCACCAAATGTATAATCGATTTTTCGCTGAAGTAAAATACTAAATTTTCCATCTGCCTTTAAGGAGTGCTGAGTACCTTCTCTATCTTGATAGACTAAACTAATAGAATTATATCTTTGTACCTCGGCGGTTAGTCCAGGAAAGTAAGCTGTACTTTCTGTAGTAGTTATTTTTCCATCCGTCTTTAATACTCTAGAATTAATTAACTCTAAAAAACTTCCATCGTCGCATTTTACAACAACAACATTGAAATAACTTCCTATTTGATATGCTGCAAGTCCATCTAAATTATTTTCATTTATAGTATCTTTTAAATCTTGAAGTAAAGATATTAAATCTTCATTAAATATTCGTACATCTGTAGCATACTCAACACTTGGAGGTGTTGGGTATGTAATTATATTTTTAATCATATTGTAAAAATCTAGTGACTTTTACTAACTACCACTAACATTTTTAGATTTATAATAACAAATCTTATAAATTGCCAAATTACATTAGTTCTTAATTTCTTTTGACATGAACCTGGTGTCATTGTTGTAAAGTTTTGACTATACGCTTTAATATGTTTTTCTTCTTCTAATGCCATTTTATTTTCCTTATAATTTATTTTCTATTCTGGAATCATTGTCCAGCCAGTTTTTAACTTAGCTTTCCAAATAAATAAGTGATGAAGGATATGTTTAATCCAGTGACCAGCAAGTCCAATTTCACCAAATGTATAATTTGTATCACGACCTGTTCCCGGGTATTTTTCAAAATCAGGAACAACAGGATAAATTGTCATCGCAGCAGCTGTACCATCAAAGATACCTTTACCGGCAGATGCAACACAAGCAGCACCCATATTAGCCATAGAAGCCTCTTTTAATGGAGCATCTTCACCTTTTAAAATTCTGTCACAGATACTTCTAGCAACAGCTTTACCGATAATACCTGAAGGCATACCTGTACGAGGAGGAGTTGGTCCAATTGGAGTTCCAGCCGGTGATTTCATTGGTTTAGAAATTGGATGAGGAGGAGCAAATGCAATACCACAAGCAAACATATTTGAGTAAGTTGGATTTTGATAAGTTTTCGGCCAATCAGAAGCTTTCCAATTTTCATATGCCCCTGCACCATAATTTGCATCTACTTTCATAAATCCATTTGGAGCAAAAACAGTATCTGTAATATCTGAACCATCTTTATCAATAGCTTTTAATCCAACACCTGCAAATGGAGGAATTAACATAGAAAAATCAAATTCTTCTTCACCCATAGAACCATCAAGAAGTTCATAAGAAACTTTACCCTCTTCAACTTTATTTACATGAGCACCGATTATCCATGGAATTCCACGCTCAGTAAATAATGATTCTGCAAATATTTTAGAACTAACTGCAAATCCCATACTTTTCATATGAAGTCCACCAACACCAAAGTCGCCTAAGAATGATTCGTTAGATATCCATTTAATATCAGCCATATCTCGAACACCAGCTTTATTTAACTCATGTTCAATATTAAAGATATACTCAAATGCAGCACCTTGACAAGTACACATACCATGACCGGTACCGATTAAGAATTTTTGCCGCTCGCCATTTTTCATTTTCTCAATACATTTTTGAAACTCATGATTTGCATGTACTGCATGATCAGCAGTACAAACTGAAACAGTATACTCACCTAAGTTACTGCCAATACCAAGACCTGGAGTTGCACCAAAGTTAAGTTTTGGTCCTGTTGCATTGATTAAATAATCATATTCTAATTCTTCTGTTTGACCAGCATGATCTTTATCCGTAAATTCAATTGTTACAAATTCTTTATCACTACCTTCTTTTCCCTTTGGATGAATAGATACAGCTTTAGCCTGCTTGTATGTAATGCCGGCTTTTTTATAAACTGGAGCCAAATCAAAAGTAACATCATCTTTATTCATCCCTCCTACACCAACCCAAATATTTGATGGAATCCAATTCCATTTTGCATTTGGAGTTACAACTACTACTTCATGCGAATTTCCAAGCCACTCAGCTGCAAATGTTGCCGCGGTATGTCCTGAAACACCACCACCTAAAACAATTAGTCTTGCCATAAGTAATCCTTAATATTTTTATTGTTATGAATTATAACTAATTCCAATAACTTTCATTGATAAGTTTAATCAAATAAGATTTAATCTTTGCTTAATGTAGTATTATTTATTCTTATATTTAAAATAATATTGACCCATAGTCATATTAAATATGTTTTAAGTATTTTTATCATAAAATGACCATTAGTCAAGAAAATAATTTAATTTTTAAACTTAAGTTAGGAAAATTTTATGCCAAAGATTATAGATAAGTTACAAAAAAGACAAGACATAGCTTTACGCAGTACTGAACTTTTTGTTGAAAAAGGATTTAGCAAACTCACTGTGAGTGAAGTAGCTAAAAATGCACAGATAGCCAAGGGTACAATATACGAATATTTTGAAAGTAAAGAAGATATTGTATTTGCAATTATTGAGTATGCACAAAAAGCTTATGATAATGAAGTTTTAACTAATATTAATAAAACACAATCTATTAAAGAAAAAGTGAATTATCTTTTTAGTTTATGTATAGCAAAAGATCTGGATGCTGTAAAAAGAAGAAAAATATATAAAGAGTTTATAGCTATAGTTTTGAGTGAACCAAGTGTTAAGATGATTAAATTTCAACAAGATATTAAAGACAAATATACTAATTGGCTTAAAGATATTTTGATAGAAGGTATAAAAGATAAAAAGCTAAAGCCTGAAGCTTTAGAATTTGCAGATGGTTTATTTGCCATGGCAGAAGGGGTATTGATGTTTTCTCATATAAAGAATTATTTTGATGCAGATATACTTCAGTCACATATAGATTCATTATTTAGGTTAATACAAATAGGAGATGAAGAGAATGAATAAAAAACTATTATTACTTACAATACCGGCATTGCTTTTGGCTAAAACTGTAAGTTTTCAAGAGGCTTTAAATTTAACTTTAGAAAACAATAAAGAGTTAAAAGCGAAAAAATTAGATATTAAAAAATCTCAATTAGATTTAAACGAAGCAAAAGGTTATGATTACGGTAATTTAGTATTTAATGAAAATATTGTAAGAACAAATAATGCAGGGCATGTATTTGGTATGAAACTGGCTTCAAGAGAAGCCTCATTCGCAGATTTTGGTTTTGATGAATTTTTAGCTTTAAGTGGAGCTGATGCAAGTGGTGATACAATTTTAGCAACACAACCAAAAAAATTAAACTTTCCAAAGGCTATCACTAACTATGAAACAAAGCTTACATATAAAGTACCGCTTTATACAGGAGATAAACTTAAAAATGCTAAAAAAATGGCAAAACTGCAGGTTTTAGCGCAAAAAGCAAAATATAATTATGATGAAAAAGCATTGGGATTGGAAGTTTTAAAAGCATATAACGGAGCAGTAGCATCAAAAGAATTTATCAAAGCTACAACAAAAGCAAAGGAAGCAACTAACTCTTTTGTAAATTTTGCCAGTGAATTATTTAAAGAGGGATTAGTAACTTCTATAGATGTAAAACAAGCAAAAGTTTATGATCTGGGTGTTGATGCCAAGATGTTAGAAGCTCAAAATAGATATGAATTAGCTCTTTCATATCTGAAATTTTTAACTAGTGACAGTTCAATAACTGATGTTCACAGTTTTGAAGAGATTTTGATTGGCTCTTCTGCTTTACCGACATTACAAAATCAAGCACATCAAAACAGAGAAGATTTTAAATGGATGAAATATAACACAGATACTATGAGAACAAAAATAGATTTTGACGGGGCTGATTTATATCCTATGATAGGTGCTCAACTTGAAGTTGGAAATAATGATAACAGTTTTGATAGTTTTGATGGTAAGCATGATTATTATTTAGGGGCAATTGGATTGTCTTATACATTATTTGATGCAGATATATCTTCAATCAAAAAGCAAAAAGCAAAAATAGCATATAAAAAAACACAACATTATTTTGAATATATGAAAGATGGTATTGCTCTTGAGGTTGAAAAAAATATGTTAACTCTTCAAACAAAAAGAAAAGTATTAATTCAAAAGAAAAAAGCGCAAAATTTATCTAATGAAGTTTTAACTCAATCAGAAGAGATGTATAAAAATCATCTAATAAATATGAGCAATTTACTTATGCAGCAAGCAAATCAACAAAAATCAAGTGCTGAAACGATTATGGCAAAATATGAGCAGTCGATGGCAGCTGCTACTCTAAAGATATCTTTAGGTCAAACATTAAAAAAGGAAAACTAGAAATGAAAAATAAAAATATAATACAAAAACTAGGATTGGCAATATTACTAGTTGCAAATATATCATTTGCTAAAACTATAGAACTAAGTTCAACAGTTATTTCAGATAATGAAAAATATATCACAAGTAGATTTATGGGATTTATAAAATCTGTAAATGTAGCAGAGGGTGATATTGTAAAAAAAGGGCAGCTTCTTTATGCTATAGATTCTACTGAAATAGATAGTAAAAAACAACAGGCACTACTTGGTGTTCAAATGTATGAAAATCAATATCTAACTATGAAAAGAAACTATGAAAGATTTAAAAGATTATTAGAGAAAGGTTTGGTTTCTAAATTTGAAGTGGAACAACTTGAATTGGGTACAAAAAATCTTGAAGATATGGTAAAAATTAGTAAAGCTCAAGTAAAAGAGGTAGATAACCAATACCGATACTTAACAATAAAAGCTCCAAATAATGGTGTAATAATAAGAAAAACCATAAAAGCCGGAGAGATGGCAATACCTGGTATGCCTGCTCTTGTATTATCTGATTTAAGTTCTTTAAAAATAAAAACAGAGGTTAGTGAGAGTGATCTAAAAAATATATTTGTTGGGCAAAAGGCAAGGATAGAGATACCATCTATGAATTTAAAAACAACTGGAAAAATTGTAGCAATAATACCAAGCTCTAATCCTATGACACATACATTTACTATTAAATTATCATTTAAAGAAACTAAAAATGTTTTCCCAGGTATGTATGCTAAAGTATTTATTGATACGAAGTAAGGGAATTATTTATGAAAGAACAAGAACAGAATATAGCAGGTAGATTAGCAAAAGGATTTATAGAACATCCTTTAACTTTAGTTTTAGCTATATTTATTTTAGCAGTTGGATATATGGCTTTAAATCTTACTCCAAGGGAAGAAAATCCGCAAATAAAAGTAGCAGGCGGTGCAGTAATTGTCCCTATGCCTGGGGCTAGTGCAAGTGAGATACAAAAAGTTATCATAGAGCCTTTAGAGCGAAAAATCAGAGCTATTAAAGGTGTTGAAAATATTTTTTCAATAGCTCGTGAATCTGTAGGTATTATACAAGTTCAATATTATATAGGTGAAGACAAAGCAGAATCTGATTTGAAACTTTATGACCAAATTATGAGAAATATGGACTCTATGCCAAAAGGTGCGATGCAGCCAATTATTAAAACTATGGATATAGATACAGATATACCAGTTGCAACAATTGCTTTTTACAATAAAGATAAAAGTTTATCACAAACTTATCTTTATAAAAGAATCAGCAAGTTAGGGCATGATATAAATAAAATTAAAAATGTTGCTGTTGTTGATTTAAAAGGTGAGAAAAAAGAGCAATACAATGTGCAGGTTGATTTAGGGAAACTGTCTGGTTATCATTTGTCTTTAGGACAGATTATGGAATCTATTCAAGGATTATCATTTGAACTACCTGATGTAAAAGGTAGAACAAAAAATAATGAGATAGTGATGTTTGGAATTGAAAGTGCTATTGAGAGTGAAGAGGATCTGAATAATATTTTAGTAGCATCATACATGGGTAGTCCAATTTATCTTAAAAATATAGCAAAAGTAACAAAAAGTTATGATATACAAAATAAAAAAACAGCTCTGCTTTACATTCCAAATAGTGATGAGATACAACAAATAACTTTAACTATCTCTAAACTAAAAGGTGCGAATACAGTTGTAATAAACAATAAAATATTTGATTACCTTGAAACTATAAGTGATGATTTGGAAAAAGCAAATATAGGATATGTGATAACTAGAGATGATGGATATACAGCAAATCATGCGGTTAATGAGCTTATGTTTCATCTTGTAATATCTATTGTTATTATAGCTATTTTACTTGTATTTACTTTAGGATTTAAAGAAGCTGTTATTGTATCTTTAACAGTACCTATGATTTTAGCACTTACCCTTTTTGTAGGGTTTTTAATAGGGGAAACGATAAATAGAATTACTTTATTTGCTCTTTTACTCTCTCTAGGACTTTTAGTTGATGCGGCTATTATTGTAATTGAAAATATCCATAGACATTTACAAGATGAAGATAGTAAAGATAAAACGGTAAAACAAATAGCAATTGAAGCTACAAATGAGATAGGAAATCCTACAAATATTGCTACATTGGCAATCATTATGACATTTATCCCAATGTTTTTTGTGGGCGGGATGATGGGTCAGTTTATGCATCCTTTACCTGTATTTGTACCTATTGCATTGCTTATGTCATTGTTTGTTGCATATATATTTACACCATATCTTGTAAATAAAATGTTAAAGAAGAAGGAGCACTAATGAGTCATCACAAACCAAATAAACTAGAAACTTTAATATATAATATAATCCAAAGTAAATTTAAAAGAATGATGGTTTTATTTATTACACTTATGTTGTTTGCAGGTTCAATTTATATGATACCTTTAGAACTTGTAAAAGCCAAAATGTTACCAGGGAAAGATAGTGATACATTTTCTATCTATGTAGATTTACCAGAGGGTTCATCAATAACACAAACTAAAGAGGCGACAACCTGTATAGCCAAAACTTTACAACAAGAAGATGTAATCACAGCTATTTCTGTATTTTTAGGGGAGGGGTTACCCCTTGATTTTGCCGGTATGGTAAAAGGTAGTGCTATGAAAAACAGTGAAAATGTAGCTGAGATTATGGTAAATATTAAAAGAACAGAGCACAGAACCGAGCAAAGTTACAACTTAGTACATAGAATTAGACCGGCATTACAAGAAAAATGCAGCAAAAACGGTGCAAATATAAAATTCACTGAACTTCCAGCTGGTCCTCCTACTTTAGCTGATGTTGTAGCAGAGATTTATGGAGGTGAGAGTTTTGAAAGTCGTAGAGCTTTTGCAAATAAAATAGCTGAAGTTCTAAAAAAACAACAAACTTTAGTTGATATAGATGTTTTAGCGGATGAACCTTATAAAAAATATTCACTTATTCTAAATAACAATAAAGTTTTAAGAAGTAAAGTTCGTTTAGATCAAGTTAAAAAGATACTTTATCTGGCATTTGAGGGGATGAATATAGGTGTTGTAAATGAAGCAGACGCACAAAATCAAATACCGATATTTTTAAGACTAGATGACAGCAGATTGTTTAATGAGTTCAATAAAGAGAGTATTGAGAGTAAACTGTCAAATTTAAAGCTTATGAATAAAAAAGGGATGATGATACCTTTAAGTGAATTTGTGACAATAAAAGAGCAGCTGCAAGAACCAACTTTAACATCAAAAAACTTGAATCATATGATAAATGTTATAGCTCAAACAGATATGGATAGTCAAATATATCCACTGCTTGATGCAAGAACCTATATGCTTGAAAATTTTACTGATGATTATGAAGTCAGTAAAACAGATATGTTAAATCTATCTTTTAAAGATAAAAAAACAGGTGAGGTATTTAATCTTGTGTGGGACGGGGAGTTAAAAGTAACTATTGATACATTTATAGACCTTGGCGGTGCATTTATAGGAGCTTTGGTTCTTATATTTTTACTTATGGTTGTATATTATAAAAACTTTGCAATTGCAGGGGTTATTGTAATGGCAAGCTTTGTTTCACTTGTAGGGGTTATATTCGGGCACTATGTTATGGATTTGATTACACCTGATACATTTTATTTAACAGCCACATCTCTTATTGGTTTTATTGGACTTATTGGTATAAATTCAAGAAACTCTTTATTGATCATAGATTTTGCAAAACAATTAATGGAACAGAAAAACTTGGATGCCCCAAGAGCAATTGCAGTGGCAACTGCTACAAGAGCAAAACCTATTTTACTTACAGTTTTAGCAATCGTATTTGCCAGTAGTTTACTTGCAGGTGATGCTGTGTTTGGCGGGCTTGGTGTTGCACTTATCGGTGGAACATTGATAGCTTATTTAGTATCTTTATTCTTTGTACCTATTACTGTTTTAGGAAGTTTGAAAAAACTTGAAAAGTTTGAGTAAATACTCAAACTTGTTGTAATCTCATTTACTATATAATTATTTAAATAATTAAAGTAGAGGAAAAGAATGCTTCTTACAAAAAAAAGTGAATACGCAATGCTGGCATTGGTGTTAATTGCAAAAAGTGATACACCGCAAAATGCCGATTCACTGTCAGCTCAATTAAATATATCAAAATCATTTTTAGCAAAAATATTACAAAAACTTGCAAAATATAATATTTTACAATCTTATAAAGGTATAAATGGTGGTTTTTTATTAAACAAGGAACCTTCTAAGTTAACAATATTAGAACTTATTACAATTTCAGAAGATAAAATACCTACAGTATTTGAATGTTCTACAGATGGTAAGTTTTGTAGTACTGGTGTTTCTGGAAGTTGTACATTGTTTCCTGTTTTGACTAATTTACAATTTAAAATAAATGATTTTTTAAAAGATTTGACTCTTAAGGATATTATGTAATGCAGTTTTTTCATTTGTCACATACTGATTTAGACGGATATGGTTGTCAGTTAATTTCACAAAAGATATTTCCTAAAGGACAGTTTTTTAATGCAAACTATGGACTTGAGGTTAAATCAAATTTAGAAATAATTATTGAATTAATAGAAAAATCTGAAGATAAAGAGGTGCTTTTTATTATTACTGATTTAAATTTAAATTCTGATGAGGCTAAGAACTTAAACAGGCAGATAAACAGATTAAATGAGGATGGTTTTGATATAAAATTACAACTTCTAGACCATCACGGTACAGGTGCCAAGAGTGCCAATAAGTATGATTGGTATTATTTAGATACTACGCGTAGTGCTACAAAAATAACTTATGAATATTTTAAAGAAAATTATGAGCAGTTTGACGGGCTTTGTGAAGCTGATTTTGATATATTGATAGAATCTATAAATGCCGTTGATATTTGGCTGGAACATAGTCAATATTTTGAATTTGGAAAAGTTTGTATGACTATGATAGCTCGTGCACAAGAGATAAATAATACTTTGTTCGCAAACCAAAATAGAGACTATAGATTGGCTTTATTAACAAAGTCATTAAATTATGTAAATAGTGAAAATGGAAATATTAGATTAGATGAACAGATTTATCATCTAAAAAAAGATTATTTAAAACAAGAATTTAGTGATGATACTATGGATAATCTAAGTTCAAGATATTTAGTAAAAATGTTAGATGATAAAAAAGATGAGTTAACAATTTATTATAAAGAGTATAAAGGACTTTTAACTTTTACTTTAGGCGGTATCTCAATCCCTGCAAATACATTTTTAAATGCTAATGATGATTATGACTTTTTTATGGATGTAAGTCGCAGAGGAAAAGCAAGTATGAGAGCAAACGGAAAACTTGATGTTGCCCAACTTGCCGGAAAATTGGCAAATGGCGGAGGTCATCCAAATGCTTCAGGTATGGCTTTTGATGATTGGAAAGAAACAATAAAATACAGTGATGTTAAACAGTTTGTGGAAAATAAGCTGGAAACAGTATGATTTAAATTAATTGTAAAAAATTATATTACCCTTATCTTAAAATTATTTATTTTGTGACGCTAACTGTGACGCAGATTATGTATCATAAATAAAAGCTAAATTATATAAATAATAATATTTTGCTACAATATAAAATAAATAATTTTTTAATATGAAGTAGGTAATTTTGAAGATAATACATTTTAGTGATACCCATCTAGGATATAATGATTTAGACATCTTAGATGAGAATAATATCAATCAAAGAGAAGCTGACTTTTATGATGCTTTTTCTCAAGTTGTAGAGCAGATTAAAAATATAAAACCTGATTATATTATCCATACCGGTGATCTGTTTCATAGAGCAAGTCCATCAAATAGGGCTATTACTTTTGCACTCGAACAATTTCAAATTATAAATTCTTTTAATATCCCTTTTATTTTAATTGCAGGAAACCACTCAACACCCCGTACCAATCTAAGCAGTCCAATTTTAAAGATATTTAAAAATTTTAAAAATGTATATATTTCATATAATCAAGAGTATAAAAAAATAGAGTTTGAAGATGTTGTATTTCATACTTTACCTCATATGAATGATGATACAAAAGCTTTAAGTCAAATTGAACTTTGTGAAAAGAATATTAGTGATACAAAGAAAAATATTATGATGCTGCATTGTAGTGTTGGAGCTTGGTATCTAATGCAAGAGTTTGGAGAGTGGGTTTATCCTACTGATAAAGAGTATATATTTGAAAAGATGGATTATGTTGCACTTGGTCATTGGCATGGGTTTGGAAAAGTTGGAAAACATGAAAATGTTTATTATAGTGGCTCAACTGAAAGGACATCTCTAAATGATAAGAGAAACTCTAAAGGTTTCGTTGAATTAAATTTGGAAGATAAATTAAGTGTTGAATATAAAGAGATAGATATACGACCTTTCAAATCATTTGAGATTGATTGTGAAGATTATGAAAATTCTATTGAGGCTTTAGATACAACAGATATAAAAGATAATATCGTAGAAGTAAGGCTTACAAATTTAACTGCAATACAATCTATAGAGATATCTGCTTCAGATATAAAAGAATTATTTAAAGACGCTATGAGTGTAACTGTAAAAAGAGAATTTAAACAAAGTGGCGATGATACTCAACTTACAGATATAGAAGCTATATCATTAGAAGATTTCTTTTTAGAGCATATAAAACAAGATTGTAGTGACGATGATGAAGAGTTTGGAAGGCTAAAAAATAAAGTGCAAGAATTATTTAGCCATTATGAAGAGGTGCATGATGATACTGTGTAGTCTAAAACTTGAAAACTTTAAAAAGTATAAATCGTACAAAATTGAATTTGGTCAAGGGCTTATTGGTATTATAGGTAAAAATGGCAGTGGAAAATCTACTATATTTGAAGCGATTTTATTTGCACTTTATGGAGAGTTGAAACAGCGAGGTTGGAAAGATACTATTCGTAATGCAACGGCTACTACTAAAGATGTAGTGCTTATAGAACTTGTGTTTGAATTTGATGAGAAAGAATATAAAGTTATAAGAGAATTTAGAGGTAAAGCTTTATCCGCTAATGCTAAACTATTTAAAAATGGAGAATTACAAGTATCTGGTGCAAAAGATGTAACAAATTCAATCATATCTCTTACAAAGATGTCTAAAGATGCTTTTTTACATACATTGTTTGCTTCACAAAAAGAGCTTACAAGTTTGAGTTCTTTAAAAAATGAAGATAGAAGAAAGATGATAAGAAAACTTCTAGGTCTTGAAAAAATAGATTTTATAGAAAATTTACTAGTTGAAAAAAGTCGTGAGTTAAAAAGAGAGATTAGTGCTTTTGCTGAAGTCTTATTAGGTGAAGATGAGATAAAAGCAAAGCAAGAGCAGAACAAAGAAAATGAAACTATAAAAAAAGACTTAGAAAAAGAGAAACTAAAAAAATCAAAAGAGTTAGATACTACTAGATTAAAAGAGATAGATATAAAAAAAGAGTTGGTACAGATACAAGCAACTAAAGATAAAAAACAAAAACTTTTTAATGAACTTGAACTTATCAAAAACTCTATAAACTCAAATACTCAGCAACAAACAAAATTAACTGGGGAGTTAAAAGAGTTAGAGATTAAAAAAGCTGAATTAAAAAGTTTAGAACCAGTTAAAAAAGAGTATCAAACTACCTTAGAGTTATTAAAAGAGCAAGATAAACTTAAAGTTTATCATTTAAAAAAAGATGGACTTCAAAAAGAGCAAGAACAACTAAGAATTCAATACACAAAAAGTAAAAGTGATATAACTACACTTGAAAAAGAGTGTGAAAGATATGATGAGTTTACATTTAGTGCAAAACAATTAGAACGAGATATATCTATACTGCAAGATGATATTGTGGATAAACAAACTATAGAAAAAGAGATAAGAGCTCAAATTGCTGGGGAACAAAAACTAATAGATGAAACAAATAAAAAGATAGCAAATATACAAAATTTAGGTCGTGAATCTAATTGCCCAACTTGCACAAGACCATTACTTGAAGAGTATGATAATGTTATAAATTCTTTAAATACAATAGTACAAAATATACATAAAATAAACATAGATAAATTTACAACTCAACTACAAAAAGTAGAAGAACAAAGAAATGAGTTTGTATCACAAAAGCAGATAAAAGATAAAGAGTTCTTAGAAGTATCAAAATCTATAAATCTAATTCAAAGTAAACAAAAAGATTTAGTTAAAGCAAAAGAGCATTTTACAGCTATTGAACAAAAAGGTTTAAAAAATAAACAAGAGTTAGAAAAACTAGAACAATATAGTTATGATGAATCAAAACATCTAAATATGGTAAGTAAGCACAATGAACTAAAACCAAAATATGAGTACATTTTACAGCTTGAAACTATGCTAAAAAGATTTACAACTATTGAACTTGAATTAAAAAATATAACAACATCAATATTAGAGCAAAAGAATCAATACGATGATAAAGAGATTGAATGGAAACTTATTAATTATAATGAAGCAACACACAAAATAAAACAAAAACTTTTTGATGATACTTCTAAAATAAAAGATGAGCAAACAAAAATATTAGGTGATATAAAAGTAAAAATAGCTTCAATAGTCGGTGAAATTAAAACAATACAAAGCTCACTTGATAACAATGATAAACAACTAAAAAAAGTGCAAACAAAAAAAGATGATTTATTAGACTACGACAAGATAAAAGCAAGTCTCGGAGAATTTAAAACAAAAATAAATTCAAAAGTAGCACCAAGAATATCTTCAATGGCATCTGAGATGTACGCAACTATCACAAAGGGTAAATATCAACATATAGAAGTAAGCAACGACTTTAACTTTTATATTTATGATGATGGTAAAAAGTATCCAATTGAAAGGTTTAGTGGTGGGGAGATAGACTTAGCAAACTTAGTTTTAAGGATTGCTATATCTAAAACTTTAGCTGAATTAAATGGTGCTAGTAGTATTGGATTCTTAGCTTTTGATGAAGTATTTGGAAGTCAAGATGAGGAAAGGCGTATGGAGATACTTGAAGCTTTTCATACAATTAAAGAGCAGTATCGTCAGATATTTTTGATAAGTCATGAGATGGAGATAAAAGAGATGTTTGAGATGGTTGTGGAGTTGTAGAATATGAATGAGTTAGTTGTGATAGACGAAGAAAATATCAAAAATAAGATTTTTACTGTAAGAGGTTTGCAAGTGATGCTTGATAAAGATTTAGCTGAACTTTATGAAGTTGAAACAAAAGTTTTTAATCAAGCTGTAAAAAGAAATATTGAAAGATTTCCTGAAAATTTTAGGTTTCAATTGACAGATGATGAGTATAAAAACTTAAGGTCACAATTTGTGACCTTAAGTTTAGATTCAAAAAACGAATGGGGAAAGCATACTAAATATCTACCTTATGTATTTACAGAGCAAGGTGTATCAATGCTTAGTGCTGTATTAAAAAGTAAAGTTGCTATTGATGTTAGTATTAAGATTATAAATAGTTTTGTAAATATGAGAAAAGTTATCTCAAATAATGCTTTAATATATCAGAGACTAGAAACTTTAGAACATAAACAATTTTCTAATGATGAAAAATTCAATAAACTTTTTAATGCTATTGAAGAAAAATCTATTAAGCCAAAGCAGGGTATCTTTTTTGATGGAGAGGTTTATGATGCTTATGTGTTTGTGATTAATCTAATTAAAAGTGCTAAGAGTAGTATCGTACTTATTGATAACTATGTAGATGAAAGTGTTTTGACTATGTTGTCAAAAGCAGATGAAAATGTAACTGCTACTATTTATACAAAAACTATCAGTAAACAACTAAAACTGGATATTGAAAAATACAATACTCAATATCCAGAAATCATAATAAAAAAGTTTGATGATTCTCATGATAGGTTTTTGATACTTGATAATAAAGAGATTTATCATATTGGTGCTAGTTTGAAGGATTTGGGTAAGAAGTGGTTTGCTTTTTCTAAGTTGGATGTTGGGTCGTTTGGGATATTGGATAGGTTGGAGAATATATGAAAAAAATTAAATCTTATAAAAAGAAATTACAAGAAAAAAATAGGCTAAAGAAAAAGACATTATCATTACTTAGAAAATATTCAGTAAAACAATGGCTCATACTAATTCGTAAAATTAATATTAATCCAACTACACTAACTCATAAAGCAGAATTCTTAACTGTTGCTTCTGATATGGCTATTAGAATAGCTAAAAAAAATGATAATGAATTAGATTTACCATTATCTAATGAATGTAATAATTTAATACATGCAGAAATTGATTTAACAGATAGTACAAATAATTTAATAAAACTATTTGGAATGGGAGGGCTATCTTTATTCGCTGTATGGCAAAATAGATTAAATTATATTGATGTAAATATACTTGGAAGAATGCCACTTCTTTATAAAGATTATAATAAACATCTCTCTTCTACTATTGGAATTTCAATTGAAGATATCTATATAATATTATTAGCAATGATAGGAACTTGTAAAGACAAGATATTATTTAAAAAAGATATATGGAATGACCCCAATAAACTAGACACTATTTAATTCAGTTAATACCTAAACTTTTGTGCCACTTTCATTGTATCTTTTTTCAAATTCATTTGGACTTATATATCCTAAATAACTATGTCTTCTTTTTGGATTATAAAACATCTCTATATATTCAAATATTTTTGATGCTGCAATTTCTCTAGTTAAAAATATATGCTTTCTTACAAGTTCTTTTTTAAGAGTTTTAAAAAAACTCTCAGCAACTGCATTATCATAACAATTTCCTCTTCTGCTCATGCTTGGTGTAATATTATGTTTATTTGCAAATACTTTATAGTCATAAGAGCTATACTGGCTTCCTTGATCAGAATGTAAAATTACTTTTGTATTTGTTCGATTTATTCGTTGAACAGCTATTTTTATAGCATCTAAAACTAATGGTGTTGTCATTCTATTACTTGTTGCCCATCCTATAACTTTTCTGCTAAATAAATCTATAACTGTTGCAAGATATATCCATCCCTCATGAGTTCTAATATAAGTTATGTCACTAACCCAACTCTCATTAGGAGAGTTAGAGATAAAACACTGTTGTAAATAATTAGGATGTGCTTTATGTTTAGCACCAGATTTATGCTTTGGCTTTCGTTTATAGCTACCTACACCATATAAATTAGCAACAGCCATTAGTCTAGCTACTCTTTTTTTATTTACATCAATACCTGATGCAATTAAATCTTTATGAATGTTTCTATAACCATAAATCCCATTACACTCTTTAAATAGTTCTTTTATATGAATAGTTAATTCTTTATTTTTTTGTTCTCTTTTAGAAATTGGTTGAGTTAGCCACTGATAATAACCACTATGGTGTACTTGCATCACTTTACACAGTTTTCTAACCGTATAAAATGAACTATATTCTTTAATAAAAGAGTATTTTAGTTTATGTGGCTTGCAAAGTACACCGCGGCCTTTTTTAGTATATCCCTCTCTTCAGTAACTCTTTTAAGTTCTTTTTGTAGTTTTTTAATTTCTGCATTTGATGAATCTAATATTTTATGTTTTTCTATTGCTTGTGGAGATTCAAGTCTTTTTATCCAATTTCTAAGAGAATCTGGATGAATACCTAACCTTTCAGCTGTATCATTAATACTATAACCATTTTTAGTAACTTGCTTTACTGCTTCTATTCTAAACTCTTCACTATACGCTCTTCTTGCCATTTTTAACCCTTTGTAAATTTTACAATGATTTTTATCATTGCTCTATTAATTTACTGAATTAAAATATGTCTAGTTTATTGGGGTCATTCCAAACCTATAACTATAATGAGATAGGAAATATAACTTATAAATCAGATGTTGGAGATTATGAATATTTAAAAGCTCATCAAGTTAAAACAGCAGGAACAAATAACTATACCTATGATAAAAACGGTAATGTAATAAAAAAGAATAATACAACTATAGAATATAACTCAAACAATAAACCGACACAATTAAAAAACCAAACCACCACAACACAATTTTTCTATAACCCAAACAAACAAAGATATAAAAAAATACTAAACGGTAACACAACCTTTTATATAGGTAAACACTATGAAGAAGAATACACCCAAAACAATACACTCTTAAAAAAGAATTACATCTACGCTGGCAACGAGTTAATAGCAATTCATACAACAGAAGATGACGGCAACTTAATCCTCCCTCAAAACAGATACTTACATAAAGATTCACTAGGTTCAATAGATACTATAACAAATGAATCAGGAGTAGTAATTCAAAGATTAGCCTACACTCCTTTCGGTAAACAAATAGTACAATCTTGGATAAATCAAAATCAATCTATTAAACCCTTAGTCAAAAGAGGATATACTGGTCATGAGCATATTAAAGAGTTTAATCTTATACATATGAATGCAAGGATATACGACCCAACTATTGGAAGATTTCTTTCAGCAGATACAATTATCCCTTATATGTATAATACGCAGTCTTTTAATAGATATTCTTATGTTAGGAATAATCCTTTAAAATATATTGATCCTTCTGGGCATTGGGGATTTAGTAGTTTTACTAGGGTTTTTAAGAAGATTGTTAAAAATACTCATACACTATTTAAAAAAATAGATGTAGGTGCAAGAATACTTTATTCCAAACCTGTAAAAAGATTTTTTATAAAGTATAAATGGGCAAGAACTGTAGGAACTATGGTTGCAGCTTACTTTGGACCGGCAGCAGTTGCTGTTTTCTCTGCATATTTAACAGAGATACAAGGTGGTAGTTATTCTGATATGTTAAAGTCAGCAGTTGTTTCATATGCAAGTGCTTATGTAGCTTATGGGGTAGCAGAGGGTACATCTAGTTTATTTGATATATCAAGTGAAGCTGCCCACTCTGCTTCGTTTTTAAATGCAGGTGGAAATTATGGAGTAGCTACATTTAAAGCTGCAGCTCATGGACTTAGTAGAGTTGCTTTTGCTAAGGCACAAGGACAAAAGACTAGTTCTGCTTTTTGGTCTGGGTTTGTAGCTAGTGGATTTAGTGTAGGAAATGAAGGATATGGTGGAATGGAAGCAAGAACTGCAATAATGGCAATTGTTGGTGGAACAACTTCTGAAATCTCCGGTGGTAAGTTTGCTAATGGGGCTGTTACTGGGGCTTTTATTCATCTTTATAATGCTGAAAATTTTGGACAGAAAGTTATGAATAAAGCTGTAGATATTTATTATAATGGAACTAGGACAAAGAATATGGCTAATATTATAAATAGAGGAAGAATAGGTGCGGGAGTTGGAATCACAACTGGTGGAATTATAGGTGGACCAGCAGGTGCTGCTGCATTTGGAGTAATTGGAACAGGTGGAGGTATGCTATATGGAGCGGTTGAGAATTCATTAAATATGAAAATACCAATAAACAGAAGAGAACTCTTAATAGAAGCAGGAAAACATGCAACACAATAATATAAGTGATACATCTTATAATGATTTTATTATAAAATATTTTCCTTATTTTATGGTACTTACTTCATTTTTTGATTTGAGTGAAATAGTATTTAATTTAATCTGGTTTATAATATTACTAATAATAAGAAAATATAATAATGATAAGTTATTATATTTGTTATTGATTATTGTAGTTATTATTGGATTAACTTTAAATACTAGTTTGTTTTCTATATTAGCTAGTATTATAATATCTATAATGTATCATATGTTAATTAAATACCCAAATAAATTTAGAATAGCAAACTAAATTACTAATGTATTATTTAAAACGAAGTCAGATTAAGTTATTAAGTTTATTATTAATTAGTTTTGTCATAGTATTCGCTGGTTCCCACTCTCCTGAGTGGGCAACCCATATATAAAGTAAACACAAAAGAAACAGTTAAATAAATATGATAAATAAAAAACAAACAACTCCATATCTAAATAATCTACTATCATACATAAAACTATCACAAAATATCCAACAATACAACCAACTAAAAGAAGTATATTATTATCTCTATTTAATAGCCCATCAAGTTAAAACAGCAGGAACAAATAACTACACTTATGATGCAAACGGTAATGTAATAAAAAAGAATAATACAACTATAGAATATAACTCAAACAATAAACCGACACAATTAAAAAACCAAACAACCACAACACAATTTTTCTATAACTCAAACAAACAAAGATATAAAAAAATACTAAACGGTAACACAACCTTTTATATAGGTAAACACTATGAAGAAGAATACACCCAAAACAATACACTCTTAAAAAAGAATTACATCTACGCTGGCAACGAGTTAATAGCAATTCATACAACAGAAGATGACGGCAACCTAATTCTCCCTCAAAACAGATACTTACATAAAGATTCACTAGGTTCAATAGATACTATAACAAATGAATCAGGAGTAGTAATTCAAAGATTAGCTTACACTCCTTTCGGTAAACAAATAGTACAATCTTGGATAAATCAAAATCAATCTATTAAACCCTTAGTCAAAAGAGGATATACTGGTCATGAGCATATTAAAGAACATAATCTTATACATATGAATGCAAGGATATATGACCCGACTATAGGAAGATTTCTTTCAGCAGATACAATTATCCCTTATATGTATAATACGCAGTCTTTTAATAGATATTCTTATGTTAGGAATAATCCTTTAAAATATATTGATCCTTCTGGGCATTGGGGATTTAGTAGTTTTACTAGGGTTTTTAAGAAGATTGTTAAAAATACTCATACACTATTTAAAAAAATAGATGTAGGTGCAAGAATACTTTATTCCAAACCTGTAAAAAGATTTTTTATAAAGTATAAATGGGCAAGAACTGTAGGAACTATGGTTTCTGCTTACTTTGGAGGACCAGCAGGTGCTGCTGCTTTTTCTGCATATTTAACAGAGATTCAGGGTGGTAGCTATACTGATATGTTAAAGTCAGCAGTTATTTCATATGCAAGTGCTTATGTAGCCAAAGGTATTGGTGATGCATATGGACATGATTCAAGTTTCTTAGCTGAAAATGGTGGAGGTACAGGATATGCAAGTGTTACGACTGGTTATACTAATGCAGGAATGAAAGCTGTGGCACATGGATTAAGTAGAGTTGCATTTGCTAAAGCTCAAGGACAAAAGACTAGTTCAGCTTTTTGGAGTGGGTTTGTTGCTAGTGGATTTGCAGCTTCACAAAGTATGGGAAGAGAAGTAGGTACAGTTGTAACTGCTGTAATATCAGGAACTACATCTAAAATCTCTGGTGGTAAGTTTGCTAATGGGGCTGTTACTGGGGCTTTTATTCATTTGTTTAATGCTTGGGGCGGATTTAGAAAATTAGGAGGAAAAGTACTTATAGGACAAAGGGGTTCAATGGCAGATAAAGATAATAATATGATTGCTCATGAACAATTTTTCTTTGATGATGGTACTACTATTGGGTATGGTGGAGAAGGTATGATTGATAAAAATGAAAATATTTCAGATTACAGTCAATTAAAATATTATGATGATAATGTATTGCGACAAGCAGTGGATAATGTAGGAGAATGGAGTGGAAATGACTATTCAAATTTACCATGGAAACAACGCAACTGTCAAACTTATGGTGAAGCGGTGACAAATGAATATCATAGACTAGGAGGTAAATAATGAAATATTTTTTTATTTTTTTATTTATGTTAGGAATGTATATATATTATTTATCTAAAACTGAAATTATTACTATGTATATATTTGAAAATAAAGATGCAATTGCAGAGTTGAAAAAACCTATAATATATCAAAATATATCAAAAATTGAAGATATAAATGGTATATATAAATTTGATTGTAAAAGTAAATGGTTAACAACATATAAAAAATATGAGGTTGGGGTTGCCATGAAATATAAATTTTTAACAACAGAGTGGCATAAAACCAATCCTACTCCTTCGAAGCAAACTAATATAAAAGCTAAAGTTACAATAAAAGATAAAAATAATAATATTATTTATCATAAAATTAAAAATAGCTATGGAGGTTATGGTTGGTTACGTTATAAACAATTTATGGTTTTAGATAGATTTAGTGTAGATGAATGTAAAGATATAATTTTACAAATAGATTTTATTGATAGTACAATAAAAAATGTACCTACAGATTTAATGTATTTTTATATTAAGGTTGATGAAAGATTATAAAATTAAAATTTCGGGGACAGGATCAATGCCATGAAATTAAATTCCGGGGACAAAATCCTAATTATTAAATAAATATGAAATATACAGGAGAACAACAAAGCAACCCAAACCTAAATAATCTCCTAACATATTTAAAACTATCTCATAATATTCAACAATACAATCAACTAAAAGAAGTATATTATTATCTCTATTTACTAGCAGAAAAGAAAGAGAAAAAAACAAACTTCTTCAATAAACTAATAAACCTAAACAGTCAAATAGAATTCTACAGAGCAAAAGGCAATAGCACACTTCTCTGGTTCCCACTCTCCTGAGTGGGCAACCCATATATAAAGTAAACACAAAAGAAACAGTTAAATAAATATGATAAATAAAAAACAAACAACTCCATATCTAAATAATCTACTATCATACATAAAACTATCACAAAATATCCAACAATACAACCAACTAAAAGAAGTATATTATTATCTCTATTTAATAGCCCATCAAGTTAAAACAGCAGGAACAAATAACTACACTTATGATGCAAACGGTAATGTAATAAAAAAGAATAATACAACCATAGAATATAACTCAAACAATAAACCGACACAATTAAAAAACCAAACAACCACAACACAATTTTTCTATAACTCAAACAAACAAAGATATAAAAAAATACTAAACGGTAACACAACCTTTTATATAGGTAAACACTATGAAGAAGAATACACCCAAAACAATACACTCTTAAAAAAGAATTACATCTACGCTGGCAACGAGTTAATAGCAATTCATACAACAGAAGATGACGGCAACCTAATTCTCCCTCAAAACAGATACTTACATAAAGATTCACTTGATCTGGTAACCTACATTCATATTCAGAAATTAAATCAATCTGAGTTAAAATAAGAATATGAAAGTAGAACAAATGAAAAACAGCAAACACACAAAAGAATTTAGAGATTCAACAGTACAATTAGCAATAAATAGTGATGAAACCATAGTTAAAATTGCTAGGGATTTAGACATCAATGAGAAAACATTATATCATTGGATAAGAGTTTATAAAAAAGCAAATAATATAACAACAGATGATAGATATACAGTACAAAAATCATCTATCTCAAAAGAAACAATAGTTCAAGAAAATATAAGACTTAGAAAAGAAAATAAGCTATTAAAACAAGAGCGAGATATTTTAAAAAAGGCAACAGCATACTTTGCAAAAGAAACTCTATAAAGTATGCTTGGATGAAAGAATATCAAGTGAGTTTCAGTATTACATTAATGTGTAAAATATTTAAAGTAAATGTATCTAGTTACTATCATTGGATTAAAAATGGTAGTGTTATTAAAAAAGTAGATAAAAAGTTAAATGAACTTATAAAGATAGTATTTATACAATCAAGACAAACTTATGGGACTAGAAGGATTAAAAAGAAACTTGTTGAAAATTTAGGTTTAATTGTTTCAAGACAACACATTAGTAGAATTATGAAAGATTTAAACTTATCTGTAAAAATGAAAAGAAGATTTAAAGTAAATACTACAAATTCTAATCATAACTATCCAATTGCTCCGAATATTCTAAATAGAGATTTTTATGCATCAGCTCCAGATGAAAAATATGTTGGTGATATTACTTATATACCTACTGCACAAGGTTGGCTTTACCTTGCAACTGTGATTGATTTATATTCAAGAAAAGTGGTTGGTTGGTCAATGGCTGATAATATGAAAACAACACTTGTAAATGATGCTTTAAATATGGCTATAAAGTATAGAAATCCACCTAAAGGACTTTTATGGCATACAGATAGAGGAAGTCAATATGCTTCTTATGAACATAAAGATTTATTAAAAAAATATGGGATAGTTCAAAGTATGAGTAGAAAAGGTAATTGTTGGGATAATGCAGTTGCTGAAAGTTTTTTCCATACTTTAAAAACTGAACTTACTCATCATGAGATATTTTATACTAAAGCTCAAGCTAACCAAAAAATATTTGAATATATAGAAATATTTTACAATAGAGAAAGGATGCATAGTACAAATAATAATTTATCACCAGTAGAATTTGAAGAAAAAATGTTACAAATAGAAATGGCTGCTTAGAATAGTTTATTCTGAGTATGAATTTAAGTTACCAGATCAACTAGGTTCAATAGATACTATAACAAATGAATCAGGAGTAGTAATTCAAAGATTAGCTTACACTCCTTTCGGTAAACAAATAGTACAATCTTGGATAAATCAAAATCAATCTATTAAACCCTTAGTCAAAAGAGGATATACTGGTCATGAGCATATTAAAGAACATAATCTTATACATATGAATGGTAGAGTGTATGACCCAACTATTGGAAGATTTCTTTCAGCAGATACAATTATCCCTTATATGTATAATACGCAGTCTTTTAATAGATATTCTTATGTTAGGAATAATCCTTTAAAGTATATTGATCCTTCTGGGCATTGGGGATTTAGTAGTTTTACTAGGGTTTTTAAGAAGATTGTTAAAAATACTCATACACTATTTAAAAAAACAGATGTAGGTGCAAGAATACTTTATTCCAAACCTGTAAAAAGATTTTTTATAAAGTATAAATGGGCAAGAACTGTAGGAACTATGGTTTCTGCTTACTTTGGAGGACCAGCAGGAGCTGCTGCTTTCTCTGCGTATTTAACAGAGATACAAGGTGGTAGTTATTCTGATATGTTAAAATCAGCAGTAATTACATACGCAAGTGCATATGTAGCTAAAGGTATTGGTGATGCATATGGACATGATTCAAGTTTTTTAGTTGAAAATGGTGGTGGAACTGGATATGCAAGTGTTACGACTGGTTATACTAATGCAGGAATGAAAGCTGTGGCACATGGATTAAGTAGAGTTGCATTTGCTAAAGCTCAAGGACAAAAGACTAGTTCAGCTTTTTGGAGTGGGTTTGTTGCTAGTGGATTTAGTGTAGGAAATGAAGGATATGGTGAAGCAGCAGGGAGAACTGCAATAATGGCAATTGTTGGTGGAACAACTTCTGAAATCTCCGGTGGTAAGTTTGCTAATGGTGCTGTTACTGCGGCTTTTGTGCATCTTTATAATGCTGAAAATTTTGGACAGAAAGTTATGAATAAACTTACACAAGGGTATTATGAAGTAAAAGGTGCATATAATAATTTAACTAGTACTCCTATTGGAAGAATTGCTGTATCTGCTACTACGGCTGCTGTTGGTGGTGGTGTTAGTGGTTATAAATTTTGTGGTTCTGTATGTGTAGTACCTGGAGTTATTTTAGGAACGGGTGGAGGACTCATAAAAGGTAGTATTAAAGAAGCAACAAACTATTACGAAATTAGAGATAAATTAATTAGGGGGAGTCAATAATGAAATTTTTTCTTAATCTATGGGCTAGTATAGAATATTATGGGGGAGTATTGCTTATCTTTGGAGTAATACTATATGCTATTTACAAAATATTATTTTAGTTATAGAAAATCCGAAAAAATTGCTGGTTCACTGGTTCCCACTCTCCTGAGACTGTGAAATAACCTAAATAATTTTTAGGTTATTTCAGCAATCAAGTTTTTGATTTTTATAAATTCCAAATAATTTAATAAATCTAAAGTAATATTCTAAATTCATTGCATATATCAAGATATACTCTTCTATATCTTTTCTTATTTGTGTTAAATTACCTTTTTGTATGGATAGTATAAGTTTTTGAAATAGATTTATCCCTATAAGATTTAACATTCGTTTAAAATTATAGGTAAACATTATCAAGGCATTTTCACCTGATACTTTATTTTCACCTCTTACTAAAAAATGATCCCATCCAAGTGTTCTTTTTATAGTTCCAAATGGATGTTCTGCTATTACTAAAGAAAGTTTGCTGCACAACCGCTATTCGCTACTTTTGAACCTCTTTTTTTAACTATATCTTTATATTCTTGTATTTTCATTTTTTTATTATGTTGTTCTGTAATATGTTCATATTCCCATCTATATAGTTGTTTATACGGTGTTTTAGTTGGAATACATTTATCTTTTAACGGACAAGCTTTACATACTAGACTTGTTCCTGTATATTTAAAACTAATTTTATTATTTTTTATTTGTATGGTAGCTCTTTTATTTAATTGTTTATTATTAGGACAAATATAACAATCATTTTCTTTATCATAATTAAATTTATCTTTTGGAAACTTACCTTTATCTATTTGTGCTTGTTGCTTATTAGCTTCTGGAACTATTGCATTAATATTATCTTCAACACACTTTTTAAATTCTTTACCACTATAATATCCTGTATCAGCTACTATATCTAATTTATTAACTTCTAGATTTTCTTTAGTTTCTTGTGACATTTTATGAAGTTGATTGAAATCATTACCTTTTGTAGATATATTAGTAGCCACTATAAATTTAAATGTACTATCTACTACTATTTGTGAATTATAAGCCATAAGGTTATGTGATGGTTTTTTCATTAAAGTTGCATCAGGGTCTGTTTTATTATATTGAGTTTTATTTAACTTTTCTAATAATTTTAAATTATTTGATAACTCTTTTTGTTGATATTTTAATTTTCTTAAATCTTTAGGTAATTTACTAGTTATAGTTAATGGTTGTATTTGTTTATCTGAAAACTCTAATAGCTTTAAATATTTCTCTATCTCATCTTCAACTTTAGTTAAATCTTTATCTAAAGTTTTTTTCATAATAAGTTGATTTTTAGAAGCATTAGCTCTTAAAAATGCACCATCTAAAGCTTTTATACCATCTCCTATTAAATTAACATTTTTACACAATAGTACAAATTCTTTAAATACTTGTTTTAAAGCTTTTGGATTATTTTTTCTAAAGTCCGCAATTGTATGATAGCTTGGTGTTAATCCAGAAGTTAACCATATTAGTTCTATATTTCTTTTAATCTCTTTTTCTAAAGCTCTACTGCTTCTAATTTTATTTATATATCCATAGATATATATCTTTAATAGTAATGATGGATTATAAGCTTTCTGACCATCTATCCTATCACTTTTTCTAGTATCATCAAATCCTAATTTTTCTAAATCCAATATATTTACATATGATTCTATTACTCTTACACTATTATCTTCATCTACATAATCATCAATACTTGGTGGAAATAATTGTGGTTGATTTCTTTCTTGACCTTGTTTATATTTAGTAGTCATAAAATACCTTTTAAAGCCTATTGTATATGGCCTTATATGATATTATTATATCAAAATATTGATTTGTATTTGATGAAATTATAGTGTATTTTTTTATTATATTGAGACTGTAAATATAGTTATTTCACAGTCTCTCCTGAGTGGGAATCCATATATAAATTAAATATAAAAGAAACGGTTAAATAAATATGAAACATACAATGGAACAACTTAAAGATATACACTCCCACTTGGAAAGTGGGAGCGAGAAAAGTATCTTGCATCTGGGGCTTCTTGCCACTTGCATTTAGTAGTTGCGTCAAGCACATTGTTTATAATACCCCAAGAAAATAAGAACGAAAAAATAAGATTCTTATTCCTAAAAAGTTAAAATAATAAAATATTTAATAGGGGTAAAAAATGAGTACAAAAAGAAGAATATTTACAGCAAAATTTAAAACAAAAATTGTTTTAGAAGTTTTAAAAGGTGAAAAGACTTTAAATGAGATAGCAAGTAAAAATAATATAACACCTAAAAATATCCAAAATTGGAAGAAGATATTTTTGGATAATGCAGAGTTGGCAATGGAGCCTGTAAAGGCTATCAAAGAATATAAAGACGAAAACTTAAAATTACAATCTAAAATAGATGATTATGCAAAGATAGTAGGTAAAATGACAGTTGAAAAGGAATGGCTTGAGGAAAAGCTACAAAGCTTGGACTTATCTAATAAAAAAGAGTTGATAGAGTCTAAGCTAACATATATTTCAGTATCAACTCAATGTAAACTTATAAAATTAAATCCAAGCAGCTTATATTATAAGCCTATAGAAAATAAGCATAAAATATCACTCAAAGATAAGATAAATGATATTTATGAGCAAATACCAATATATGGAGCTTTAAAAGTTCATCAGCAACTTTTAGAAGATGGATACAATATAAGTTTGAATACTGTTTATAAATATAGACAAGAGATGGGTTTAAAGCCAATATTAGCAGTTAAACCAATAAATCTATCAATACCAGATAAGCAACATAAAAAATACTCTTACAAGCTTAGAGGAGTTGACATAGTAAAAGCAAATCAAGTATGGAGTACGGATATAACATATATCAAGATTAATGGCGGCATGGTTTATTTAGCAGCTATAATTGATTGGTATTCTAAAGCTGTACTATCTTGGAAAATATCCAACACTATGGATTCAGCTTTAACAATGGATGTTCTAAATGAAGCATTATCGCTATATGGTAAACCTGAAATATTTAATACAGATCAAGGCAGTCAATACACAAGTCATATCCATACACAGACTTTAAAAGATAATGGCATCATTATCTCAATGGATGGTAAAGGTAGAGCTACTGATAATATTTGTATAGAGAGATTCTGGCGAAGTGCAAAAGTTGAAAGAATTTATCTAAATGAATATAACACAATTAAAGAGTTAAAAACTGATGTGAAAGATTATATTGATTTTTATAATCATAAAAGATTTCATCAAACTTTAAATTATAAAAAACCAATGAGTTTTTATTATGATAGTTTAAAAATTAATAATAAGGATTATGATAAATTAGTTGAAATTGTGGCATAAGGTAACAGGTGAAAAAGAGAATAAGGATTTAGAAAAAGTTGTCTTGTCTTCTTGGGGTATTATAGTTTTAAAGTCTAAGAGAAGTTTATTCTCTTAGACTTTTGTTTCTAGACTTATTTTTAAAACCATAAAATGGACATATTTTCTTCTTTTTTTACAATTCATTATAAATAACCCTTTTTAAACCATTACAGTACCTAGTATAACTTAAGTTTTTGTGTACTCAGATTTTTAATTAAGCCAAAAGTTTCAAAATGAAGCTTTTTGGCTATTTTGTTCTGTTACGCTGTGTCAAGTAAATTTTAAATGTACTGTAACAACCCAAGTGTTGCAAGGAATTTAAAATGAGTAATAGAAATTATTATGATTTTCTATGAATTTTATTATATTTAAATTCCGGGGACAGGATACCTAATTATTAAAAAAATAGAAACAACCAACAGAAAAAAACTGTGACGATTATCATATACAATATAAATTGGAGGTAGAATTAGAAGTAAAAAACTATAAATAAATATATAAAAGAGATGCTAAAAAAATATGTATTTTATAATTTAAATTAGTAATTGGTCAAAAGTAAAGTTCTAAAAGGGACTGTAAATCTAACTGAAACATTTTAACTAGTTATTTGGTTTTAGTTTTCTCCTTTATTAATTATAGTTGACTTTTTAAACCCTTATAGTACCTAAGTTAGATTAAGTTTTTAAGCACCCATATTTTTTATTAAGTCGATTTTTTAATCATCTAGTACAAATATCACTCAACAAAGACACCATATCACAAACACTTGGACACTTACAAATTTGAAATATTCTCTAACAACATTTTAGCATAAAGTGTCCAAGTGTTAATTTATTTTTGACATAATTTTCCTCATTGATGTACCTTTTAGTTCAACTCTATGTGAAGAATGTACAATCCTATCTAATATTGCATCAGCAACAGTATCATTATTTAAATAATCATACCACTGTGATACAGGAAGTTGAGAGGTGAGAATTATTGATGATAAGTCAACTCTACTTTCTATAATTTCTAATAAATTTGTAGCATCATCAGCTGATAATGGATTTATTCCAAAGTCATCTAAAATAAGAATACTATATTTGCTAAGTTTTCGTAAGAAATTTGTATATGTTCCATCTGCTCTTGCGATTGATATATCTTCAAGTATTGTAGGAACTCTAATATAATAAGCTTTAAATCCATCCATGATAGAACGATTAGCTAGTGCTTGTGCGAGATAAGATTTACCAGTTCCTGTTTTACCTGTAATGATAATATTTTGATAATTTCTTATAAAGTCCATATTTGCTAATCCTAAAATTTGTTCTTTATTTAAACCTCTTGTTTGCTTATAAACTAAATCTTCTAAAGTTGCTTGCTTATCTTTTATTTTTGATATATTAAAATTAAGTTTAATCCTTCTGTTGTGCTGATGTATCTCTTGGGCTTCAAGTAGGTTGTAGAGTTTCTCATTAAATGATAATTTATCATAATTTCTATCTTCAATTTGTCGTAAGTATGCTGTTTTAAAGCCTTCTAATTTTAATTCACTCATTTTATTTGTTACTGTTTCTTGGTTCATTTTTTTCTATCCTTTTTATTTATATTCTGTATTACCACGAATATTACTGTGGTTATTTTGTGCTATATTTATAATATTATTAGCAGGCTTTTTATAATAAAGCTTTTTTGATAATATTGATTTTATAGATGCAACTGTAGTGGCATTAATACTCATTGCATATCCTAAAGCTAAATCAACTTCATATTTTTCATATTGTTTTGCCAATGAAAGAATGGCATTTAGTTTTCTGTATGCATATGATGGAAATTGCTCTTGTTCTAATTTCATCTTTGTAAACTCTACAGTTTGAACCCCTATACTTTTTGCCCAGTTTAAATATCTTCCAGGATTAAACTTCGCATCTTGATATTGATGATTTTCAGGTTGGTGCTCTTTAATAGTTGAATATTCACTATCATAATATCTTGGATGTGTGGCAATTAGCTTTGATTTATGATAAATCTCAACTGTAGATGTTGAGTATCTATTTAATCGTTTCATCACTTTTGCATTGTATATATCAAGCAATGGAGATATAGCATCATTAAGTTCTTCAACATCAAAGAATTTTCTATGCCGAAGAACGGCTAATATCCATCTTTGAATTGCTTGAACTCCTTGTTCTGCTTTTGCTTTATCTTTTGGTTTATATGGTCTTGCTGGTTCAATTACACACCCATAATGATTTGCCATTGCTTTATAACTTTCATTTAAAACAATCCCATCTTTATTATTTGAAATAACTGCACTTTTTAGGTTATCTGGTACTAATATTTTAGGTACTCCTCCAAAGAAGTTAAAAGCTTTTGTGTGCGACTTTATAAAGTATTCTTGCTTTTGACTAGGTGTTGCATCTACATATGTATAACCTGATGCTCCTAATACTGCTACAAATATTTGAGCTTTTGAAATAACTCCTGTTTTACTATTATAAATAGGAACAGTAACACCACTATAATCTACAAATAATTTTTCACCATTTAAGTGTATTTGCCTCATTGATGGATTTAATTTCTTTTTATATTTATGATAATAAGTTTTAAATTAAGTGTATCCATAACCATCAGGATTCTGCTCTTTATACTCTTGCCATAACAATAGATATGTAACACCTTTTTTACGAATTTCTTTATCAATATATTCAACATCAGGTTTAGGTCTTGAAGATTGCCTGTGTAATATAGTTTGTTCAGGGAAAAGCATTTTATACATAATATTTTCATCATGCAATAAAAAATCTTCCAGTTTATCTGGTAATATCTCAAATCTTCTACAATATTCAGCTGCAGCAGATCTAGATACACCAAGACTCTTTGCTATTCTCCTATATGAGAAATCCATTTGATACTTTAATTTTAGTATCTCTTTAATCTGTTTCATTAAAACTCTCCTCATTGATACACTCCTAATATTTTTAGAAGTGTAGTTTAATATGGAGAATATCTCAAACTTAAATTAGTTTTAATCCAGCAAATAAACTTAATTTAAACTTTCCTATCACTTTTTCAACCAAAGTGTCCAGATAAAAAGTGATACGGTGTCTTTTTGTTAACCGCTAGGGTGTCTTTTTAGAAAGTGATATGGTGTCCAGATGGGAGTGATTTTTGCAATCTAGACCTCTTTAATATTTACTACAAGCAATTATAGTTTAAAATTGCATTAAATCACATTTAGATCTATTGTATATAAAAAATATGTCAAAATTATGTTATTTATATGGAATTTAACAAAACTCTTTTGACGGTTTACCAAAGTAATATCCCTGAAACTCGTCTATACCTAGTTGAAAAGTGATATCAAATACCTTTTTACAGTGTATATACTCTGCTATTGTTTTGATATTAAGTTCTTTTGAAAATTGTACAATTGCTTTTACAAGTTCAAATGAATCTTTGTCTGTATCGATATTTTTTATTAACGAACCGTCAATTTTTAAGTAATCCGGTTTTAGTTTGATTATATGTGTAAAGTTTGAATATCCTGTACCAAAATCATCTATTGCAATTCGAACACCAAGAGCTTTAAACTTTTCTATAAAATCTGCCAAAATTTCAAAGTTACCTATATCTTCACTCTCAACTATTTCAAATATAATATGTTTTGCAATATTTCTGTCACTCAATATTTTTTTTAAAAATTGTACAAGTTCCCTATTTATAATATCTTGATATGTTAAGTTTATAGAAAGATCTATCTTCTTTTTTTCAAGCAGTTTAAAAGTTTTTTTTATCACAAGGTATGAAATATTATTGTACTGTTTAGTTTTTAGTGCTATAAATAAAAATTTCGCAGGAGAAGTATTCTCATCAATAGAATCCTCTTTGCTGATTAACCTCATCAGTGTTTCATATTTTATAATTTTTTGTTCTCGATTTACAATTGGTTGTAAGCAGGGGATAAAAAGATCTTGTTTTACTCCTTTTTTGAGTATTTTTAGCCATTTGACCGTGTTTGCTATCTCTTCTGAGAAATCAATATTTAAATGATAAACAGAAAATCTCATATTGTTATCTTTTGCGTAGCTAAGTGCCATATCCGCCTTGCTGAGTATCTTCTCTTGTTCTACAACAATACCTGCCGTGATTGTTAATTCAATCGTTTCATTATTTTGTTTTAAAGAAAAATTAGTTGCTGCAACAAATTCAAAAAGTTCATTGATATCTTTTTCAACTTCATCAAAATCAAAAAATTCACCTGCTTCAAAAAGTACAAACTGATCTCCTGAGATTCTATAAACCTCATATCTTCTTGTTTGAGCATATGTTTCAAGTAAATTTGTAAAACTCTTCAAGATTTCATCACCTGCATTAGTTCCAAAGAGTTCATTAACAAAGTGAAAATTATCTATATCTACTAAGATAAAAACAGGAAACTCAACATCTTTAATATCAAGATCAAGTTTGAAACGGCTTTTTAAACCTGTCAAATCATCAACATATAATTTATGCTCTAATTCTTGCGTCCTTTGTTTTACTTTTATTTCAAGCGAATTATTTAACTCTTTTAGTTCTATATTTTTATGCTGAAGCTCTTTTTGATACTGTATATTTTCTTCTTTAAGTCGTATCTTTTCAACACTTGTTGCCAACGCTTCCAAAAATTGTTCAGTTATGATTGGCTTTAACAAATATCCATCAATTCCAAGCTTAATAGTTTCTGTAAAATATCCTGATTCCCCATAAGCAGAAACTACTAAAATCTGTTGGTTCGGATTGATTTTTTTTATTTCACTTATCATCTCAATCCCATTCATATTAGGCATATTTATATCTGCCACTACTAAATCAATATTACTGCGGTAGAGTTTATATTTATCAAGCCCGTCTACCCCGTCAAAACACTCAATAACTTTGTTAAAAGATCTTTGCAGCAGCAATGAGGTAGAATTTCTTACTTCCTCGTTATCTTCTACATATAAGATACATATATCTTTGCCGTATTTTTTTAAATTTTTTAAAAGTTTATACATTGTTTTTATTCCTAGTTATATTATTGTCATTTTCTATATTATTCATTTTTTCAATACTTTTCAATTCTATTGTAAACACTGCACCTTTACCACTGTTTGTGACACTGAGTTTACCTTTGCAGTGATCCTCGATAATAGTTTTTGACATATATAGTCCTAACCCTGTCCCATCTTTATTTTTTTTTGTAGAAAAATATGGCATAAAAATATTATCCATAATATCTTTAGATACTCCGCCTGCATTATCACCTATTTCAAGAAAGTAGCTTTTGTTAATTTTATAAGTTTTTAGATATATTGTCGGATTTTTAATATTGTGTTCTATAAGTGCATCTTCTGCATTTTTGACAAGGTTCAATACTACTTGTTTTAACTCATTTGGATAAGAATTAAACATTTCATTACACTTGTAATTTTTTACAAGTTTTATATTATCATTATTAAGTGCTGAGCCTATAATCTCCAATGAACTTTCAATAATATCTTCAAGTCTGATCTTGGTTTGTTCTTTGGTATTTTTAAAAAAATCTCTAAAGTCATCTATAGTAGAAGATAGATGCTGTGAATAATCAGATATCTTTCCCAGTGATTTTTTAAAAAACTTTTCATTATAGTTACCCATCATAAGGTCAAGTTTCATTACTCCTACTGTTGATGATATAGCAGCTAGAGGCTGTCTCCATTGGTGAGCTATCATTGATATCATCTCTCCCATTTGTGCAAGTCTGCTTTGGTGCAGCATCTGTTTCTCTTTTTGAGTATTTTTATCAACCTCTTCTCTTACTCTTTGTTCGAGTGTTTCATTTAATTCTTGTAATTTTTTTGTTTTTTCTTCTACTTTTAGTTCTAATAAATCATTTAGCTTATCCACTTTTTCTTTTAAATTGCCAAATTTTAATGACCAAATATAAGCAACTGGAAAAGATAATAAAATTATAAAGAACATAATAAATAGCATCTTATTGATTTGTTCTTGAATTTGTTTTTGAACTTCATAAAACTTAGGCTCAAATATCATTTTAATATTTTCACCATTATCTAAATCTATCAGTTTTGAATATAATCTTTCTCCAATATATTCATTGTTATTTAGTATCTTTTGATAACTGTCTTTAAAATGATTTTTAACAGTATATTTAGTATTTAGATATTTACCCCAGTTGTATTTTTTTTGGGGATGTATAATAAAGTTACCATCTTTATCTATAAGATAAATATTATATAGTGATAGATTGGACATTTTATTTAAGAAATATTTCATAAATATATTGATTATAAGTATGCCGACTTGTTTATTTTTTACAAAAACAGGAATACCAACTCTCAATACCGGTTTTATCGGTTTCTCGATTTGACCATGCTCTATATTTAAATCAATTTTTGAATACCAGCTTTTTTCTTTATCATTGAGCTGAATAATCTCTTTAAAATAGTATCTATGTGATTTATTTTGCAGTTTATTATTGGGTATTAAGATTGGGGCTGAATTATAGTCTACTCTATCTATCCTAATCTTCTCAAATCCGTTTTTATCAAGATATTTAAGCTGCATTATATCAGCAGAGGTGTTTGTAATATATGAAAACAACTCTACAATATTGGAGTCACTGTTATTACTAAGATATTGTTTAAATATTTTTGAATCTCTAATTGCAAATAATTTTTTCTCAGCATCTTTAGTATATTGGTCAAAAAAAGCTTTTTGTTCAGCAAGTTCTTTAATCACCTCTTTTTGACTTGACTTTTTTATATTTTCTTCACTAATCTTATGCATTGTAAATATTGCAACTAATACCAGTGCAATACCATATACAAAGTAACTTGATAACAGTTTGTTTTTAAATGATAGTTTTTTTAACATGTTTTATATTATCAAAGTTTTATAATACTGCTAATAAAGTATTTTAACTAATTTAGCAGCAATTTTATTTTAAACTCTGCTCCTTTATTTAGTTAATTTAAATAAAGCTAAATACATACTTTATTTCTACCGCTGTGTTTGGCCTTATAAAGTGCTCTATCAGCTCTTTGAATTAATGAGTGAACACTATCTTTCTCTTCCAATACTGCAATGCCAAAACTTGCAGTAAGGTTTTTAATATGTTTGAATGTTGTATTTTCAATCACAACCCTTAGATTTTCAGCCAAATTCAAAGAACATTCAATATTTGTTTCATGACAAATTATTAAAAATTCTTCTCCACCCCATCTGCCTGCTATATCTGTTTTTCTGATATTGCTCTGCAGTATTTTGGAAAAATGTTTCAGTATCTGATCACCGACTTGGTGTCCATATGTATCATTAATAGATTTAAATTTATCAATATCAATAAATATAATACTAATATTTGTGTTATATCTTATTGCTTTGTTAACTCCAAAATCAAGCACATCATCAAGTTGAACTCTATTATATAAACCTGTCAATTTATCTGTAACGGCAAGTTTTTCCAACTTACTGTTTTTTTGGAGTTCTTGTTTTATTTTTTGCTTAAGATTTACATTTACTTTTTCAATTCTTTTTATATTTTCCTTATGCTTCTTTTTAATTGAAATATCTTTGGCCATCTTACTGAGTATAAAAATAAATTCATTCTCTTTAGTTGGTTTTTTCATAAATTCATTAATTCCTATATCAATTAAATTTATCAGCATTTCCGAATCACTATATGCTGAAACTATTAATATAGCCTTCTTTATTTATTTTTGTTATTGCTCTGCTCATCTCAATACCATTCATATCAGGCATAGCGACATCACTAACCACTAAATCATAACATTGTCCGTTTTTATTGTAAAAATCCAAATATTTTTGTATTCCGTCTCGTCCGTTAACTGCTATACTGATATCATCAAAAAATCATTCCAATAATTGTACTGTACTTTCTCTAATGTCCTTTTTGTCTTCCACATAAAGTAGTTTTATAGTTTTACTCAGCTTTAATAATTCATTAATTTTACTTTCAATTATTTTAGATTCCTTGCAACACTTGAGTTTTAACAGTACATTTTAAATATACTTGGAAAAGTATATCCAAACAAAATATCCAAAAAGTTTCATTACGAATTTTTTTTAAATGGATTTATATTATATAAAGGAATAGCCGACAGAGTAGATATTTTTAATTAGTTTTTGAGGGAGTTTGTCATTTAATCTTTTTAAAAGATTTTTCACATTGGTTTTGTCTGCTTCTAAAAAGAGCGACCAGATCTGTTCTATGATTATTTCATCTGAGTAGGTTAGATTTATATTTGATGTCATTAATTCAAATAATAAAATTTCATTTTTAGTAAGTACAATCTCATCTGATATATAATAAAGTTTTTTTGTTTTTTTATCCCAGTTGTAGTTTTTATTTATCTCTACAATATCCATTTTAGGTTTATATTTTTTATTTATAATTCTATAAAGTTCTTCAATAAACTGTTCCACTTCAACAGGTTTTATCAAGTAGCCATCCACTCCGCTTTTTATCGCATTTATTAAATACTTGCTTTCGCCGTGAGCTGAAAAAACCAAAACAGGGACTTTTTTACCGGCAAAGTTATTAATCTTATCCACCATTTTCAGACCGTCTATATTTGGCATATTTATATCAGTAAAAATAATGTCAGGTTTAAATTTAACAAATTTATCAAATCCATCTTGTCCGTCAGTTGCAGTGATAATATCATCAAAAAATCTTTCAAATAACGGTATAGTTGAAATTCTTGTTTCTTTGTTGTCCTCTACATACAGAAGCTTTAAATTTTTTACTTTTTCTTTTAGTATTTTTATATTTTTCTTCATATTTTATATTTTACACTCTATTAGTATTTTAATAATAAATTCTGCACCGGTATATTTCTGATTTTTAACTTTTTTAAACCTTTTTTCATAGTTTACCTTCATAACTATATTGTATCAAATTTTGAATAATAAATGCAAAAGTATTTTTCTGTACCAAAACTATGTTACAATAATCTAAAATATTATCCAAAGAGGTTTATTATGCAGCACTTAATAGGACAAAACTGGCATAGTTTAGACAATGATAAAATCATTGACTTATTTGAAAGTGATATTGCTGATGGTTTATCACCTCTTAGCATTAAACATAGAGAAGAATTCTTTGGTAAAAATATTTTAAAAGAAAAAAAACAGATAAGTAAACTAAAAAAATTCTTTATACAATTTCACAATGCTTTGATATATATACTTTTAGGTGCATCCATAATCACCGGCTTTTTAGGTGAGTGGATAGATAGCGGAGTTATCTTTGCTGTTGTGATTATAAATGTAATAATCGGATATATCCAAGAGATAAAAGCACATGAAGCCATAGAGTCACTTAAGCAGATGATGACTACAGAAGCTGTAGTGATACGTGATGGGAAAAAGATAAGTATATCTTCAATAGATTTAGTTCCCGGAGATATAGTTTTACTTGAATCTGGTTCAAAAGTTCCAGCAGATATGAGGCTGGTTGAATGTAAAGATTTAAAAGTTGATGAATCGATGCTGACAGGTGAATCGCTTCCTGTGTTAAAAAATATCTCGATACATCAAGAAGAGTTGATATTAAATGATCGAAAAAATATGGTTTATTCTGGTACATTTGTTAACTATGGAAGAGCAAAAGGTATAGTTGTAGCAACTGCCGAATATACAGAATTAGGGAAAATTGCCCATCTAATAGATACTACAATATCAATGGAAACACCTCTTACAAAAAAAATATCATCTTTTAGTAAAGTTTTATTATATGTTATATTAACACTTTCAGCCTTTACATTTATCATTGGAATGTTAAGAGATAACAGTGCGTTTGATACATTTATGGCTTCTGTTGCCCTAGCTGTTGGTGCAATTCCTGAAGGGTTGCCTGCTGCTGTTACTATCACTCTTGCTATTGGTGTTGCTCGTATGGCAAAGAAAAATGCAATTATACGAAAGCTTCCAGCTGTTGAAACTCTAGGAAGTGTTACAACAATATGTTCAGATAAAACAGGTACTTTAACACAAAATAAAATGTTCGTTACTAATATATTTTGTTCAAATAATTCATATGAAGTAACTGGAAATGGATATGAACCAAAAGGTGACTTTTTAGAAGATAAAAAAATTATTAAATCTGTAAATGACAGTTTAAAAGAAGTTCTAAAAGTTGGTTACTTATGTAATGAATCGTATCTGGTAAACAAAGATGGACACTATAGTATAAATGGAGATCCTACGGAAGGTGCATTGATAGTTAGTGCCATAAAAGCGGGGTGTAATGAGCATATATTAAATACAACCTATCCAAGAGTTGATATCTTACCTTTTGAATCAGACAGGCAGTATATGGCAACAATAAATAAAGATACTTCAACAGATGAAAATCTATTGTATCTAAAAGGTTCTATTGAAAAAACATTGGATATATGTGATTTTGAACTAATAGATAATAAGATAACAGCTATTAACAAAGATAAGATTTTAGAGCAAGCTGAAAGTTATGCAGCTAAAGGATTAAGAGTCTTGGCAATTGCTAAAAAAGTTGTAACCACTGATAATATAGAGGATGAATTACTTAAAGATAAGTTTATTTTTTTAGGTCTTCAAGCAATGATGGATCCACCTAAAAAGGAGGCTATAGAAGCTGTTAAAGAGTCTATACAAGCTGGTATCAATATCATTATGATTACAGGAGATCATGTTCTTACTGCTTTTTCTATTGCTCAGATGATGTCTATTGTACATAAAGATGCTTTATTTGAAGATTCAGTAATGACAGGTGCCCAACTTATGAAACTTTCTGATAATCAACTTATCCAAAAAGTATCAACAGTAAAAGTTTTTGCAAGGGTTGAACCAGAACAAAAACTGCGAATTGTAGATGCCCTTCAAGCAAGAGGTGAGGTAGTTGCCATGACGGGTGACGGGGTAAATGATGCACCGGCTCTTAAGCAGGCAGATATTGGTATAGCTATGGGGAAAGGCGGTACAGAAGTTGCAAAAGAGGCTTCAGATATGATTTTGAGTGATGACAACTTTAGTTCTATCGCTCATGCTGTAAAAGAGGGTCGTACTGTATTTGATAATTTAATAAAATTTATCACATGGACACTTCCTACAAATTTAGGTGAGGGGCTTGTGATATTGGTAGCAATTACACTTGGGCTTACATTACCTATATTACCTGTACAGATTTTATGGATAAATATGTCAACTGCAATTTTCCTTGGTCTTATGCTTGTATTTGAAGCTGGTGAAGATAATATAATGAAAAGAGCCCCAAGAGATCCAAGGGAATCTATATTAACAAAACATATTATTGTACAGATGTTAGTTGTTGGTTTTTATATGCTAATAGTATCTTATGGTATGTTTAACTATGCTATTTATAGTGGACATAGTATAGAGTATGCGAGAACTGTTGCTGTAAATATATTTGTTTTTGTTGAACTATTTTACCTATTTAGTTGTAAAGAGTTGGAAACATCAGTATTTAAAACCAATATTTTTAATAATAAACTTTTACTTTTAGGTGTTGCTTTAATGATTTTCTTTCAAGTTACATTTACACATGCCCCTTTTATGAACACTTTGTTTAAAAGTGAGGGTTTAGATTTACAAACTTGGTTGCAGATTATAGTTATCTCTTTTTGTGTTCTTTTTGTAGTTGAGATTAAAAGGTTTGTTGATAAAAAATTTCAAAGGTAGGAGTATTTAAATTTATGTTCTATACTAAAAGTGTTGAAAACAGCTTAAAAGATTTAGATTGTACCTTAGATGGACTAAGTCACTGAATATAAAGTTTATAAAAAATATAACTTTAAATGTGGAAAAACAAAAACTAAAGTATAAAGTGTTTTTTGAAAAGTATGGTAAATATGTATTATTTATATTTGTTTGGTTCCCTTTTTGGATGACTGGTCCAGTCATTGGTTCTATTATTGGGTATTTGATCGGAATTAGACATTACACCACTATGTTTATAGTACTTAGCGGTACATCTTTAGCTATATTGGTATGGACATATTTTTTAAAAGAGATAATATATTTACTGCATCAAGCCAGTTCTTATGCTCCATATTTATTATTGGTTTTATTTATTGTGGTGGCAACTATTTTAAAGTTTAAAAAAAAAGATACCCTTGATAAGCACTAATTTTTAGCTGCCAAATATTTAAACATAATATATTTGGCAGATAAACAGTGACTTTTTAAATTTAGTTTGGATATTAAATAACAGTACAATTATTTAACTTTTATCTTTTTCTTCTCTTTTAGTTCCTCTTTTAGTTTAGGAACTACAACTTCAAGCACTCCATTTTCTGTAGCAGCAGAAATATTTTCAGCATCTACCCCATTAGGAAGTGCGAAACTTCTTTCAAACTTTCCATAGCTGCTTTCAAGTTTATAGTAGTCCTTCTCCTTAACCTCTTCTTTGTGAGATCTCTCTCCTGTAATGGTCAATACACCATCACTAACATCAATATTTATATCTTCCTTTTTCACACCAAGTAAATCAACATCTATATGGTATGCAAATTCACCCTCTCTTGTATTTACAACAGGTGTAAAAGCTGAAATTGAATCATCTATAACACTAGGATAAGTATTAAACATCCTTTTCTCTAAATCCCTTATCTCTTTGAAAGGATCATATCTTGTCAATAGCATTGTCTGCCTCCTTATTTTTATCTACAAGCAAGATATAACTTACTTTATAAAAGTATAGAATAGTTTTGTGGCAAAATTGTGTTATAACGGCAATTGTCTATTTAATTTGATATAATTATTTATGAAAAAATTTATATTAACGATATTAATGGTATTTTTAGCTCATGGTAACTTAGTCTTTGCCAGTGAATATAAAGATATTTTTGTTGTAAATTATGGGTGGCATGCCGGTATTGTTATCAAAACGGATGATATAAACAGTTCAATATTACAAATAGATTCTTTTTTTAAAAAGTTTGAATATGTAGAAGTTAGGTGGGGTGATGAAGATTTTTATAAAAATTTAGATCCTTCAGTTTGGCTGACACTTAAAGCAGCACTGGTTCCTACATCAAGCGTTCTTCATATTAGGGCTGTTACACAATATCAATTAAACAGATTTTCCAAAGAAAATATTGTAAAAATTACTATATCAAAAAAAGGATTTACAAAACTATTGATATTTATAGAAAACTCTTTTGCTAAAAAAGATGGTAAATCAGTAATGCAAGGTGTCGGAATTTACCCAAACAGTTTTTTCTATCTCTCATCAAAAAAATACCATATATTTAATACCTGCAATGTATGGACGGCAGAAGCACTAAAAAGTGCCGGACTGGATATTTTACCATATTTGGCTGTTACTACCGAGGATCTTTTTTCTCAAATAAATAAGACTAAAAACCGACAATAATTATTTGGAATATTTGGCATCTTTTATTTTACCATATCTTTGGTAGAATATTCAATAAAATACCGCATTGATAACAAAAGAGGTAATCCAAATGGATAATAAAAAGAGTATCTACTCATGGGCACTTTATGACTGGGCAAATTCAGCCTATGCCACTACAGTAATGGCAGGATTCTTTCCGCTGTTTTTCAAATCCTACTACAGTGCCAATGCTGATGTGACAGTAAGTACTGCACAGCTTGGCTTTGCCAACTCTGTATCAAGTTTTATTATTGTACTCATAGCACCGCTGTTGGGTGCAATCGCTGATGTAAGATCATTAAAAAAACGCTTTTTATTTTTGTTTGCCTATCTTGGTATTTTAATGAGTGCTGCACTGGCACTGGTAAACCAAGGAGAATGGCAGATGGCTGCTTTTATTTATGTGCTTGGTAATATCGGCTTTATGGGCTCAAACACTTTCTATGACGGACTTCTTCCTTCAGTTTCAAATGACAAAAATGCTGATTTTGTTTCTGGATTAGGTTTTGCTCTTGGTTATTTGGGTGGAGGAATCCTATTTGGTCTTAATATCTGGATGCTGCAAGATCCCACACTGTTTGGTTTGCAAAATGGAATAGAAGCTGTCAAAGTCTCATTTATAAGCGTGGCACTCTGGTGGACACTTTTTTCACTTCCATTACTCTTTTTTGTTCAGGAAAAACAAGAAGAAAATGTACAAGATACATCACCGATAAAGCAAGGCTATCTTAGACTTAAAGCCACATTTAATAAAATATCACACCTTAAAGGTCTGCTTTTATTTTTAATAGCTTACTGGCTCTATATCGATGGAGTAGATACTATTATACGAATGGCGGTTGATTATGGTATGGCACTTGGGTTTGATTCCAACAGCCTAATCCTTGCGCTGTTGATTGTTCAATTTGTCGGTTTTCCCGCTACTTTGCTTTTTACAAAACTGGCACAATACTGGGATACAAAAAAAGCAATTCTTTTAGCTATTGGTATCTATTTATTTATTATCTTCTTTGCAGTAAATATGGATGAAGTATATGAGTTTTATATACTGGCTTTTATGATTGCATTGGTTCAAGGCGGTATTCAAGCACTTAGCCGTTCATATTACTCAAAAATGATTCCTAAAGATCATGCCGCGGAATTTTTTGGTTTTTATAATTTTTTAGGTAAATTTGCCGCAATATTAGGACCATTGGTAGTTGGCTTGGTTGCACTTTACAGCGGAAGTTCTCGAGTTGCTATCTCTTCTGTGGCAATTTTCTTTATATTAGGAGCTGTTTTACTCTTTTTTGTGGATGAAAAAAAGATTGCCAAAGAGGTTAAAAGTGTATTAAAGTGAGGTTAGATTGCGTTTAATCTCACTCTCTTGGGTTAATATTTTTTAGTATTGTTTCTAGTGCTTTAAACTTAAAACCAAGTTCTTGTGCAACAGCACGATTAGTAATAACTCCTTTAAAAATATTGACTCCAAAAGCAAGTGAAGGGTCATTTTTAATGGCATTGATAATTCCTTCATTTGCAAGTTTTCTAATATATGGAAGTGTTGCATTGGTCAAAGCTACCGTAGCTGTTTTTGGATACGCTCCAGGCATATTTGCAACACAATAGTGAAGAACTCCTTCTTCTATAAAAATTGGATTTGTATGGGTTGTCGGTCGTGATGTCTCACAAATACCACCTTGATCAATAGTTATATCTACTATTATACTTCCTTTTTTCATCTGTTTTAATTGCTTGCGAGTTATTAGTTTTGGTGCTGCAGCTCCACCATGTATTAACACAGTACTTATCACAACATCAGCATCTTGTAATAATTTATTAAGTGTCTTTGGGGAATAAACTGAGGTTTTAACATAGGGTAAAATGTTTTGCAGTTGTTCTAGCTTTGGAGTTGAGCGATTTACTACAGTTACATCTGCACCCACTCCTACGGCTATTTTAGCTGCATTAAATCCTGCATTTCCAGCACCGATTATTAAAACATTTGCAGGCGGAACTCCTACAGCACCACCTATAAGTATTCCCTCTCCGCCTTGATAGCGGCTAAGATGATATGCTGCAACTATTGGAGCCATCTTACCTGCTATTTCACTCATTGGTTTTAAAAGTGGAAGTTGATTTTGTGCAGGTATTGCTACTGTTTCATAAGCTATTGCACAAACTTTTTTTTCCATTAGTACAGAAGTTAATTCTTTAAGTGGTGCTAAGTGTAAGTAACAAAACAAAGTATGAGTTTCGCTTAATAGATCATACTCACAAGGTTGTGGTTCTTTTACTTTAACTATCAGTGTTGATTTATTGTAAAGAATTTCGGCACTTTCTACAATTGTGGCACCTAATTTAATATACTCTTTATCACTAAACCCACTCCCCTCTCCGGCACCGCTTTGAATAAATACTTTATGACCATCCCCAATAAGTGAAGATATATTAGACGGCGTTGCCCCCACACGAAACTCATCAGTTTTTACCTCTTTTGGAATACCTATAGTCATCTATTATCTTCCTTTCTTTTGGATTTATTTTAAATTGATACTTTTTACTGTTTATTATACATGTTATTTCTAGTTATGTACAGTTTTTAGATATATGTTTATAATATGTTACAACATCATCAATTAAAAAATTAAGTTTTTTATTTATATCTTTTGTCCAAAATCTAAATATCTTCCATCCATTTTTTTCAAGATAATTATTTACTTCTTTATCTCTTTGAATATTCCTTTCAAGTTTAGGTATCCAATACTCTTGGTTAGATTTTGGTATTTTCCCCTCTAGATACATCTTTCCATGCCAAAACTCACTATCTATAAAAATAGCTATTTTTTTACTTTTTATACAAATATCTGCTTTACCCATTACATCTTTAACATTTACTCTATATCTAATTCCTTGTTTCCAAAGAGCTTTACGAAATATTATTTCAGGTTTAGTATTTTTAGATTTAATGTTTTTCATATTTTTTTTACGTTGCTCAGGTGTTAAATTATCCATATGAAAATTTTACAATAATAATTATATTGTTGTGTTTATATGTGATGTGAAATTATTGGTTTAAAAGTTAATCTTCAGGCGATAAAAGTAATTTATCATTAAAGTTTCGATAGAATATAAAAATTAATCTTAAGGATAAATAATTTATGAGTAAATATCAAGTAAGTAGTTTATTTGCAGGTGTTGGTGAAGTAATAATATCATGAATAAAACAAATAAACATGAAAATTATGAAATATTAAATTTAATAGGTTATGGATTAGCAAAATTTAATGATTTATTTATACAAGAATTTGGTTTTAATACAAAAACAAGTTTTTATACTGCTATGGTGGAATATGGTATTGCAGAAACTGGAAGTGTTTTAAAAAATAGACAAGACTTATTTGATCCTTTTTTTGATAATGGAAGAAAGGGATGGTGGCAAAAAGGAGATGCTTATATTCATCGTAAATATTTTATTGACTCTTTGTTTGGTACTTTAAATGTTGCATCTTATGTTGAAGTTGTAAAAATGTATTTACAAGATAAATTTAAATATAAACAAAATGATATTATGAATATAAAACCTGTAATTAAAAGTCAATTTAAACAGCTACAAAAGACAGGATTAGAAGCAGAGATGTATTTTTTAAGTAATTATAATAATATAAAAATATTCAATGGTGGATTTATAGAAGATGCAAGATTATTAGGGGATGGATATGATTTTCAGATAGAAGTTAATAATAATTATTTTTTAGCTGAAGTTAAAGGAGTTAGGCAAAATAAGGGAGGAATTAGATTAACATCTAATGAATATAATATGGCAATTGAATATAGAGAAAAATACATATTATCAATAATTAGTAATCTTAATGATATACCTAAAATTACAATTATTCCAGATCCAATTAATCAATTGAATTTTAATAAAAATATTATAAAACAAGAGCAAATAACATTTAATACAGCAAGTATTATTTGGTAATAATTAACTAAAATATTGTATCAATTATATAATGATGCTTTCAATGAAGGTTTTATAGTTTAATATTGAAGAAATAGTCAATCCTGAAAAATTAACTTTTTATATGTATCTCTTAATTGTAGTATTTGGTGTCTTAATATATAAACCCAAACAGCCAAAGAGGAATTTTATTATTATGCCCAACCTCAATATCATCTAAAGCTACAAAACTATTCTTTATATCTTTAATCTGAGAAAACCCTTTATTTCTACCGCCAACCTCAAATAGATATTTATTATTAACTAAAAAATCACCTTTTTTAGGATATGTAACATTATGAATTAAACTTAGAGTTTGCATAAAAAAAGTTTCTCTCACCGTTCCTATTTCACAATCTGATATATTTAAAAGATTTGTATTATTAAGATAAATTTTTTCAGGTTTTTCTAATTTTGACAACCCTTTAGATGAAGCTTTCATTAGTAGTTTGATGATACCTGCATCTTCAAGTTTTATAAAATATTCTTTTAAAGTTCTTCCATCACCAATCTCTAATATTGTTTTTAATTTTTCGATAACTGGAACAAAAGGGACACTCTCCATAATAATATTTAAAAGTAATTTTAATTTTTTTATACTATTTCCATCAAGATGAGGATAAACAAATAACAAATCACTAGAAATTGAAATATTAATATTTTGTTTTAACATATCAAAAAATATCTCATCATCATTAACACTTAAAAAATATGGATAATACCCAATTTGGCAGTATCTTTTAAACAGTGGTAATATTTTTTTATCAAGTTTTTCCAATAAAGTGATAATCTCAAAAGCTATATCTTCATGATCTTTAATAATATTTTCAAGAGTAACAATAGGTAATTGGATATCTAAATTTATCTCTAAAAACTCCTTAAAACTCATACCATCCATTTTTAAAATATGAGCTCTACGACTTAAATCATGACTTCCTTTATTTATCTCCAAAGCTGAGCTTCCACTTGCTATTATTTGTATATTTGGAAAACTATCATAAATACTTTTTAACTCTTGTGACCAATTTGAATATTTATGTATTTCATCAAAACAAAGAAGCTTTCCACCTTGCATCTCAAATTGTTCAGCAATCTCATACATACCTAAGTCACCAATTATAAAACTATCCATACTCACATATAATGATTTTAAATCTTTGTGAAGCTGCATATATTGAGCTATTGTAATAGTTTTTCCAACACCTCTTTGACCTGTGATAATTGTTAGTCTATGCTTAATTTTATTATTTTTTATAAAATATCTTTGGTATGGTAACTCATTTCTTTGAAGAAATTTTTTTGATTCTATTGACAGTTTTGATAACATTTTAACTCCATATAGGTTTTATAATACCATTATATCATATTAATATAGGGAATACAATACTTATAATTTAACTCTCTTGTATTATCACTTCCATACACCCTCAAGTGTATGTTGGCAATAAGGACAAGTACCGTTTTCATTTAAATCATTAACAACATATTGTCCAATGTGACCAGTCCTGTCAATCACCCTTTTAGTACAATTTGGACAATAGGTTGATTCATAATCTTCATCATCAATATTTCCGACATATAGATATTTCAATCCCTCCTCTTGTCCTATTTTATAAGCTCTACGAAGTGTTGATTGGGGAGTTCTGCTAACATCCAGCATCTTATATGTAGGATGGAATGCTGATAGATGCCACGGTATAGATGGGTCAAGGTCTGCTATAAATTTAGCAATTGAACGAATCTCCTCATCAGAATCATTTTTACCAGGAATTAATAAAGTGGTTATCTCTATCCATATCCCTTTTTCGTGAGCATATTTAACACACTCAAGTACTGGCTTTAACCTAGCACCGCAAATCTCTTTATAAAACTCATTGTTAAAAGATTTGATATCTATATTCATACCATCAATATAAGGCTCAAGAAGATCAATTGCTTTTCGTGTTTCAAATCCACTTGTAACATAGATATTTTTCAATCCTTTCTCATGGGCTAGTTTTGCTGTATCATAAGTGTATTCAAAAAATACAATTGGCTCATTGTAAGTATATGCAACTGAGACGCATCCGTTTTCAAGTGCAAGTTCAACTATTTGTTCAGGAGGAAGCTCCTGCCCTGCAATCTGATGCCCATGCTCTTTTGGATATTGGGATATATCATAATTCTGGCAAAACTTACAAGAGAAATTACACCCTACGGTTCCCACTGAAAATGCGGTGCTTTTTGGTAGAAAATGAAACATAGGTTTTTTCTCAACAGGATCAATATTTACAGCAGCTGCAACTCCATATACAAGTAATTTAAGTTCACCATCTATAACTTTTCTTACACCGCAAATACCATATTCACCCTCTTCAAGTTTACATACTTGTGCGCACGCTTGACACAAAATTTTACCAGAGTTTAGTTTTTTACTTAACCATGCTGTCTGTTCCATCTTTTCCTCCTTATTATTTAGAATAAATATTTTTTATAAACGCTTTGAGAAATACTCTGTCATATTCTCTACTGTATCAACCTTTGAGTAGTCAACCTCTGGAACTTCAATACCACTCTTTTCATACATAGCAGTAAGAATATTCAAAAAATCAAATGAATCAATCTCCAAAGAGCGTTGTATATTTTCAGTTAGAACTATCTCACTCTCCTCAACATCAGGTGCAACCTCTAAAATCTGTTCAATAATTATACGCTTTAATTCCTCTTTTTTCATAATAACTCCTGCGGATTTTGTAAAAATTTATTTAATTTATCTAAAAACTGTGCTCCAACACGACCATCTGTAGCACGATGATCACCGGCTAATGTTGCTTTCATAACTTTTCTTACGGTCAGTGTATCACCTACAGCCCAAGGCTTCTCAATAATAGCACCAAGCCCTACGACACAGAGTTGAGGAGGATAGATAACCCCATAAACACTTTCAACTCCCAAATCACCAAGATTTGTGATAGTGATGGTCTGCCTAGTCATCTCCAATGAGCGAAGTTTACCACCTCGGGTTCTTGAAATTAGGTCACTAAGAGTGTTCATAGTTTCATCTAAATTTAAATCTTGAGCATCTAAAGGAGCAGGAGTGATTAATCCGCCCTTTCGCAGTGTCAAGCGAACTGCTAAAATGGGCAGGTAGGAATATAAAAACGAAGTAACATTTTGATTTTAAACCTTAAGTAATAAAATTAATTTAGTTAAACTCTAATTCATTAAAAATGAAAGGAGATTAGAAAGTATTCTTTAAAACCTGATGGATATATTCCGGTTATGACAAAGACCCCAATTGAAAATCTTGTAGATGAATATTTACCACATATTGCTACCATGTTAAAAACAGCAAAAGATGAAAATGTGCATATTCCAATTACTGTAATTTATGAAGAGATAAAAAGTTTAGGATATACAGGAAGCTTAAGATGGCTTCAACAAGTGATGCAAAAATATGAACTGCGACAAAGAGCAAAAGAAGAAGAGTTAATTAAATTTGAAACAAATCCAGGTAAGCAAATGCAAATAGACTGGATAGAATTTCCAAATGATAATTTATCAGCATTTGTAGCAACTATGGGTTATAGTAGAGTTTCATATGTTCAGTATGTTACTGATGAAAAAGTTGAAACATTAATAGAGTGTCACTTAAATGCCTTTCAATACTTTGGAGGTGTTCCTCAAGAAGGTCTTTATGATAATAAGAGTGTTAACAAAATATACTAAATGTATATTTTTTATAAGCGAATAACAGTATCCTTAAAAGAGAAATCAATATGGTTATGGTAAACATAAACCAAATCCATTGTTTGAAGACTTTGCTAAACACTGTGGTTTTAAAATAAAAGTATGTAAACCATATCGTGCAAAAACCAAAGGGAAAGTTGAAAGATTTAATTACTATTTACGATATAGCTTTCATAATGCTCTTAGAGTAAAACTAGTTATGAAAAATTATAAATTAAATTTAGAAAATGCAAATGCAGAGGTAATAAAATGGTTGAATAATAGAGCTAACAAACGAACAACCTCACTTGTTAAGTATGCCTAAACCTTATAATGGAATCCACCCAAAGGCTCTAATAAATAGTATAATTAAAAATAGTTGTATAGTCAATAGTAAGCCTGTAAATTTAATTCATATTCCAAATAGGGATTTAGAAAATTATGATAGTTTAATACCATCATTTATAGCAGTAATACCTGCATTAGCTTATGGAGGTACTATATTATGGAATTAAGTGATAATATTATTCAATTATGTAAAGAGTTAAAACTATCAACAGTTTTAGAACAATATCATACTGTATCTACAACTGCTGCAAAAGAAGAGTGGACATATACACAATTCCTAAATGAGATACTACAACTAGAAATCACAGCTAGATTAAGTCGTTCTAAAAATATACTTACAAAATTTGCTAGCTTTCCTGCTATTAAAACACTAGAAGAGTTTGATTATAACTTTACAATAGGGATTAATTCTAAACAAATAAACGAATTAGCATCATTAGAATTTATAAAAAAGCATGAGAATATTATACTTCTAGGACAATCAAGAGTTGGTAAAACTCATCTTGCCATTGCACTTGCATATAAAACTGTCCAGAATAGATTTAAAGTAAAGTTTACAACTATTGCAGATTTACTGTCAAATGCAATTACAGCTAAAAGAGAGAAGAGATACGATAGTTTTTTAAAGTCTGTTCTTAGTCCATCTATATTAGTAATAGATGAGATAGGATACTTTAATATGTCTAAAGAAGAATCTAACCACTTCTTTCAAATAATATCAAAGAGATATGAAAAAGGTTCAACTATACTAACTTCAAATTTAGTATTTAGCAAATGGGTGCAAATATTTGCAGGTGATAAAGTTGTAACGACAGCTATTCTTGACAGAATATTACACCATTCACATATTATAAATATTCAAGGTGATAGTTATAGATTAAAAGAGAAAAAAGAATCAGGATTAATAGCTTCAGATATATTTAATAATAAGGAGAAAATTGATAGTAATTTAAATAAATAATTGGTCCAAAGTAGTGTTGGTTTAAGTTTCAGAGTGTAACTATTTTTAACTTTTACCTGCCCATTTTAGCAGTTCGCTTGACATTACTAAAGAAAATAAGAGTATTTTTAGTTAATTGTATTATCTACTCTAATAAGTTATAATGTAGTTATGCATTTAAAGGGAGATAATTATGAGTTTAACAGATAACAAGAAATTAAGTTTTATAAATACTATCACGGAAAAATTATCACGATTTTCAGAAGTAAATAAAATAATCTTGTTTGGTTCATTTGTTAAATCTAATAATCCAAATGATATAGATATAGCTATTATTCAAAATTCTAATGATAACTTTTTAACTTTATCTTTAAAATATAGAAAAGTATTAAGAGATTTATCAAAGATAATACCACTTGATATTATTCCTATAAAACAAAATTCAAATGGTGTATTTTTAGAAGAGATCAATAAAGGTCAAATTGTTTATGAAAGATGAAACTAAACAATGGCTTAATTATGCAGATGAAAATTTATAATCATCAAAGATACTATTAAAAAGTTTATTATTTAATACTGTCTTACAAAATGCTCAACAATCAATAGAAAAATATATAAAAGCTTGTTTTATAGAAAAATGTTTTAAGCTACAAAAAACTCATAATATTTTATCTTTGAATGAAGTTTTAAAACAAAATGATATTTTTTTAAATATTACAGAAGATGATATTGATTTAATAGATACAATATACTTATCATCAAAATATCCATTTGGTTCAGTATTACCTGATTTTGAACCTGATGAAGATATTTGTTTACAGTGTATTAAAATAGCTGATACGGTTAAAGAAGATATTAATAAATATCTTAAATAGTTGTAGTTACTTTTCTTTTATGGTACATTAAGGAATAATAATTTAGCATAAATACCTTATACAAAAGGCTTGTAATGTATTTTTAAGTACTTGAGTGGAGTACTTATTCAAATTGACATAAAACAATCCAATAATTCATTTAAACATTAAACTTTCAAAGAATATTTGTGTATAATACAAAATATGATAAAACAAAATGATGAAATTCAATGGAAATCTACCCACAATCAAAAAATATTACGATTAAAATATGTTCGAGTACTTGAAAAATTTGTTAAACGAACTATTGCATTGCTTAAATATCCTGAATTCGACTATATCTTATTTAAAAAATTAACACTTACAAATTATGAATTTGTCCAAAAAGTAGAGGCGATACGACTTGACAGTGATTATCTAAAAAAGCTGCAAGAATATTCTCAAATAATTTTAAATACAATTGCCAATCATAGTAAATATTTCAAAGATGAGCAACAATTTCTTTTAAAAGAAGCCAACCTGCTTCATAAAGAAAAAAATAAAAACAACTATAAAAAAGACAAGCACAAAAAGAAAAAATTTAACGATGGATACTAATACCAAAGAAGTTAATCTTACTGGAACTTTACAAAAGGTTCTTTATCAAAATGAAGAAAATAAATATTGCATTGCTGTTCTTTCAAACGGGCAAAAGATTTGCGGGGTATATTTTGATACAAATTTAAAGATGCTCGAGGGTGAAGAGATACTTTTAACCGGACTTTGGGAAACTCACAAAAAATACGGTGTTCAGTTTGCCTTTACCTCTTTAGTTATCAAAGAAGCAGAAATTTTCTTTTTTCTTACAAAAATTGTCAAAGGTATAGGTAAAAAAGTAGCCAAAGAGTTATTGAAAAAGTATGATGAAGATGAACTATGCGAAATACTTGATAATCGTCCAAGTGTACTTTTAGAAATACAAGGTATTAAAGACAAAAAACTCACTCAAATAGTAACTAGCTGGAATAAATTCAAACATCTTCGTGAACTTGGTTCATTTTTAGGTCAATATGGAGTTACCAGCAATCTAATAAATAAAATTTATCAAGAGTTTGGTGAAGTTGAAAATTTAATAGAAAAAATTAAAGAAAATCCATATTTACTAATTAGAATAAAAGGGATTGGTTTTAAAAAAGCAGATGAGATAGGTCGGGCTTTGGGCATTGAAGAGCATAGCACTTTTAGAGTTGGTGCTTGTATGAGTTTTGTACTTAAAGATTATTGCGATAACAATGGAAATAGTTCAATTTCTAAAGATAAACTTTATTCTTTATGTGATGATAATTTAAATTTTAATAATCAGGTTGAACTGTATGAAAAAGTTTTAATTCAAATTTTAAGTACAAAAGAGATTCATCAAACTACGGAAAACAGATATGCTCCAAGTATGCTTTGGAATGCGGAAAAACGAATTTTAGAATTCTTTCAAACACGAGCTAAGGCAAATCCAAATAGACCTATAGTAGCCGGTTTCCAAAACTATATAACTAAAAAAGAGGCGACTTTAGGATTTACTCTAAGTGAAGAGCAGAAAAAAGCAGTTGAACTTATCAATAATGGTGCCAATACAGTTTTATTAGTTGGATATGCAGGAACCGGAAAGAGTACTTCAAGCAGGGCAATACTGGAACTAATTGAAGAAACCATAAGTTTTAATGATATTAAATGTATGGCATTAAGTGGGATAGCAAGTCAACGAATCAGTGATACAACTGGCTATGAAAGTGCTACTATTCAATCTGAACTAATAAAAATACAAAATAGTAACAAAGATTATTTTTCATATAAAGCAATACTTTTAGATGAAGCCAGTATGATAAACAGTGTCACTTTTTATCAAGTGATTTCCAAAATCCACCCTGATTGTATTTTTATCATTGTTGGAGATGATGGACAGCTTCCTGCCATTGGAGCCGGAGATATTTTGGCAGATGCCATTAAATTTGAGTTAGCACCAGTATGTAAGTTGACAAAAATATACAGACACAATGAACTCCAGGCGATAGCTACAATCGCAAATGAAATACGAAAAGGTGAAGTGCCAGAGTATGACAAAACTTATGAAGATTTTAAATTCTTAGATGTGAGCATACCATCTTATTATGCACAAAAAGCTATCTTAACTGACTATGAGATGAATATGCTGAGAAATGATAATAATACCAAGATCTTACATACTATAATTAACACTGCAAGTCATTATTTGAAAGACACTTATGCATATATAAAAGAGAAAGAAATTTCAAAAGCCTTAACACTTTTTCAAGTGATTACACCTATTAAAAGTGGAACTTTAGGGGTAGAAAATTTAAATATAAATTTACAAAAACTATTTAACAGCACAAAGGGACAAGCATACAAAAGTAAAACTTATGAGTATAAATTAACTGATAAAGTGATACATATTAAAAATGAGAATATGAAAGCCCAAAGTATGAATGAATACAAAAAAGGAAGTATCAACTTTGTAGAAAAAAGAATTTTTAATGGGCAGCTAGGGATGATAATCAAACTTGATTTTGAAATTAACAAAGCTATTATTTTATATCCAAATGATGATATGGTAGTGTTTTATGATTTTGATATGCTTGATAATCTTATCTCTTTAGCATACTGTTTAACTATTCATAAAACTCAAGGTATGGAATATGATACAGCCTTAATCCCTATGACATTTTCTCACTATATTATGCACAATACAAAGTTACTTTATACTGCAATTACAAGAGCCAAAAATATGTGTTTCGTTGCAGGTGAAAAAGAAGCATTTGAAAGTGCCTGCAAAAAGATTGAGATTACCCAAAGAGAAACTGTCATAAATGATATTATGAGTTGAAATTAGATTAACCATAGTTGCTGTGACAATAAGTAACACTTCCCATTGATCTGGCTACACTAATTCATACTTAGAACTTAAATAAATCTAAGTTAAAATAGTAAAGATTTAATTGATAAAAGTAAAAACAAACCAATTTTAGATATAATCGCATAAACAAGTGAAAAAAGGGTTAAAAATATATGGTTAAAGTAGTAAATCTTAAAAAGACTTTTGGTGCAAGAACATTATTTCAGGATATTAATTTATCTTTAGATACAGGAAAAAGATATGGTTTAATTGGTGCAAATGGTGCCGGGAAAACAACTTTCCTAAATATGCTGAGTGGAACAGAAGAGATAACAGAGGGTGAAGTTCAAGTTCAAAATGGTAAAAAAGTCGGAGTTTTAGGGCAAAATCAATTTGCATATGAAGATTATACTTTACTTGATACAGTTCTAGCTGGTAATAAAAAACTTTATGATGCGATTAAAGAAAAAGAAAAACTTTATTTAGAAGAATATACAGATGAAATTGGTAATAAATTAGGTGAGTTAGAGATGATTTGTTGTGAAGAGGACCCAACTTACGAGTATGATGTAAAAATTACAAAAATACTTGAAGCTTTAGGTTTCCCTGCTTCTACGCACAATGACCTAATGAGTACAATCGCCGGTGGTGAAAAATTTAAAGTTTTACTTGCACAAGTTCTTTTCCCTAAACCAGATGTATTGTTCCTTGATGAGCCTACAAATAACTTGGATATCTCAACTATTTCATGGCTGGAAAACCAACTGCAACACCATGATGGTACTATGGTAGTTATTTCACATGACAGACACTTTTTAAATGCTGTTTGTACACGTATACTTGATGTTGACTTTAAGAAAATTAGAGAGTTTACAGGTACTTATGATGATTGGTATATTGCATCTACAGTTTTAGCAAAACAAGCACAAACTGACTTTGACAAAAAACAAAAAGAAAAAGATGAGCTTGAAGCTTTTGTTAGAAGATTTAGTGCAAATGCTTCTAAAGCCAAACAAGCAACATCAAGACAAAAGAAACTTGATAAACTAGATATAGAAGCTATTTCAGTAAGTTCTAGACGTGATCCATCTATTGTATTTAAACAAGAAAAGCCTATTAGCAAAGAGATACTTGAACTTGTAAATATATCTAAAAGTTATGATGGTAAAGTGGTACTTAAAGATATAAGCCTTATGATGGAAAAGGGTGATAAGATTGCTTTAATTGGTCCAAATGGTGCTGGAAAAACTACACTTTGTGAAATCTTAATGGAAAACATAAAGCCAGATAGCGGTGAAGTTAAATGGGGAGCAACAGCTAAAATCAGTTATTTCCCACAAAATACAACTGATCTAATTCATGGAGATATTACACTTTATGATTGGTTAAGAGATTTTGATAGAGATGCGGATATTGCAGAGATTAGAAGTTGTTTAGGAAGAATGCTTTTTAACGGTCAAGAGCAAGAAAAAAGTGTAAAAAACTGTTCTGGTGGTGAAAAACACAGAATGATGCTAAGTAAGATTATGCTTGAAAAAAGAAACTTTTTACTTTTAGATGAGCCTACAAATCACCTTGACTTAGAAGCAATTATTGCGATGGGAGAAGCTCTTTTATCTTTCGAAGGACATACTATTTGTGTATCTCACGATAGAGAATTACTTGATGCATTTGCAAATAGAATTATTGAAATTCAAGAAGACGGTACTATTGTTGATTTTAGCGGTACTTATGAAGAATTTTTGGAGAGTAAGGCGAAATAATAATGAGTGAATCTTTATTTTTAGTTATTTTAATTATACTTGGAATCATTTATATTTTAAAAAGTTATATTACAAAATTAATTAATCATAATATATTCACTAAAGAGGAAGGTTTTAAATTAAAAAGCAAATATATAAGTTATTTTTTATTTTTTATTTTATCAGCAACTTTAATTATTGGTATGCTGCTAGGAACAAAAACTAAAAAAACTTATAAAAATGTAAGTGAAGGATTTGAAAAAATAAGAACAAAAGATGATGGAAGACCAAGTCCGATGTTTGATATTGATACTTATTGGTAGAAACAGTCAAGTATCATCAAAATGAGTGATATCCAAAAACTTCCCCTGGCAAAAAATAAAACTCAATGGCTGTATATTATTATAGCACTCAGCCTTATTTTTATAATTAATATAATTTACGAATATTCTAAATACAAAAAATTTACTTCAAATACAATATATGTAACAGATGCCAAAGTAATAAATACATATCCAAAAAAATATTATCAAATTCTAAAATTACAAACACCGTATTTTATATGTTTTACAACTAATAAAACCGAACAAGAGCTAAAGATACAAGATGATATCAATATTTATATCAACACTTCAAAAATAACATTTATAGAATTTTTAAAAGGTTTTTATACTACAAGTTTCAATATTCAAAAACTTCCACAAATTCAAAATCTGTTAAAAACTTTATCAACAAATATAGATCAACAACAGTCAAATAAAAATATCTCATCTTTATTTAATGCTCTATTTTTTGCAATACCTATAAACAAAGAAATAAGAGAAGTTTGTGCCACATTTGGAGTGTCGCATCTTGTAGCTATCTCTGGATTTCATCTTGGTATATTATCACTTTTTATTTATTGGATTTTATACTTTCCATATAAAAAACTTCAAAGTAAATACTTTCCGTATCGTAATAAAAAGTTTGATTTATTACTCCTTACAACTATTTTGCTTTTCTCATATTTAATTTTTGTAGGTGTCGTACCATCTTTACTCAGAGCCTTTGTAATGTTTGTATTTGGAATATTTTTCTTACGGACAAATATTAAAATATTATCCTTTGGTACTTTAGTTTTAGTAGTTATGTTTATAATTGCAATTTTTCCTAAGCTAATCTTTTCCATATCTTTATGGTTTAGTGCAGCCGGAGTTTTTTATATATTTTTATTTATTCAATATTTTAAAAATATGAATAAAATCATTGCTTTTCTTCTTTTTAATATTTGGATATATCTAGCAATAAATCCAATTACTCACTTTTTCTTTGGTACAACAGCATTAGTACAATTATATTCACCGCTATTTACAATTGGATTTATATTGTTTTATCCATTAGAGTTATTTTTACATCTAATTGGTCAAGGTAATTTATTTGATAGTTTTATACAATATTGGTTAAATCTAAACATAGAAACAAAAGAAGTTTTTACACCAGCTTGGGTTTTTATCGGATATATAGTAATCAGCCTATTTTCTATACCTTGCCCTAAATGGTTTAGAACCTTGAATTTAAGTTTCATAGCCTTTAATTTATGGTTATTTTTAAACTAAATAGACAATTTATAAATATTTTCATAAAAACATAGCTTATATAATAATTTTTATGGTACAATGATACCTTAATGTTTAATATTGATTAAATATAACAATTTAGAAGGAAAAGATAACATGCAAATATATGTTGGAAATATGTCATATCAAATGACTGAAGATAGTTTAAGTGCGATATTCGCAGAATTTGGTGAAGTTTCAAAAACTGTAATAATCGCTGATAGAGAAACAGGTAGAGCTAAAGGTTTTGGTTTTGTTACTATGAATAATGATGAAGAAGCAAAAGCTGCAATTGAAGCATTAAACGAAAAAGAAATAGATGGTAGAACTTTAAGAGTAAATGAAGCTAAACCTAGAGAAGAAAGACCAAAAAGAGAATTTAACGACAGATATTAAAATCTAAATTTTATTTTATTCCCAACATCTTTGTTGGGAATTCTTTCAAGCCTTAATAATTTCCACAAATAATTTTATCCAAGAACCTTATCAAGAGTATATTTCATATCTTCATCAAGATCTTTCATATTTGTTCGCATCCAATTTAAATATCCGGCATCTTCTCGTGCAACCTCAGCGATTTCTCTGTCTTTATATTTACCAAACTTAAATGTTTGTATTAACACAGGCGTTCGTGTCAAATCTGCTAATTTTTCCATAGGATTATAATCTGGATAAATCTCCATACATTTAGCCACCAATTTACTTAAAAATAGTTTCATAACCAAAACATCACCAATAGCATCATGAGCTTTAATAACTATATTCAATTTATCAGCTTCTTCTTGTTCTGTTTTATATAACTCTAAAGCATATCTAATATATTGAAGTCTATGATATGGCAAATCAGGAAACATATGCTTCGCACATCTTAAAGTATCTATTAAAGTATATCTGTTTTCAAAACCCTCTTTTTCAATCATAGATAAATCAAATTTAATATTATGAGCAATTAAATAGTTTGAAGAATCATTTAATTCAACAATTTTTTGATAAAACTTGGTATTTACACAAGCAGGTTTTCCTTCAAGTAAATCAGGAGTAATATTATGTACCTCCATAGCCTCAATCTTGATAGGCAAAACAGCACTGCACATCTCATCATACACTTCAATATCAGTTTTACTATTTACAACCATTCCACCCATTTGGATAATTCTATCTTCTTCTAAAGCCCCTGTAGTTTCTGTATCAAATAATACATATTTTGCCATTTTTTATTTCCTTAATTTTATATTGCGCATTTTACCATAAACTATATACAACCAAAGATTATAAAGCAGGTAAATTAAAAATCTAAAAGACTTTTTTTTCATTAAGTCTAATTTTGGTAAAATATTTTATATAAATTGAGATTGAGTTCTTTCACGGTCTCAGAGGAGTGAATGTGAATAACCCTATTATTGCTGACAACAAACCAAAGAAAGTGACTTTGACTAAAGATAAAGAATATTATTTTTGTGTTTGCGGGCGTTCTACAAAACAACCTTTTTGTGACGGTGCACATGCTCGAACATCATTTAGACCAAAAGTATTTACAGCAAAACAAGATGGCGAAGCTTATTTATGTATGTGTAAACATTCTAATAATCTCCCTTTTTGTGATGGTACACATAAAATATTTTTAACTGAACAAATTGGTAAAGAGAGTTCTATATTAAAAAAACCATTATCAAGTCAACCTACTGCTGTACCGACACCTGAAGAGCCAACTGTGGCATTTATCCATCAACTCGCATCTGAAGGACTATCCAAAATGGGAAATTATGGTCCAATAACATCAATGGGCGTTCCACGCCATAAATTACCACATTGGGATAATCTGCAGATCATGACGGCACAAATGGCAACAAAACCATTAATGGAAGATCATATTATCGGTACAGAACTGATTATTGGTCCCCAAGCCAAAAAACCATTAAAACTAAAGATACCATTATTTGTGTCAGATATAAGCTTTGGTGCTATATCTGAAGAAGCAAAGATTGCTTTGTCTAGAGGTGCAGAACTCGCAGGAACCGGTATATGTTCCGGCGAAGGCGGTATGCTGCTAAAAGAAAAAAAAGAAAATTCCTCCTATTTCTATGAATATGCAAGTAGTGGCTTTGGGTATAAAGAAGATCTTTTAAAACAAGTTCAAGCATTTCATTTTAAGGGTGGTCAAGGCGCCAAAACAGGTATTGGCGGGTATCTGTCAGGCAATAAGAACAAAGGTAAAATTTCACAAATACGAGGTGTCCCGGAGGGTCAGCCTGTATTCTCTCCCGCTACTTTCAAAGATCTCTCTTCGGCAGCAGATTTTAAGCGATTTGCCAACCGTGTTAGAGAAGTGACCGGAGGGATACCCATTGGTTTTAAAATAAGTGCAAATCATATCGAAAAAGATATTCAATTTGCTCTTGACGCCGGTACAGACTATATTATTTTAGATGGTCGAGGCGGAGGAACCGGTGATGCGCCTGAAATGTTTAGAGATCATATCAGTGTCCCAACCATACCTGCTTTAGCTCGTGCAAGGCATTACCTTGATAAACAAGGGGCAAGTGGTCGCGTGACATTGATCATTACAGGTGGTTTGCGTGTACCAATTGATTTTTTAAAAGCTTTGGCGTTAGGTGCTGATGGTATTGCTATTGCCAGTAGTGCTTTACAGGCTATAGGGTGTGTTGCAGCAAGAATATGTAATACAAACAACTGTCCCTCAGGTATCGCAACCCAAGATGCCAATTTGCGTAAGAAATTAAATATAGATAACTCATCAGTACAGCTGAAAAACTTTTTCAATGCATCTGTAGAGTTGATGAAAGTGATGGCTCGTGCTTGTGGTCATAATCATTTAAATAAATTTAATAAAGATGATCTGGCAACTTGGCATCGAGAAATGGCTTTATTATCCGGGGTAACATACTCCGGTTTTGAAAATCCGTAAAACAAGGTATAATCAGTCGATACTCAGACAAAATAAACAAAACAAGGAGTTACAATCATCAACCATACGATGGCAGTGATGTAGCTTGGAATGGATTAAGACTTGCAAAAAATCTTTTGCAAAAAGGTGAAAAAGTGCGAATCTTTTTAATGAATGACAGTGTTGATTTGGCAAGAGATGCTACTGCTAAACCAGAATTTTATGAATTTGATTTAGTTAAAATGTTAAAAGAGTTATATGAAAATGGTGTAAAACTTAAAGTATGTGGAACTTGTCAAGCAAGATGTGGATTAAATAAAAATCAACCATATTTTAATGATGAGATAAAAGGTACTATGGATGATTTAGCTTTTTGGGTGATAGACAGTGACAAGATATTGACTTTTTAAGAACATTTGAATATTGTCCTTAAATTCCAATATCCGGTATATCTATTTGTGTATCCATTTGAATATCAACAGTTTCCATAGTAGTAATTACAGGTGCCGCACCAAATGGCTCATCTTTATCCACAAATTTTGTAAGCTCTTTATGAAATTCTAATTTAACAGTTCCAATAGGTCCGTTTCTTTGTTTTCCAATAATTATTTCAGCTTCTTCAATAGATTTATTTATAAAAGCACTTTTATAAGTTTCACCCTTATCTTTAGCTTCTTTTTCTTTTCTTTGCTCATCTCTTTCTTTGTAAACATCATCACGATAAACAAACATAATAATATCTGCATCCTGCTCAATAGAACCTGACTCCCTAATATCACTTAACATCGGTCGTTTATCTGGTCGATTTTCAAGTCCCCTGTTTAGCTGAGAAAGTGCAAGGATTGGTAATTTCATTTCTCTAGCTAGCAATTTAAGTCCCCTGCTTATTTCAGATACTTCAATATGTCTATCTTTATTTCCTGTTCCTTGCATAAGTTGAAGATAATCTATAATTACCATTTTAATATTATTTTCAGGATTTCCAGCAAGTTTTCTCACCCTTGCTCTAAGTTGATTTATATTTACGCTGCCATTATCATCTACAAATAATTTTTTAGTATTTAAATCTTCTATAGCTTTGGTTACTGTACTCCATTGAGCATCATTCAGATCACCTTTTCTAAGGTTTTGTAGTGGAATTTTTGTTTTCGAACTGAGAAGCCTTATCATTAATTGTTCAGCAGGCATTTCAAGAGAAAAAAAAATAACACCTTTACCCCTTTGAATATTTGCTAAAGCCGTATTTAATACAAATGAAGTTTTCCCCATAGCTGGACGTGCCGCGATTATTACCAAATCACCTTCATTAAATCCAGTAGTTTTTCTATCCAATGCGTCAAAACCAGTAGTTTCACCTATTAGATATCGATTACCCTGCTCCTTCATCTTTTTAATATGTTCTAAAGTATCATAAGTGATAGTTTGCATATCTTTTAATTCACTACTGGCACTATCTGTTGTAATCTTATAAAGTTTGTCTTGTATATAATCTACAGCTTGAGGTGCCGGCAACTCTTCCTCTACTGTAACTTTATGAATATCAGTTGCTAAAGTTGATAACTCTCTTTTAACTGAACCATCTTTTATCTCTTTGACATAAGCCATAACATTTGGAGTAGGATTAGCTGAAAGAATCTCTATAATTATTGACTCATCAACCTCTTTGTTATCAACTCTTTTTTTAATAAATTCCTCATCTATTGGTAAATCATCTTGATTTAATTTTTCCATCACATCAAATATTTTTTGATGTGCTGATAAGTAGAAATCTGTAGGCTTTACTATACCTAAAACATCTTCTATAAGTTCTGGATTAAAAAGTATTGAGCTTAAAACTGCTCGTTCTATATTTAAAGCGTATACGCTGTCTATTGCCATCTATATTTATCCTTATTGTGCTAAAGTTGTACTATATCTAATGCACTGCTGCTTACATCCGTAGTAGATGTAGTTGTGGCGGTGCTATTAATATTAAAAGTATCTAATGCTGCAATTTCCATCTGAACACTCCCTGTATAATTATATTATCTCTAGTACTATTATACAGTAATTTCATTTATAAATTTATAAAATAACTCTCCGCTTCTTTTTCAACCTCTTCTAAAAATCTTTCAAGTAATTTTTCAGTAGGTAATTTCTCAATAATTTCACCTTTTTTAATGATAAGCCCACTGCCTTTTCCGTAAGCTATTGCAACATCAGCACTTTTAGCTTCTCCGATTGCATTAACAACACACCCCATTACTGAAATATTCAAAGGTGCTTTTATATGTTTTGTAGCTTCTTCAACTTGGGCAACTGCACTTACTAAATCAGCCTCTATTCTGCCGCAAGTCGGGCATGAGATTATATTTAAACCATCTTTAGTCAGTCCGGCATCTTTTAAAATAGCCCGCCCTACTTCAATCTCTTTTTCCAACTCGCCTGTAATAGATACCCGTAAAGTATCCCCTATTCCATCAAGAAGTAAACTGCCAAGTGCAATTGAAGATTTAATAGTAGAGTGAAAGAGTGTCCCTGCTTCAGTGACACCCAGATGAAATGGATAATCATTTTTAGGACGAAGCAGTCTGTAAGCTTCTACTGTTCGTTGTACATCGCTGGCTTTTAGACTTATTTTTATATCATCAAATCCTAAATCTTCTAAAAACTTAATATTATAATCAGCACTTGCAACCATACCAAGCGCTGTTTGACCGTATTTATCTTCGAAAACAGATTCTAAAGAACCACAATTTACCCCAATTCTAATTGGAATATTTCTATTTTTACAAGCTTTAACTATCTCTTTAATTCTTCCCTGCTCTCCAATATTTCCAGGATTGAAACGGATACAGTCAACTACCTCAGAAGCTATCAAAGCCAATTTATAATTAAAATGAATATCTGCAACAATAGGTAAACTGCTTTGTTCTTTAATAGCTTTTAAGGCATTAGCCGCATTCATATCAGGAACAGCTACTCTTACTATATTTGCCCCTGCAAAATGAAGTCGTTTTATCTGCTCTAAAGTAGCCTCTACATCACTGGTTTTACTATAAGTCATAGATTGAACAGAAATAGGTGAATCGCCGCCAATTGCCACATCACCTACAAATATTTTTTTAGTTGGATATCTTTTATAAATCAAAATTTATCCTTCGTATGAATTGTGTAATATTATTTTGCATCATAAAGATTATTTTATCTAAATAAAGATATAATAACCCTAATTAACGAAGGATTTCTTTATTGGAAAATATTAACATTTTTGATGTGATTGTATTATCACTTATTACTCTGCTTGGTCTAAAAGGTCTGTTTAGAGGTTTTATAAAAGAGTTTTTTGCTCTTTTTGGTATTGTTGGTGGAGTATTTGTGGCTTCCAGGGTTTCATCGGAAGTTGGAGAGATAGTTGATAAAGTTTTTCACTTCGATAACAACAATACTCTTGTATTAGTAGGTTTCGTAGCAGCTATTGCAGCTTTTTGGATATTGGCATACATAATAGGAATGGCACTAAGTAAAGTATTTAGTCTAAGTGGTTTAGGAATTTTTGACAGATTGCTTGGATTTATATTTGGTGCAGGAAAAGTATTTTTATTATTTTCTATTATAGCCTTTGCTATTTCATCAGTGGAAGCAATTAATAAGAAATTGACTAAGAAGTTAGCCAATAGTGTGGTATTTCCGATTTTAAAAGATACCGGTAAATTTATCATTAAATTGGACACTACAAAACTGGAGAAAGGTGTAACCACGCGTGTAAATGGTGCAATACAAAGCACTAAAGATACTTTAAAAGATATTTCAACTGATAAAATCAAGAAAAAAGTTGAAGATAAAATAAAAGAATTTAAAGAAGAAGTAAAAAAAGAAACAAAGGAATAAATAAATTGTTTGAAAACAAATATATACAACAAAGAATAAAAAAAGCAGAACGATTACGAGAACTTGGATACAACCCATACTCAAATGACAGTAAACGAAATACAACTATTAGTAAATTTTTAAATGTAAATAGTGATATAGAATTAAAAGAAGAAAAAAGAGATGAACATAGAATTTATACTGTTGCCGGTCGTATTAAGTTTTATAGACTTATGGGAAAAGCCAGTTTTTTAAAAATTGAAGATGAAAGCGGATTGCTTCAAATATATGTGTCAAGAGATAATTTAGCTGATGGTTTTTATAATGAAATCAAAAAACTAATGGAAGTTGGAGATATAATTGAAGTTAGAGGTTATCCTTTTGTAACCGGTAAAGGGGAACTTTCACTTCATGTTGATGATTTAAAAATTCTTACAAAAGCCATCTCTCCTCTTCCTGAAAAATATCATGGAATTCAAGATAAAGAACTTAGATACAGACAAAGATATTTGGACTTGATTATGAATAGTGAAGTTAGAAAAACATTTCATATCCGAAGTAAAGTTATCAGTTTAACTAGAAGATTTTTTGAAGATAAAGGTTTCTTGGAAGTTGAAACTCCTATGATGCACCCGATTGCAGGAGGTGCTAATGCAAAACCATTTGTAACACATCACAATGCTCTTGGAGTTGATAGATACTTACGAATTGCACCTGAATTATATTTAAAAAGATTGATTGTCGGTGGATTTGAAGCTGTATTTGAAATCAATAGAAACTTTAGAAACGAAGGTATGGACGCAACGCACAATCCTGAATTTACATCTATTGAATTTTATTGGGCTTATAAAACATACAGAGATTTAATCAATATCACAAAAGAATATTTTGAGTATCTATTTGAACACTTGGAATTACCTACAACTTTACCTTACGGTGATATAGAGATAAATTTTGCAAACTTTACTGAAATCGGATTAGTTAAAAGTTTAACTGATATTGGTGGAGTTCCGGCTGATATTTGTGGAGATGTTAATAAAATTTATGCTTACTTTAAAGAGCAAGGTGTTCAAGTAAAACCAAACCTAAACTTGGGACAACTGCAAGGTGAACTTTTTGATGAGTATGTTGAAGCTAAATTAATTGACCCTACATTTATTACTGATTATCCGGTGGAAATATCTCCATTAGCAAGAAGAAGTGATGAAAATCCAGAGATAACTGAAAGATTTGAACTGTTTATGGCAGGTCGTGAGATAGCAAATGCTTTTAGTGAGTTAAATGATCCACTTGATCAATTAAGTAGATTTGAGGGGCAAATGGATGCCAAAGATGCAGGTGATGATGAAGCTCATGAGATGGATGCAGATTTTATAAATGCGTTATCTTACGGTATGGCACCAACTGCAGGACAAGGTATAGGTATTGATAGACTTGTAATGATGCTTACAAATCAACACAGCATCAGAGATGTACTTTTATTTCCTGCTATGAAACCAATACATACTGAAATAGACCTTCACGCGGACAGTGAAGAAGATAAATAAATAATAAAAGGGATAATATGAGTAATTTTATAAAAAGTGATAATTTAGCCACAGCAGATGCTGAAGTTTTTGGAATGATTGAGAAAGAACTTGAAAGACAAACTGACCATTTAGAGATGATTGCCAGTGAAAACTTTACAAGTCCTGCTGTTATGGAAGCTTCTGGAAGTATTTTTACAAATAAGTATGCTGAAGGTTACCCTTATAAAAGGTATTATGGTGGATGTGAATTTGCTGACCAAGTTGAGCAATTAGCTATTGACAGAGCTTGTAAAATTTTTGGCTGTAATTATGCAAATGTACAACCACACTCAGGAAGTCAAGCAAATGGTGCAGTTTATGCAGCATTATTAAAAGCCGGTGATAAACTTCTTGGTATGGACTTATCTCATGGCGGGCATTTAACTCACGGAAGTAAAGTAAGTTTTTCCGGTAAAAATTATCATTCTTTTACTTATGGAGTTGAACTAGATGGTAGAATTAATTATGATAGAGTTTTAGACATTGCCAAAATAGTTAAACCTAAAATTATAGTTTGTGGAGCTTCGGCTTATGCAAGAGAGATCGACTTTAAAAGATTTAAAGAAATTGCTGACGAAGTTGGAGCTATTTTATTTGCTGATATTGCACATATCGCCGGACTGGTTGCTGCTGATGAGCACCCTAGCCCATTCCCTTATGCTGATGTTGTTACTACTACTACACATAAGACTTTAAGAGGTCCAAGAGGCGGAATGATTATGTGTAATGATGAAGATATTGCTAAAAAATTAAACAGTGCTATTTTCCCAGGGCTTCAAGGTGGACCTCTAGTACATGCAATAGCAGCTAAAGCTGTTTCTTTTGGTGAGGTTTTAAAGCCTGAGTGGAAAGAGTATTCAAAACAAGTTAAAGCAAATGCTTCTGTTTTAGCAAAAGTATTAATGGATAGAGGATATGATGTTGTCAGCGGTGGAACTGATACTCATTTAATCTTAGTTTCTTTTGTTGGAAAAGAGATTTCAGGTAAAGATGCAGATTTAGCACTTGGAAATGCAGGAATTACAATCAATAAAAATACAGTTCCAGGAGAGACAAGAAGTCCATTTGTTACAAGCGGTATTAGAATTGGAAGTCCAGCTTTAACTACTCGTGGTATGAAAGAAGCTGAATTTGAATTAATTGGTGGAAAAATTGCTGATGTTTTAG
>CBDETN010000026.1:0-257090 GCA_965242915.1 Arcobacteraceae bacterium
AAAAACCTAACAATAAGAAATTCAACAGCAGAATTCTTAATATTCACAACTGCCAATGCACAAGATACAATAGAAGTAAAAGTATCAGATGAATCTGTATGGCTTACTCAAAAACTAATCGCTAAACTTTTTGATGTAAATGTTGCAACTATAAATGAACATCTAAAAAATATATTTAAAACAAATGAATTAGAAGAAAATTCAGTTATTAGGAAATTCCTAATAACTGCTAGTGATGGTAAAAACTACAATACAAAACACTATAATTTAGAAGTAATTATTTCATTAGGATATAGAATCAATTCAAATAAAGCCACAGAATTTAGAAGATGGGCTACACAAGTTTTAAAAACTTTCACCACTCATGGATATGTACTAGACAATGAAAGATTAAAAAATGGTAGTTATTTAAATCCACAATACTACAAAGATTTAATATTAGAAATAAGAGATATAAGAGAAAGTGAAAGAAATTTTTATCAACAAATTACGGATATTTATGTAACTGCTTTAGATTATGACTTAAAAGCTCCTACAACAAAAGATTTTTTTGCTACTGTACAAAATAAACTTCATTGGGCTATACATGGACATACAGCTTCTGAACTTATAATTGAAAGAGCAAACCATCAAAAAGAATCTATGGGACTTACAAATTGGAAAAAAGCACCAAATGGAAAAATATTAAAATCAGATGTTACAGTTGCTAAAAATTATCTAGCCCAAAATGAGATAAAATCATTAAATAGAATTGTAACTATGTATCTTGATTATGCAGAACATCAAGCTGAAAGAAATATACCAATGACAATGAAAGATTGGAGTCAAAAATTAAATGCTTTTTTACAATTTAATGAACATGATATTTTACAAAATGCAGGAAAAGTCACAGCACAAATTGCAAAAGAATTTGCTATAAGTGAATTTGAAAAATATAAGGTAATTCAAGATAAATCATATAAAAGTGATTTTGATAGATTACTTGGAGAGATAGACATTTAGGAGTGATACACACAACAAAACCTCATAAGAATAAATACAACAAACAATTCAAATAAAATCTTAAAGATAAAGTTTTCTATTATTTAAATACACATCATATTAAATATTTTTTAGTTTCCAAAGAAACTATTAAGCTTTCCTATGTTAATTTAGTATCCATAGAAACTAAATTAAAGGATTATCATGGATAAATCACAACTAGCACCAATAATAATTGGTAAATTATTAAATATAAATGGAATGCTTCAACAACATGGAAATAAAGTTTTAAGTCCATTTGGACTTAATCAACAACAATTTTCAATATTATTTGAAATAGCAAAGGCAGAAAAGGTAAAGCAAAAAGAGATGGTTAACCGTCTTACTCTTGAAAAAGCTCATGTATCAAAAGTTGTTAAAAAACTACACCAAATGGAACTTATTACAATTACTGCATCAGATGAAGATAAACGTTCATCTTGGTTAGTACCAACTAGTAAAGGTAAACAATTATTACATAATTGTATGCAAATTTTTGGAAACTGGAATAAAAAGTGGTTAGAAGATATTGATAATAAACAACTAGATTCAATACTTAATAATTTAACACAGCTACAAACTGTATTTGAAGATAAAACTCAGGAAAAGGAATAAAACTTTATGAAATTAAAATATTTTTTACAAATAATTTTTATATGTATAGTATCTTTGTACTTTATTGGTTGTGCAAATCAAAAATACACTAATCAAAAAAAGGAGATTATCACTATGAAAAAAAGAATTATCAACCCATGGACATGGCAAGATAAATTTGGCTTTGTTCAGGCAAATGAAGTCACAAATCCTAATCGAACACTTTTTACAGCAGGTATAGTATCAGTTGATGGAGATGGAAATTTACTTTATCCAGATGATATGGAAAAACAAATTAATCAAATTTTTGATAATATGGAAATATTACTAAAGCAATCAGACTTTAAACTTTCTGATGTTGTTAGATTTACATATTACACTACAGATGTACAAGCATTTATAAAAGCAGGATCTGTACTTGGTAAGCGTTTGGGAAAATCAGATTGCAGACCAGCAACTTCATTAATTGGTGTCAATTCATTATTTCATCCAAATTGTGTTATTGAAATTGAAGCTGTCGTGGTTAATTAAGTGAATATATCCAAAACCTTTAATTTTACATCTATTAATTTAATAAATGATAAATATAATGGTATCACAATAGATAATTCTACTATACCTGATGATGTAAAAGAATTTGAAAAAGAACTGAGAAATATTATAAAAAACATAGAAAATAAAAAATTACTGTGGATAAAACTTCCTATTAAAAAATGGGACTGTAAATCTTGATCTGTCAACCCTATATCATACTAAGAACTATAAATTCTAAGCAGCCATTTCATTTTGTAACATTAACTCTTCAAACTCAACTGGTGAATAATTATTATTTGCACTATGCATTCTTTGTCTATTGTAATATACTTCTATATATTCAAATATAGATTGATTAGCTTTTGATTTAGTTTTATAAATCTCATGATGAGTAAGTTCAGTTTTTAATGTATGGAAAAAACTTTCAGCAACTGCATTATCCCAACAATTACCTTTTCTACTCATACTTTGTATAATTCCATTTTCTTCTAATAAATCTTTATGAGAGTAAGATGCATACTGACTACCTCTATCTGTATGCCATATTAAACCTTTTGGTAGATTTCTATTTTTTAATGCCATAATGAGGGCATCATTAACTAAATCTACTTTCATAGTATCATCCATTGACCAACCAACAACTCTTCTTGAATATAAATCTATTACAGTTGCAAGATATAGCCATCCTTCTGATGTTGGAATATATGTTATATCTCCCACATATTTTTCATCAGGGGCTGAAGCATAAAAATCTCTATTTAAAATATTAGGTGCTACAGGTAAATTATGATTTGAATCTGTTGTATTAACTTTAAATCTTTTCTTTTTATTTGCTACAAGATTTAAATCTTTCATAATATTTCCAATTCGTCTTCTTGAAACAATAAGCCCATATAATCGCTCTAGTTTATCTTTTAGCCGTCTTGTACCATATTTGCATCTACTTTGAATAAATATAATCTCTATTAACTCATTAAGTTTATCATCTACTGTTTTAACTATACATCCATTATTAATCCAATGATAATAATATAATACCCCAAGAAAATAAGAACGAAAAAATAAGATTCTTATTCCTAAAAAGTTAAAATAATAAAATATTTAATAGGGGTAAAAAATGAGTACAAAAAGAAGAATATTTACAGCAAAATTTAAAACAAAAATTGTTTTAGAAGTTTTAAAAGGTGAAAAGACTTTAAATGAGATAGCAAGTAAAAATAATATAACACCTAAAAATATCCAAAATTGGAAGAAGATATTTTTGGATAATGCAGAGTTGGCAATGGAGCCTGCAAAGGCTATCAAAGAATATAAAGACGAAAACTTAAAATTACAATCTAAAATAGATGATTATGCAAAGATAGTAGGTAAAATGACAGTTGAAAAGGAATGGCTTGAGGAAAAGCTACAAAGCTTGGACTTATCTAATAAAAAAGAGTTGATAGAGTCTAAGCTAACATATATTTCAGTATCAACTCAATGTAAACTTATAAAATTAAATCCAAGCAGCTTATATTATAAGCCTATAGAAAATAAGCATAAAATATCACTCAAAGATAAGATAAATGATATTTATGAGCAAATACCAATATATGGAGCTTTAAAAGTTCATCAGCAACTTTTAGAAGATGGATACAATATAAGTTTGAATACTGTTTATAAATATAGACAAGAGATGGGTTTAAAGCCAATATTAGCAGTTAAACCAATAAATCTATCAATACCAGATAAGCAACATAAAAAATACTCTTACAAGCTTAGAGGAGTTGACATAGTAAAAGCAAATCAAGTATGGAGTACGGATATAACATATATCAAGATTAATGGCGGCATGGTTTATTTAGCAGCTATAATTGATTGGTATTCTAAAGCTGTACTATCTTGGAAAATATCCAACACTATGGATTCAGCTTTAACAATGGATGTTCTAAATGAAGCATTATCGCTATATGGTAAACCTGAAATATTTAATACAGATCAAGGCAGTCAATACACAAGTCATATCCATACACAGACTTTAAAAGATAATGGCATCATTATCTCAATGGATGGTAAAGGTAGAGCTACTGATAATATTTGTATAGAGAGATTCTGGCGAAGTGCAAAAGTTGAAAGAATTTATCTAAATGAATATAACACAATTAAAGAGTTAAAAACTGATGTGAAAGATTATATTGATTTTTATAATCATAAAAGATTTCATCAAACTTTAAATTATAAAAAACCAATGAGTTTTTATTATGATAGTTTAAAAATTAATAATAAGGATTATGATAAATTAGTTGAAATTGTGGCATAAGGTAACAGGTGAAAAAGAGAATAAGGATTTAGAAAAAGTTGTCTTGTCTTCTTGGGGTATTATACTTACCAAATTCCACTCAATTCGTTTAATCATACACTGAATCCATATCTAAATCATCTACTTCTAAATCAGGTATTGATTTTAAAGATTCTTTATTAATTTCAGCACCTTTAAAATCATAATATTCCGTTGAATAAAAAGTTTGTTCTTTAGAATATTTTTTTTCTTTTTCCATTTCTATCTTAATTTGTTTTTCAATTTTACTCTTTCTTTTATGATCACTGTCTCCATTATTTGAAGCAAATAATAATGAATTAAATATAATTACAAATGTTAAAATCTTTTTCATAAATCTCTTCCTTTTCTATTTTAATTATATAATTGTATCAAATTATTATTATAATTCTAATTAATATATAAGTATGATTTGTTTATTTTATTTGCTATAATCACCTGTCAAAGGAAAATGAAAGCTTAAGATGGTTATAATCCCGTTCTCTAAAAAGATGTCAAGGTAGCTCAGCTGGTTAGAGCGCTGGTCTCATAAGCCGGAGGTCGAGGGTTCGAGTCCCTCTCTTGACACCATCTTTAAGCAATATCCTTTAAAATCCCTATAAACACTAGCTTTAAAAACACTTTAAGTTTTCTTAATACTATACTTTAGTAACCTATTAGTAACCAAGTTACTAAAATTCACATATTTATCCATGAAGCGAAACGCCAATTCACACTTAAAGTGCAACAAAACCAGCCAAAATTATGCCACCATTTTTCTTGAAACTTCCTTGAAAAATATCTCATTTGGTGTGTAATATTTCAGAATCTTTCTTGGTCTATTATTTAGCCTATTTTGAATGATAGTTATTTGAGTTTGATTTATATTTTCAAAGCTATATTTCTTGGGAATATATTCTCTAACTAGTCCATTTGTATGCTCATTCAATCCTCTTTGCCAAGATGAGTATGGATCACAAAAGTAAAACTTTAGATTTAATTTTTGAGCTATCTCTTCATGATAGGAGAACTCTTTACCATTATCTGAAGTAATTGTACGAACTAGTTTCTTTATTGGATGTAAAAGCTCTATAATAGCTTGTGTAACAACATCTGCTTTTTTAGATTCAACTATCTTCATAAGTGTAAATTTACTCTTTCTATCAACTAAGGTAACGATAGCACCTTTATGGTCTTTACCTATAATTGTATCTACTTCAAAGTCACCAAATCTAGTTTTCTTTTCAATAATCTTAGCTCGTTTACTAATATTTACTCTATTTTTAATTTGACCTCTAGTCTTGTATTGACTACTTCTATTACCATACTTTTTATTTTTATGTCTCAATAATTTATATAATCGACCACCACTTCTTTGATTTGCATAAATGTATCTATATACTGTTTCATATGAAATATTTGCTATTTTATCTTTTTTCAATCTACCAACTAGTTGATCAGGAGATAAGCCATCTCTTAACATCTTACCAATTTTTAGTTTTAATTTATTAGTGAGTTTCTTATATCTATCTTTAAATTTATCTCTTGATACTGCTTTTATATGTGCATCATCTGCACTATAATATCCATTATTACTATTTCTACTTAGTTCTCTTGATATTGTAGATTTAGATACTTCAATTAGTTCTGCTATTTTTGTGATTGTATAGTTCTCGTTTTTATAAGCAAATATTTGATACCTTAAACCTAAGGTTAATTGTTTATACTTTTTCATTTAATGCTCCATTTATCCTGTAAGATATGTAGCTTAAATTGTATATCAATTAGCCTTACTATCTTATATTTCTAAATGTTGCACTTTAAGTGTGAATGTTCAAACCAAGTTACTAAAATTCACATATTTATCCATGAAGCGAAATACAAAACAAAAAAGATGCTCCAAATATTTTTGCTATTTAATTTTAAATAAACTTGATTTTTATAGCCACTTATGGCATAATGATTACATATATAATTTAAAGGTTTAATTATGACTAGATTACATTTATTAAAAAAAGTTCAAGTAAGAAAAGAACAAATTGGAATAACTCACGATAATATTTCGCAACTTTCACACTTAGGGTATAGAACAATTACAAGATTTTTTAGTGGTGATGATGTTAAGATAAGTACAGTTGAAAAAATTACTAATGTTTTAGGATTAGATTTTGCAGGTAATGAAGTTATTAATATAGAAACATTAAGAGATAAAAGAGCAAGTGAAAAAGCTTTATATATTATCTCTTTAGTTCAAGATACATCAGCTTTAGAAATGCAAGGTTTAGGAAGTGATGATTTAAATATTTTACTTCAAGAAACAAAAGAGCAGTTTTTAACTGGTGAATACCAAAATAATTTATGGGCAAGTTAATATATAAGTTATGAAAGATACAACAAAAATAAAAGGTGCTACATATTCAGATGATATATCAGGTTTAAAACTTGATACATCAAAGCAGTATACTATACAAGATATTTACTTTTTTGAAGCAAGAAATATAACAAAAGCTACATTAAAATACTTATCTGCAAAACCTGATAAAAAAATAGCCACTTTTTCTTATGAGTGGTTATTAATGCTTCATAAAGAAATGTTTGGTGATGTATGGGAATGGGCTGGTAAAATAAGACAAGTAGAACTTAGTATAGGTGTAAAAGCTTATCTTGTAAGTACAGAGATAAAAAAGCTTGTAGATGATTTAGAATTTTGGCATAAAAATAAAACTTTTGATGTTATTGAGATAGCTTCAAGATTACATCATAGAGCAGTACAAATACATCCGTTTAAAAATGGTAATGGGAGATGGTCTAGGATGTTAGCAAATATTTATCTTAAACAAAATGGTTTACAACCTACCAAATGGAATGAAAATTTATTATCAAAAGAGAATCCACATAGAGATGATTATATCAAAGCTTTAAAACAAGCTGATAATTCAGATTTTACATATTTAATAAAGTTGCAAAGTAATATTTTCTAAAAACTTTGAAATTCCCAAAAAAACATTAAACTAAAATCACTCCTAAACTTTTATATCTATAAAATTTTACCCCATGCAAAACAACAAACAAGCTTTTTCATTTGTTGAAATAATTATCACTATATCTATTATTGTACTCCTTGCTGTTATATGAATTTCTTCAAATCAATGATACCAAGATAATATCAATAACACCAAAATAGTATCAGATATAGAAACTATAAACAACGCTTTAGAATCTTACATTCAAGAAAATTCTACTCTTCCTATGCCTTGATGAAATATCAACTTTTTTACAATAGATACAAGTTATTCTCATTCATATGATGATGTTGAAACTTTTTGAGTTTATGGAAGTATCACAGAAGATACATTACCTAAAAAATATCTTGATGTTTTACCATTAGATCCAAGAACAAACAATTATTATTCATATTGAAAAACTAAAGGTAGTGCAAAAATAGTTGCTAATCAATTTGAGATAGCTTCTGTACAAAAGATAAATGAAGAGTATCAAGCAAAAGTAACTTGAAATTATACTGCTGAAGCTTGACCTTATAATTTAATAAGAGAATATAACGGAAGTAATTTTGTATATAATAAATCAAAAGCTAATCTACCATACAACCCCGAAGAATTAATTTTAATAGCAACAGTCAATGGAGAGATTAAAAGGGAATGAGATACTATAGAAGCTACAAGTTGAAATTTAGAAATATTTTTCTCTGATGGCTCTGTTTCTGTTTTAGAAAATTGATGAAAAATCACTTTAACTAAATTATCATTTCCAAGTGAAAATAATTTAAATACTTTAGTAAAATTATCACTTTGAGCTTGAACGATATGGACAAGGGCAACTCATTTAAATGATGGTTCTGAATTTGAAGTTTATACAACTGATAATACAGCAGCAGTTAGAGGAACTATATTTTGAGTAACAAAACTAACTGCTTCATCTCCAACAGAGATTTTAGTTATAGAGTGAGAAGTTGAAGTGTATGAGAATGAAACTAAAACAAAAATCATAGATTTAGAAAAAGATGAAAGCACAAGTATTGTTGAATGATATATAGACTGAATACCTAGTATAGAAAAGAGCGATTATGAGAGTATTGAAGATAATTTTATAGTTAAAGAAGATATTAGAGGAGCTGAAACTGTAGCTATGATTGATGAAGAAATTATTGAGAAAGAAGATGAAACTAACACTGATGATATACCTGAAACATGAACAAAAGATATAGCAGTTGAAATATGAATAGGTGATTATAATACCCCAAGAAGACAAGACAACTTTTTCTAAATCCTTATTCTCTTTTTCACCTGTTACCTTATGCCACAATTTCAACTAATTTATCATAATCCTTATTATTAATTTTTAAACTATCATAATAAAAACTCATTGGTTTTTTATAATTTAAAGTTTGATGAAATCTTTTATGATTATAAAAATCAATATAATCTTTCACATCAGTTTTTAACTCTTTAATTGTGTTATATTCATTTAGATAAATTCTTTCAACTTTTGCACTTCGCCAGAATCTCTCTATACAAATATTATCAGTAGCTCTACCTTTACCATCCATTGAGATAATGATGCCATTATCTTTTAAAGTCTGTGTATGGATATGACTTGTGTATTGACTGCCTTGATCTGTATTAAATATTTCAGGTTTACCATATAGCGATAATGCTTCATTTAGAACATCCATTGTTAAAGCTGAATCCATAGTGTTGGATATTTTCCAAGATAGTACAGCTTTAGAATACCAATCAATTATAGCTGCTAAATAAACCATGCCGCCATTAATCTTGATATATGTTATATCCGTACTCCATACTTGATTTGCTTTTACTATGTCAACTCCTCTAAGCTTGTAAGAGTATTTTTTATGTTGCTTATCTGGTATTGATAGATTTATTGGTTTAACTGCTAATATTGGCTTTAAACCCATCTCTTGTCTATATTTATAAACAGTATTCAAACTTATATTGTATCCATCTTCTAAAAGTTGCTGATGAACTTTTAAAGCTCCATATATTGGTATTTGCTCATAAATATCATTTATCTTATCTTTGAGTGATATTTTATGCTTATTTTCTATAGGCTTATAATATAAGCTGCTTGGATTTAATTTTATAAGTTTACATTGAGTTGATACTGAAATATATGTTAGCTTAGACTCTATCAACTCTTTTTTATTAGATAAGTCCAAGCTTTGTAGCTTTCCCTCAAGCCATTCCTTTTCAACTGTCATTTTACCTACTATCTTTGCATAATCATCTATTTTAGATTGTAATTTTAAGTTTTCGTCTTTATATTCTTTGATAGCCTTTGCAGGCTCCATTGCCAACTCTGCATTATCCAAAAATATCTTCTTCCAATTTTGGATATTTTTAGGTGTTATATTATTTTTACTTGCTATCTCATTTAAAGTCTTTTCACCTTTTAAAACTTCTAAAACAATTTTTGTTTTAAATTTTGCTGTAAATATTCTTCTTTTTGTACTCATTTTTTACCCCTATTAAATATTTTATTATTTTAACTTTTTAGGAATAAGAATCTTATTTTTTCGTTCTTATTTTCTTGGGGTATTATAGTTTGCTCTTCTTGATAAGTTTCTTCTTCTTTTTTCTCTTCTTTATATCTGTTTTGATTATTTTCTTGTTGATAAGTCTTTGATTTATCACTTTTATAAAATTCTTCTTGTTTATAATAACTCTCGTATTGCTGATTAAAATCTTCTTTAGGATTTTCTTTTTCATAACTATTTTTTGCTTTTCTAAAATCAAAAGTTGTAAAAAATATAAATAATGATTTGAAAAATGAAGCTATCCATTTAAAAAGATTTAATAGTTTGTAATAAATAGTTAAAAAGAAAACATAACTATTTATTGATAATCGTTTTATTATCAAAAATTGAAATACAATATATTTAGTTACAGTTGGTATATGGGGTAATATCAAACCTATACCTATTAATGTATAAAATGACATTATAGGATATGCAAAAACTAAATAGAATCTATAACTTGAAAATATTAATTTTGGTATTATATTTTTTGCATTTTGAGAAATAAACCAAGCTATTGCTATTACTAAAAGTGAAGCAACTATTAATCTTAAAGGGTATCCAGTAAGATTATAAATAATATTTTCTACATTTTCCATATTCTAATTATCCAAATTTATATATTCAATATTATTCATATAGTCACCTGCATTTATTTTAAATGGTTTTATCTTGCTATACCGATTAAAAATATAATCTTTATAATAAGGCTTTATTTTAAATTTTGCAGGTAATTTATTAGCTGTTATAAAAAGGGCTTCATTATCTTTTATCATTCTAATTTCATCTACTCTCATAACTGGTTGGTCTTTAAAATAAAAATTTCCATTTATATCAACTCTTATTTCTTCTTTTAAACCAAACATTTCAGATAAATTTTTAGTTGTTGGTAAATCAGCACCATTGTAATATAACTTATTTGATATACCACCATTTATAATTGTTTGTGCATTTGTCTTTCCATATTTATTTTCTAGTTGATTTACATCTTGAAGCATTATAGAAATAGAAATATTATATTTTCTGATTGTTGTTATTGTTGTGTCAAAGTCTGGTAAGTTCATGTTTCCAAATTCATCTAAAAGAGCATAAATAGGTAAGTCGTGTTTTTTTGGTAAAGTTTCCATCATATGACTAAAAAATTGATGATAAACTGCAAAAATCACTCCCAAAAAGACACCATATCACTTTCTAAAAAGACACCCTAGCGGTTAACAAAAAGACACCGTATCACTTTTTATCTGGACACTTTTAATAAAAAAGTGATAGGAAAGTTTAAATTAAGTTTATTTGCTGGATTAAAACTAATTTAAGTTTGAGATATTCTCCATATTAAACTACACTTCTAAAAATATTAGGAGTGTATCAATGAGGAGAGTTTTAATGAAACAGATTAAAGAGATACTAAAATTAAAGTATCAAATGGATTTCTCATATAGGAGAATAGCAAAGAGTCTTGGTGTATCTAGATCTGCTGCAGCTGAATATTGTAGAAGATTTGAGATATTACCAGATAAACTGGAAGATTTTTTATTGCATGATGAAGATATTATGTATAAAATGCTTTTCCCTGAACAAACTATATTACACAGGCAATCTTTAAGACCTAAACCTGATGTTGAATATATTGATAAAGAAATTCGTAAAAAAGGTGTTACATATCTATTGTTATGGCAAGAGTATAAAGAGCAGAATCCTGATGGTTATGGATACACTCAATTTAAAACTTATTATCATAAATATAAAAAGAAATTAAACCCATCAATGAGACAAATACACTTAAATGGTGAAAAATTATTTGTAGATTATAGTGGTGTTACTGTTCCTATTTATAATAGTAAAACAGGAGTTATTTCAAAAGCTCAAATATTTGTAGCAGTATTAGGAGCATCAGGTTATACATATGTAGATGCAACACCTAGTCAAAAGCAAGAATACTTTATAAAGTCGCACACAAAAGCTTTTAACTTCTTTGGAGGAGTACCTAAAATATTAGTACCAGATAACCTAAAAAGTGCAGTTATTTCAAATAATAAAGATGGGATTGTTTTAAATGAAAGTTATAAAGCAATGGCAAATCATTATGGGTGTGTAATTGAACCAGCAAGACCATATAAACCAAAAGATACAAAAAAATACTAAACGGTAACACAACCTTTTATATAGGTAAACACTATGAAGAAGAATACACCCAAAACAATACACTCTTAAAAAAGAATTACATCTACGCTGGCAACGAGTTAATAGCAATTCATACAACAGAAGATGACGGCAATCTAATTCTCCCTCAAAACAGATACTTACATAAAGATTCACTAGGTTCAATAGATACTATCACAAATGAATCAGGAGTAGTAATTCAAAGATTAGCCTACACTCCTTTCGGTAAACAAATCACACAATCTTGGATAAATCAAAATCAATCTATTAAACCCTTAGTCAAAAGAGGATATACTGGTCATGAGCATATTAAAGAGTTTGATTTAATACATATGAATGCAAGGATATATGACCCTACTATTGGAAGATTTCTTTCAGCAGATACAATTATCCCATATATGTATAATACTCAGTCTTTTAATAGATATAGTTATGTTAGGAATAATCCATTAAAATATATTGATCCTTCTGGGCATTGGGGGTTTGGCGGTGATGATGATGGCGGTTGGAGCAGTATAGGTTTTGATGGTGGAAGTGTAAGCTTTGACCAAAATGGTAACTATGATGTGAGTTATGATAATGGTAGTGGATTTGGATATGATGATGGTACTTCATATTCGCATGATGATAGTGGGAATTACACAACTGAAAATCATAATACTGGCGTGAACACAGCTGGTTGGGATACTCAAAACTATGCTAGAGAAGCAGATAGTCAGATATATGGTGGATATATAGAAGATGTAAAAGGTAATAGTATGTTCAGTCAGAATGGTAATATATCTGCTAATATAAACGGTAAATCTTATCAAACAAATCTAACGGCAATAGTAGGATATAGGGCATTAGATAATCCATTCATAAGTTATAAAGTTGTAGCTTCATATCTTGAAGTAAAAAGTATAAACTTAACTCTAGCACATCAACAGTTCTTTTGGAGTGATAACCGAAATAAAGGATTCTTTGATGATGGATTAGCAAGAAGAGATTACAAACACACAAAGGATGAATATTCAAATTTTAGTAGAAAATATGATGGAAATATTCTTGATATGGCTATAGAGATGACAAATCCTGGCATATATAATACATGTAGCAATAATTGTCAAGATTATGTTGATAATGTATTAGATACGTATGGGGAGATAGAAAATGTTCTTCAAGTATATTAAAAATAAAATTAGTAAATTAGATGTAATGGTTATATCTGTATTAAGTACTTTACTTGTTATTTATTTTGAAAGTATTAAAAGATTTATATTTGGACTTATTTTTTTTAGTCATTTTATTTTTCCTCCGGTAGATTTATTTGAACCTATAGTATTTGATGATTTTAATTTTACTAAAAAAGGCTATAGTAAACAGTATGATTTAAATTATAAATATTTTGATAACTATATGATAGAAATAACTTCAAAAGAAAAGTATATAGGACGTGTACTAGCAGAAGAAGCACCAAATAAAGATGGAATAAATAAATTATATGGAAAAATCAAGATAGATTATTATTCTAATAAAAAAATATTGAAAACAAACTACATTACTACTCATAGTGGTGGAGCTTATTCTACAACTTCAGCATCATATTTTAGTACTATAGTCCTCGATTCTTTTTATCTTCCTTTTGAACAAAAGTACTACAATAACTTAAGTGTAAGGGTTACAGTAATAGAACCAGTTCAAAAGTTACTTAGTAATGAACTAATAGTTCGTATAGGATGTTCTCCTCATAAATGATTATTATAAGAACAAAAAATAAAGAGGACAAAATAAAGAATCGCTGGTTCCCACTCTCCTGAGACTGTGAAATAACCTAAATAATTTTTAGGTTATTTCAGCAATCAAGTTTTTGATTTTTATAAATTCCAAATAATTTAATAAATCTAAAGTAATATTCTAAATTCATTGCATATATCAAGATATACTCTTCTATATCTTTTCTTATTTGTGTTAAATTTACAAATATCACTCAACAAAGACATCGTATCACAAACACTTGGACACTTACAAATTTGAAATATTCTCTAACAACATTTTAGCATAAAGTGTCCAAGTGTTAATTTATTTTTGACATAATTTTTCTCATTGATGTACCTTTTAGTTCAACTCTATGTGAAGAATGTACAATCCTATCTAATATTGCATCAGCAACAGTATCATTATTTAAATAATCATACCACTGTGATACAGGAAGTTGAGAGGTGAGAATTATTGATGATAAGTCAACTCTACTTTCTATAATTTCTAATAAATTTGTAGCATCATCAGCTGATAATGGATTTATTCCAAAGTCATCTAAAATAAGAATACTATATTTGCTAAGTTTTCGTAAGAAATTTGTATATGTTCCATCTGCTCTTGCGATTGATATATCTTCAAGTATTGTAGGAACTCTAATATAATAAGCTTTAAATCCATCCATGATAGAACGATTAGCTAGTGCTTGTGCGAGATAAGATTTACCAGTTCCTGTTTTACCTGTAATGATAATATTTTGATAATTTCTTATAAAGTCCATATTTGCTAATCCTAAAATTTGTTCTTTATTTAAACCTCTTGTTTGCTTATAAACTAAATCTTCTAAAGTTGCTTGCTTATCTTTTATTTTTGATATATTAAAATTAAGTTTAATCCTTCTGTTGTGCTGATGTATCTCTTGGGCTTCAAGTAGGTTGTAGAGTTTCTCATTAAATGATAATTTATCATAATTTCTATCTTCAATTTGTCGTAAGTATGCTGTTTTAAAGCCTTCTAATTTTAATTCACTCATTTTATTTGTTACTGTTTCTTGGTTCATTTTTTTCTATCCTTTTTATTTATATTCTGTATTACCACGAATATTACTGTGGTTATTTTGTGCTATATTTATAATATTATTAGCAGGCTTTTTATAATAAAGCTTTTTTGATAATATTGATTTTATAGATGCAACTGTAGTGGCATTAATACTCATTGCATATCCTAAAGCTAAATCAACTTCATATTTTTCATATTGTTTTGCCAATGAAAGAATGGCATTTAGTTTTCTGTATGCATATGATGGAAATTGCTCTTGTTCTAATTTCATCTTTGTAAACTCTACAGTTTGAACCCCTATACTTTTTGCCCAGTTTAAATATCTTCCAGGATTAAACTTCGCATCTTGATATTGATGATTTTCAGGTTGGTGCTCTTTAATAGTTGAATATTCACTATCATAATATCTTGGATGTGTGGCAATTAGCTTTGATTTATGATAAATCTCAACTGTAGATGTTGAGTATCTTACCTCTACTTTTTCTCCTAAATATTTAAATGGTACTGAGTATCTAGCACTTTGAAGCTCTATATGATAATCTATATTTACAGTTGCTATTTTAAACTCTTTATAAATATATTGATTAGCTGCTAGTGGTTGCAAGTATGGTTCATCTAACTCTTTAAATAAAGTATCTCTACTTTTCTTTAATCGTTTCATAACCTTAGAGTTATAAATATCAAGCAATGGAGATATAGCATCATTAAGTTCTTCAACATCAAAGAATTTTCTATGCCGAAGAACGGCTAATATCCATCTTTGAATTGCTTGAACTCCTTGTTCTGCTTTTGCTTTATCTTTTGGTTTATATGGTCTTGCTGGTTCAATTACACACCCATAATGATTTGCCATTGCTTTATAACTTTCATTTAAAACAATCCCATCTTTATTATTTGAAATAACTGCACTTTTTAGGTTATCTGGTACTAATATTTTAGGTACTCCTCCAAAGAAGTTAAAAGCTTTTGTGTGCGACTTTATAAAGTATTCTTGCTTTTGACTAGGTGTTGCATCTACATATGTATAACCTGATGCTCCTAATACTGCTACAAATATTTGAGCTTTTGAAATAACTCCTGTTTTACTATTATAAATAGGAACAGTAACACCACTATAATCTACAAATAATTTTTCACCATTTAAGTGTATTTGTCTCATTGATGGGTTTAATTTCTTTTTATATTTATGATAATAAGTTTTAAATTGAGTGTATCCATAACCATCAGGATTCTGCTCTTTATACTCTTGCCATAACAATAGATATGTAACACCTTTTTTACGAATTTCTTTATCAATATATTCAACATCAGGTTTAGGTCTTGAAGATTGCCTGTGTAATATAGTTTGTTCAGGGAAAAGCATTTTATACATAATATCTTCATCATGCAATAAAAAATCTTCCAGTTTATCTGGTAATATCTCAAATCTTCTACAATATTCAGCTGCAGCAGATCTAGATACACCAAGACTCTTTGCTATTCTCCTATATGAGAAATCCATTTGATACTTTAATTTTAGTATCTCTTTAATCTGTTTCATTAAAACTCTCCTCATTGATACACTCCTAATATTTTTAGAAGTGTAGTTTAATATGGAGAATATCTCAAACTTAAATTAGTTTTAATCCAGCAAATAAACTTAATTTAAACTTACCTATCACTTTTTCAACCAAAGTGTCCAGATAAAAAGTGATACGGTGTCTTTTTGTTAACCGCTAGGGTGTCTTTTTAGAAAGTGATATGGTGTCTTTTTGGGAGTGATTTTTGCACCATTTAGTAGTATTTCTCTTTTTTTAACAAGTTGTGGTTCAAAGCTTGATTCTCATGGAGCGTAGCGGAATCCACACTTGCAAATCTCTTGTAATCGCAACATCTATATTTCCATATTTTGATTTTATAGTTTTATCGTTGTAACCGTTACGATAGTTCTGATTGTCTGATTCTTGATGTTTATCATAACCTAAGTGTGAGGTTAGCTCTTCTTGTGATGCAGTTTGTATTACCTCTTTGAGTATATTTTTAAACTCTTTTGTAATATCATCTAATCCTGTAAATGTTCCATTAGCTATTTGTCTTTTTAATTCTTCTGTATTTAATAAATTCATTATGTAAATCCTTAATATCTTTCATATTTGATATTTTATCAAATAATCATATTTTTGGATTTACACAGTTAGATTTACAGTCCCTACCTTGGTTATCTCTCCAAACATGATCTAATCCATCAATAATTAAAATAAATGTTTTACCATGAGCTTTATAATATTCAGCACAAGTTTTTAATCCCTCATTTAAATCTTCCGCTTTTGTTGAAGAAATCTGAACATCTTTATGATTAGCATTTATTTGAGAGAGTAAAGATTCTGCAACAATCCTAAAGTTGAATCTATCATGTGTTTTATCATTAATTGACAAAAAATAGTGATGACGGATAGTTGGCATATCCATTTCCTCTAAGTTTTGATATAAATAGCTTAAATAAGTACTTTTTCCTTTCCCTTGATCTCCTGTAATAGAAATTATTTCACCTGATGAATTGGTAATTTTTTCTAAAATTAAATTATGGAATTCTTTATCTGGAAGACAATAGTTCTCAGGTATATAAAATGATTGAGGGATGGGTTTTGCTCTTTTTAATGATAGTATTTCACGAATATGATGAAGTTCTATCCATCCTCCTTCTGATGGATGATCTTTAAATTTTGCCCATTCTCCTGCTCTATTAATTAGTCGAAATATACCTTCATCATTTGAATGTTTTTCTAATTCATTTTTTACTTCTCTTGATAATGTTTCATAGCTTTTTTCAGTATGTTTAACCTGTAATATCTCAAAAAATATTCTAACTAGACTTTCATCTCCTAACTGTTCAATTATTTTAGCTTGTATTTGAAAATCAATAAGATCATAGTTTAATTTACCATCTTTTAGGCAACCTTCAATTTCGCGATCTGGGATTTTATTAGTAAGAAGTGTTATCTCTCCTCTTTTTTCTATTTTAACTTCTTGTATAGCATCAAATATTTTTTTTAAAATTGATCTTGCACGGTCAGTTTTTCCAGTTTTTTTCAGTAACCAATCCCAAATAAATGAATTTTCTTCCTTATATTCAGATGGTGTAAATTTTACTTGTATATAATCAATTTTTCCATCTTGACGTTCTAATACAATATCATCAATTCCTTGTGGAATATCATCATGGTCTGCTTCAAAACAAATACGATTGTAGGCAGTAGGATTATTTAACCATAAGGCAAGCATTCCCACACCATGTAAAGTTTGATATTCATATCCAGTATATATAATTGCACTTTTTTTTACTATCAAAACATTTCTCTTTCATGGGAATTTATTATATAAATTATTTACAAATATTATATCTATTTAGTTCTTATTTTGTTAATTTTAAATGTCTATACAATAAAAATAACTTAGTATACTTTTTATAAAATACAAACAAATTCATATTAGTATACTTTTTTATTAATAGTTACATATAATCTATCATATACTCTTCACTTTCTTGAAATCTGTTTTTATTAAGTATAATTTTAATATTACCATTATCATATACAGCAAGCCCAAATAAATTATCTTTTATTTTTGATGATATTTTTATAGGAATATTAACTGATAGTCCATATTTTTGGTATATTAATTTTTTTAAATGATGATTTTTTTGATTGATTCTATTAACTATTTCTTGTGATAAAGGGTTGTCATTAAATTGTTTATTATTGTAATAAATATAACCTAACAACAATAGAGATATGGTTGTTATATATAAGAAAATATTTCTAACTTGAGATATCATTAGTAAAATTTATTTTATACTGTTTATTTTCTTTTTTAAGCTTTTTCTAAAAGGTTCTCCTAAAACATCCAATTCTACAAGATAGTGTGCCATATCTAAAGCAGAAGCCGGGTCTTTTAAAATCTCATTTGCTTTTAAGATATTAATAGGATTATCAACTCTTCTTAAAAATTCAACTTCATCATCTTTTTTTATTTGACCATCTGCTAAAACTCTATAATACCAACCGGTTCTTCCCGTGTCATATATATGTTTTGTAAAAGTTTTATTATTGTGTTTTTTTGATATTTTCCAGCAAGGTTCTCTTGGTTGTGATACTTCAAGTGTGCTAGTTCCGATTTTATGAATATCTCCAATACATACATCTTCTTCCGCAATTTTATCTAAGGTAAGATTTTCAGCCAATGCACCAAATGTTAAATTATCTACTTCTAAATATTCTTTCCATTTTGGATAGTTTAAAAGGCTGTTTGCGAATATAGCCTTATGTTCCCCTCCATGATTTACAGTATCACTTACTTCATCTCCTTGGATCCCGTCAAAGGTAACATCTCTTATATTAGAAACAGGTTCTTTATATGAGCCTGTACTCCATTGTCCCTCTTTCATACTATCATCTTGGATTGTTCTTATTTTTCCAACTTGCAGCGATACAACAGTTGATATGATATTTTTTTTCATACGGCATTCCTTTTCTTGTGGATAAATTTTATCTTTTATAATTAAGACTATAGATATAATCCAAATAATATCTAATATAAAATTTTGTGAATAATCAAATACAAAATAAATGACAGGCAGCAGTAAAGCTACCGGGTATTTTATAAAATAAAAGAACATTATAAGTGAACCGTAAAGTTTAGACATTCTACTTTTTTCTTTTAAATAAATTTTTAATTTTATTTAATTCTAATTGTATACCGCTATATTTCATAAGTTTTGCTAATTTTTTCCATTCGTTTTGTTCATAGCAAGGAGTTGGACAAGTACGACATCTTGGTTTTATATCATGCGGACAGTCTTCAAGCTTTAAAATTGAATATTCTAAAAGTTTAAAACATTCATCACATAATTGAAATTCATAATTGTATTGGTTGTTTTGATATTTTACAGATTTCTTTTGGCATTTGACATTATCATGTTTTTTACCCTTACAATAAATCTCAAAAAATTTTTTTAAAGTTGCAATCTCACCGGTAAATTTTTCTGTGGTCATTTAAAAAGCAGCCAAGCCGTTAAATTTCATTGATAAATTACTAATAGTTTCACTAACTAACTTTTCCATAAACTTATCAAATTTATCCTCTTTGCTCCAAATCGGTTTTTTAACATTTGCTAAAATTTGAAGTTGAGTTTTTGCACTTGTTATATTATTTACTTCATCTATTAATCCAACTTCTTTTGCTTGAAAAGCTGTAAATATATGAGCATCAGCAAATTTGGTATGATCTTTTGGTTTAAGTTTTCTAGCTTCACTTACATGAGATACAAACATATTATAAGTATCTTTAATTACCTTTTCCAACTCTTCTCTTTCTATTTTTGTCCAAGCTCTGGTTGGCGTTCCTACTTCTTTGTATTTTCCTATTTTTACTGTTTGAGTTTTGATTCCAATTTTTGCCATAAGTTCACTGGCATCTACACTTTGCATAATCACACCAATAGAGCCTATCATACTTCCTGGATTTGCGATAATTTTATCAGCCCAAATAGAAGCATAATAACTTCCACTTGCCATAATTCCACTTGCATATGCAATTACGGGCTTAACTGCATTAAGTTCTTTAATAGCATAAGCTATTTCAACCGAAGGTGCAACAGCACCTCCTGGAGAATTTATATTAAATAAAATTCCTTTTATATTTTTATCATTTTTTGCCTTATTTATTTTTTCTAAAATATTATCTGCGTCCATAATAGGACCATATAAATTTATAGTTTGTAAATTTGGTTTTTTCATACTTTTTGGGTCTGTACTGTTATATACAATAAAAACAATAGTTAAAAAGAAAACTGTTTTAAAGTTATCTTGAATAAATCTAATCGGCGCAGTAATCGGTAAAAATAAAATTCTAAAAAAGTTCAATAGATTTTCCTTGTATGTATGTATTTTCTACTCTTGTTGTATGTAGAATAATAGCAGTTGCTAAATCTTCAATATCGGTACATGTGTCAGGGAGTTTAAAACTTATAATATCTGCATCAAAATTTTTAGCCAAAATACCTTTTTTAAGTCCCAGTGCTTTTGCACCGCCGCTTGTAGCAGCTGTTAACAGTTTCATTGCCAAATGGTTTGCATCAAAGTTTGTATGCATAAAAAATGAATTTCTAATCTCTTCAAACATATTTAAAGTATGATTTGAACTTAAACCGTCTGTTCCTATTGCCAATGGAATATCTTCTATATAACTTAGATTTAAAATAGTGTTATTTAAAAGTCTATTTGAATTTGGACAATGGATAATTGAAGCACCTAATTCTTTAATTTGTTTTAACTCTTTTTGATTTGCTTGTACACAATGTGTAAAGCTTAAATTTTCAATATCTTTAAATTGATAAAGAAAAGTACTGGGCTTTGCAAATGATTCATGTTGATCCAACATATCTTTAAAGAACAGTTCAAATTCTCCACTTGAATCATTTAACCAATTATTTTCAGCTTGACTTTCTTGAAAGTGTGTTGATACCGCCATATTATTTTGCTTTGCTATTTGTAAAACTTCCCTTATTAAAAATGGATGGGTAGAATATGGAGAATGTATCGCAACTGCCGGTATAAAGTTGTGTGCTTTATGAGCGGTTGCAGATTTGAGTTTTGCTTGAAAATATAAAAACAAAGTATCGATCATCTCCGGTTTGCTTCCAAGAACTTCTGTAAAATAAACCACATTTATAGGTGTTTGAATACATGATTGCATATCAAATCCATAAGAACTGATTGCTCCTATAGTTGTAGTTCCATTTTGAAGCATCTTTTTTAATTCATCATCAATAAGAGTTTTTGTCGCTTTTTCTATTAATTCTTCACGATTAGCAATAACTGAAAAAAGCCATTTTACAAAGTTGCCGTATTTTAAAGTAGTTTTATTGGCACAAAATTCTAAATGAACATGAGAATTAATAAGTCCAGGCATTAATATTGAATCTTTACCACAATATTTATGTTCAACATTTGGATATTTATTTTTAATATCTTTTAGTGTTCCAACCTCTATAATTTGTTTATCGAATACTATCGCACCATTTTTAATAATCTTGAAATTTTCATCACAAGTTAAAAGCCAATCGGCACTTAATAGTTTGTAATTAGTTTGATTTATCATAATGTGATTATACAAGATTGAACTTAATAGCAAATCAAATTTACTAAAAATTTAAGATAAAAAATGATAATATAAGAGTATGAGTAATCCAATGATTAAATTAATAAAAACGGCTTTTGAAGATGAGAGTAAGTTTAAATCTTTAGAAAATGTATATGATTTATATGACCAGTTACAATACAGTGAAAACCTCAATGAGATGGCTTCTAGTTTATATGATTGGTTAGAGGATAAATATAAAGTAACAAATATTAATTTTTATCTATTTGATATGGAATGTAACAAGAATACAACTATTTTAAAATATGGTGAAGAGTTTACTTTGAATGATGAATTTGTATTTTATTTTATTATAAATACTCACACAGATATTAACGCAATAGTTTCATTTAAGGCATCTTCCTCAGCTCAGTATGATGTGATAAATGATGATTATAGTTTTATAGAAGCTGCTTTTTTTCAAATATCACCAATACTTCAAAATGGAATCATTAAAAAATATCATATTGAAGCTTCTTCAATTGATAGTGTTACAAATGTTTATAATAGAAAATATTTCATTGAAAGAATTTATAAAATAATATCACTATCAAGTAAGGAAGAGAAAAATATTACATTCTTAATGATTGGTATTGACCATTTTAAAGCTGTACTTGATGAGTTTGATTATGATATTGGAGATAAGGTATTGATTGAATTAGCAAAAGTAATTCATGGAAATATTAAAGATTTTGATATAGTTGCCAGATTAACAGGAGATGAATTTCTTGTAGCATTGGTTGATTTGCCTACACCGTCTTATGCGATTGAAATTGCTCAAAGAATTATTGAAAAATTTGCTCAAACTCAAGTGGTTATAGATGAAAAAAAAGATTTAGTATTGAAAAAAACAATTTGTATAGGAATTTCATCTTACCCGCAGGATAATGTGAAGATAGCTGAAGTATTAAAAAATGCTGACAGTTTTTTGTACGAAGCTAAAAACAAAGGGAGAAGCCAATATGCTGTTTATTCTAAAGAGGAGTTAAGCAGTATTGATTTATTTTAAAAGGAAAAAACATTGTTAAGATTTGCACCAAGTCCAACTGGAGATATGCATATAGGTAACTTGCGAGTTGCTTTATTTAACCATATCTTGTCAAAACAGTTAAAAGAAGATTTAATTATTAGAATTGAAGATACAGATAAAGAACGAAATATTGAGGGGAAAGATAAAGAGATTTTAGAAATTCTTGCTCTTTTTTCTATTGATTTTACACAAGTTTTATATCAAAGTGAAAATATAAAACATCATGTACAAATGGCTATGCAATTACTTCTGAAGAAAAAAGCATTTAATTGTTTTTGTACTGATGAGAAGTTAGAGTTAAGTAGAGAACAAGCTAAAGATGACGGCAAACCTTACCGTTATGATTCATATTGTGAGATTTTACATGATAGTGCTGTTATAGATAATGAGCATCCTTTTACAGTAAGAATTAAAATGCCGGAAGAAAATATTAAATTTACTGATAAATTAAAAGGTGAATTTGATTTTGCCCCTTTTGATGTAGATAGTTTTATAATTTTAAGAAAAGATAAAACACCAACATATAATTATGCCTGTGCAGTTGATGATATGTTATGTAATATATCAACAGTAATCAGAGGTGAAGATCATTTGTCAAATACCCCTAAACAAATTCATATAAGACAATCTTTGGGATATGAGCAAGAGATTAATTATATTCATCTTCCAATTATTTTAAACCTTGAAACAGGTAAAAAGATGAGTAAAAGAGATGATGCTTCAGGTGTAAAATGGTTGGTTGGTGAAGGTTTTTTACCAGCAGCAATTGCTAATTATCTTGTACTTTTAGGATACAATCCACCAACTGAAATATTTACCATTGAAGAGGCAATTGAGTGGTTTGACATAAGTAAGATTTCAAAAGCACCGGCTAAATTTGATATTACAAAATTAAAATTTATTAATCGTGAACATATAAAAATGATTGATGAGATGAGATTATCAAAGCTTATCGGATATGCTGATAAAGATATTGGAACTTTGGCTAAAGTTTATATGGTAGAGTGTGATACATTAAATGATATTAAGCAAAGAATATCTAAAATTTTTGGTAAAAAAGAAACTTTAGATGGTTTCGAAGAAGAGTTTGTAAAACTAAAAGAGTGTTTAGAAAAAGCTCCTTTTATAGATGACTTTAATGAATTAAAAAAATATATTACTGCTCAAACTGGATTAAAAGGTAAGAGTCTATTTATGCCGTTAAGATTTGCTCTGACAGGTGTAACAAATGGACCGAATTTAAGTGAAATATACCCACTTATTAAAAATTATTTAGGAGAAATCATATGATAGATTCATTAATTGTTGCTTTTGCAACTATACTTATAACTATAATATCTTTATATAAGTGGATTATAATAATAGGTGCTTTACTTTCTTGGGTACAGCCAGACCCATACAATCCAATTGTACAGATGATTTATAGATTAACTGAACCAGCTTATGCATTGGTGCGAAGATTTATACCTACAGTATTTGGCGGTATGGATATGGCACCGCTTATTTTAATATTTGCATTGCAGTTCTTAGAAATATTTTTATCAAATTTATTTAGCGGAATGATGTAAGAGATAAATTACCAAATAATTGGTTCTTTGCCTAACTTTTTTAAAATCTCATTCGTTTTGATAAAATGATTGCACCCGAAAAATCCACGATAAGCTGAAAGTGGACTAGGGTGTACGGCTGTTAAAATATGATGTTTGTTTGCATCAATTATTTTTTGCTTTTTAATTGCGGGTGCTCCCCAAAGTAGAAATACAATATCTTCACAATGAAGTGAAATATATTTGATAATATTATCTGTAAATATTTGCCAACCAAGTTTATGATGTGACTTAGGATTGGCTTCTTGGACTGTTAAAATTGCATTTATAAGCAAAACTCCTTGCTTTGCCCATGGGGTTAAATCTCCATCATTACATTTTGAACAGTCTTTATACTCATTATTTATCTCTTTAAGTATATTTTGCATTGAGGGTGGATTTTTAATATTTTTTGGAGTTGAAAATGCTAAGCCTTGAGCTTGTCCTGCTTTATGATATGGGTCTTGCCCTAAAATTACTACTTTCAGATTATCAATAGGTGTCAAATCAAAAGCCGTAAATATTTTGTCTTTTGGTGGAAAAACAGTTGTAGTTTCATATTGTTTATTTAATTCAATATCAAGTAGTTTATAGTAGTCTTTTTGTTGTTCATTTTTAATTATTTCTTGCCATGTCATAAGCTAATTGTACTGTAAGTTTGATATAATGCCAATATGAAGAGAGCAACCAAAAAAGATATAGAATTTATCAAAGAACAATTTATAAAAAATTATAGCGAAGCAGTAACAGAACTTACTTATACCAATGATTATGAACTTTTAACTGCTATTATTTTATCTGCTCAATGTACAGATAAAAGGGTAAATATAATCACACCGGCACTTTTTAAAAAATACCCAAGTTCAAAAGAACTTGAAAATGCTTCTTTAGAAGATGTAAAAGGGTTACTTAAAAGTTGTAGTTTTTTTAATAATAAAGCACAAAATATTATTAAAATGGCAAAAAGTGTTCAAAAAGATTTTAATGGAATTATTCCACACGATACGAAGCAGTTAATGAGCCTGGCAGGAGTTGGGAATAAAACAGCAAATGTTTTTATGATAGAAGCTGACGGTGCAAATTTGATGGCTGTTGATACACATGTATTTAGAGTATCTCATAGATTAGGTTTAAGTGATGCCAAAACTGTAGAAAAAACAGAGGAACAATTAGTCAAAAAATTAAAAGATGATTTGCATATTTTTCATCAAGCTATGGTATTGTTTGGTAGATATATTTGTAAAGCTGTTAAGCCCGATTGTGGTAAATGTTTTATTAAAGAGGTTTGCAAAACTGATAAAACATTTAGAGTTTAAATATTATTAGTTAATCTTACAACTGTGCTAACTTTTGAATAATTTGTTTTGCTTCATCTTGGGTAAAAAAAATATTTCGTGATAGTTCACTATTGCATTTTTGAAGAAATAATTTTTTCTGTTCTATTTTAGTATCTTTATCATCCTTACATTGGTGTAAGATATTTTTTAATTGATTTTGATATTGTAATATAATCTCACTCTTTTTTATTGCTGATGACTTTATTTGATGTTTATTTTTAGTGAAAACAACCACAATAATAATTGTAATCACAATTATTATTAGAGTTATTAAAATTATATCAGTCAAAATTTATTCGTATTTGTATTTATTCTGTAGTACCAAATTCTAAATCTATTTGTTGCGCAATCTTTTTAAAATCTATACCGGAAATTGTTTGCAGTGATTCTAAAATTTGTCTTTTCCCATTGATTAATTCTTTTGATTTAATACCATGTGAAATAGATAAACTAGCTTCTATAAATGCCGATAATTTATCACACTGTTTGAGTGCCAAACCATCTATTACATTATATTTATCTTCATTATATTTTGATAAATCTTTTACAACTTTAATCTTTCCGTCTAAGTTGATTTTATCTAAAAATTCATCTTTTATACCATCGTAAAGTCCAAGTAAATATCCAAATTCTTTTTTAATTTCCTCCGGTACATTTGGTAATATATCATCTTCAATTTTTATAATTTCATATTCACTGATTAATTCACTAAGTTCATCAACTGAATATTTAACCGGTGAGATAATATCTCTAGTCAAAGCTTCCGGTAAATCATGAAATAATGCGGTAAAAAAATTATTTTCTAATCTTTTATCACAGGCGCTTATCTTTATTGAATAGAAATATCCAAAAATAGCAACTGTTAACATATGTCCTAAAACAGATGTTTCAGGAATTCTAGGAGTTTGAGCCCATCTTTTTTGGAATCTAAGTCTGCCGCTTAGATCAATCACTTTTGCCAGCTTTTTATTTAAAGCAATTTTACGAACTCCTATTAATTCATAGTAATCTTCAATCTCCTCCTCAACCTCTTTTTTGACATCTTCAATATCTGATAAAAATGAACTTGTCTGATAAACAATATTAAACTCCCATTTAGTTGCTAAATATGAAGCAGCTTTTAATATAAATCGCTCTTTCTTATACATAGTATCATCAGTTAAATAATCTTCAAACTTTTTAAGAAAATTACCATTATCAATATCTTTGATTGAATCTCTGAGTTTTTTTATAACCCATTGATTTAATTCAGCACCTTTTTGTTGTAATGCTTTTCTAAATACATCAGGTCTAATATCTGTTACTACTACTCTTCTTAAAAATTCAAAGATACCGGCTTCTATTAAATGTGTATAATTAACATTTTTTTCAAGTTTGGCTATAAAGTATGAAATAATGAATTTATGAGCTTGTTTATCAAGTTCAACCAGCTCCATCATTCTTGGATAATCATTCCATCGTTGAATTGAAGCTGATGAAAAGATACTCTCTATTATTTTTGGATTTATCATAATATTTTTTTCTCTATACTTTCCTCGATCTCTTCAAGTTCATGTTCCAGTTTTTTAATGTCTTCTTGAATAACATCTTCAATTGGTGTATCACCTCTTCCAATAAGATATTTTCCGTACATTATAGATGCAACCACTCCAAATACTACTGCATAAGCTACCCAATCACTTGGAGGTGTTCCTCTTGTCATATTCTACAACTTCCAAGTTTATTGATTTTTTCAACTCGACCGGTATGTCTGCCGCCTTGAAACTGATGTGAGTCCCAAGTATTAACAATCGATTCAATCACTCCATATCCAGATACTCTCTCCCCTAGACAAAGTATATTTGCATCATTATGTTCTCTTGCCATAGCAGCGCTGTAATCATTATGACATAAAGCTGCCCTAATACCGTCAAATTTATTAGCTGCCATACTCATTCCAAGTCCAGTACCACAGATTAAAATACCTTTAGTTCCCTCATTTTCTAAAACTGCCTTGCAAACTTTTGCAGCAAAATCAGGATAATCAACTCTTGTCTTGTTAAATGGTCCTAAATCTTCCACTTCATGACCAAGAGTTTCAAATAACTCTTTTACAAAAGCTTTTATTTCTATTCCTGCATGGTCTGCACCAATAAAATATTTTGCGACCTTTGGTCGAATTCCACTTTGTTCCATCATTAATAAATTCCTTTTTCATGAGTGGTTGTATCTATATCTTTAATATCTTTTTCTAAACTTTTAACAGTTCTAAAAACTCTGTCCCATCTTATTTTTTTATTTTTATCCCAAGAAAAATATAAAAACCAAGGTTTTCCAACTATATTTTTATATGGCACTGTTCCCCAAAATCTACTATCATTACTATGATCTCTATTATCACCCATCATAAAAAATTCATCTTCAGGTATTCGTATAGGCATCATATCAAATAATTGAGTATAAGGTGTATTTTCTTTTGTTACTGCCGGATCTGTATGAATTCCAGGGTGTGCCAGTTTGTATGGATCTTTTATCCAAAGTTCATTTGCTATCCATACTCTATTTTTCATCGGATAATGTTTTTTGATATATGCATCTCCCTCTTTTGGACGAAGTAATAGATGTTTATCTAAAAGTGCAACCAAATCACCACCTGTAGCAACACATCTTTTTACATAATGAATTTTATCATTTCCCGGATATCTAAATACTACAATATCTCCACGCTTTGGTCTCTCCCCCTCAATTAAATGTCCGTTACCGTTAAAATCAGGTAATACTTTTAATTCAAGCCAAGGTATTGTAGGAGTTGGTACCCCGTAAGCAAATTTCTTAACAAATAACATATCACCAATTAAAAGTGTATTTTTCATACTTCCGCTTGGTATTACAAAAGCTTGAGCTAAAAAGAAAATAATACTAAGAACTATTACAATAGTTCCAGTCCAACTACTAGACCATTCGTACGCTTTTTTTATCATCTATTTACCTCTATTTTGTGCAGATTTAACTGTATTCTTTAACAGCATTGCTATCGTCATAGGACCAACTCCGCCGGGACTTGGTGTAATATAAGAACATTTTTCTTTTACATTATCAAAATCCACATCACCAACTAGTTTTCCACTTTCTAATCTACTTACACCGATATCAATTACAACAGCATTGTCTTTAACCATATCAGCTGTTATTAGATTTACTTTTCCCACCCCGACACAAATAATATCAGCATTAAGAGTATGAGCTTTTAAATCATCAGTATATATATGACAAATATCAACAGTAGCATTTGCATTCAGCATTAGTGCAGCCATAGGTTTTCCAACTATATCTGAAGCTCCTACTATACATACATTTTTACCTTGAGGATTTATTTTATATTCTTCAAGAAGCTTCATTACTCCGTAAGGAGTCGCAGGTATATATCCATCAAGTCCAGCTACTACACGACCTACATTGTATGGGTGAAAACCATCTACATCTTTTTTTGGATCGATTGCTTCAAGCATTGCTGTCGTATCTATATGTTTTGGTAATGGAAGTTGTACTAAAATACCATCAATATTTGGATTTTTATTCATCATCTCAATTATTTCTAATATATTGTCTTGCGAAATTGATTCGGGCATCTCATGAACAATCGAATATATACCGGCTTCCTTGCAAGCTTTGCTTTTCATATTTACATATGTAGCACTTGCAGAATCTGCACCCACTAAAACTACTGCAAGCCCAGGAGTGATATTTTCTTTTTGTAGAGACTCTACCTCTTTTTTTACATCTGCTTTTATTTTTTTTGAAAGAGCTTTTCCGTCAAGAATAGTCATGTAATAATTCCTAATATTTGTTTATTTGAGGTGATTATATCCAATTTATACTTTATAATTTTATTGTACAAAAGAATTTAATTCATCTTTAATATCAAGATATTTTAAATCTTTTTTAGTTGTTACTTTTTGACAATCTTTACATATAATAATAAGATTTTCAAGATAAAACTGTCCGCCGTCTTTAATGGATTTTAATAAAAACAGATGGGTATTTTCCGGTTTTGTATGAATGCCGCATCTTTGACAAATATTCTTATCTCTTTGTGCCGCAACCATTTTTCTTTTAGCCCAGTCATCGGGTAGTTTTGTGCCAATTGGTTTAGCATTAAATGTATAGCTGTCCCAAAGTTGATTTTGTGATATTGGACTAGGAGTGAAGTTTGTATCAATGTCTGTATTTATAAATTGTTCTACTAAATTATCAATAATTGTGTAGCATCTAGTTTGAGGATTTAACTCATTTTGAGATGAAGTTATAATTTTATAATTAAAATTTATTTTTGGATGATTTGTTTTAAGATATTCTTTGATCTGTTTGTAAAACAGATCAAAATCTATCTCTTGATAATAAGCTTTAAATATTTTCTTTCTAAATATATAAAGAAGTGAAAAAATAACTACTATAAGAATAGTAGAAGATATGATAAAATCATTACCTAAAAAAGCCATGGAAGGCTTTTCTTAGTTTACTGCTACTTTAACTGGTGTTGATTCCCAAACACCATGTTTAGTACAGTATGCATGAGCTACAAGATTTAAATTACCCATTGCTCTAATTGTAAATGTAACTGTTGTATGAGATTTTTCATTTCCATAAGTACCTGCTACAAAGTCAGCTCTAGATAATAAAGTTTCACCGTTATATAAAGCAATATTTGCAATATAATGATCAAAATCATCTGGATGAGTGTATTCTTCACCCATTTTAACCATTACCTTAAAAGTTTCACCTTTTGCTGCTGTTGTATCACAATGGATAAACGGAGAATGTCTATCAATATAATCTTTTTTAGCTTCTCTCTCAACTGTATCAATATCTACATATTTATTAATCTTTGGCACTTTAGTTCCTTTTGTTTTAAATTTTAAAAATTATACACTAATATCATTTAAGTTAAATGCTAAAAGTTAGATTTAATAGAAAAGTTTAAGAAAATCGTAATATTTAAGTTAATAAAAAAGGGTAAAGATTAATTTCTTTACCCTTTGATTTTAATTATATAACTTTTGATAATTATTTAGAAATACCTGTTTGAGTTACATTGTGATGCAATCCTAAATCTTTTGGATCAAGTCCAAGTGCGATACCTACCATTTGTGGTAAATGAAGTACGGGGATATTTACATCTCTTCCTACTTCTTTAGAGATACCATGTTGTTGTACATCCATTCTAAGGTGACAAAGTGGACATGGTGTTACTATCATATCAGCATTTTGATCCATAGCATCAGTCATAATTGCACCGCTTAATCTATTTGCTGTTGTAGGATTTTGCAGTTCTACATGAAAACCACAACATTTATTTTTAGATTCATAATCTACTGCATTTCCACCTAGTGCAGTTACAAGATTGTCTAAAGATACTGGTTTATATGGATTTTCTGCTCCATTTGTTTTATTTTGTAGATGACTAGGTCGTATATTATGACAACCGTAAAATGAAGCTATATTAACATCTGTCATCGGCTTTGTAACTTGACTAGCTATTTTATCATAACCATAATCATCTTGAAGTGCATATAAAAAGTGTTTAACCTCACTTGTACCTTTATATTCAAGACCAACTTCTGCTAACTTTTCATTTACTTTTGCTTTTAATTCTTCATCTTCATCAAGTCTATCTTTTGTTAATGCTGTATTTAATTGACAAGTATTACAAATAGTGACCATAGTTAAACCTAATTTCTCAGCATAACAAATATTTCTAGCATTTAAAACTAAAGATAAAGTATCATCAAAATCTTGTAAATGACTAGCCCCGCAACAACTAGCTTCATCTAATAAAACTAATTCAATACCCAACTTTTTAGCAATAGCCATAGTTGATTTTAATAATTCAGGAGTAGATTCTCTTGCCGTACAACCTGTATATAAAGCGTATTTTAATTTTTCCATTATCTTCTCCCAAATTTAGCAGTTGAACAAGAATCAACTAACTTTTGAATTTCATCTAAATTTTTAGATTTTGGCATATCCCAAGGCATAATTATTTTACCTTTTTTGAACATCGCAATTGCTTCCGGAATATGTTTCATAACTCCAATATTACCTTCACTATATCTTACTAATTCACCTTCATCTAAAATACCATGTTTTTGGATTGACCATTTGAAACCAACAGCATGTCGAACAGCTACATTATTTCTTGCCAAACCTTTTTCAAATGTTTGTAAGTGCAGTTTTGTAATCTTACCAATAGGATCAATATCTTTTGGACAAGCTTCAGCACATTCGTTACACTTCACACAATCCCAAATCCCGCTTCCTAAATTTTGAAGATTTTCTAATCTACTCTCAACTGCTGTATCTCTAATATCACTGTTAAATCTCCATGCTTTAACAAGAGCTGCCGGTCCTACATATTTTGGATTTACTTCAACTGCCGGACAAGAGTAAAAACAAGCTCCACACTGAATACAATAATCAGCTTCATCAATTTGCTCTACTTCATGACAAGTCACAACATTTTCTTCTGTTGGAAACTCATCAATATCAGCCACTAAATACGGCTGAACTGAATTATATTTATTCCAAAAGTTTTCTTTATCTATAACCATATCTTTGTATGCTCTTTTAATATCTTGAGGTTCTATTACCAGCTCTTTTCCAAAAATATCAACTAAATCAAATACTCTATCTTTACAAGCAAGAGTTGCTTTGCCATTAATTTTAACAGCACATGAACCACAGATACCGTGACGACAACTTCTTCTATAAGAAAAACTTCCATCATGTTCCCATTTAATTCTATTCATAACATCTAGAATTAGTTCATCTTTACTAACATTCATCTCAAAAACATCATAATGAGGCAAATAATCAGTTTCTTTATTAAATCTAAATACTTTAAACTTTAATTTTTTTGTATCACTCATCATCTCTCCTTAGTATGTTCTATCAGCTAATTCGTGGTTTCCTAAAACAACATCCATATATTCAGTTGTAAATTCACCATCAGCATCCATGTATGACATTGTATGTTTTAAGAAATTTACATCATCTCTTTTTTGATACTCTTCTCTATAATGTGCTCCACGACTCTCTTTTCTTAAGATCGCACCCTCAACAATAAATGCAGAGAAATCAATCATATGACCAAGCTCTATGGCTTCTTGCAAATCAGTATTATAAATTTTTGATTTATCATCAATTCTAATATTTTCAAATCTTTGCTTTAAATTTTTTAAATTTTCTCTTTGAACCAATAAAGATTTTTCAGTTCTAAATACACCTGCATTATCAGTCATACCTTGTTGTAATTCATCTCTTAAAGCAGGAACTCTTTCATTACCGTTTGAAGTTCTTAATTTTTCCATCTCACGAGTTGTTGTTAAGGCATCTTGGTCTGTAGCATCTATAAAAGGAATTCCTTTTTTAACATCTCTTACTATATTATCACCTACATGTCTTCCAAAGAAAAGTGCTTCAAGAACTGAATTTGCTCCAAGTCTGTTTGCTCCATGTACACTTACACAAGCACATTCACCGGCAGCATAAAAACCTTCAACTAATTCATCTTTGTTTTTTCTAACTCTTCCATCAATATTTACAGGAATTCCACCCATACTATAGTGAGCAGTTGCAGCAATACTAATCGGCTCTTTAATCATATCTTGACCTAAAAATGTGATAGCTAAATCTCTTAATTCAGGAAGTTTTGTATTAATTAAATCTGCACCTAAGTGAGTTAAATCAATATGAACATGATCTTTATTTTCACCACATCCACGACCTTCTAAAATCTCTTGAGTAATTGCTCTTGAAACAACATCTCTTGAAGCTAGTTCTAGTTTATTTGGAGCATATTTTTCCATAAATCGCTCCCCTAAAGAGTTGAAAAGTTTACCGCCTTCTCCTCTTGCTGCTTCAGAAATAAGTATACCGCTTCCAGCGATTCCTGTTGGGTGAAATTGTACAAATTCCATATCTTCAAGCGGTAAACCATGTCGTGCTACAATACTTAAAGCATCACCTGTATTTGCATGTGCATTTGAATTTATTTTAAATGCTCTACCATATCCACCGGTTGCAAACATAACTGCTCTTGCATTAAATATTATTGGTTTAGAATCTACTAAATCATAAGCAACAACACCGTTAACCTTACCGTCTTTATAAATAATATCAGCTACATAATACTCATCTTTGAAATCAACACCATCTCTATGAGCTTGTTCATAAATTGTTTGAAGTAGAGTTAAACCTGTTCTGTCTTTTGCATAACAAGCTCTTGGACTACTTTGTCCGCCAAAAGGTCTTTGTGCGATTTTACCATCTTCAGTTCTTGAAAAAACAGCACCCATTTTTTCAGCCCATCTTATTGTCTCAGGAGCTTTTTCACACATAAGTCTAATAGCATCTTGATCACCTAAATAATCACTACCTTTAACAGTATCAAACTCATGAAGTTCTGTACTATCATCAGCGCTTAAAGCAGCATTGATACCACCTTGCGCAGCACCTGAGTGACTTCTTAATGGATGTAGTTTTGTAAGTACACAGGCACTTAATCCAGCATGTGCGGCTTCTCTAGCAGCTGCACAACCAGCAAGGCCAGCCCCTACTATTACAACATCATATTTATGAATTGGAATTGACATAATTAGATTTCCTTATATTTTTAATTGTAAATTTGTTTAATATTATCCAAGTTAACTATATAGAAAGGTTAAATGACCAATTAGGATAAATAGTTGGATTTATTTTTGTTACATTATGAAGCAAAAAAGATGTTAATAATTATATCTGCAAAACTTATTAAACTCGTTCCCCACAGTCTCAGGAGAATGGGAACGAGTGTTGGATATAATCATATATGAATAAAGAAGATTATTTTATAAAACAATTCAAGAATAGTAAATTTATCGGTGATGATGGGGCAGTGATAGGCAAGTGGGTTTATAGTGCTGATGCTTTTTTTGAAAATGTTCATTTTAAAGTTAAGTGGATGAGTCTGAAGCAAATTGGTATGAAAGCCATGCTTGTCAATATCAGTGATGCTATTGTTATGAATGCTGTTCCTAAATATGCTTTATTAACTGTTGCAATTCCAAGTGATTTTAGTAAAAAAGATTTGAAAGAATTAGCATCTGGATTTAAAAAAGTTGCAAAACAATATAATATTGAGATAATTGGCGGGGATACTATAAGTAATATAAAACTTGATATCTCTGTTACAATTATCAGTGTTACCAAAAATCCAACTTTACGAACTGGAACTAAAAAAGGTGATTTGGTTTGTTATACTGGGGATTTGGGGAGTTGTAAAAGGGATTTAGATAGATTGTTGAGTGGGAACGAGAAGGGTGCAGTCAGTAAATTTATAAAACCACAATTAAATGCAGAATTCTTTTATGAAATAGCATCATATATAAATAGTGCATTGGATATTTCAGATGGATTGTTCTTTGAGCTTGAAAGATTAAGCAAAGCTAATAAAATAGGCTTTAAATTCTTTCAAGATATTCAAAGTGAAGTAGGGTGCAGCGGTGAAGAGTATGAGATACTTTTTACTTTTAAAAAGAGTGCTAAAAAAGATATTAAAAGAATAGCAAAAAAACATAAAATAAAATTAAATATAATAGCCTGTGCAACAAAAGGCAAATATAAGTGTAAATGTAAAGGACACCATTTTGAATAATAAACAGTATTTTTTTAACCATAGTAAAATAGATATATATTTTAAACAATCAAAAGATGATTTTGTAGTAACTGAGATACCTCTTTATGAATTTAGCGGAGAGGGTGAACATTTAGTATTGACTGTTCGTAAGAAGGATTTGTCTACTTGGGATATGGTTGGTATTTTAAGCGATTATATTGGTTGTAAAAGTAGAGATATTGGGTATGCAGGACTTAAAGATAAAAATGCAATGACTGTGCAAAATATTTCAGTACCTAAACAATATGAAGAAAAGGTTGATGCCTTTGAACACAAAAATATTAAGATTTTAAATAAGACTTATCATAATAATAAGATTAGAGTAGGGCATTTAAAAGGTAATAAATTTTTTATCAGATTAAAAAGAGTATTTCCCAGTGATGCTAAAATACTAGAATCAGTTTTAGGACAAATTACAACTTTTGGTATGCCTAATTATTTTGGATTTCAACGATTTGGAATAAATGGTGATAACTATTTGAAAGGTAAAGATATAATTGATGGTAAGCTCAAAGAGAGAAATAGAAAATTAAAGCAGATGTATCTTAACTCTTACCAAAGTTTTCTTTTTAATAATTGGTTAAGTAAAAGAATTGAGATTAGTAAGCTGGCTGTCGCTTTTGAACCAAAAGAAATTTGTGAAAAATTGGGTATGACAATTGATGAAGTAAAAGAATTAAAAAGCCAAGAACATCCATTTAAAATATTAATGGGAGATGTTATGAGTCATTATCCTTTTGGAAGAATTTTTCATGTTGAAGACTTGCCGGTGGAAGCTGAAAAATTTAATGCTCGTGATAGAGTGGCTACAGGGTTGCTTTGTGGTAAAAAGACAAAATTAGCTCAAGCTAAAGCTCGAGAGATTGAAGAACTCTTTGATGAAAAAACCTCTTTAAACGGTAGTAGAAGATTTGCTTGGATTTTTCCAAGCGATATTCAAAGTGAATATAAAGAGGATAATAATCATTTTGAATTAAGTTTCACACTTCCAAAAGGAAGTTATGCGACAGAACTAATTAGCGAACTAACTCACTAAGCGCCGTGGGCAGCTATAAGAGCTGCTAAATCAACACATTCATCATTTGTAATATGTTTGGCTTTTGCAAATTTAGTGTTTGTCGGGTTAATTAAGTTTGCAACTCTTTCAATTTTTTGTCTATGAGAATCTTGTGCCTGCATTGAAGACATTATTGTCATAATACTATTAATAATACCATTAATATCATTTTCTAAATTTTTACTATTTTGCCAGCTTCCTTGCGAAGTTTCACCCAACTTATCTAATTTTTCTAAAACTATATCTAAGTGATTCATTACATCTAATGATATTTGTTCTGACTCTTCTATTATATTACATAGCTGCGAAAATATTTCTATCTCTTCTTCTTTCACTAACTTATCTCTTGTAATCTTGCACACTTATCTTTTTTAATTTGATTCAAATTATCAAAAATTCTCATTATTTCTATTTCAATTTTTTTAGCAATTTCATTTAAAATATCATTTGGTTTATTATCTGTATTTGCATCCATTAATTCTTGAGCAAATGTATGTACATTTATCCCCATTTTTCTTATATTATCAATAATATTCATATCTGCACTTGGATTAGAAGATATATAATTGTCAAGCCATATATCTAATTCATTAAATTCTTTTACTTCATTATCCTTATGATTTCCCAATCTTGCATATACATCATCTTTCCATGTAAATAGTTTAACTTTTAAATCTGCTGTATCATATATTAAATCTATATCACATACTTGCTCTTTTGTATCTTCTAAGAAGCTGGCTTTTGAAGCAGCATTTACTAAAGATTTAGACATTTTAGCAATATTAGATGACATATCAGCAATTTCATCTGCAATATGTGCATTTTGCTGAGTTGCTTTATCAAGTGTATTAACTGCATCATTGATTTGTATTATACCTCTTTCTTGTTCTTTTGTAGAATGTGCAACATCATCAATTATATCTATTGTTGTTTGAATATTAGAGTTTAATTTATCATAACCTTTTATCATGTTAGCAGATATATTTTTACCCTCATCTGCTTTGGAAGTAGCATTTTCTACTAAAGCTTTAATTTCATTTGCTGCTTCAGCACTTCTTGAAGCCAGATTTCTAACTTCTTGAGCAACTACTGCAAAACCTTTTCCGGCTTCACCCGCAGTTGCCGCTTCAACTGCTGCATTTAGAGATAAAATATTTGTTTGTAAAGCAATTTGATCAATCACTTCAATAGAGTCATTAATTGCTTTTACCTGACTGTCAATTTCATCCATTGCTGATGCTGTATCATTTGCTAGTTTCAGACCATCGTTAGCTGAAGCTGTTACATCATTTGCCAATGTTGACATTTTTGCTGTAGCTTCACTATTGCCTTTGATATTTGCTGTGATTTCCTCAAGTGCAGCAGCTGTTTCTTCTAGAGATGCAGCTTGCTGGTTTGATGCAGCTGATAAAGATTGTGATGCGTCTGACAGGGCATGGGTGTTATTATTTAAATTATCACCTGTATTCATAATCATAGCTAAAATTTCTGAAGTATTATTTCCAACCAGCTTTATACCTGCTGTAACTGAACCTAAGTCACCGTAAATACCTTTATCATCAATTTGAAAGTCATATTTAGATTGACTGTAATTTCTTAAAGTGTTGTTGATTTTATCAAGTGTACTCTTAACATGTTTAATCATAAAGTTAAGATTGTTTTTCATAGCTTCAACATGTGGGTTTGACGCAGTTGATGAAACACTATATACAAAGAAACCGTTTGCTGTTTTTTGTAAAACATCATTTGTTTCATTAATCACTTGCTCATCTTGTTTAAGTCCGGCATTGACTTTATCCATATATGTATTAAACAGTTGAGCAACCTCTCCAATTTCATCATTTGATTGAGCTTCCAGTTTTATATTTGTATCATTTGATTCAATTAAATTTTCAAAACCGTCTTTTAATCCATCAATTGGTTTAATGATTTTTCTAACAACTACAAATACAATAGCAATTGTCAACCATCCAAAAAATGTTGATGCTAATAAAACATTTAAAATTGTACTTTCTAACTGCTTATCTGATGCTTCAAGTGAAAATGTAAGATCCATAATACCTATAACATCACCTTCACTCTGATTAGCATGACACATTAAGCAGTCTTTTGTGGCAATCATAGGTTTAATCATTCTTAAACTGTGATCTGTGTCATTGTCTATTTCTAGAACTTGATCTTTTTTTGTTTTAAAAGATTTTAATATTTTTGAATCAGTTGTAAATTCAGATCCTGGAGAATACATCTCAATCAATGGTTTACTTTTTGCTATAATTAAATTTTTAACACCCTTAATATGTCTGGCTTCTTCTCCAGCTTTTTCTATCTGTACAGGGTCACCTGTATTCATAGCATTTCTTAAACTTTGAAATATTGCTGTGTTTAACATCTCAAGGTTTTTTTGAGTTGTTTCGATATTGTCACTGTTTATTTTCATTACAGTTGTTATTAAAACTGCAAAACTGCTTATAGTCATTAGTATGAATAAAGCAAATAAAATTTTATTCCCAACTTTTTTTGTTATAAATTTTGGTAACATTTAAATTATCCTCTCAAAATTGCTAAGATAGTATTTTCTATATCTTTTAAACTGTTAAAAGGCTTTTGTATAAAAGCATCAACACCTTCTTGCTTATTCTCTTCAACTTTAGCTTGTGTGCTGTAAGCTGTCATCAAAATAATTTTTATATTAGGATTTGTTTTTTTATCTCTTTTAAAATATCCATTCCATTGGTTGAAGGCATCATAATATCAGAAAGTATTAGGTCATAACCACCATTTTTAGCCATTTGGAGTGCTATATCTGGATTTGAATGAGTTTCTATTTCAAGTTTACCAGACCTTGATAAGAATTGTTTTAGAATGTCCAGTATATCAAGTTCGTCATCAATAATCATAATTTTTTCATGTTAATCTCCATTATTATTCATATAGTATAAAGCTAATGTATAATACAATAAAAAATATAAACAAATTATTAAATAGCAGGAAAATAATTATATGATAGTCGGGATTGAGGGTAAAGTTGTTAATAAGGAACCAACACATTTACATATAAATGTCAATGGAATTATATATCAAGTATTTGTGTCTTTAAATTGCAGCGGTATTATAAATACCGCTGATGTTAAGCTTTTTACTACATATATAGTAAAAGAGGAAAGCCAGAGCTTGTATGGTTTTGTTGATATAAATGAGAAAAAACTTTTTGATACAGTTATTAAAATAAATGGTGTAGGACCTAAAGTAGCACTTGCGATTTGCAGTACATTTACACCAATTTCTTTTGCTCAAGTAGTGAGTAATAAAGATGTTGGAACTTTAAAGCGAGTTCCAGGAATAGGCCCAAAGGGAGCAAGTCGAATTCTTGTGGAACTTAGCGGTTTTGTTGTTGATGGAAATGGTGATGAGATACAAGGTGCAAGTGTGAGCGAAGCTGTTCAGGCATTGGAATCATTAGGATTTAAAAAAGATCAAATTAATAAAGCGTTGGCTAAGTGTACTGCAACAAATACGTCTGACCTTGTAAAACAGGCATTAAAAGGATTACAGCGATGAGCATAGCAGTTATATTCGGGTCTAAGAGTTTTGAACATGAGATAAGTATAGTCAGTGCTATTGCTATGAAAGATGTGATTAAAAACGATTTAATTTATATTTTTATTGATAAGCATAGAAATTTTTATCATATTCCGGTATCAATGATAAAATCAACACTTTTCAGCAGTGGTAAATATAAAAAATGTGATAAATTAGAATTGCACCAAGGCGGCTTTTATAAAAAAGGTATGTTTGGAGCTAAAAAATTAGATTTTGAATATGCGCTTAATTTAGTTCATGGCGGTGATGGTGAAGACGGTGTTATTGCCTCTTTATTTGATTTTTTTGCTGTGCCGTTTGTAGGTCCTAGAATAGAAGCCAGTGTTATCAGTTGTAATAAATATTTAACAAAATCTTATGCTAAAAGTTGTGGTGTTAAAACTATAGATTTTCGTTTCTTTACTAAAAATGATACTATAGTTGTAGAAAAATATCCTGTAATAATTAAGCCTGTAAGACTTGGAAGCAGTATTGGTGTCAGTATTGTAAAAGAACAGTCTGAACTTAACTATGCTCTTGATATTGCATTTGAATTTGATGATGAAATTATTATTGAACCATTTATTGGCGGTATTAAAGAATATAATCTTGCCGGTTGTAAATGTGATGGAGAGTTTAAATTTTCTATAGTAGAAGAACCTGAAAAGCATGAGTTTTTGGATTTTGATAAAAAATATTTAGATTTTACCAGAACAAGTAAAGTAAATAGTGCAGATATTGATATGAGTTTGGAATTTGAATTAAAACAAACATTTAAAAAACTTTATAATAATACTTTTGAAGGTTCATTAATAAGATGTGATTTTTTTGTTGTCGATGAAAAAGTTATTTTAAATGAAATTAATTCTATTCCAGGAAGTATGGCAAATTATTTATTTGATGATTTTGATAGAATATTAGATGAATTAAGTTGCTCTCAACCAAAAAAGAAACTGATTAATATCACTTATGACTATGTTAATAAAATACAAAGTGCCAAAGGGAAAGCCTAGTTAAAATATATGGCAGTAAAACAATTAAACTACAAAAATAAACTTTTTGATATAAGTTATGAAATATTAAATCCAATGCGTGAAGATGTAATTGTCTTTTTACACGGCTGGGGCTCAAATAAAGATATAATGAAACAAGCCTTTGGTAATTATTTACCAAATTTTAAACATATTTATATAGATATGCCGGGATTTGGAAAAAGTAATAATGAGATGGTTTTAACTACAATAGATTATGCAAATATAGTAAGAGAATTTATTTTAAATTTAGATATTAATATTTCAGAAATAACAGTTATAGGACATAGTTTTGGTGGAAAAGTTGCTACACTTCTTAAGCCTAAAAAATTAGTACTATTAAGTACTGCTGGTATTTTAGAACAAAAACCATATGGAGTATTATTAAAAATTAGAATAGTTAAAATATTTAATAAATTTGGTTTGGGAAAAGTTTCAAAATTATTAAGAAGTAAAGATGTTAATATGATGAGTGAGGTAATGTACGAAATTTTTAAAAATGTAGTAGATGAAGATTTTAGTAAAGAGTTTGCCAAATATAAAGGAGAAACTTTTATATATTGGGGTGATAATGACACTAAAACTAGTTTACATTCTGGTAAAATAGTACATTTACTTATAAAAAACAGCACATTTAAGTCTTATGATGGAACACATGAATTTTTCTTCAAATATGCGAAGGACATAGCAAATGGAATATCTTAATATTTTCACAAATATTGTTTTAATTATGAGTTTAGGTTGGTATTTGATTACAAACCTGCAGTGGTATAATTATAATCTAAGCCGGGTAATGTTTAAACACCATAAACAACAATGGCATATTATCTATTTTTTATCTCCTATTGTACTTTTTTATCTACTTGACGGAGTATATTTTTATGTTTATTTTTATCTTTTATATTTGGTCAGCTTTGTTATATGGAATAGAAATCTTGATAAGCCTTTAGTTTTAACTTCCCGTGTGAAGAGATTTTTAATTATTTTACTTTTTACGACATTTATTATCGATGGATTATGTTTGTTAAACAGTGAATGTTCTTTTGGAGTTTTTATCCCCTTATTTTTAGCATGGGGAATAACTACAATACTTGAAAAAATATTTTTTATCAGTTTTAAACATAAAGCAAAAAAACGACTTCAAACTATATTTGGACTACAAACTGTTGCTATTACGGCATCTTACGGTAAAACTTCTATTAAAAATTATTTATATCAAGTTTTAAATAAAAAGTTTAATGTTTATATGACCCCTCGAAGTGTAAATACTATTGGAGGGATTGTTAAAGATGTAAATGATGATTTACCAATGGGTACTGAAATTTATATTGCAGAAGCAGGAGCAAGACAAAAAGGTGATATTGAAGAAATCTCACTTTTTTTAGAGCCGCAATATGTAATTATCGGAAGTGTCGGAGAGCAGCATATCGAATACTTTAAAACTTTGGATAATATTATCCATGCTAAAATGGAAATATTAAAAAGTCCAAAGTTAAAGCATGGATTTGTTCACGATAGTGTACCAATCTTGGAATATGATACGATAACTAAATTTCCAAGTGGTTTAAATATAGTTAGAAGTGATTTGGATGGTATTTGGTTTGATGTTGAGATTGATGGAAATACTGAACATTTTCATTCTCCCGTACTTGGAAGTTTTAATGCGATAAATTTAACAGCTGTGATATTGACAGCTTCAAAATTGGGTATGAGTATCGATGAGATTAAATTGGCACTTCATAATTTAAAGCCGGTGGAACATAGACTTCATTTGAGCAAAGCCGGTGGTAAGATTATAATTGATGACAGTTTTAATGGAAACTTAGAGGGTATGCTTGAAGCCGTGAAAATCTGTGCTACACATGAGGGGCGAAAAGTGATAGTAACTCCAGGGCTTGTAGAATCAACAATGGAAGCAAATGTACAACTGGCTCATGCCATTGATAAAGTATTTGATTATGTTATTATCACGGGAAGTTTAAATGCAAAACTTTTAGAAAAAACAATTACTAAAACCACAACTTTAATATTATCAGATAAAAGACAAATGGAAGAGGCTTTGATACAGCATACTAATATGGGTGATTTAGTTTTATTTGCTAATGATGCACCGAATTTTATCTAAAAGGATTGATTGATGGAAAGACTTTATTCGCCTTGGCGGAGTGATTATGTCACAAGTTATAAAGAGAAAATTGATGGTTGTGTATTTTGTCATATTGTAGAAAATATTGATAAGGATGAAGAGTTAGGTGTATTACATAGAGAAAAAGATTTTTATATAGTGATGAATAAATACCCTTATGCCCCTGGTCATTTTATGATAATTCCAAATTTACATACGGATAAATTGGAAGAACTTGATAGTGATACTTGGGCTAGAATGTCAAAATTTGCTCAAAAAGGTGTAAGTTTATTAAAAGATGTTGTTAATGCACAAGGTGTAAATATCGGTATGAATTTAGGACAAGTAGGAGGCGCTGGGATAGCTGAACATATTCACTTGCATTTAGTACCACGATGGATGGGAGATACAAATTTTATCACAACTATTGGAGATACCAGAATTTACAGCACTGAATTTAAAAAGATTTACAAAAGATTAAAAGAGGAAGCACCTAAGTACTTTGCCCAAGTGTAACAAATGAATATAATTCTTGAAGATTTAAAATTTAATATAATTCATCGTGCAAATAAACGAATTAAACGAATTAGTTTAGGTCTTGAAAATAGTTCAGAGATAATTGTAAAAACTCCACTTGGAATAAAACCAAGCGAACTTAGAGAGATAGTTTTATATCATCAAACTTGGATATTAAACAGTATTAAAAAAGTTCCTGCTAAAAATGAGTTTGATTTTGTTTGTGGCGGTAAGCTGCCCTTTATTGGAGTGCAATATCCAATTGAACTTATCGTTGATCAAAAAATGAAAAATCCTAAATTTGTATTAACAGACGAAGTTTTTTATATATATTACAATGAAGAAAAATGTGAATATGATGATTTTGTAGATGGCTTAAAAAAGTTTTATCAAAGAATGGCAATAAAAACTATAGACCCGCTTTTTGACAAATGGTGTTATGAGACCAAAATGTATCCGGAAAATATAAGCTACAGAAGAGCAAAAAGAAGATGGGGAAGCTGCAGTCATATAAATAATATTTCTATAAATTATATGCTTTTACAGTTTCCAATAGAAGCTATTGAATATGTTGTCCTTCACGAACTTTGCCATATTCAAGAAAAGAATCACTCAAAAAGATTTTGGAATTTAGTCAGTTTGTATATGCCTGATTATAAGAGTCAAGAGAAAGTTTTAAAGAGTAAGTTATTTTAAAAGTTTTATAGCTTCCTTAATAGCATTAATATAACTCTTGCCGGATAACTTATTATTCTTTTTATAAGCTATATCAAATGCTGTACCATGATCCACAGAAGTTCTAATAATCGGTAAATTTAAAGATACATTTATACTTTCATCAAAATAAAGTGCTTTTAGCGGTGCTAATCCTTGGTCGTGATACATTGCTATAAAGTATTTATAATTTTTTCTAAAATTTGGTGTAAAAACTATATCCGGTACAAAAGCACCATCAAAAATATTTTTGCCTAAAAGCTTATTTGCTTTTTTTATAGCTTTTTTTATTTTTATCTCTTCATCTCCTAAAACTCCATTATCACCTGCATGTGGATTAAGTCCCAATACAGCAACCTTTAAACCTCGTTCCCACTCAGGAGAGTGGGAACGCAGACTATTAGCAAAATTAACAAAAAATTTAGTCAATTTTTTAACCTTAATCTGTTTAGCAACATCTCTTAAAGCAATATGCTCAGTATATAAAGCCACAAACATTTTGTTACAACCCAGCATCATAATTGCATCTTTTTGGAATATATCTCGTAACATATCAGTATGCCCAACATAATTAATCCCAGCTTTATTCCAAGATTCTTTATTTATGGGTAAAGTACAAATAGCATCCACTTTTTTACTTTTTGCTTGTTTAATAGCAGATATAAAACTTGAATATGAAAATTGACCGCTTCTTTTAGATATCTGCCCAGCTTTGATTTTAAAATTATCATATTTTCCAAATATTTTAAAATCATTAGGTATTTTAATATTAAGTAGTTTAGAAGCTTGTCTTAATAACTTTTTATCTATACAATAAAGAGGTTTACAAAGTTTGGATACTTTTTTATGATTTTCTAAAGCAAGCTGTATTCCAACTCCATTTAAATCCCCAATACTTATAGCTATTTTTTGCATCTATGTAATTAACTCTTTAATATCAATAATCGCTTTTTCAAGCCCAACAAATACACTTCTTGCAATAATACTTTGTCCAATATTTAATTCTTCAATCTCTTTAATTGTAGTGATTAACTCAACATTTTGATAATTTAATCCATGACCAGCCGCAACTTTCAGATCAATTTTCCGAGCTAGTTTTGAATATTTTTTTATCTTCTTGATACTTTTCTTTAGTTTTTTAGTTAACTCATCTCTTGATAGTTCCAACTGCTTAATACTATGATGAGTTCTATCAAGTCCACTAAATAACATCGCATAAATATTTGCAAACGAGCCTGTATGAAGTTCGATCCATTCACATTTTAACTCTTTTGATAATTTAATCATCTCTTCACAAGGGTCAATAAAAAGTGAAACCTCTATTTCATTTTTGTGTAGTAATCTTACAACTTTTTTAATCTGCTCAAAATTACCCTTAACATCAAGTCCACCTTCAGTTGTAACTTCTGCACGATTTTCAGGAACCAAGGTAACTCTGTGAGGTTTTAATTCACAAGCAATTTTAATGATTTCATCATTTATACTACATTCTAAGTTTACAGGCAAGGCAGATAAATCTATAATATTTTTAGCATCCCTATCATGAATATGTCGTCTATCTTCTCTTAAATGGATAGTGATTTGATCCGCTTTAGCTAATTTACAAATACTAAGTGCATCTAAAGGATTGGGGTCATTTATCTCCCTAGCTTCCCTTAAAACTGCGATGTGGTCAATGTTTACTCCAAGTTTCATCTGAATCCTTATTTTATAATATTTGGTATTTTATCATAAAAATAGGGGTCAGACCCTTTTTCAGTAAAATTTAAGAAATTCTACTGGAAAAGGGTCTGCTCCCCCTGCTAGTCTTTGCGAACATGTAAGAAGCTAGCAAATTTTGGTTTATCATTTTTAGTAAAGCCATAGTATTTAAAGGTAACTGTATCCCCTATATATGGTGGATTTTTTCTTTGTATATTACTAAATCCACCTCCTAAATTAAATATTACATTATTTTGCAGCTTAAGAGTTATGTTTTTCATTACATTTGTTTTTTTAGAGTAATTCACAGCTATAACTCTCCCTTCCATATCTTGAGCTTTTTTTACTTTTAGAATATGTGGGCTTCTGCCTGTATGGTATGATAAAGTAGAATCTTTTATAATTACACCTTCCCCTTTTAATGAAATAATTTTATCCAGAAATTTATGAAGATGATTACTACTTTTACAAGGAATCTGCTGTATGACTTTTATATATTTATTTGGGTTTTTATAAAGATAACTTTTTAATTTTGTTAATCGTATGGTAAAGCCGCCTTTTGCATTTGGTACTTCAAATATATTGTATGTGATTTGATTCCAATTTTTACTAGGAGTTTTATCCATCACTATACTTTGTATATTCTCAAAATTATCTCTTTTTGTCCAAAGTTCACCATCAAGCTCAAAAGGTGGAAAATCTTTTATGAACCATTTTGGCGGATATAAAAGGTTGCCTTTTCGAGTTCTTAAAGTTTTTCCATCCCAATAACCTCTAATACCATCAAGCTTTTCACTCATATACCAGCCAATAATATCTTCACTACCTTTATAAACTTTAGGTTTGACTAATTCAACTGCGAATAAGTTTAAACAAATTAATAAAATAAAAATAACTCTCATTCTAAACCTTTCCTTAAAAGGGGTCAGTAAAAGGGGTCAGACCCTTTTTTAACAAACTTTAAGTTTAAAATGAAAAAGTATTACAATTTGACATACTTTTTAATAAAATTAAAATTTTGATGTATGATTTTATCAAAATATTTATGAAAGGAGTATTTATGCCTAGAGTTCATAGAAGTTTTTATGATGGTGGTGTATATCATATTATTAATCGTTCAGTGCAAAAGCAGAATATTTTCAAAGATGATAGAGATTATCAGAAATTAATGGAACTACTTATAGACAATAAAGATGACTATCAAGTTAAGCTATGGGGATATTGTCTGATGCCAAATCATTATCATTTAGTTGTAAAAATCCAAAATGCCGAACTTTTCCCAAAATATATGCAAAAAGTGATGAGTAATTTTGCGACCTGGTACAACGCAAGACATCAAAGGGTAGGGCACCTTTGGCAAGGTAGATATAAAAGTTTTATAGTGCAGGCTGATTTATATCTATATACTTTGATGAGATATGTTGAGGCAAATCCTGTACGAGCCTTGTTGGTAGAAAAGTCAATTAATTGGAAATATAGTTCTGTGATAAATCGTATAGATACGCCACCTATTGAGTTTCCTGCAAGTTGGCAAAAAGATTTGGATGAACCTATAAATGCAAGTGAACTAAAGAAGATACGAAAATCAATAGAAAAACAAAAACCTTATGGTGATGAGAGGTGGGTAGAAAATACGGCTAAAAAGTATGGATGTGAACAGACATTAAATACAAAAGGAAGACCAAGATTGAAAAATTTAGAACAAAAGGAGAAAAAGATGGCAAAAAATATATGTAAATGCGGTGGGGAAATTAAAGAATTTGATATGCTTTTTGAGTGTGCAGAGTGTAAAGCAAAAGTATGGAAAAACAGTCACGGAAGAGAATTTAAGGAAAAAGAAGTATGTGAATTACTTCAAGGTAAAACAATACTATTAAAGGGACTAAAATCACAAGCAGGCTCTTTGTATGATACAAAAGCTGTGATAAACAAAGGTGAATTACAACTTATATTTGATGAGGAAACAAAATCAACTAAAATTTGCGATTGTTCTTGTGACGGAGAGGTTATAAAGATTCCTAAAGGTTATAAGTGTAGTAGTTGTGAAAAAGTAGTTTGGGAAAAGTTTGTAAGTAGGGAATTGAAACTGACTGAGATAAAACAACTTTTTAAAGGTAATTCTTTATATCTTAAAAATTTAAAATCAAAAAAGGGAAATATTTTTAATGCTGAAATCTTTTTTGATGGAAATGAGATAGGATTAGAATATATACCTTAATCTAAATTGAAAAAGGGTCTGACCCCTTTTTATTAAAGAATTAGTAGATTTTAGCTAAAATATTAAAATACTAAATAACAAAGATTAAAAATGATTAAAAAATGTTTATTTCCAGCAGCAGGTTACGGTACTAGATTTTTACCGGCAACTAAAGCAATACCTAAAGAGATGTTACCGGTACTAACTAAACCTTTACTTCAATATGGAGTTGAGGAAGCTATAAGTGCGGGTTGTGATACTATGGCAATCGTTACAGGCCGTGGCAAAAGAGCTATTGAAGATCATTTTGACAGGTCTTATGAACTTGAACATCAAATTGATGGTACATCAAAAGAGAGCTTAATGAGTGAGATTAGAAGTATAGTTAATGATTATACTTTTAGTTATACACGACAAGTTGAGATGAAAGGTTTGGGTCATGCAATATTGACAGGGCAAACTTTAATTGGAGATGAGCCATTTGCAGTTATACTTGCAGATGATTTATGTGATAATGATAATAAAAGTGTATTGGCACAAATGACTGAACTTCATACTCAATATCCTGATTGTTGTATAGTTGCTGTTGAAGAGATACCTAAAGAAGATGTCAGCAAATATGGTGTAATAGCAGGTATTCAAATAGAAAATAATTTAATTCAAGTTAATGATATGGTAGAAAAGCCAGAGCCAAAAGATGCACCATCCAATTTGGCAATTATAGGAAGATATATTTTAACACCAGAAATCTTTGATGTGATTAGAGATACACCTGCTGGAAAAGGCGGTGAGATACAGATAACAGATGCCTTACTTACGCTTGCTAAGCAGGGAAAAGTTTTAGCATATAAATTTGCTGGGAAAAGATTTGATTGTGGGTCAGTAGATGGCTTTGTTGAAGCTACGAATTATTTTTATTCTAAAAATAATTAGGGTATAGTGCTTAGGTTTTAGGGGTTAGTGAGTGGTACAGGGTTTTAAAGATTTGTTGGTTTGGCAGAAGAGTATTGATTTAGTTGTATCTGTATATAAATTAGTTAAAATTTTACCTAAAGAAGAAACTTATGCTTTATCAGATCAAATTAGAAGAGCAATAGTATCAGTACCTTCAAATATTGCTGAAGGATTTGGCAGAAATAGTACAAAAGAATATATACAATTTTTATACATATCACTAGGTTCAGCATCAGAAGTTGAAACACAAATAATAATAGGTCATAGAATCGGTTATTTTAAAGATATAGAACAATATATAGAAAATATAAATGAGATCAAAAAAATGCTAAACGGACTAATAAGTTCACTAAAAAGGAAAATATAAATGTCGTCACCACTAAACCCTAAACCCAAACCCCTAAACCCTAAACCCTAAACATGCAATACAGTAAAAACTTTTATCAAATTAAATCAAATGAAACTATATTTGAAGCAGTAAAAGAGGAGATTGATGAGATAGGATACTACAATCTTCCCCTCCAAGATACGACTGAGATAAAAGAATTTGCCAAAACTATAAAACAAAAGCATATTGCAATTGTTGGAATTGGCGGCAGTACTTTGGGTACTATTGCTATTTATAATTTTTTAAAGAAATCTAATAAGTATGATAAAAGTTTACATTTTTTTGAATCAACTGACCCTATGGATATAAAAGCGCGACTTAATAAGCTTGATTTAAATAATACACTTTTTATAATCATTAGTAAATCGGGGACTACAATTGAAACTATAAGTTTATTTAAATATCTTCATACAAAAACTACAATTGACAAATCAAACTGTGTAATTATAAGTGAAGCTGACAGTAAACTAACAGCTTATGCCCTTAAAAATAATATGAAAACTTTTGAAATACCTAAAAATGTAGGTGGTAGATTTTCAGTATTTAGTGCTGTTGGTTTAGTTCCACTTAGTATAATTGGAGTTGATATTGACAGGCTGCTTCAAGGAGCTTGTGATGTACGAAATGAGTTCTTTAATAAAGGTGAATTTTATGAGCCTATTATGCAAAAAGCCAGGTTTATGGTGGAAAATAAAAACAGATTTAATATAAATGTACTTTTTAGTTATTCTTCCGCATTAGAAGGGTTTAATAAATGGTATATTCAACTTTGGGGTGAGAGTTTAGGTAAAATAAATATCAATAACACAAAACAAGCCCTTACTCCTATTGGACTTATTGGACCGGTTGATCAACATTCATTTTTACAATTAATAGCAGAAGGTAAAAGAGATAAAACAGTTACCTTTATAAAAGTTGCAGATTTTGAGGATGAGACAACAATTCCAAGTGGAACTTTAGATGGATTTGATGATTTAGAGTATATAGATGGGTTAAAGTTTTCACAACTACTTGAAAAACAAGCAAATGCCACTATACAAGCTATACAAGAACTTAAAGATATACCATGTGATGTGATAACAATAGACAAAGTCGATGAATACAACATTGCTTCACTTATGTTCAATTTTCAACTTCTTACATCAGTAATTGGAAAGTTTGTACAAATAAATACTTACGATCAGCCGGGAGTTGAAGCAGGGAAGATAATACTTAAGATTAATTTGATATAATAATATATTAATTTAAGGAAGTTTATGATTAAAATTGCGATAGCAGGTACTGGGTATGTTGGGCTTTCAAATGCTATTTTATTGGCTCAGCACAATGAAGTTGTAGCTTTAGATATTATCCCTGAAAAAGTGGAGATGTTAAATAATAAAATCTCACCAATTGAGGATAAAGAGATAAGTGATTATTTGAAAAATAAAGATTTAAATTTTAGAGCTACATTGGATAAAAAAGAAGCTTATGAAAATGCAGATTTTGTAATTATATCTACTCCTACAGATTATGACCCAGAAACTAACTATTTTGATACTAAACTAGTAGAGATTGTGATAAAAGATGTGTTAGAGATAAATCCAGATGCAACCATGGTTATTAAATCAACAGTACCGGTTGGATATACAAAAAGTATCAATGAAAAGTTTAACACTACAAATATTATCTTCTCACCAGAATTTTTAAGAGAAGGAAGTGCCTTAGAAGATAATTTATATCCTAGCAGAATTATAGTTGGAGAAAAAAGTCAGCGAGCCCAAACTTTTGCAAATCTATTAGCGCAAGGTGCAAAAAAAGAAAACATAGATATCTTACTTACAGATTCGACAGAAGCAGAAGCGGTAAAATTATTTTCAAATACATACCTTGCTATGAGAGTATCTTATTTTAATGAATTAGACTCTTATGCTCAAATTCATGGACTTAACACAAAAGATATCATAAATGGTGTTGGATTGGATCCAAGAATTGGGAATCATTATAATAACCCATCATTTGGTTATGGTGGATACTGTTTACCTAAAGATACCAAACAACTAAGAGCTAACTACAAAGATGTACCAAACAATCTTATTAGTTCTATAGTTGATTCAAACTCTACAAGAAAAGATTTTATAGCAGATAGTATTATTGCTAAAAATCCTACTATAGTTGGAATTTATAGATTAGTTATGAAGTCAGGAAGTGATAATTTTCGAGCATCAGCAATACAAGGTATTATGAAAAGAATTAAAGCAAAAGGCATAGAAGTAGTTATATATGAACCTGTATTTGAAGAGGATGAGTTTTTTCACTCAAAAGTTATTAAAGATTTAGAGGAATTTAAAAATATAAGTGATGTAATAGTTGCAAATAGACTCTCATCAGATATAAGAGATGTTAAAGATAAAGTATATACTAGAGATATATTTAATAGTGATAGTTAGGGTATAAAATGGAAAATAATATGACAGTAAAAGATTTAATTGAAAAATTGTCAACATTGCCGCAAGATGTACCGATAGTTACAGATGGTTATGAGGGTGGTTTGGATATGATGATAGATACTAAAATTATAAATATAACAGTCAATAAAAATACAGTAAGTTGGTATGGATACTATGAAGAAGATAAAGATTCTGATCAAGTAGCAATTTATCTAGCAAGTACAAGAGGAAGTAAAGTATGATAGATATAGAAGAGTTGAAACCACAAATCATAGAAAGACTCATGCCTCTTAGTCCAGATAAAATCATACTATTTGGTAGTTATGCTTATGGTACACCAAATGAAGATAGTGATATAGATCTATTTATAATTAATAATTCAAATAATAAAACTAGAGAATATAATCTACGAGCAAGAAAGCAATTAAGAGAATTAATATTTAAATATAATATAGGATTTGATATTTTAAATGCTTCTGATAGTTTTATTAATCAAAGAGAAGATTATTTTTATAAAGTTGATATATTAGAAAAAGGAGATGTGATTTATGTACAATAAAGCTACTGAATATTTCAAAGAAGACAGATATTCTAATCCAAATTATTGTTTACCGGCAAAAGATGAGATCAAAGAAGTTTTAGATTTTACGGAAGAGTTATTTGAAAAAGTATGTAATATATTAGAAATAGATAGTAAAGAGATTAAAGTATGAAGATACTAGTTACAGGAACAGCTGGATTTATAGGAAGTCATCTAGCACTTAAATTACTTAAAAGAGGTGATGAGGTAGTAGGGTTAGATAATATAAATGACTACTATGACCAAAATGTAAAATATGGAAGGCTTCAAAGAAGTGGAATTATTGAAACTCTTAAAGATGGTGAAAATATTAAATACAATAAACTTTTAACTTCTTTCAAATACCCAAACTATAAATTTATCAAACTAAATCTTGAAGACAAAGATGAAATGATGAAACTATTTGAATCTGAAAAGTTTGATGCAGTATGTAACTTAGCAGCGCAAGCAGGTGTTAGATATTCACTTACAAATCCAGATGCTTATATGGGAAGTAATATCATAGGTTTTATGAATATACTTGAATGCTGTCGACATAATGATGTAAAAAATTTATCTTATGCAAGTAGCTCTAGTGTATATGGCTCAAATACAAAACTACCATTTTCTACTTCTGATAATGTAGATCATCTAATCTCACTTTATGCAGCATCTAAAAAGTCAAATGAACTTATGGCTCACACCTATTCACACCTTTTTGGTATTAGCCCTACTGGACTTAGATTTTTTACAGTTTATGGACCATGGGGACGACCAGATATGGCACTTTTCCTTTTTACAAAAGCAGCCCTTGAAGGTAAAACTATAGATGTATTTAACAATGGTGATATGCTGAGAGACTTTACATATATTGATGATATTATAGAAGGAATCACAAGAGTTATAGACAATCCAAGGACTTCTACACCACCATATAAAATATATAATATAGGAAATAATAATCCAGTAAAACTTATGGATTTTATAGAAGCAATAGAAAATAAATTAGGTAAAAAGATAGATAAAAACTTTTTACCACTACAAGAAGGAGATGTACCAGCTACTTATGCTGATGTTACAGATTTGGTAAATGATTTGGTATATAAACCTGAAACTCCGATACAAGATGGAATTGATGAGTTTGTTGATTGGTATTTGGAATTCTTTTTCGCAGATAGTAGCAAGCACAAGAAGGTAAAGATAGATTAATGACAGAAAATCAAACTATTGAATTTAAACTAATATGGAAAGATGAATATCTTAAAACTATTTGCGCATTTGCAAATAGTGACGGAGGCAGTTTATTTATTGGTATTGATGATAATAGTTTAGCAATAGGTATAGAAAATATTAAAGATTTATTAGACCTTCTGCCAAATAAGATTAATAACAGGCTTGGAATACTTACTGATGTTGTATTAAAAGATATAGATAATAAAAATATTATAGAGATAAAAGTAGATAAAACTTATGCACCAATATCATATAATGGTAAATTTTATAAAAGAAGTGGAAGTTGTACAATAGAATTAAATGGTAGTAATCTTACAAACTTTTTATTAAAAAAATATGGTAAAACTTGGGATGACATTATTGTTGAAGAATTTAGTATTAATGAAATAAATTTGAAGACAGTTGAAAGATTTAAGATGTTGGCTAAAAATAGAATACCGTTTATTGAACAAGAAAATGATTTAAAAACCTTATTTGAGAAATTAAATTTATATGATGGAAAATATTTTAAAAGAGCTGCAATTTTATTATTTGGTAATAATCCTCAAAAATATTTTATACAGTCTCATTCTAAAATAGGTAAATTTTTAAGTGATAGTGAGCTTCTTACGAGTGACATTATTGAAGGTAATTTATTTGAACAGCTAGAAAAAATTATAGAAATATTAAAAACAAAATATCTCCATAGTTATATAAGTTATGAAGGTCTAAATAGAATTGAAACACTTGAATATCCGTATGAGGCAGTAAGGGAAGCGGTAATAAATGCATTGATACATAGGGATTATGCAGATACAACAGTATTACAAATAAGAATTTATGAGAATAAAATGGTACTTACTAATGGTGCTACATTGTCAAACGAAGTTCCTATAGAAAAATTTAAACAAGACCATATGTCAAAACCATTTAATCCAATTTTAGCAAATATGTTTTATAAAGCAGGATTTGTAGAAAGTTGGGGAAAAGGTACTAATAATATTGTTGAAGAGTGTTTAAAAATGGGATTGCCTGAACCTGAATATAAATATACTCAACAAGCCATACAGATTTTCTTTTATAAAACTCAAAATGAGGGAATAAATGAGGGAATAAATGAGGGAATAAATGAGGGAATAAATTTATTATATAATCATATAAAAAATAACCCTTCAAAAAGAATATCACAAATGGAAGAGATATTAAATATACCAGCTAAAACACTTGAAAGATGGATTAAGCAACTTAGAGATGAAAATAAAATAGAATTTAAAGGAAGTAAAAAGACTGGAGGTTATTTTGCTAAATAAAACCAAACTAAATGATATAAATGCTTATCTTTTAATTGTATTTGCTTTTGTATTACCTTTATCAGTTGCGGTTGGGAATTTAGTAGCTGGATTTATTATTATAATTTGGTTGTTCAGAGGAATGTTCAAAAAAGATTGGAATGAATTAAAGACAAATACAGTAATTTTAGCAGTGTTAGGCTTTTATGTTCTGCATATAGTTGGATTGCTATGGACTGAAGATTTACAATGGGGACTGCATATACTTAAAAAAGAGACTAAGTTTTTATTACTTCCTATATTTATGCTTTTTGTTCGAAAAGAACATATTAAATATTATATTTATGCTTTTCTTTTAGCTATGAGTATATCAGAAATTTTGTCTTATGGAGTATGGTTTGAAATATTACCAGAATTTAAAAATGCAACGGTAGCTAATCCAACACCTTTTATGAGTCATATTAGTTATAATCCATTTTTAGCATTTGCCATATATTTACTTTTAAATGCTATTTTATTTAATAAAGAATTGGATAAAAAACAAAAGATTATTTATAGTTTTTTTGCTATTACTATGAGTATTAATATGTTTATTACAGGTGGTCGCGGTGGTCAAATTATGTATTTTGCTATGCTTGTGATTATATTGTTTCAGTATTTTAATAATCAAAGACTTAAAGCTTTATTTTTTGCTATTTTAGTAATACCTAGTATATTTCTTATATCATACAATACAAGTAATATTTTTAAAAGCAGGGTTGATTTAGCTGTAACCAATGTATTGAACTATGAGAAAAATAAAAATACATCGGTAGGACTTAGATTAACTTTTGCTCTTAATTCTTGGGAAATAATTAAAGAAAATCCATTTATAGGTGTCGGTACAGGTGATTTTAAAGAAGAGTATAAAGTTATAAATAAGAAACTTACTCCACAATTAACACCTACTACAAATCCACATAATATGTATACTTTAGAGTTAGTTCAATTTGGATTATTAGGTCTTTTTAGTTTATTAAGTATCCTTTATTTTCAAATAAGAAATGCTTTAAAAAGTAAAGATGACATTCTAAAATATACAGGTATAACTTTACCACTTTTATTTGGTGTGATTATGTTTAGTGATAGTTATCTACTTGGGCACTATACCAGTATGCTATTTATACTTTTTAGCGCATTTTTGTATAAAAAGTATAATATAATAAAAATTTAAGGAATAAACTAAATGACAAATATAATCCTATGTGGTGGAAATGGTACAAGATTATGGCCAATAAGTCGAACACTTATGCCAAAACAGTTTGTAAAACTTTTTAATGATAAGTCTCTTTTTCAACTTACTGTTGAAAGAAATTCAAAAGTATGCGATAGCCAATTTATAGTTTCAAATACAGAACAATATTTTTTAGCATTAGACCAACTTGAAGAACTTAAAAAAATAAATAATAAATATTTATTAGAACCAATTGGTAGAAATACGGCTCCTGCTATTGCTTTGGCTTGTATGGCACTTGAAAAAGATGAGATAGTTTTAGTAACCCCATCTGATCATCTTATAAAAGATGAAGTTGAGTATAAAAAAGTTTTAACTAAAGCACAAGAGTTAGCAAGTGATAATTTTCTTGTAACATTTGGTATCACTCCTACTTTTGCAGAAACTGGATTTGGCTATATTGAAGCTGATAATCTTGATGTAAAAGCTTTCTATGAAAAACCAGATAGTATTACAGCTCAACAATATGTAGATGCTGGAAATTATTATTGGAACTCTGGAATGTTTTGTTTTAAAGCTGGTATATTTTTAGATGAACTTAAAAAATATTCACCTAAGATTTATGAAATGTCTAAAATAGCTATGGGGTCAGACCCTTTTTCTGATAATTTTAAGCCTAAAAGCTTAACAGTAGCTGAAAAAGGGTCTGACCCCTTAATTAGAATAAAACACAATGATATGATAAATATCCCTGAAGATAGTATAGATTATGCAGTTATGGAAAAATCAGATATAGTAAAAGTTGTACCATCTAATATAAATTGGTCAGATGTAGGAAGTTTTGATGCTTTATTTGAAGAATTACCCAAAGATGAAAATAATAATACTGTAAATGAAAAGTATATATCAATTGACAGTAAAAATAATTTAATTTATGGAAGTGATAGATATATAGCAACAATAGATATAGAAGATTGTATTATTGTAGATACTAGTGATGCAATACTTGTAAGTAAAAAAGGAAGTTCGCAAAAAGTAAAACAAGTAGTAAGTAAGATTAAAAAAACTACACAACTACATAATATTCATCTTACAGGGTATAGACCGTGGGGAACTTATACCGTACTTGAAGATAGTAATGGTTATAAAATAAAACGCATAGAAGTAAAACCTAAAAAAAGGCTATCTTTGCAAAGACATAAGTATAGAAATGAACATTGGATAGTAGTGTCAGGTACAGCAACTATAACAATAAATGATAAAATTTTCACTCTGAATCAAAATAAATCTACATACATAAAAGCTGGAGATATTCATAGACTTTTAAATGATACAGATGAACCACTTATTATAATTGAAGTACAAGTTGGAAGCTATACAGGCGAAGATGATATTGAGCGACTTGATGATGATTTTAGTAGAAATTAGATAATATAGATATATAATTAAAGGGAAAAAGACAAGATGTTAAACAATAAAAAGAAAGTAGCATTAATTACAGGAATTACAGGACAAGATGGAAGCTATTTAGCAGAATTTTTACTAAAAAAAGGTTATGAAGTTCACGGCATTAAGAGAAGGACATCTTTATTTAATACAGATAGAATAGATCATTTATATCATGACCCACACGAAGAAGGATTGGATCTTACTCTTCACTTTGGAGATATGACAGATAGCATGAACTTAACTAGAATAATACAAGAAGTGCAACCAGATGAAATTTATAATTTAGCTGCTATGTCGCATGTAGCAGTATCTTTTGAAACACCTGAATATGTAGCGAATGCAGATGGTACAGGAACACTTAGAATACTTGAAGCTGTGAAACTTTTAGGATTAACCTCTAAAACTAAAATATATCAAGCTAGTACATCTGAACTTTATGGGAAAGTACAAGAAACACCGCAAAGTGAAACAACACCTTTTTATCCAAGAAGTCCTTATGCAGTAGCTAAAATGTATGCATATTGGATAACTGTAAATTATAGAGAAGCATATGGAATGTTTGCTTGTAATGGAATCCTTTTTAACCATGAATCACCAGTTCGTGGAGAAACGTTTGTAACTAGAAAGATTACTCGTGCTGCTTCTAAAATAGCATTAGGACTCCAAGATAAACTGTACCTTGGAAACTTGAATGCTAAACGTGACTGGGGTCACGCTAAAGACTATGTTCAGATGATGTGGCTTATCCTTCAAGCAGATGAACCAGAAGATTGGGTTATCGCTACAGGGGAGACTACAACTGTAAGAGAGTTTGTAAGAATGTCATTTAAGTATGCTGGGATTGAGTTAGAGTTCAAAGGTGAAGGTAAAGAAGAAAAAGCTTATGTAGTATCTTGTTCTAACCCTGAGTATCAAGTTGAAATAGGAGCTAATGTAGTGTCTGTAGATCCAAAATACTTTAGACCAACAGAAGTTGATTTACTTCTAGGAGATCCAACTAAAGCAGAACAAAAATTAGGATGGACTAGAGAGTATAAACTGAAAGAGCTTGTAAATGATATGATGAAAAGTGATTTAAAACTTATGACTAAAGATCAGTACTTAAAAGATGGTGGCTACACTATTATGAATTATTTTGAGTAGGTTAAAGATTTGTTAAAAATATTAATCACTGGTTCTAATGGCATGGTCGGAAGAAATATAGTTGAATATAAAAAAGATGCCAAAAACTATAATCTTCTTACTCCATCAAGTGAAGAATTAAATTTATTAGATAGAGTATCTGTAGACAGCTATATAAAGAATACTAGACCAGACATAGTGATTCACTGTGCTGGAATAGTTGGCGGAATACAAGCTAATATGGCAAATCCTGTAAAATTTTTAGTAGATAATACTCAAATGGCTCTGAATATAATTATGGCTTCACAAGAAGCAGGTATAAAAAAGTTTATAAACATGAGTAGTTCTTGTATGTATCCTAGAGAAGCTATAAACCCTTTAGGTGAAGAGTTGATACTAAAAGGTAAACTTGAGCCTACAAATGAGGGTTATGCTCTTGCTAAGATTACTTCAACAAGATTATGTGAATATATAAATAGAGAAGATAATACATTTTTATACAAAACGGTAATCCCATGTAATTTATATGGAAGATATGATAAGTTTGATCCAAAACATTCACATATGCTTCCAGCTGTTATAAAAAAGATTCATGAAGCAAAAGTAAACAAGCAAGATAGTATAGATATATGGGGTGATGGAGAAGCTAGAAGAGAGTTTATGTATGCCCAAGATTTAGCAGATTTTATATATTATGCACTTGAAAATTTTGAAAATATGCCGCAAAATATAAATGTAGGTTTGGGTCATGATTATACTATAAATGAATACTATCAAACCATTGCTAATGTGATTGGATATAAAGGTGAATTTATCCATGATTTAACTAAACCAATAGGTATGAAACAAAAACTTATAGATGACATAAAACTTACTAAATTTGGTTGGAAACATAAAACATTTCTTGAAGATGGAATTAAAAAGATATATAAATATTATTTAGAAGAGGTAATAAATGACAAATAGCTATCCATTAGCAACATCTACATGGGATGATAAAGAGTTAAATGCAATTCAATCCGTAATAGATAAAGATATATTTACTATGGGCGATAGTGTAAAACAGTTTGAAAATGATTTTGCAAAATTTATAGATAAAAAGTATTGTGTTATGGTAAGTTCAGGTTCAGCAGCAAACTTAATAGCAACAGCAGCACTTTTTTATACTAAAAATCCTATGCTTAAACGAGGAGACGAAGTAATAGTTCCAGCAGTTTCATGGTCAACTACATATTTTCCACTTCAACAATATGGACTAAAGTTGAAATTTGTTGATATAGATTTAGATACATTAAACTATGACCTTAATGCTTTAGAGTCTGCAATCACTAAAGATACTAAAATTATTATGGTAGTAAATCTTCTTGGTAACCCAAATGACTTTGATACTATAAATAATATGATAAAAGATAAAGATATTTTTATACTGGAAGATAACTGTGAATCAATGGGTGCAGAGTATAAAGACAAACAAACAGGTACATTTGGAGTGATGGGAACATTTTCAACCTTCTTCTCTCACCATATGGCTACTATGGAAGGTGGATTTGTAACTACAGATGACGAAGAACTTTACCATATACTTCTTTCTATGAGAGCTCATGGTTGGACAAGGAATCTTCCTAAAGAAAACAGAGTTTCAAATAAGAGTGATGATTGGTTTGAAGAATCATTTAGATTTGTGCTTCCTGGATACAATGTAAGACCAGTGGAGATGAGTGGAGCAATAGGAATCGAACAGCTAAAAAAACTTCCAACTTTTTTAAATCAAAGAAGAAAAAATGCAAAGTTATTTGTAGAACTTTTTAAAGATCATAAAGATTTTATGATTCAAAAAGATATAGACAATAGTTCTTGGTTTGGTTTCTCACTGATTATCAAGCAAAACTCAAACTTAAAAAGAAAAGATGTAATAGAGAAACTGCAGAAAAACAATATTGAATGTCGCCCGATAGTTACAGGAAATTTTATAAGAAATGATGTGATGAAGTTTTTTGATTATGAGATACATGATACTCTTAAAAATGCTGATTATTTACATGATAATGGTTTTTTTATAGGGAATAGTCAAGTTTGTTTAGAAAAAGAAATTGAACTTTTAGGAGAAGTATTAAAATGAAAGTATTATTATTAGCTGGTGGATTTGGTACAAGATTGAGTGAAGAGACAGATGTACGACCTAAACCTATGGTTGAAGTTGGTGGTAAGCCTATATTGTGGCATATTATGAAAACATATTCACAATATGGATTTAATGATTTTATTATTTTACTTGGATATAAAAGTTACTATATCAAAGAATATTTTGCAAATTATTTTTTACATCAAAGTGATGTAACTATTGATATTCAAAGTGGAAAGATGGAAATACATAATAATTCAAGTGAACCATGGAAAGTAACTTTACTTGATACTGGTCTTGATACTATGACAGGTGGAAGAGTGAAAAGAGCATCCGAACATATAGGCAATGAACCTTTTATGCTTACTTATGGTGACGGTGTTGCAGATATAAATATAGATGAATTAGTGAAATTTCATAAAGCACATGGAAAAGCTATGACTATGACATCATCTCAACCAGCAGGAAGATTTGGTGCATTGTCAATAGAAGACAATGGACAAGTATCTAAGTTTTTAGAAAAGCCAAAAGGTGATGGAAATTGGATAAATGCAGGTTATTTTGTATGTGAAGCCAAAGTATTAGATTATATTTTAGATGATGATTCTACAGTTTTTGAACAAGCACCATTACAAAAACTTGCAGAAGATGGTGAGATATTTACATATAAGCATGAAGGCTTTTGGAAACCAATGGATAGTTTAAAAGATAAACATGACTTAAATGATATTTGGGATAAAGGTGAAGCTCCTTGGAAAGTTTGGTAATGACAAATTTATTTTCTGGTATATATAAAAATAAAACTGTATTAGTTACAGGACATACTGGATTTAAAGGTTCATGGCTTTGTTTATGGCTTACTCAAATGGGTGCAAAAGTAGTTGGATATTCACTAGAAGCACCAACAAATCCAAATCATATAGAATTATTAGATTTAGATATGGTTTCTATTATTGGTGATATTAGGGATTTGGATAAATTAAATAAAGTTTTCGAACAATATCAACCTGATATTGTATTTCATCTTGCAGCTCAACCACTTGTAAGACTTTCTTATGAAAATCCAATTGAAACTTATGATACAAATGTAATGGGTACTTTAAAAGTATTTGAAGCTTGTAGAAAAAATAATGTTAAAGCAATCGTAAATATCACAAGTGATAAAGCATATGACAATAGAGAATGGATATGGGGATATAGAGAAAATGATCCTATGGGTGGATATGATCCATATAGTTCATCTAAAGGTTGTGCTGAAATATTGACATCATCTTATAGAAATTCATATTTTAATAATAATGAATATAAAAAATCACACAATACATTATTGGCATCTTGTCGAGCAGGAAATGTAATAGGTGGTGGAGATTGGGCAAAAGATAGACTAATAACTGATATTATGCTTTCAGTTTCTCAAGATAAAAAAGTAAGCATAAGAAATCCATATGCTACAAGACCTTGGCAACATGTACTAGAACCATTAAGTGGATATTTAAGTATTGGTCAAAAACTTTTAGAAGAGAAAGTTGAATTTGCCGATGGTTGGAATTTTGGTCCAAGTGATGAGGGAAGTATAACAGTAGAACAAGTTGTTAAAAATGTAAAAAAACATTGGGATAAAATAGATTATGAGATAAATAAAGAACCAAATGCTTTACATGAAGCAAACTTACTTAAATTGGATTGTTCAAAAGCTCATATACTTTTAAATTGGAAAGATGTATGGGATAGTGATAAAACTTTTGAGATGACTGTAAAATGGTATAAAGAATTTTATGAAAATAAATTAGTTAATTCCTTGGAACAATTAACGCAATATGTTTCTGATTCTATCAAGCTAAATATTGAGTGGAGTAAATAAAATGAGTAATATAAAATTATTAGATTGTACTTTTAGAGATGGTGGACATTTATTAAATTGGAAATTTAAGCAAAAAACTGTAGAACAGGTAATGTCAATAATAAATAATAGTGGGATTGATTATTTTGAAATTGGATATAGATTTAATAAAGAGATGCATAAAGATAAAGATTTTGGTGACTTAGCATTTTCTACTGATAAATATTTAACAAATCTTAAAGAAAAAACAAATATAAAAAATATTACTATTATGATGGATGTAGGTAAAACAAAAAAAGACGATTTCGTAAAGAAATCAGAATCACCAATTGATACTGTACGAGTAGCAACATATAGTCAAAATATAGATTTAGCAATAGAACATATAGAAGATTTATATGAAAAAGGTTATGAAGTATTTTTAAATTTAATGGCATTAACTCATATTAGTGATAAAGATTTTTTTGAAATATTAAAAAAAATAGATTTAGTTAAATCAAAAATACAAGCATTTTATTTTGCAGATAGTTTTGGTTCAATGTATCCTAATTCAATTATAGACATAGTGAAAAAAATTAAAAATAATACTGATATAAAAATAGGTTTTCATGGGCATAATAATTTACAAATGGCATTTGCTAATGCAATTACCGCAATTGATTGTGGAGTCGAATATATTGATTCTTCATTATATGGACAAGGTAGAGGTGCTGGAAATTTACCTACAGAAATAATTTGTGCCTATTTAAATACACAAAATAGTAAAAAAATAGATATGAAAAAAATTATTGAGGTTATAGATAAAATCTTTCTTAGATGTAGTGATAAGGTAACATGGGGATATAATATTGATACATTTTTAACAGGTATAAATGATATTCATCCAACATATATCAAAACATTAAATAACTTAAATATTTCGACAGTAGATAATTATAGTTTTTTAAAAAAGATGTCTGAAAATAAAAAGGTTTTTTCAATGTATAATGAAGAAGCATTAAAAGAATTATTAAAAAAAGTCAACTATAATTAATAAAGGAGAAAACTAAAACCAAATAACTAGTTAAAATGTTTCAGTTAGAAACACTTTTAATAGCTAAATTTGAATAATTTATATCAAATTTAGTGTTGTTCTTTAACATAGAAAAAATAATACGAATAAGTTTGTTTGCTACAGCAATAACAGACTGCTTAAAGGTTTTGCCTTCACTTCGTTTTTTATCATAATATGCTTTGAGTGTTTCGTTCCAAACTGTAGCTGCTCTTGCCATATGCCAGATTGAGCGTCTAAGATGTGAGTTTCCTCTTTTTGAGATAGAGCCTCTTATATTTACAGAAGTACCACTTTGATATATCGTAGGGTCAGTTCCAATAAAAGCAGTAAGTTGTTTATGTGTAGCAAAGTTTGTTATATCTCCAAGCTCAGTAAGAAATGATGAAGCAGTAGCTTTACCAACACCAGATATTGATGTAAGTATATCTATATCATCTTTATGATGTTCATCAACAAACTGTTCAATAATTTCATTATATTCATCTATTTGAATTTGAATAAAATTCATCTGTTTTATTTTTGAAATTAATATTTTTTCTAATGATGGGTTATTGATACCAATAGAGTTTTTTGCAAGTGATAATATTTCACTAGCAGTTATCTTTGGTTTAGTTCCTGTTATATTATCGCAAGAGAAAAGCTTAGCTATTTTCTTCTCTTTCAAGTTTCTAATAACTCGTTTACTAGGAGCTTGTAAGAGCAGATTTAAACTGCTTTTTGTAAAGATATTTGTGTTCTTTAACATTTCTGGGAATAATTGATTTACTATAGATTTCATATCTGTTTTTATAGCAGATATTTGGGCTGTAAGTTTATCTTTTTCTCTAACAATAGGTTTGATTGTTTCTAAATCAGTTAAGCTAGATAGTCTAATAGTACTATTATTTCTCTTTGCAAATATGGAGATAATATGTGCATCTTTACTATCAGTCTTAGTTTTTCTGATTGTCATGGATTTAGTAAATGCATGAATAAACAATGGATTAACAACTGATACATTTAATCCTTGCTCTAAGAAAAATGAGAGTAAGTTTAAATGATATATACCAGTTGCTTCCATAACAATTAAAATCTCATCATTAGAGAATGAAGATAAGTAATTAGCCAAAGTAGTAAAATTATTGATATCCATAAGATAGTGATCTTTGAGTAAGACTTTTTCAGTCTGGTCAGTAAAACAAAAATCAAAGCTATCTTTAGAGATATCAATGCCTAAGAAATATTTATACATAAGTGTCCTTTCAAAAGTACAAAATAAAAATTAAAAAACCAAAGGTTATTTAACAACATATAAACAGATAAACAAGCACTTGGCTTGATCCTACCTTCCATTTGACAGAGGTTCTAAAGACCTAATCAACTAATTGGGATTGTAAGCTAAGTAACAGACTTTTTTCGAAGTTCTTATCTTTAAGGTTAAAAGATAATTCCTAAGGATTAATCGTTATCTTGCTTATCTCTTTATATGTTATTTTACAGTAATTAATGGTAGAAGGATAGAATTTGAATAGATTTGAAACAATGCAAAGGCTTCTTAATACAAGAAAATATTTTAAATTAGTTTGTGGTGCAGGAAATGAAGATGCACAAGAAGTGAAAAAATTAGTAGTTTTATATACATTAGCAGGTGCTAAAGGTATGGATGTGTCAGCTACAATTAATGTAGTAGAACATGCAATGGCAGGAATAGATTTGGCTTTTGAATTAGCACCAAAATTAGGCATAGAGCTTAAGACAAGACCATTTATAACTGTAAGTGTTGGTATGCCAGGGGATCATCATGTAAGAAAAGCTTTTATTGACTTAGATACTTGTATTACATGTAATTTATGTATTCCTATTTGCCCTACAGATGCTATACCTGATGAATTGATAGTTATTACAGAAAGATGTATAGGGTGTGGAAATTGTAGTGCAATATGTCCAAAAGATGATATTATTTCTTATTCAAATAATACACGAGAACTTAAAGAACTATTACCAAAATGTTTAAAAGCAGGAGCTGAACATATAGAACTTCATGCAGCAGTTGCAGATGATACAGCAATTATGGATGAGTGGCAAATAGTTTGTGATTTAAATCCAAATGGACATGTATCTATGTGTTTAGATAGACTTCATTTATCAAATTTTACTTTTGAACAAAGAGTTAAAAAAGCAAAAGATATAGCAGGAAATAGATTGATAATTCAATCAGATGGTTATCCTATGAGTGGTGGAGCAGATGATTTCAATACAACATTACAAGCAATAGCAACAGCAGATGTATTAAATAAAAGATTTAATATGACCATAGATAAAAAAAATAAAGTATTAAAATATAAAAATAAAGTAGAAGTAAATCAGCTTTTATCAGGGGGAACAAATACCCTTACTACCATTTTAGCTGACCAATGCGGAGTTAATTTTCAAGGCTCTTCTTTAGGAACATATGCAAGAAAGATTGTAAAGGAAATTATCAATAATGATGAGTTTTATACTGATATAGAATTAATCAAGCAAGGTTATTTAATAGCTAAAGATTTGATTCTAGTTAATGTTGGAGAGGTAAATGAGTAGTTTGATACTCCCAAATTCTCAGATTAATAATATAAAAATGGTAATTTTTGATAAAGATGGAACTCTAATTGATGTTCATCATTATTGGTGTTCAATGATAGAATATAGAGCAGAGTTTTTTATTAAAAGTATAAATATTGATAATCAAGAAAAACTATACAATGATTTAATTGATAATATGGGTATAGATTTAGAAACAAAAAAGATGAAGTCCGAAGGTCCAGTTGGAATTAAACCTAGAAGTTTTATAATTGATGTTGCATTAAATACAATTTTGAAATATGAAAAGAATTATACTAAAGATATGGTAGAGAATATTTTTAAAGAAGTAGATGAATATTCTAAGACTAAGTTAAATGATATAGTAAAAGCTTTACCAAATGTGCAAAATATTTTAGAGAATTTAAAACAATCAAATATAAAAATAGCAATAGCAACAACAGATTTAACACAAAGAGCAATATTAGCTATGAAATCTTTAAAATTGGATAATTATTTTATTGATATTGTAGGGGCTGATTTAGTAGAAAATGCTAAACCAAGTGCTGATTTGGTAGAATATATATTATTAAAAAATAACTTATTTAAAGAAAATGTTATAGTGATTGGTGATTCTATGGCTGACTTAGGTATGGCAAAAAATGCTAAATGTAAATTTCTAGGTGTAAAAAGTGGACTTTTTACAAATGAATTTTTAAATCAAAGTGAAAATATTATTGATGATTTAAGACAATTAAAGGTAAAAATATGAAAATGACTGTTTCTGAGTATATAATAAATTTTTTTGAAGATAAAGGAGTAGATACTGCTTTTTTAGTAAGTGGTGGTGGTATTATGTTTTTAACTGATGCATTAGCAAAAAGTGATAAAATAAAAACAATTTGTAATCATAATGAACAAGCATCATCAATGTGTGCAGATGCATATGCAAAAGTAAAATCATCAATTGGATTATGTATTGGTACAAGTGGACCAGGAGCTACTAATTTAATCACTGGAATTGCTAGTTCATGGGTTGACTCTATACCAGTATTTGCACTAACGGGACAAAGTAAATATATACAAACTTTAGAAGGTTCAAATAATCCAAATATAAGACAGTATGGATTACAAGAATTAAATATTATTGACATTATAAAACCTATAACAAAATATGCAATAATGTTAAGTGATTTTACAAGTATAAAATATCATTTAGAAAAAGCTTATCATGAAGCAACAACAGGAAGAACTGGGCCAGTTTGGCTAGATATTCCTGTAGATATTCAAGGTGCCATAATAGAGAGTGATACATTGAGAGGATTTGAATCTATAGTAGAAGATAAACCTAAATATAGTATGGCTAAAGTTATCAAAATGATTAAGGAATCTAAAAGACCAGTTCTTTTAGTCGGTAATGGAATAAAGCTTTCAAATGCAAAAGAAATTTTTAATAAATTTATTAATAAATATAATATTCCTGTTGTAACATCTCCACAGAGTGCAGACTTAATATCATATGAAAATGATATTTTTATAGGTCATTTAGGGATTAAAGGTGATAGGGCTGGTAATATGATAGTTGCAAATGCTGATTTAATTCTTTCTGTTGGTTCAAGTTTACATATATCTTTGATTGGTTATGAGGAAGAAGAATTTGCAAAAAATTCAAAAAAAATAGTTGTAGATATTGATCAAAATCAGTTAAATAAACATAAATGCTTTATAGATATAAAAATATTGGATGATTCTAAATTATTTTTAAATAAATTAATAGAAGAAAATATGGAATTGAAAATAAATTCTGATTGGATAAATTATGGACTAAATTTAAAAAATAAGTATCCAGTTTCACTAGAACTCCATAAACAAGAAAAAGGAAGAGTAAATTACTATAATATAATTGAAGAATTAAATAAAGCAGTATTTAAGTGTAGTAAAACAACTACAATATGTTATGACTCAGGTTCAGCATTTTATGTTGCAGGACAAGCCTTAAAAGTGAAAGAAAATCAAAATATTGTTTCTCCCGGAGGATTTGGTTCTATGGGATATTCATTGCCAGCTTCTATGGGCGCATATTATGCTGATAAATCTTCTATTCCTATATGTATTACAGGCGATGGTTCTTTTCAAATGAATATTCAAGAGTTAGAAGCAATTAAAGCGAATAAAATGCCCATAAAAATTCTAGTAATAAATAATGATGGATATGTTTCAATTAGAAATACACAAAAAAGATTTTTTCAAAGGTTTATTGCAGAAGGCCCAAGTAATGGTGTTACAAATCCAGATTTCTCAAAAATTTGTAATGCATATGATATAAAATATATAAAGTTAGATGATAGTTCTATTTTAGAAGAAGAATTTCTAAAAATATTAAATTATGATGGTGCTATATTTTGTGAAATATTATCAAATGTAAATCAAGAATTACTACCTGTTAACACATCAAAGAAATTAGATAGTGGGAAAATGATATCAGCACCATTAGAAGATATGTATCCATTTTTGGATAGAAATACATTTGATGAATTGATGATTAACAAGGGCTAGACTATGAATATATTCATAACAGGTTCAAATGGATTTATAGGTTCACATTTAAAAGAATACTTATTACATAATTATATAAACTTTAAATTATTTACACCATCAAGTTGTGAACTTAATTTAATAGATGAGAGTGATGTTGATAACTATATACTATCTAATAAAATTGATATAATAATTCATTTAGCAAATAAAGGTGGTAGTAGAGATACTTCTGATATGACAAATATTACGGAGTATAATTTACGAATATTTTTTAATCTTGTAAAACATGAAAAAAATGTTAAAAAAATCATATCTTTTGGTAGTGGTGCAGAATATGGTAAGCATAAGCCAATTGTAAATGCTTGTGAAGAAGATTATCTAAACGAACAGCCATATGAAGAATATGGATTTTATAAATCGATTACTTCAAAATATATTGAAAAATCAGATAATATAATACAACTTCGTATATTTGGTGCATATGGAGAAAATGAAGATTATAGATTTAAGTTTATATCAAATGCAATAGTAAAAAATCTTTTACATTTACCAATAGTTATAAATAAAAATGTTTATTTTGATTATATTTATATAGATGATTTAGTTAAAATGATAGATTGGTTTATATTAAATGAACCAAAAGAAAAAATATATAATGTTACAACAGGTAAAAAAGTTGATCTTTTAACATTGGCAAACCTAGTAAATGAATCTAGTGATTTTAAATCAGATATTAAAATTTTAAATGATGGATTTAACAATGAATATACATCAAATAATGATAGAGTTTTAAAAGAAATTATAGGTTTTGAATTTACATCTCATAAAAATGCAATAATTAAAATGAGAAAATATTTTAGTTATAATATAGATAAATTAGATAAAGATACAATTATAAATGATCCGTATTTAAAGAAAATTGATAATATGTGGAAAAAGGAAAAACAATAATGACAAAGCAAGAAAAGTTAAAACAAGAAATTTTAGATAAAACTAAAGAATACTATGAGTTAGTACATAAACCACAACAAGAAAAAAAGTTTATAGAAGGAGAAAGTAAAGTTAATTATGCAGGTCGTGTTTTTGATGATACAGAGATGAGATACTTAGTAGATAGCTCACTTGACTTTTGGCTTACTTATGGTGAGTATTCTAAAAAATTTGAAAAAAAATTATCAGAATTTTTAAATGTAAGATGGACTTTTTTAGTAAATAGTGGAAGTTCAGCAAATCTTTTAGCCTTTTATGCTTTAACTTCTCCATTGTTAAAAGAGAGACAAGTTAAACGTGGTGATGAGGTTATAACTGTTGCAGCATGTTTTCCTACAACTATTACTCCTATAGTTCAATACGGTGCTGTGCCTGTATTTGTAGATATGGAGTTAACTAACTTTAATATTGATGTAACTCAATTAGAAGATGCACTTAGTTCTAAAACAAAAGCTGTAATGGTTGCACATACCTTAGGTAATCCTTTTAATATTAAAGCTGTAAAAGAATTTTGTGATAAACACAACTTATGGTTAGTTGAAGACAACTGTGATGCACTAGGTTCTACTTATGATGGGAAACTTACTGGTACCTGGGGAGATATCGGAACATCTAGTTTTTATCCACCACACCACATGACTATGGGTGAGGGTGGAGCAACATATACAGATAATCCACTTTTACAAAAGATTATGCTTAGTATGAGAGATTGGGGTAGAGATTGTTGGTGTGAAAGTGGAGTTGATAATACTTGTAACGCTAGGTTTTCTAAAAAGTTTGGCTCTTTACCAAAAGGTTATGATCATAAATATGTTTATAGTCATTTTGGATTTAATTTAAAAGTATCTGATATGCAAGCAGCAGTAGGTGTAGCTCAACTTGAAAAGTTTCCATCATTTGTAGAGATAAGAAAACAAAATTTTAAAAAGTTATATGATGGACTTAAAGATTTAGAACAACTAACTCTTGTCCAAACTCAACCAAATTCTGACCCTAGTTGGTTTGGGTTTATGATGACTTTAAAAAATGATGTTAAATTTAGCAGAAATGATTTATCTCAATTTTTAGAAGGAAATAAAATTCAGACAAGAAATTTATTTGCTGGAAATATTTTAAGACATCCTTTATTTGATGAGATGATTGAAAATACAGATTATAGAGTAATTGGAAACATACCAAATACAGATAAAATAATGAATGATAGTTTATGGATAGGTTTATATCCTGGTATGGGTGATGATGCGATTAATTATATGATTAAGAAGATTAGAGAGTTTTGTAATAAGTAGATGAAAATTTTATATGTTGATTTACAATATGATTATGGTGTCAAAGAAAGAGGCAGAAATATAATTGGTCTTGATGGCTTTAAAAAATCTTTTGAAGAACTAGGTCATGAAGTAGTGACATTTTTTTATGATGAGTATCTCAATAATATTTTACTAATGCAAAAGAAACTTAAAGATTTTGTAGATACAGTAAAGCCAGATTTAATATTTTTATCTTTATTTGCAGATCAATTTAAAATAGAAACACTTGATTATTTAAAATCTAAATATACAACAATTAATTGGTTTGGTGATGATCAGTGGAGATTTGATAATTTTACTTCAAAATATTTAAATCATTTCACATACTGTGTAACGACAGATAAATATTCGATACCTAAATATAAAGAACTTGGTCAAAACAATATTATATATAGTCAATGGGCAGCTATAAATACTCATCAAATACCAAAATTTGATGGATATAAATATGATGTTTCTTTTGTAGGAGGATTTCATCCATACAGAAAATGGTTTATAGATACTCTAAAAAAAAGAGGCATAAATATAGAAGCTTTTGGTAGAGGATGGGATAATGGTCCATTGAGTGATATAGAGATGAATCAACTATTTGTAGATTCTAAAATAAATCTAAATATTGGAAATAGTATATCTTTTGATAGTAGATATTTATTTAGTGGTATTAAACCATTTATAAATAGCTTTAGAAGTTCAAAAGTATCATCTCAAATAAAAGCAAGAAATTTTGAAATACCTTATTTCAATGGATTTCAGCTTACAGATTATGTACCATCAATTGAAAACTATTTTGATATAGGTCGTGAAATTGTATGTTATAAAGATATAGATGAAGCAGAATTATTAATAAAATATTATTTAGAAAATGAAGATGAAAGGGAAAATATAAAGAATGCTTCTCATCAAAAGGCGATAGAAGAGCACGGGTATATAAATAGGTTAGAAGATGTTATCAGTCAACTTAAATAATATTCAAAACAAAATAAGTAAGATTTTTTTTGCTAAATATAGTATCTTGGCTTGGTTATTGCTAATTTGTTTAATATTTTTTGGTAAGAACTTATTTGGTATGAGAATTACTACATGGGATACTCATGATTTGGGTTTTGTAAATTTTTTATATTTTAGTGATGCATTAAAAAGTGGATATATTCCATTTTGGAATCCCTATATACAGTCAGGTGTATTTTTCCCATCATTAAATAATATTGGCTTATATACTATCTTTCAATTGCCTTTTGTTTTTATATCATGGATTTTTAATCCTGCTATTGTTTTTGAGTGGATGATACAATCTTATATTATATTTGGTGGCTTGGGAGTATATTTATATTTTTTAGAGATAAAAATAGAAAGATCTATTGCAATTCTTGGCTCAACAGCATATGTCTTATCTGTATTGATTTATTTTACAGGTCAATATGGATTTATTGTTTCTCTTTCTATTTTACCTTGGATGCTTTATTTATATCATAAAATTGAAAATAATAAATTAAGTGTTATACAAATCATATTAATAGGTACCCTTATTGGAATGTATTTTTCTAGTGGTTACCCATGGATGAACTTTGTAAATTTAACTATTTTTATATTATATGTAATTATATTTGGATACAAAAAAAATAAAATTCTTTCAAATATTATATATCAAAAAATATTTTTATTAATAATTTTTATTCTAATTATATATATTTTACTCTTATTGCCTGCATTAATGAATATTAACTTTAATTATTCATTATTTAGTGGTGATTTTTACAGTTATGAACCTAGACTTAGAAGTTTGGGAATACAAGCACCTCAATTATTATATAATACAATATTTGATGCTATTATAGGATCTATTGATTTTAATTTATATGGAAGAAATTTACCATCAAATATTCCTTTATGGTTTAAAGGTATTGGACTTATAGTGTTTGCGATATTTATTTTTACACTTTTTAATAATAAAATAAAAATTGATAAATTTCAAATATTTTGGTTTGTTATAGTTTTATTTTTCTTGCTATATTCATCAGCTGTTAGTGTGCATATAATTAGTATTACAAATTATATACCATTTTTTAATTCTAATAGATGGTTCGGATTAGGTATTATATATGTATCTATTGGTTTAATTTTTATATCAATATATAAATTTAATATATCCTGTAAAGGATATTATAAAGGTGAGTTTATTTTATTTAGTAAGCAAAATATAATTATATTATTACTATCTATAATATTAATTATGACTAATAAGCCAGCATCTTATTTTATGATTTTTCTATTACTTTTAATGCCAATATATTTACCTTATTTACTAAAGAAATTTAAAAGTATGATGATATTCGTACTGATTTTTATCAATATCATTACATTTTATAAACTTCATAATCATACATATTGGATAACATCTGCTTCTTTATATACTCAACAAATAAATAATAGAAATATTGTTACTGAATATACTAATAATAACAGGGATATATATAAAAGCAATAGGTATATATATAATAATCAAGATTGGATTTTGAAAAAAATACCATCAACTCATGGTTATAATAATTTAGGAAATCCTTGGTATTGGTATTTTAAAAATCATAATTTCACTTCTAATATAATTTCTGTTACTAGAGATTTAAAACTTCTAAAAGAAGCTAGTCGTAAAGATTTTAATACAGATAATCAATTTTATGATGATTATGTAAAGCAAATTGATTACATCCAATCAAATGTAGGAATATTTAAAGAAGACTATATTAAAATAGTAAATGATGGGGATTTTAAATTTAATATTATTAATATATTAACTACTCCAAATTCTACAAAAGTAAATTTGGAAATATCAGACTCTTCTATTATATCTTTTAATACAATATTTACACCAGGATGGAATATTTATGTAAATGGTAAAAAAAGTAATCTTATTAAAACAAACGGTTTTTTTATGGGGGTATATTTAGATAAAAAAGGTCTTTATAATATTGAATTTAAATTTGAACCATATTTGATATATTACATATTTGCTATTGTGTATTCGATAATTATTATTTTATTATTTTTATCTTTAATAGAACATAAAAAAAGAAAAATATATGTTTCATAAATATATTATAGTTGGAATGATAAATACTTTATTTGGGTATTTGATGTTTGTAATATTTATATATTTAAGTTTTCATTATTCAATAGCGGTCTTATTTTCAACAATATTAGGAGTTATTTTTAATTTTATAACTTACGGGAAATATGTTTTCAATAATACATCTTTAAGTAAGATATGGAGATTTGTTATAGTTTACATATTTATATATAGTATAAATATACTTGGTTTATATTGTTTAAAATTATATACTATTAATATATATATTGCTGGTGCTATATTAATATTGCCTTTAGCACTAATAGGATTTTATTTAAATAAAAGGTTTGTATATGAAAAAATTAATTAGTATTGTAACACCTTGTTACAATGAAGAAGAAAATGTAGAAGAGTTATATCAAAGAGTAAAAATTGTGATGGCGAATGACCTGTCTGATTATAACTATGAACATATATTTATAGATAATGCATCTACAGATAAAACTGTAAATAAATTAAAAGATATAGCAAAAGTAGATAAAAATATAAAAATAATTGTTAACTCAAGAAACTTTGGACATATATGTTCTCCTGTACATGGTATGTTTCAAGCAACAGGAGATGTTGTCATATCTATTGTTTCAGATTTACAAGATCCCCCAGAAATGATATCTCAATTTATAAAGGAATGGGAATCTGGGAATGATATAGTATTGGCTATAAAAAAATCAAGTGAAGAAAATAGCTTAATGTTTAAAATACGAAAGTTATATTATAAAATTTTAAGTAAATTATCTGAAATAGAAGTTTTTCAAAACTATACTGGTTTTGGACTTTATGATAAAAAAGTTATGAATGCAGTGAAAGAATTAAAGGATCCTTATCCTTTTTTTCGTGGTATGATAGCAGAGGTAGGTTTTAAAGTTAAAAAACTAGACTATAATCAACCAGTACGATTAAGAGGTCTTACAAAAAATAATTTTTACACATTGTATGATATTGGAATATTGGGTATCATAAGTAATTCTAAAGTGCCATTAAGAATGGCTGTATTTATCGGAGTATTCTTTGGATTGATTAGTATATTGATTGGATTTGGTTATTTTGTAGCTAAATTATTATATTGGGATACTATGTCGCTCGGTGTTGCACCTTTAATAATTTTGAGTTCATTAATGTTCTCTGTAATGTTATTTTTTATAGGTATTATTGGAGAATATATAGGGGCGATTTATACTCAAGTACTTAATAGACCATTAGTTTTTGAAAAAGAAAGAATTAATTTTGAATAAAGCTAGTATAGTTGTGTCAACCTCCTATCAAAATAATAAATTATTTGATTTAGATGACTTATATATTAATAGAGATAATTGTATGCATCCTTTTTATTTATTGAAAAAGGAGTTTGAACAATATAAAATTGATCTTTCTACTAAAGATATTAACAGTATAAAAGAATCCAAAATAGTAATTTATAATGAGATGCCATTGGACTTACCAAAAGAAGAAGATATAGATAAATCTTATTTACTTATATTTGAAAGTGAGTTAATACGACCTGATAATTGGAACTTAGATAATCATAAATATTTTAATAAAATCTTCACTTGGAATGATGAATTTATAGATAATCAAAAATACTTTAAATTTAATTTTGCACAAGAGATACCAAAAATTATAAATAAAGATTTATCAAAAAAAAAGAAGCTTTGTACACTTATTGCAGGAAATAAACATAGTAATCACCCATTAGAGCTATATTCAAAAAGAGTTGAAGCTATAATGTGGTTTGAAGGTAATCATTTAGAAGATTTTGATTTTTATGGTATAGGTTGGGATAAATATAACTCATCCAGTAAATATATAAATTATATTTTAAATAAATTTAAATTAGCAAGTTTATTTAGTTCTAACTATCCATCATATAAAGGAAAAGTCGATAATAAAAGAATTACTTTAGAAAAATATAAATTTGCAATTTGTTATGAAAATGCAAAAGATATATCTGGGTATATTACAGAAAAAATATTTGATTGTTTTTTTGCAGGTTGCATACCAATTTATTGGGGAGCTAATAATATTGAAGATCATATACCAATGAATTGTTTTATAGATAGAACAAAATTTGAAAGCTATGAAGAATTATATGATTTTATAGATAATATGAATGATGAAGTGTATTTAGAATACTTAAATAATATAGAAGTTTTTTTAAATAGTGATGATATTTATCAATTTAGTAGTGAGTTTTTTGCTAAAGTTATACTTAAGAATATATTAATTTAGTATGCTAAATAGATTGGACTCTAAATTTATAATTCTTATAGTTGGTAGAATTTTACAAATTATTATAGCACTAGTTGCTATAAAATTAGCAACTAAATACCTTGAAGCATCGGAGATGGGTAATTTTTATCTGATAGTTAGCATAGCAGGCTTTTTTAGTCTTTTTTTTGTTAATCCAATTGGACAATATATAAATCGTAAAACTCATCAATGGTATGATGAGGGAAATTTACTTAATGTATTTTATATATATAATTATTATATTATTTTTTTATCTTTTTTATCTATTGGTATCATATATTTACTAAGTTATTTTAAAATTGGCAATAGTATAGAGTTGTTTTCTTTGATAATAGTTTTATTTATATATATCCTAACACATACTTGGAATCAAACAATTATACCAATGATAAATATGCTAGAGCATAGAGTTAGTTTCGTTATATTTATTTTGCTATCTCAATTGCTATTTTTAATATTAGCATATTTATTTATTAATATTTTTGAAAAAGAAGGTATATATTGGTTTTTGGGTCAAGCTATTGGTTTTGGAATAGTTGCATTAATTGCATTGTATTATTTTATAAAAAGAATACAAAATGATTTTAATATTACTATTGCACATCAAATGATAAATAAAGATAATTTAAATAAACTATTTAAATTTTCAGCTCCACTATCTATAGGTATTTTGTTTTTTTGGATACAAACACAATCCTATCCTTTGATAATAGAAAAATATTTAGGTTCTGAATTTTTAGGGTATTTTGGTGTAGGTATGGCTGTTGCATTTGCTATATCTTCAGCTTTTGAATCTATTATAATGCAATATATTTATCCACAAATGTATAAAAGTATGAATGATGAAATAAAATTTTCTAAAATTATGTCGAATATTATAAATCTAATTCTTCCTATTTATTTTCTTTTAGCTATATTTGTATCTATTTTTGCAATATATATTAATTCGATTTTAGTTGATGAAAAGTATTTCAATTCTTATATTTTTGTAATTTTTGGTATTTGGATAGCTTTTTTCAGAATGTCATCTAATATTATATCAAATATAGCACATTCTAAAATGGAAACAAAAAAATTGATTTTACCTAATTTGATTGGAGCCTTTATTACAGTATTTGGACTTATAATTGCTACTCAAACTCAAAATTATAGATTTTACATACCTATAATATTAGTTATTTCTGCTATAATATCTTTTATAATAATGTATAGAATAATGAATAACCTAGTGCAAATTAACCTAAAATTAAAAAACTTCTTTTTAGTTTTTGGTTATTGTGTACCTTTTTTTATAGGGATTATATTTTATCAATATTCAAATAATATTTGGTATTCAGTATTGATTGTAAGTTTTTTTGGATTGTACTTTTTATTTATTTTATATCAATTAGTCAAAAAAGGAGAAGTTGTTGGATAATCAGTTAGTTTGTATATGTATCCCAAATTATAACAATGAAAATACAATATCAGATACATTAGATAGTTTATTAAATCAAACATATAAAAATATCATAATAAAAATTTTTGACAATCTTTCTACAGATAAAAGTATGGAAATACTTAAAGGTTATAAAAATAAATATCCAAATATTAAGGTTTTCCAAAATGAAACAAATATTGGGGGAGAAGCAAATTTTTCTAAATGTATAAATGGATTAGAGGGTGATTTTGGGGCTATTTATCATGCTGATGATATATATGATTCTAAAATGGTAGAAACTCAAGTTAAATACTTATCACAAAATGATATATCAGCTGTATTTGTAAGAGCAAATTTAATTGATGATAATTCAAATAATATAGGGGAGCAGTTTTTTCCTGAAGAATTAAAATCTAAATCATTCCATCAACTTAGTTTTAAACAGTTATTTGCATTGATATTAAAATATGATAATTTTTTAATCACGCCTAGTGTTATGGCAAAGACTGATATATATGTAAATCAAATAAAATCATGGAATGGAAAAAAGTTTAAAACATCAGCAGATTTAGATGTATGGTTAAGATTTAGTGAAATAAAAGATATAGGTATAATAACAGATAAACTTATTTCATATAGAATATCAACTGCAAGTTTTTCTTATAGAACTAAATTTTCAAGAGTAACTACAAGGGATATGTTTTTGATAATAGATTACTATATGGATAAATACAAAAGTATTAATTTTGATAAGTCAGATTATCGATTTTTAAAATTTAAAGATAATATTTTAGTAGTTTCAAATAAAATATTAAATAAGCATCATATTTTTTTAAGTGATATAAAGTTATTTGATTTAAAAGTTATTGGCAAAATATTTTTTAATAAACAAAAATTTAAAATTTATGTTTATGCAGTTTTACTTAAAGTATTATTATTATTAAATGTAAAAGAATATTTAATAAAATTAGTAAAAAAAGTAAATAATATTCCTCAATGTGAAATATATGAATAAAATAATAGTTACAATTTTATCAGTTATATTAATAATATTATCTTATAAGGGCTTAATATTATATACAGAATCAAAATTAATATATACTATATTTACATTTGTTTATTTTATATTATTATTTAGTGCTTTGTATAAACCAACTTCCTACAGTTATGTATTTTTAAGTATATTTTTATTTTTAGGTATGTGGCTTAAGTTGACTTTGCATTTGATTTTTGATTATGGTTATGTAGAGCCTATTGGTTCTTTTTATACTTTAGATGCAAGGATGAATAGTGTACTGATAGTTGCGATAATAGGTGCATTGGGTGTAATAAGTTCCAACCTAGTTTATAGAATTTTAAAATTTAAATCCACCATATATATCTATGAAAATTATATATGTAAACAATCTTTATTTTATAGATTTTATGATACTTATAGATTATATGTATATATAACTATATTACTTACTGTATTAATTCTTGTATATTTAAATATTACTTATCAAATTCAATTATCAGGATTAGTTCCTAAGACAATATTGATTTATCCATTTAATGCTATAGTTTACTGGGTAATAGGTATTGGCTTCTCTCTATTATTAGTGGTATTATTTAGTTTAGATATAAAATTTAAAAATAAATTTCAAGTAAGATATTTGATGTTTCTAGCTGTTATTATGGCTATTACTTCTATTGGTTTATTGAGTAGAGGACAGTATGTTTTTGTGATTGGATCAGTAACTGTATTTTTGCTTTTCAACTACCGGAACTTAAATAATATAAGTATTGTAAAGCTAGTGATATTTGTATTTTTTGCTGATGTATTGTATCTTTTGGTAATAGAAAGCGTTGGCATACTTAGAGCATACTACTTTTCAGGTGTTTCTTTTTCAGGTGTTTCTTTTTCAGGTGTTTCTTTTTCAGGTGTTTCTTTTTCAGGTGCTTTAAATAAAATCTTACATTTAGCAGTAGATAGGTGGGTTGGTCTTGAAGGGTTAATGTCTGTAACTTCCTATGAACATAGAAGTTATGAATTATTTTATAATGCTTTAACAGCAAAAGCCGAGATTGGAAAAATAGATATATATCAATATATATCAAATGCACATTACAAAGATATGGACAATACTAAATTTGCTTTTGCTACTATACCAGGTAGTATGGCATTTTTATACTATACAGATTCTCTTTTAGTTGTATATTTTGGAATATTTGTTTTATCTTTGCTAATGATAATTCTAGAATATTATTTATACTTATGGTATAAGTCAGCATTATTAGTAGCAGTAATTGGGATGTATTTAGCTAATACTGTAGCACAGCTAGGGTTAATGCCTATAAACTTTTTGAAATCTATGTTTTTTACATTTAGTTTTTTATTGATATTTAAATTGATAAAAATAAAGAAAGTTTAAATGAAAGTATTAATCAACACTTTAGAAATTCAAGATTTTGATGCTTATAAAAGAGTTAATTGTTTTATTAAGGATGTAGAATATGAATAGAATAGTAATAGCGATCTTTGCTTTAATCTGGTCAGTACTATTTGTTATTGGTCTCTTGGCTTATTCTGAATCAAAAGTATTATATTTAGCTTTTTCTATTATTTTTCTATTACTTTTGATTAGTGCTATTTATAAAATAATTTCATATAGCTTTCTTTTCCTTGTTATTTTTTTATGGTTAGGAATATGGCTAAAATTTACAATTCACTTAATGTTGAACTATGATTATATTGAACCAATTGGTTCATTTTATACTTTAAATACAAGTATGGATGATGTATTAATTGTTGCAATAGTAGGTGCTTTTGCTGTTTTGTTAATAAATATATTTTATAGATTATTTGAGTTTAAATCAACGATAGGCTTATATGAAGATGCTGGTAAATCTCCAATATTTTTTAACTGGTATCAGCAATACAAACTATATATTTTTACAGCAATTTTAATTATTGCTTTGATTACTGGAGTATATAATGTTATTTTTGGAATTCAACTAACTGGAATCGTACCAAAAACTATTTTACCTTATCCTTTGAATGCTCTAATATCTTGGATGATTGGTATTGGTTTTACACTATTAATGGCTACTTTAATTAGTTGGGATGTGAGATTTAAGAAAGAACTTAGCATGAAATCTTTAATTTTTTATGTTTTAATAAGTGCTTTAACATCAATATTCATTCTAAGTCGTGGTCAATATATCTTTATGGTTGGTTCATTAATAGTATTTCTATTACTTCATTATCAAAAATATAAAAATATAAATTTATTAAAAGTAGTGCTTTTTGTGTTGTTTTCAGGATTTATTTATATATATGTTATTTATAGTGTAACGATATTAAGAGTATATTCTTATCCAGGAGAAGCAATTTCAGAAAAAATAATTTCAGAAAAAATAATTTCAGGAGAAGCAATTTCAGAAAAAATAATTTCAGAAGATGAAGTCTATGAAAAAGGAATTTCAAGAGCTTATAATACATTTTTAAACTTGTTAATAGATAGATGGATTGGAGTAGAGGGATTGATGGCAGTCGTCTCTTATCCTAAGAAAAGTATAGAATTATTTTTTGGTGGATCGACAATTCATACACACCGTGGTGCTAATATTGATATTTATCAGTATATTTCAAATGCTCACTATACAGGTATGGACCAGACAAAATATGCTTTTTCTACTATGCCTGGTGTGATGGCATATTTATACTATAGTGGTTCATTATGGTTTGTCTTTATTGGTATGTTACTATTAAGTGCAACTATGATTTTTATAGAATATATAGTGTATATCTGGTTGAAATGTTCCTTGCTTGTTGCTATAATTGGAGTTTATTTGGCAAATTCAGTTGCCAACTTAGGTCTTATACCAATAAACCTTTTAAAATCATTATTCTTAATATTTAGTTTTTTTGCTTTTATTAAATTTATAGAAAGTATATATTTAGAGAATCTTTATTTGAAATTCAAGAAAGGATTTAAGTGAAAATATTAATTAATGTACTAGGAATTCAAGATTCTGGTGGAATAACAGTGCTACATAAGATGTTAGATGAATGTATTCCTAGTATATATAAATATTATATCCTTTGTAATGATAATAAAAATATAAATCAATTAATAAATAAATATAAACAAATTAAGCAATTTAAATTTATAGTTATAGCAAAAGGGTTCTTATATAGGTTATATTATGAAAATATAATATTTAGATACATTATAAAAGAAAATAATATAAACATGATATATAATTTTTCAGGTTCTTCTCAATTTTTTTTAAAAATACCACAATTGATTAAAATACAAAACTTACTATTTTATTCTAAAAAATTAGATGCTGTTTATAGAAAAGACAATAAGTTTCTTTTATGGTTAAAGCAGATTTATGCAAAACGAATTATATTTAAATCTATGGCAAATAATAGTACATATTTTGAGATACAATCATCTCATGTGAAAAACTATATGGCTGACTTTATCAATATTGACAATAAATCATTTTATATAAAAAGTGATATATATGTGTTTGATAATTTATTTTTGAAACCAAAACAATATGACTTTACTGAAAAAATCAAGTTTTTATATATAGTTGGTCCACATTTTGAGTATATTCATAAAAATTTTATTGATTTTACCAATGTAATGCTTGAAGTAAATAAACAAAATATTGATTTTGAAATAAATATCACTTTAACAAAAGAGCAATTGGAGAATTCAATTTTATGGGATAATTCTTTAAGTCATAAAACAAACTTTTTAGGTTATATAACAGATAAAGAAAAAATGCAAGATTTATTTTGTGATAATACAATTTTAATATCAACTTCTATTATAGAAACATTAGGATTACATATTATTGAAAGTATAAATAATGGTGTCATTACAATAGCTCCAAATGAAGAATATTCAAAAGCAGTCTATGGAGAAAATATAATCACTTATGAATTATTCAACACTAAATCTCTTTTAAATTCGGTTTTAAGTATAATAAACGATAAAATAGATTGTGAAAATTATATATTGACTTTACAGAATGATTTAAAAATTAGTGAAAAAAATAAATATAAAAGTGCTGTCGATATATTTGAAAAGGTTGTAAATGTTCGAAAATAAAATACTACTTATAACAGGGGGAACAGGTTCATTTGGGAATGCTGTTCTTCGTAATTTTTTAGATACTGGTATAAAAGAGATACGAATCTTTTCTCGTGATGAACTGAAGCAAGATGATATGCGAAAAAAATACAATAATGATAAGTTAAAATTTTATATTGGTGATGTTAGGGATGTTAACTCACTTGATGATGCTATACGAGGTGTTGATTTTATATTTCATGCAGCGGCTTTAAAGCAGGTTCCATCTTGTGAATTTTACCCAATGCAGGCAGTACAAACAAATATAATAGGTACTGAAAATGTTTTAAACATGGCAATTAAGCATGTAGTTAAAAAGGTGATAGTGTTAAGTACCGACAAGGCTGTATACCCTATAAACGCAATGGGAATAAGTAAAGCTATGATGGAAAAAGTTACCGTTGCAAAATCTAGAAATCTTGGAAAAGAAACTACTATATGCTGTACTAGGTACGGTAATGTTATGGCTAGTCGAGGTTCTGTAATACCTCTGTTTATAAACCAGATTAGAGATGCCAAAGAGATAACAATCACAGATCCAAATATGACAAGATTTATGATGAGTTTGTATGATGCTGTTGATTTAGTTATGTTTGCTTTTAAAAATGGGGAAAATGGTGATATATTTGTTCAAAAAGCACCAGCTGCTACTATCGAACTTTTGGCTAATACTTTAAAAAAGTTGCTTGGTCATCCTGAATATAAAATAAAAACTATTGGTACTAGACATGGTGAAAAACTTTATGAAACACTTTTGACTAGAGAAGAGATGGTTACGGCTGTTGACATGGATAAATACTATAGAATACCATCTGACACTAGAGACTTAAACTATAGTCAGTATTTTGAAGATGGTGAAGTTATAACAGAAGCAAAGGACTATCACTCTCATAATACTCATAGATTAGATGAAAATGAGATGAGAGAAATGTTGCTTGGTTTAAAAGAGATAGAGTTAGACTTAAAAGAATTTAAAGTTAAATAGGAGAAGTATATTAATGAAAGTAATGACAATTGTAGGTACTAGACCTGAAATAATAAAACTAAGCCAAGTTATGAAAGAGCTAGATAAATTCACTGAGCATATAATTGTGCATACTGGGCAAAATTATGATTATGAATTAAATGAACTATTTTTTGAACAATTAGATATAAGAAAACCTGATTATTTTTTAGAAGCTGTTAAGGGAACTGCTAGTGAGACTATTGGTGATATTATTGCTAAAGCAGATAAGATATTTGCTGAAATTAAACCTGATGCACTTTTGATATATGGTGATACAAACAGTTGTTTAAGTGTAATTCCCGCAAAAAAAAGAAAAATTCCAATTTTTCATATGGAAGCTGGAAATAGATGTTTTGATCAAAGAGTTCCAGAAGAGATAAATAGAAAGATTGTAGATCATTTAAGTGATATAAATTTACCACTTTCAGAACAGGCAAGAGATTATCTAATAGCTGAGGGTATTAAACCTGAGACGGTTATAAAAACTGGTTCTCCAATGATGGAAGTTTTAAATGCAAATATGGAAAAAATACTGGCAAGTGATATTTTAAAAAAAGAAAATTTGAAGGTTAAAGAGTATATTGTTATGAGTATTCATAGAGAAGAAAATGTAGACTCTCCTAAAAACTTTAGTGACTTACTAGAATCTATTGAGGCTTTAACAAAAAAATATAATATACCTATTATTATCTCAACACATCCAAGAACAAGAAAAAAATTAGAAGAGATAGGATACGAAGATAAAAATCCACTCATTAGATTTTCTAAGCCATATGGTTTTCATGAGTATAATAATCTTCAGATGAATGCATTTTGTGTGATTTCAGATAGTGGAACTATTGCAGAAGAAGGTTCAATACTAAACTTGCCAGCAGTAACTATAAGACAAGCTCATGAGAGACCAGAAGGTATGGACGAAACGACTGTAATTATGTCTGGACTAAATAAAGATAGAGTAATAGAGTCTGTTGAAGTTGCAACAAAACACAATGCGCAAACTCCACGAGCTATAAAAAGTGTAAAAGATTATGATGTAGATAATGTTTCTAAAAAGATACTTAGAATCATATTGTCATATACAGACTATGTAAATAGAACAGTCTGGCATAAAGAGATATAGTTTGAGTAAAAAAGTTTTAGTTTTAGGTTCAACTGGATTAATAGGTCATCAAATTTATAATTATTTGAAAGTAAACAGTGATTATAAATTGTTTAATATATCTTACAGAAAGAAACTACAAGAAGATACTATTCTTTTAGATATTCGTAAAGAAAATATTTTTCTTGATACTATAAAAGAGATTAATCCAGATATTATTATTAACTGTATTGGTATATTAATAGGTGGAGCAAATAAAGACCCAGAAAATGCAATTTTTATAAATGCATATATGCCTCATAGATTAGCTAGATTATCAGATGAGATTGATGCTAAATTAATTCATATTTCAACTGATTGTGTGTTTTCTGGAGATAAGAAAGAGCCATATATAGAGAGTGATGAAAAAGATGGTAAAGATACTTATGCAAAAGTAAAAGGACTTGGTGAAATTATAAATAATAGACATCTTACCCTTCGTACCTCTGTTGTTGGTCCTGAGCTTAAAACTGATGGAGAAGAGCTGTTTCATTGGTTTATGAATCAATCTGGGACTATCAATGGTTTTACTAAAGCTATTTGGTCTGGTGTAACTACATTAGAACTGGCACGTGCAGTAAAGTGGGCTATCGAAAATGAAATAATAGGGTTATATCATATTACAAATAATCAATCTATAAATAAATATAATTTATTAAATATATTTAATAAATATAGTAAAAAAAATATAAAAATAGATGCTGTTGATGGTAAAGAGGTTGATAAAAGTTTTATTGATACTAGAAAAGAGATAGATTATATTATCCCTACTTACGATGAAATGGTTAAAAATATGACTGATCTAATAAAAAACAATGAATTGTATTCTCAATACAAAATAGGTTGATATATTTTGAACAATAAAAAGATATTAATTGTAACAGAATATTTTTATCCTGAAGAGTTTAAAATAAATGAAATTGCAGTTGCCTGGAAAGAAAAGGGATATGAGGTAGATGTATTAACTCAAAATCCAACATATCCATTTGGGAAGATATATGATAAGTATAAAAATAAATGGTATAGTAAAGATACATATAAAGGCATAAATATATATAGAGTAAAAGCTGTTACAGGATATAAAGAAAGCTTATTTAAGAAGCTTTTGAAGTATTTTACTTTTATGATACTAGGGAGTTTTGTCAGTTTTAGAATTGGGAAAAAGTATGATTATATATTTGGATTTGATGTAGGTGCTTTAACTGGAATGGTACCTGCTATATTATTAAAAAAGCTTTATAATAAAAAAGTTACTTTATGGATACAAGATGTATGGCCTGATAGTGTTTATGCTTATGGCTTTAAAAAAAGTAAGTTTTTGCAATTTTTATTAAATGGTTTTGTAAAATTTGTTTATAGATATACTGTAAATTTTGCAATTTCAGGAAAAGGTTTTAAAAGCAAAATTTTACCTTATATTGAAAATAATCAAATTATAGAATATCTACCAAATTGGGCTGATGAGTTTAATAAAGAGTTGGAACCATTTAGTTTTAGTGATGATAAAAAAGTACATTTTACTTTTGCTGGTAATATTGGAAAAGTTCAAAATCTTGATAATATAATAAAGGCATTTGGTAATTTATCAAATGAAAATTTAATTAATTCACAGTTGAATATTATAGGAGATGGATCAGAATTAGAGAAACTTAAAGAGTTAGTTAAAAATAATAATTATAAAAATATAATATTTTGGGGTAGGAAACCACGAAATGAGATGTATAAGTATTTTAAAGCGAGTGATTTTTTAATAGTATCATTAATTGATAAGCCAATATTTTCATTAACTGTACCTGCTAAAGTTCAAACATATATAGCTTCTAATAAACCAATTTTGGCAGTTATCAATGGTGATGCATCTGATATTATTAAAGATAATAATTTAGGTTATTGTACTAGACCAGATAATTTAGAAGATATAAAAAATATTTTTGAGAAAGCTACCAATGCAGATAAATTACAAATAGATAAGTTTACTAAGAATTGTGAGAGTTTAACTAAAACTACTTTTAATAAAGAAAATATTATAAATAATTTATTAAAATTGACTATAAGATAATTAAAATGGATATACTACTAACAGGTTCAAATGGATTTGTAGGAAGTTATTTCAAAAATAACTATTCAAAGAAATACAACATAAAAGAATTTTCATTTTTAAATGATGATTTTAAAAAATTAGATTTATCAAATATGGATACTGTCATCCACCTTTCAGCATTAGTTCATCAAATGGGTGGTGCAACTAAAAAAGAATATGAAAAAATAAATGTAACTCAAACTTTAGATTTAGCAAAAAAAGCTAAAGATAATGGAGTGAAACATTTTATATTTATAAGTACAGTGAAAGTTTACGGTGAAGAGAGTAATATAGCATATACTGAAAACAGTGATTGTAAACCACAAGATGATTATGGTAAGAGTAAATTAAAGGCGGAACAAGAACTTCAAAAATTAGAAAATAATAATTTTAAAGTATCAATTATAAGAACACCTATAGTTTATGGATATGGGGTAAAAGCAAATATAAAAAGTCTTATAAACTTAGTAAATAAAGTTCCTATTTTACCTTTTGCAGATATTCAAAATAAAAGAAGTATGGTTTATGTTGGTAATCTTTGTCATTTGATAGATGTGATAATTCAAAAGAAATCAAGTGGTGTGTTTTTAGCTTGTGATGATGAGCCTTTGAGTACAACAAAATTAATTGAATTAATAGCCCAAGGACTTGATAAAAAAGTGTATCTTATTAAAATACCATTTTTTAAAGAGATTCTAAGGCTAATTAAACCATCATTTTATAAAAGGCTGTATGAAAGTTTGGAAGTGAATAATAAAATTACCAAAAAGAAATTGGATTTGGTAAATCCATACTCAGTAGAGCAGGGTATAAAGTATATGTGTGAAGGGTCAGACCCCTTTAATTTAAATTAAAGGGGTCTGACCCTGTAAAGGTTACAATATGTTATATTTATATTTATATTTATATTTATTTTTAGTATCATTTCTATTGACATATTTCATCAAAAATTATGCTATAAAAAAGTCATTAGTTGATATTCCTAATGATAGGAGTTCTCACACTACCCCAACTCCTCATGGTGGTGGAATTGCTATTGTTGTTACTTGGTTTATTGGTTTGTCTTATTTATATTATATTAATGATATTGATAGTTCTTTATATTTTGCTTTGATGGTTGGAGTTATCATCTGTGTTGTTTCATATTTTGATGATCTGTTTGAGTTGAGTGCAAAACTAAGGCTTTTAGTTCAAAGTTTGGTTGCTTTTTTAGGATTGTATTTTTTAGGTGGATTAGGAAGTTTTGATGTAGGTTTGTTTTCTGTTGATAATCAAATATTTACAAATATTTTTGCAATATTTGCGATAATTTGGTTTGTAAATCTTTATAATTTTCTTGATGGTATAGATGGATATGCTGGAAGCGAAATTGTATTTTTAAGTTTAGCTGGTTTTGTATTATTTGGTGGAACTCATTTTTTAGTTTTAGCTGTTGCTGTTTTAGGTTTTTTGGTATGGAACTGGCACAAAGCAAAGATATTTATGGGAGATGTTGGAAGTACACTTTTAGGTTATAATGCAGCAATATTTACAATATATTATGCAAATGATGAACCATTAAACTTATGGATATGGATAATACTTTTTGGACTATTTTGGTTTGATGCTACTTTAACTTTATGGCGAAGATATAAAAATGGTGAGAGGTTAAATCAGGCTCATCGTAAACATGCTTACCAAAGATTAGCTCAAAGTGGCTGGAGTCATAATAAAGTTGTGAAGTGGTCTATAGTTGTGAATATACTATTGTTTTGTATAGTGTATTTTATAAGTAATATATTTATTGCTTTTACTCTAACTACTATATTACTTTATGGTTGTATAAGATTTGTGGATAGTAGAAAGAAGTTTATTTGATTTTATTATATGTATGATATAATATATACAATAAAATATGTAAGGGATTAAGTATGACAATTAGAAAAAACTTTCTATTAGATGAAGAGACAGTAGAGCATCTGAAAAGAATAGCAGAAGAAGAAAATATTAATCAAACTCAAGTGATAAGAAATATGATAGAAGAGAAGTATCAGGAAGTTTCCAAAAGAGAGAAATTAGAAGCTTTTAATAACTTGATAAAATCAGTTAAAGAATCTGGTCCTAATCCATTTTTAGAACAATTTGCACCAGATGATAATAAAATTATACAAAAAGTTAAGGCAATGATGGAATGAAAAAATTATTTATTGATGCTAACATTATATTAGACATATTTAACCCTCAAAGACCTAGTTTCAAGAGTAGTATAAAATTTTATAAATATGCATTAAATAACAATTATCAATTTTTTACTAGTTGCGATATAATTACAACTTTGTATTATATAGGTTCTAAAAATGATAAAGATACAGCTTTGATAAATATACAAAATATAAGTAAAACTCTAAAAGTGATAGAATTTTCAAATAAAGAGATAGAAGAAACTTGTAATTTAATGCTAGAAGATAAAGACTATAAAGATTTGGAAGATACAATTCAATATATTTTAGCACAAAAGTTAGAGTGTGATATGATAATTTCAAATGATAAAAATTTTGTAAGTAAAGATATAAAAGTATTAAGTAGCGAAGAGTTCTGTAGCAGTTATATAATATGATACTTAGTAAAAATAAAAAGACAATAATTTTAATATTAATAGCATTTATATTTAGTATAGCTGTTAGATTGATATGGGTATATCAATTTAGCGGTACGGAACAATTTAAATTTAATAATCAGTTTATGATAAATACAAACGATGGATACTATTATGCAGAAGGTGCAAGAGATATAATATCAGGAAAACTTGAAAACTCAAATGATTTATCTCCTATTGAAAGTGCTGGTTCAATTTTAACTGCAATAATAGCTAAAATACTGCCTTTTTCTTTTGAATCAATCATATTTTATATGCCTGCATTTTTTGCTTCACTTTTAGTAATACCTATTATTTTAATAGGACGAAGTATCGGAAAGCTTGAAGTTGGTTTTATAGCTGCTTTATTAGCAAGCATTGCTTGGAGTTATTATAATCGTACTATGGTGGGATATTATGATACGGACTTTTTAAATATTGTATTTCCTGCTTTTCTTTTATGGTCACTTATTTGGGCTATTAAAACTAGGGAGGATAAATATATACTTTTTACAGCACTTGATATCATAGCTTATAGATGGTGGTATCCTCAAAGTTATAGTTTAGAATTTGCATTTTTTGGTCTTACTGGTGTTTATGTACTTTATCAATATATTAAGAAACAAAACTTTCAATATAATTTAATATTAATTACTTTTATGATGTTTGCTATGATGGGGCTTGATGGTTGGATTAGATTTATTATCGTTATTGGATTGTTTATAGTGCTTAAATTTAAAAGAGAGCTAGTATTAAAATATTTATATTATTTATTTGGATTATCTTTAGTTTTATTTATGGCTACAGGTGGATTTGAACCTATTTGGGGACAATTAAAAGGATATGTATTTAAAGATGTGATATCTGTAGTTGGTGATGATTTAAAACTACATTTTTTTACTGTAATGCAAACTATAAGAGAAGCTGGTCAAATTCCATTTGAAACTTTTGCAAATCGTATAAGTGGACATACTGTGATATTTATAATGTCAGTGATTGGGTATTTGTGGTTAGCGTACAGAAATCCTATTATGCTACTTGGATTGCCTATGATTGGGCTTGGATTTTTAGCATATAGCGGTGGATTGAGATTTACTATTTATGCTGTACCTGTGCTTGCCCTTGGAATTGCATTTTTAATAGTTGAATTAAGTAATTTTAGTAAAAATAAGATGATAAAATATAGTGTTATGAGTATTTTAACTATTTTAATTTTAGTACCAAATATTAAACATGTAGTAAACTATAAAGTACCAACTGTTTTCACTAAAGATGAAGTTATGGTTTTAGATAAATTAAAAAAGATTGCTAGTCGTGAAGACTATGTAGTTGGGTGGTGGGATTATGGTTATCCTATACGATATTATGCAGATGTAAAAACTTTAAGTGATGGTGGTAAGCATAGCGGTAGTGTAAATTTCCCTACGAGTTTTATATTGACAAATCCTCAATCTCAAGCTTCAAAGATGTTAAGGCTTGATGTAGAATATACAGAAGAATCATTTAAAATAGCAAAATTAAATAAAGATAAAAATGAGACTGAAAGAATAAAAAGAATTAATAATATAGGTCAGATGACTTTAGACTATGGCTACAAAGATACAAATGACTTTTTAACGGCACTTCAAACCGATATACAATTACCGGCTAAAACAAGAGATATTTATGTATATTTACCAAATAGAATGATGAATATATATCCTACGGTTACATTGTTTTCTAATATAGATTTAATGACGGGAGTTAAAGGTAAACAGCCATTCTTTTATAAATCAAATAATTTTAAAGAGGATAAGAAGCTTATTGATTTGGGAAGTGGTATAAAGATATATAAACAAACAGGTCAACTACAAGTAGGAAATAAAAAAGTTCCTATCAAGAACTTTGTAAAAACTTTTTATGATAAGACAGGCAAGTTACAAAAAGTGGTACAGACTATAAATAAATCATCTAATATAAATGTAATATTTATGAGTAATTATAAGCAATTTTTAGTAGTAGAAGATAAAGTTTATAATTCACTTTATTTTCAATTGTTTGTATTTGAAAATTATGATAAAAATTTATTTGAACCTACTATATTAACACCACTTGCTAAAGTATATAAATTGAAAATTTAGGGTTTATAGCATTATTTTTTAATTATCGTAACATCAGTTAGAAATAGATTGCAATAAATTATAAATTGATACTTTATTTGCTAGATACTTGATATAAATCAAGAGAGCAGGAGTTTCCACCTTTAAAATCTCTTAAAAAATAAAAACTATTCCATACTATCCACCTTTTTTATTTGTGTAAATCCTAAGTATCTTTCAGAGTCATATTGTTCTTTATTTTTATAAAGAGAATGGGCTAATTGCAAAAATCACTCCCATCTGGACACCATATCACTTTCTAAAAAGACACCCTAGCGGTTAACAAAAAGACACCGTATCACTTTTTATCTGGACACTTTGGTTGAAAAAGTGATAGGAAAGTTTAAATTAAGTTTATTTGCTGGATTAAAACTAATTTAAGTTTGAGATATTCTCCATATTAAACTACACTTCTAAAAATATTAGGAGTGTATCAATGAGGAGAGTTTTAATGAAACAGATTAAAGAGATACTAAAATTAAAGTATCAAATGGATTTCTCATATAGGAGAATAGCAAAGAGTCTTGGTGTATCTAGATCTGCTGCAGCTGAATATTGTAGAAGATTTGAGATATTACCAGATAAACTGGAAGATTTTTTATTGCATGATGAAGATATTATGTATAAAATGCTTTTCCCTGAACAAACTATATTACACAGGCAATCTTTAAGACCTAAACCTGATGTTGAATATATTGATAAAGAAATTCGTAAAAAAGGTGTTACATATCTATTGTTATGGCAAGAGTATAAAGAGCAGAATCCTGATGGTTATGGATACACTCAATTTAAAACTTATTATCATAAATATAAAAAGAAATTAAACCCATCAATGAGACAAATACACTTAAATGGTGAAAAATTATTTGTAGATTATAGTGGTGTTACTGTTCCTATTTATAATAGTAAAACAGGAGTTATTTCAAAAGCTCAAATATTTGTAGCAGTATTAGGAGCATCAGGTTATACATATGTAGATGCAACACCTAGTCAAAAGCAAGAATACTTTATAAAGTCGCACACAAAAGCTTTTAACTTCTTTGGAGGAGTACCTAAAATATTAGTACCAGATAACCTAAAAAGTGCAGTTATTTCAAATAATAAAGATGGGATTGTTTTAAATGAAAGTTATAAAGCAATGGCAAATCATTATGGGTGTGTAATTGAACCAGCAAGACCATATAAACCAAAAGATAAAGCAAAAGCAGAACAAGGAGTTCAAGCAATTCAAAGATGGATATTAGCCGTTCTTCGGCATAGAAAATTCTTTGATGTTGAAGAACTTAATGATGCTATATCTCCATTGCTTGATATTTATAACTCTAAGGTTATGAAACGATTAAAGAAAAGTAGAGATACTTTATTTAAAGAGTTAGATGAACCATACTTGCAACCACTAGCAGCTAATCAATATATTTATAAAGAGTTTAAAATAGCAACTGTAAATATAGATTATCATATAGAGCTTCAAAGTGCTAGATACTCAGTACCATTTAAATATTTAGGAGAAAAAGTAGAGGTAAGATACTCAACATCTACAGTTGAGATTTATCATAAATCAAAGCTAATTGCCACACATCCAAGATATTATGATAGTGAATATTCAACTATTAAAGAGCACCAACCTGAAAATCATCAATATCAAGATGCGAAGTTTAATCCTGGAAGATATTTAAACTGGGCAAAAAGTATAGGGGTTCAAACTGTAGAGTTTACAAAGATGAAATTAGAACAAGAGCAATTTCCATCATATGCATACAGAAAACTAAATGCCATTCTTTCATTGGCAAAACAATATGAAAAATATGAAGTTGATTTAGCTTTAGGATATGCAATGAGTATTAATGCCACTACAGTTGCATCTATAAAATCAATATTATCAAAAAAGCTTTATTATAAAAAGCCTGCTAATAATATTATAAATATAGCACAAAATAACCACAGTAATATTCGTGGTAATACAGAATATAAATAAAAAGGATAGAAAAAAATGAACCAAGAAACAGTAACAAATAAAATGAGTGAATTAAAATTAGAAGGCTTTAAAACAGCATACTTACGACAAATTGAAGATAGAAATTATGATAAATTATCATTTAATGAGAAACTCTATAACCTACTTGAATCCCAAGAGATACATCAGCACAACAGAAGGATTAAACTTAATTTTAATATATCAAAAATAAAAGATAAGCAAGCAACTTTAGAAGATTTAGTTTATAAGCAAACAAGAGGTTTAAATAAAGAACAAATTTTAGGATTAGCAAATATGGACTTTATAAGAAATTATCAAAATATTATCATTACAGGTAAAACAGGAACTGGTAAATCTTATCTCGCACAAGCACTAGCTAATCGTTCTATCATGGATGGATTTAAAGCTTATTATATTAGAGTTCCTACAATACTTGAAGATATATCAATCGCAAGAGCAGATGGAACATATACAAATTTCTTACGAAAACTTAGCAAATATAGTATTCTTATTTTAGATGACTTTGGAATAAATCCATTATCAGCTGATGATGCTACAAATTTATTAGAAATTATAGAAAGTAGAGTTGACTTATCATCAATAATTCTCACCTCTCAACTTCCTGTATCACAGTGGTATGATTATTTAAATAATCATACTGTTGCTGATGCAATATTAGATAGGATTGTACATTCTTCACATAGAGTTGAACTAAAAGGTACATCAATGAGGAAAATTATGTCAAAAATAAATTAACACTTGGACACTTTATGCTAAAATGTTGTTAGAGAATATTTCAAATTTGTAAGTGTCCAAGTGTTTGTGATACGGTGTCTTTGTTGAGTGATATTTGTATCAATTCATACATTAAATATTAAAGTAAATAATTTAGACAATATTCTTGGGGGAATCCATAGCGATAAAAAGTTAAAAATAAAATTTGAAGTTGATACTAATCCACCTTTAAAGTTTCAAACAGAATCAAAAACTTTATTAATGCCAGCAACATTTAGTATCATATCAATAACTTTACCAAATTTATATGCAGGTAAAATGCATGCAATTTTATTTAGAAACTGGAAAACTAGAGTTAAGTGTCGTGATTGGTATGATTTTGAATGGTATGTTAAGCACAATACAAAATTAAATCTTGAGCATCTACAAGAAAGAATGATAGAAAGTAATAATTTAGATAAAGACATTACTCTTGATAAAGAGATATTTATACAGCTAATGTATAGTAAAATTGAATCTTTAAATATAAAAGCTGCAATAGAAGATGTTAGTCCTTTTATAAAAGATAAAACAGTTTTTGATTTCTGGTCAAAAGATTATTTCAAATTATTGGCAGATAAAATTCAATTTACTTGATTGAATTTAGAAATATGTATGATATAATACTGAAAATATTAAATGGGTAAATGATGTTGGATAAAAGAATATTAAATTTTTTAGTAATTATTGCCCTTACATTTAGTACTTTTTGGTGGACTTTTTTTATATTTCATTTACCGTTTGAATTAAATGTAGTTTTAACTGTTATTGTTATTCGAATGCTTGCATCACTTCTTATCTTTAAAGACTATTCATTGAGCTGGTCAAAAGCTTCTCAAAAAACATTTTTAATTAAGAGTTTTGTGTATATTGTTGCATTTTTAGTTTATCTTCCTATCTTTTATCAAGAAGTTTATACTTATTTTTTAGTTTCTGAGCTGTTTTTATATCTATTTTCTATAAATTTTTTGATGTATTTTTATTATTATTTAACAAATAAAAGTCAAGTTGTTAAAACTAAACAAGTGGTAATTTATGGAGCTGGAAAAGCTGGTCTCAAGCTTGAAGAGGAATTTGCAAATAGTGAATTTAAGATAAAGTATTTTTGTGATGATGATAGTATAGTGCAAGGTAGAAGTATCGATGGTGTAACAATTTTATCTAAAGAGCAGCTAAAAATAAAAATCGGAAATGATAATAAATATGATTTATTAGTTATTGCAATGCCTAGTGCACCTAAGAGAAGAATAAATGAGATATATGAGAAATTAAATATATATTTTAAAGAGATAAAAGTTTTACCGTCACTTAATGAGATTTTGAGAGATAAAGATTTTTCGGCACAATTAAAAGATATATCAGTAGAGGATCTACTTGCACGACATCCTGCAGATTTAGATAAAACTATGATATTGTCGTTTATAAAAGATAAAATTGTATTGGTTACTGGTGCCGGTGGAAGTATTGGTAGTGAGATAGTCAGACAGTGTGTAATATTTGGAGCTCAAAAGATAATATTACTTGACCATAGTGAATTTAACTTATATCAAATAGAGCAGGAATTAAATCAAAATAATATTATTCCTGTTATGCAGTCAGTTGTAAATAAAGATGATTTACAAAGTACATTTTTAATATATAAGCCTGATATTGTAATCCACGCAGCTGCATATAAACATGTGCCGTTGGTTGAAGCTAATATTAGCGAAGCTATTAAGAATAATATAATCGGTACAAAAAATATAATAGATGTAGCAATTCAGAATAATGTAAAGAAAGTAGTTTTAATATCAACAGATAAAGCAGTACGACCAACCAATGTGATGGGTACTACAAAAAGAATTTGTGAACTGTATGCTCAAAATTCTAATGGTAATGGTACTGATATAGTAGCTGTTAGATTTGGAAATGTGCTTGGAAGCAGTGGAAGCGTGATACCTAAGTTTAAAAGTCAAATAGAAAAAGGGCAAAATATAACTGTAACACATCCTGATATTACCAGATATTTTATGCTTATTCCTGAAGCTTGTGAATTGGTGCTTCAAGCTGGTGCTATCGGGAATGGTGGAGAGATTTTTATTCTTGATATGGGTGAGCCTATAAAGATAGTTGACTTAGCTCAAAAAATGATTGAACTTTCAGGTAGATCTGATATAGATATAGAATTTACAGGTCTGCGACCCGGGGAAAAACTCTATGAAGAGCTGCTTATAGATGATACAGATTGTACAACTTCCTATGAATCTATAACAGTTGCACGACCAACAAAATATGATATAGACAAATTAAATGCAGATATCCAAGAGCTTGTAAATTGTGAAGATAAAATAGCTGCATTACAAGCCATAGTACCGGAGTTTAACCATCAACTTAACTAAAATTTAAAAGGATAATAATATGCTTAAAGAATTTTCAAGGAAACCTGCGTTTTCTTTAATAGAACTGATTTTTATGATTGTAGTTATTGGGATTATTGCTTCTGTTGCAGTTCCTAAGCTGATGGGTACACGAACAAGTGCGATTGTGTCGTCTTTGAAGCAAGATATATCTACAGTAGTGACTTCTGTGCAAAGTTATTATTTGGTTAATGAAAAAATTGATAAAATAAGTGATGCTGTTACACTTAATAGTTTAACTTGGACTATTGAAGATAAAGAGATTAAATATTTAGAAGGTAACAATGTTTGTGTGAGTATTAAAATAGACGGTGATAATTTGGTATTAACTATAGATGAAGATGCCGGTGAAATTTGTCAAAAGCTAAAAGACAGTGCTATAGTCAATGCTAGTTATCCTTTAAAGTAAGTTATGATTAAAAAGAAAGCTGTATTTATAGACCGTGACGGTGTGATAAATGTTGAAAAGAATTATCTTTATAAAATAGAAGAGTTTCAATTTATTGATGGTGTTTTTGAATCTTTAAAGTATTTGCAAAATCAAGGTTATCAGCTTTTTATTATCACAAATCAATCTGGAATAGGGCGTGGATATTATACGCAAGAGGATTTTGATATATTAACTTCTTGGATGTTAAAACAGTTTGAAAATAATGATATTAAAATAGCACAAGTAGAATTTTGCCCGCATACTCCAGAGGAAAATTGCAACTGTCGAAAACCACGAACTCTTATGATAGATAATATTTTAAATAGTCACAATATAGATTTGGAAAATTCTTGGTTAATAGGTGATAAAAGAAGTGATATTGAGTGTGCCAAAAATGCAAATATACAAAATACTATTCAAGTGCAAAGCGGACATGATTTTGAGCCAAAAGATTCATCAGCAAATTTTGTAATTACTTCTATTAAAAATATATTTTCAATTATCAAATCATAATAAACTTTTAGATAAAATCAATATATGAAGTATAACAATATAGATTTTAATAATAAATCAGTTCTTATAACTGGTGGTGCAGGGTTCATAGGTAGTAACTTAAGTTTTTATTTTCAAAAAAATTATCCAAAATGTAAAGTAATAGTTTTTGATAGTTTTAGAAGTGGAGAAACTTTAAGTAATGGTAATTTAAAAAGTTTTGGTCATTATAAAAATCTCCTTGGATTTAATGGAATTGTTATAAGTGGTGATATCAATGACAAACAAGCATTAAAAAAGCTGGAAGATGAATATAACTTTGATTATATTTTTCATCAAGCTGCAATTTCTGATACGACTGCAACTGAACAGGATCTGATGATAAAAACAAATGTAAATGCATTTGAGGATTTATTAAAGATTGCAATTTCTCATAATGCAAATATGATATATGCCAGTAGTGCAGCTACTTATGGTGATGCACCAAGTCCACAAACAGTAGGATGTGAAAATCCAGGAAATGTATATGGCTTCAGTAAACTTATGATGGATAATATAGCTAGAAAATATATGATAATAGAAGATAAAAAACAAAAGCGTGATGGAAAATCAATTTCAATAGTTGGCTTGCGATATTTTAATGTTTATGGTGCAAATGAGTTTTTTAAGAACAAAACAGCATCTACGGTTGTTCAATTTGGTCATCAAATTTTAGCCGGCAAAACACCTCGGCTTTTTGAGGGAAGTGATAAAATTATAAGAGATTTTATATATATAGAAGATATTATTCAAGCCAATATTAAAGCTTGTGAACCAAAACAGAGCGGTGTTTATAATGTAGGTACAGCAAAACCTAGAAGTTTTCAAGATATAGCCGATATTCTTCAGGATGAATTAGGTACCTCTTTAGGTACGGATTATATTCCTAATCCTTTTGTAGGACAATACCAATTTCATACTGAAGCTGATATTGAAGATACTAAAAAGAATTTAGGATATGAACCGAGATTTACTATGGAAAATGGAATTAAAGCTTATGTACCAGAGATAAAAAGACTTTATGAAACTGAAGTAAAAACATGAATCAACAACCCCTAACCCCTAACCCTTTACCACTAAAACCTAACATATTAGTAATTGGTGATTTGATGATAGATCACTATTTATGGGGTCAAACGACGCGTATTTCACCTGAAGCTCCTGTTCAAGTAGTAGATATCAAAAAAGAAACAACTGTTTTAGGCGGGGCTGGAAATGTTGTAAATAATCTTGTAGCATTGGGTGCGGATGTGATGGTGATGTCTGTACTTGGAGATGATTTAATTGCCAATGAGTTAACCAAAATGTTAGAAGATATAGAAGTTAAACACTTTTTAGTTTTAGATGAAAACAGAAAAACTACAAAAAAAAGTAGAATTATAGCTTCACATCAACAAGTAGTACGATATGATATAGAATACAAAGAAGATATAACCTCTGAATGTGAAGCTGTAATCTCAAGAAAGTTTCTTGAAATTGTTGATCAATTTGATTTGGTATTATTGTCAGATTATGGTAAAGGTGTGTTGACTGATTCTTTAGTTGCTAAAATTATGTTTGTTTTAAATGGTACTGATACTAAGATTTTAGTTGACCCTAAAGGTGAAGATTATACAAAATACAGAGGTGCATTTTTACTTACTCCAAATAAAAAAGAAGCTGAAATTGCTTCTGGTATTACCATTAAGGATGATGATAGTTTAAAACAGGCATTAAAAAAACTGCATAATATTGCTTCTTTGGAAATACCAATGATTACTTTAAGTGAAGATGGCATTGCTATTTTAGATGATAATAATGAAGTTGTAATTAAACCAACAGTAGCAAGGGAAGTTTTTGATGTAACAGGTGCCGGAGATACGGTCTTGGCTAGTTTGGGATATTATTTAGCTCAAGGTAAAGATATACAAAGCGCTATGGAGTTTGCCAATTTAGCTGCAGGAGTTGTTGTAGGTAAAATAGGTTCGGCAACTGCTACTATTGAAGAGATAGAAGAGTATAAGTCAAGTTTGCATAAAAGCAGTATTGAGTCGCATATTAAAACTTTTGAGCAAATTGAAAAAACAGTCCAAAGATTGAAAAAACAAAATAAAAAAATAGTATTTACAAATGGTTGTTTTGATATTTTACATCGTGGTCATGTAAGTTATTTGGATATTGCAAAATCATTTGGCGATGTTTTAATTCTTGGTCTTAATTCTGATGATAGTGTACGCAGATTAAAAGGTGAAAATAGACCAATTAATTGCGAAGATGATAGAGGATATATTTTAGCTGCATTAGAAAGTGTAGATTATGTAGTAAAGTTTAGTGAAGATACCCCTTATGACTTAATATCAATTGTTCAACCTGATATCCTTGTAAAAGGCGGGGATTATGAAGGCAAAGAAGTTGTTGGAAGCTCTATAGCAAAAGAGGTAAAATTAGTTCAATTTATAGATGGTAAAAGTACAACAAAAACAATAAATAAAATTAAGGCAAGCAGATGTTAGAAACTATAGAACAAGAGTTTGGTTCGCATTTAGATGTAATTCAGAAAGTGGCAGCAACTATGGGGTCAGAATTAGAAACTGCTTCTAAAATGGCTGTTGATACACTTAAAGCAGGTAATAAAATATTACTCTTTGGAAATGGGGGAAGTGCAGCTGATGCTCAACATATTGCCGCTGAATTAACGGGAAGATATAAAAGCGAGAGAAGAGGACTTCCCGGTATTGCACTTACAACTGATACATCTGCATTAACTGCTATTGGAAATGATTATGGTTATGATAGAGTTTTTGACAGGCAGGTTGAAAGTTTGGCTAATAAAGGTGATTTATTGATAGGGATTTCTACAAGCGGAAATTCTAAAAATGTAGTTAATGCTTTAAAATTAGGACAAGAATTGGGTTGTAAAACTTTAGGCTTTTCAGGTCGTAATGGCGGAGAGATGAATGATGTATGTGATCTAAACTTGGTAGTGCCGTCAGATAATACTCCTAGAATTCAAGAGATGCATATTTTATTTGGACACACTATATGCCAAATAATAGATAATAATTTTTAATTAAAGGTAATAAAAGTGAAGATTTTAACAGATGAACAAAAACAAATTATATCAGACAGTATTAGAGATATTCCAGATTTTCCAAAGCCTGGGATTATATTTAAAGATATTTCAACACTGTTGAATAATAAAGATGCTTTTAAATTATTAATGGATCATTTAGAAGCTAGATATAAAGACAGCGGTTTAGATTATATTGCGGCACTTGATGCTCGAGGTTTTATTTTTGGTGCTCCGCTTGCAGATAGATTGGGAATAGGTTTTGTTCCTATTCGAAAAAAAGGGAAACTTCCAAGTACGACTATTTGTGAAAAATATGAGTTAGAGTATGGATTTGATGAGCTTGAAATTCATCTTGATGCATTCCATGAGAGAGCCGGTGCAAAAGTGTTAATCATAGATGATCTATGTGCTACTGGTGGAACCGCTGCTGCTGCATGTAAATTAGTGAGAGATACAAAAGCCGAGCTTGTAGAGATTTGTTTTTTAATGAATCTTAAGTTTTTAGAAGGTGATAAAAAACTAGAAAAGTTTGCACCTGTTTATAGTGTACTTGATATATAAAGTGAAAGGTTGAAATTGAACAATTATATCCCAAAACCATCAAAATTTGATCCTGATGAAAATGGTCATTTTGGCATTTTTGGTGGTCGTTATGTGCCGGAGACTTTAATGCCTGTTCTTCTAGAACTGGAAAAAGCTTATAGAAAGTATAGATTTGATGAAGATTACTGGGGTGAAGTCAATGCTTTATTAAAAGATTATGTAGGTCGTCCAAATCCTTTGTATTATGCAAAAAATATAAGTGATGAGATCGGTGCTAAAATTTATCTAAAAAGAGAAGATTTAAATCATACAGGTGCTCATAAAATAAACAATACTATTGCTCAAGGACTTCTAGCTAAAAGACTTGGAAAAACTAAAGTAATTGCAGAAACAGGAGCAGGACAGCATGGTGTAGCTACTGCTACAATTGCTGCCTTACTTGGTCTTGAATGTACAGTTTTTATGGGTGCAAAAGATGTGGCTAGGCAAGAACTTAATGTATTTCGTATGAAACTTTTGGGTGCTAAAGTTATCTCAGTTGAATCAGGTAGTCGTACACTTAAAGATGCTATGAATGATGCAATTCGTTATTGGGTTACAAATGCCAGAGATACATATTATATAATTGGTACTGTAGCCGGTCCTCATCCTTATCCTATGATGGTGCGGGATTTTCAAGCTATTATTGGATGGGAAGCACGCGCACAGTTTTTAGAATTTGAAGGAAAACTCCCTGATGTTGTAGTTGCTTGTATTGGCGGCGGATCAAATGCAATTGGGATGTTTAGTCACTTTTTAGAAGATGATGAAGTTACCTGTGTGGGTATTGAGGCAGGTGGATTAGGACTTGATACCAATAAACATGGATGCAGTTTAGAAAAAGGAAGTCCAGGGATTTTACATGGACAATGTTCGTATTTGCTTCAAGATGAAGATGGGCAGGTTTTAGAAGCACATAGTATCTCTGCCGGTTTAGATTATCCTGGAATTGGTCCTGAACATTCATACCATAAAGAGTTGCAAACTGTAGAATATGATTCTATTACAGATGATGAAGCACTTGATGCTTTTGTATGGTTAAGTCAAAAAGAAGGAATTATTCCTGCGTTTGAGAGTTCTCATGCAATTGCTTATCTAAAAAAAGCCAAAGAAAAACTAAAAGGTAAAACTGTGATAATTAATCTTTCGGGTCGTGGAGATAAAGATATGATACAAGCTAAAGATATATTGAGCTTTGACTAAAATATGAAACAATTTATTATTAATAATTCTGGTAAAATTGGAACTATATTTATAGTTTTATTGTTTTCATACCTTGGCTACAACCTTTATAATGCACCAGTAAGTGGATTGGAAAATAAATTTTTATATTTAATGAAAGAATATGGATATATTATTCTTTTCTCATGGAGTATCTTAGAGGGTGAATCAGGACTTATCATGGCTGGTTTACTTTGTAGTACTGATGATATGAACTTATATTTAGCTATTTTTGTAGCTGGTCTTGGCGGGTTTGCCGGTGATCAGATATATTTTTATATAGGAAGATACAATAAATCTTTTGTTCATAGAAAGTTTAAAGGTCAACGAAGAAAATTTGCGCTGTCTCATCTTTTACTTAAAAAGTATGGTTGGCCTATTATTTTTGCTCAAAGATATATGTATGGTATGAGAACAATTATCCCTATATCAATTGGACTGACAAGATATGATGCTAAAACATTTGCATTAATAAACTTAATCAGTGCATGGTGCTGGGGTGCTATTACTATAGTACCTGTTTGGTATTTTGGTGAAGAGATTTTAGAGATTCTAAAAATAGCTAAAGAACACTGGTATTTTGCAATTCCATTTGCCTTAGGTATTGGCGGTAGTATATATTGGTATTTCCATAAAGCAACGCAAAAAAGTGATAAAAGAACAATAAGAAATATAGAGAAGGAAGTTCATGCAATTAAATCTAACGACTAAAGATATAAATACTCAAATTGAGATAATATTAGTAAAAAATAAAAAAATAAAATCTGATAAAGAGATTTTAAAACAGTTAAATTTTAAAGGTAATGATGAAGAATGCGTACTTCTTACTGAAGTTAAAAAGATTTATGTAGGTTGTGAAGATAATAAACATGACAGTATTAGAATTGCAGTCTCTTGTGCTGTACAGAAGCTAAACTCTACCTCTTTTTCTAGTGCGAAAATAATTTGTAAAGATAACTTAAAAGCTATGGTTGAAGGTTTTGAGTTAGGTAATTATAAATTTGATAAATATAAAAGTAAAAAAGAGAAAACAAAAGAGAAAGAAATTTATATTCAAGTTGCAAAAATTACAAAAAAAATTCAAAATGAGTTTGAAGAAGCTATAAATATCAGTGAAGCTGTAAATATGGTACGAAATATGGTAAATACAGCACCTGATGATTTTTATCCGGATATTATGGCAGTTGAAGCGCAAATGATAGCCAAAGAAGAAAATATAGAGTGTAAAATATATGATGAAACATATTTAGAAGAAAATGGTATGAATGCTATGAATGCGGTAGGTCGTGCAAGCAGGCATAAATCAAAACTAATACACCTTACATATAAATGTAAAAATGCTAAGAAAAAAATTGTACTTGTAGGAAAGGGTTTAACTTACGATAGCGGTGGACTTAGTTTAAAGCCAAGTGATTTTATGACTACTATGAAAAGTGATAAGAGCGGCGGTTGTGCTGTTTTAGGAATTATGAGTGTAATCTCTAAATTAAACTTACCATTTGAAGTTCATGGAATCGTAGGTGCTGTTGAAAATATGATTGGTGGAGATGCTTTCAAGCCTGATGATGTCTTGCGTGCAAAAAATGGAACTACAATAGAAATTAGAAATACAGATGCTGAAGGGCGGCTTGTGCTTGCTGATTGTTTATGTTATGCACAAGATGAGATTAAAGATATCGATTATATTTTAGATTTTGCAACTTTAACCGGTGCTTGTGTTGTAGGTGTCGGGCATTATACAAGTGGAGTTATGGGAAATAATACTCAATTAAATTATAAGATTGTTCAATCGGCACTAGATTGTGGAGAATTAGCTACATCATTGCCGTTTAACAGATATTTGAAAAAAACAATAAAAAGTGAAATAGCTGATATTTGTAATATTGCAAATACAAGATATGGCGGGGCTATTACTGCTGCTATGTTTTTAGAGCATTTTATAAAAGATGAAAATAAACAAAAATGGGTTCATATTGATATAGCAGGTCCGGCATTTGTAGAAAGTGCCTGGGGATATAATCCTTATGGTGCAAGCGGTGCAGGGGTACGATTGGCAATTGAGTTTTTAAAAAGTATATAATCTTAATCTATATTAGTGTATAATCCCACCCATAAATTAAAATCAAAGGGTATTAAATGGGATTAGGCGTAGGGATAGTAGGACTACCAAATATAGGAAAATCAACAACTTTTAATGCATTAACAAAAGCTGCAAATGCAGAAGCACAAAATTATCCATTTTGTACTATTGAACCAAATAAAGCGATAGTACCGGTACCAGATAAAAGACTTGATGAGTTAGCAAAGATTGTAAATCCAGATAAAATTCAACATTCAACTATAGATTTTGTTGATATTGCCGGACTTGTAAAGGGTGCTTCAAAAGGTGAAGGATTGGGAAATCAATTTTTATCAAATATTAGAGAAGTTGAAGTTATTTTACACATGGTGCGATGTTTTGAAGATCCAAATATTGTTCATGTTGAAGGTGATATAAATCCAATTAGAGATATTGAGATTATAGAATCTGAATTAATTTTCGCAGATATTGCTCAACTTGAAAAGAAGATGACAAGACTAAAAAAAGATTCTAAATTTGATAAAGAAGCGGCTGCAAAATATGAAATAGCAACTGCTTTGATGACTCATCTTGAAGATTTAAAAAGTGTAAGTACTTTTGAAGAGAAAGATGATGATAATTTTATAGCTTTAGATAACGAATTAAGATTTTTATCAAATAAAGAGATAATTTATGGTGCAAATGTTGATGAAGACAGTTTAATGGAAGAAAATGACTATGTGAAGCAAGTGCGAGAGTATGCAAAAGAAAAGAATAGTGAAGTTATTATGCTTTGTGCCAAAATTGAAGAAGAATTAATTGATTTGGACGATGATGAGGCTAAAGAATTTTTAACTGATTTTGGTGTTAAAGAATCTGGACTTGAAATGATTATTCATACTGCATTTGATAAACTTAAACTTCAAAGTTATTTTACAGCAGGTGTAGTAGAAGTGAGAGCTTGGACGATTCCACAAGGCTGTAAGGCTCCACAGGCTGCTGCAGTAATTCATAATGATTTTGAAAAAGGTTTTATCAAAGCTGAAGTTATATCATATGAAGATTTTATATCTTATGGTGGTGAATCTAAAGCTAAAGAAGCTGGAAAATTAAGACTTGAAGGTAAAGAATATATAGTACAAGACGGTGATGTAATGCACTTTAAGTTTAATGTGTAAATCATGATAAAAATAGATATGGAATCTTCTGAATTTAAAGAAGAATTAGAAAAAACAAAAGAATTTACAGACAAAGTTTGTGCAAGCCAAGGCTGGGTATATAATCCAATTTCGGACATCAAGGAAGGTGTTACTATGGGACTTGCGCGAAATAAAATGATTTACAATAAAAGATTTTGTCCTTGTTTTATGGTAATTGGTGAAACTAAAGAGGAAAGAAGTGAAGCCAATAATAGAATTTGCCCTTGTAAACCGGCAATTGAAAATGAGATACCAAATGAAGGAAAATGTCATTGTGGTATTTTTTGTACACCTGAATATGCAAAAATAAATGCAATTGAAGAGGAAGCTGAAATTGCAGCACATACACATTCAAGAGGATTGACAAAAAAAGAATGTGAAGTTATTTTAGCTCATGAACAACTTGATTCAGATGAGATAATAGCTTTACTTGAAGCTAGAGAGCTTGGAATGGTTGATTTTAATTTAGTAGATGTAAGAGAGTGGATGGAGTGGAATCAGCAAAGAATCGTTGGAACTGATTATTTAATTCCTACAACATCTTTTTATAATCAATTAGACCAAATTGAAAATCAAAAAGAAAAACCTACAATTTTATATTGTTTTACAGGCAGTAGAAGTTCATATTGTCAAAGAGTTATGTTGGATATGGGATGGAAACAAGTATCTAATTTTACTCGTGGAATTATTGCATACAGCGGGGAAACAACTTCGGGAGAATAATCTCCCGTTGGAAATCAATCAAACAATTCAGTACTTAAATATCTCTCCCCTGTATCACAAAGTATTGTAACTATATTTTTATCTTTATTTTCTTCTAAAGATGCCAGCTGACAAGCCGCCCATACATTTGCTCCACTTGAAACTCCAACTAGCAGTCCCTCTTTCAGTGCTAATTGTTTTGCTGTTTTAATAGCATCTTCATCATTAACTTTAATAACATCATCATAAATATCAGTATTTAAAGTATCTGGTATAAATCCGGCTCCAATACCCTGTATTTTATGAGCACCTGCGTCCTCCCCACTTATAACCGCACTGTTAAGCGGTTCAAGTGCTATAATTTGTATATCTGGAATCTCTTGTTTTAAAATTTTACCTGTACCGCTGATTGTACCGCCGGTTCCTACTGCTGATATAAAAATATCTATTTTTTTATCCATATCTTTTAAAATCTCGCGCGCTGTGGTAACCTCATGAATAGCCGGATTATTTGGATTATGAAATTGTCTTAATACAATAGAATTTTTTTCTTTTTGCTGTATCTCATCAGCTTTTTCTAAAGCACCTGTCATACCTAGCGATGCCGGTGTTAAAACTATATTCGCACCAAATGCTTTGATTAATTTTCTTCTCTCAATTGACATAGATTCAGGCATAGTTAAAGTAAGTTTAAGCCCCATAGAAGCACATTGAGCTGCTAATGCAATACCTGTATTTCCACTGGTTGGTTCTATTATATGAGTATTTTTATTAATACTTCCATCTAATAAAGCTTTCTTGATCATATACATACCTATTCTATCTTTTACACTGCTTGTAGGATTCATAAATTCACACTTTGCATAAATATTTGCCGGTAAATTTTTATCAATATTATTTAATTTAATAATAGGTGTATTTCCTACTAAGTCTGCAATGTTTTGAGCTATTTGCATTTTTATCCTTTATTTGTCTATTCCACCTCGTTCCAACTCAGGAGAGTTGGAACGCATATAATAGGCTAAGTTAATTAAAGTATTTGTTCCCACTGAGACAGTGGGAACGAGTTTGTTACTCAATAATTCTTTTTAAAGATTATATCATAAGTACTTTTTAGATACAATACCAATAAATTATACACACAAGGAAAACATTATGGACGGAAGCTTAATAGGATCATTATTACCTCTAATCGTATTATTTGCGATTTTTTATTTTTTGATTATCAGACCGCAGCAAAAACAACAAAAAGTGCACAAAGAGATGATGGAGTCACTTCAAAAAGGTGATAAAATTGTCATTAACGGTGGAGTTATTGTAGAGATTACAAAAGTAGAAGAATCATTTTACACTGTAAAAAATATTGACGGCGGTGCCATGAGAATAGCTAAAGATTATGTTGCGGCTAAATGGGAAGATTAATTTTTGAAATTTTTTAACTATAGACTTATAATATTTGCACTTGCAACTATTTTTGGTATAGTTTTCTCAATTCCATCATTTACTCAAAGTGATTCTGGGAAAAAAATATCTTTAGGACTTGATTTGCAAGGTGGACTTCATATGCTTTTGGGTGTAGAAGTGGAAAAAGCTGTTGAAAATAAGATAAAATCAATAGCAGCAACAGTAAAATATTTTACAGATGATGAAGATATTTTAATTGAAGATTTAACTATTGATCCTGATAAAGTCAGTTTTGTTTTATTAGATCCTGATGAAAAAATCAAATTAGATAAAATGCTGTCAGAAGTTAAGGGTATCGATGTAAGTGGTGCTGATAATTTGTTTTACAGTATTAGATTGGTTGAAACTGAAATTGCTTTGACAAAAGATATGGCAGTTTCTCAAGCCGTTGAAACCATTAGAAACAGACTTGACCAATTTGGACTTGCAGAGCCTTCTGTAACAAGACAAGGTAAAACTGATATTGTTGTTGAACTTCCCGGTATTAAAAATGCTGAAGAGGAACAGCGAGCAAGAGAGCTTATTGCAAAACCGGCAAATTTAGAACTTATGGCAATAGATGAAGACAGAAATGATCAGGCACTTACTTTAAGTGATGAAAAAGCTTTAGAATATGGTGACCTTATTTTGGAATCTGCAAATGAAGTTGGCAGAAAATATTTGGTTGAACAAATTCCTATTTTAACAGGTTCTGAAATTGTTGATGCTTCAGTTGCTTTTGACCAACAAACAAATCAACCAATTATTAATTTTAAACTTAGTTCATTTGGTGCTAAAGTTTTTGGAGATTTTACAGCAAAAAGTGTTGGTAAAAGATTGGCTGTTGTTTTAGACGGTAAAGTATTTTCAGCACCTGTGATTCGTGAAAGAATTGGTGGTGGGAGTGGACAAATATCTGGTGGATTTAGTTTAGAAGAAGCTGGAAGTGTTGCTATTGCTCTAAGAAGTGGAGCTTTGCCGGCACCTGTTATTATGCTCGAAAAACGAAGTGTAGGACCTAGTTTGGGTGCTGATTCTATCCGATCTTCTATGTTTGCTTTGATTTCTGGATTTGTACTTGTAGTTATTTTTATGATGGTTTATTATAGAGTTGCCGGATTTATAGCAAATATAGCTCTTATTACAAATATTTTTATTATCATTGCAGTTATGGCTATGTTTGGAGCAACTTTAACACTCCCTGGTATGGCAGGAATTGTTTTAACTGTCGGTATGGCAGTTGATGCAAATGTTATCATTGCAGAGAGAATTCGTGAACTGCTTAAAAAGGGTGTTCATATTTCAAAAGCAGTTGAAGATGGTTATAAAAATGCTATGAGTGCTATTTTAGATGCAAATATCACTACACTTCTAGTTGCTGTAATTTTATATGCTTACGGAACAGGACCTATTAAAGGTTTTGCAATTACGATTTCTATAGGTATTTTAGCTTCTATGTTAACTGCTATTTTAGGAACACATGGAGTATATGAAGCGATGATGCCAAGAATGTCTAAAGAAAAAAATAATAAAAAATGGTTTGGAGTTTAAATTATGGAATTATTTAAATCAGGTAAAACTTATGATTTTATGGGTAAGAGATTACCGTTTTTAGGATTTTCTGCACTTTTAGTAATAATTTCATTTGTGTTATTGTTTACAAAAGGTTTAAATTTAGGAATTGATTTTTCTGGAGGAACTTTAGTGCAGGTTCAATACACGCAAGCAGCGCCTATTAAAAATATTAGAGATATTTTAGCTGAAGATGTTAGATTTGAAAAAGCTGTTGTTACGAAGTTTGGAACGCCTCAAGAGATAATAATAAAAATACCAACAACTACTACACAATTAGGAAAAGATGTTGGTGATGATTTAAGAGAACTTTTAAAACCAACAGGTTCTTATGAAATAAGAAGAGTTGATATGGTTGGTCCAAAAGTTGGTAATGCCTTACAAGAAAAAGGTCTAATGGCTCTAAGCATGGCACTTCTTGTGATACTTGTTTATGTTTCATTTAGATTTGAATGGAGATTTGCAGTTGCTTCAATTTTAGCACTTATTCATGATATTACAATTGCTTTAGGTGCTATCGTATTGTTTAATGTAGATGTAAATCTTGATATTTTAGCAGCTATTTTAACTATACTTGGTTACTCTTTAAATGATACGATTATTGTATTTGACAGAATTAGAGAAGGTGTTCAAACATCAAAAGAAAATGTATTAGATAAGGTTGTTAATGAATCAGTTTCAAGGACTTTAAGTAGAACAACACTTACCTCTCTTACAACATTCTTTGTTGTATTAACTTTATATTTATTTGGTGGAGAGATTATAAATGGATTTAGTTTTACACTTCTAGTTGGAATTGTAGTTGGTACTTATTCCTCTATATTTATAGCAGCTTCTTTTTTAGTTCAATTAAACTTTTCTATATCTAACTATAGGCAAAGTGAAGCTGAAAAGTTAAAAAGACAACAAGAAAAAGACAGAATGAGAGCTCAATTTGAGCAAGGTACAGTTTAAATAAAAGGGGTAGATGATGGATTGGGGTAAGGTAACATATATATTTTTTTCACTTATGAGTTTAACGACAACGGCTGGTTTTTTATATGAACAAAATGAGATAGCTTTATTTTTAGCTGCTGGGGTTAATGTAATATCTACAATATTAAAAATTGGTATAAGGAATTTACTTGCGGCAGAATTATTAGCTAGTTCATTGGTTGCAGATTTACATCTAATACCTGCATTTATTGTATTTACTTTTACTGATAATGTAGGTTTAGCAATTGCACTAGCTATTGGTGCTGTTGTTGCAAATTTATTCTCTATTGCTTTAGCATTAATTGAAAGTGCTAAGAGTCAAGATCAGGAAGATTATTAAAATGCAGTATGAGTTTGGACAAATTGAGCAAAAGTGGCAAAAATATTGGGATGATAATAATCTGTTTGAACCTGAAGATGAAAGTTGCAAAAAAGAAAAGAAATATATCTTAAGTATGTTTCCATATCCTAGCGGTCGTATTCATATGGGGCATGTAAGAAATTATTGCCTTGGTGATGCTTTCGCCAGACATTTTAGGAAAAATAATTTTAATGTTTTACATCCGATTGGTTGGGATAGTTTTGGTATGCCTGCTGAAAATGCAGCTATTAAACATAAACTTCATCCAAAAAAATGGACTTATGAAAATATTGATTATATGAGGAAAGAGCTTACAGGACTAGGGCTGTCTTTTTGTAAAACCAGAGAATTGGCAACCAGTGATGAGCTTTATACAAGATGGGAACAAGAGTTTATCATTAAAATGTATGAAGAGGGTATTTTATACAAAAAGAGCACAACTGTAAATTGGTGTGAGCCTTGTCATACAGTTTTAGCTAATGAGCAGGTTGAAGATGGTTGCTGCTGGAGATGTGATACTGAAGTTGAACAAAAAGAGATGCCGGGGTATTATATAGCCATTACAAAATATGCTCAAGAATTGCTTGATGATCTGGATGATTTAGAAGGTCAATGGCCATCAAAAGTTTTAACTATGCAAAGAAATTGGATAGGTCGAAGTGAAGGGTTGGAGTTTGATTTTGAATTGAGTGATCAGTCAAAAGAAAAGCTTGGAAACAATTTTGATAAATATAGTGTATTTACAACTCGACCTGATACTATTTATGGAGTAAGTTATTCAGCACTGGCTTGTGAGCATGAGATTGTTAAATATTTAGTTGATAATAAGCTTTTAAGCGATGAAAAGATTCAAGCTATTAAAGATATGCAAAAAGTAACTGAAAGAGACAGAGCTCTATCAGATAAAATTGGTTTAGATTTAGAAATTACAGTTATTCATCCTTTAACAGGGAAGGAAATTCCGGTATGGGTTGCTAACTTTGTATTGGTATCTTATGGTGGAGGTGCTGTTATGGCTGTACCTGCTCATGATCAAAGAGATTTTGAATTCGCTGCAAAATACAAGCTTGATATTAAAATTGTAATTGATACTAAAGATGGAATTATAAATTTAGAAGAAGCTCATACAGAAGATGGGATTTTAGTTGACAGTGGAGAGTTTACAGATATGAAAAACTCTAAAGCCAAAAAAGCTATCATCTACCATTTTGAACAAAATAATCTTGGGTCTAAAAAAATAAACTATAAGTTGAGAGATTGGGGAGTTTCAAGACAAAGATATTGGGGTGCTCCAATTCCATTTGTTCATTGTGAGACTTGTGGACTTGTTCCTGAGAAACTGGAAAACCTACCAATTGCATTACCTGAAGATGTAGAGATTACCGGCGAGGGAAATCCACTTGATAACCATCCCACTTGGAAACACTGCAGTTGTCCTAAATGTGGGGCTGATGCAATTAGAGAAACTGATACTTTAGATACATTTGTACAGTCTTCTTGGTATCACTTAAGATATGCTACAAATCCTAAGAAGTGGGAAGAGGTAGGTATATCAAAAGAAGATAATGATTATTGGATGGATGTTGACCAATATATTGGCGGGATAGAACATGCAATTTTACATCTGCTTTATGCCAGATTTTTTACAAAAGCTCTCAATACGCTTGGATACACTAATTCAAAAGAACCATTTAAAAACTTACTTACACAAGGTATGGTTTTAAAAGATGGTGCTAAGATGAGTAAATCTAAAGGAAATGTGGTAGATCCCGATGCTATTGTTTCTAAGTATGGAGCAGATACAGCACGACTTTTTATGATGTTTGCCGCACCTCCAACGAAAGAGTTAGAGTGGAATGACAGTGCTGTTGAGGGAGCTTATCGATTTATTAGAAAATTCTACGAATTTAGTGCTAAGTGTGGAGTTCTAAATGCTGAGTATATTAATGATATAAATCATCAAGATTTAACTAAAGAGGAGAAAGAAGCTAGAAAGAAAGTATATGAAGCATTAAAAAAAGCAAATGAAGTTATGAATAAAACATTTGCTTTTAATACTTTGATCGCTTCTTGTATGGAAGCTTTAAATGCTTTACAAACCCAAAAAAATGAGGTAGTTTGGACTGAGGGTTATTATATTATGACAAATATTTTAGAACCAATTATTCCTCATACTTGCTGGGAGATAGCTGACACATTATTTGAAAGAAAAAACTTTGATAATATTTTAGAGATAAAAGAGGAAGTTTTTGTACTTGACAGTATCACTTTGGCTGTTACAATTAACGGTAAAAAAAGAGCAGAAATTGAAGTATCTCCAAGTGCTGCCAAAGAAGAGATTTTAGAACTTGCAAAAGCACAAGATAACATTAAAAAATGGCTTGATGGAAAAGATATAATAAAAGAGATAGTAGTTCCTAATAAATTGGTTAATTTAGTAATTAAAGGTTAGTTATGAAAAAATCATTATTATTATCATTACTTCTCACTGTTGGTTTTTCACTTTTCACTCTTGCTGGTTGTGGTTACAAGCCAACATCACATTATGCAAAATATGAAATATCAGGTAAGGTATATGTTAAATTAAATGTAGATATTAATAATGCAACAAACTCTGTATTGGTTAAAGATGCGGTAAATGAAATGGTTATAAGTCAATTTGGCGCATCATTAACGAATGATAAAACACAAGCAGATACTATTATGAATGTATCTTTAGGTTCTGTATCATTTGCAACTTTACAATCAGATAATGAAGGTTATGCCAAACTATACAGAACAACTGTCAGTGTTAATTTAAGTTATCATAATCTTAAAACAGATACAGAAAAATCTATAGGGGTAAGCGGCAGTTATGATTATGCTGTAGATGCTGATTCATTAATCACAGATGCTAAAAAAACAGAATCAGTAAAAGTGGCAGTAGAAAAAGCTTTAAGTGAAATATTTTCAAGTATAGCAGTACAGTCTTTTAAAAAAGAAGATGAAGAATAAAAGTAAAGTGAAATAATAAATTCTAAGATTTGATGTTAAATTCTTTTTTAAATAACAAAACTCTTTTTTTTAATAAAATTGATTATGATGTTATATCTGACGCTTGGAATATTGTAAAAGATCATATTACTTTGCCATTTGTTATCCATATAGTAGGAACAAACGGCAAAGGTAGTACTGGTAGATTTTTATCTCATTTTTTATTTCAAAATGGTTATAAAACTCTCCATTATAGTTCACCTCATATTTTAAAATTTAATGAACGAATCTGGATAGATGGAGTTGACAGTACTGATGAACAATTAGATTTCACCCATAAAAAACTTTTAAATATTTTACCTAAGCAAATAGTAGAAAAATTAACATATTTTGAATATGCAACTCTAATAGCTTTGGTTTTAAGTGATGGTTTGGATTTTTTAGTTTTAGAAGCAGGACTTGGCGGTGAGTTTGATGCTACAAATGTGGTTCAAAATGATTTAACTTTAATTACAACAATTGGTATTGACCATACTGAATTTTTAGGTAATACGATTGAAGAGATTGCGGCTACCAAGATGAGAAGTTGTAATAATGCTTTTATATTAGGGAAACAAGTATCTAATCTAGAAGTGCTAAGAGCTAAGAATGAAGTGTTGAACTTAAAAGAAGAGATACCTTTTAATAATAGCTTTTTACCAAAAGAGGCTTTATCTTTACCAAAATATTTACAAAATAATTTAAAATTAGCTTTAAGAGCATTAGAATATTTAGCACATAATATATGTACCCACTCAGGAGAGTGGGCACAAGATTGGGAATTTAAATTACCGGTACTTTTTGGTCGCTGCCAAAAATTAACACACAATATAACTATTGATGTAGGACATAATCCTCTAGCTGCCAAAGTTCTGGCAGATGAATTTAAAGGTCAAAAAATAATATTGATTTATAACAGTTACAAAGATAAAGATTATAAAAAAGTTTTAGAAATTTTAAAGCCAATCATCAAAGAGGTACAAATTATACAGTGTGATGATGATAGAATGGCAGATGAAAATGATTTAATACAAGTGTGTAAGACTTTAAGGATAGCTGTAAAAAAATTAGATAAAATAGAAAATGATAATAAATATTTAGTTTTTGGATCATTTAAAGTGGTTGAAGAATTTTTACAATATAAGGAAGCTAGTGAGTTTTAAAAATAGATTAATAATAACTGTATCAGATATTGATAGTACAAAGTCATATAATCTTAATAAAATTATTAGAAAAGCTATAGTATATATTGTATTAATTGTCTTTGTAGTTTTAGGTTTCAGTTTTTGGCTTATATCAAATTTAAATAATAAAGTTGATATCTTATCGCATCAAAGTAAAGTATTGAAAATGCAGAATACACTTTATAGTATGCAAATAAAAGATAAAATTAAAGATATTGAAGAATTGGGAGATACGCTTAAAGATATTGAAGAGATAATCGGTGTAAAAGGAGATGATACAACTTCATTGATTAAGAGAGTCACATTAGCTAAAATTACATCAGCACAAAAATCATATATGTTACAAACTATTCCAAATGGAAATCCTCTTAAACTGATGAAAGTTACTGCTAAATTTGGTTGGAGAATTCATCCTGTAACAAAAAAGAAAAGATTTCATAAGGGTATTGATCTAAGAGCCAAAAGAAGAACAGATGTATATGCTACTGCAGATGGAGTTATAAGGTATGTACAAAGTAAAAATAAAGGCAATTATGGTCGAATGATTATAATATCACATAATTTTGGTTTTGAAACTGTATTTGCACATTTAAGATTTGTAAAGGTCAAAGTTGGAGATGTAGTTAAAAGAGGGCAGCTAATAGCAAAAAGTGGAAATAGTGGAAGAAGTTCCGGTCCTCATTTGCATTATGAGATAAGGTATGCAAGTAAAGTGCTTAATCCAAAATACTTTATGGCTTGGAATATGCAAAATTATGAAAAAATATTTGAAAAACAAAGGAGAGTAGAATGGGAATCTTTAGTAAAAATGATAAGCAGTCAAAGCCAAAAATTGGTGCAACAATAATAAGTGACGGAGCATTTATAAGGGGTGGTATTAATACTGCAGGAGATGTGTTTTGTGATGGTAAATTTGAAGGTATGATATCAGCTCAGTCGTTAACTATTGGTAAAACAGGTGAGATTATAGGTAATATTAATGTTAAACATTTAATAGTAAATGGTTTGGTTGACGGAATTATTAATGCTGAGGATATTAATATCTTAGAATCTGGTAAGGTATTGGGAAAAATGCAATATCAAAATATTGCGATTGATAAAAATGGTATATTTGAAGGTGAGGGAAAAATGAAGAATTCAACACTAGTGAGTAAATATAAAAGTATTGAAGAGCCGAAATTCCAAGAACTTATAGAGGAAGCATAATATATCTAATGATATTAAGCAAAGATTAGAAAGTCTTTATAATAAAAAGCAAGAGATAGAAAATGAGATTGTATCTCTTGAAAAACAGATTCAAGAAAACTCATTTAATCATTTCATTTTAAAAGATGCTATTTATATAAATACTTTAAATTTATCAACATCTTTACAAGATAAATTAAAAGAACAAGCTACTTTTGATAATCCTCAAATTAAAATTTTGCAAAACTTGCGAAAACCACTTTATAACACCCCAAAAACTATAAAAGGTTATGAAGAAGATAAACTTTCATCTACTTTAATTTTACCTCGTGGATTGATGAGAAATGTAATAGAACTTTTTAAAGAAAATAAAATTGACAGTAGTTTTGATGATAAAAGATTTTTCCAAAAAGAGATCTTTCCAAATGTAGTATTTACTTTAAGAGATGAACAAAATGAAGCTGTAAATCAAATATCAAAAAAAGACTTTTGTATGTGTGTAGCACCTCCTGGATTTGGTAAAACTTTGTTAGCTGCTAAAATGATAGAGATACGCGGGGCAAATACCTTAATTATAGTAAATAAAAATATGCTTTTAGATCAATGGATTGATAGATTTGTTGAATATTTTGAAATGGAAAAATGTGACATTGGGTATCTTGGAAAAAGTAAAAATACTTTAAATGGTAAATTAGATGTTGCAACTATGCAAAGTTTGAAAAATACTCCGGATATAATTAAAAAATACTCTTTTGTTATAGTTGATGAGTGTCATCATATCCCAGCAGTTACATTTGAAAAGATTTTAAAAAAATTTGAGGGTAAATATATCTTAGGACTTAGTGCAACACCGAATAGAAAAGATGGTATGCAGCCAATTATATTTCAACAAATAGGTTCAATTGCTTATGAAGCTAAAGCTGCAAGAACTACAATAAATAAGTTAAAAATTGTTAATACAAATTTTACTTCCAATGTAGATAATTTTGCAGATTTAATTAGTGAACTTATCAATGATAATCAAAGAAACCAAATTATTTTAGAACAAATAAAAATGTATCAAAATAGAAAAATTTTGCTTTTAACCGATAGAATTGAACATATAGAAAATTTAGAACACTTACTTGATGTCAGCAGTATAAAATATGTGAGTATTCATGGAAGTCAAAAGAAAAATGAACAAAATGAAAATATGAAAGCAGTAGAATCTGCATCTTTGGTACTTGCTACAACTTCATTTTTTGGAGAGGGGATTGATTTCCCACATTTAAATACTATAATTTTAGCAACACCTATCTCATATTATGGGAGACTTGTACAATATTTAGGTCGTATTGGTCGTGGTGGTGATGACAGTTTGGCAATTGATATATTAGATAATAAAAATCCATTTACCGCAAGTGCCTATAGAAAACGAAAAGAAGGATATAAACAATTACATTATAAAATCTTACACAACTAATCATTATGCTATAATGCAAAAAAAATCAATTAAATAAAATAAAAACATAAAAAAGGTATATTAATGTCATTTCAAAACTTAGGGTTATCAAAACCAATTTTAAAAGCAGTAGCCGAGCAAGGTTACAGTGAACCAACACCAATTCAAGCAAAAGCGATTCCAATTATTTTAGAACAAAAAGATGTTTTAGCAGGAGCTCAAACAGGAACCGGTAAAACTGCTGGATTTACATTGCCGATGTTAGAACTGTTATCTCATAAAAAAGTTCAAAAAGGTAAACATCAAATTAGAGCTTTAGTATTAACTCCTACAAGAGAATTAGCTGCACAAGTGGGGGAGAATGTTGAAACATATAGTAAATATTTACCATTTACTTCAGCAGTTGTTTTTGGCGGTGTTGGTATTAATCCTCAAAAAGCAAAATTAAAAAAAGGTGTTGATATATTAATCGCGACTCCTGGACGACTTTTAGATTTGGTAGGACAGAAAAGTCTTGATTTATCAAGAGTTGAATTTCTTGTATTAGATGAAGCAGATAGAATGCTTGATATGGGATTTATTCATGATATCAAAAAAGTTTTAGTTTTAATTCCTAAAAATAGACAAAATCTTTTATTTTCCGCAACATTTTCTAACGAGATAAAAAAACTTGCAGATAACTTACTAAATGAACCTATTTTAATAGAAGTTGCCAGAAGAAACATATCAGCAGAATCTATTGAACAAGCTGTTTATTTTGTAGATAAAGGTCGTAAAAAAGAGTTACTTTCGCACTTAATTCAAAAAGAAGATTGGAAACAAGTTTTAGTATTTATGAGAACTAAACACGGTGCAAATAAATTAACAAAACAACTGGAGCTTGATGGTATCAGTGCTGCTGCAATTCATGGAAATAAAAGTCAAGGTGCAAGAACAAAAGCATTAGCTGATTTTAAAGCTGGCAGTATTAGAGTTTTAGTGGCAACAGATATTGCTGCAAGGGGGATTGATATAGACCAATTACCTCATGTAGTCAATTTTGAATTACCAAATATTAGTGAAGATTATGTGCATAGAATTGGAAGAACAGGACGAGCTGGAAATACAGGAGAGGCTATATCTTTAGTTTGTGTTGATGAGTTGGATTATTTAAAAGGTATTGAAAAACTAATCAAAAAAGATATTAAAAAAGTTTATGAAGATGGATTTGATGTTGATCCTTCTATCAAAGCTGAACCGATACAAAAAGGACGAGGTGGACAAAAACGAGGTGGTCGTGGTGGTCAAGTTGGACGAGGTGGTCAAAGTGGTCAAAGTGGTGGACGGAATTCTAATAATTCAAGAGGTTCAAACTCAGGTTTTAGTTCAAGAAGTAATAGAGGTGGTGGCAATGCACATACCCATAGAGGCAGTAATAGAGGAAGATAAATATTTATATAGAGGGAAGTAAAATCCCATCTATATAGGTTAGAATATTAACAAGATGGAACATTTCCTGAATCATTTGCATATTCATAGAAGAAATCATAATAATGCGGTATATATTTTTCTTTTACTTTTTTTACATCTGGACAGATTTTTTTAATCTCATCAGCTAATTTACCACCTTCTTGAAATGCTTCCCATTCGTCTTGTGAATGTTTACCAGCCATTTTAGCTCCAGTAATCCCACAAGCTTTTTTAAGCTTTTTAGAATAAAGCTTTTGCCCTTTAGCAACATCTGCACTTGCAACTGTTGAACTCATTGCTAATGCAATTGCACCAGCTAATGCTAGTTTTAATAATGTTTTCATGTGTAATTCCTTTTGTTTTTTGTTACAAGGGAAGTATAGGATAAAATTGTGAAGAGATTGTGGAATATATTATTTGCTATTGCCAACTAATTTGTACATCTGTTCCAATGCCTATTTGTGATATAATATTAATATTTAAATTGTATTCATCACATATAAGTTTAACTATATTTAATCCTATTCCAAAACCACCGACACTTTTATCAAATCTAACATATCTATCAAACATTAAATCAATATTTTCTTTTGATATTCCACGACCTGTATCTTTAATACTTAATCTGTTTTTTGCTAAAGTTATATGAATTGAACCTCTAAACTTATTATATTTAATTGCATTAGATATAAGATTATCAATTACTTTAGAAATCTTTTTTTGATCAATATATAACATAATGCCGGCATCAAGATCGGTACTGATATTTATTTCCTTTGCTGCTACTAAAGTTCTAAAATATTCAATTCTTTGCTCACAAATCTGGGCAAGATTTAAATTCTTATCTTGAGATATTGTTTTATTATTTAAAACCAAATATGTTAAATCTTCATATATATTAGAAATTGTTTTAGCACCGATATCAATTCGATTTATTTTTTGCACAAGTTTTTCATCATCTATATTTTTAGTATTAATCATCTCGATATTTGCAACAATAGTACTTACAGGGGTATTCAATTCGTGTGTTGTATCTTTAATAAAAGTATCAAGTAGATGTAAAGCATCTCTCATTGGTTTTAAAAATAATTTTAATAAGAAATAGCCAAAAATCAAAATAATGACAAATGCAATTATTCCATATAAAATTATTGTATAAATAATATCTTTTTGCCATTGTTCATCTTGTACAATCTTAACTAAAACATAAGTAGCTCCAAGATAAGATGATTTTGGGTCTTTAATATATTGAATAGTTTCATCACTATTGTATATAATTTGATCAAGTTTTATTTTTGAATTTTTTATTGTAGAAAAGATTAAATCACTGTTGCTGTCATAAATAGCAGATTTAAATCTTTTATCTATTGGATATATTTGTTCTGACACAGGTTTTGTATTTATATTTTTTAATTCAATTATGAGTTCACTGGCATATTGAACCAGTATTATTCTTTTTTCGCCAATCATTAAATTTTTTTGAAAATTATAATAAAATTGCATCACAAAGCTTAAGATAACAATTGTAAAAAAAATATATAAAGATAAAAAACTAACTAATGTTCGTTTTTCACTTTGTGGTAAATCTATATCCAAGCTTTTTAATACTGACAATTTTTTCTTTTCCTAAATATTTTCGTAAATTCTTAATATAAGTTCTTAAGGCACTGGGACTTATCTCTTCATCATATTCCCAAAGTGCACTATAGATAGCCTCATGAGAAATACGCTGGTCAAGTTTCTGTAAAAACAGTTTTAATAAAGTAGCTTCTTTATTGCTTAACTGTATCGTTTTATCGTTAATAGTTAATACATTACTTTTTGTATTATAATAGATATCTTCATCAATTTTAATTTTATCATTATTTTTATGAAAAAATTCTCTTTTTAAAATTGTTTCAACTCTAATCAAGAGTTCTTTAAGTGCAAATGGTTTTCGTATATAATCATCACAACCACTGTCAAATCCCTCTTCTAAAGAAGTCATTGAGTTTAATGAGGTGATAAAAATAGCAGGAGTGGTAATATTTTCTTCTCGAATGCTTTTTAATAAATCAAATCCATTTATATCAGGAACATTTACATCTAGTAATAAGAGATCAAAATTATTTTCATAAATTGTATCTTGAGCACTAATCCCGTCATAAACAGCAATTATATCATAATCAAAATCTTCAAAATATGCTGCAATTGTTTGATTTAATGCAATATCATCTTCAAGAAGCAAAAGTTTTTTATTCATTTGATTCTATGCTTTATTAAAACACTGATAGTTGAGATTATAGATATTGCAAATGACAACATAATAATCAATATAAAATCTACAGGTATACTGTTTTTATTTGGTAAAATACTCAAAACTTCAGGTGAAAGAAAAATTGATAAGTTATTTGATATTGTTATGATAAGTGAAATGACTGCGGTACTTGCAATAATAGCACTTAATAATGCTATTTTAATAATAGGCAAGGCACTATAAATAATTGAACCGCCATGATACTGAATAATTGAAATTCTTTGGGAATGTTCAAATAACCATATTTTTATTTGTTTAGATAAGATTAGAAAAGTAAATATAAATATAAAGATTAACATAATTTGAACAATTTGTTCAACTAAAATCAATAATGAATAAACTTTGTTATGGTCAGATGCAAATGTTTCAACTTTTTTTATATTTGGTATTTTATTTAATTCTTTTTTTATAATATTTAATTGTGTTGTAGTTGGATATTGTTCTAAATAAATTTTATAAAAGAAAGGTAGTTTCTGATTTAAAAGTTTTAAAGAATTTTTAGATAATTGTTCTTTTAAATTTGTAATTATATCTTCTCTTTTTAATATTTGAATATTTTTAACATCTATATTGGCCAAAGTTTTAATACTACCTTCACTTATAGGAGTATTTGCAATTACCATAATTGAATAATCATTACTTATAGTTTTTTTATAAGCATCTACAATATTGCTAATCGCATTATGTAAAGCAAATGTTGATAATACAATAATCAGAGGTATCAGAAAAGATAAAAGATTTTTAAGAAACCTCATATATAACCCCGTCATTAATTGATAGTTGTCTAAAATGCATACCAAAGTTCATAGGGGGTTTGTGTGTAACAACAATAACTGTTATCCCTAACTGTTCATTTGCATCTCTTAATAATTTCCATATAACATTAGCGGAATATTCATCAAGATTTCCCGTAGGCTCATCTGCAAAAATAATACTTGGATTATGCGCAAGAGCACGTGCAACTGCTACTCTTTGCTGCTCTCCACCACTTAATTGTGTTGGATAAGTACCTGCTCTATGAGTTAATTTTACATGCTTTAAAAGTTTGTTTGCCTGCTCTTGAGACACTACATTGTCATAACCGTTAATCTTAAGCGGTAACATTATATTTTCTTCAATAGTATATTCTTCGATTAACTTATAATCTTGAAATATTATCCCTATATTTTTTCGTAATTCTAATAGTTTCTTGGTATTTTTTTGTGAGAGATCAATTTGATTTACAAGTAATGTACCGTTTAATGGAGTTATCTCTCCGTATAAAGCTTTTAAAAGTGTTGATTTCCCACTTCCGCTAGCCCCGCTGACAAATATAAATTCTTTTTTTCTTATATGAAAATTTCCATTTTCTATAATCATATTTTTATTATCGTATGACAATGTAATATTGGTTGCTAAAATCACTTTTTTAATCACTTGTGTATAATTTGTTTCAATTCAATTGTAACATAAAAAGCTAAATAGGAACTTTTATTTTATATTATGTATAATTTATTATGAAAACAAAACGATTATTTATACAAAACCATCAGCCGATTGATTTTACATTTACTCAAAATAAATATGACTTTATTGTTGAAGAGATACCTTTGTATCATTTTATAAATAAAGGTAATTTTTTTATTATGAAAATAAAAAAAGAATACACTTCCACTTGGGAATTAATTAGTTTTATTTCCCAGACTTTAAATATTCCTGAGCATTTTATAGGGTATGCCGGGTTAAAAGATAAAAATGCTGCAACAACACAATATATAAGTATCCCTTTAAACAAAAGCAGAGACTATAAATCTTTAAATTCAAAAAATATTAAAGTGTTAGAAACCTTTACCCACAATCAAAAACTTAAAATTGGGGATTTAAAAGCCAATAAATTTAAAATTACTTTAAAAGAGATAGACCCAAATGATTTACCCATAATATATCAAACCCTGTCACAAATCCAAAAGCACGGTATGCCAAATTATTTTGGTTATCAAAGATTTGGAAAAGATACAACATTTAAACAATGTAAAGATATAGTTTATGCAGATACTTTTACTAAAGATACAAAACTAAAACATCTGCAAGTATCGGCATATCAAAGTTATTTTTTTAATGCTTGGTTAGTAAAAAGAGTTGAAATCTCTCAAGAAAAAGGGATGAAAAAACTTTTTGCTTTAGATGGTGATATTTACAGTAAAGATAAAAAAACAATCACAGGGCTTATGGTGGGAAGAAAAACTATAAGAGCCAAAGGGGAAGCTGGGAAAGTTGAAGAACAATTTGATGATATGTTTATCCACGAAAAAGGTTCACGAAGAGATGCCTGGATAGTACCTAAAGAGATTAAAAATAAATTCATAAAAGATAAAAATTGGCTTGAATTAGAATTTATTTTGCCAAAAAGTTCCTATGCAACTGTTTTAATTGAAAATATTGCCAATAAAAATTTTAAATAAAAGCTACATTCTGGTATCATACTGAAAAATTTAAACAAAAAAAGGAAATAAATGATGCAAGAACGAAGTGAACAAATTGCGAAGCACAAAATAGCAGTGATACAAGGACCAAATTTAAATATGTTAGGTGTAAGAGAACAACATATCTATGGACCAATGACTTTAGACCAAATTCATGAACAAATGAAAGGTTCGGCTTCTCAAAATGGTATGGAATTAGAATTTTTTCAAAGTAATCTTGAGGGTGAAATTGTAGATAAGATTCAAGAATGTTTAGGTGAAGTAGATGGAATTATTATAAATCCGGCAGCTTATTCTCATACAAGTATTGCTATTCGTGATGCTTTATCAGCAGTTGCTATACCAACAGTTGAAGTGCATATTTCAAATATTTATAAAAGAGAAGAATTTAGAAAAAATTCTGTAACTGCACCGGCAAGTACAGGTGTAATCAGTGGATTTGGTCCATTTGGATACCATATGGCACTTATAGCACTTACTCAAATAATAAATGAAGTTAAAGCAAATCAACAAATGCAAGAAGAGCAAGCACAAGCACAGACACAAAGTGCTGATGAAGCGTAGAGAAGTAATTTCTTAAGATACGAGGATAAATTTTACTTGTCGCAAACTAATTATATTTTATGTGATGAAAATGCCGTTTATTATGAGTGTGGATACAGTTGTGATAATCTAATTTTTCTAAAGCTTGGTGGTGAATCTTTTTTCATCACTGATGCCCGATATGAAATAGAAGCCAAATTAAATACTATAAATTGTGAAGTTATTATTTCAAAAGATTTAATTAGAACTACACGAAAGATATTAAAAAACTCATGTAATTCCGCAGGTACGAGGACAAAAATTAAAAAACTATATTTTGACCCTTATGATTTTAATGTTGCAACTTTCTCTAAACTTTCAAAAAATTTAAATATTAAATTTATTCAAAAAGAAAATTTTTCAAAATTAAAACGGATTATTAAAACTGACGATGAGATAAAATTGCTTAAAATGGCCAGTAAATTGGGTCGAAATGGATTTAAACTATTTGCCTCTTATTTGTCAAATAACGGACTAGAAAAGAAAGAAACATTGTTGCAATTTAAAGATAAGCTTTTTATGCAGCAAAATGGAAAATATGATTTAAGTTTTGATTCAATTGTAGCAATCAATGCAAATTCTGCTAAACCTCATGCACTTCCTACAAATATAAAATTAAAGAAAAATGATTTGATATTAGTGGATGCAGGGATAAAATATAAAAGATATTGCAGCGATAGAACTTGCACTGCAAGTTTTAGTGAAAATATCAACTTTAAAAGAGAACAAAAGTTTAAAAATAAAAAACAACAAAAAGTTTATGATATTGTTTTAAAAGCACAACAAAAAGCTATGAGTAAAGCAAGAGTTGGTATGAGTGCATCTGCAATTGATAAAATTGCCAGAGATGTTATAGAAAAAGCAGGATATGGAAAATATTTTGTACACAGCACCGGACATGGAGTAGGATTGGATATTCATGAATATCCAAATATATCAACTAAAAGTGATGTGATTATTGAAGAAAATATGGTATTTACAGTTGAACCTGGAATTTATTTGCCAAATGAGTTTGGAGTAAGAATTGAAGATACCGTTGCCATGCAAAATGGCAAAGCTGTCATTCTTTAAATTAAATTAAATTTAGTTAGAATTATTATTTATTATAAAACAAAAAGGAATTAAAAAATGCATTTAGAAGTTACCCCGGAAGTATTAATCTCACAACTTGGATATTCAAGAAATGAGCAAACACAAAAACAGATTGAAGCTATTATAGACAACACAAAAGGTTTTGAAAAGTTTGCCAAACATATTATTAGTTTAAATGATACTTTAAAACATATGCATGCTTTTGTAGCTATGTCAAATAGTGATAAATATCTTAAAATAAAATGTGGAAATGCAGATGCTACAGAGATTTTAAAAGAGTTTCATGCTGAAGTTGAGCACTTTAGTAAAAAATATAATGTTGAAATGAAAAAACTTCCTAATAAAGAGGTCTATTATATTATAGGAATCAAATAAATATGGGTAAAGGATTAGCTGCAAATCTTGTATCTTTTATTTTAGTTTTAGTCGGTATTGTTTTATCAAATAATACAGTATTGACAATAGGGCTTTTTGCTCTAAGCGGTTCACTTACAAATTCAATTGCTATTCATATGTTATTTGAAAAAGTCCCATTTCTTTATGGAAGCGGGGTAATTGAAGATAGATTTGAATCATTTAAGATCTCTATTTATTCATTGATAATGAACCAATTTTTTACTAAAGAAAATTTAGATAAATTTTTTCAAGATGAATTAAGTGGAAGTGATAGTAAAATTAATTTTGTGCCGCTTTTAGAAAAAACTGACTTTTCACCGGCTTTTGAAAGTTTAAAACAGGCTGTTATGGAATCTAGTTTTGGCGGTATGCTGGGTATGTTTGGCGGTGAAAAAGCTTTAGACCCGCTTCAAAAACCATTTACTGAAAAAATGAAATCAGCTATGAATACAATAGTACATACGAAATCTTTTCAAACTACTTTACAAGAAACATTAAGAAGCAGTGATATCAGTGATGATATATATGAAAAGATTCAAGCTGTTGTAACAGCAAGATTAGATGAATTAACACCTAAAGTTGTGAAGGATATAATTCAAGATTTAATTAAAGAACATCTTGGATGGCTTGTAGTTTGGGGTGCTGTATTTGGTGGATTGATAGGGTTTGCAGGGTCATTTTTTCTATAAATGAAGAAACAACTATCAAAATCTTTAGTACTGTATTTTACAAATAATTTTCCATATAAATCTATTAAAACTTCAGCCAAAACTTATACAGTTACTTTAGGTATTGGTGGAAATATTGGAAATGTAAAACAAAGATTTGATAAACTCTTTTTGGCACTTCAAAATGATTGTAGATTTCATATAATTAAAACAAGTCCATTGTTGAAAAATCCGCCATTTGGATATTTAGAGCAAAATGATTTTTTAAATGGCTTAATAGTTTTAAAAACAAATCTTTCCCCTATACCGCTTTTAAGACAGATGCAAAGATATGAAAACAGATTTGGAAGAAAAAGAAGTTTTAAAGATGCTCCAAGAACACTTGATATAGACATAATCTTTATTAAAAGAAATAATTCAAAATTCAAAATTCAAAATTCAAAATTAATTGTACCTCATTTATATTGGAAAAATAGAAAATCGGTAACTATACCGTTATCTTATTTATGACCTTTGTGCGGCTTTGTAAAATCTGTGTCATAAATATACTGAGAAATTTGCCTTAAAGTATATAAATCAAAACCAAGTTCAGGCATAAGTTCATGTTTTTTAATTGCATCAGCCATTAGTGAAGTTTTTGCATTTGGATGTTGTACCCATTTGGACATATAATCTATAAAATTATCTCTTTTTGGAAATGCCAATAGGTATCGTTCTTTAAATTCTATAACAGACGGTGCAGAGACTGTTTTATTTTCAAAATGACATGTTATACAATTACCGTTAAATAAGAGTGATTTATAATTGTCAGCTTCTAAGTTTAGTATTGATACTAATATAATTAATAATTTTTTCATTTTGAAATAATAGCAAATGATAATTAAAATATTCTTTTAATATTTAATTGATATTATTTAGTTAGAATTCAAAAATGAATAATAAAAAGATAATGGTCGGATTAAGCGGTGGTGTTGATAGTTCTGTAACTGCATATTTACTTCAAAAAGAGGGATATGAGGTACAAGGTGTTTATATGAAACTTCATAATGTAATTGAAGGATATCATGAAAAAAATCTTGAAGCTATCGATAAAGTAGCCAAATTTTTAAATATAAAATATGACATTATAGATTTAACCCATAAGTTTAAAAAAGAAGTTTATGATTATTTTGTTAATGGATATATTGATGGAATTACTCCTAATCCTTGTGTTATATGTAATCGTGATATTAAATTTGGTGCAATGTTTGATTTTGCTATGGAAAAAGGTTGTGATTATTTAGCAACCGGGCATTATGCTCGAACTGATGGAAAATTTATTTATGCAGCAGATGATAAAACTAAAGACCAAAGTTATTTCTTAGGGCAAATTAATAAAGAAGTTTTACCAAAGCTTATTTTTCCAATGAGTAAATATACAAAAGAACAAATAAGAAAGATAGCCTTGGATATCCCACAATTTAAAGCTATTGGAGAGAAAAAAGATTCACAAGAGATATGTTTTGTAGAAGGTGTTTATACAGATATATTAAAACTGCATACTAACATTGAACAAAAAGGTGAAGTTAAAGATGAAGATGGAAATGTAGTTGGACATCATAAAGGTTATATGCACTATACAATAGGTAAAAGAAGAGGTTTTTATGTACATGGTGCTCATGACCCGCATTTTGTAAAATCAATAGATGCTAAATCAAATACAATTGTCGTTTGTAAAAAAGACAACTTAGCTATACGAAAAGTAAAAATCAATAATCTTAATATGTTTATAGATTCAAAAGAATTTGAATGCAGCGTAAAATTAAGATTTAGAAGCTATCCTGCTTTATGTAAAGTTATAATCAGTGAAGATGGGAAAACAGCAACTATTGATTTATACGAACCTGTCTTAGGGGTTGCAAATGGTCAAATTGCGGTTTTTTATGATGAAGATAAAGTTTTAGGAAGTGGAGAAATCATTAGTTCAGCAAAATAATAATATAATAATATAATTTAATTAATTGGAAATATCTTGTCTGTTAAAAATGCTATCAAAACTCTAGACTTTTTTACTACCTTAACTGATGAACAAATTGATTTATTAACTAATATATCTACTGTGAGTTCTTATGATAAGGATTACATTTTATGTTATGAAAAAAGCCAGATAAAACAACTTCTTTTTTTAGTTGAAGGACAGGCAAAATCATATAAAATAGATAAACATGATAATGAGATTTTTTTATTTTATATACATAAAAATAATATATTATCTGAAGTTTCAAATATTAATGAAAATCAACTTTTCTTTTTTTCAAACATATCATTTGTTGAGAATTCAAAAATTTTAAGCATAGATTATCAATCCTTTAAAAATAATTTTTTAAAGAATAATATTTTAAATATGGAATTTGCAAATGAGCTTATATCAAGAGCTCACAAATTAGAATCTTTAATAAATAGAGAATTTATCTTTGATGCTGTCGCAAAAGTTGCTATGATGATTGGTTCAGATTTGGAGATGTTCAATAAACTCAAACGGCATGATATATCACTTATGTTACATATTCAACCATCAACCTTATCAAGAGTTTTAAATAGGTTAAAAAAGAATAATATTATTGATATAATACAAGGGAAAGTTTCTATTTTAGATAAACAAAATTTAGAGATTATTTATAAGGAGTGGTAGAATGAATAAGATAAAAATAGCCGGAATAATCATATTTATAGTATCTGTTGCTTTGGCTTTTGTTTCAAAAAATATCAGTGATCATACTAGATTAAATAACAATTTGTTAGAAACTATAAATAAACAAAAAGCATTTACCCAAGAGATATCAAAAAATATTTTTTATATTTATAAAAATAAGAACTCATCTACAAAACAATTAAATGATTCTATAAAGAATTTTTTAGATAATACGAACAATAGAGAAGATCGATTAAAGGATATATCTTCTGATAAAATAAAAATACAAAGTCAAAAAATAGTGGGTTTATGGAATAAATTCTATTTGGATGTACAAAAGTTTAGAGAGAAAAGTAAAATTACTACACCATATACAAATATGATTTTAGAAAAAACGGTTAACCATATATATTTAATAAACTTAAAATTAATATTTGAATTTGATAAACTAATTTCATTGCATAAAGATTATTTTTATAATACACATTATACCCATAAATTTATTCAATATTCTTTATTCTTTATTTTACTAATTGTTCTTATCTATTTTTTGGTTTATATTTCAAAAGCAACTAGTAATTTTGATATCCTTATGAAAAAAATTGATAATTCAATTAAATCAATTGATCAAATAGAAAATCAAGCTGAGAATATTTTAGAAGATGTGGAATTAACTAAAGATGAAGATACAATAATTCAAGCATTAGATGAGTTAATGATCTCTAGTATTAAACTAAAAAAACTAAAAATTGATTTAGAAAACTTAAATAACCTTAAAAATAAAAATTAATCATTTTTTTAAATAATTTGCCCTAAGTCAAATTATTTCACTCCAAAATAGTATATTATTTTATAGAATTTGAATATTTAATATTCAGATAACAAAATAAGGAGAGAAAATGAGTAAAACTTTTAACAAGTTATCTACTTTAGTTTTAGGTACTACTTTAGCTGTAACTGTTGCAACTGCTGGTAGTGGTGAACTAGAGAAGATAATGAAAAAAAGAGGCTTGACTGAAAACGATGTAATTCGTGCTGCAAAGACATATTTACCAACTGGTGGTAGAGATGAGTTCGTAGTATTTAGTTCTGGTGGTCAATCTGGACAAGTGATGGTATATGGTGTACCATCTATGAAGATATTAAAATATATCGCAGTATTTACACCTGAGCCATGGCAAGGTTATGGATTTGATGAGGATTCATTAAAAGTACTTAGACAAGGTAATATTAGAGGTAGAGAGATAAATTGGGGAGATACACATCACCCTGCGCTTTCTGAAGTTGATGGAAAATATGATGGTAAATGGTTAGCAATTAATGATAAAGCAAATCCAAGAATTGCTATTATTGATTTAGAAGATTTTGAAACTAAACAAATTGTTGTTAATCCAGTTTTCAAATCAGCACACGGTGGTGCTTTCTTCACACAAAATTCTGAGTATATTATTGAGGCTGCACAGTACGCTGCACCATTTGATAACTTTTATCATCCTATCGAAGAGTACAAAGAGACATACCGTGGTGGTGTAACTCTTTGGAAATTTGACTCTAAAATTGGTCGTATTAACGAGAAAGCTTCTTTCACGCTTGAACTTCCTCCATATATGCAAGATTTATCTGATGCAGGTAAGGGTGTTTCTCATGGTTGGGGTTTCACTAACTCATTTAACACAGAGATGTACACAGGTGGAATCGAAGTTGGTATGCCACCAAATGAAGCTGGTATGAGTAGATATGATACTGACTTTTTACATGTTTATAACTGGAAAAAATTAGCAAAACTTGCACAAAACAAGAAGAACTATAAAAAAGTAAATGGTATGAAGATTATTAGCATGAAAACTGCCGTTGCTAACAATGCTTTATTCTTGATTCCTGAGCCTAAATCACCTCATGGTATTGATGTTTCTCCTGATGGTGAATATATTGTAGTTTGTGGTAAGTTAGATACTCATGCTTCTGTTTACAAATGGTCAAAAATCAAAGCTTTGATTGATGCTAAAAAATTTGTTGGAAAAGATCCATACGGTATTCCAATTTTAGATATGAAAAAATCTTTACACGGTCAAGTTGAATTAGGTCTTGGACCATTGCATAATCAATACTCAAATGTAAAAGGTGAAATTTATACTTCACTTTATGTTGATTCACAAATTGTAAAATGGAACTACTTAACTTTAAAAGTTTTAGATAAAGAAAATGTTCACTACAATGTTGGACATCTTTGTGGAATGGAAGGTAAATCTGCTGATCCTCAAGGTAAATATATTATATCTTTAAATAAACTTGCAATTGACAGATTCCAAAATGTTGGTCCTCTTCATCCACAAAATCATCAGTTAATTGATATTAGTGGTAAAACAATGGATCTTCTTTATGATATGCCGGTTCCTTTAGGTGAGCCTCACCAAGCGGTTGCAATTAGAGCTAGTAAACTTCACCCGCATGTAAGATATCCAATGGGTACAAACTCTAAAACTGGTAAACAACATATCGGTAAAACTTTAGCTGGTCAAGAAAGAATTGTAAGAGAAGGTACTACGGTAACAGTATATGGTACTATGGTTAGATCTCACATCAATCCTGAAAGAATCACAGTTAATAAAGGTGATACAGTTATTATGCATTTAACAAATCTAGAACGTGCTCAAGATGAGACTCATGGATTTACTGTAGATCATTTTGATGTTCATATGTCATTAGAGCCAGGTGAAACTGCTACTATTAAATTTGTAGCTGATATTGAGGGTGTTTTCCCTTACTACTGTACAGAGTTCTGTTCAGCACTTCACTTAGAGATGATGGGTTACTTAATGGTTAAAGATCCAAACAAAAAATATGTTTCGGCTCAAAAACTAAAAATGAAAACTATGACTAAATCTGAATTAAAAGCTGAATATGACAAAACTGTTGCTGTTAATACTGCTACAGATGCTGTTATCCAATCAGTTGTTAAATTCTTAAAAGACAATAAATTTGGTGACCATAAAGTTGTTGCTGACCTTGTAACTGATGCATTTGATCAATATGGACAAATTCCTGCTCAGAAAAAATTAGCAAGTGAAGCATTAGCTGCTGGTGATACTGAAAAAGCAATTCTTTTTGAAAATATGATTTGGCAGCTTATGATTAAAACTGCTGATGTTGGTATTAGAGCAAAAGATACATTAACAAGACTTATTGCTACTAAACAATCTACTGCTGCTCAAAGAGGTGAACGAGCATTTGGTGAAGGTGGTTGTTCAGGATGTCATGTTATTGGTAAAGTATCATCAGGTCCAGATTTAACAGGTGTTCTTCAAAGACATGAAAATGCTGAGAAATGGGTAACTAACTTTATCCTTAACCCAGAAAAAATGTATAAAGACCCATATGTAAAAGGTATGATTAATTATTTTAATCTTAAAATGCCTAACCAACATATGAGTAAAGAAGAAACTAAAGACATTATTGAATATCTTAAATGGATAGACGAAAATGCAAACTTATTTTAAAAAATAGAATTAAGTTTAAAACTAAAAGGGGAGGGCTTTGGCTCTCCCCTTTTTTAATTATTAATAATATAAGAAAAAATGTAATGTTGTTTAAATTTTGATAATATTGATTCCGGTTAAGTTTGTTTAAGAATGATTCGGTATACTTGCAAAAATATTTTAGTTATATATATTTATAATTAAAATAATAATGACTTATAGTGACAAAATTATTTTTATTATAAAAAAGGAAAAATATGCATCCAAGTTTTATCAAGGCAAGAGTTTTTACTGTATTAGCTCTAATTATTTTAACGGCATCGTTTACATTCCCAATGATAGCATTTCATGGAGTTTTAAACCAAGTTCATGAAGGTAAAGGTGAGGAGGTTTCTGGATTTACTAAGTCTGTATGGAATTTTTATAATCAAGGTAGATATAAAAGTGTTACCACAGATAAAGAAGCACATAATAACTTAGAAAAGATGATAGAGACACAGGCAGAGTTAGGTGCTGGTTCACTTCCTATTTGGGCTGTTTCATTAGAAGCTCCAAATTATCCAAAAGAAGCATTTCCTGAAGGTATCCCTGTATTTTTTCATTTTGATGGATATAGTGGAGAAGTTCATGAGATGAATACTATCAATCACTATGTTGGGATGGATCCTATGTGGGTAGGTGGAACTATTGAGCGGGAGATTGGTATATATGCTTTATTGGCATTAAGTTTAGGTATGATTTATTTTATGATTTATAATGTAAGAATTTTAAATTATTTTATGCTTATACCTGCATCATTACCACTTCTTTTTATAGCTGATTATTCCTATTGGTTATATTGGTTTGGACACAATCTGCATGACTGGGGGGCCTTCAAAATCAAACCTTTTATGCCAACAGTTTTTGGTGATGGTAAGATCGCACAGTTTGTAACACATTCATATCCGACAATTGGATTTTATATGATCATTGCTATTAGTTTATTTAGTTTATTGGCTTTCTTTGCAAAACAAAAAGCTATGAATGAAACTGAAAAGTAAATATAATATAGTGAAAAGTTTAAGAGGGCTTATACATGATTAGAATATTTTTCATTTTTCATTTTTCATTTTTTACTCTCTTAAGTGCGAATGTATTACAAGATGCTATCGATAATGCACCTGCCGGTTCTATCTTAAAACTTCCTGCGGGGGTTTATAAAGGTAGCATTGTTATAGATAAGCCAATTACTATTCTTGGAATTGAAGATGGTGTTATTATTGATGGCGAGGGTACAGGCACTGTCATAAGTGCATCCGGTTCTTATATTACTTTGAAGAATCTTACTATTAGAAATAGTGGTGAGTATCATCATAAACTTGATGCTGCTATTAAGATGGCTAATGGGGTACAAAATGAAATTAGTGATTGTGTTATAGAAGATTGCTTGTTTGGTATTGATCTACAAATGGTTAGTAACTCTATAATATCAAATAATTTCATCACTTCAAAAGATTTAGATTTAGGTTTAAGAGGTGATGGGTTAAGACTTTGGTATAGTAATGATAATATAGTAAAAAAGAACTCATTGATAAAATCAAGAGATATGGTTGTTTGGTATTCTCATGGGAATTTAATAGAAGAAAACTATGGAGAGCATTGTAGATACTCTTTACATTTTATGTATGCCGGTAAAAATATTGTTAGAAACAATAATTATAAATTTAACTCTGTAGGTATATTTTTTATGTACTCAAAAGATACAATTGCAACAGGAAATATTATTAAAAGCTCTCTAGGAGCAACTGGTATGGCGATGGGACTTAAAGATGTTTCAAACTTTACTATAAAAGACAATACTATGATTTATTGCGCTCAGGGGTTATATATAGACAGGTCTCCATTTGAACCGGGTACTAAAAATTGGATAATTGGAAATAAGTTATTATATAATGCAGAAGCACTTCATTTTCATTCACTCAGTGAAAATAATGTTATAAAAGAGAATATTATAATGGGAAATATTGAAGATATAGTAAATGATAGTCGTGGTAGTAAAACAAATGATAATGAGATAGTAGGGAACTATTGGGATAACTATGAGGGATTTGATAAAAATGGAGACAATATAGGTGATACACCGCATAAAGTTTTCCAATATGCAGATCAACTTTGGATTTATAATCCAGATGTTAAGTTTTTTTATGGTTCACCTGTGATTTCATTATTGAATTTTTTGGCAAAATTAGCCCCATTTTCTAAACCATTATTTTTATTAGAAGATGAAAAACCTATAGTTAATATAAAAGGATAAATATGGCAACAGTAAAAACAGATAGAAGAGATTTTATTAAATATTCTACAATGGGATTATTAGCGCTTGCCGCAGGTGGGGGTATGGTATTCAGTCCTTATACTCTAAAGGCAGAAAATAGACTTAGACCTCCCGGTGCTGTTGATGAAAAGAGATTTTTAGCATTATGTATAAAATGTGGTCAATGTCTTCAAGTATGTCCATATCATTCAATTGAATTAGCAGACTTTGGAAAGGGTCATGGAGTCGGTACTCCTTATATCGATGCAACTATAAGAGGATGTTACGCCTGCAAAGCTGTACCGTGTGTATTAGCATGTCCAAGTGGTGCTTTGGATCATACTTGTGAAAAACCTGAAGATATTAAAATGGGAATTGCTGTATTAGAATTTCCAGATACTTGTATAGCTATGAGTAACACGCCTATACCTAAAGGGTACAATGATAAAATGCATAAATTTATTGATGCTCAAAATAATGTGACTAAATATGAAAAAGAAGTGTTAGAAAAATTTGATGAATTTGAAGGGAAACAGTGTACACTTTGTGCGGATATGTGTCCTATCCCAAATCCATTAAGCGCAATTTCAATGGTAAGAGACAAGAGTGGCGGAAGTCGTCCTGAGATTTATGATGGATGTATCGGTTGTGGAGTATGTGAAGAGGTTTGTCCTACTATGAAACCGTCAATTGTAGTTAAGCCAAGAGTTAGTTTTGAACAATATTATAAAAGTTAGGAAGGTATAAAATATGTTAAAAAAATTATTTTTTAGTTTTAGTTTTGCATTTTTAATTATTTTTACAGGTTGTGGTGATAAATCACAAGAGGAAAATAATAAAAAAGATAAAGTGGTTGTATCTACTGCAACTACACCAAAAATTGAAGTTGTACAAAATACAAATGCAAAAGAGATAAAAGTAAAGCAAAAAGTTGCACCTGATTCTCAAAGCAGGTCTTATTATCTTAATTATAATATAAAAAGTGAATATGATTTAGAATCACAACCTGCAAATAAAGATGCAGCAGTACGAGCTAGACCTAGAACCATTATTGATGCTAATTTACATGTAAGAAGTCCTTATGAAAAAGTAAAGATTTCAATGATGGTAAAAAGGTTAAGTAAAAAATTTATAGTAAAATGTTCAGCTTGTCACAATGACTATGCAAATGGAATTATTGGTCCCTCACTGTTACATAAAACCAGTGATGATATATTACAAAATATTGCTGATTTTAAAAGTGGTAAAAAATCAAATCCTTTAATGAATGATTTAATTAAAATGATGAGTGATAGTGAAATTAAAGATTTAGCTAATGAGATATATAAATTTAATGAAGAAATTAAAAAGATGGGAAAATAAAATATGAAAAATATAATAGCAGGAATTGTAACACTTATAATAGTTGGACTTATGGCATTTACAGCCTCTATAGGTGGTGCATATCATGGTGGAGAACATGGTAAAGTTATAGAAGATTTTGGTGATTCTATGAGACAGGCTAAAACAGTTGCTCCAAAAGAAAAATCTGATAGAGATAAAGAGATGGATGCGTTAAGTGCATTAAGAGACAAGGCTGGAAATGCAGGAGCATTCAAAGTTAGTCGAGCTTATAAAAGTAAATGTTCTTCTTGTCATGGTGTAAATGGTTCAGGTTTTCAAAATGGTAAATCTATGATGGGACCTAAACTTTTTGGACAAAGTGAAGCTACGATATATAAAGATTTAGTTGAATTTAAATCAGGACGAAAAGAAAATATTATTATGAAGGGCTTATTAATGTCTTTAGAAGATAAGGATTTTAAAGAATTAGCAAAAGAGATAGGTGAGTTTCCAGCACGAGCTGAAGCATTAAATAAATAGTTATTAAAATCGGAGTTTTTTATGGATAAATATAACGGTAGTGAAACAATACAAAAAACGACTTTTTGGTCAACTTTTTTTGATAAAACAAAAGATGGTAAGTCTATATTTAGTTATAGAATGAAGAGATGGATTTTAGTTATATCTTTTCACCTTTTCTTTTTCTTATCATTTTTTATAGATTTACAAATGTTAGAGGGTAGTTTAAGCGGTTCTAGATTTCTAGGATTTCATATGATTGATCCTTTTATGACGATGCAAGTATTTTTAGCATCATATCATCTACCTATAAATATGATAATAGGTACAGTTACTATTTTGATACTTTATCTTTTGGTTGGCGGTAGAAGTTATTGTGCTTGGGTTTGTCCTTATGGGATACTTAGTGAAATAGGTGAAAAATGGCATAATACACTTGTATCAAAAAAGATAATAAAAGAGCGAAAATTTGACCATAGAGTTAGGCATATCTTTTGGGCTATATTTTTAGCTTTATCATTTGTAAGCGGTTATTTGGTATTTGAAACTTTTAATGTAGTTGGAATAATGAGCAGAATGATTGTTTATGGTTGGAGTGTAGCATTTATCTGGGTTGTTGTTGTATTTGCTATGGAAGTATTTTTCTCTCGTCGTGCTTGGTGTACATATATTTGCCCGGTAGGAACAACTTATGGGTATCTTGGAAAAGCATCAGCTTTAAGAATTGAGTGGAATGATAATTGTGACCATTGTATGGTTTGTCATGATGTATGTTTTGAAAATCAAGTATTAGAGATAACAAAAGCAAAATATGATAAACAAAGAGAAGAGAAAGATATTAAAAAAGAATATATTACCAGTGCAGATTGTACTTTATGTGCAAGATGTATAGATGTATGTCATGCTGATGCTTTAAAATTTGGTTTTAGATTAAAAGGGCTAGTATAATTTATGATAAAAGTTAATAATCTTACAAAAAAATTTGGTGAACATATATCCTTAGATAACATTAATTGTGAATTTAATAAAAATGATTATATAGCACTAATGGGAGCAAATGGAGCAGGTAAAACTACACTTATCCGTTCTATTTTAGGATATTATCATCCTAACAGCGGTAATGTTTTAGTAAATGGTTTAGACCCTATAAAAGAGCGTGTCAGGGTATTGGAAAATATTAGTTTTGTTCCACAGTTGCCGCCACCTATAAAACTAAGTATTGCTGAACTTATGCAATATATCAGTGTAAGTGCAAAAGTGGATAAAGAGTTGATAATTCATTATGCAAATGAGATGAAGCTGGATATAAAAGCAAATATGAATAAATCATTTTTTAAACTGAGCGGCGGGATGAAACAAAAATTGCTTATTGCTATTAGTCTAGCTAAAAAAAGTAATATAATTATTTATGATGAGCCAACGGCAAACTTAGACCCAAAAGCCAGAGATGATTTTTACAGACTATTGAAGCAGAATGAAGATGATAAGGTTTTACTATTTGTTACACATAGACTTGAAGAGGTTAAAGAGATTGTTAATAGGCAAGTTTATATGGATTTAGGAAAAATTGTATCAGATGAAATTGTTTAGTAAGTTTTTATTAGCACTGCTACTTACTACTTTTTTTGTAGGTTGTAATTCATCAGATAATACAACTAGAAAAGAAACTAAACAAGATACAAGAATTTGCCCACAATGTAATATGCCTTTACCAGATTCAAATCTTCATACGGCAGATTTAAATGATGATGGGGATATAACATATTTTGATGATGTTGGTTGTATGATATTATGGACAAAAGAGAAAAATATAGATTTAAAAAAGAAGAAAATTAGAATTTTTTCTAATGATACAAACAAATATATTGATCCATTTCAAGCATATTTCCAAATAAATGAAAAAACACCAATGTTATATGGATTTTCTGCTTACGAGAAATCATGTGATGGTTGTATTAGCTTTGATGAAGTTATTATTAAAATGTTAAGGGGTGAACATATGGCAAATCCAAAAATTAGAAAACAGATATTAGGATATTAATGAAAAATTTATATTTAATCGCATATTTAGATTTAAAAGAGTCAATAAGAGCAAAATGGTTTTTAGTATATTCACTCGTATTTGGTGGCTTAATTGCTTTATTTTTTATTGCAGGAGTTACAGAATCACAAGTTATGGGATTTAGTGGGTTAAGCAGATTATTACTTATGTATATTCAAATCACTATTGTAATCTTACCTATATTTATACTTATTACAACTGTTAGATCAATATCAGGAGATAGAGATAATCATATATTAGAATATATGCTATCCTTTCCAATTTCACTTAAACAATACTATTGGGGTAAAATTATAGGAAGATTTGTTACTGTTTATCTACCTGTTTTATTTGCTATGATTATTGCGATTATTTATGGTTCTATTAAAGGGGCAAGTATCCCTTGGGATATTTTCTTTTTATATACAGGACTTTTATTTGCGATGTCAAGTGCATTTTTAGGAATTGCTTTTTTTATATCTTCGTTTGTAAAGTCTAGTGAAGTTGCACTTGGAATTGCATTTTTTGTATGGATATTATTATTGGCATTTATAGATATTGCACTTATATCTTTAATGATGAGTCAGAGGTTTGATGCACAATTGATTATATTTATAGCTATGGTAAATCCTATGGAGATATTTAGAGTTGCAGCAATTTCATTGTTTGATCCAGAACTTACTGTTATGGGACCTGTTGCATTTTATATTTTAGATTCTATGAGTCAGCGTACATTTGTATTTCTTTCTATCTCATATCCAGTTATTTTAGGATTGTTGTTCTCATTTCTTGGATTTAAAATCTTTGAAAAGAAAGATTTGGTATGATTATAAATTATAATATAAAAGCCTTCCTATAAAGAATAGCTTAAATGAAAGGTAAAATTTAAAAAGTGCATACTTTTAGGTTTTATCTTTAAAGTACTATGAAAAATAGTATTTTGAAGATGAAATTTATTTCATTGTAAACAAGTAAAATGGTATTGGCTGTTTTAAATAATGTGCCAATTTATAGTATTAAATTATTTGTTTGAGTTTTTTTACAACTTACTGTTAATTACATCTAAATTAAGATTAAGGATGTGCTACAAATACACGAGTTGGATCATAAGGTTTATTATGGTTATAAATCGCCCAAATAATATTGATCTGGCTACACTAATTCATACTTAGAACTTAAATAAATCTAAGTTAAAATAAAAGTATGAAGAAAGTAGAAAATATAAAAAATAGTCAATATACAAGAGAGTTTAGAGATTCAACAATACAGTTGGTTTTAAATAATGGTGATTCAGTTCTAAAAATTGCTAAAGATTTAGATGTAAATCCTAAGACAATTTATAATTGGATGAATGAATATAAAAAGGCCAATCAAGATTTAACTAAATCTATAGTCAAAACTCCCAAAGAAACTTTAGAACAAGAGAATAAAAGGCTAAGAAGAGAAACTAAACTACTTAGGCAGGAGCGTGATATATTAAAAAAAGCAGCAGTATACTTTGCGAAAGAAGTTCAATAAAGTATACCTGGATAAAAGATAATAAAATGAACTTCAATAAAAATCTAATGTGCAAAATATTAAAAGTAGATATTTCAAGTTATTATCATTGGATTAATAATGGATGTATAGTTAAAACAGTAGATGATAAACTTAATGAGTTAATAGAGATTATATTTATTCAAAGTAGATGCAAATATGGTACAAGACGGCTAAAAGATAAACTAGAGCGATTATATGGGCTTATTGTTTCAAGAAGACGAATTGGAAATATTATGAAAGATTTAAATCTTGTAGCAAATAAAAAGAAAAGGTTTAAAGTTAATACAACAGATTCAAATCATAATTTACCTGTAGCACCTAATATTTTAAATAGAGATTTTTATGCTTCAGCCCCTGATGAAAAATATGTGGGAGATATAACATATATTCCAACATCAGAAGGATGGCTATATCTTGCAACTGTAATAGATTTATATTCAAGAAGAGTTGTTGGTTGGTCAATGGATGATACTATGAAAGTAGATTTAGTTAATGATGCCCTCATTATGGCATTAAAAAATAGAAATCCACCAAAAGGTTTAATATGGCATACAGATAGAGGTAGTCAGTATACATCTTACTCTCATAAAGATTTATTACGCCAATTCACACTTAAAGTGCAACAAAACCAGCCAAAATTATGCCACCATTTTTCTTGAAACTTCCTTGAAAAATATCTCATTTGGTGTGTAATATTTCAGAATCTTTCTTGGTCTATTATTTAGCCTATTTTGAATGATAGTTATTTGAGTTTGATTTATATTTTCAAAGCTATATTTCTTGGGAATATATTCTCTAACTAGTCCATTTGTATGCTCATTCAATCCTCTTTGCCAAGATGAGTATGGATCACAAAAGTAAAACTTTAGATTTAATTTTTGAGCTATCTCTTCATGATAGGAGAACTCTTTACCATTATCTGAAGTAATTGTACGAACTAGTTTCTTTATTGGATGTAAAAGCTCTATAATAGCTTGTGTAACAACATCTGCTTTTTTAGATTCAACTATCTTCATAAGTGTAAATTTACTCTTTCTATCAACTAAGGTAACGATAGCACCTTTATGGTCTTTACCTATAATTGTATCTACTTCAAAGTCACCAAATCTAGTTTTCTTTTCAATAATCTTAGCTCGTTTACTAATATTTACTCTATTTTTAATTTGACCTCTAGTCTTGTATTGACTACTTCTATTACCATACTTTTTATTTTTATGTCTCAATAATTTATATAATCGACCACCACTTCTTTGATTTGCATAAATGTATCTATATACTGTTTCATATGAAATATTTGCTATTTTATCTTTTTTCAATCTACCAACTAGTTGATCAGGAGATAAGCCATCTCTTAACATCTTACCAATTTTTAGTTTTAATTTATTAGTGAGTTTCTTATATCTATCTTTAAATTTATCTCTTGATACTGCTTTTATATGTGCATCATCTGCACTATAATATCCATTATTACTATTTCTACTTAGTTCTCTTGATATTGTAGATTTAGATACTTCAATTAGTTCTGCTATTTTTGTGATTGTATAGTTCTCGTTTTTATAAGCAAATATTTGATACCTTAAACCTAAGGTTAATTGTTTATACTTTTTCATTTAATGCTCCATTTATCCTGTAAGATATGTAGCTTAAATTGTATATCAATTAGCCTTACTATCTTATATTTCTAAATGTTGCACTTTAAGTGTGAATGTTCATTAGAAGAAAATGGAATTATACAAAGTATGAGTAGAAAAGGTAATTGTTGGGATAATGCAGTTGCTGAAAGTTTTTTCCATACATTAAAAACTGAACTTACTCATCATGAGATTTATGAAACTAAATCAAAAGCTAATCAATCTATATTTGAATATATAGAAGTATATTACAATAAACAAAGAATGCATAGTGCAAATAATAATTATTCACCAGTTGAGTTTGAAGAGTTAATGTTACAAAATGAAATGGTTGCTTAGAATTTATAGTTCTTAGTATGATATAGGGTTGACAGATCAAATCTTCTACCAAAGAAGGCAATAAAACAATGCTTTTAGCAGGTGCAAATAAAGTTATAAATCCTTATGAAATAGGAGCTTTAAGAATATTTAGATTACTTCATAAACCATTAATTTTAGAGATGTTAGATAATATTTTATTTAGTAAATCAGATATTGAAGTTGCAGAGATTACAATCAAAAAAAATTCAATATTTGATGGTGTTTATTTAAAAGATTTAACAACTATTGATAAAGAAAATATTATAATACTTGGTATTCAAGGTAAAGAGATAAGTGATGAGTTTATTTTCTTTTCCACTGGGATAAATCATAAAATAGATGAAGGAGATACCCTTGTTATTTTAGGTCAATCTGAGAATTTGAAAAGATTTAAAAAAGAGATTCATCATATTATTTAATATAAAATTTATAAATACGAAGGTTAATAATGACACAAATTTATTTATTTATTAGGCTTTTAAAAGAGTCTTTTAGAGATTTGATACCGATAGTTTTAGTTATACTGTTTTTTCAATTGGCTATTTTACAAACGATTCCATCTGATTGGATGCCTACTACAATGGGTATGATAATTGTAGGAATTGGTCTTGCAATCTTTTTACAAGGTCTTGAAATAGGGATATTCCCTGTCGGTGAAAACTTGGCAAGAGATTTTGCAAAAAGTGGATCTACTATGTGGATTCTTATTTTTGGATTTATGATAGGTTTCGGTACTACAATTGCAGAACCGGCACTTGTAGTTATTGCTGAAAAAGCAGCTGCTATTAGTAGTGGTAGAATTGATGCTGATATATTAAGATATGTTGTAGCGTTATCTGTTGGATTTGCTATATTACTTGGTGTTTACAGAATCATTAAGGGTCATCCGATACACTACTATATAATAAGTGGATATATAGCTGTTGTAACTGTAACTTTTGCAGCACCAACAGAGATAATAGGACTTGCATATGATCTTGGAGGAGTTACTACTTCTACTGTTACAGTTCCTCTTGTTGCTGCTCTTGGTATTGGTCTAGCTTCTACTATTAAAGGCAGAAATCCTATAATCGATGGTTTTGGTCTTATAGCATTTGCTTCTCTTACCCCCATGATCTTTGTGCAAATATATGGGATATTTGTTTATAATTTTGTAGAAGTTAAAGATGTGGCACAAGTTCTTGTTGAAGCAAAAGTTTCGGTTTCTACAACTATAACAGTTGATTCTGTAGTAAATGGTATGTTAGCTGTTATTCAAGATGTATTACCTATTTTGGCAATTATATTGTTTTTTCAATATGGAATATTAAAAAAACAAATTGAAAATTTAAAACTTGTAATAATTGGTTTTGCACTTGTAATATTAGGTCTTTATGCATTTATTCTTGGTTTAGAGATGGGATTATTTGCTCTTGGTGAATCAATGGCATACCAACTGACAACAATGGGAAATGTATGGATAATCTATGCATTTGCTTTTGCTATTGGATTTTCAACAACCATGGCAGAACCGGCACTTATGGCTATTGCTAAAAAATCCAAAGAGATCAGCGATGGTAAAATCAATGATTTAACTTTAAGATTATTTGTAGCTTTTGGTGTGGCTTTTGGTATTGCACTTGGTGCTTTTAGGATTGTAGACGGTGGACATATACATTATTATATTATTGTAGGTTATGCAATTGTTATTGCATTAACATTTATAGCACCAAAACATATTATTCCAATCGCTTATGATAGCGGCGGGGTTACCACTTCAACCGTAACTGTACCTTTAGTTGCTGCTTTAGGGATAGGACTTGCTTCAAATATTGATGGTAGAAGTGCTCTTATTGATGGATTTGGGCTTATAGCTTTTGCGTCATTATTCCCAATAATATCAGTTATGGCTTATGGTATTTTAGTAGATAAACTTCATGTAAAAAGTGATACTGAAATTGCAGCTCTTGATGAACAAAATGATACTTTTAAACTTCATGGTTCGTTAGAAGGTGTTGATGATATGCGTTTATCAACCATTAATCTTGATGCAACAAATTTAAGACACTCTTTATCTTTAGATTTTTCTGCTGTTGTTGTAATAGTACCAAAAGATAAAAAAGATGATGCCTTACATGCTGCCAGGGAAGCCGGTGCCAGTGGTGTTACTATATTAAATGCGAGTGGAATGGGTCTGGCCGAAATTGATAATATATTTAGGCATGCACATGAAGAAACTGATACATTATTGTTATTTATAGTTCCAAGTATGATAGTAGACGGTATTATAAAAGAGATTATAAAGAAACTGCATATTACAAGCAGCGGTGATGGAATTGCTTTTTGTGTACCTATTACACATATGAAAGGTATTAGTTTAAGACAAGAAGATCTTTTTGAGAAAGAAGTTGAAGAGTTAAAGAAAAAATAGTTATTTCTTCAACTCTAGGGAGATGAGAGAATATATATTCTCTACATTCCCATACCACCCATACCCATTCCACCCATGTCAGGCATAGCCGGCATTGCTGTTTTTTCCTCTTTAATATCTGAAACAGTGGCTTCTGTAGTAAGAAGTAAAGAAGCTACAGAAACAGCATTTTGCATTGCAACTCTTTCAACTTTTGCAGGATCTACAATTCCTGCTTCAAACATATCTACATATTTTCCAGTTACTGCATCAAATCCAACATTTGCATCGGTTGATTTTGATACTTCATTTGCTACAACTCCTGCATCAAATCCTGCATTTTCTGCAATTTGTTTAAGTGGAGCTTGGATAGCTCTAATTATAATATCAGCACCAATTTGTTCATCACCTTCAAAATCATGAGTTACTTTTGCAGCAGCTTTGATTAATGCAGCTCCCCCACCAATAACGATACCTTCTTCAACGGCCGCACGAGTAGCAGATAAAGCATCATCAACTCTGTCTTTTTTCTCTTTCATTTCCGTTTCAGTCGGAGCACCTACTTTGATAACTGCAACTCCACCAGATAATTTTGCAAGTCTTTCTTGTGCTTTTTCTTTATCATAATCACTTGTAGTTGTTTCAATTTCATTTCTAATTTGTCCAACTCTTTGCTTTACGGCAGCTGCATCTCCTGCACCATTTATGATAGTTGTATTATCTTTGTCAATTACAACTTTAGCAGCAGTTCCAAGGATATCTATAGTAGCACCTTCAAGTGTCATACCTCTCTCTTCACTGATAACAGAAGCACCGGTTAAAATTGCGATATCTTCAAGCATAGCTTTTCTTCTATCTCCAAATCCAGGAGCTTTAACAGCTGCAATATTTAAACTACCTCTCAATCTATTAACAACAAGAGTTGAGAGTGCTTCACCGTCAACATCTTCAGCAATGATTAAAAGTGGTCTTTGAGTTTTATTTACAGCTTCAAGAATTGGTAACATCTCTTTTAAAGAACTGATTTTTTTATCACTTAATAAAATAAATGGATTTTCAAGCTCTGCTATCATTTTTTCTACATTTGTAGCAAAGTAAGGGGATAAATAACCTCTGTCAAACTGCATACCCTCAACTACATCAAGCTCATCTGAAATTCCTTTAGCTTCTTCAACAGTAATAACACCGTCTTTACCAACTTTTTCCATAGCTTCAGCAATCATATCACCAATAGCAGTATCAGAGTTCGCTGAAATTGTAGCAACTTGAGCAATCTCTTTTTTGTCTGCAACCGGTCTTGAAATCTCTTTAAGTTCTGCTAAGATTTGAGCACAAGCTTTATCCATACCTCTTTTAAGCTGCACTGGATTAGCACCTGCCGTTACATTTCGTAAACCCTCTTTAAAAATTGAGTGAGCTAAGATCGTAGCAGTTGTTGTACCATCTCCTGCCTCATCATTTGTATTTGATGCAACTTCTTTTACAAGTTGTGCACCCATATTTTCCAATGTATCTTCAAGTTCAATTTCTCTTGCAACACTGACACCATCTTTAGTAATAGAAGGGCTTCCAAATGATTTTTGAAGTAAAACATTTCTACCTCTTGGACCCATTGTTACTTTTACAGCATCTGATAATTTTTTAACACCACTATATAATCTTTGTCTAGCATCATCGCTAAAATGTATCTCTTTTGCCATTATTTCATCACTCCTAAAATTTCTGTTGTTTCCATTACTAGGTATTCGATACCTTCTAATGTTACTGTTGCACTTTTTGCATATTTTGTAAATACCACTTGGTCACCTACTTTTACATCTTTAACCTCACTGCCAATAGCCATAATTTCAGCTTGTGTCGGTTTCTCTTGTGTTGCATTATCCGGAATATAAATCCCGCTTGCTGTTTTTGTTTCTACTTCTTCTACTTTTATAAGTACTCTATCACCTAATGGTTGAAAGTTCATTATTTGTTCCTTTATTAATTGTTTAGATATATAATTCTAGCACTCAATTGTTTTGAGTGCTAGAATTATATAAGATTTTCGTATTTTTGTCAAGTAATTTGATGAAAAATATTGAATCTTATTAAAGATATTATTATTTATGTCTATATAAATAATGAGATAAAAGTAAATTTAAATTATCTTTTATTTTAGAGTCAAAATTATTTAGAGTTTCTTCACATTTTTGTGTTAATTCATCTGCACTTTTAATTGCACCGTCAAGACCCAGCAAATTTACAAAAGAATTTTTTGTCTCATCATTTGCAGTTGTTTTTCCAGCTTCCTCTTCTGTTGCTGTTTCATCTATAATATCATCTTGAATTTGAAATAACAGTCCAATATCAATTCCAAACTTATAAAGTTTGTTTTGTTGTTCTAAATCAAGCCCGCTTATAATAGCACCCATCTTTAAACTTCCTGCAATTAGTTTGGCAGTTTTATGAATATGTAAAAATTCTAATTGATTAAGTTCTAACTTTTTATTTTCAAAATAACAATCAATAGCTTGACCAATTATCATCCCGTCAATCCCGCCGTCACTGCTTAAAGTTTTAATCAACTCTATTTTTGTGTCATTACTTAACGGTGCATTAGCAATTAAATTAAATGAGTGAGTATTAAGTGCATCACCAACTAAAATAGCAGTAACTTCATCAAAAGATTTATGAAGTGTTGGATGACCTCTTCGTAAATCAGCATTATCCATTGTAGGTAAATCATCATGAATTAAAGAATAAGTATGAAGCAGTTCAACTCCAAGTGCAACGCTTAAAGCATTTTTAACTAAAAGTGGCTGATATGCTTCAACAATTGATAGTAAAAGCATAGGTCGAAATCTTTTTCCACCGGCTTTTAACATATCTTGAAGTGCTTCTTCAAAAACAGGATGAAAAGTTTTGGAAGTTGGAAGATTAGTTAAAAGATAATCTTCAAACAAAGTTAATAAATGATGAGAAGTACTTTCTAATTTTTCACTTTTCACTTTTCATTTTTCACTTATTAAAAGGGTTCATCCCACCCATCATATTTAAAGCCTGAGCTTTTTTATTATCATCACTTTGTTTGATTACATCATTCATAGCAGATATCAATAAAATTTGCAGTGAGTCTTTATCTTCTAAAAGTGAATCATCAATTTGTAAATCAATGACTTCACTGTTTCCATTAATAGATAATTCAATCATACCACCGCCAACTTTTGATGTAAAAACTTGGTTTGCACCAGCCTCTTTAGCTTTTGCAGCCATATCTTGAACTTTACTCATCATATCATTTAGATTTATTTTGCTTAAATCAATACCTTCAAACATTAGTCATCACTTCCTATTAATTCATTGGTTATCTCAATAATATTATTTTCATCATCTACATGTACAACAATTGGTTTATAAGTTTCTAATTCATCACTATGATATGAAGCATAAGCTATAACGATAATTTTATCACCAATTTCAACTTTTCTTGCAGCTGCTCCATTTAGACACATCTCTTTAGAGCCTCTTTTCCCTTTTATAACATAAGTTGAAAATCTTTCACCATTATTTATATTTACAATTTCTACTTTTTGCCCAACTCTTAAAGCTGATGCATCAAGTAAATCTTCATCTACTGTAATAGAACCTACATAGTTTAGATTTGCATCTGTTACTGTAGCTCTATGAATTTTACTATACAACATATCAAATGTCATCTTTTACAATCCTATTAATTAACTTAAAGCTTGCGCTTCACCCCAGAATTCTTCAGGGATAATATATTCTTCTACCGGTTTTCCACCAAGTATATGTTCGTCTATAATTCTATCAATTTTTTCCTTAGTAAGTTGTACATACATATGATGTCCAGGTTCCATTATCATAACAGGACCCATTTGACAACGACCAAGACAGCTGGTTCTAATCGGTTGTACTGGACCCATAAGTCCTTTTTCCATAAGTCTTTGAGCCATGTGGTTAAAAAGTTCCCTTGTTTGTTCACTCACACAAGATGGTTTTGGCATACCTGGAGGTGAAGATTGTTCACATTTGAATATATAAAATGTTGGTTGCGGCATTGCTGGCATTTCCATAAATTTTCCTTGTTTAATTTTAATTTTCGCGAATTTTATCTTAGATTACTTAAAAGTAGCTGATAGCTATTTAAAGTTTTAAAAATCATCACCATCTTTATGCATATCTGGTATAAACTCCACAATTTTATTTCTACCTGTATCTTTTGCTACAGAAAGTGCTGATCTGTCAACCCTATATCATACTAAGAACTATAAATTCGAGAGTGTAAAATAAACTGTGTAAACCCAGCAGTTTCTTTTTAATCACTTCTCATATTTTGCCATAATCTCCTTAAAAAATATACTAAGTTGAGGATAAATCTCAAACCAATTTCTAATACTAGAAGCATTCCATTTATTTTGTTGTTCAGCACAAGCCAGATACATCACTTTAAAAGCTGAATCTTCTGTTGGAAATGAACCCTTAGATTTAGTTTTTCTTTTTATAGTAGCATTTAAAGATTCAATAGGATTTGTTGTATAAATTAATTTTCTCACAGAATCTGGATATTTAAAAAATGTAGACAATTCAGACCAGTGATTTGTCCAAGAAACAGTAATGTTAGGATATTTTTTACCCCAGATATCATTAAACTCTGTAAGTGCTAATTGTCCATGGACTGTAAATCTAAGCAACCATTTCATTTTGTAACATTAACTCTTCAAACTCAACTGGTGAATAATTATTATTTGCACTATGCATTCTTTGTCTATTGTAATATACTTCTATATATTCAAATATAGATTGATTAGCTTTTGATTTAGTTTCATAAATCTCATGATGAGTAAGTTCAGTTTTTAATGTATGGAAAAAACTTTCAGCAACTGCATTATCCCAACAATTACCTTTTCTACTCATACTTTGTATAATTCCATTTTCTTCTGATAAATCTTTATGAGAGTAAGATGCATACTGACTACCTCTATCTGTATGCCATATTAAACCTTTTGGTGGATTTCTATTTTTTAATGCCATAATGAGGGCATCATTAACTAAATCTACTTTCATAGTATCATCCATTGACCAACCAACAACTCTTCTTGAATATAAATCTATTACAGTTGCAAGATATAGCCATCCTTCTGATGTTGGAATATATGTTATATCTCCCACATATTTTTCATCAGGGGCTGAAGCATAAAAATCTCTATTTAAAATATTAGGTGCTACAGGTAAATTATGATTTGAATCTGTTGTATTAACTTTAAACCTTTTCTTTTTATTTGCTACAAGATTTAAATCTTTCATAATATTTCCAATTCGTCTTCTTGAAACAATAAGCCCATATAATCGCTCTAGTTTATCTTTTAGCCGTCTTGTACCATATTTGCATCTACTTTGAATAAATATAATCTCTATTAACTCATTAAGTTTATCATCTACTGTTTTAACTATACATCCATTATTAATCCAATGATAATAACTTGAAATATCTACTTTTAATATTTTGCACATTAGATTTTTATTGAAGTTCATTTTATTATCTTTTATCCAGGTATACTTTATTGAACTTCTTTCGCAAAGTATACTGCTGCTTTTTTTAATATATCACGCTCCTGCCTAAGTAGTTTAGTTTCTCTTCTTAGCCTTTTATTCTCTTGTTCTAAAGTTTCTTTGGGAGTTTTGACTATAGATTTAGTTAAATCTTGATTGGCCTTTTTATATTCATTCATCCAATTATAAATTGTCTTAGGATTTACATCTAAATCTTTAGCAATTTTTAGAACTGAATCACCATTATTTAAAACCAACTGTATTGTTGAATCTCTAAACTCTCTTGTATATTGACTATTTTTTATATTTTCTACTTTCTTCATACTTTTATTTTAACTTAGATTTATTTAAGTTCTAAGTATGAATTAGTGTAGCCAGATCAGCAAGTAGGTCATAATAATATTTAGGTTAATAGAAAGCATTATATTGGTAAAGTAAACATTGATTTTTCTAATATAAAAGATGTTTCATAGTGTTAAATTTTGTACAAAACTTGTACAGTTTGTTTTTAATGTCTTGTAAAGCTAGTATTTATCGGGTATTAATGGAGGAGAAGAAGGGATTTGAACCCTCGATAGAATTTCTCCTATATACGCTTTCCAAGCGTACGCCTTAAACCGCTCGGCCACTTCTCCAATATTTTATTTATGGTGGTCACGACTGGACTTGAACCAGTGACCACTACAATGTCAATGTAGCACTCTACCACTGAGTTACGCGACCATAAACCCCGCAAAACGAGATTAAAAACGAATTGTAACTTTTACTTACTTAAATATAATGAAAAAAATGCTGTTTATGTCAAAATTTAGTAAATATTATTTTACAGTCCTTTAACTTTCTTCTTATTTGTTTGTAAAAGTAAATATTGATTGTATGTGCGATAAACGCTATAAAAAAAGTGGCGCGGTGAACGAGACTCGAACTCGCGACCTCCTGCGTGACAGGCAGGCATTCTAACCAACTAAACTACCACCGCTTCTTTTTATATATTATATATGGTGATCCCTAGGGGATTCGAACCCCTATGGTTGGAATGAAAATCCAAAATCCTAACCATTAGATGAAGGGACCATTTTTATATAATTTTTATGGTGGTCGATGCAAGACTCGAACTTGCGACGTCTACCTTGTAAGGGTAGCGCTCTACCAACTGAGCTAATCGACCGTTTTTTAAATAACTTGACAATAATAATGGTGACCCGTGTTGGATTCGAACCAACGGCCACCTCCTTAAAAGGGAGATGCTCTACCGGCTGAGCTAACAGGTCATTTTCTTGTCTTAAAACAACTTCATTCGGTCATTACCAAAGAAACATTTTCTTTCGTAAAACTGCTTTCGCTTGTTTTGGAGTGGAAGTATATAGAAAAACTTTTTATTTGTCAAGAGTTTTTTAGAAGAATTTCAAAATTTCTTTTTAATGCCGTTTTTGCGGCTTGAATCTGCACATCTTTTCTAGATCCTTTAAAATTATAAACTCTAATATCTTCTTTTTTATCAATTCCCATTACACCGATAACTACCATACCTACAGGTTTATCTTTTGTACCGCCTGATGGTCCTGCAACCCCGCTTACCGCCATTGCAAAATCGGCATTAAATTTTTTTAAAACTCCTTGCAGCATCTCCCTTACCACTTCAATACTAACCACTCCAAAATTAATCATTGTTTGTTTTTTTACATTTAGTTCCTGCTCCTTAATCTCATTACAATATGTAACAACAGAACCTTTAAAAATTGATGATGAACCGGAAACTTCTGTTATATATGAAGCTATTAATCCACCTGTACAACTTTCAGCACAAGTAACAGTTTGTTTTTTTTCTTTTAATATTGTTTGGAACTTTATCATATCATTTTGACTAAATATGTTACTGTACACTTTTAACTGCCTTTAATCTTTGTTTAGATACACTTTACCCTATTTTATATTATAGGATTATTATACAAATGATTGAATACAAAGACACACTGTTATTACCAAAAACTCAATTTCCAATGAGAGGGAATTTACCACAAAACGAACCAAAACAGTATAAACTTTGGGATGAACAAAAAGTTTATGATAAGATGAAGGTTAATAGAAAAGATTGTGAAAGCTTTACTTTACATGATGGACCTCCTTATGCAAACGGGCATATTCATATTGGTCATGCTTTAAATAAAATTTTAAAAGATATTATTGTTAAATACCACTATTTCGATGGAAAATCTGTACGATATGTTCCAGGTTGGGATTGTCACGGGCTTCCAATTGAACAAAAAGTTGAAGAGAAAATTGGCGGTAAAAAGAAAAAAGAATTACCAAAAAGTAAATTGAGACAACTTTGTCGCGACCATGCTACAAAATTTATAGATATTCAAAGAACAGAATTCAAAGAACTTGGTATCATGGCTGATTGGGAAAACCCATACTTGACTATGGACTTTAAATTTGAAGCAAATATATATAGAGAACTTATAGCTATTGCTAAACAAGGTCTTTTAATCCAAAGAAGCAAACCGGTTTATTGGTCTTGGGCTGCTCAAACTGCTTTGGCTGAAGCAGAAGTTGAATATAAAGATAAAGTATCTCCATCTATTTATGTTGCTTTTAAATTACACGAGTTAGATGCTAGTGTGATTATCTGGACAACTACACCTTGGACCTTGCCCGCAAATGCAGGAATATCTTTAAATGGTGAAGAGATTTATGTTCAAACAAGTGATGGATTTATAGTTGCAAAAAAACTTTATAATACTCTTATAGCAGATGAAGTTATCAAAGGTGAAATAGTAAAAGAAATTGACCCTAAAACTTTAGAACACACACATGCAATAAATCCTTTAAATGGTAGAGAATCTAAAATTATTTTAGGTGATCATGTAATGATGGATTCAGGAACTGGTGCAGTTCATACAGCACCCGGACATGGAGAGGATGATTATAAAGTTGGTCTTAAATATGGACTTGATGTAATTATGCCAGTTGGAGCCAATGGAACTTTTGATGAAACAATCAGAAGAGAAAATCTACTTCCAAATCCAGAAGAATTTATAGGAATGAATGTATTTAAAGCAAATGAACATATCTTAGAACTTTTAGGTGATTCTTTACTTAAAAGAGTTGATATTACTCACTCATATCCTCATTGTTGGAGAACACATAAACCTGTAATTTTTAGAGCAACAAAACAATGGTTTATTGCAATAGATAAAGAATATGGAAAAGATGGAAATACTTTAAGACAAAACGCACTTAAAGCAATTGAAGATATTAATTTTTATCCGGAACATGGAGAAAACAGATTAAGATCAATGATTGAGAATCGACCTGATTGGTGTATTTCAAGACAAAGAGACTGGGGTGTTCCAATTGCATTTTTTAGAAATAAACTAACAGATGAGATAGTTTATGATGAGCAAGTGTTAAATTATATTGCTATGATATTCGAACAAAAAGGTGCTGATGCTTGGTATGATATGGAAATTAAAGATTTATTATATCCAGGATGTGGACTAAATCCTGATGATTTAGAAAAAACTATGGATATTTTAGATGTATGGTTTGATTCAGGTTCAACTCAAAATGCAGTTTTAAGAAGTAGAAATTATGATGCTGGAACTTATCCTGCTGATATGTATTTAGAAGGAAGTGACCAACACAGAGGTTGGTTCCAGTCTTCACTTCTAACATCTTTTGCTTCAAGTGAAATCGCACCTTACAAATCAATTTTAACTCATGGATTTTGTGTTGATTCAAAAGGTGAGAAGATGTCTAAGTCTAAAGGAAATGTTGTAGCACCTGATAAAGTAATTAAACAATTTGGTTCTGAAATCCTTAGACTTTGGGTTGCCATGAGTGATTATCAAAGTGATTTAAAAATCTCTGATGAGATACTTAAACAAATGGCAGAACAGTATAGAAAGATTAGAAATACTTTAAGATTTTTACTTTCTAATATCAATGATTTAGATGCTATAGTTGAAGTTGATAAAATGGGAACTATGGATAAGTGGATATTAAGTAGAGCTAAAATAGTCTTTGATAGTATTGATGATGATTTTAAAGAATATGATTATTCAAGAGGAATCAATAAACTAAATAACTTTTTAGTAGCAGACCTGTCAAATATCTATCTTGATATCTGTAAAGATAAACTTTATTGTGACGGTGAAGATTCAATTGAAAGAAGATCATCTCAAAGTGCTATGGCTATGATTGCCAAAACTTTAATAGGAACTTTAGCACCAATTTTAACTTATACTATGAATGAATTAATTTCTTATGCACCTGCTGTTATTACAGATGGTATTGATGATATTTTTGATTTTGCCAAATATAAACTGCCTGATGTAGAATTAAGTGTAAATAAAACACATCTACTTGAAGCAAAAGAAAAATTCAATGAATCAATTGAATCTCTTAAAAAAGATAAGACTATTAAATCAACTTTAGAATTGGTGATTTATACAAATAGTGAAGAGTTCGATAAGTTAACATCAACTGAAGCTGAAGATTGGTTTGTAGTAAGTAAAGTTATTCATCATACAGAAGAGGAGATTTTAGCTAAGTTTAATGTAGATGGAAGACAGTTTGAAGTTTATAAAGCTAATAAAGCTAAATGTCCTAGATGTTGGAAATATAGAGCCAAAGATGAAGAGTCTTTATGTCCAAGATGTGATGGTGTAGTAAATAAATAATGACTGAACCTGTTACCTTAACATTTATATTTCAAACTATAGCAGTAATTTTATGTTTTACTGTTATAGGAATAATATTAATAAAAATTAAAGCACACGTCACGAAGTGATTTAATTTATAAAAAAAATACAAGGAAACAAATAATGAGTATGCCGTTTACAGATGAAGATTTACAAGAACCCGTAGCTAAATTAATTGAAACTAAAATTGCTCCAATGATGGCACAAGATGGTGGAGCAATTGAGTTAATGCAAATAAAAGACGGTAGAGTATTCGTTCAACTTAAAGGTAATTGCAATGGATGTGCAGCAAGTGGAAGTACTTTAAAATATATTGTTGAAAAAAATTTAAAAGAATTTATTCACCCGGAACTTTCTGTAGTTAATGTATTACCTGGTATGGAGGATGAGATATTAAATGGTTAATGTTCAAGAAACTTTAAAACAAGCCCACAGCTTTTTTACATCTAAGCAATATGATAAAGCTATATTTTTATATTCTCAAGTTTTATCATTAGAGCCGACAAACAGCGAATATCAACTGTATCCTATATTTTGTGATATCGCAAGTGAGAATGATGAAAAAGGTCAATCTTTATTTGATTATTTTACAGTTGTAAAATCTGAAAATCTTGATAAAGGAATTAAAGAAGTTTTGGAAATTATTGCTGCTTATGACGGCAACAATGAACAGATGATGAAACTTTTAGAAAACTTTTCAAATCAAACTGTAGAAGCACTTGATGCAATAAATTATCAAGATTTTGAAACTCTAATAGAGCAAAGAGGTTCCTTTAAAGTTGCATTTCAAGATATTATGTTTAGTACAAAAGTAGCAATTACTTCAAAAGATGAATTTTACAATTTTGTAAATCAACTAATAGAAAATAATTTTGAAAAAACTGCATACTCTTATTTAGATGGATTTAATGAATATTTTAAATATGATAAACAAGTTATGGAATTATATGATAAACTAGGAAGCAAAACTATTGAACTTAACAATAAATAATCGCAATTTTACAGATAATTCTAAAGAGGTAGATTCAAATTCTACTTTTGTAACATCAAAACAAAATGAGAAATTTATCTCCAATGCAAAAGAAAATGGTTGTGAAAACTTTATAACTTCAAGAGAACTAAAAAATTATTTTGATTTTAGCTCAATACAAATTATCGGCATTACTGGGACAAATGGTAAAACTACAACAGCTGCTGCAATATATTCAATTTTACTGGATTTAGGTTTTAAAGTTGCTCTTCAAGGTACTCGTGGATTTTTTATTAACGATGAAAAAATAGAAGAATATAGTCTGACTACTCCGGTTCAGCTTGGTAATTTTGCCCATATTCAAAAAGCTTGTGAAGAAAATTGCGATTTCTTTATTATGGAAGTCAGCTCACATTCACTTGCACAAAATAGAATTGAGGGAGTAGAGTTTGCTCTTAAAATTCACACAAATATAACACAAGATCATCTAGATTATCACAAAACAATGGAAGAATATATCAAAGTTAAAAACTCATTTTTTCAAGACAACACTCCCAAACTTATAAATAAAGATGACAAAAATATAAAATTCAAAATGAAGAATGCTTTCTCCTACAGTCTTGATAACAATGCAACCTATAAAGTTCTTGCATTTAGTTTAAAAGATGGAATAAACTGTGCAATTCAACATTTTGGAGAAATAGTAAATTTTTCATCTTCAATGAGGGGAATGTTTAATGTTTATAATTTAACTGCTGCTATTTCAGCTGTGCATATTTTAACTAAAAAACCATTGCAGGATATTTGTGATGTAGTTGAAAATTTTGCGGGGGTGAGTGGACGAATGGAAGTGGTTAATGACAATCCGCTTATAATAGTCGATTTTGCACACACTCCTGATGGTATGAAAAAAGTTTTTGATTCATTTATGGATAATGATATTATTGTAGTCTTTGGTGCAGGTGGCGACAGAGATAAAACAAAACGACCTATTATGGGAGAAGTTGCTAACGAATATGCAAAATATATCATAGTGACAGCTGATAATCCTAGATTTGAAGACCCGGATTTAATTACTGAAAATATAGTTTCAGGTATAAAGGACAAAAGTAAACTTGAAATTGATTTAAATAGAAAATCAGCAATTTTAAAAGCTATAGAGAAATCAAAAGATTTTGAAAATCCGGTTATTTTAATTTTGGGAAAAGGTGATGAAGAAAATCAAATTATATATGATAAAAAACTTCCGTTCAATGATAAAATAATTATAGAAGGGTTATTAAATGAGCACAAATAAAAAAGTTCTAAGCATAGTTATTTCAATGTTATTAACAGTATCACTAGTTAGTATAGCTATATTTACCTATAATTTTAAATAATGGTGATTCAGTTCTAAAAATTGCTAAAGATTTAGATGTAAATCCTAAGACAATTTATAATTGGATGAATGAATATAAAAAGGCCAATCAAGATTTAACTAAATCTATAGTCAAAACTCCCAAAGAAACTTTAGAACAAGAGAATAAAAGGCTAAGAAGAGAAACTAAACTACTTAGGCAGGAGCGTGATATATTAAAAAAAGCAGCAGTATACTTTGCGAAAGAAGTTCAATAAAGTATACCTGGATAAAAGATAATAAAATGAACTTCAATAAAAATCTAATGTGCAAAATATTAAAAGTAGATATTTCAAGTTATTATCATTGGATTAATAATGGATGTATAGTTAAAACAGTAGATGATAAACTTAATGAGTTAATAGAGATTATATTTATTCAAAGTAGATGCAAATATGGTACAAGACGGCTAAAAGATAAACTAGAGCGATTATATGGGCTTATTGTTTCAAGAAGACGAATTGGAAATATTATGAAAGATTTAAATCTTGTAGCAAATAAAAAGAAAAGGTTTAAAGTTAATACAACAGATTCAAATCATAATTTACCTGTAGCACCTAATATTTTAAATAGAGATTTTTATGCTTCAGCCCCTGATGAAAAATATGTGGGAGATATAACATATATTCCAACATCAGAAGGATGGCTATATCTTGCAACTGTAATAGATTTATATTCAAGAAGAGTTGTTGGTTGGTCAATGGATGATACTATGAAAGTAGATTTAGTTAATGATGCCCTCATTATGGCATTAAAAAATAGAAATCCACCAAAAGGTTTAATATGGCATACAGATAGAGGTAGTCAGTATGCATCTTACTCTCATAAAGATTTATTAGAAGAAAATGGAATTATACAAAGTATGAGTAGAAAAGGTAATTGTTGGGATAATGCAGTTGCTGAAAGTTTTTTCCATACATTAAAAACTGAACTTACTCATCATGAGATTTATGAAACTAAATCAAAAGCTAATCAATCTATATTTGAATATATAGAAGTATATTACAATAGACAAAGAATGCATAGTGCAAATAATAATTATTCACCAGTTGAGTTTGAAGAGTTAATGTTACAAAATGAAATGGTTGCTTAGAATTTATAGTTCTTAGTATGATATAGTGTTGACAGATCAGTCTGTTATTGCTGTAGCAAACAAACTTATTCGTATTATTTTTTCTATGTTAAAGAACAACACTAAATTTGATATAAATTATTCAAATTTAGCTATTAAAAGTGTTTCTAACTGAAACATTTTAACTAGTTATTTGGTTTTAGTTTTCTCCTTTATTAATTATAGTTGACTTTTTAAACCCTTATAGTACCTAAGTTAGATTAAGTTTTTAAGCGCCCATATTTTTTATTAAGTCCCTTTTTTAAACAAACAGTATTAAAATTTTAAAGTGAAAATTTACCTTTTAGTTTAAAAAAGTAAATTACTGTTTTGTATTGAATAAACATAAAAGGCAGCATAAATGCAAAATAGAAAATTGAGTATTTATCTAAAATTCCATTTGCTGTTAATCCAAAGTTTACAAAAAACATACCAAATACCATAAATGCTACCCCTGGACAAATCAAAGCAAAACTAACCGGTGATTTTTTATCTCCATGTACAAACTCTTCAAAGTAACCTATTGATTTCATTAATTTATAACCCATAAGTCCAAAAATGATTTGTAATGATAAAATACTGCTTGTAAGTGTAAAAAGTGATGACTTGGCTAATATTTGATCAAAGTGATGGCCAAGTCCAAAACTAATTCTTACAAATGTAATTCCCAATAAAGTCAAAATAGGGATAATAATCCATAAACTTGGACTAGCTTCAGGTGAAATTCCATGTTCAAACATATTTTTAAAACCTAAAACCAGTTTAATTATTAATAGTAAAATGGCGATAGAACTAAAGAAAATAGCACCAAATATACCAATAGCATGTATCTCTACATGATGACTCATAGCCCCCGGTGCCGCAAATCCAACTCCAACCATTGTAAATGCAAAGATTGAAAGCATTTGTGAAAGGTTATTATTTTTTGTAAAATCAAAATCGCCTGTTATAAGCAGTCTGTTAAAATATTCTAAAAATATTTTAAGTGCAAAGTAACCAACAACTGCAAATCCAAGGAGCGCAAACGGGAATAGATATTCAACAATACTCCAAAGTCCGGGTATAAACAGTGCACTTAATATAAAAGAAACATTGATAGTCATAGCAAAAGTTAAAGGTAAAGCCATAAGTGTAACTTCAGCATTACTGTTTTTTAGTGTTTCAAAAGCATCAGTTGTTTTAAAAGCTTTATATTGTTTAACATTCCAAATTAATAATTTAAAATGTAAAAATGCAAATCCAATAATAAATACAAGTGCAAATGCCGTAACAAATGATAACCAATCACCTTTGAGCAAAGCAGGGTATGCAAAATCAAAAGAGGTCATAGGAACACCTTTATGTGGTATTAAAAACATAAGATACATAAAAAATGATACTGATAAACCACCAGCGCCTAAAGCTGACAGGAAGTAAAGGGGGGAATATTTTTGTCCTCGTTCCTGCGGAATTACATCTTTTAACATAAAAGTCCTTCTGTTGATTTTTTTGAAGTTTATCTAAGTAAATATTAATTTATAATTATTTATTGGATATAATATTATTTTGAGAGGAATATATTTATGGCAATATTATTTATTCTATTTGGCTGGTTTATATTAGGTGCTCTTTTTGGGGCATGGGTTATGTTTGACCCAAGCAGAGCTTTATTTATATCATCTTCAGTTAATACCGGTTGGTCTAGTTTAAGTGGTTTTGTAACCGGTATATTAAATAGTATGGGATTTTAAATGAGAATAGATAAATTTTTAAATGCGGTAAATATTACAAAAAGAAGGGCAATTGCGGAAGATATGCTTAGAGAAAAGGTAGTATTTGTAAATGATATTGCTGTAAAAAAGGCAAAAGAGGTAAAAGTAGGAGATACTATAGAAATTAAATATCTTGAATATTCTGATTTTTTTAAAGTATTGCAAATGCCTGCTGCTAAATCAACACCTAAGAGTAAACAAAGTGAATATGTACAAAAAATAGGAGAAAATAATGTTTAGTAAAGCAAGATTAAAATTTGATGATATTTTTGAAAATAGACTCTCTGATCAAGATGTGAGAAAATATTTAATAGAACTTTACAATCGCGGAGAGACTGCTGATGAAATAGCATCTGCTGTAGCAGCTATGAGAGAACACATGGTACATCTGGGATTGCCTCAAGAATTACAAGAGCAGTTAATTGATAATTGTGGAACAGGTGGAGATAAGAGTAACAGTTTTAATATCTCAACAACAGTATCAATACTTTTAAGTGCTTGCGGCTGTAAAGTTGCAAAGCATGGAAACAGAAGTATTACAAGTAACAGTGGAAGTGCAGATATGCTGGAGGCTCTTGGTGTAAATCTAAGCTTAACAATTCCAAAGCAAATTGAGATGCTGGAGCTTACGGGATTTGTGTTTATGTTTGCTATAAATCATCATCCGGCTATGAAACATATTATGCCTATTAGAAAATCAATAGACCATAGAACTATTTTTAATATTTTAGGACCTTTATCAAATCCGGCCGGTGTTCATAAGCAACTTATTGGTGTATTTGATAAAGAATATGTGACAAAAATTGCTCAGGCTCTAACAAAACTAAATACAAAAAAGGCAATAGTAGTAAGTAGTGCTGACGGTATGGATGAATTAAGTATCAGTGATATAACTTATTGTGCTTTTGTTGAAAGAGGGTCTGTGAATGAGTTTATAATAGACCCTAGAGAGTATGGATTTGATTTATATCCTAAAAGTGAAATTGAAGGTGGTGCTGCAATTCTTAATGCCAAGATAACGAAAGGTATTTTAGATGGTAGTATAACAGGTGCAAAAAGAGATATTGTTTTATTAAATGCCGGTGTTGCACTTTTGGTTGACAGTAAAGTCAATTCAACTGAAGAGGGAATAGAGATGGCGAGAGATGCTATTAATAACGGTACTGCAATTAAAAAGCTTGAAGAGATTATAGAAGTTAGCAACAGCTTAATGTAGATTTAATGGTTGTTTCTTTAAATAATTTAGATTTAGTAACTAAAAATTTAAAATATATAATAGACAATAGAGATATTGTTGTTTTATTACGAGGTGATTTAGCAAGCGGTAAAACAACTTTAGTAAAAAATTATGTTAAAAGTTTAGGACTTGAAGATAGGGTTACCAGTCCTACTTTTTCACTTCAAACGCTATATGGGAAAAATATTTTTCATTATGATGTTTACAATAAAATATTAGATGAATTTATAGCTTTAGGTTTGCTTGAAGAATTTGAAAAAGAGGGTATCCATTTTGTAGAGTGGGGTGACGAAAAATTAGAAGCTATATTAAAAGATTATGGTTTTAATGTTTTAACAGTAAAAATAAAAAAAATAGAAAAGAAAAGAGAGTATATAATTGAATCATAAATTAGAAGTAAGAGATATAAAAAAATCTATAAAAAAAATAGAAATACTTCACAGGATAAGTCTAGAAGTAAACAGTGGTGAAATTGTTGGATTATTGGGACCAAATGGAGCCGGTAAAACTACATGTTTTTATACAATTTGTGGTTTAGTCGAGCCAACACACGGGCAAATTTTTCTTGATGGCAAAGATATTACAAATTTACCATTACACAAAAGAGCCTTACAAGGCATTGGATATTTGCCTCAGGAGTCATCAATATTTAGAGACTTAAGTGTTGAAGACAACTTAATGTTGGCTGCTCAAATATCAATATCAAAGAAAAAAGACCAAATAAAAAAAGTTGAAGAATTACTTGAAATTTTTAATATTGAACCAATTAGAAAAAGAAAAGGTATTAGTTTAAGCGGGGGAGAGAGAAGGCGGACAGAAATTGCAAGAGCTTTAGTCGGCGATCCAAAATTTTTACTTTTAGATGAGCCGTTTGCCGGTGTTGATCCAATTGCTGTTAAAGATATTCAGAGTATTGTTTCTGATTTAACACAAAGAGGAATTGGAGTATTGATTACAGATCATAATGTAAGAGAAACTTTAGAAATATGTGATAGAGCTTATGTAATGAAATCAGGAAGTATTTTAGCCTTTGGAACTTCTGATGATATTAAAGTAGATAAATCAGTAAAAGAGCATTATTTAGGAGAAGATTTTAGTTTTTAATATATTTCTTGGGAATATGCTTTAGTTCTGACTTGGTATCATCGCTACTGCATTTTTTCCACTATTTTTAGCCTTGTATAAGGCTTCGTCCACTCTTTTTAGGAAAGTGTCTTTAGTTTCCTTTTGTATAAATTCACAAACTCCAAAACTTGCGGTAATATTGCTCTCTAAAACTTGCGATAAACAAGCTTTTTCAATAGCATTTCTTATGTTTTCAGCTATCCTTGATGCATCTTTGATGGTTGTTTGGGGTAATAAAATCATAAATTCTTTACCACCCCATCTTGCTAAGATATCTACATTTCTTAAGTGTTTGGTTGATAATTTAGATATCGCAATCAATACTTCATCTCCAATATCATGTCCATAAGTATCATTAATATTTTTAAAGGAATCAATATCATACATAATTATATACAGCTTATTGTTGTATCTGTTTGCTCTTTTAATCTCATAATCTAATTCAGTAGTAAACTTTTGCCTGTTATAGATACTTGTTAAGTGATCATGTGTTGCTTCATATAATAATTCTTTAGAATTTACCTCTAACTTATGAATAATATTTTGAAGTTCTATTGTTCGCTGAGATACTTATTTTTCCAATTCTTTGTTTGTTTTTTCTAATTGTTTTCGTAAAATTCTTGATTCTACAGCCATAGAGATACTTTCTAAAAGTTGAAAAAGATTTAATGGTTTTGTTGCATACCCTCCTACACCTAAATCTATAGCTTTTTTAAGAAAATTTACATCATTATGTGCTGTTGTTATAACTGATGGTATAGTTGAATCAATTTCATATATTTTTACTAACATATCAAGACCATTCATTTTCGGCATAGTAATATCAGTTACAATTATATCAAAAGTTGGTAAATCTGGATTTTCAAAATGTTCTTTAAAAGTTTCAAGTCCTGCCAGTCCATTGTTAGCAGTTTTTACACTTTTAACTAACTTCTCTAACATCTTCTTCATCTTCAACATATAGTATAACGATCTCTTTTAATATTTTTTTATTCATAAGATTATTTTACCATTTTTTTTACTTAAATATTTTAAGTGTATTTTCCAAGTCAGCTTGAGTATCTATTCCAAAGCTTTGAGATTTAACTTTTACCATTGATATCTTTAAACCGGCAGCTATTGCCCTTAATTGCTCTAATTTTTCAATACCTTCTAAAGGAGCAGGGGGTAAATTACAAAATTGATTTAAACTTTTTTTAGTAAAACCATAGATTCCCAAATGACCTTTGTATGATGAATTTTCATAATGATCTCTGTGGTACGGTATTTTACTTCTTGAAAAATAAATAGCATTATTGTTTTCATCAAGTATAACTTTCACATGATTTGAATCATCCGCAAGCTCTGATGAAATTGATTTGAAACAACTTACCATTATAAAGGGTTTAGGAGTCAAGGGTTTAGGGTTTAGGGTTAACGATTTTACTTGTTTTATTACTGCACGAATAACCTCTGGTTCTATAAAAGGTTCATCTGCTTGTACATTTATAATAATATCAGTATCGTTAAGCTTTAAAATATTTGCAGCTTCATTTATTCTGTCCGTACCGCTTTGATGAGATGAAGATGTCATCACTGCTTGAATATTATATTGTTTAGCTAAATTAATTACTTCCTCTGAGTCTGTTGCAATAACCACATCATCTAGATCTTGGACTTGTTTTGCTGTTCTAATAACCATCGGAAGCCCTAAAATATCTACTAATATCTTATTCTCAAATCTACTGCTGTTAAGTCTTGCCGGTATTATTATCATTTTATCTCATTAGTTGGTAATATAATTTTAAACATCACTATATCTTCATTTAAATTAAAAACTTCTATATTTCCTTTTAAATGCAACTCAATAATTGTTTTACAGTTATAAAGACTTAATCCCACACCATTTTTTTGAGTTTTAGTACTAAAATAAGGTGTAAAAATATTACCAATTATATCTTCAGGAATATGACCGGCTGAATTTTGTATTTCAAATATATTATTTTCATTTTCGGTATATGATTTAATAGATATTTTAGAAGTTTTATCGTTTGATAAATTAATTGCTTCTTTTGCATTATCCAAGATATGTGCAATTGATTGAGATAAACTACCAACATAAGTTAAAAAAGGTTCTTGATTATTATTTTCAAAAATAACTTCATCATCTTGAATATTTGAATGCATCATTGCTTTTTCAATTATATCTTTGCTTGTAGTTTCGATCATTTTTTCTTTTATCTCTGTTGTGTGTTGAAAGTTATTGATTACATTGGACAACTCTTCAATATGATTTGTAATCAAATGAAGATTATTAACAGTTTCTTCTGTAGTTACCTCTTCATCAAATTGATATTTTAACATTAGATTCTGAACTTCTAATGAGATTGTATTTAACGGCTGTCTCCACTCATGAGCAACTAACCTCATAGTAGAGGTCATGATATTTAGCTTTTCATCTTTATCAACAAGTTGTTTTAATAAGTCTTTTTTCTTTTCTTCTAATGTCATTTCATTGGTAACATCAAACATAACCGCAGTATATCCTGTGATATCACCATATTTATTGTATTTTGGCTTAATTACACTTTCTACCCAAAAATAACTGCCTGTTTTTGTTTTGTTTACAATTATTCCAGAATATTCTTTACTGTTTTTAATTTCATACCACAACTTTTCTTCTTCTGATTTATTTTGAAATGCCGTATAATACCGACCTTTTAACTCATTTTCTGTATATCCACAAAGTCTACAGTATGCTTCACTTGCTTTTTCAATTTTACCATTAAGATCTATTTGTATCTGTATTAAATATTTATCAAAAATTTCATGTTCAGAGACAGTTTGTGTAATATTGCTTGCATCAAGTACTAGATATTTATTATCTTGCATTAAACTAATTGTTACATCAAGGAATACAAGACCACCGTCTTTTCTTCTGCAAGATAGTCGTAAATTATTTATATATCTGTCTTTGGCATTCTTTTCTATCAGCTCTTTAAATGGCTGTTTATTTTCATCGGTTATTAAGTCGATGAATTTAAGTTTTAATAATTCTTCATTAGTAAAGCCTAGAAGTGGACTAAATGCTTTATTAATATAAAGAAATTTTGTATCAAGATTGATAATACCTATACCACTCCATGAGCTGTTTATCATTGCTTTTAAAACAGCATTCTGACTTTGTATTTTATTTGACATATTTATTAATCCCTATAGAATTTAAGTGGAGATAGTGTAACATAAAATTATGAAAAAAACACTTACGATTATAGATACATTTGGATTTTTATTTAGAAGCTATTATGCTTTACCGCCATTGAAGTCCAAAACAGGATTTCCCACAGGTATGCTTACAGGCTTTATGAATTTAATAGCAAATATCGGTAAAGATTTTCAAACTGATTATCTTGTATTTGCACTTGACAGTAAGGGGGATACCTTTAGAAATGAAATATATCCCAAATATAAAGCACATCGTCCTGATGTGCCGCAAGATTTATTAGCCCAACTTCCTGTTGCAATTGACTTAATAGACAAAATGGGATTTGCAAGTGCAAAAATGGTTGGATTTGAAGCGGATGATATTATCGCATCATTAGCCCACGAAGGTAAAAATCAAGGATTAAACATACGCATTGTAAGTCACGATAAAGATTTATATCAGCTTATAGAAGAGGATATATTAATGTTTGACCCAATGAAGAAAAAAGAGATTACATCTTCAATGTGTTTTGAGAAATACGGTGTATATCCAGAGCAATTCACAGATTATCAATCACTTCTTGGCGATAGCGCTGATAATGTTCCGGGCGTTAAAGGAGTTGGGGCTAAAACTGCAGAAGCTTTGATTCAACAATTTGGAACTTTAGATGAAATTTATTCTAACATTGATAAAATAGAAAAACCAAGATGGCAAAAGCTTTTAATTGAAAGTAAAGAGTTGGCATATATTAGTAAACAGCTTGTTACTTTGCATCATGATGCTCATTCTTTACACTCTCTTGAAGAATTAGAATTGCCAAAAGAAAATCCAATTTTAAAAATAGCCAAACAACTGCAAGAATATGATATGCATCGAGTTATAGATAAGGTGATGAAAAATGGTACTAGCTATAAAACTGTGATGCCGGACAACCTTGCTTCCACTCTCCTTAGTGGAGAGTGGGAACCAGGGGGAGAAGTTAAACCTGAAATTAAATGTAACTATATTTTATTAAATGATGAGAAGAAACTACTTGAAATTGTAAATCAAATTAGTGATGATACTATTGTAGCTTTTGATACAGAAACTACAGGATTGGATTCATCTAAGGCTCAAATTGTAGGTTTTTCATTTTGTACAGAGGTGGGAAAGGCTTATTATGTACCAATAGGACATTTTTATTTAGGAGTGCCGCAGCAAGTTAGTATAGAAGTTGCAAGACAGGTAATCGGAATTTTAAATAATAAAAAATTAGTTTTTCAAAATTTTAAATATGATTTTGAAATAGTTAAAAATAATTTTCAAGTTGAATTAAAATTGTATGCAGATACTATGATTATGGCTTGGCTGCTTAACAGTGACAAACCTGTTGGTCTTGATAAGTTGTCAGATAGATATTTTAATCATAAAATGACAGCTTTTAAAGATGTAGTAAAAAAAGGTGAGACCTTTGCTACAATCGATGTGAATATGGCTTGTGAATATGCCGGTGAAGATGCTTGGATCACTTTTAGGCTTTATGATCTGTTTCTTAATGAATTTAATAAAAATAAGGGGCTTTTGGAAATTGCACAAACTATAGAGTTTCCTTTTGTTTATGTTTTAAATCATATTGAAAATAATGGTATAAAAGTTGATGTTCAAGTATTGGAAAATTTAAAAGAAAAAAGTAAAGTTCGATTAGATATCTTAATAAAAGAGATTTATCAATTAAGTGGAATGCAATTTAATATAAATTCTCCCAAACAACTAGGAGAAGTGCTTTTTGATACTTTGGGCTTACCTCCGTCTAAAAAAACTAAAACTGGATACAGTACAAACGAAAGTGTGTTGTTAAAATTAAAAGATAAACATCCAGTAATAGAAAAATTACTTGAATACAGAGAAGCTTTTAAGTTATATTCAACTTATATAGAGCCACTTTTAGAACTAGGAAAGCAAGAAGAAGACAATAGAATTCATACTTCATTTTTACAAACAGGAACAGCAACAGGACGACTTAGTTCAAAAAATCCAAATCTACAAAATATACCAGTACGAAGTGAAGCAGGGCGGCAAATACGAACTGCTTTTGTAGCTAGTAAAGGATATAAACTGGTTGGGATTGATTATTCTCAAATTGAGCTTAGACTTTTAGCTCATTTTAGCGGTGATCCAACCTTGGTAAATGCTTTTAACAATAATGAAGATATTCATTATCAAACAGCAGTTGCAATATTTGGTGAAGATGAAGCCAAGACTAAACGACATATTGCAAAAACCATAAATTTTGGTCTTATATACGGTATGGGGGCTAGAAAATTAGCTGAAACTTTAGGGATATCTGTAAAAGAAGCCAAGGGTTATATCGAAAGTTATTTTGAAAAGTTTAGTACAGTGACACAGTATCTAAAATCAATTGAGCAAAAAGCTATGGAGGATGACAGTGTAACTACTTTGATAGGTAGATATCGACCTTTTGATTTTGGAAGTGCCACAGGTATGATGAAAGCAACATATTTGCGAGAAGCTGTAAATACAGTTTTTCAAGGAAGTGCATCAGATTTAATAAAACTATCTATGATAAAAATATATGAAGAATATAAAAATAACAATGATCTAATAATGCTTCTTCAAATACACGATGAACTTATTTTTGAGATTAAAAGCGAAAGAGTTGACGAAATAACTAATAAGTTAAAAGAAATTATGGAAAATATTTATACTTTAGAAGTTCCTTTAAAAGTAAGTATTGCGGTTGGAAATAATTGGGGAGAATTAAAATAATTATTTTCCCTTTACAAAAATAATTTTTTTTGATACAATATGTGAAATTTAATATAAAGATATGTTATGAACCAAATTATTAAGCAACTTAGAAAGTGTGAGAACTTAAACTTATTAGTCATTTCTCAAGATGACAAGTTCTCAAGTGATGTGCAAAATACTTTTTCTGATTTAAATAAACTAGAAATTGTAACTTGTAACAGCAAAGCATTAGAACTATGTAAAGAGAGCAATTTTGACATTGTTGTTGTTGATACTAAAAGTGATAATTTTATTGATTTCTTTAATAAAGTAAATAAATTTAAAACAGTGCCTTTAAAAATTATAGTTTTAGATCCAAGTAAGGAAAGCGATATAATTGATGCTATAAATTCTGATGTTTATACAATCTTAGCTAAGCCTTTTAATATTGTTAATCTAAAATTATCTATAGTGATGTCTGTAAATCAAACACAAAGAAATGATAAAGTTAAGTTAGGCAAAGGTTTTTATTTTGATATATATAGAGACAGAGCTTATAATAAAAATAGTAAAGTTATTGAATTAACAAAGCTTGAGCTTGGTTTATTAAAGTTAATAATAGAGAATGAAGGTAATGTTGTTGACTACAAACAAATAGAACAACAAGTATGGAAAGGTAAAAAAATGAGTATTTTTACCATGAGAAATGTAGTAAATAAAATTAGAACAAAACTTTATTATGATGTTTTTAAGAATGCTTCATCTAAAGGTTATATAATAAAATAAGAAGTTAATATGGAAGATTTGATAGTAACAAAAGAAGAATTAACAAGAATGTTTGAAAGCGGAGAATTAAAAGACAGTAACGATGGCTGGCTTTTAAACGGCAGATATATAGAAATTGCCGCTATTCATGAAACAGATCCAAAGTATCTTCATGATGTTACAAGTTCTCAATATTATAAATTGATACAAAAAGAAAAATAAAAGGAATATATATGTCACATTGCCCTTTCTGTAAAAAGAAAATTGCTATGAGCAAAGCATTTTGCTCAAGAAACTGTAAAGATAATTATTTTCAATTAATTGCGATACAAATACCAAAATTGTTTTTAAAAAGAATTTTTATATTTTGTACTGATAAAGAGAGAGAAGCGGAGATTGAAAAATTTGCTTCTATGCATAAGTGGAGATTAGATTTACTTAAAAATAAAATTGAAGAAGAAGCGATTAAATATGGATATATTGAAGATCCATATAACAGAGATGAAGCGAATACACAACTAAAACTTTAATTAGTTTTAGTCTTTTTTAATACATAGATGTAGAGCAGGGAACAACTTACTGCAAATATTCCAGATATCAGCATTCCCATAGTTAACCATGTCGTATTGGCTAAAAATCCAAGTTGAACATCAGGTTGTCTAAAAATTTCAGCAATTATTCTCATAATTGAATAAAGTATTACATATAAAAGTGCCAGTTGACCATCAAATTGTTTTCTTTTTCTTATTATAAAAAGAATTATAAATACTAAAAAACCTTCTAAAAATGCTTCATACAGCGCTGAGGGATGCCGTAAAACTCCATTTACATAAATACCCCAGGATACATCAGTTACGCGACCTACAAGCTCTTGATTTACAAAGTTTCCAATTCTTCCAAATATATATCCCAAAGGTACAGCAAGAGCAGCAATATCTGTCATAAACCAAAACGATTTTTTATATTTTTTACACCAAAGAATTGAGGCTATTATAAATCCTGCTAGTGCTCCATGATAACTCATTCCTGAGATTCCAATAAATGTACCGTCAGAAGCAAATGGATTAAAGATATACCAAGGGTGTGTTAAATAAAACATTGTATGGGTATCGTAAAAGAGTATATATCCAAGTCGAGCACCTAAAATTACTCCTATCTCTACCCACCAAATATAACTATCTAAAAAATCACTTGATATATTTAACTTATCTTTTTTAACAATCCAATGAGCAATTGATATAGCACTTAAAAGTGCAAGTGCATACATGATTCCATACCAATGTACAGAAATACTTCCTAAATTAAAAGCTACCGGATTGAATGTTGAATATATATTTTGCCAAGTATTCATTATCGTAAAGCATCTGCTATTAACTCAATCGGATTTTTAAATATTACATCAGATTGAGTTCGTCCTAAACCATCTGTTATTTGCATTCTACAAGCACTACATTCTGCACTGACTATACTTGCTTTTGTTTCATTTATCATTTTTGCTTTACTAAGACCTACCTCTTTTGCTATATGGTATTTTTCACTTTGCATAGTAACACCGCCAAAACCACAACAAGCATTTGGATCACTCATCTCATCAATCTCATAATTAGCACCAATTAAGGCTCGAGGTTCTTTATGTATATTTTGCATTTTTTTAGCATGGCAGGGATCGTGATAAGTTACTATTGTTTTTACTTTTTTTTGTCCTCGTTCCTGCGAAATTGCATCTTTAGTTTCTAATAAAGCTTTTAACTCAGTATTGTCTTCCAGCCATTTTGTAGCCATTATAACTTTTGGCGCTAATTTTTTAGCTCGCTCCATCCAATGGGGCTGATCATGTAAAAAATGTTCCCAATCTGTATTTATCATAGCGCTGCAAGTAGCTTCCGGAACAATTATCGCATCAACATCATCTATAAATGTCTCAAAGTATTCTATATTTTGTTTGATAAGATAATCAACAGTATCAAAATCACCGGTAAAATAAGCAGGTGCTCCACAACAAAGTTGTTTTTTAGGGATAAATGCATCAATTTGTAATTGTTCTAAAATGTATAAAAGTGATTTTCCTATATTTGTGTAGGCATAATTTCCCATACAACCTATAAATATTGCTACACGCATTCCACCTGCCTTGTTCCCACTCTCCTGAGTGGGAACACTATTTATAATATTTTCCGGGTAAGAATTTAAAAAAGAAGTTCGGTCAGCAAATGGCAGAGTTCTGTCTTTAATCATCTCAATTGGTAAATTTAATCTTAACTTACTGCTTTGTTTATCATGATTTATTTTTAATCCACAAGTTTGAAATACCCATCCCATCTTTGCCAGTAAATCCATAATTTTACGGTTTCGCAAGAGAAAGAAGAAGGCTCTTTTGTACCAAGCAATACCATATTTCTTAGCTATATCATTTCGTACTTGTTCGATTATCATATCTGTTGGTAAATCATTTGGACAAACTTCCACGCAGTTTGTACATAAAAAACAACTTTCAAAGATATCTTTTGCAGTCTTATCTAATTCTAGCTCATCTCTCTCATAAGCACCCAATAAATCTATAAATCCCCTTGGAGATGTAGTTTCATCTTGGTTTATTTGAAATATAGTACATACGGATTTACACTTACCACATTTGATACAATCATCACTAATTGCAGTATAGTTAAATTTTTTATCTATCATATAGTTTTACTAAATCTTCTTTTATCTTCTGGTATATTGTTTAAATAAGCATCAAACGGCATAGATATATTTCTAATAAGCATAGAGCCTGTTTGATTTACATTAATTTTATCATCTATTATTGTGATAAGTTCAGCTTCTACAAACTCCTCTAAGGCTTTAAGTGCATCGCTAAAATATTCCTTAAAATTAATATTAAATTTTCTTTCAACGATCTTCATATCTAAAGAGAAATTTGCCATAAGTTCCATAATTATATATTGTCTTAATATATCATCATCATTTAAACTATAACCTTTAAATACAGGTAAATTACCATTATCTAAAGCTTCTTCATAAGATTTTAAATCTTTAAAGTTTTGAACATAATAATCAACACCGTCACCAATAGAAGTAACACCGATACCAATTAAATCAGCACCGCCTTTTGTAGTATAACCTTGGAAGTTTCTATGAAGTTCACCTTTTTCAATTGCTTTAAAAAGTTCATCCTCAGGTTTGGCAAAGTGGTCCATTCCAACCATTTTATATCCGTGTGAGCTAAAAAATTCAATACTGTCTTTTAAAATTTCTAATTTAGTTGAAGGCGGTGCAAATGTTGTTTCATCAAATTTTCTTTGAGTTTTCATCATCCATGGAACATGAGCATAATTAAATACAGCTAATCTATCGGGGTCTAATTTTACAATATCCCTAATAGTTCTTGCAAAAGTTTCTTTTGTTTGGTGTGGAAGTCCATAAATTAAATCAACATTTACTGATTTGATTCCGGCATCTCGTGCAATTTTTATCACATTTGCAGTCATATCAAGTGGCTGGATTCTATGTATTGTTTTTTGTACTTGCGGGTCAATATCTTGAACACCAAAACTTAACCTGTTTGTTCCGGCTTCTTTTAACACATCCATATGCTCTTTAGTAAAAAATCTAGGATCTACTTCACAACTAATCTCTGCATCATCACTAAAGTTAGGAAAAGTTTCTTTAATTGCATCAAGCACTTCTTTTAATTGAGATGGATCTAAAAAAGTGGGAGTTCCCCCGCCAAAGTGCATTTGTGTTACAGTTCTATTAGTGTTTAAATATTTAGCTAATATTTTTAATTCTTTTTTTAGATATTCAATATATTTGACTTTTTTATCTTCTTTACTTGTAAAAATTACATTACAACCACAAAAATAACAGGCACTTCTACAAAAAGGGATATGTATATAAAGTGAAAGTGGTCTATCATCACTTTGAGCTTTAAATTTTGCTATCAAATCATTTTGTGTAAAGTTTGTGTGAAATTCAGGAGCTGTTGGATAACTTGTGTATCTAGGTCCCGGTCGCGAGTATTTCTCAAATTTTGTAAAATCAATCATTATTTCTATTCCTATCAAGATATACCATGATACCTTTTTGTGCATGTAATCTGTTTTCTGCTTCACTAAATATAGTTTCGCTAAATTTTTCAAATACTTCTTCACTTACCTCATAGTCCCTATATGCAGGGAGACAATGTAAAAATATAGCTTTAGGAGATGCTAAATTCATTAACTTTGAATCTACCATAAATCCAGCAAAATCTTGGATTCTTTGCTCTTTTTCCTCTTCTTGACCCATAGATACCCAAGTATCGGTTGTAACAACTGTTGCATCTTTAACAGCAGCTTTTGGGTCATTTGTAATCGTAATATCAGCTCCACTGATTTTTGCAAATCCCAAAGCTTCATTTAAAATATCTTCATCTACTTCATAACCTGCGGGTGTTGCAATTCTTAAATCAAATCCCAGCTTGGCAGCCAGCATAAGCCAAGAGTGAGTCATATTGTTTCCATCGCCGATATAAGCTGCAACAATATTATCTTCAAGTCCATGTTCTTTGATGGTCATATAATCAGCCATTAATTGAACGGGATGATATTTATCAGTAAGCCCATTTATAATTGGCACTTTTGAAAAGAAAGCAAATTCTTCTAATTCTTCTTGAGAATCATTTCGTATCATAATCATATCTGTCATACGGCTAATTACCCTTGAAGTATCGCAGATCGGCTCTCCACGACCTAATTGAATATCATTTGAACTTAAAAAAAGTCCTATGCCTCCAAGCTGATAAATACCGGTCTCAAAACTTACACGAGTACGTGTGCTGCTTTTTTCAAAGATCATACCAAGTGTTTGTTTTGGCATATAATCTTTAAATATTTTTTCTTTAGTTTCTTTTTTTATCTGAACAGCTATTTCAATAATTTCTAAAATTTCTTCTTTCGAATAATCTTTTAGTGTTAAAAAATGTTTCATAACTATCACATCCTATTTTTTTTGTAAGGATAGATTATAGTTAATTTAAAGTTTCAATACCCTTAAGTTTAGCGGCTAGTGGTTAGAGTTTAAGGTTTAATCTGATTCCCATACAGAGAGTTTTATCTCGTTCCCACTCTCCTGAGACTGTGAAATAACCTAAATAATTTTTAGGTTATTTCAGCAATCAAGTTTTTGATTTTTATAAATTCCAAATAATTTAATAAATCTAAAGTAATATTCTAAATTCATTGCATATATCAAGATATACTCTTCTATATCTTTTCTTATTTGTGTTAAATTACCTTTTTGTATGGATAGTATAAGTTTTTGAAATAGATTTATCCCTATAAGATTTAACATTCGTTTAAAATTATAGGTAAACATTATCAAGGCATTTTCACCTGATACTTTATTTTTACCTCTTACTAAAAAATGATCCCATCCAAGTGTTCTTTTTATAGTTCCAAATGGATGTTCAACTATTGAACCTCTTTTTTTAACTATATCTTTATATTCTTGTATTTTCATTTTTTTATTATGTTGTTCTGTAATATGTTCATATTCCCATCTATATAGTTGTTTATACGGTGTTTTAGTTGGAATACATTTATCTTTTAACGGACAAGCTTTACATACTAGACTTGTTCCTGTATATTTAAAACTAATTTTATTATTTTTTATTTGTATGGTAGCTCTTTTATTTAATTGTTTATTATTAGGACAAATATAACAATCATTTTCTTTATCATAATTAAATTTATCTTTTGGAAACTTACCTTTATCTATTTGTGCTTGTTGCTTATTAGCTTCTGGAACTATTGCATTAATATTATCTTCAACACACTTTTTAAATTCTTTACCACTATAATATCCTGTATCAGCTACTATATCTAATTTATTAACTTCTAGATTTTCTTTAGTTTCTTGTGACATTTTATGAAGTTGATTGAAATCATTACCTTTTGTAGATATTGCAAAAATCACTCCCAAAAAGACACCATATCACTTTCTAAAAAGACACCCTAGCGGTTAACAAAAAGACACCGTATCACTTTTTATCTGGACACTTTTAATAAAAAAGTGATAGGAAAGTTTAAATTAAGTTTATTTGCTGGATTAAAACTAATTTAAGTTTGAGATATTCTCCATATTAAACTACACTTCTAAAAATATTAGGAGTGTATCAATGAGGAGAGTTTTAATGAAACAGATTAAAGAGATACTAAAATTAAAGTATCAAATGGATTTCTCATATAGGAGAATAGCAAAGAGTCTTGGTGTATCTAGATCTGCTGCAGCTGAATATTGTAGAAGATTTGAGATATTACCAGATAAACTGGAAGATTTTTTATTGCATGATGAAGATATTATGTATAAAATGCTTTTCCCTGAACAAACTATATTACACAGGCAATCTTTAAGACCTAAACCTGATGTTGAATATATTGATAAAGAAATTCGTAAAAAAGGTGTTACATATCTATTGTTATGGCAAGAGTATAAAGAGCAGAATCCTGATGGTTATGGATACACTCAATTTAAAACTTATTATCATAAATATAAAAAGAAATTAAACCCATCAATGAGACAAATACACTTAAATGGTGAAAAATTATTTGTAGATTATAGTGGTGTTACTGTTCCTATTTATAATAGTAAAACAGGAGTTATTTCAAAAGCTCAAATATTTGTAGCAGTATTAGGAGCATCAGGTTATACATATGTAGATGCAACACCTAGTCAAAAGCAAGAATACTTTATAAAGTCGCACACAAAAGCTTTTAACTTCTTTGGAGGAGTACCTAAAATATTAGTACCAGATAACCTAAAAAGTGCAGTTATTTCAAATAATAAAGATGGGATTGTTTTAAATGAAAGTTATAAAGCAATGGCAAATCATTATGGGTGTGTAATTGAACCAGCAAGACCATATAAACCAAAAGATAAAGCAAAAGCAGAACAAGGAGTTCAAGCAATTCAAAGATGGATATTAGCCGTTCTTCGGCATAGAAAATTCTTTGATGTTGAAGAACTTAATGATGCTATATCTCCATTGCTTGATATTTATAACTCTAAGGTTATGAAACGATTAAAGAAAAGTAGAGATACTTTATTTAAAGAGTTAGATGAACCATACTTGCAACCACTAGCAGCTAATCAATATATTTATAAAGAGTTTAAAATAGCAACTGTAAATATAGATTATCATATAGAGCTTCAAAGTGCTAGATACTCAGTACCATTTAAATATTTAGGAGAAAAAGTAGAGGTAAGATACTCAACATCTACAGTTGAGATTTATCATAAATCAAAGCTAATTGCCACACATCCAAGATATTATGATAGTGAATATTCAACTATTAAAGAGCACCAACCTGAAAATCATCAATATCAAGATGCGAAGTTTAATCCTGGAAGATATTTAAACTGGGCAAAAAGTATAGGGGTTCAAACTGTAGAGTTTACAAAGATGAAATTAGAACAAGAGCAATTTCCATCATATGCATACAGAAAACTAAATGCCATTCTTTCATTGGCAAAACAATATGAAAAATATGAAGTTGATTTAGCTTTAGGATATGCAATGAGTATTAATGCCACTACAGTTGCATCTATAAAATCAATATTATCAAAAAAGCTTTATTATAAAAAGCCTGCTAATAATATTATAAATATAGCACAAAATAACCACAGTAATATTCGTGGTAATACAGAATATAAATAAAAAGGATAGAAAAAAATGAACCAAGAAACAGTAACAAATAAAATGAGTGAATTAAAATTAGAAGGCTTTAAAACAGCATACTTACGACAAATTGAAGATAGAAATTATGATAAATTATCATTTAATGAGAAACTCTACAACCTACTTGAAGCCCAAGAGATACATCAGCACAACAGAAGGATTAAACTTAATTTTAATATATCAAAAATAAAAGATAAGCAAGCAACTTTAGAAGATTTAGTTTATAAGCAAACAAGAGGTTTAAATAAAGAACAAATTTTAGGATTAGCAAATATGGACTTTATAAGAAATTATCAAAATATTATCATTACAGGTAAAACAGGAACTGGTAAATCTTATCTCGCACAAGCACTAGCTAATCGTTCTATCATGGATGGATTTAAAGCTTATTATATTAGAGTTCCTACAATACTTGAAGATATATCAATCGCAAGAGCAGATGGAACATATACAAATTTCTTACGAAAACTTAGCAAATATAGTATTCTTATTTTAGATGACTTTGGAATAAATCCATTATCAGCTGATGATGCTACAAATTTATTAGAAATTATAGAAAGTAGAGTTGACTTATCATCAATAATTCTCACCTCTCAACTTCCTGTATCACAGTGGTATGATTATTTAAATAATGATACTGTTGCTGATGCAATATTAGATAGGATTGTACATTCTTCACATAGAGTTGAACTAAAAGGTACATCAATGAGGAAAATTATGTCAAAAATAAATTAACACTTGGACACTTTATGCTAAAATGTTGTTAGAGAATATTTCAAATTTGTAAGTGTCCAAGTGTTTGTGATACGGTGTCTTTGTTGAGTGATATTTGTAGATATACCAGTAGCTACTATAAAATTAAATGTACTATCTACTACTATTTGTGAATTATAAGCCATAAGGTTATGTGATGGTTTTTTCATTAAAGTTGCATCAGGGTCTGTTTTATTATATTGAGTTTTATTTAACTTTTCTAATAATTTTAAATTATTTGATAACTCTTTTTGTTGATATTTTAATTTTCTTAAATCTTTAGGTAATTTACTAGTTATAGTTAATGGTTGTATTTGTTTATCTGAAAACTCTAATAGCTTTAAATATTTCTCTATCTCATCTTCAACTTTAGTTAAATCTTTATCTAAAGTTTTTTTCATAATAAGTTGATTTTTAGAAGCATTAGCTCTTAAAAATGCACCATCTAAAGCTTTTATACCATCTCCTATTAAATTAACATTTTTACACAATAGTACAAATTCTTTAAATACTTGTTTTAAAGCTTTTGGATTATTTTTTCTAAAGTCCGCAATTGTATGATAGCTTGGTGTTAATCCAGAAGTTAACCATATTAGTTCTATATTTCTTTTAATCTCTTTTTCTAAAGCTCTACTGCTTCTAATTTTATTTATATATCCATAGATATATATCTTTAATAGTAATGATGGATTATAAGCTTTCTGACCATCTATCCTATCACTTTTTCTAGTATCATCAAATCCTAATTTTTCTAAATCCAATATATTTACATATGATTCTATTACTCTTACACTATTATCTTCATCTACATAATCATCAATACTTGGTGGAAATAATTGTGGTTGATTTCTTTCTTGACCTTGTTTATATTTAGTAGTCATAAAATACCTTTTAAAGCCTATTGTATATGGCTTTATATGATATTATTATATCAAAATATTGATTTGTATTTGATGAAATTATAGTGTATTTTTTTATTATATTGAGACTGTAAATATAGTTATTTCACAGTCTCTCCTGAGTGGGAATTCATATAAAAATCAAGTTAACCTAAAAATATGCATTCCCACAGAGACTATGGGAACGAGGGATTGTCATATATTGGGATAGTAAAGATATTATGACTCATTATCTATCATATTAATATAATTATGTCCTAAATATATAATATAAAATACAGGTAATACTAAAGCTACAAAAGGAATCATAGATAAAAAGTATAAAAATAAAGTCTGCATTCTAAAAGAGAATGTATTGTTATCTTTTAGTTTCTTGTGTTCCTCTTCGCTTATGAGTGTTGAACCTACATCAAAATGTAACATTTTATGGAAGAAATAGTAAAAGGGTAGGTTTATAGCTACGATATTTACTAGTGGTATAAAGTATAATGGTGTCAATGCAATAAAAAGAAATAGCATCATAAGTATTCTTTTTATTAAAAACCAGATACTGTTTGATACAGTTCCATAACCTTCTAGTTTAATATTTGGATAATGTTTCTTTTGTAAGATTGATAAAATTGATGGGGTTAAAAAACCGACAATTATAAGTGCTATAAAAAGTGATACCCAAAGCACGGCAAAACTGCCAATAGTATAAACTAAAAAACCGACAATCCAAGAGGTTATAGAATATTTTAATAAAAAATCCAATATCCAATATCCGGTATATGTTTGATTTGTGGTTTCTACATTGGTTATACCATTTTGTATTGATGATTCTTGAGTTTGAATTTGTAGTGTAGTGTTTTGTAATGTGTCAAGTCCTATATCTGCAATGGCAAAGAATGCAAAGTATATTACTGCTAAAGTTACTATAAATGGTAAAAAGGCAATTTTTAGCATAGGTTGAGTCAATAAATCTTTTATTGATAAACTTATAATTTCAAATTGCGATTTGTTTTTCATATTAGTTGTTCTTTAAAATTTCACAAGCTTCTTTCGCATGATATGTTATAATAATATTTGCTCCAGCTCGTTTCATACTTAAAAGTTTTTCCATCATGACTCTTTCATAATCAATAAGTCCGGCATTTCCGGCATGTTTTAACATAGCATACTCACCGCTTACATTATATGCAGCAATTGGTAAGTTTGTATTGTTTCTAATATCTCTTATAACATCAAGAAAACTAAGTGCCGGTTTTACCATAAGTATATCCGCACCTTCTTTCTCGTCTTCAAGTGATTCTTCAATAGCTTCAAGTCTATTTGCTACATCCATTTGATATGTTCTTCTATCTCCAAAACTTGGAGTTGATTCAGCAACATCTCTAAATGGACCGTAAAAAGCACTGGCAAATTTTGTACTATATGCCATAATTGGAAGATTTGGAAAACCGTTTTCATCAAGTGCTTTTCTCAGTGTTGTAATAATCCCGTCCATCATACCGCTTGGTGCTATCATATCTGCACCTGCTTTTGCGTGAATTATTGCCTGCTGTGCTGAAATTTCCAAAGTGGCATCATTATCAACACTTTGAGTTTTTGGATCCATAATCCCGCAATGCCCATGGTCTGTATATTCACAAAAACATAAATCTGTAGCAATATACATTTGAGGATACTTCTCTTTAATAGCTTTGATAGTTCTAGATATTAAAGAATGGTCACATAAACATTCACTGCCAACACTATCTTTTAGATCAGGTATTGCAAATAGTAAAACAGATTTTAATCCAATTTCCAGCATAACACCACACTCTTTAACCACTTCATCTATATCCATTTGAAAAACACCGGGCATCGATCCAATCTCAATTTTATCAAACTTTCCCTCTTTTACAAAAAGTGGATACATAAAGTCATTGCTTGTCAAAACAGTCTCTCTTACCAAACCTCTTATTGCTTCATTTGTTCTTAATCTTCTAAATCTCTTAAACATATTATTTACCTTTTCAGCTAATTTTAGATATTATCACTTTTAAATTTAAAGATTTTAACAAAATAGGGATTAAAAGTTAATGAACATAGAAGTTTCAAAAGTAGCAAAATTACCAACAACTCATGGAGAGTTTTTAATACAATCATTTAAAGAGGGTATTAAAGAGCATCTAGTGATATATACTAAGAATTTACCGGAAGTACCAAATGTAAGGATACACAGTGAATGTTTAACGGGTGATGCAATAGGCAGCATAAAATGTGATTGTCAGGCTCAGTTAAACTATGCACTAGATTTTATCAATGAAAATGATGGTATTGTGATATATTTAAGACAAGAGGGGAGAGATATAGGACTACTTAATAAAGTGAATGCCTATGCCTTGCAAGATAGTGGACTTGATACTGTTGAAGCTAATCATCAGCTTGGTTTCAAAGATGATGAGAGAACTTATGAGATAGTTGATTTAATCCTTGATTATCTAAAAATTGATAAAATTAATTTACTTAGTAATAATCCTGCTAAATCAAGTAATTTAAAAGTGAAAATAGTAAATCGTATTCCTATTAAAGTAGGAAAAACTAAACAAAATACTGATTATTTACAAGTAAAAAAAGACAAAATGGATCATCTGTTATAATGTTAAAAGCTAAGTTTAAAGAGATTGGACTATCCTTTGATGATTTATTTTACGAGAGATGTGATAAATTTATAGAATTATTACAGCAATGGGGAGAAGTGCATAATCTTACAGCTTCACTTCATCCGCAACAAATTAAAAATAATATTATTGACAGTGTTTATCCATTAAAATTTTTAGATGAATTTAAATCATTACTTGATGTAGGGACGGGTGCCGGATATCCCGGTATGCTTCTGGCTATTGCAAAGCCTGATATTAAAGTTTATCTATGTGAACCAAGAGTGAAAAGAGTTGCATTTTTAAATTTTGTGAAAAATGCTTTAAAGCTAGAAAATGTAACTGTAATTAAAGAGAGAGTTGAGAATATCAAAGATTTGAAAGTTGATCTTGTAACTTCTCGTGCAGTTACAAATACAGCACTTTTATTAGATTTAACAAAAGAGATATCAACAGCCAAAACCAGCTATCTTTTTTACAAAGGTAGTTTGTGTGAAGATGAGATAAAGCAAGCTCAACTTGATAATTATGAAATTATCAGTGTAGGTGAGCATAGAAACTATTTATATATGAAACAACAAGGACTTTTTGATGATATTTAAATTTATGGCATTTTTGGCAGTAGTATTTTTGGTTTATATAGTATTTTTTAAAAAAAGTAGAGAAAAAAATATAAAAGATAAAAAGTATGATGAGATAACTGATACTATGGTTGAATGTCCAAAGTGTAAAACTTATATTTCAAAAGATGATGCTATTTTAAGTAACGGTAAATATTTTTGCAGTGAGGAGTGTTTGAAATGATATTAATAGGCGATGAAAATATTCCTTATGAAAATATAGAAAAAATCAACAATATTGAAGATATTAAAAATACCAAACCAAATTCAACGGTACTTTTCAACTTTGATATTAAAATTTTGAAATATACCAAACTTCATGATATAAATTCTGCGGTAATAGCAAATGATATAAAAGAGGTGATTTATGCCTCTTCTATGGATGCTAAATATATTATTCCAATTGGCGATATAGTAATACAAACTCAAAAAACAGCAGATAATTATATGTTTGACAGCAAGATTTTAGCTGTTATTGATAATAGTGATGAGATTGTTGAAATGGCACTTAGAGAAATTGACGGGATTGTTTATAGATATATTTTAAATGAATAAACAAAAAATACTAAAACAATACTTTGGTTTCGATACCTTTAGACCTATTCAAGAAGAGGCTATTGAACATATCCTAGAAAAAAAAGATTTACTTACCATTCTTCCCACCGGCAGTGGTAAATCTCTTATTTTTCAACTTCCAACTTTGATGATGGAGGGTACTACGGTTGTGATTTCTCCGCTTATCGCACTTATGCAAGATCAAGTTGTTAATTTGCAGGTAATCGGCATAAGTGCAAAAATGATTAGTTCTCAAAATTCAAATGAAGAGAATAATCAAACTTTTAATGAATTATTAAATGGAGAGTTGAAATTTTTATATATTGCACCTGAACGATTTACAAGTCCTTATTTTTTAAATCAACTTCATAATGTAAATATTAACTTCTTTGTTATTGATGAAGCCCATTGTGTAAGTGAGTGGGGGCATGAGTTTAGGGAAGATTATCAAAAATTAGGACTTCTTAAAACTAATTTTCCAAATACTCCTATCAGTTGTTTTACCGCAACTGCAACCAGAAGTGTAGAGCAAGATATCCTTAGAACTTTATCAATTGATTCTTCAAATGTATTAAGAAGTAAAATACAAAGAACAAATTTAATTATAAGAAGTCAAAAACGAATAGGTAATGGAAGAGATCAAATAGTTACATTTTTAAAAACACATAGTGATGAGTGCGGTATAGTATATTGTTTTACAAGAAAAGAGACTGAACAAGTGTCGGAATACTTAAACAGTAAAGGTTTTAATACTTTAGCTTATCATGCTGGACTACCTGCAAATAGCAGAGATGATATATTTAAAAAATTTAAAGATGAAAGTGTAAAAATAATTGTGGCAACCATTGCGTTTGGTATGGGAATAGATAAAGGAAATATTCGATTTGTACTTCATACTTCTATGCCAAAAACATTGGAAAACTATTCACAAGAGATAGGTAGGGCAGGGCGAGACGGGATGAATGCCGATGTTTTACTTTTATATTCAAAAGCTGATGAGATGGGTAAAAAGCGTTTTATTGATGATTTGCCTGATGGTACATATAAAACTAATAATTATAAGAAATTAGAACAGATGTATAGATTTTCTATATCTTCTAAATGCCGCCATAAATTAATTGCTAATTATTTCGATGATGAGATTGAAGAGTGTGCAGATATTTGTGATAATTGTTTGGGAGAAGAGAGAGAATATCAAGATATTACAATTGAAGCTCAAAAATTCTTATCAGCAGTTTTAAGATGTGATCAAAGATTTGGACAAGCTTATATTATAGATGTATTAAGAGGTTCTAGAGGGAAGCGGATTTTAGATTTCGGACATGATAATTTATCTGTATATGGCATAGGAAAAGATTTTGCAAAAGAGCAATGGGGCAGTGTGGTAGATACTTTACTTGATATTGATGCTATTTTTATAGATGGAGAATTTAGAGTTATTAAAATTACAAATATAGGTAATGAGATATTAAAAAAACAACGATTAGTTCAAATAGATGCTTCAAGTTTGGAGGTTTCAAAATCATATAATAAAGAGTATAAAAAAGAGATAGTAACAAATGAACTTTTTGAGCAGTTTAGAACTTTAAGAACTTCGCTGGCACAAGAAGAAAAAGTACCTCCTTATTTAATCTTTAGTGATAAAACTTTAAATCAGATCTCAAATGAACTTCCCATTACCGATGAAGATTTTTTGAATATATCAGGAGTAGGGCAGATGAAATTAGAAAAATATGGAGAGGTTTTTATTGATCTTTGCAGTAAATTAAGAAGTGAAAAAAACCAATAAGATAATATTTTAAGTTTTTAAGATATAATCCACTTTAACTAGATAAAATATTTTGGAGTATTAAAGATGATTTTTAGAGTATTTTTTATCTTTATTCTTATATTTTCATCATCTTTTGCATCTATCAGGGATTTAGATAATAAAATTAAAACTAGTAAAAAACAGTATAAGAAAGTTGCAAGTAAAAAATATAACTTAAATAAAAATATCCATACTTTAGCATCTAAAATTATGCAAGAAGAAAAATCTTATAAAAAGAATAATACTATTTTAAAGAAAATCAATACAAAACTTATTTTAAATAAATTAAGACTGTCAAATAGTATTAAACAATTTCAAGAATTAAAAGAAAAGTCAATACATCTAAGAGAAGATAAGTCACAAATTGAATTAGATGTAGTGGAGTTTGTTATTGAGAGATATTCAATGAGTTTGGGTATTAAACAAACTAATAAAAAATTACCTAAAGATATAATAAATAAAGAAGTTTATACTTTAATTTTTGAGAATGCTAAAGAAGAGGTATTAAATCTTAATGTGGATTATTTAAAAGTAAATAATGCGATTAGACATAATGTTGAAACTACAAATAAATTAAATCTTTTTATTAAAGAACAATATAGAATTCAAGCACAATATATGAAGATGAAAAAAGACCAAGAAGAAGCCATAGAGTCTTTAAAGTTAAAACATAAACTTTATAAAAATAGATTAATAAAAATTGTCAGTAAACAAAATAAAATTACAGATCTTCTTGGAAGTTTAAATATATTAAAGAAAAAAGATATAAAAGCAGCACGGCTTAGAGTAAAAAAAGCAAAAGAGAAGTTACAAAAAAAAGCACTCTTGAGAAAGAAAAAAGAACTGGCAAAACAAAAAAGGTTAAAAAAAGAGAAAAAAATTAAAGAATTAGAATCTAAAAATATAAGATTATCCTCAGCTAAAGATTTAAATATTAAAGTGCGAAACTTAGGTTCATCCGCTAAAGGTATTAAAATATTGAAATATAAAGGCAAAAAAACCATTGCTCCTTTAAAATCATACACAATAACTAAAAAATTTGGTAAGTACTATGACGCTGTATATAGAATGGAACTTTTTAACGAATCAGTATCTTTAAAAACAAAAAAAGAAAATGCTAAAGTATTGAATGTATTTAAAGGTGAGATTGTATATGCTAAGCAAAATTCAGGGCTTTTAGAAAATGTTGTTATTGTTAAACACAGAAATAATTTACATACTATATATTCTCATCTAGACAAAATATCACCAACAATCAAAGTTGGTAAATGGATACCAAAAGGTTATGTTGTGGGTAGAATTAATGATACATTATTATTTCAAGCTACAAAAAACAGCAAATATATAGACCCGACTAGTTTATTTAAATAGTAAAGAAGTGAATTTTATATATAATGCATAAAAATAGATATAAAGAAGTGAAAATTAAATGATGACTGAAAGGAATTGCCTTGCTTAAAGAGATATTAGACATAATAGTTTGGGGCGGCTTTATATACATCCTTTTTATTTTTATAAGAGGTATGAATGAAACTCAAGTGCAAAAGCATAAAGATATGTTAGAAAAAAATGAGCAACGAAAAAAAGATGCAATTTCGCAGGCACGAGAACAAAAAGAAAAGTTAGAAGGAATAAAAGAGAATGATTAAACCATTATTGATAGAAATAGCAGTAGAGGAACTTCCTGCAATACCATTTTTAAAAGAGTTACCAAATATTGAGAAAAAATGGGCAGATATACTTGAAGCTAATAGTTTAATGTGTGAATTCGATTTTTATTACACACCAAGACGACTTGTATTTTGGCATAGAGAGTTTAAAGTTGCTCAAGATGATAAAACAGTTGAACTTTTTGGGGCACCTGTAAAGATTGCATTTAAAGATGGAGAGCCTACCGGTGCTGCTATTGGTTTTGCTAAAAAATGTGGTGTCGTGGTAGATGAACTTGAAAAAATTGACCAAGGTCGCGGAGAAGTACTTTACTATAAAAGTGAAGTAAAAGGCAGTGATTCAAAAGATTTATTAAATGATATGGTAAATGAATTTATCTCAAAATTAAATTTTGGTAAGTCAATGAGATGGGGCGCTAGAGGTGATAATTTTATCAGACCAATAAGAGGGCTTAGTATCGTTCTTGGTGAAGATTTAGTAGATGGTGAACTTTACGGTATGAAATCAACTAAAACAAGCTTTGCACATAGAATGGTAAGTTATGAGCCATTTTCTTTTGACTTTGCCGGAGATTATTTTTGTAAGCTAGATAAAAATGGTGTGATTTTATATCAAGATGAGCGAAGAAAAATTATTTTGGAGCAAATGGCACAAATTCAAAAAGATGCTGATATAACTATTGAGATAGATGAAGAGTTGCTTGATGAAATTGTAGCTATTACTGAGTATCCTACAGCTTTACTTGGACACTTTGATGAAGAGTTCCTTGAGCTTCCCCAAGAGGTAATAATAGGTTCTATGAAAGAGCATCAAAGATATTTTGCAGTTTATGAAGATAATAAAATTACAAATAAATTTATAGTTGTCTCAAATTCAAAAACAGATGATTTTAGTGAAATTATTGCGGGTAATGAAAAAGTTTTAAGACCAAGACTAGCTGATGGTATGTTCTTTTATAGAAATGACCTTAAAAACGGGCTAAGTAATGAAGGATTGAAGAATATCACTTTTGTTAATGGTTTAGGTTCTATGTATGATAAATGTGAGAGAGAAACTAAGATAGCTTTATATATTGCAAAGGCTCTTGATATTGACAAGACGGAGTTATTGGAAAAAACAGTTATGCTGAGCAAGGCAGATTTACTTTCCAGTATGGTTTATGAATTTACAGATTTACAAGGCTTAATGGGGTATTATTATGCTAAAAGTGCAGGAGAAGACAAGCTCCTTTATACAGCATTAAAAGAACAATATTTACCAGATGGTGAAGAAAGTGATATGCCTTCAAATACATTTAGTTGTATCGTTGCCATATCAAATAAATTAGATTCTTTAATGGGATTGTTTAGTGTTGATATGATTCCAACAGGAAGTAGAGATCCTTTTGCGCTTAGACGAGCGGCAGTAGGAATAATGAAGATATGTTATGAACATAAACTCCATTTAGATTTACACAGTATTATAGATAACTGCGGTCAAATGTATAACAATCTTAAAAAAGAGCAACTCTTAGAGTTCTTTGATGACCGTCTTTATCAATTATGCAAAGATGTAAATCCAAGTGTAATTAAGGCTGTATTAAAAAGTGGGGAAACCGATATTTTAAGACTGAGTCAAAAAATCCAAGCACTTGATCCTATAGTTAACAGTGATGATTTTAAAAGCTTAAGTACAACTTTTAAAAGAGTTGCAAATATCATTAAAGATATAAATACAAATGATGAACTTGAAGTTAAAGTTGAGCTTTTTGAAGAAGATGCAGAGAAGGAATTATATGCTAAATTTGAAGAGGTAAATCAAAAAATATATACAATTTATGATGAAAAGTTATATGCTTTATTTTCATTGAAACCACAACTTGATAAGTTTTTTGATGAAGTATTTGTAAATTGCGAAAATGAATCTATTAAAATAAATAGAAAAAATACTATTGGAAAAGTATATCAAGCATTTAAAACGATTGCAGACATTAAAGAGATTACTATCTAAAAGGATTTAGTGTATGAATGTTAATACGAGTACACTTTTAAATATGTTAGCTCCCAAGCTTAAGGGCGGGACTAAAAGCACAATAGAAAATTTAAGTAAAGATGGTAAAGTTGATATAATATCTTTACTTAAAGATACAAATATAAAAACACTTTTGAACAGCTTATTTAAAGATTTAGCCAGCGGCATAAAAACTAAAGAAAGTGTTACTCAACTTTTACAAAACAGTAAGCAGATGTTTGACTTTAAAAGCCTCTCAAGTGATATTAAAGAAATATTAAAACATATCCAAACAGATCCAAAATTAGAAAAACAAACAGCAGTGTTAAAGCAGTTTCAATTAGATGTTAAGAATTTAGATGAAAAAGTATTAAAATCAAATATCTCTAACAGCGGAGTGTTCTTAGAATCAAAATTGGTAAATAGTAAATTTACTATCTCTAAAGTGCAAAATGATATCAAAGCAGTTCTTTTACAGGTGCAAGAACAAATAAACTCAAAAGGGGCAGATATTCCAAAAGAGGTAAAAGCACAGGTAGAAAAAGTATTAAGTAAAATTGAATTTTATCAGCTGACCTCTTTCGCATCACAGTCAAATCATACTTATCTGCCATTTTCGCAAGCTTATATTGAAGATGCTGATATTAAATTTAATTCAAGCTCAAAAGATACTTTTTCATGTCATATCAGCTTAGCATTAAAAGATTATGGAGATATAAAAGTTATGCTGCTGTTGGATAATAAAAATAATCTAAATATCAATATTAGTGTACAACAACAAGATTTTAAAAGCAAACTTCAAGAAAATCTGCAACTTTTAAGACAAGGGATAAATAAAATAGGATTATCACTGCAAAGTTTAAATGTGTTAGATATACAAGATCCTTCAGAGCAAACTTATGAACAAAAAGCATATAACAGCAGTGATAATTTAAGTTTTGGGATTGATTTAAAAGCATAATGCAAAAAAATACAATACAAAAGGCAGCAGCTTTAAAATATAAAGAAAGTCAAAATGAAGCACCAATACTCACTGCAAAAGGCAGTGGACAAATAGCTAAAAATATTATTCAAATAGCACGCCAAAATGATATACCTATAAAACAAGATGAGGACTTAATAAATATGCTGAGTCAAATTGAATTAAACCAGGAAATACCCGAAGAATTATATAAAGCAGTTGCTGAAATTTTTAGTTTTATTTATGGAGTTACTAACGATAATAATAAATAAATTATATATTATTGATAATTTTATGAGAGTGTAAAATAAACTGTGTAAACCCAGCAGTTTCTTTTTAATCACTTCTCATATTTTGCCATAATCTCCTTAAAAAATATACTAAGTTGAGGATAAATCTCAAACCAATTTCTAATACTAGAAGCATTCCATTTATTTTGTTGTTCAGCACAAGCCAGATACATCACTTTAAAAGCTGAATCTTCTGTTGGAAATGAACCCTTAGATTTAGTTTTTCTTTTTATAGCAGCATTTAAAGATTCAATAGGATTTGTTGTATAAATTAATTTTCTCACAGAATCTGGATATTTAAAAAATGTAGACAATTCAGACCAGTGATTTGTCCAAGAAACAGTAATGTTAGGATATTTTTTACCCCAGATATCATTAAACTCTGTAAGTGCTAATTGTCCATCTTCTTCAGTGTAAGCTGTATAAACTGATTTTAAATCTTTAGCAACTGCTTTTCTATCTTTCCAAGATACAAACTTTAATGAACTTCTTATTTGATGTACTATACACCTTTGTATCTCTGCCTTAGGATAAACTGCACTAATTGCTTTACTAAAGCCATTAAGACCATCTATTGCAAAGATAAGTACATCTTGTACTCCTCTTTTTTGAATATCATTTAAAACTGTAAGCCAATATTTACTAGTTTCATTTTCACCTATCCAAATACCTATAATCTCTTTTTTACCTTCTAGTGTAACTCCTAGCATTATATATGCAGCTATATTTTTAACTACTCTATCAACTCTAATTTTAAGTACTGTTGCATCCATAAAGATTATTGGATATATCTTTTCTAAGGGTCTTATTTGCCACTCTTTAGCTTTTTCGATAACTTTTTCTGTAATGTTAGATATGGTTTGAGTTGATAATTCATAACCATATAAATCATCAAGATGAAGTTGTATATCTCTTACACTCATACCTTTGGTATAGAGTGATATTATCATATCTTCACTACCATTTAGTAGTATTTCTCTTTTTTTAACAAGTTGTGGTTCAAAGCTTGATTCTCATGGAGCGTAGCGGAATCCACACTTGCAAATCTCTTGGAATCGCAACATCTATATTTCCATATTTTAATTTTATAGTTTTATCGTTGTAACCGTTACGATAGTTCTGATTGTCTGATTCTTGATGTTTATCATAACCTAAGTGTGAGGTTAGCTCTTCTTGTGATGCAGTTTGTATTACCTCTTTGAGTATATTTTTAAACTCTTTTGTAATATCATCTAATCCTGTAAATGTTCCATTAGCTATTTGTCTTTTTAATTCTTCTATATTTAATAAATTCATTATGTAAATCCTTAATATTTTTCATATTTGATATTTTATCAAATAATCATATTTTTGGATTTACACAGTTAGATTTACAGTCCCGGTTTTTTCTGCTACTCCAGTGTATATTTTATACTATAGCCTCTCATTGACGGTGGTGTGTCATAATAATTCTTATCATCATTTTGGGTAGTATTTACAGTTTGTTTATCTATATTTTGACTTGATACTAGTAAATTATCAGCTTCATTAACAGTATCTTGAAATCCAGTTGCTACAATAGTAATTTTAACTTCATCGCTTGCCAAGGTATTATCTGTAGTTGTACCAAATATAACATAAGCATCACCATCAATTGTATCATGAATATTGGCCATTGTATTGTTAATTGAAAATAATGAAACATCAGGGCTTACTGTTAAGTGTATCATAATACCTTGTGCACCGCTTAAAGATATTTCATCTAAAAGTGGAGATTTAATAGCATTATCCAAAGCTTTTTGTACAGAATCTTCACCTTTTGCAGTTCCGATTCCCATAATTGCCATACCTTTATATTGCATTACAGTTTTTACATCAGCAAAATCAACATTAATTCCGCCGCCGCCGGGTTTTAGAATAACCTCACTCATACCATGAACAGCCTGATAAAGAATATTATCTACTATTTTAAATGAATCTTGTATTCCTGTAGTTTCATCGATTATTTCTAATAATCTATCATTTGGTATTACAATAATCGCATCACTTACTTTTTTTAATTCATCAAGTCCCAATTGTGCCAAGCCGGCTCTTTTACGACCTTCCCATTTAAACGGTTTAGTAACAACTGAAACTGTTAATGCACCGGCATCTTTTGCGGCTTGAGCAATAATTGAAGCAGCTCCTGTTCCAGTACCGCCTCCAAGTCCTGCTGCGATAAATACAATATCAGTACCTTCTAATAATTCTTTAATTTGACTTAAACTTTCAATAGCGGCTTCTCTTCCTATTTCAGGTTTCATACCTGCGCCTAAACCTCGAGTCAGCTCAGGACCTAGTTGTAGAGTTTTTGGTGCTAATGATTCTCTTAATACTTGTAAATCAGTATTTGCAACAATTAGGTCAATTTTGTGCGTACCTTCTCTAATCATATGATTAATCATATTACAACCGCCGCCGCCTACACCAATAACTGCTATTTTTGCTTCATTTTGTGCAAGTGTTTTTGAAGGCATTTGCACAGTAATACTTTCCGGGTTAAATAAATTAGTATCCATCACAGCCACTTCCCAATTTTATCCCATAATGAACTTTTTTTCTTTGGTTTAATTTCAATGGTATCAAGATTTTCAGCCTCTAGTAGTATATTAGCAGCATGTATATTTTTAGTTACTTTGTTTTCTTCCTCTTTTTTTCGTAATTCTTTATTTGAATCAAGTTCAAAAAATGGATCGCTGTCAAGAGCATATTTTAACAGTCCGGCAATAGTGGACATGGTAGGTGTGTTAAAGTCAATATAACCATTTTGTATATTAATAGGGTCAGATATTTTTACAGGAATTTCTGAAAATATCTTTTGAGCTAACTCTTGTAAACCATTTATTCGAGTCATTCCTCCTGTTAATACTATACCGCCATCCATATGCTCACTCATACCACTTAAGTTTATTTTGTCTTTAATTAAACAAAGCAACTCTTCCACTCTTGCATGAATAATTGGTTGTATTTGAGATAAAGGTATCTCTTTTGTTTGAGTTTCGTTTCCTAATAACGGTATTTTTACTTTGCTGATTGATGTATCATTAATATTAATAGGTAGAAGTGAACCGTATTGATTTTTTATCATATTTGCTGCGTTGTACGGAGTATGTAACATAATCGATAAGTCGTATGTAATGTGTTCACTCCCAATAGGTATGAAATCACTATACGATATTGTTTGACCTTTAAATATAGTTATTTCACTAGTGGTTCCACCTAAATCACAAACAACAGTTCCTAGTTTTTTTTGATCATCCGCTAATACTGCTATTGCAGAAGCATAACCGTTTAATACAAAATTTGTAACTTCAAGATTTGATTTTTTAAGAGCATTTTGTATATTCACAAGGGCGGTTTTTTTAGCAGTGACAATATTTGCATATACTTCAAGTCTTGAGCCATGCATATTTAAAGGATTGCTTATCTCATTAGAATCATCAATATTAAAGTATAACGGTAAAACATGGATAACTTCATAATCTGGAATTATCTTGGCATTATAAAGCGCCATTTGTAAAACTTGATTTATTTCATTATGTGTAATCTGTCCACTTTGAATATTAACAGCACCGCTGCTTCTTAAACTTTTTGTATGTGTTCCGGAAATTGCAATAAAAGTTGATTCAATCACTGCATCAGAACTTTGAGTTGCTGTTCTTATTGCATCATGTATAGTTGTACTTGCAAGGTCAATATCTACAATTGAACCTTTGTGAATACCATCACTTTTACAATTTCCAACTCCTAAAATATTGATACGATTTGTTAAATCGTTTTGGGCAATAACCGCAGTTATTTTTGTTGTTCCAATATCAAGAGCTAAAATTGCATTATTGTTCAAGTTAGTTTACCTTCATATTTGATGTAACTTCATATTGATTTCTAAGTTCTTTTAATAAGTTTGAAATAACTTCACTGTTTTTTAAATTTAATAATGTATCTCTTAACTCGTCAGTTTGAAGACTACTGCTATAATTAGATAACTTAGAATCTGTAATTTTATAAACTACAGCTTTATCTTCCAGCATAAGAGAATTGATTGTAGTAGTTGAATTAAATATATGATCTACTAATTGAGTAGTTTCAGCAACACTTAACCCTTTGATTTCTACTTTTGAACCTTGAGCAATGAAACCAATATCAGTACCGGTAAATTCTTTAGTTAATTTGGTAATATTAGTATTTAGTATCTCTTGTTTGGCATTATCAAGATAATCAGTACGAACTAATTCAAAAGCTTTTTCAAATGATAAAGGCTGCGGAGCTTGTTTTTCTAATACTTTTATAACGATAAATTCATTATTGTTTTCTAATGGTTTTAAAATACTGCCAACAGAAGCTTCAGAAATTTTTTGTAAATTTTCTTGATTTAATATATCACTATCTTGAGATACCAGTGCAGTAGTATCAAATTTTAATTCATCTTTTTTAAGTTTTAGATATTTTTTTAAAGCATCTTTTTTAGAAACTTTTCTATCTTCACCTATTGTAATTTTTGTCATTGCAATTTTAATAGATTCTGGTGATTTATAATTTTGATTATGCAGTTCCCAGTATTTTTTAACAGCTTCTTTAGAACTGTCTATTTTTAAATCAACTTTATTCAGAATATTAATACTTACTTTATCTTCAGTTGAATATAATTTTGCCAAGTTTACAAGTTCTGTATCCATAACTTTTGTGCTTAATATTCGTTGTACTTTTTGAATTGTTAAATCCATTTTAACTTGTTGTTCAAAATCCGTAGGTGTTGTTCTATTTTGTTTTAGCACTGACAAATAAGTTGCTTTATCAAATTTTTTATCTTTGATAAACGCCGGTATGGCTACAAGATATTTAGCAATTTCTTTGTCTGTAATATATAAACCTAACTCATCAGCATAATTTAATAAAAGAAATTTTTGTACTATTGCATTAAATGCCGCCTCTTCAAGTTTAAATTGCTTTACCATCTCTTGATTAAATGCTTCACCAAATATATTCTGATATTGAGAATATAATGCATTATATTCATTTTGTATATCTTTAATTTTTATCTCTTTTGAACCTACGGTTCCTACATTAGTACTTGACTTTCCATAATCATAAGAACCCCAGCCCACAAAACCAGCTCCAACAAAAGCAATTGTACTTATCCATATAGTTATAACTAGCCATCTTTTATGTCGCTGCATCCAAGTTATCATAATTTAAAATCCTCTAATGTATTGTTTAATATAACGAAGATTTTAGCTAAAATATACTTTAAAAAAAGTTAAATTATTTTATTCGGGATTATTTATGATTGAATCATCATAAGGGTCAAGATGGATATTGATTATCCAGTTTGTGTTTGTGTCTAATTGGGTTATTTTATCTTCAATTCTATCACTTACTCTATGTGCTTCCATAAGTGTAATTATACAGTCAAATACCAAGTGAACATCTACAAAAGTATTATGTCCGGCTTGTCTTGTTTTTAGAAAATGATAGTCATTTACCGCACTTTCTGTTTTAAAAATATCTTTTATTTTATTTGTTGTTTCATCTTCCAATGATTTGTCCAAAAGTACAAGTACACCATCTTCTATAAGTTCGTAAGCACTATAAATAATAAAAAGTGAAATACCGCCACCAATAAGTACATCAAAGATTTCATTATTCGTCAATGTTACAAGAACAAGAGATATCAAAACAGCTATGTTTGTCCATACATCAGTTTTATAATGTAAAGCATCTGCTTTTATTACCATATTATTTGTTTTTTTAGCAACTATATTTAAATACATTACAAGTGCAATAGTGATAATAAGTGATACTATCATCACCCCAAGAGATTCTTCTAGATATGTTGATACTTTATTGTTAAGATATTTATCAATAGCAGTATAAAATAAAAATAGTCCAGAGACAGTGATAATCGTACCTTCAATTACACTGGCCAATGCTTCAATTTTACCCCGACCATAGTTGAAAATTTCATCTGCCGGTTTTTCTGAATTTGATATTGCAAAATAATTAAAAAGTGAAACAAAAAGATCAAGTACACTGTCTACTGCACTGGCAAGTACCGCAACAGAACCACTTAAAAGTCCAATAGTTAATTTAATTAAAGTTAAAATAAAAGCAACACTTGATGAAACAAGTGTTGCTTTTTTCTCTGCTGAAATCTTAACTATGGGAATTTGAGACATTATTTCGCTGTTACAAACTTTTTAATTCTTGAAATTCCATCTCTAATTGTAGCTTCATCTGTAGCAAAAGATAGTCTGAAATATCCCTCTAAACCAAAAGCAACACCTGGAACTACTGCAACTCCTACATCTGCAAGTAAATCTTTAGAGAACTGCATACTGTCATTTGTGATATCCTGAATATTTACAAATAGATAAAAAGCACCATTTGGTTTTGATACGCTCAAGCCCTCAATTTCATTCATAAGTGATACGGCTATATCTCTTCTTCTTTCAAATTCAACTCTCATAGATTCAATATCTTCATCTGCTTGACCATCTAGGGCAACTATTGCAGCACCTTGTGTGATAGAGTTTATATTTGATGTTGATTGAGATTGTAATTTTTTCATAGCTTTTACCAAATCTTTATCTTTAGAAGCTAAATAACCAAATCTCCATCCTGTCATTGCAACAGATTTACTTAAACCATTTACAGTTATAGTTCTATTGAACATATCTTCATTTATACTGGCAACTGCTGTAAACTCACTATTATCATAAACTAATTTTTCATACATCTCATCACTGATAACAGTTATATTTGTATCTTTTAAAACATCTGCCAGTGCTGTTAATTCTTCTTTTGTATAAACACTTCCTGTCGGATTTGACGGAGTTGTTAAAATTAACATTTTACTTTTTGGTGTAATAGCATTTTTTAGTTGTTGGGGGTGTGATTTTAAATGAACTTTTATCATCTGTGATTATCTCAACAACAGTTCCTCCGCTATATTTTACAAGTTCAGGATATGTTACCCAGTAAGGTGCCTGTATTATTACTTCATCACCCTCTTCAATTCCTGCTTGAAAAATATTAAACAGTGAGTGTTTAGCACCAACACTTACAATAACTTCTGATATATCATAATCTAAACCATTGTCTCTTTTAAGTTTTTCACATATTGCTGCTCTACAAGCTGGAGTTCCCTCAACTGCTGTATATTTTGTTTCATTGTTATCCATAGCTTTAGTTGCTGCATCTTTAATAACTTGCGGTGTTCCAAAATCAGGCTCACCGGCTAAAACTAAGTACATCTTTTCCACTCTCTTTTAATTCTCTTGATAAAGTAGTGATTGCTATTGTGATAGATTCTGACAATCTATCCATTCTATTTGCGATTTTCATAAAAAATTCCTATATTGATAAATTAACCATTATTATAAGATAATTTTAATCAATTTCTTATTAACTATTTTGTAACATTAGTCTATGAAAAAGATTTATGTTATATTAGCTATTGCTATTTTATTTAGTGTTACAGGGTGTGGTTATAAAGGTGATCCAGTTTATGTGGATAAAAAAAGTGAACAAGTATCAAAATGATTTATGATTACTTAATTATTGGTGCCGGTGTTGCCGGACTCAATGCTGCACGAAATATATCTAGAGATAAAAAAGTATTAATAGTATGTAAGAGATCTCCTTGGGAGTGTAATACATTTTTTGCGCAAGGTGGAGTTGCCAGTGCAATTAATGATGCAGATATACCTCTTTATGCACAAGATACGATTAGTGCAGGTGTTGGAACAAATAATCTAGAAGCTGTAAACACTTTAAGTCAAAATTCAATTAAAGTCATTGATGATTTAGTTAAAGATGGAATGAATTTTGATCGCAATGAAGATGGAAAATTACTCTATACAAAAGAAGCTGCTCATAGTCGCAGTCGTATTTTACATGCTGATGGTGATGCTACAGGGAGAGAACTTCATATGTTTTTGCTTAAAGCTTGTAAGCATGAGATAATGACAGATTCTATAGTGATAGATTTGCTATATGAAGATGGTATTTGTTATGGTGCACAATTTATTCATGATTGGGCAGATAAAATTATTTATGCTCACAATACTATAATAGCAAGTGGAGGAGTTGGTTCAATTTATAGATACCATACAAATTCAACTACTATTGCCGGTGATATTCAAGGTATTTGTGTAGAAAAAGGCATTGCTTTAAAAGATATGGAGATGATGCAGTTTCATCCTACGGTATTTGTTGATACACCATATGCAAGAAAAACACTTTTAACAGAAGCTTTAAGAGGTGAGGGTGCTGAAATTGAAGATGAAGATGGTTATAGATTTTTAAAAGATTATCATAAAGATGAAGAACTTGCCCCTCGTGATATAGTCAGTCGTGCTATTTTTGATTATTCACAAAAAACAGGCTCACAAGTTTATCTATCTTTTAAAAATTTCAAAAAAAAGTTTTTTCAAAAAAGATTTCCAAATATTTATAAGAATTTAATGGAACTAGGATTTGATCTACCTTTTGAAAGGGTGCCGATAAGTCCGGCTTTTCACTATAGTATGGGTGGAATAGATGTAGATATAAATTCAAAAGTAAAAGGGTGCAAAAATTTATATGCAATAGGGGAAGCAGCTTGTACGGGAGTACATGGAGCAAATAGACTTGCGTCAAATTCTCTTCTTGAAGGTTTGGTTTTTTCATTATTGGCAGTTCAAAAATCACAAGAGATAAATTTTAAAATTGATTTAAATAAGTTAACTTTTAAACCTAGACATTTTGAATTAAAAAAGCAAATAGATAAAGCAATTAAAGATGATTTGAGGAATTTAATGTGGGTAAATGTTGGTATTGTGCGAGAAGCACAAAAACTTATAGATGCCCTTGATGAAGTAAATTTATATCTTGAAGAGGATGTTGGAAGACTCCTTTTTTTAAGGTTACTTACGGCAAAATCCATTATTCAAAGTGCTATTAATAGAAAAGAATCTATTGGCGCACATTTTATTAAGGAGAGTTGATGTTAAAACTATTATTAGTTAGTTTTACAAGTATATTTGCATTTGCAAGCGTTGGTGGTGAAGCTATGGTGCATCCAGATATAACTATGACTTGGGTTGGTTTTTTAGCCCTTGCCATTTTTATAGCTGGATACTATTTTATAGCTACAGAAGAAAAATACCATATAGATAAAGCTAAGCCTGCTTTATTAATAGGTACTTTTATGTTTATGCTTGTTGCATTTTATTATGCGATAAATGGTTTGAATATGGATATGGTTTATCAAGAAGCAAATCATTTAATACTTGAAATTGCTGGTATTTTCTTCTTCTTATTTGTTGCTATGACATATATTGAAACATTGATTCATATGAATGTATTTGAAAAACTAAAATACATTTTAATTTCAAAAGGTTATACATACAGACAACTATTTTGGATTACAGGATTTATAGCATTTTTCCTTTCACCTATTGCGGATAACTTAACAACCGCACTTATCTTAGCAACTGTTCTTATTACAATAGAACAAAAGAAAAAAGAGTTCTTGGTACCGGGTGCCATCAATATCGTTGTAGCTGCAAATGCAGGTGGTGCTTGGAGTCCATTTGGTGATATTACTACACTTATGGCATGGACAGCAGGAAAGGGAGAGTTTGTTGATTTCTTATTTTTATTCCCAGCTGCAATCACAGGCCATCTTATAACTGCATTTTTATTATCAAAAATAGTTCCAGATACAGTTCCAGAAATAGATTTATCAAAAGAGGTTAAGCCTGTAATGGCAACTGGTGCTAAAGTTGTTATGGGACTTGGTATATTTACAATTTTTAGTGCAGTAATGTCACACCAATTTTTGCATCTTCCCGCTATGTGGGGTATGATGTTTGGTTTAGCAATTCTTAAAATATATGATTATTCTCTTAAGAGAAAGCATGGAAAAGGTTTTGGAGTATTTGCTGCAATAGCAAAAATCGAAAATAATACGCTGATGTTTTTCTTTGGTATTTTAGCGGCTGTTGGTGCATTGTATTTTATTGGTTGGTTGGCTCTTGCTGCTGTAGTTTATGACCCATCAGTTTTAGGACCTACTTGGTCAAATATTGGTGTTGGTTTTCTTTCTGCTATTGTTGATAATATTCCTGTAATGTCTGCTGTTCTTAAAGCAAATCCAACAATGGGACTTGATCAATGGATGCTAGTTACTCTTACTGCTGGTGTTGGTGGATCTCTAATTAGCTTTGGTTCTGCTGCTGGAGTTGGTGTAATGGGTAAATTACCAGGTATTTATACATTTGGTGCTCATATGAAATATTCATGGATGATTCTTATTGGATATATTGTGTCTTGTTCTGTTTGGTATGTTCAATATCAAATGTTAGGTATTGGTCACTAATATACTTTCTATGAGGTGATAAGTTACTTTAGCTTATCATCTTATTTTTATTATTAAATTTTTTTTGGAAAATTTAGTTATAAAAATATTTAAGGATTTGAATGAAGCATGTACCAATATTAGTTTTAGATTTTGGAAGTCAATATACGCAACTTATTGCAAAAAGATTAAGAGAAAATGGTGTTTACTCTGAGATAGTACCATACAATGAATCTATTGAAAATATTAAAGCACGAACACCTAAAGGGATAGTTCTTAGCGGCGGACCAGCTTCTGTTTATGCAAAAGATACTTATCATCCAAGTGTTGAGATTTTTGAACTTGGATTGCCGATTTTGGGAATTTGTTATGGAATGCAGTTAATTTCTCAGCATTTTGGCGGTAGTGTAATACCGGCTGATCATCATGAGTACGGTAAAGCAAAGTTAAAAGTTGAAAATGCTCAGTCACCTATTTTTAAAGGCATTTCAGATGATGAAATTGTGTGGATGAGTCATGGGGATAAAGTAGAAAATTTACCGGCAGGATTTGATGTTATTGGTACAAGCGAGAATTCTCCTTATGCTGCTATAGCTTGCGAAGATAAAGATATATATGCTTTTCAATTTCATCCTGAAGTTACTCATAGTGTTCAAGGTGCAATTTTACTTAAAAATTTTGCAAAATATATTTGTGATTGTGAATCAACTTGGAATATGGGTAACTTTGCAAAAGAAGAAATTAAAAAAATCAAAGAGTTAGTTGGTGATAAAAAAGTTCTTTGTGGTGTAAGCGGCGGAGTTGACAGCTCTGTTGTTGCTACGCTTTTAGCTGAAGCTATCGGTACAAATTTAGTTCCTGTATTTGTAAACAATGGATTGCTTAGAGCAAATGAGGTTGAAGATGTACAAAATATGTTTGCTAATAGAGGAATCGGACTTATAACAGTTGATGCCAGTGAGCAGTTTTTAACAAAACTCTCTGGTGTTACTGATCCTGAAACAAAAAGAAAAATTATTGGTGAAACCTTTATTGAAGTATTTGATGTAGAAGCTAAAAAACATGATGGTATTGAGTTCTTGGCACAAGGTACTTTATACACAGATGTTATTGAGTCTGTTTCAGTAAAAGGACCTTCTAAAACTATAAAATCACACCATAATGTCGGTGGTCTTCCTGATTGGATGACCTTTGAACTTATTGAGCCTTTAAGAGAAATATTTAAAGACGAGGTGCGAAAACTTGGACTTGAGCTTGGACTTCCATCAAGAATGATAGGTCGTCATCCATTTCCTGGACCTGGACTAGCTATTAGAATTATGGGTGAAGTAAATGTTCCTGATTTAGAGATTTTACGAAAAGCGGATACTATTATGCTTGAAGAGTTAAGAGCAAGTGGTTGGTATGATAAAACATGGCAGGCATTTACAGTACTTCTAAATGTAAAATCTGTTGGTGTTATGGGTGATAACAGAACTTATGACAACACTGCTTGTATTAGGATAGTAAATGCAGTTGATGGTATGACAGCAACTTTTGCACATATTCCTCATGATATTCTTGAAGTTATGAGTAGAAGAATTATAAATGAAGTTGATGGAATCAACAGGGTTGTTTATGATATAAGCAGTAAACCACCTGCAACTATTGAGTGGGAATAGAGTAAAGTTTTATTTTGTCTAAAAAATTTAAACATCTTCCAATGAGCAGCGATATAGTTAATCTTAATACTAAAGATATTGAAGATAATTTATTTAACTACTCTTACCATTCACGATATCTAAAAAAACTTCATAAGGGCGATTTTGATAAAGAGGATCCTCATTATATAAGTACATACAGCAGCTTTATAGGTGAAGTTTATGAAAATGTAATTTATGAATTATTAATTCGATATGCAGTTAATGAGCCTTATATTACTAAGTTTGTTTTAAAAGGTCCACATCAAGATGGACATAAAAATGAAAAAAATGGTTTACTTATAGATAGAAATGATCAAATAGTTTATAAGTCCGGATATAAAGATGTAAGTGAATTTGATGGTTTGTTTTTTGCCCAAGATGAGCTATGGTTTGTTGAAAGTACAATTGTAAAAACAACTACAAGTTTAAAAAAACGGCTTAAAAAGAAAAAATCCTTATTGGAACTTATTTTCCCAGATTTAACTATCAGGGCATTGATTATATTAAGTGCCGGTGTAATGGGTGCTAATAGTTTTCCATTATATTGTACAGTTTGGGTAACAAAACAACTTAAAGATACTGAACTGATCTCACAATTAATTGATGTTAAAAATCACCCTAAAAAACCTTTTACAGAAATAAAAGCAAAAAAATTAATACATACAAAAGATATTAAAATATTTATATTTAAATATTTTGAAACTTTATCTTGGATTTTACGAAAAACCAGAGAAAAAAAAGATACTGTGATAGATACTGACTTCTTAATGACGGCAAAATTAAATCAGTACTTTGATATATTTTCAAAACTTTATATTGGTTATATAGAGGTAAATGAATTTAAAAATATATATTCCACTTTTAATTTAGAAGATATTGATGAAAATAAGATTATTGTAACAATTGAAAAAACCAAGACAGGGTTTTTGCTGGTATATTATGCAAAGTTAACTAAAGGTAAATTAAAAAAGATTGAAGTTCTAGAAGACAATACACTTAAAATCAGTGATAAAGACCCAAAAGGTTTTACTGCTAGTGAAACAAAATTTATGAAGTATATTTGGAAACCTTATCATAGATTAACAAAAGAAGATATTTTACATATTAATAATACTAAAACAGAATCTCCTAAAACAGAGATATACATACTATCAGATAAGAAAATCAAGCATGTATCAAATCTTCCAACTTTTCAAGTAAATTTTTTACCGACACAAGTAGATATAAGTAAGTATGATGCTTTGATATTTACTTCTAAGAATGGAGTCTTCTCATTAGATTCTTTTAATGATTACTGGAAAGAAATCCCTAGTTTTGCAATTTCATACAAAACAGCACAATGTATTGAAAAAAGCGGTGGTAAGCTGGAGTATACAGGTCAAAATGGACATGGAAATAAGTTTGCACAAGAGTTGATACCTTTATTAAAAGATAAAAAAGTTTTATATATCAAGCCAAAAGAGGTTATATCAGAGCTGACTGATATTTTAAAAAAGAATGATATTATTTGTGATGAGTTAATCACTTATGAAACTGTATGTAAAACTTATGGAAAAGATAATAAACCACCTAAAAATTCCATTATAGTATTATCTTCCCCCTCAACTTTAAAATGTTTTTTAGAAACTTTTGGATGGGATGAAAGCTATTTGGCAATTGCAATTGGTAAAACAACATCTAAATTTATTCCAGTGTATATAAATTATAAAATATCAAAACACACATCTTTAGAATCTTGTATTAAATTAGCAAAAACCTTCCAATAGTCAATTATAAATTAAACACTTTTTTCTGAAGACATATATTCTATAGCTTTCAGGAAACTCACAAGCTCGTTTCGATAAAATATATTATCCTGAGCGGTACGGGATTTCCATTATTTTGAGGGTCCGATACTGTTTTTATGTGAGTAATCGTAATATGATGGTGTGTAACGCTCATCACGAAGTGTTCCTAAAGTTATAAAATTGGCTTTTAGGGCCAACTTATGGTTAACGGTTGCTTGGGTGACTTAGTAGTGTTAATGGTACTTAAAGTGCAACAAAACCAACCAAAATTATGCACTCATTTTTTTCATTAAGCCACAATTTCTGTAAAGACCAAGTAGCCTAAATATATTGGATTTGTTAATCCTATGTCCACAATTCAACAAAGTAATAATAGATATTTTCAAGAAAGATGTAAAATAAAATTTATATTTTGATATAATTTCATATGAAAAATGAAGATGTAAAAAAAGCAATATATGGTGAAATACTAAAAACTGAAAATTCTATAAAAGGTTTGGAAGAACAAAATAAACCAATTGCACCAGATGTATCATTAGGAAGACTTACAAGAATGGATGCCATTAATAATAAAAGTGTTATTGAAGCATCATTAAATCAAGCAAAATTAAGATTAAATAGTTTGAATAATGCATTAACAAAAATATATAGTGATGATTTTGGATTATGTATAGGTTGTGGAGAAAAAATACCAATAGCTAGATTTTTAATTAGACCTGAAAGTGTTTATTGTGTTGAATGTGCAAGTTAAAATATAAGTTCTGCAAAAGATATAATTTAAAATGAAAACTATATTAGGATTAGTTATTATAGCTTTTGGAATTTTTCTTGAGGTGATATGGCTTGGTGTTTGTTTTGGAACTGTTATTATTGGTATATTACTTTTAATATTTGCACCATCTATTCTATTTTTTCCTTTTAATCTTTTTCTAGCTATTGGTCTTACAGTAATGAGAGGTGTACAATACAAATCGTCTGGATTTCAATATAAAGAGTATTCAGGACAATATAATAGTTATGTAAAACCAGAAGATAATTTAGATAAATATTATGAAATACTTGAATCGAATAAGGCAGATAATTTTGAAACTATAAAAAAAAGATATAGAACATTGATGAAAGAATATCATTATGATTCTATTGTTAGTAAAAATTTACCAGAAGATATGATTAAGTTTGCAGAACAAAAGACAAAAAGTCTAAATGAAGCTTATTCTGCAATAAAAAAAGCTAGAGATAAGTAATTTTAGTGAAAGATATATACAATAAAATAAAACATTATCTAAAGGAAATACTCTCCTTTGTTATACTTATAGTTGTTCTGTCTAATATAATTAGTTACTATAAAGCATTAGATATAAGCAAAGATAAATTAGATATTAAAAATATTTCTTTAAATAATAAGCCTATACTAATTCACTTTTGGGCTACTTGGTGCCCTACTTGTAAAGTTGAAGCTTCAAATATACAAACATTATCACAAAGTTATAATGTTTTAACAATTGCAGTTAACTCTGGTAATGATATTAAAATAAAAAAATATTTAGATGATAATAATTTAGATTTTAAAGTTATCAATGACCACAATAGTTTTTACGCAAAGAAATTTAATATATCAGTTTTTCCAACAACTTTAATATATGATAAGAATAAGAATCTTATTTTTAGTGAAGTAGGATATACATCTACAATTGGATTATTACTTCGTATGTGGTGGGCTAGCTTATAAAATGATTAAACTATTTATATCCATATTTAGTATGAAAAAAATATTGTTAATGTTGATTTTGAATGGATTTTTACTTGCTGATGTAGTTTATGCGAAAGAAAATACAGTGTATGATAAATAAGGTATATTACTTGATAGCACAACTAAAAAACCTATAGATGGTGTTTTGAAACTGTATTATAGATCAAGAGCATTTTTGACTCTAAAAAGTTAAAATCTGAAATAACATATAAGAATTGTGAATATATAGAAAAAAGAACTTTTTATATTTCAGGTGTGCTGGAACAAGTGGTGAAATATAAAGATTTTATAGCAGTAAGAGGATTTAAATATAATAAAAAAGGATAAAGGATAAAATTTACTGACGAACATCTAAGTATTATCAATAAAGATTTTAAATTTTGGAAGCCTAGAAGTAGTCTTTTTTAAAATTTGATATAATACAATTATGAAAATATTTAAACGATATCAAAAGAGCAATTGAAACTCTATTTGGAAGTGTAATAAACTATTTTGTAATGCAGTATTTAGTTACTGGAAATTATAAGCAGGGATTAACCCTACTTATTATGAATAAAAAGTATTAGAGAATTCGTTACTTATCTTGAATAAGTAATACACAAACTCATACACATTTTCAGAGATTTTCAGCTAATTTAAGATAAAATACCCAAACATAGATATGAGTAGATTGTTAATTGTTTTTATGTGAGTAATAGTAATATGATGGTGTGTAACGCTCATCACGAAGTGTTCCTAAAGTTATATTCTTACATATAGCAATTGGCTTTTAGGGCCAACCTATGGTTAACGGCTGCTTGGGTATTTTTTGCTTTAATAAAAATTAGGGTTTAGTGGTTGGGATTTAGGGTTTAGTGTTGTTAGAAGTATATCTAACCACTAAACCCTTAAAAATATAAAGGATTTTTTTTGAATATTTTAATTTTAGGAAGTGGCGGGAGAGAATACTCTATAGGACTTGCACTTTCAAAAGAAGATGATGATACAATTTTGCAGGGACGAGGACAACATAATATAACTTTTTGCCCAGGTAATGGAGCAACTGACCAATTGGGTCAAAATATAAATATAAAAGATTATAATGAGTTGGCTTCTTGGGCTAAGCAAAATAATATAGAACTTACAATTGTAGGACCTGAAGCACCTTTGGTTGATGGTGTAGTTGATATTTTTAAAGCAAATGATTTGACAATATTTGGACCATCAGCTAAAGCTGCTCAATTAGAGGGTAGTAAAGTTTATATGAAAAATATACTTAAAAAGTATAATATTCCAACTGCTGCTTTTATAGAAACGCAAAATCAAGATGAAGCAAATAATTTTATTGATTCACAGACTAAACTTCCAATAGTTGTAAAAGCTGATGGATTGTGCGGCGGAAAGGGTGTAATAATTGCAACTTCAAAAGAAGAAGCTAAAGATGCTGTTAGAGGTATGTTAAGTGGAGAAAGCTTTGGAGATGCAGGAAATGCTGTAATTGTCGAAGAGTTTTTAGATGGATATGAGCTTTCTATTTTTGCTATTTGTGATGGTGAAAATTATGTAGTTTTGCCTGCTGTTCAAGATCATAAAAAAATAGGTGACGGGGATACCGGACCAAATACGGGCGGAATGGGTGCTTATGCTCCAACTCCATTGGTAAATGATGATATATATCAAAAAGTAGAAGATAGGGTAATTAAACCTACACTTGAAGGTATGAAAAAAGAGGGAGCTCCTTTTGCCGGTGTTCTTTTTATTGGTGTTATGGTAGTAGACGGTGAGCCGATTATTTTAGAATATAATGTGAGATTTGGGGATCCTGAGTGTGAAATACTTATGCCTTTAATGGCATCAAGTGTAAGTGAACTTTTTTATAAAGGTGCTACAAAACAGTTAGACAAATTTGATTTAAAAATGAAAGATGAATTTGGTGTTGCAGTTGTAATGGCAAGTGCTAATTATCCATATGGCAGCAGCGAACCGTCTGAGATTATAGTTGATGAGATACACGATGAAGTTTTAAAAGAAAATTCACATATTTCGTATGCAGGTGTAACAAAAGAAGATGATACATTATTTGCTACAGGTGGTAGAGTATTACTTTGTATAGGATTTGGTAAAGATCTACAAACTGCCAGAAATAGAGCTTATGCTTTATGTGGTCAAGTTCATTTTGCCGGTAAAAAGATACGAACAGATATCGCTTACCAAGCTTTAAACTAAGTATATTAATGAGTAATATTGATAATTTAGAATTAGCATCAACTAAAAATAGAATAAGAGCTTTTATAATTGATGATTTAGCAGTTACATTTGTTATTATGTTAATGTTATGGGATCAAATATCTGTAAGCGGCGGTGATTTTACGACTATTTTATTATTGATCAATGGTGCATTTTTCCAAGTGATGATTTTAAAATTTGTATATCAAACTTTTTTTATTTGGTATTATGGAGCGACCTTAGGTAAACTTGTAGTAAAAATAAGAGTTATAGATTTTGATAGTTTTGGTAGAGTTAGTCTGACTAATGCACTTCTTAGATCATCGGGTAGAATTCTTAGCGAAATGGTGTTTTATATTGGTTTTTTTGTCGCTTTTTATACAGAGTCTAAACAAACATTTCACGATAAAATAGGTAAAACACTTGTCGTTAACGCTTAAAAAGCTATATCTGTTTTTAGCCCTTTGGGGTATATTATTTAGCAGCGTTAATGCTGAAATAATAAAAGACGGTGATAAACTTCAATTATTGGCAACCATTATTGAAACAAAAGATAATATTATTACAGCCAGAGGGGATGCTTTACTATATTCACCTCAATATTATATTACAGCACAAAAGATAATATATGATAAAGAGAACTTTACTGTTGAATTATTTGATAATGTCAATATAATTAAAGACGGCAAAATGATTACTTTTAGTGATTATGCATTTTTGGATTTTTCTAAAGATATTGATACATTTACCCCAATTTTTCTTATGGATAATACAAATAATATATGGATTAATTCAACACAATCAAATAAGTCAAGTGATTTGATCAAATTTGAAAATTCAACATTGTCAAGTTGTGACTGTTATGATCCTGCATGGAGTATCGGTTTTTCAAGTGGAGATTATAATACAACAGAGCAATGGTTAAATACATATAATGCAACCTTGTTTATTAATCAAATACCAATATTATATACACCATATTTTGGGTTTTCAACTGATAAAACACGAAAAAGCGGACTTTTAAAACCAACAATCGGATATTCAAATATTGAAGGTTTTTTATATGCTCAGCCTATTTTTTATGCTCCAAAATCAAATTGGGATATTGAATATATCCCACAAGTTAGAACCACTAGAGGTTATGGTCATAAAATTGGTTATAGACTCAAAGATTCTGATGTTTCATCTTTAGAATTTAATACCGGATTATTTAAAGAAAATAATAAATATTTTCAAGAATCAAATTTAATAAATCAAAAACACTATGGCTGGGATTTTAATTATGAAAGAGGTGAAGTATTATCAAAAGATAATACGCAAGATGGTTTAGTAGTATCATTACATGGTTTAAATGATATTGATTATATAAATACACAAGCACAAAACAACAGCACTTTAGATAAAAAACTTGTAGAGTCAAAAATAAAATATTTTTATAATACAGACAAGATATATGCAGATATTGATTTTAAACATTACAAAGATACCTCAAAAACTACTGATGAAGAACATGATACAACTATGCATGAATCACCCAAAATACATCTTCATAAATATTCAACACAAACTTTTATTGATGAAATACTGTATTCTGCAGATATTAGATATTCAAATAAAACAAGAACAAAAGGTTTGAAAGCCAATACAACAGATATCTTTATACCTTTTACATATAGTTTGAAGCTTTTAGATGATTATTTAAATTTTTCATTTTCTGAGCAGTTCACATTAATTGACATTAAATACGGCAATAACCCCAATGGCTATGTAAATGGTAAATTTATAGAAAATAAACATATACTGACATTATCAACAGATTTACTTAAACCATATAAAGATTACATTCATACTGTTAATTTTAAAACCAGTTTAATTATACCGAATATTATAAAACAAGATGGAGATTTATATAGTGTTACAAACAGTACAGCAGACCTGGATGTTTTCCCTGTAACAAAAACAAAAAAGAATATTGGTTTTTCACTGAATCAATCTATATATGATAAAGAAAATGTATCTAAAATCATAAATCATAAAATCAATCAATCAATTATTTATAATGATGATGAAACATATAAATTATCAGACTTAGAAAATGAGTTGATATTATATTATAAGTATGGACAATTATCTAATAGAATTTTATATAATCACCAAGATAAAGTTATTATTAATTCATCAACATCTGCTTCATTTAATAAAGATGACTTTACTTCAAATATTTATTATAGTTATTCTAAAGATACTTCCCTAGTCAGCTCTAACAGTGAATCTTATACTTATAGAGATTTACCTGATGCAGAAAGTGTAACACTGCAATTAGGTTATAGGTTTAATAAATATTATCAAATAGCTTATAAAGAAGAATATGATTTGGTTACAGAAGTTTCAAAATTAAAAGAATATACTTTTGGTATAGATAAAAAATGTTGGGCATTAAACTTAAAATTAGCAGATAATTTAGTTGCATCTGCAACTACAAATAATAAAGCTATCAGACAAAATGTTATTTATATAGAGTTTACTTTAAAACCAATTATAACACTAAACCAAACATATATTCAAAAGAAAAGAGAAAAATAAAAGTGCGAAATAATTTATTCAAAAATAGAGAAGATGCTTGTGATCAACTGTCTAACATATTGCCATTAAATCAAATGCAGCAAGAATCATGGATAGTGATTGCAACATCTTCCGGTGGTGTACCTATTGCTTTTAATTTAGCAAATAAATTAAATGCAAAATTTGATTTTATTTTTACCCAAAAAATAGATGCATCTAAAAATGATGAATGTGAGATAGCAATTATAACAGAAACTCAAGAGATAATTATTCACGAAGAATTAATGAACGTGTTTAATATAAAGTTGGATAGTATTTATAATGAGGCAAAAATTAAGTATAATACAGATATTAAAAAATACATTAAAGAGTATAGAGATAATAAAGAAATAATTGATATGCAAAATAAAAATGTATTATTGGTGGATGAAGGTTTAAATACGGGGCTTACAATGATGGCTTGTATTAAATCAGCTATAAGTTGTGGTGCTAAATCTGTTGCAGTTGCAGTTCCGGTATTGCCAAAAGTTACAATTGCAGATATCGAGTCAATTGCCGATGACTTGTATTATGTAAAAGCTCCTGCACATTTTGTAACAATTGATTTTTACTATGATGAGCTTGAGTTAATAGAATTAGAAAAAATTAGAAATATAATAAAAAGGGATGAATAAAATGTCAATAGTATGTGAATTTGAATTAAACAACAGTATGGAGAGTTTTGAATTTGGCAAAGTAGCCAAACAAAGTAATGGATCAGTATTAATGAGAGTTGGTAAAGCTGTGGTTTTAGCTGCAGTTGTAAGTGAATTTGATAATTCAGTAAGTGAAGATTTTACGCCGCTTACTGTTCAATATATAGAAAAAACTTATGCAAGTGCAAAATTTGCAGGCGGATTTATAAAAAGAGAGGGTAAGCCTAGCGATTTTGAAACTTTAACATCAAGACTTATTGATAGAAGTTTAAGACCTTTATTCCCAAAAGGTTTTGTATATCCTACTACTATTACTGTTATGGTTCTAAGCAGTGACAAAGAGGTTGATTTGCAGGTGTTGGCATTAAATGCGGCAAGTGCTGCTTTGTATTCATCTGACTTACCTATTAGAAAAAGTGTTGCAGGTGTAAGAATAGGGCAGATTGATGGAAATATAGTTGTAAATCCTACTGTTTCACAAATGAAAGAATCTATACTTGATCTTTATGTAGCAGGAACTGCAAGTGAACTTCTTATGATAGAGATGAAATCAATCAGCACAGAAGAGATGGTGGAAGTTAATATTGAATCTTTTACTAAAATCCATAGTATAAATGATATCACTGAAGATGAGTTGATTAAAGCAATTAGTATTGCCACTGATAGTTTAAAGATCTCAAATAACACTTATGAAGAAGGCTTTGAGAGTGTTTGTAAAGATATGGTTGAAGTTGAGTTATTGACTACAACAATTGAAAAAGAAATAATTAATCATGTAAGAGAAAATTATACTCAAAATATAAAAGAAGCTATTAAAAAATTGGCAAAAAGTGAAAGATCAACTGCACTTAAAGATGTGGCTAAACTTGTAACTGCTGATGAATTTAGTGTTAAAGAGGAATGCGAGCTAAAAGATGTTAATGAAGCTGTTAATATTGTCAAAAAAGAGCTTGTGAGAAGTATGATAATAAATGAAAAAATAAGAGCAGATGGAAGAGGGCTTAGTGAAGTTAGACCAATCTCTATTGATACAAATATTTTACCGTCAGCTCATAGCAGTTGTTTATTTACAAGAGGTGAAACACAGGCACTTGTGGTTGGAACACTAGGCGGCTCTAAAGATGGACAAATGTATGAGCTGCTTAATGAAAAATCAGCACGAACTGAGAATTTTATGGTTCATTATAATTTTCCAGGATTCAGCGTTGGTGAAGCAAAGCCGATTTTTGGGGTTAGCCGTAGAGAATTAGGACATGGAAATCTAGCAAAAAGAGCATTGGAACCATCAATTGATAATGATTTTACAGATACCATAAGACTTGTATCTGAAATTTTAGAATCAAACGGTAGTTCATCTATGGCAACTGTTTGTGGTGGTTCTTTAGCACTTAAAGCTGCGGGAGTTCCTATATCTTCATTAATAGCAGGTGTTGCTATGGGTGCAGTATTTGAGGACGGTAAATACTCTATCCTAACAGATATTATAGGACTTGAAGATCACGACGGAGATATGGATTTTAAAGTTGCAGGTACAAAAGATGGGATCACTGCACTTCAAATGGATATTAAACTAGGCGGTATTGAACTTGAAGTATTAAAAGAAGCGTTACTTCAAGCAAAAGAGGGGAAAGCTCATATATTAAATATTATGGAAGAAGCTGCTTCTGAAATAGTACCAAGTGATGCGTTACCTATAATTACTCAGTTTGAAATTGATCCAAGTAAAATAATGGCAGTAATAGGAAAAGCAGGTTCTGTTATAAAAGAGATTATTGAAAAATTTGAAGTTGGTATTGATTTGGACAGAGATACCGGTGGAGTTAAAGTAAGCGGTGAAGATAAACAAAATGTAGATGATGCTGTTGCACATATTAAAACTATCTCATCAAATGCAAGATCTTTCGTAAAAAGAGAAACTATAAATTTTGAAAAACTTTATAATTTAAATGATATTTTAAAAGGTAAAGTTGTTCGATTAGTTGATTTTGGTGCATTCATTGAACTTACAAAAGGCGGGGAGGGATTACTTCATATATCTAAAGTTTCAAAACAAAGAGTATCTAATATTCATGATGTTTTAGAAGTTGGTCAAGAAATAGATATAAAAGTATTAAAGATCAGTCGTGATAGAATAGAGCTATCATCAGCTAATTTAGATTAGTTTAAACAATCTTGCGATAAAATAGTTCATATAATATTAGGAGTGGTTACAAATATGCCATTTTTATTTATTTTAAAGGGGAAAATAAATGAAGTTATTAATTGTTGATGATTCAACTATGTTAAGAGATATGCTTTCGTATGCGCTTAATGAGGGTGGATATAATGATGTTACAGAAGCTGTAGATGGAGTAGATGGTCTTGAAAAGGCTAAAGCTACAACTTTTGATTTAATCATTACTGATATTAATATGCCAAATATGGATGGTCTAACACTTGTTGTTGCAATCAGAAAGTTACCTGAATATTCTAAAAAACCAATTTTAGTTTTAACAACAGAAAGAAGTGATGACATGAAAACTAAGGGTAAAGCTGCCGGAGCTACTGGATGGATTGTAAAACCATTTATTCCTGATCAATTATTAAAAGCTGTAAATATAGTTTTAAATAGATAGTTATATTATAAAAAATTTAAAAAGGTGTAAAAATGTCTGGATTTGATATATCAATGTACCGAGATATGTTTGTAGAGGAAGCTGAAGAGCTATTTGAATCTGCAGATAATGTATTGTTAGCGGCTGAATCTAATGGAAGTTTAACTGATGATGAGATGGGTCAATTATTTAGAGATGTACATACCTTAAAAGGTAGTGGAGCATCTGTAGAATTAACATATTTTGCTGAATTTACTCATGATGTAGAAAATATGATGGATAAGCTTAGAAATCATCAAATTGAGTATGTTCCAGAAATGGCAGAAACATTGATTGATGGACTTGATGTAATGAAAGAGATATTGCAGATGGAATGTGATGATGAGATAAACAGAGAAAACTTTACTGAAATGACAGCTGATTTACTTGTAACAATTAGAGCATATACCAATGGTGAATCTATATCTACTGGTGCAACACCAGCTCCTGCTGAAAAAGTAGAGGTGGTAGAAGATGCTCCTGTCCAAGAAAATATAGGTTTTTTTCAGGAAAGCGGAGCTTTTGATGAAAATAAAATGTCAGAGCCTTATGGTTTTTTCAACGAGGAACAAAAAAATACCACAACAACTTCAGATGAAAGTGGATCTTATGGATTTTTTGATGATACTGCATCTAAAGAGGTAACTACAACTTCTAATAATACAGTAGAAAAGAATGAGAATTTTGGATTTTTTGATGATACTGATGATATTACCCCTGAATCAACAATTGAAACTCCAAAGACAGCACCGGTAGAAACTAAAATAGCGGAGCCTGTACCTGTCGCTCCTAAAGCAAAAGCTAAAACAAAAGAGATCAAAGAAAAGCCTACTAGTAAAAAACCGGCAGCGGCAAGTACTATTAGGGTAAATCTTGATAAAATTGATTTACTTATGAATAATGTTGGAGATTTAGTTATTACAAATGCAATGTTAACACAATTTGCAACTACAATTGAAGATCATAAGACAAGAAGTTCTGTTTTAGAAAGATTAGATTTACTTGAAAGACATATTAGAGAGATGCAAGATTCTATTATGAGTATCAGAATGGTACCAATGGAATCTATTTATTCAAAATTTCCAAAAGTTGTAAGAGATATATCTAAAAAATTAGGCAAAAAGATAGAATTCAGACATGAAGGTGATACTGTTGAGATTGATAAGGCGATGATTGAAGGTCTTACGGATCCATTAATGCATATTATTAGAAATTCTTTGGATCATGCTATAGAGATGCCTGAAGATAGAATTGCTGCTGGTAAAGATGAAACAGGTGTGATTTTGATTTCTGCAGAACAAGCAAATGGACAGATGATTATTACTATTAAAGATGATGGTAAGGGAATACCAATAGATATAGTTGCACAAAAAGCACTTGAAAATGGTACAATTGATCAAAATCAATTAGATACTATGTCTGATAATGAGAAAGCTATGTTAATTTTTGGTGCAGGATTGAGTACTGCTGAAAAAGTTACAGACATATCCGGTCGTGGTGTTGGAATGGATGTTGTTAAAACAAATATTCATAAACTGGGCGGGGTTATTAAACTTGATACTGGTCTTGGAATCGGTACTACTATTACAATTATGTTACCGCTTACACTTGCAATTCTTGATGGTCTTGATATTGCTGTTGGTGACACCAAATATATTTTACCATTAAGTGCAATTGTAGAATCACTTCAACCAACTTCTGAGATGATTAAGAAAATTGGTGACGGAACACAAGATTTACTTATGTTAAGAGAAGAGTTTATACCTGTGGTCAGACTGCATCAGTTATTTGATATACCGACAAAACATACAAAACTTGAGGATGGTATGTTAATCGTTGTTAAGTCTGGTACAATGAAAATTGCTATGTTTATTGATGAATTTTTACATCAACATCAAGTTGTTGTTAAGCCTTTAGATAAGAATTTTAGAGCAGTTGAAGGTATTGGTGCTGCGACAGTAAGAGGTGATGGTAGTATTGGACTTATTTTAGATATTATGGGTATTATTGAGGCTCAAAAGAAAACCGAAAAAACAGTTTTAGATTCTAAAGAGCAACATCAAAAAGTTTCATAAGTTATAGCGTAATATGGATAGTCAAGAACTGCATAAAAAAGTTAAAGATATATTATATTCTTTAACTGGTATTACACTTAGTGAAAATAAAGATATAATGATAGCTAATCGTTTGGAAAAGCTGAAAAGAAATACTGATTGTAAAGATTGTGATTTAAATGAACTTTTAAATGAAATTAAAGATGGTAAGTATATTACAGAATTTATAAATACATTTACTACAAATAAAACGCACTTTTTTCGAGAAGATTTCCATTTTGAAGATTTAAGAGACAGAGTTTTACCGGAATTTGCCAATAATGGTCAAGAGATTAAAATGTATTGTTCTGCATCTTCAACCGGAGAAGAACCGTACTCTATGAAAATGACAGTAAAAGAAGCAATTGCACAAACTGGAAAACAAATTAGATCATCAATAATTGCAACAGATATAGATACAGAAGTTTTGCAGTATGCTGCAAATGGAATTTATAGATTTCAAAAAAGTTCAAAAGAATTTCCTAATTGGTTGTCTCCTGCAAAATATTTTAAAAAGAGAGTTCAAAAGGGTCTGGCGGGAGATGAAGTACTTATTAAAGTAAAAGATGAATTAAAACAGGGTATGACATTTAGCCAAATGAACTTAAATGACAAAGTATATCCTTTTGATACACATCAGTTTGATGTAGTTTTTTGTAGAAATGTTTTAATTTATTTTTCAATGGAAGATCAAAACGCAATTTTAAAGAAGTTATTCAGATTATTAAAAATTGGCGGTACTTTATATTTAGGACATTCTGAAAATCTACAAGACTTGATTAATTATACTCAAAGAGTCGGTCAAAATATTTTTGTAAAACTTAAGGATTTTAATTGATAACACTTGGTCATAAGGATGGCAGTATTGAAAAAATGTCTAGGACTAGAGTTACTCAGGTAGTTAAAGGACATCCTACACATACAGTGATTGGCGGCGAATTTGCCGTAGTGAGTGATGATTACAATATTGCTTTTAAAACATTACTTGGTTCTTGTGTTGCAATTATGTTTTATGATAAAGAAAAAAAAGTTAAGGGTATGAATCATTTTTTGTTACCGACAACTGAAAATAGTAATGAAGATATGAAATATGGACTCTACTCAGTTGAAGCTATGTTAAATGAGATGTATAAAATAGGTTGTAAAAAAGAAAATATGGCTGTTAAAATTTCAGGTGGTGCTGATATTATGTCTATTGGTTTGTCTTCAAAAAGTATTGGGCATAGAAATGTTGAATTCGCAAGAGATTTTTGTTCAGCAGAAGGATTTAGAATAATATCAGATCATACAAGAGGTACTGATGGAAGAGTTATTTTATTAGCAGCTAGATTTGAAACATTTATTAAAAGTGTACAAAATTCTAATACTACTAATAAAGTTATTGCTGAAGAGAAAGCATTACAAAGAGAGATATCTATCAGACAACCTGCAACTGCAGAATATGTGGCTGGAACCGGTATCTTTGATATTGACGATAAAGATTCAGAGTCAGTGATGGATATAGAATTATTCTAAAAGAAAGGTTGAATTAGGTGTTTACAGTACTTGTTATTGATGACTCTTCTTCTATGAGAAGAGTCATAAGGGATATGATTAATAGTATTGATGAATTTGAGGTTGTTGATACTGCAGTTGATGCTTATGAAGCTAGAGAGAAAATAAAACAATTAGAACCTGATTTGGTAACTATAGATATTAATATGCCAAAAATGGATGGGGTGACATTTCTTAGAAATCTTATGAAATTACATGCTATGCCTGCTGTTGTAATATCAGGGGAAGGTGTAAGAGGTAGTGATATTTTTGATGATGGTGCAGTTGGTTTTGTACCAAAACCGGCTAATGGAGAAACTATGCAAAATTTTAGTGATAGAATTAAAGATACTTTACTAAATCTTACTTTTCTTTTGGAAAGATATACACTAAAAAAACCAAACTCTATTACACCGCTTAGACAACAAGTTAAAAAGGTTCATTTGGGTGATGATGGAGTGGAAAGAAAAGTTCATCCAGATGAAGTATATCCAAGTAGACCGGCAAATTTACCCGGTAGTAGGCTTATTGCAATAGGCTCCTCAACCGGTGGTGTTGAATCTTTATTGACGGTATTTAAAAGTTTACCATCTGGGCTTCCTCCTATAGTTATAACTCAACATATACCTTATGGATTTTCAAATTCTTTTGCGCAAAGACTTAATACTCATTCAAGTGTAACTGTTCAAGAAGTACGGGGAGATGGTATAGTTTTACAAAAAGGCAATGCTTATTTAGCTCCCGGTAATATGCATTTGGTTATTGAAAAAAGAGGTAATGATTATATTACAAAGCTTTTAGATATTACTAGAGTCAGTCGTCATAAGCCAAGTGTAGATATATTATTCAGAAGTGTAAATAACAGTGCAGGTGGTGGAGCTATGGCTGTTATGATGACAGGTATGGGAGATGATGGAAGTATCGGTATGAAAGAATTATTTAAAAACCGTGCTTATTGTGTAGCTCAAAATGAAGAGAGCTGTGTGGTTTATGGAATGCCAAAAAAAGCGATAGAAGCAGGTGCTGTTAAAGATATTTGTCATTTAAATGATATATCTTCTTATATAGTTGATTTTGTTTCAGGAAAAAGAAGAGCTTAATCAAATATTTGAGTAGCTTTTTTTAATCTATCTTTATCAAAATGTGTATATATACGAGATGTATTAATATCTGCGTGTCCTAAAGCTTCTTGAACTAAAATCAAATCCTTATTTGTCTGATATAATTTTGTTCCAAAGGTATGTCTTAACATATGAGCACCATTTTTATCTTTTCTAATATTGGCATTAGTTAATATTTTATCCATTACATAAGATATATAAGGTTGAGTAAGCTTTTTACCGGTTCTTGAACAAAAGAGCAGGGTGGTTGTGTTATCTCTGTATTGTTTCCAATTAGTTAAATCTTTTTGGATATATTTTTGTTTTATCATAGCAATTCTTTGTTTATTGCCCTTGCCTGTTATTTTGATAATATATAAATCATCTTCTAAAATCATATCTTTATATTTAATATTGATAGCTTCACTGACTCTCATACCTGTATAAAGTATAATCTTAATTAAAAGTCGATTCTTAGCCGCAGCATAGTCTTTAAATATTGTAGTTTCAATCGATTCTAGAAATCTGTTCAATTCATTATCACTCATAAAAGAGGGTAGTTTAATACCAGATTTACTATTTAAACCAGCCCAATTTTTAAGCTCAAATCCAAAGACATAAGAGTTTCCATCATCATCTTGATTTTGTTTATCTATATATTTAAATAATGATAAAATAGCCATACGGTAGTTTTTTTTAGTAGCATCGCTCAATGCTGAAGTTTCAACTGCTAAAAAGTCTATTATAAACTCTTCATCAATCTCTTTTAAAGAAGCAAAGCCTTGAATCTGAAAATAATAAAAAAGTTTCTCTAAAGCGTTTATATAAGTATTGATACCTATTAATCCGCATTGTCTAGCTTCTTTGGTAATTTTTTTCAGTTTAGCCATATTCTCTATATCTAATTTTAAATCTTTTAAAATAGATTGAAATTTATTTTTATCTTCCACTTGTCTATTTGATAAGGTTGTTAGTTTATAGCGAATAAAGTTCTGTATCCAAAAAAGAAAGGTTTTATCAAAAGTATTTAGAAAGTCTATTGGGTATCTCATAGGATAATTATAGCAGAAGTTTAATTAATCCTAATTAGTGAAAACATAAATTTTCACAACTTTTATTACCAAAGAGTTCCGGTTTCAAATTCATCATCTGCATCTTTGGTAATTTCTAAAAAAACATTATCACTATAATCTAAATACAGATAATACTTATCTAAAAGAAGTGATTTCTGTACATTTGTTTTGTTTAAGTGGGAACTGTCATTATTTAATGACGCAATATCACTTAAATAATATTCCGTCATAGATGGTGATACTTTATTTATTGATGATTCTAACTCATCAAAACAAGATACATTAAATGTAGAGTATAAACTTGATTTATCTATAAGAACAGTCATTTACATTCCGTTTAGTAAAGACTCCATTCTACTCATATCAATCTTCTTTGAATCACCAGCTATATCATTGCTTTTTAAAATAATATCAATATTATTAATATCTTCTTTTCTATCATCATCATCATTATTATCATTATTATCATTATTGTCAATTACTTCTTCTGTTTTAGATTCAATGGTTTCTGATTCAATTATAGGTTTGGGTGTTGATTTGAGTGGGTTAGATGATAGCATTGATTCTATTTTATTAAATATGCCATTCATTTTATTTGATTGTTCAGTTTTATTATCACTCATATTGTCAATATTATTTTCTAAGTCATCTTTTTGTATTGCTAATTTGGTTATATTATTTTCTAATTCTTGATTTTTTTCTTCTAAAGTTTTGTATTTAGCTTGTAATGATTCATAAGCTTCCATAAGTTGACTAACTGCACCGTCTAATTGTTCAATTGTAGCATTTTCCATAAGTATAAATTCCTTGTTTCTTCAAAATTTTATCAATTATTTTAACATAATTTAACTAATAATACCATCAATTAAAAGAAGAGATTTAATATCCGGTTGTTTACCTGTAAAAGAGGTATAAAGCTTATCCATATCTTCACTACCCCCTTTCCCTAATATGATTTGCTTATATTTATTAGCTAAAGAAGTGTTAAATATTTGACTATCTATAAACATATAAAAAGCATCCGCACTTAAAACTTCCGCCCATTTATAGCTATAGTATCCAGCAGCATAACCTCCCGCAAAAATATGGGCAAAACCATTTTGGAATTTATTGTATGCTGGCGGTGTCATTGCACCAATTTCATCTCTAATATTATTTAGAAGTTCTTGAACTTGTAGTTCAGTTTTATATCCGCCTAAATGAAGTTTAAAATCAAAAGTAGCAAATTCAAGCTGTCGTACCAATGTAAGTGATGATTGGAAGTTTTTAGCACGCATAAGTTTATCTATAGCCTCTTCATCCAAAACTACCCCGCTCTCATAGTGTTTTGCAAAAAGTTTTAATACCTCTTTTTCGTAAGCAAAATATTCCAGGAATTGTGATGGAAATTCAACTGTATCCCAAGTAACACCGCTAATACCACTTACAAACGGTTCTTTTACCTTACTTAAAAGATGATGTAAAGCATGACCCATTTCATGAAACAGTGTTACAACATCGCTGTGTCTTAAAAGTGATGGTAAAGTATCTGTAGAGGCTGGAAAATTACAAACTATATATGCAGTTGCCAATTCCTCTTTGCCGTTAAGTTCATAATGTGAATGCCAGTTATGCATCCACGCCCCACCCCTTTTATCGCTTCTAGCTTCCAAATCAATATAAATTCTTGATGTGATTTTATTATTTTGGGATATATCATAAACTTTAACTTTGTCATCCCAAGTTTTTGCGTCGCTGTTTAAAGTAAATGTAATGTCAAACAGTTTATTTAAAACTTCAAAAAATCCTTTTAAAACTGAGTTTTGTTCAAAGTATGGTTTATAATACTCTTCATCAATATCATAGTTGGCTTTTTTTAATTTTTCACTGTAATATGCCAAATCATAGCTTTGACAATCATCCAAACCATCTTCTTTTAATGCTAGCGCCCTAACCTCTTCTAACTCTTCTTTGGCTTTTTGTTTACTATAAGTTGCCAGCTCTTCTAAAAAGTCTAAAACTTCATCTGTTTTATTTGCCATTTTTGTAACAATTGAGTATTGTGAATAGTTATCAAAGCCAAGTATTTTAGCTTTTTCATCTTTTAGTTTTAGTGTTTGTTCGATTAAACTGCCATTTTGAGGAGCTCTGGTACAGTAAGCTTTGTATATCTCTTCTCTTTTATCTCTATTGGTTCCGTAAGTTATATATGAGATATAAGACGGCATTTGAAGTGTAAACTTATATTTTGTTTTTTTATCTTCTTCATCTACAAACTTTGCACTGCTTAAATCACTTTTAGGTATCTCTTTGATATCTTCTTCATTTTCAATTATCATCTCCCAAGCATTTGTTGCATCAAGTAAATTTTGAGAAAAATCTTTGCTAAGTTCACTTATTTTTAAATTTATCTCTTTTAATCTATCTTTTTTTTCATCACTTAAGCCACAACCGCCAAGTTGAAAATCTCTTATCTCATTTTCTAGAACTTTATTTTGTTCTATATTTAATGACCCTTTTTCATTATACTGTATATCTTTTATAGTACTATAAGTTTGTTCATTCTGAGAAGTCTCTGTTTCATATAGACTTAAAATTGGCAAACATTCACCATAAACTTTTTGGGTTTCTTCACTATTTTTGACACTATCTATATGAAAGATCGGAGTACAAAAAGCTTCTAAATCTTGAGCCATGAGTTGATATGGTACTACGAAGTTTTGATAAGTTTTATGTTCAATATTTAATAATTCTTTTAACTCTTCTTTATTTTTTTCTATCATTCTTTCAAGTGTTTTAGCACTGCTTTTAAATTCTTTTAATTCAAACTCTTTAAACATTATTGATCCTACGGCTTATTTTTTTGCGGAATTATACTATATAGTTTTATATTATTACATTATAATTTAAGAAAGAGGCAATGTTATAGTGAATACTATCTTATTAGATAGATTTAAACACAAACATCTATATAAAGCTATTTCTAACACATTTACAACCTTTTCTTTTCACTAAATATCAATATATTTAGCCCATTTTTGGCACAATTCAGACCCAAAAGAGAATAGCAAAATTTTATTTTTGAGAATTTTTTATTTTACATTCTATCTAAAAAAAGCCTAACTAATGAATAGGTGGAGTATTGAAATATGAAAAATTTGAGTTGTTTTATAAATCAAGACTGCGTCGTGTGTATTCTGTTTAGAAATTTAAAAATAAGAAGATGACTATATATAAACTTCTAATACAAATATCACTCAACAAAGACACCGTATCACAAACACTTGGACACTTACAAATTTGAAATATTCTCTAACAACATTTTAGCATAAAGTGTCCAAGTGTTAATTTATTTTTGACATAATTTTTCTCATTGATGTACCTTTTAGTTCAACTCTATGTGAAGAATGTACAATCCTATCTAATATTGCATCAGCAACAGTATCATTATTTAAATAATCATACCACTGTGATACAGGAAGTTGAGAGGTGAGAATTATTGATGATAAGTCAACTCTACTTTCTATAATTTCTAATAAATTTGTAGCATCATCAGCTGATAATGGATTTATTCCAAAGTCATCTAAAATAAGAATACTATATTTGCTAAGTTTTCGTAAGAAATTTGTATATGTTCCATCTGCTCTTGCGATTGATATATCTTCAAGTATTGTAGGAACTCTAATATAATAAGCTTTAAATCCATCCATGATAGAACGATTAGCTAGTGCTTGTGCGAGATAAGATTTACCAGTTCCTGTTTTACCTGTAATGATAATATTTTGATAATTTCTTATAAAGTCCATATTTGCTAATCCTAAAATTTGTTCTTTATTTAAACCTCTTGTTTGCTTATAAACTAAATCTTCTAAAGTTGCTTGCTTATCTTTTATTTTTGATATATTAAAATTAAGTTTAATCCTTCTGTTGTGCTGATGTATCTCTTGGGCTTCAAGTAGGTTGTAGAGTTTCTCATTAAATGATAATTTATCATAATTTCTATCTTCAATTTGTCGTAAGTATGCTGTTTTAAAGCCTTCTAATTTTAATTCACTCATTTTATTTGTTACTGTTTCTTGGTTCATTTTTTTCTATCCTTTTTATTTATATTCTGTATTACCACGAATATTACTGTGGTTATTTTGTGCTATATTTATAATATTATTAGCAGGCTTTTTATAATAAAGCTTTTTTGATAATATTGATTTTATAGATGCAACTGTAGTGGCATTAATACTCATTGCATATCCTAAAGCTAAATCAACTTCATATTTTTCATATTGTTTTGCCAATGAAAGAATGGCATTTAGTTTTCTGTATGCATATGATGGAAATTGCTCTTGTTCTAATTTCATCTTTGTAAACTCTACAGTTTGAACCCCTATACTTTTTGCCCAGTTTAAATATCTTCCAGGATTAAACTTCGCATCTTGATATTGATGATTTTCAGGTTGGTGCTCTTTAATAGTTGAATATTCACTATCATAATATCTTGGATGTGTGGCAATTAGCTTTGATTTATGATAAATCTCAACTGTAGATGTTGAGTATCTTACCTCTACTTTTTCTCCTAAATATTTAAATGGTACTGAGTATCTAGCACTTTGAAGCTCTATATGATAATCTATATTTACAGTTGCTATTTTAAACTCTTTATAAATATATTGATTAGCTGCTAGTGGTTGCAAGTATGGTTCATCTAACTCTTTAAATAAAGTATCTCTACTTTTCTTTAATCGTTTCATAACCTTAGAGTTATAAATATCAAGCAATGGAGATATAGCATCATTAAGTTCTTCAACATCAAAGAATTTTCTATGCCGAAGAACGGCTAATATCCATCTTTGAATTGCTTGAACTCCTTGTTCTGCTTTTGCTTTATCTTTTGGTTTATATGGTCTTGCTGGTTCAATTACACACCCATAATGATTTGCCATTGCTTTATAACTTTCATTTAAAACAATCCCATCTTTATTATTTGAAATAACTGCACTTTTTAGGTTATCTGGTACTAATATTTTAGGTACTCCTCCAAAGAAGTTAAAAGCTTTTGTGTGCGACTTTATAAAGTATTCTTGCTTTTGACTAGGTGTTGCATCTACATATGTATAACCTGATGCTCCTAATACTGCTACAAATATTTGAGCTTTTGAAATAACTCCTGTTTTACTATTATAAATAGGAACAGTAACACCACTATAATCTACAAATAATTTTTCACCATTTAAGTGTATTTGTCTCATTGATGGGTTTAATTTCTTTTTATATTTATGATAATAAGTTTTAAATTGAGTGTATCCATAACCATCAGGATTCTGCTCTTTATACTCTTGCCATAACAATAGATATGTAACACCTTTTTTACGAATTTCTTTATCAATATATTCAACATCAGGTTTAGGTCTTAAAGATTGCCTGTGTAATATAGTTTGTTCAGGGAAAAGCATTTTATACATAATATCTTCATCATGCAATAAAAAATCTTCCAGTTTATCTGGTAATATCTCAAATCTTCTACAATATTCAGCTGCAGCAGATCTAGATACACCAAGACTCTTTGCTATTCTCCTATATGAGAAATCCATTTGATACTTTAATTTTAGTATCTCTTTAATCTGTTTCATTAAAACTCTCCTCATTGATACACTCCTAATATTTTTAGAAGTGTAGTTTAATATGGAGAATATCTCAAACTTAAATTAGTTTTAATCCAGCAAATAAACTTAATTTAAACTTTCCTATCACTTTTTTATTAAAAGTGTCCAGATAAAAAGTGATACGGTGTCTTTTTGTTAACCGCTAGGGTGTCTTTTTAGAAAGTGATATGGTGTCTTTTTGGGAGTGATTTTTGCACTTCTAATACACAAAAGGATATAATCTAGACTCTATAATTAAAGGGTAAAATGGTGCTTATTGATAACGAAAATAAAAATAAAAAAGTTCATGAATGGATAAATGATAATACAAGTGATGGTACATTTGATATTGTTACTGGATATTTTACTGTTGGAGCTTTAGGTTATCTATCAAAAATTACAAATGACAAAATAAGTAAATACAGATTTATTTTAGGTGATATTGTAAGTAGTGAACAATTACAAAGTCATACCATAGACTTATTAAATGAAAATATAAGTATTGAAAGTTCTTTAAAATTAAAAGGACTTGCAATAGAAGCTGTTGAATTTTTAAATTAATCAAAAGTAGAAACTAAAACATATAATACCACAAGAAAATAAGAACGAAAAAATAAGATTCTTATTCCTAAAAAGTTAAAATAATAAAATATTTAATAGGGGTAAAAAATGAGTACAAAAAGAAGAATATTTACAGCAAAATTTAAAACAAAAATTGTTTTAGAAGTTTTAAAAGGTGAAAAGACTTTAAATGAGATAGCAAGTAAAAATAATATAACACCTAAAAATATCCAAAATTGGAAGAAGATATTTTTGGATAATGCAGAGTTGGCAATGGAGCCTGCAAAGGCTATCAAAGAATATAAAGACGAAAACTTAAAATTACAATCTAAAATAGATGATTATGCAAAGATAGTAGGTAAAATGACAGTTGAAAAGGAATGGCTTGAGGAAAAGCTACAAAGCTTGGACTTATCTAATAAAAAAGAGTTGATAGAGTCTAAGCTAACATATATTTCAGTATCAACTCAATGTAAACTTATAAAATTAAATCCAAGCAGCTTATATTATAAGCCTATAGAAAATAAGCATAAAATATCACTCAAAGATAAGATAAATGATATTTATGAGCAAATACCAATATATGGAGCTTTAAAAGTTCATCAGCAACTTTTAGAAGATGGATACAATATAAGTTTGAATACTGTTTATAAATATAGACAATAGATGGGTTTAAAGCCAATATTAGCAGTTAAACCAATAAATCTATCAATACCAGATAAGCAACATAAAAAATACTCTTACAAGCTTAGAGGAGTTGACATAGTAAAAGCAAATCAAGTATGGAGTACGGATATAACATATATCAAGATTAATGGCGGCATGGTTTATTTAGCAGCTATAATTGATTGGTATTCTAAAGCTGTACTATCTTGGAAAATATCCAACACTATGGATTCAGCTTTAACAATGGATGTTCTAAATGAAGCATTATCGCTATATGGTAAACCTGAAATATTTAATACAGATCAAGGCAGTCAATACACAAGTCATATCCATACACAGACTTTAAAAGATAATGGCATCATTATCTCAATGGATGGTAAAGGTAGAGCTACTGATAATATTTGTATAGAGAGATTCTGGCGAAGTGCAAAAGTTGAAAGAATTTATCTAAATGAATATAACACAATTAAAGAGTTAAAAACTGATGTGAAAGATTATATTGATTTTTATAATCATAAAAGATTTCATCAAACTTTAAATTATAAAAAACCAATGAGTTTTTATTATGATAGTTTAAAAATTAATAATAAGGATTATGATAAATTAGTTGAAATTGTGGCATAAGGTAACAGGTGAAAAAGAGAATAATGATTTAGAAAAAGTTGTCTTGTCTTCTTGGGGTATTATATTATATTGGTATGTCTCATAATAATAATTGTAATATTTATATATTTAAAAATTGGTATATTAAGTCTCATTTGGCTTTTATAAGATTTATATTTCAATTACACTACAATACCCATAATAAAATCAATTAAGGATGATATAAATTGGATTATTTAGAAATTATAGGTAAAAAGAATTTATCCGGAAGTGTTCAAATCAGTGGTGCTAAGAATGCAGCCTTACCTTTGCTAGCTTCAACTATTTTAGCTTCAAATGAAGTTCAAATTACAAACTTGCCAAATGTAGTGGATATAAGAACTTTACTTAATCTGCTTGGTATGTTGGGAGCTGCATTTAATTATGATAATACAAATATAAGTATTGATACAATTAATCTTAACAAAACAAAAGCTACTTATGACATAGTAAAAACTATGAGAGCATCTATTTTAGTGCTTGGTCCATTGTTAGCTCGTTTTGGACATTGTGAAGTATCATTACCCGGTGGTTGTGCTATTGGTCAGAGACCTGTTGACCTACACTTAAAAGCTTTAGAGCAAATGGGTGCAAAGATTGAGATAAAAGCCGGATATATCTTGGCTACTGTTGATGGTGCTTTAAAGGGTGCAACTATTGTGTTTGATAAAGTAACAGTAACAGGGACTGAAAATATAGTAATGGCAGCAGCATTGGCGCTTGGTACCACAACGATTGTAAATGCGGCAAAAGAGCCTGAGGTGGTTCAGCTTTGTGAAGTTTTAGCAGATGCCGGGGTTAAAATTGAAGGGATTGGAACCAATAGACTTATTATAGAGGGTACGAACAGACAAACAGTACCATTCAAACCGTTTGAGATAATACCCGATAGAATTGAGGCAGGAACTTACCTATGTGCCGGAGCTATTACAAATTCAACAGTAAAAATTGAAAATGTAGTCCCTATGCATCTTGATGCTGTTTTGGCCAAATTTGAAGAGATGGGATATAAGATATTAAAAGATGAAACAAGTGTTACAATCCTCCCTGCAAATAAAATTAAGCCGGTAAATATAATAACTACAGAATATCCAGGATTTCCTACAGATATGCAAGCACAGTTTATGGCAGTAGCTACAATGGCAGATGGGGTAAGTGTAATAGATGAGAAACTATTTGAAAATAGATTTATGCATGTGAGTGAACTAAGTCGTATGGGGGCAAATATACATTTAAATGGAACAGTAGCAACTATCACAGGAACACCAAGACAATTAATAGGTACAGATGTAATGGCTACAGATTTAAGAGCCAGCAGTGCATTGGTACTTGCAGCGCTTGTGGCAGATGGTACAACAAAAGTACATAGAATTTATCATTTGGATCGTGGATATGATAGGTTAGAAGAAAAGCTTGTAAATATTGGTGCTGATATTATTAGAGCAAAAGAATAAGAAAGGATTTACTTTATGAAAAAAATACTTATAAGCCTCCTGTCATTTGTTTCCTTAGCCTATTGTGCCGGCGGGTGTATTTTAACACAATCTAAAAACTTGGATGTTAGATATAGTGCATATAATGAAGTGTTAAAAATGGATGTGGCTGAAAAGTTTATAAATGTTAAATATATACCGGTATCAATAGAAGGTACAAGGTTTAGTGAATTATTTGTAGGCTCTAAATTTATCATTGATACAACCTCTTCTAAACTTACAATACCAAATATGGAAGCTAAAATAGTTGATATAAAAGCAGATAAACGAATCAAAGGTAAGCCTAGAACCGGTACTGTAAAACTTTTAGTAACAATGAATAAAAAAACATTAACTGTACCAATGAGATATAATTATGATAATGGACATTTTGAAGCTATTGGGATGCTAAAGTTAGAAGACTTTAATATTAATGATAAAACTTGGAGTAAAGTAACTATTGCCTTTAGTACTACTATTAAAGCTTTACTTTGTGATGTTAAAGTAGAGAAATAAAAATGGATAAAGAAGAATTTTTAGAAGATATTCAAAAACTTTATAATTATATAACTGAACAAAAAACAGGTATTAATAAGCTGTATGAGTATTTAGAGCAGGGAAAGTTTGAAAAGTTAGGACTTATAGATGAGTTTGCCAAAAAGCTTAATTTGACTATGTCTGATGATTTACGAGTTGCTTTAATAACTAGACTTGTAGGTCTAAGAGATGATAGTTTAGTGCAAGTATTAAAGAAGATTGATAAAAATGATGATGAAATAATAGAACTTCAAGAGTCAGCATACCAAGTTGTCGCTGCTTATTGGCTGGAAATTCATCAAAATACTTTGAATTTTATAGATGAACATAATTTACTTACACCTTTTTATAAAGCTATTTTTACAGGTGTTTATAAAGTTGGTGTTGAGATGACTGCTTGGCAAACTTCTTGGACGGCATTAATTATTAATGGTGTTAATAAAGAATTATCAGCTGCATTTGATGGAGATAATGCAAAAGTTATGAACTATTTAGAAGAAAATAATCTTTTTGATTTAGGTTATGGTGGAGAAATTGCTGATAGAAGTTATTCAATGCTTGTACAAAAAGATGGTAAATATGAAAGTCTTGCTTACACAAAAGCCTTTAAAAAAGAGGTAAATAATGTTAGAGATGAACTTGAAGATTTTGTAGATATTTTATTAGAACTGGAAGATGAAGTGTATGGTCAAAAATGGGAATATATATTATACATACAGTCTATTGTTAAAGCTTTAGGGGAGTATAAAACCGATACACTTGTTTCGCGATGGGCTGATGTAGATAGAGCTTGGATGAAGATAAAAACACCAATTCAAATTGGTCATCCTCTTGAATATTATGAAGACCATTTTAGAAAAGCTGTGGCACTTGAATGGGATATCAGACTAACCTCCCCTACTTTACAAAATAACAATAAACGAGTAGAAAAATTAAAATCTATGTTTAGTGAAATATATTCTGGTATAAATGATAAAAACGAATATAAAAGTATTTATGACTTCTCTTTAAAATCATTAGATAAAGTTCAATTATATCTTGGCCGCCCTGCTCTTTTCTTTGGGGCAGAGTTTAATGGATTGTTTTCTGCTCAAGTTGTACCAAATGATGAGATTGTAAGTCGCGAAGAGGGTAAAAAAATATTTGCTTTTAGTGATGAGATACTTCAAGGGCAGCGAGCAAAGCCATTTTTAAAGTTAAGTCGTGAAATTTTAGGGCAAGATTTCTTAACTGAAGATAGAAAGGCTTTATTTACTCAAAGTAAGAAATGGCATCAAGTTTATGATATAACGACTATTGGACATGAGTATGGGCATATTTTATGGTGTGATGAAAATACTGAAGCTGTGATGAATAAAGGCGGTAACTTTAAAAATATAGAAGAGTTTAAAGCTACTACTGGTGGGCTTGTATCATTTTTTACTGATTCTTCTGATGATGAGAAAGATTGCGAGCGACAAGTACTAATGGATACCGTTAAACGAGCTGTTGGACTTATAGGATGGATGGAGGTTGATGAAGTGCAACCTTATTATTGTGAGGGTTTAATTCATTTAAGCGGATTATTTGAGACTAGCGTATTGGTTTGGGATAATGAAAATAAAAAATTAGCTATCAATATGAACGACGAAACGATTAAAGCTTTAAAACAATGGTATGTTAATATTTACAGTTCATTGGCTGTTCATTATTTAAAAAAGAATGAAGCTACTATCTGGCTTAATATTTATGCAATTAAAGAAGATAAGTATTTTATGCCTGTTGATGATAATATTAAAGCATTTGTAGAGTATTATTTTACTCAATATAAAGCTATCGGGCAAGAGTTAGATAGTGAAGATAAAAAATCAAATTATATAAATTAAGGAACTTAATTATGACAATTGCTCAAACATTATTAGACAGAAGTGGAAATGTATGTGAATTATGTGGTTCAAATGAAGATTTAAGTGCATACACAGTTACACCCAAAGATGACGAGATTTTAGTTTGCGGTACTTGTAAAGAGCAAATTGAAGATAACAGTAAAATAGAGGAATCACATTGGCATTGTTTAAATGACAGTATGTGGAGTGAAGTAGATGCTGTTAAAGTAGTTGCTTACAGAATGTTAAGTATTATGAAAAATCAAGATATGCTTGATATGATGTATTTAGAAGAAGATGTTCAAGCTTGGGCAGATGCAGGACTTCCGGAAGAAGTAGATGAAGATGCTTTAGTTTATAGAGATTCAAACGGTGTAATTTTAGCTCACGGTGATACAGTTGTAATAATTAAAGATTTACCTGTTAAAGGTGCTGGATTTACTGCCAAGCAAGGAACTGCTGTAAGAAACATATTTTTAGTGCCAAACGATGAAACTCATATTGAAGGTCGTGTGAATGGTGTTAAAATTCAATTAAAAACATGTTTTCTTAAGAAATCTTAATTAAGATGAAGTAATGAAACAATTAATTTTTGATGTATGTGTTATAGGGTGTGGACCAGCCGGTTTTTCTGCTGCTATGCGGTCTTATGATTTTGGTAATCATGTTTGTATTGTAGAAGGTAATCAAATAGGTGGTGCCGGAATTATAGATGGTGCTTTAACCTCAAAAACAATGTGGGAATTATCAAGTAACTATGCTGTTGCAAAGCGGACAGACAGAGGGTATATCGCATCTAGATTAACTGTGAATTATACAAAAGTAAGAGATACGATATTTGAAGCTGCTATGGATAAACGATATCAAATTGAAGATGATGATATCAGTGATTATGTAGATAAAAGATTATCAACAATTGGTGTTAATATTCATCATCAAGCCTCTTTGCGAGAAGTAAGAAATGAAAAAACTTATTTAGATGTAGTTTTGGATTATAAAGATGGACATACAAAAGTAATTGTTGTTGATAAAATTTTAGTTTCTATTGGAAGAGTTCCAACTGTTAAAAAACTGGGACTAGAAAATATTGGTATAGATATTAATGAGAAGGGAACATTAAATGTTGATAGTAACTGTAAAGTTAGTGATAACATTTATGCAGTAGGAGATATTTCAGGTAATGTAGCTTTAGTAAATATAGCGGAGATGGAAGGTAGATTTGCAGCTAAAGCAATAGAATCTAAGATAGGCTTTCCATTAAGATATCGTAATATCTCTACAATTATGTTTTTTAATCCGGAGATTGCTACTATTGGATTAAATGAAAAAGAGTGTCAAGAGCAAAAAATAGCATATAAGGTTGTATTTTATAAGCACTCATTAATCTCAAGAGCAATCGCAATGAGAGAAACAGATGGATTTTTTAAGCTTATAGTGACAAATGAGGAAAATCCAAAAGTATTGGGAATGAGAGCAGCCGGTCTTCAAGCAGCTGCATCAATTATGTATATTGCAACAGTTATGGATCATAAACATAATCTTAAAGAGATTTTAAAAACAGTACATCCTCATCCTAGTATGACTGAGGGGATTCAAGAGTGTTTAAGAACTTTAGTAGGTAAACCTATCTTAAAACCGGAAGCTTTTCCTAATCATATTAAGTTTAAGGTATGGAATCCTTAACAGTTATATAATATTATTGTAATATTTCTTGAACTCGCCCTACTTCTCCATTGGTTAACATCACTTTTATACCATGAGGATGAGTAGGAGAATTTGTTAAAAGCTTTTTAACAACCCCTTGGGTTAATTTTCCACTTCTTTGGTCTTGTTTTAAAACAATATTTACTTTTAAACCTTGTTTTACATCGAATCTTTTTTTAGGATTACCCATCTTAGTCTGCTTTTATTTCGTAACTTAATATTTTTTTTGCAAATTCTATATTAAAAAAGAAGATAATTTTAAACATTAAATCAACTTTTGTTTTCTTTTCTTGGGTTGCATCTAAAATAGATAACTCAAATCCCTCACAAGTTTCATCTTTAGGAATAACAGTAATACTTACAGGCTTTAAGGCTCTCATCATATTCATAGTATTCTTATAATCTTTTGGCTTCAGTCCGGCAATTATATCTCCGTCTCTTTCCTCTTTTACCATCGCTGTATAAAGAGTATTTAGAGTATCTTTATAGATTGATTTACCCCAAGTTAGTTTTCCACTACTATAATGAAATATTGCAGTTTTATTTAAAAGTGCTTTTGGTTTTGAAGCTTTAATATCTTCAATCATTTGTAAAAATGGATTTACTCCACCTAGAGCTGCGACTTTTGATAAAAGGTCATTGTGTAATTGTTCTTTTTGGTCAGTTGATAAATCATTAAAATTCATATTCTTGTTTCCTTGATTTGTTTTTGTTTATATGTGGAAGTATATCTAAATTAAATAAAGTTTATTTAAGTTTAGAAATATTACGCTAGAATATTATAATACCCCAAGAAAATAAGAACGAAAAAATAAGATTCTTATTCCTAAAAAGTTAAAATAATAAAATATTTAATAGGGGTAAAAAATGAGTACAAAAAGAAGAATATTTACAGCAGAATTTAAAACAAAAATTGTTTTAGAAGTTTTAAAAGGTGAAAAGACTTTAAATGAGATAGCAAGTAAAAATAATATAACACCTAAAAATATCCAAAATTGGAAGAAGATATTTTTGGATAATGCAGAGTTGGCAATGGAGCCTGCAAAGGCTATCAAAGAATATAAAGACGAAAACTTAAAATTACAATCTAAAATAGATGATTATGCAAAGATAGTAGGTAAAATGACAGTTGAAAAGGAATGGCTTGAGGAAAAGCTACAAAGCTTGGACTTATCTAATAAAAAAGAGTTGATAGAGTCTAAGCTAACATATATTTCAGTATCAACTCAATGTAAACTTATAAAATTAAATCCAAGCAGCTTATATTATAAGCCTATAGAAAATAAGCATAAAATATCACTCAAAGATAATATAAATGATATTTATGAGCAAATACCAATATATGGAGCTTTAAAAGTTCATCAGCAACTTTTAGAAGATGGATACAATATAAGTTTGAATACTGTTTATAAATATAGACAAGAGATGGGTTTAAAGCCAATATTAGCAGTTAAACCAATAAATCTATCAATACCAGATAAGCAACATAAAAAATACTCTTACAAGCTTAGAGGAGTTGACATAGTAAAAGCAAATCAAGTATGGAGTACGGATATAACATATATCAAGATTAATGGCGGCATGGTTTATTTAGCAGCTATAATTGATTGGTATTCTAAAGCTGTACTATCTTGGAAAATATCCAACACTATGGATTCAGCTTTAACAATGGATGTTTTAAATGAAGCATTATCGCTATATGGTAAACCTGAAATATTTAATACAGATCAAGGCAGTCATTAAAAGATAATGGCATCACTATCTCAATGGATGGTAAAGGTAGAGCTACTGATAATATTTGTATAGAGAGATTCTGGCGAAGTGCAAAAGTTGAAAGAATTTATCTAAATGAATATAACACAATTAAAGAGTTAAAAACTGATGTGAAAGATTATATTGATTTTTATAATCATAAAAGATTTCATCAAACTTTAAATTATAAAAAACCAATGAGTTTTTATTATGATAAATTAGTTGAAATTGTGGCATAAGGTAACAGGTGAAAAAGAGAATAAGGATTTAGAAAAAGTTGTCTTGTCTTCTTGGGGTATTATAATTTATCATATTAAATAACATCATAGCACGAATAGACTATAATACCGCATAATGACATTAGAAAACAGATTAAAACAACTTCCTTTAGATGCCGGTGTTTATCAATACTTTGATAAAGATGGCAAACTTCTTTATATTGGTAAAGCCAAAGTGCTTAAAAATCGTGTAAAAAGCTATTTTAAGTTTACACCAACTTTAGTGCCATCTGATAAACTAAGCCCTCGTATTTATAAGATGATCAGTGAAGTGGCTCAATTAGACTATATAGTAGTAAACAATGAAAATGATGCTTTGATTTTAGAAAACTCACTTATCAAGCAGCTTAAACCAAAATACAATATTTTACTTCGTGATGATAAAACTTATCCATATATTTATATTGACTATTCTGAAGATTTTCCACGATTAGAGATTACTAGAAAAGTGTTAAAAGGTGCAGGGATTAAATACTTTGGTCCATATAGTATAGGTGCCAGGGATATGCTTGACAGTATATATGAGATAGTTCCATTAGTTCAAAAGAAATCTTGCATTAAAGGCGGTAAGGCGTGTTTATTTTATCAAATGGGTAAATGCCTTGCGCCTTGTGAAGAAAAGGTATCACAAGCAGAGTATTTAAAGCTAATTGATACTGCTATAGGTTACATTCAAAATAAATCTGCATTAACAGCAAAACTTCAAGATAAAATGATTGAATTAAGTCAAGATATGAGATTTGAAGAGGCTATGACTTTAAGAGACAGAATAAAGACAATTCAGAAATCAGAGATCAAATCAACGCTTGATTTTGCTAAAGATGAAGACTATGACTTGTTTGCAGTTAAATTAGGTGTGACTAAAGCTGTGATCGTGAAGATGTTTATAAGAGGTGGTAAGCTTATATCTGCAAATCATAACTATATAAATATCAGCGAAGATATGCAAGAGTTGGATGAGGTTTATAACAGTGCTATTGTTGGATATTATAATTCAGATTTACCTTATGTTCCCAAGAATATTTTAGTAGCTGTTGAGCTTGAAGATAAGAGTAGTTTAGAACAATTTATAGCTTCTAAATTTGATAAAAAGGTTTCATTGGTTGTTCCTAAAATTGGAATAAAAAAACAACTGTTAGAAGTTGCTTTTAAAAATTGTGTAGAGCTTTTAAAGATAGATAAGACAAATACAAATATTGTAAATGAAGAGATAAAAGAGCTATTTAACTTATACAAAACACCATATAGATTTGAATGTTTTGACAATTCTCATATGATGGGTCAGGCTACAGTTGGTGCAATGGTTGTATGGGATGATAATAAGTTTTTTAAAGAGGATTATCGGTTATACAATTTGGAGGTTAAAGATGAATATGCACAAATGAGAGAAACTTTGATGCGTCGAGTCGCAAGATTTGAAGAAAATCCACCTCCTGATATGTGGATCATTGATGGTGGGTTAACACTTCTTAAGTTGGCAAATGACATTTGTAAAAGTGTTGGAGTTACACTTGATATGGCTGCTATTTCTAAAGAAAAAGTTGATGCCAAAGCTCATCGGGCAAAAGGTAGTGCAAAAGATATTTTATACACTTTAGATGAAAGATACAAATTAGAACCAAGTGATAAAAGATTGCAGTTTATCCAAAGAGTGCGAGATGAAGCTCATAGATGTGCCATAGGCTTTCATAAAAAGAAAAAACGACAGGAAGATAAGCAAATATCACTTTTGGATATTAAGGGCATTGGAAAGGCTAAAGTAACTAAGCTGTTAAACTATTTTGGTACCTTTGAGGCTGTTAAGAGTGCTAATGTTGAAGAGTTAAAAGAAGTATTAAATGAAAAAGATAGTATCCTTATATTAAATCATTTTAACAATACGGACAAATAATTGGCAAAAATATTACTTAATAAATCAAATTTCTTTCATAATCTTGAAATCTGTTCAAATCAAGCTGGTGGAAAAGATCAAATCGCAATAGTTTTAAAAGATAATGCTTACGGACATGGACTGTTGGAAATTGCACAAATGGCTTGCGAGTTTGGTATAACAAAAGCAGTAGTGCGAACAGTAAAAGAAGCTCAAAAAATAGAGACTTTTTTCACACAAATCTTAATTTTAGCTGATATACCAACCACTACTTTGGCACATAGTTTTCACATAACAATCAATAGCTTAGAAGATATAGATAAAATGGGGGCTGGAGCTAATATTGCTATCAAAGTTGATACAGGAATGCATAGACATGGAATTTTACCAAAAGAGCTAGAAGCCTGTATTTATGGGGCTTACAGAAAAAAACTAAATATAAAGTCAGTGTTTATGCACCATAGAAGTGCTGATACATTAAGTAGTGAATATTTTTGGCAAAAAGACTTATTTAAAGGGATTGTAGAGGATAGCAAAAAAATATGTGCCAAATTAAATTTACCTGAAATTGCCTTTCACAGTAGTAATTCAAGTGCTTTGTTTAGGAATAATAATTTTAGTGAAGAGTATTGCCGAATAGGTATTGCTGCTTATGGATATTTGGAAAACAAAAGTCCCTTAAAAGTCCCAAATTTAAAACCTGTACTCTCTCTACATGCATCTAAAATTTCAACAAGAGTTTTATCTTCAGGTCAAAGGGTAGGATACGGTGGAACTTTTACAGTAAAAGAAGATATGAGCATATCAACTTATGATATTGGATATGCAGATGGTTTTATGAGAATTGATCCTAGTGTAAACTTTACAGTTAAAGATGGTGAAAGTCTCTTAGGAAGAGTTTCTATGGATAACATAAGTGTAAGTGGACAAAGTGATGAAATTTGTTTGTTTGATGATGTAAAAGAGTTAGCTAATATACATAATACAATCAGCTATGAGATTCTGACTTCTTTATCTGCTGATATAAAAAGACAAATAGTAGAGGATTAATATCTCCTCTTAAGCTATTTGTTTAGCCTCAACATCTTCTCTGATGTTTCTTTTCTTAACATAATTGTTTAGTCCGATATGATTGTTATAACCAAGTATTTTAGCTATTTTTCTTACGCTTAAACCAAGACCTAGAAGTTCTTCTATTTTATCTCTTTGCAGATCAAATTTAGATTTTTGAATTGTACCTTTTGGTTTACCTAGATGAACACCGTCAAGTTTTTTAGCCGTAAGTGCCTCTTTTGTTCTTAAACTCATTAAATCTTTTTCAAGTGATATCGTCATACCTATCATACCAAGTATCATTTTGGTAAGCATATCATTTTTATCTATTAAATCAAGATTTTGTTGAATACTGATAATTCTTACATCATTATCCAAAAGATGATTGATCATCTTTAAAATAGATGCAGTAGTTCTGCCAAATACATTGATATCATAAACTAAAACAGTACATCCTTCTTTACAATCTTCAAGTAATATAAGCATATTTTGTTCTTCATTAGGAACATTTACTTCAACCTTCACACTGCTGTAAAGTTCAAGATTATTTTGGATTAAATATTGTTTAATACCGTTAATCTGCATTTGTGTGTATTCGTCATTATTTGTATTGACTCTAATAAAACTAATAAGCTTTTCCATAATATCTCCTGTTTAAAAATGTATAAATGATATAAGAATAATAATATAAAATGTATAAATATCTCATTAATTATTTTACAAAATGTTACAATATCTTAACTTAAACTAATATTAAGAAATGATATGCGCACTAACCACACTAAATATAGATAATTTAACATATTGTTTTATAAAAAAAATAAATAATTACAAACTGTATAAGATTATTCTTAAATATCTAACAAAATGTTATAGTATTTATTCTTAAACTAATATTAAGAAAAGTATATTTTAAAGATAAATTTTGTAAATAATTGAAGAAATCTCTATTTTCAGGTAATTACTACTCTTGATTTGATAAAATAAAAATCTTAAAAGGATTGTTATATGAAGCTAATTATTGCTGTTACCGGGGCTAGTGGTGTAGAACTCGGGTTGAAATTTGTTAAATTGCTCCCTTTACATATTAAAGCCCACTTGATATTGTCAAATGGTGCTAAAATTACGATGAAATATGAGAATTCTCAAGATTTAAAAAATGTTTTAGATAAAGAAAATGTAAAATTATATGAAGATAATGAACTTTGGGCAAGTATAGCATCAGGTTCTTATGGTGCCAATAAGATGATAATAGTACCTTGCAGTATGAATACTTTGGCAAAATGTACAGTTGGTATCAGTGATACTTTAATTACAAGAGCTTTTAGTGTAATGCTAAAAGAGAGAAGAAGTATCGTTTTAGCTCCAAGAGAGATGCCCTACAGTACAATAACATTAGAAAATATGACCAAACTATCAACTCTTGGGGTTACTATAGCACCACCGGTGTTGGGGTATTATTCCAAACAACATACATTAAAAGATATGGAAAACTTTATGATTGGTAAGTGGTTTGATTTATTAGATATAGAAAATGACTTATATAAACGATGGGGAGATAGTTAGTGAAATATAAAAGAGCAATTTACAGCGGGACATTTGATCCTATTACAAATGGACATATTGATGTTATTAAACGAGCTTTAAAGGTATTTGATGAAGTTGTTATTGCTATTGCTCATTCAGATGCTAAAAAACCTATGTTTGATATAGATAAACGGGTTAAATTAGTAAAACTTGCTACACAAAACTTAAATGGTGTTCAAGTAGAATCATTTGATACTTTACTTGTAGATTTTGCGAAAATACAGAATATAAAACATATTGTCAGAGGATTAAGAGCTGTTAGTGATTTTGAATTTGAATTACAAATGGGCTATGCAAACTCATCACTTGATAAAGATATTGAAACCATATATTTAATGCCAACATTAGAAAATGCTTTTGTCAGTTCATCAATAGTAAGAGAACTTATAAGATTTGATGGAAATTTTAGCCATCTTGTGCCGGAAAATATTATAAAGGAATTAAAATAATGTATATTGTAATTGAAGGAATTGATACAGCAGGCAAATCAACACAGTTAGATATCTTGCAAAAAAAGTATCCAGATGCAATTTTTACAAAAGAACCAGGTGCAACTGAAATTGGAAAAGAATTAAGAGAGATGGTTTTATCAGGACGGGCAAAATCAAAAATGGCTGAGATGTTTATATTTTTAGCTGATCGTGCGGAGCACATAGAAGAGGTAATTCTCCCAAACAAGGATAATTTGGTAATAAGTGATAGAAGTCTGATAAGTGGAATAGCTTATGCAAAAGATATGCCATTGGAAATTGTAACATCTTTAAATCTTATGGCTACAAACAATACTTTACCGTCTCATGTAGTTTTATTGGAGTTAAGTCGTGAAGAATTAACTAAACGATTGAGTGCAAAAGAAAATGACAGTATTGAATCTCGCGGGATTGACTATTTACTTGATATTCAAGATAGGTTAAAACAATCAATCCAATTATTAGAATTAAATCATATTTTTATTGATGCAAGTGACAGTATAGATGATATTGCACAACAAATAGAAAAGTTTTTGGAATAAAAATAAATGGTTTAATACAATCAGGCATATCAGGATGAAATTTTACTAGAACAATAAATTGTTCTTATTTATCAATACTAATTTAAAACTTTTTTTATTTCACTTCGAGTGATACTTCTTTGTCATTAGCATTTTTATACAATGTATAAATTTTTATTTATTTATATTCGATTATTATAATTATGTATTAGTCTCTATTGCCTTATTTCTTTTCTTTTGATAAATATTTTAAAATTTACATTCATTTGCTATTTTATACCAATATCTGAGTTAAATAACAAGATTATATAACTTACTAAATATTGACTTTTTTTATTAGCTACTTTTAAAATAAAAGCTCAATACTTTGATATATAACCTCATTAAATTTATCTTATTTGTTATGCATATTTATAATATATATAAAATTAATTTTTATTTTTTAATACTTTTGACAAATTTTTCAATTCTATTTATACCATCTTTTATAGTATTTTCGTCTGTAGCAAATGAAAATCTAAAATAGCCATCAAGTCCAAAACCAATTCCGGGAATGACAGCTACCCCATATTTATTTAAGAGTTCTTTACAAAATTTAATACTATCTTCTTCAATATCTTTAATATTTACAAAAAGATAAAATGCTCCTTGCGGTTTTATTACACTTAATCCATCAATTTTATTAAATAATTTAAAACCTAAGTTTCTTCTATTTTCAAATTCTATTTTCATATTAGTAATATCATTATCAACTAAACCTTCAAAAACTGTTATAGCAGCATATTGTGTTATAGAATTAATATTTGATGTACTTTGTGACTGTAACTTATTCATTGCCTTAATTAATTCTTGATTAGGTGTTGCAACATAACCAAATCTCCATCCTGTCATTGCAACAGACTTACTAAGTCCATTAACGGTAATTGTTCTTTGATACATATCATCATTAATACTAGCAGTTGCAGTAAATTCTAAATTATCATAAACTAATTTTTCATACATCTCATCACTAACAACCCAAATATTAGTATCTTTTAAAACTATTGCTAATTCTTGAAGTTCTTGTTTAGAGTAGGTTGAACCAGTTGGATTTGATGGTGTAGTCAAAACTAATACTTTTGTTTTTGGAGTAATAGCACTTTTTAATTGTTCAGCAGTTATTTTAAAGTCACTTTTATCATCAGTATTAATTATTACAGGTATTCCATTACTGTATTTTACAAGTTCTGGATATGTTACCCAATAAGGTGCTGGTATTATAACTTCATCACCATTATCAATTAAAGATTGGAAAATATTAAACAAACTATGTTTTGCTCCAACACTAACGATGATGTCTCTTGGTTCATAATTAAGATTATTTTCTCTTTTTAATTTATTAACTATTGACTGTCTTAGTTCTATTGTTCCTGCTACTGCTGTATATTTTGTATGATTATTGTTTAAAGCTTCTACGGCACTATCTTTAATTCTTTGTGGCGTATCAAAATCAGGTTCTCCTGCACTAAAGCTAATTACATCTTTCCCCTCTTGCTTTAAATCCCTTGCTAATGTTGAAATCTCTATAGTTAAAGATTCAGCTAGTGTATTAATCCTATTTGTTATTTGTGGTACCATTTTATTTATCCTTATTTTTAATTTGTTGTAATTTGTGATTGAAAAATTCTATAGACGATTTTTTTATTTTTAACGCAATACCTAAATATATTAATAGTATTAATAATAATATTATTAAATAACCATTGCTTGAATAATTGACAAATAAATAACTGGCAACTATTGGGAAAAAATAAACCCCTATAAAATAACTTAAAGTAAAAAATGCAATTACTTGATGTTGATCATCTGGTTTTGAAACTTTAATTGAATAAGTTTTAATTAAGGGATAAGCTAATCCATATGATACACCTATTAATGTAGCACTAATACCATAAATTAAATTACTTCCATAGTTAACAATTAATAATAGTAAACCAATTATCATTAAAAATAGAATTGAAGGTAATTTTTCTACAGGATTATGTTTTGCAAGTATTCCACCAAATAATATTCTACTTAATATTACTGCTAAAGTATAAAAAATAAAAAATATTGCATAATCTACTTCACGCTCTTTTGCATAAGTAACTTGAAATGTCATCATGATAGAAAAAATACAAGCCCCTAAAAAAACCATTGCAAATGAAGAATTTGCTTTATCTTTTAAGATTGACCAATTTATAGATCTTACTTTTACTAATGTTGTTTGTCTTTCTATTTTAAATAAGTAACCAACATATATAAATAAAATAGCACTTATGATAGATGATGTAAAGGCTGTTTGATATAATGTTTCTAAAGAGTAGTTTAGATTAAATTTTGTAGTTATATTATAAATAACTGGTAAGGTTGCTGTTCCTATTACAATAAAAACCGAAATTAAACTTAAATAATGACCTTTATCTTCTTGTGATATTGTAGGACTTAGTACAATCATTGATGATGAAGCATGATAAAAACTCCAACCTAAACCAACAAATATAGCTATAATATAATATAAATAATTAATTTCATTAATTAATGATAAACTTAATAAACTTAATCCACATATAGCTATTCCAATTGAAGCAACTATATGAGAACCATATTTTTTTGATATTCCTCCAGAAATACCAACCATAGTAACTGTAGCAATTCCTGCTATTAATAAAAAATTACCAAAATTAATTGCTGAACCAATTAAATTAGTTTGAGTATATTCTAATAATAAATAAATACTACCATATGCAAATGCTGCCATATAACAAGCAATAAATAAATAATAGCTTTTTTTAATTTTTAACATTTTGATCCTTATATAATTGAGTGTACCACTCTTTTGTTCCTAAAGTATATTTATAATTTAAATCTTTATTGTCAACGGTATCAATAAGTGCTTGATATATCATTTGTAATAATGAAGCTATATCATTACCTATTTCTAACTCTTTTAATGTATATTGATTTGAATTAAGTCGTAAAACTCTAAAATCAATTAGCCCATTACAAATTATATTATTTATTTTTAATGAATGTGAAGATCTTAAAGATGTTTTAACATTATATTTTATATGTCCAGGATGATAATATTCATCAGATGAAACACGTTCCATATATCTTGGCGGAAAATAAAACTCTAAATTAGTAGGAACTTTTTCTGAAAAATTACCTATAAAATAAGTTAAACCGTTAACTTGCATTCTTGTGCTAATAGTATTTAATGCTTGAATTAATGGTTTAGACGGCATATTTTCAATAATATTATTTGAAGGAACACAATAGCCTAAAAAGTTAGAATTTTTAAATTTTAATAAATGATTAATATCCGATGTTTTATTATATAACTTAATATTTTTAATCAATTCACTAATGTCTCTAAATGATCTAGTTGCTGAGAAATCAGAATTAAGAATATTTATTGTTTCTTTAAGGATTGTATGTATTAGTTCTTCTGCTATAGAATTAAATTTATTATTTTTTGATTTATATAAATATTTATCAAATAAAATACTTATACTTTCTTTTGCTGAATCACTTGAAATATTATATAATGAAAAATAATCATTAAGTATATTTATTAATTCTTTTGGATACTCTATATCTTGACTTTTATTTAAAATATTCTCCTTTCTTGTCATTGTTAGACCATTTATCTCTCTATAAAAGAATTTATTTTTTAATATTAAGATGTTATATTTTTTTTGTATAATATTACTTATATTTTGTAAATTACTAATATTAAACTCTTTGTTAATTAATTGAATACTATAGTTTTCTATTTTTATTAAAAGAAATTCTATAAGGTACTGCAAAGAAATTTGTTTATAGTTCAACTCTTCATATCTAGAATTAGAACCTGTATTTCTTATTATTGTAAGAACAAAAATAAAAATCAATAAATCATCACTAATTTTTGCAAAATCTTCATTTTTTATATGATCCAGTAGTGTAAAAATATTTATTTCATGACTAGATAAATCTTTTTCCCCTAATGAATAAAGATTTGTATAAGTTGATAAACCATCAAAAAATCTTATAGGAGAAGTCCTTTTTAGTTCATAAATTAACCGTAGAACATCATCTTTAAAATTATTATTTGTACTGTAATACGTCCTAATATTATCTATTTGCATTTGCTCTTCTATTACTAATTTTTTATAGATAATTTCCACCGACTTCTTATTTAAGAAGAATTTGTATAGCAAATGATAATTAGATACATCAAATGAAGAGTCAACAATCATAATTCGTCCATATTTTTTAACAATCACACTATATTCAAAACTATCTTTGCATTTAAAAGTATTCAAATTATCCTTATATATTTGAATAATAACCTTTTCCTTATTAGATAATGATAAAATTGCTTCTGAAGATTCAATTAATCCCCCAATAGTAATAAAATGTGTTAATATATCTTTTTTAGCCACTTTATCTATATCCTGTAAAAGATTTAGAATATATTCAAAACCTTGTTTTGTTTCCGATTTCATATTTCCTCCTGAAATTAAATTACAATATTTACCTAAAAATCTAATATTTTTAGCATAACTATTATCTGTCAATTAAATTGAATATTAATTATTGTATCTAATTTGTGTCACAGTTTGCGTCACAAAAATGAAAATTTTAAATATATTAATCTATTTTATTTTAACTTGGATTATATTTTATATTTTTGAACTTTAGATTAGACTAACTATTTATTAATCATACAGTATATGGTTCGTAATATTGGTTTTATAAGTTCTAAAGTCAATATTATATGTAAAAGCACTTATAAACCAAAAAAATGGTATCCTTACAAAAATATAATAAATAATAAAAATTTATAAAAGGTAATAGATGAGTAATATACAAGCCTTACGAGGCATGAAAGATATTATGGATGATGATAGCAAGCTTTTTACTTACTTTGTTGATAACTGTTCGGCAATAGCTAAAAGATATGGATTTAACTATCTTGAAACACCAATTTTAGAAGAAACAGCTTTATTTAAAAGAAGTGTCGGGGAAAGTAGTGATATTGTAAGTAAAGAGATGTATCAGTTTATTGATAAGGGCGAAAATGATGTATGTCTTCGTCCTGAGGGAACTGCCGGGGTTGTTAGAATGTTTGTGCAAAACAAACTTGACCGTGCAGGTGGAACTCATAGATATTTTTATCATGGACCTATGTTTAGATATGAGCGACCGCAAAAAGGGCGATTAAGAGAATTTCATCAGTTTGGTTGTGAAAGCTTTGGAGAGCCAAGTGTTTATGAAGATGCAAATATTATTTTGATGATAGCAGATATACTTAAGTTCTTTGGTATTAGTTATAAACTTCAACTCAACTCTTTAGGATGTAACGAGTGTATGCCTAGCTATAAAGACGGCTTGGTTAAGCATTTAGATGATTTGGAGCTTTGTGAGGATTGTGATAAAAGAATTATTACAAATCCTATTAGAGTTTTAGATTGTAAAAATGGTAAGTGTCAAGAACAATTAATTAATACACCAAATATTACAAGTAGTTTATGTGCTTGTTGTGATATAGATTTTGTAAAATTAAAAAGTATTTTAGATAAAAATGGTATTGAGTATGAAGTAGATTCTTCTTTAGTGCGAGGATTGGATTATTATACTAAAAGTGCATTTGAATTTGTAAGTGATGAGATAGGTGCTCAAAGTGCTATTGCAGGCGGTGGCAGATATGATAGATTAGTTGAATTTCTTGGCGGTCGCCCTACCCCTGCTGTTGGATTTGCTATTGGAATTGAGCGGCTTTTAGAATTGATTAAACCAAAAGAGACAAAAGAAGAATTGATTTATATCGGTGCTATGTGTGAAGATGCTCTTGATGTAGTATTTTCTAAAGTTGCTCAAAAAAGAGGAGCTTCAAAAGTAATTACTGACTACAAAGTAAGGGGATTTGGAAAACACCTTAACAATGCTCAAAAGAAAGGTGCCACAATAGTTGCTTTAGTTGGAGATAATGAATTAAAAGATAATACTATTTGGGTTAAAGATTTAGATAAAAAAGAAGAACAAACTATAAAAATGGATGAATTTTAAAAATGACATTATTTCAATTAATCAAAGAAGATTTCTCGGTTCCAAAAAAAAATGATCCTGCTTTACATTCAGGTTTTGAGTTGATATTTAATTATCCAGGGGTTTGGGCAATAGTAAATTATCGAATTGCTAACAAGCTTTATAAAAATGGTTTTAAGTTTTTAGGTCGTATGCTAGGTGGAATCAGTCAATTTTTAACAAATGTTGATATTCACCCTGCGTGTACTATTGGACGAAGAGTTTTTATAGATCATGGTTTTGGGGTAGTTATTGGAGAAACAACTATTATTAAAAATGATGTTTTAATTTATCAAGGTGTTACTTTAGGCGGAGTTAGTTTAACTCATGATAAAAGACACCCTACTATTGAAGATCATGTTGTTATTGGCAGTGGTGCAAAGATTTTAGGAAATATTACTATTGGAAGTGAAAGTAAAATTGGTGCTAATTCAGTTGTAGTTCAAGATGTACCATGTCATTCAACTGCTGTTGGTGTTCCTGCACGAGTAATTAAGAGAAAAGATACTAAATGTCCATTAGACCATAATATATTGCCAGATATCTCTAAAGAGATGTTTGATTATCTGCTTAAAAGAGTTGCTGTACTTGAACATGCTATAAAAGAACAAGATGGTATTGATGTATCTAAAGAAGATGAAGAGTTAGAAGCTATTTATGAAAACTTTATTGATGCTATGAAGAAGTAGATGATTGAACTAGCAATACTAGGGATAATCACCGGAGCAGTTTCCGGTTTCTTTGGTGTTGGCGGTGGTATGGTTCTTATCCCTATGCTTCTGTTTGCCAATTTTGAGATGAAACAAGCTGTGTCTATCTCTATTATGCAAATGGTTTTTAGTTCAATTTTTGGAAGTTTCCTAAATAGTAAAAAAAATAAAGAAATTTTAAGAGATGGATTATTTCTAGGTATTGGCGGCTTTATCGGCGGTAGTTTAAGTGGTATTATAGTTTCAAATGTCAATGGCGATATTTTACAATATTTATTTTTACTTATAGTTATTTTAGCTATTGTAGGAGTGAGTACGACTCCGGCACAACATGAAAATATACAAAAAGACAGCTCCCCTAAACGATTGATAACAATTGGATTTTTTATAGGTATGATTGCTATGAGTATCGGTGTTGGCGGTTCAGTGATGCTTACCCCTATTTTAGCCGGATATTTACATTATAATTTAAAACATGCTTCATCTTTAGGATTGTTTTTTGTAATGTTTAGTTCTATCGCCGGTTTTTTATCTTTAAGTTTAGCCGGTCATATGATGTATTTTGAAGGTGCTGTTGTAGGAATTGCCTCACTATTTGGAGTTTATTTAGGAATATATGTAAAAAATAAAACACATATCACATCATATAAAAAACTTATTTTAATTTTATATGTTATGATACTTGTATCTGTTTCTTATAAGTTATGACAGAAGAAATACACTTCTTTGTTGTAGCGCATTAGCTTGTGTCGATGCTAGTAAGCCTATTTGAGCCATCAAATTACTTTTTGAAAAATCTGTCACTTCTTTAGCATAATCTATTTCCAAAATATTGCTGCTAGCTTGTGCTAAACTTGTTTGAGAGGCTATTGCCGTTCTACCGCTCGATTCCATTTGATTAGATGAAGCAGAAAAATTACTTGCAAATTCGGACAATTTGTTCATACCCTCACTATTGGCATTAAATAAATTATTCATAGAGTCTGTATCAACTGTAAAGTTATTTAAAAACGATCTGATATCTTGTGATACAGATTTAGTTTCTTCCGACTGCATAGTAATAATAGAATCATCACTTGTCACTATAGATAAATCTTGCTGGTCTCCGGTAAGCAGTTGTTCTCCATTATAATTCGTACTTTGAGCAATTGCATCAAACTGATCTAGATAACTTGATATTTGTTCTTTAATTGCCTCTTTGCCTTCAGCGCTTGTAGTACCATTCATAGCCTGCAAAGACAAGGTATTGATTTCATTCAAAATATTTGACTGCTCTCTTAACCCGCCTTGAGCAATATTACTCATAGCAATGCCACTGTTTATATTCTCCAAAGCCTGATACATAGTACTTCTTTGAGATTCTAATGCAGCTGCTATAGATAAAGATGAAGATGAAGAGTCATCTGAAGCTTTATTTATAGCCAAACCAGTCGCAATTCTTTCTAGCGCACTATTTTGCGTATTTGAAATAGAATTTAAATTATTATTTGTGTTTATATCCATACCAGATCCTTTTAACTTATACATATATTATAAAATAAATAATATTAAAGTAAGTTGATACCTTTTAAGTAATTATTAAGTGGTGCATTGATAGTATCGCATATGAAAAGAAGTATTTTAATTATTTTATTACCTTTAATTGCCAGTGATGAGACTTGGATAGATCCAAATAAAAAAGCAATATTATTGGATTATGCACAAGATATTACAGAAGCTAAAACAATAGCAAAAGAATATAAAGATTATGATATTTATATAGGGACTGTAAATCTAACTGTGTAAATCCAAAAATATGATTATTTGATAAAATATCAAATATGAAAAATATTAAGGATTTACATAATGAATTTATTAAATACAGAAGAATTAAAAAGACAAATAGCTAATGGAACATTTACAGGATTAGATGATATTAGAAAAGAGTTTAAAAATATACTCAAAGAGGTAATACAAACTGCATCACAAGAAGAGCTAACCTCACACTTAGGTTATGATAAACATCAAGAATCAGACAATCAGAACTATCGTAACGGTTACAACGATAAAACTATAAAATCAAAATATGGAAATATAGATGTTGCGATTCCAAGAGATTTGCAAGTGTGGATTCCGCTACGCTCCATGAGAATCAAGCTTTGAACCACAACTTGTTAAAAAAAGAGAAATACTACTAAATGGTAGTGAAGATATGATAATATCACTCTATACCAAAGGTATGAGTGTAAGAGATATACAACTTCATCTTGATGATTTATATGGTTATGAATTATCAACTCAAACCATATCTAACATTACAGAAAAAGTTATCGAAAAAGCTAAAGAGTGGCAAATAAGACCCTTAGAAAAGATATATCCAATAATCTTTATGGATGCAACAGTACTTAAAATTAGAGTTGATAGAGTAGTTAAAAATATAGCTGCATATATAATGCTAGGAGTTACACTAGAAGGTAAAAAAGAGATTATAGGTATTTGGATAGGTGAAAATGAAACTAGTAAATATTGGCTTACAGTTTTAAATGATATTCAAAAAAGAGGAGTACAAGATGTACTTATCTTTGCAATAGATGGTCTTAATGGCTTTAGTGAAGCAATTAGTGCAGTTTATCCTAAGGCAGAGATACAAAGGTGTATAGTACATCAAATAAGAAGTTCATTAAAGTTTGTATCTTGGAAAGATAGAAAAGCAGTTGCTAAAGATTTAAAATCAGTTTATACAGCTTACACTGAAGAAGATGGACAATTAGCACTTACAGAGTTTAATGATATCTGGGGTAAAAAATATCCTAACATTACTGTTTCTTGGACAAATCACTGGTCTGAATTGTCTACATTTTTTAAATATCCAGATTCTGTGAGAAAATTAATTTATACAACAAATCCTATTGAATCTTTAAATGCTGCTATAAAAAGAAAAACTAAATCTAAGGGTTCATTTCCAACAGAAGATTCAGCTTTTAAAGTGATGTATCTGGCTTGTGCTGAACAACAAAATAAATGGAATGCTTCTAGTATTAGAAATTGGTTTGAGATTTATCCTCAACTTAGTATATTTTTTAAGGAGATTATGGCAAAATATGAGAAGTGATTAAAAAGAAACTGCTGGGTTTACACAGTTTATTTTACACTCTCCTCTTATTGTTTCTTTTTTTGAACCTCACGGTTCTTGTTTCTTTTACTATTGAAGCTTAATTTATTCAACTCTTACAGTAGTGTAGCATATTTATACATTACCTATTTTCTTAAACTTGTTCAAGAAAAAGCTAAGATAAAATATTCTTAGACTGTAGGAGAGTTTCATATTCAGCTATTGTAGTGCGACCTTGTATGAAATGATTCTTACATTACTTTAGTTGTTATATCCGCTTTGATGTTAAAGCTTGGCAAAACAATCTTCGCTAGATAGTCAGAGAGAGAAATGATTGAATTTACACTTCAATATACTATAGTGCTAATATGTAAAATAAGTGTTTAATAGTGACACCTAAAGTGACATCCAAGTAAAGCTTAAGTGAAGTAATTAATTGGAAATGAACCCCTTAGATATGAGCTTTATTGATGGCGACCCCAGATAGATTTGAACTATCGTTCTTCGGAGGAAATCCGAATGTCCTTGGCCGCTAGACGACGGGGTCAATTTAAAAATGGCATTGTAGTATAAGTTTAGTTTATCTCTTCTTTAATCTGTTTCACAATTGCTGTAATTTTAGATATTTTTTCACGATTACTTAAACTATCATCAATTAAATGCTTTACAAAAGCACTTCCTACGATAACTCCATCCACACCTTTTACTTTTTCTTTTGCCGTCTTTTCATCAACTCCAAAACCAATATAAAGCGGTGTAGTATTACAATTTCTCACATTTTCAATAATTTGAGTCAAATCTTCTTTTGCACCGCTTCCTGTAATTCCGGCATAAGCAACCAAATAAATAAATTTAGAACTATTAGCGGTAATTGTTTTAATTCGCTCTAAACTATCCGTAGGGGCTACAAAATCTATTAAAGCATTATCATATTTTGCGAATAAATCTTTATACTCTTTTGCCTCTTCATAAGGCAGATCTGGAATAATTGCACCTTGAATATTGAACTCTTTTGCTTTTTGTAAAAACTTTTCCATCCCATAATGAAAAAACGGGTTCATATATCCCATCCATAAAGTATCCATATAAGGTGCTATTTTACTTGATACTTCAAATAAATCTTTTAGTTTAAAACCATTTTCCAGTGCTTTTAAACTGGCTTTTTCTATAATTGGTCCATCTGCCACCGGGTCTGAAAAAGGGATACCTAACTCAAGAGTATCAACTCCGGCTTCTTTCATACTTAATGCTAAATCTACTGTAAAATTATTTTCTGGCAGACCAGAAGTAATAAATCCAACTAATTTCTTCAATGGGAATCCTAATATTAATATGATATAATCATATCATAATATTAATAACAGACTTATGATACCAAAGGACATACATGAACAAACAAACTATTACATCAATACAAAAAGCAAAAGGGATTAAGAAGCTTTCTATGATCACAGCTTATGATGCTTTGTTTGCCAAACTTTTTGATGGTGAGGTTGATTTTATATTAGTTGGGGATAGTTTAAATATGAGTTTTGCAGGTTGTAATGATACATTAAGTGCAACTATGGATCAAATGATTTATCATACAAAAGCTGTTTGCAACGGTGCAAAGAACACTTTTATAATCTGTGATATGCCTTTTGGAACTTGTACCAATAAAAGAATGGCTTTAAAAAACAGTGTGAAAGTATATCAACAAACAGCAGCTGATGCAGTTAAAATAGAAGGTGGAGAAGACAAAGCTCATATTATTAAATATCTTACATCAAATTCTATTGCTGTTGTCGGTCATATTGGATTAATGCCTCAAAATTTCAGAAGTGAAGGCGGCTATAAAATTAAAGGCAAAGACAATAATAATATTTCTAAACTGATTTTGGATGCTAAAGCGGTTGAAAAAGCAGGTGCTTTTTTACTTGTAGTTGAAGGTGTAAAAAGTGAAGCTGCTCAAGCTATTACAAATGCGGTAAATATACCCGTAATTGGAATTGGTGCAGGAGTTGATACAGACGGTCAAGTTTTAGTTTGGTCAGATATGCTTGGTTTCTTTAAAGATTTTAAACCAAAATTTGTAAGAGAATATCTTAATGGTGCAAGTTTGGTAAAAAATAGTGTCAAACAATATGTAAAAGATGTTGAAGATAAAACATTCCCGTCAAATACTGAAATATATTAATAACCCCTCTGTTTTGTATAATTAATAAAGTACTATTTAGATATAATTTTTTAGAAAAATAACGGAGATGTAAATAATGGATACAAAAAAAAGTATTTTTACTACTATTAGTTTAATAATGATAGTTATATTTTTAGCAATGATTATAAACATAACTATAAGCTTAAGAGACCTAGGGATAGATAGTGCCAAAACAAAGGCTCAATTAGTTGCCCAAATGGATTAACTGATATGGTAAACGGAATGATGGAAAATAGAAATTTTTATATTACCCAAACAAAGAATCTTGACTATATCGACGACCTATGGATAGTTAGATCTGATACGGTTGAAAAACAGTATGGTAAAGGTAGAGAGTTTATACATGATGAGATCGATAAAAAAGTTTTAAAAACTGGAAAGAGTATTGAAGTTATTGACGAAAATTTTTTTGGACATAACACATATAGAATTACAATCCCTTATAAAGCTGAGATAACTAAAGATATAAATTGTTTATCTTGTCATGAGGCTGAAGAAGGTGATATTTTAGGTGATATTTTAGGTGTTATTTCTATGGTTATAAATGTAGATGATTTAAAGTTAACCAGTACAAAAATCATTGGATATACTTCTGCCATATCTTTTATTTTAATCCTTATAATTTTATGGTTTATTAGACATCTCATTGTTCCATATCTTTCTATTTTCGAATCTATTCAAGATGTTATGAAAAAAGCACATGATGGTGATTACAGCGGTAGAATTACCAATATCAACAGTGGCCAAGTAAAAAATGTTGTACACTGGATAAATGAACATATGAATAAATTACAAACAAGTTTAATATCCATGGAAGATAAGATAGATGTATTTTTAACTGCGCATAAATCAGAAGAGGTTAAAGACCCGATTATTGATGTAGAAAATACCGTAACCAGACTTGCAGATATTTATAAATTTAAGAAAACCATTGAAAACGATGAGCATATAGAAGATGTTTATAAACGAATTTCCGTAGTTTTAGAAAATAAATTTAATATTAGTAATTTCAATTTTATAGAGGCAGATACAACCAATAAAAGTACCAAAATAGTATATATAAATCAAGAAATTTTATGTGATCCTTTATCAGGCGGATGTAGAGCAGATAGAACAAATACATTAATTGATTCATGTCAGTTTATTGATGTTTGTGATAAATTCAATTCTGATAAATATTATATATGTATCCCTTATTCTATCTCTAATGATCTTGATTTTATTGTATCAATAGTTTGCGATACCGTTGAAGAGCATGAAAGAGCTAGAAGTTTACTTCCGTTTATCAAGGATTATATTGACACTGCAAAACCGAAAATTGTAAGTAAAAAGCTAATGCAAATACTTGAAAGAAGTGCACAAACAGACCCACTGACCGGACTTTATAATAGAAAATTCCTTGAAATTTTTATAGATAATACACTATATAACGGTGCTTTAAAAAATACACTTTGCGGGGTGATGATGGTTGATATAGATTTCTTTAAATTAATTAATGATAATTATGGGCATGATATAGGAGATATTGCAATTAAAACTATTGCAAATACTTTAATTGATGTAGTTACAAAAGAGGATATTATTATAAGATTTGGCGGTGAAGAGTTTATTGTTGTTATTGAAAATTGCACAGAAGAACAATTAATAAAAACAGCGGAAGAGATTAGAATTGCATTTTCTCAGCAAAAAATTCAAGCAGGAGCAGAAACTTTTAGTAAAACTGTAAGTATTGGGATATCTTTATTTCCAAATAAAAATAAAGATTTCTGGAAATATGTGAAACAAAGTGATATAGCCTTATATAAAGCAAAACAAACAGGAAGAAATAAAGTTATTAGATATGAAAAAGGTATGGAATAATTTTATAATATGGAAAGATTAGTAGAAGTAGAACAAATATCTTTTGAGGATGAATCAAATGAAAATTTACTTCGTCCATCTGTTTGGGATGATTATATCGGTCAAGAAAAAATAAAAAAGAATCTTCAAGTTTTTATAAAAGCCAGCATAAAAAGAGATGAAGCAATTGACCATATTTTACTTTTTGGACCTCCTGGTCTTGGTAAAACTACTTTAGCATATATAATTGCAAAACAAATGAATTCAAACATCAAAGTAACTGCGGCTCCTATGATAGAAAAATCTGGGGATCTAGCGGCAATACTTACAAACTTAGAAGAAGGCGATATACTTTTTATAGATGAAATTCATAGATTAAGTCCTGCAATTGAAGAAATACTTTATCCTGCTATGGAAGACTTTAGACTGGATATTATTATTGGAAGCGGACCGGCTGCGCAAACTGTACAAATAGATTTGCCAAGATTTACTTTAATAGGAGCAACTACAAGAGCTGGAATGATTAGTAATCCTTTAAGAGACAGGTTTGGTGTGACTTTTCGTTTGCAATTTTATAACAATGAAGAGTTAAGTAAAATTGTATCAAAAGCATCTGTCAAACTTGGCAAAAAAAGTGAAGAGAGTGCCAGTCGTGAAATTGCACGAAGAAGTAGAGGAACACCAAGAATTGCACTTAGACTGTTAAAAAGAGTAAGGGACTTTGCCGAAGTAGCAGATGAAATGAAAATAGATCTATCGAGATGTCAATTTGCTTTAAATGAGTTAGGGGTCAATGACCAAGGATTTGATGAATTGGATTTAAAACTTATTGAACTTTTATTGTCAAACAAAGGTAAACCAATTGGATTAAGTACCATGGCAGCTGCTTTAAGTGAAGATGAGGGGACAATTGAAGATGCAATTGAACCATATCTTTTAGCAAACGGATATATTCAAAGAACTGCCCGTGGTAGAATAGCTAGTGTAAAAAGTTATGAACTTTTTAGATTAACGCCACCTGCGACTTCTTAAACACTATTTTAAGGTGATATAAAAATGAATTTAAATTTACAACATCTCAAAACAATAACAGTTCTATATGTGGAAGATGAGGAAAGTGTTAGAAATATAATTTCCCAAACATTTGAAAGACTTTTTAAAAAAGTATATTTAGCTGTTGATGGTCAAGAGGGTCTGAATATTTTCAAAGAACATCAGAATGAGATAGAAGTTGTAATATCTGATATAAATATGCCCAATAAAAATGGTATGGAGATGGCAAGTGACATCTTAGCTATCACACAAGTACCAATTATCATAACAACTGCACATGATGATAAAGATTATTTATTAAAATCCATAGAACTTGATATAAAGAAATATATTACAAAACCTATTAAAACAAAAGAGCTTGTACTTGATATTTCTAAAATTGTAGAAATAAGCAGAAAAGAAAAACATATAAAAAAAGCAACGATATCTTTAGTAGCAAAAAGTAAAGATATTAATAATGAAAAAAAGGAATTAGAATTAAAAGTCAATAGAATATATAAAGAACTCAAGCTGTTACGAGTATTATCAGATAACTATATAAGTATTATTTATACAGATAAATATGGTGTTATCACAGATGTATCAACAAAATTCTGCAACCTTTATGCATATAAAAAAGATGAGATAATTGGTCAAAAAATTACAGAAATACAAGATAAAACTCATAATAATGAAATACAAAAATATATGTTAGAAAGTATTCATAATAGAACCTCAGTTACAACTCTACATAATTTTAAAACAAAATATGGAAAAGCATTAAAATGTAATATGACGATGAATCCACACTTTGGAACAGATAAATATATAGATGGTTATACTTTTTATCTAGATTTATTACCCTAAAGAATATACCCTAACAGCCAGCCAATTATAAATCCTATAATATGTGCATACCAAGCAATTGGAAATCCAAGTAATACAGGTGCAAAAGAGATTAAAAGTACCCAAATAATCAATCCTTTGCGGTTATACTTATCTCTTAATGCAATAAATCCTATCAATACACAAATTGCACCGCTGGCACCTACTAAATTTGCCCAATTTCCACTCATATACATATATACAAAACTACCAATTGAAGTTAATAATCCACCGACAAAATATAATAAAATATATTTTACTTTTCCAATTGCTTTTTCTATTTCACTACCAAATTGAAAAAGTATAAACATATTCATAAAAATATGTGCAACCCCTCCATGAACAAACATCGTAGATATAAGCTGATGCCAAAGTTCATATTTTAAAAAATAAATATTTAAGCCAAAAATTAGAATACCATTTTCTATCATATTTTGAACCGCAAACATTATGATGTTTGCTAATATAATTATATTAGTTATTGTTAAGTTTTTTTTCATTTTATAAATCAAGACTTTGCCGTATGTTCTGTTTTAATTTTATTGGCTTGTTGAGCCGGTACTATATAGTTTACATATATAATTATAGCAATTGAAATAATAACAATAGTGATTAGTGAATAAAAATTATTTACTATCGCACTGGGCTTTCTACTTGTTTCAAACTGTTTCTTATGTAAAGTTTGCATATACTCTTCAAAATCTTCTTGTTTCATAATGATAAATTCCTGATATACTTTAAACTAAAGACTCTTTTAGAACTTCAGATATATTATTTACGGCAATTATTTCTAAACTTTCTTTAACTTCATCTGGAATTTCACTTAAATCTCTTTTATAATTTTTCTTAGGAATCAATACTTTTTTCATCTTAGCTTTATGT
>CBDETN010000027.1:0-491920 GCA_965242915.1 Arcobacteraceae bacterium
TCTATTATATTTTTTAAAGATATATCATTTTGCACAGTGTCCCATTGACTTAACATATTTATCTTTTTTGATAACATAAATTATCATCATTGGGACAATTGCGGTTTAAATATGTTGTAAATCTTTTTTTATAAATATTTGTTTTGACAACTTTTGTATAAAAATCATCTTGTATAGCTTTGACACTATCTGTTGATATTCCATAAGAATAAGAAGATAACAATATAATACAAATAAAAAATGAGCGAATTATATTCATATTATAAAAATTATTTTAAATCTAACTCGGCAACCAAATTAATGAACTTGATAAAATCAAAAGGTTTCAATAAATAATTATTGATACCTAACTCTTCAGCTTTTTTTATATATTCAGGTTCTGTATGAGCTGACATAATTATAAATGGTAAATCTTTATTTATTTGCTGTACCTTTTCAATTAATTCTAACCCATTCATAACCCGGCATATTAATATCCGTAACAACCAAATCAAATGCTTCACTTTCTTTATCTATAATTTTATCAAATGCAAGTTGTCCATTTGCTGCTGTCTCAAAATTTGCTTGTAATTTAGTAAGAGTATCACTAATAATAGTGATTAAATCTTCTTCATCTTCTACAAATAAAATATTTACTTTTCTTAACTTTGCTATCTTATCTTGCATTTATATATTCTCTTATTTATTTTGATCTATTATGAGTATTTTAATTCTTCTTTATGTATTACAGCTTCTATATCCATTACCACAAGCATTTCACTATTGTCCATTCTTAAAAATCCTTTAAGATATTTAGATGGTATTGCTGAACCCATATCTGAAACAGGCGATAAACTATTAGTATCAATTTTTTGAACATCATCAACTTTATCTACAACAATTCCTACCATTCTTTTATCTGCGGTAATAATAGCAATTACTGCTGTATTATCATCATAAATAGCTTCTCCGGTTCCAAATCTAATTCTAGTATCTAAAATAGGTACAACTTCACCTCTTAAGTTTATAAGACCTTTTACCCATTCACTTGTATTTGGCAATATTGTAATTAACTCAGGATAAGTTAAAATTTCTCTAATCTTTGGCAATTCAATTGCATATTTCATTGACCCTAATATAAATGTCATATACTCATTTGTATTCGTACTATTAAATTCTCTTGTCTCTACTGCCATAAAAAATCCTTTGTATTTTTTTAGTGTTTAGGGTTTAGGGTTTAGAAGTTCTTCACTAACAACTAACACCTAATCACTAAACCCTAATAATTCCTACTCAGCTTTCTTCCACTCTTTATATAAAGCTTCATGTTCTTCAATCTCTTCTCTTGAAGGTTTTCTTCTGCAAGATAAATAACCTTTACCGCCATTACAAGTTTCAAATGGATATACTGTAGCATATACCCAATAATATCCACCGTCTTTTGTAGCATTTTTTACATAACCAGTCCATGTTTCACCTTTTTGTACCGTATCCCACAAAGATTTAAATGCTGCTTTTGGCATATCTTGATGTCTTACTAAATTATGCGGTTGACCTGCCAACTCATCAAGTTCATAACCAGCAATTTTACAAAAATCATCATTTGCAAAAGTAATTATACCTTTTGCATCTGTTTCACTTACTAGGAATGCATAATCATCTAATACTGTCTCTTTCATAAAAACTCCCTTTTCCTAATTAAATTGCTTAGCTTGCGCATCTGAAACTAAAGCATTTGCCATAGTTTTAACTTCATCAGCTACACTTGCCACACTATTTGCTTCATTGGCATTTTCTTGTGTTGCACGGTCTAAAGTTGTAATTGCATCATTGATTTGTTCAACACCTTGCATCTGTTCTTTTGTAGAAGCTGATACATCTTGGATAATATGAATTACATCATCAACATTTTTACTTAACTTTTCATAACCTTCAATCATCTCATCTGATATCTTTTTACCATCATTTGCCTTAGCTGTTGCACCTTCAACCAGAGCTTTAATTTCATTTGCTGCTTCTGCTGACCTTGAAGCTAGATTTCGCACCTCTTGAGCAACAACTGCAAATCCTTTTCCTGCTTCCCCTGCTGTTGCTGCTTCAACTGCTGCGTTTAATGATAAAATATTTGTCTGGAATGCTATTTGGTCAATTACAGTAATAGATTCATTAATAGCAGTTACTTGGTTATTAATCTCATCCATTGCAGATGCTGTAGAAGATGCTAATTTTTGACCAGATGCTACTGATATTTGTACATCATTACTTAAACTTGACATTTTAGTTGCATTCTCTGCATTATTTCTAGTGATGCTTGTAATCTCTTCAACTGCCGCTGCTGTTTCTTCCAAAGATGCGGCTTGCTGGTTTGCTCTTTGTGCAAGGTGATTTACACTCTCACTCATTGAAGCTGAATTTGATTCTAATGTTTGTCCATTTGACAAGTTTAATTTTGCACTATCTGACAAAGTATCTCCTAAAAGATTCACACTTGTCATAACAGCCAGCATATCTGCTTTTAGTATTGGATCAATTGTTACTTTACTTCTGAAATCATCATTTGCATATTGTTCAACTACAGTTTTTAGTTCATTCATATCTCTATTAATAGCAGTAATCATCTTATTAATTGTTGTAGCTAGTGTTTGAATCATAGGATTAGTTGTTTCAGAATGAATTCTGCACTTATAAATACCTTGTTCAACTTTATCCGAGGTAATTGTAAGTTCTCCAATAACTTTCATATCGTTTTGAAGTTGTTTTGTTACATTAGCGGCAGTTTCATTTAAATCTAAAATTAATTGCGAAATTTCATCATGGTGATGCACTTCAATCGGTATATATCTATTTGTTTTAAATTGCGCAAAATCTAAAAACATATTAAACTGTTCTTTAAATCTAGATATACCGCCTGTAATTTGTTTCATAACTATAAAATTACTAAATCCTATAAGTAGAGCAAATATTATATTAATTGCAACAATTGGAATTATAGAAGCTCCGCTTGTTACTGCCATAATCGATACAATAAAGATACCCGCTTGAGCCATGACCATTGTTATAAATAACTTTTGTTTGGTTTGTAAGTTTTTAAACACTACTTTCCCCTCTTTTTTTCAAAGTTTTTAATTAATTTTATTATTATAGTTTATTGTTTCTTAAATTATATAGCTTTTTTAGAAATAACTTCACAATCTACTGTAAAACTTGAATTTTGCAATGTTACTATATCATTTTGTTCTAAATCTTTTAAATCTATAATCTTATTATTGTGCGTTAACTGTACAAACCCTTTTTTATCTTTTTTATTAGGATGATTTAAATTATAACTATTATTTATGTTTTGAATTAATTGTTGTTTTGAGTATAATATTTGTGAATAGATACTGCTATATTGTTGTTTTAAAGTAGTTATAGTTAATTGTGTTAATTCAAATTTTTTTATAAGTGAATGTTGTCCAAATGAAGATAAAAGATGCTTTAGGACTTGTTCTTTCTGGAAAATAATAGTTTTAAATTTAAGATTTATATCATCACTTAATGTATCTAGATATTGTCTTAAATCATTTATATTTGGAGTTGATATTTCAATTGCGTTTGATGGTGTACTAGCTCGTATATCAGCTACAAAATCTGATATTACAAAATCACTCTCATGCCCTACTGCACTTATTATCGGCGTTGAAACCTCAAAAATTGCATCTGCTACAATCTCCTCATTAAATGCCCACAAATCTTCAATACTTCCTCCACCTCGTCCAACTATAATCAAGTTACTTTTCGTTTCTTGTGCTAAGCTATCTGCTATTTTAATATTTCTTACAATATTTTCTTTAGAATCTTCCCCTTGTACCAAAGTTGGAAGCAAAATCATTTTTGCCAAAGGATATCGAGAAGCTAATATTTTTTTCATATCTTCAATAGCAGCTCCGGTATTTGAAGTAATTACATATATAGTTTTTGGAAATTGAGGTAATTGTTTTTTTATTGCAGTATCAAAGTAACCTTTTATTTGAAGCTTTGTTTTTAATTGTTCATAAGCTAAAGCCAATGCTCCCACTCCACTTGGCTCAATTTTGGAACATAAAAGTTGATAATTTCCCCTTGGAGTATAAACTGTTAAATTTCCAGATATTACAATCTTTTGTCCAACTTCCAAACGAAATTTTAGATATTGTGCATTTCCTCGAAACATAACACAGGATATAATTGAAGATTTATCTTTGATTGAAAAATAAATATGTCCGGAATTATGATAAGTCAAGTTTGAAACTTCACCCTCCACATATATATTAGAAAATGTTGTTTCAAGTTGTGCTTTTATCTGCTCATTAAGAGTTGATACAGATATTGGATTATTCAATTATATCTTTCTGGCAATAAAGGTTGTTGACATATCCAAACTATAACCTTTTACAAATATAGGTTCTAATCCAACTGATTTTAACTCATTACACATCTGTTTTGTTGTGATAAAATTTTCAATTGATTCAGGTAAATATGTATAAGCATCTTTATTTTTAGATACCAATCCGCCAATATGAGGCATAATATTATTTAAATAAAATTTGGATATTTTTGCACCCAAATCATTTTTATCATTTTTTGTAAATTCTAAAATTATACAAAGCCCATCTTTTTTCAACACTCTTGCAAATTCAGATAATCCCTCTTTTCTTTGAACTACATTTCTAATTCCATAAGATATAGAGATAAAATCAGCGCTTTCATCTTCCAACGGCATAGACTGAGCCCCTGCTTCTATAAAAGTTCTATGAGGTATTTTAGTCTTACCAACTTCCATCATACCAACACTAGGATCTACTCCAACAATATCTTCTACTTCAATCCCATTATCTGAAGCAACACTTTCCCAGTCAATCATTAAATCTCCTGTACCGCAGGCAACATCTACAATTCTATCAAGTTTTGGTTTTCCATAGAAAGAAAAAGCTAAATTACAAGCTTTTTTTCTCCATAATTTATCTATACCCATACTTAAAATTCTATTTGCCAAATCATAAGTTTTAGCAATATCATTAAACATTTTTACAATATCTTCCTGACTGTCTCTATTTTGTTCTGCCATTTGTTATACCTTTTTATACTTTATAATAAATATTTACCTATAAGTAGTCCTATAATAACTCCTATATTTAAAGCAACTATTACTTTCATATTATTTAATTTTTGATCATTTTTTGGAACTAATTGTAAAATTTGTTCTTGCTGTTCTAGTGAATTTTTAAAATTATTTGATGATTTATCAATATTCACTAATGTATTTCTAAGCGTTATCTCTGTTAATTCCAATCTCTCAACAAGTTCACGCGCTTGTTTAAAACTCATATCACTCATTATCTAATATCAATCCAATTATCAAGTGAACAAAAAACGCCATTTAGATTATTTAAAACATAATCTTTTGCTTCTGTTTGAATTCTTCTAAAAAACAGATATTTTCTAGCACTCTCTACATCACCTAACTCTTTTGCCTCCATTGCTTTTTTTGCAAAGTCAGTATTGTTGTGTGCCATCTCCCAAACTGTACTGCCAAGATACCTGCTGATTGTAATTATTTTATCATTTACTATAGGGATATATTTTGGATTTTGTACCACATCGGTAATTGTAGAATTACTGCCTAAATATTTATGTCCAAAGAAATTTATAAATTGTTCTTCTAAATAATCTTCTTCTGTAGAGATTGCTCGACTAAGAGCAAATATTAAATTATCTTGGGCATTTGGCTCAATCTTTTTAAGCTTTTTCATAGTTGCAATTGCATTTTTACCGTCAAGTTCACCATCACCTAAAGGCACTATCCATTTTACATTTCCAAATGTTCCAACTTTTTTTATCTCATCAAGAACTAAAGTTGAAGTTTTATTACCACCCACATCAACTATTATTTCATGGTTATCATCCATTAAAATCATCTCATCAAGTTCTTTCAGCTTATTTGTTTGAAGCATTCTTTTATTAACTATTTCAGTTCTGTTAAAACTCTCAGAATCATTATTCTCATCATCAATTTCAATATATGTAATTTTTTTACCATGTTTTTTATAAAGATATGGTGCTATTACCTGCATCGCTAAAGTTGACTTACCAACGCCACCCTTTGTTTGAGGAATTATAATCATAAATTTAATCCTTTTTTAATATAGTATTATTCTATCAAATTTTTAATTCATAATTGCTTGTGAAATTACTTCTTCTTTATCATCGTAAAGTTTTATTTTTAAACCTTCACAGCATCTGCCGTCTTCATCCAAAGTTACAATTATAATCTGCATAATAGATTTACAACTGTTAGGGACATCAAAATGTCCGCCAAGACCTGTCAATGCCTTGGCAATTGGAACTTTTTTATCCATCCCTATTACATTATCTCTACAGCCGGTCAGCCCTACATCTGTAACATAAAAAGTACCATCAGATATTTCTAAATCATCAGTTCCTATATGTGTATGAGTTCCACATATTGCACTGACTTTACCCTCAAGCAATTTCATCATCACCCGTTTTTCAGCACTTGCCTCTGCATGAAAATCCATAAATATATGCTTAATACCATCATCTTTCAACTGTTGAATTAAAGCAACAGCATGAGTAAACGGATTTAAAACTTGAGGCATACTTATTACCCCCATAAGATTAACAATTGCTAACTTATAAGTTCCAATATCAACTATTTTTACACCACTCCCGGCTACCTCTTTTGGATAATTATCAGGTCTTAATACCGGTTTAGTTTCAAGCAAAGCCAGCATATCTTTTTTCTTATCCCAAGAATGATTTCCACCTGTAATTAAATCAATACCACTTTTAAATAATTCATCTGCATTTTTAACAGTTATACCAAATCCATGACTGACATTTTCACCATTTGCTATTACTAAATCTATATTATATTTATCTCTTAATTTTTGCAAATTTTGTTTAATCATTTTTCGTCCGGGGCGACCTACAATATCACCTATAAATGCTATTTGCAAGGTAATATCACTTTAAAACAAGCACCATCTTGAGTGTTTTCAACTTCAATAGTACCTTCTGTTTTTTCTATAATATTTTTTATCATATACAATCCTCATATTCCTATTTTTTTATTTTAATCTTTTCATTTATCTTTAAAATTTATTTCACGATATACAATATAAAAATTACATTTTTAGAGATGAAAAAATCTGATTTCTGTTAAATTATCACCATATTTTTCATATTTTAAAATTAAAAATACAATTACCAAATTCTTAGAATGTGTCATATTTCACACTCCCCACAGTTCTAATAATTTCTTAACCACTATTATTTATAGTTATAATATCTATTGTTTTAAAACATCTTGAATTTTTTGTTCTAAAGCCTGCAAAGAATCAAAAGGTTTCATAAGATAATTTATAGCACCTTCTTTATGAGATTTTAAAACTTTATCTAAAGTTGAATATGCTGTCATCATAATAACTTTTTGATTTGGATTTTTTTCTATGATCTTTTCTAAAGCATCAAGTCCATTCATCTGCGGCATCATAATATCCAATAAAACAATATCAACTTCATTATCAATTGCATCTACAGCAACCACTGGATTTGAATATGTAGTTACATTGTACTTGCCGCTTCTTCCTAAAAATCTGCTAATCATACTCAATATTTCATTTTCATCATCTACAACTGCTACATTATATACTTTATCTGCCATAATAATTCCTTTTAGTTTTTGTTATCAAATAAATCTTTTGCCGCTACTTTCATAATATGCTCATTTTTTTCTTCTAAAATTAAATCAAGTCCCTCAAATACTTTTTTACTTGCAGATTCAATAATATGGATACTTTTTTGAATTTTAGCTTTACTGCATGTTACACTTCCACCGGCACATTGCGAAGCCAAATCATTTGCTTCATCATGAACAATTTTATGAACACTATCTAGTGCTTTATATGATTTTACAAAACTAAATTCTGTTTTTCCTAGACCAGTATCATACCATTTACCTAAACGACAATTTTTATGGTCTACTGCGTTAAAACCTGCATCTTCCCCAAAAAGTAATTGATATAACTTATTTTTATAAATTGTATGATCCAGTTTTGCAAGATTAATAAATATTTTATTACTGATACTATCCACTTCAAAGACACTTCTTCCGGCATTTCTTTGAAATTGATGCATAAGTTTAATAAGTACACTTACTCTGTCTTTGGTTTCATTTACAACTGAACCTACAATAACAGAACTTTCTTTTATTTTTGATACTTCATCTTGAATAGCTTCAACAAGTTCTTTAATCTCTTTAGCAGCCTCTGCTGATCGACCTGCAAGATTTCTAACCTCAGCAGCTACAACAGCAAATCCTTTTCCTGCTTCTCCCGCAGTCGCCGCTTCAACAGCTGCATTTAGACTTAAAATATTTGTTTGAAATGCGATTTGGTCAATTACTACAATAGCTTCTGAAATATCTTTACTTTTTTCTACAAGTAAATTTACTATTTTCTCTTCACTTTCTATTTGTTCATGTAAATTTGTAGTATCGCTGACAATATCATTTGTAAGAGTTAAACCTTCAGTTGAACCGTCCGCAGTCTCTTTTGCTTCTTGACTCATAGCTTTTAACTCATCAAGAAGTTGTATATATACACTTTGTGTAGAATTTAAAGATGCATTTATATTTTCATTATGAATATGAAGCAGACTATCATCATCGCTTGTGTCATTTAAAGTAGTTTTCACAAGAGACACCAACAGTATGTCATCTTCTTTTTTATAACTGATTTTAGCTTCACAATCAGCTAATATAACTCTTATGTCCATTCTTGATATAGCACTTACCAAAGATGACATATCATCTATATTTTCTTTTGCTTTATCATTTTGAAATAATATTTCATTATTCTTTCCAAATGCGAGTACAGCTTCTTCAGTCGAAAAAGAAGCAATCTTTTTCATAGTATCACAGCTTGAATTGGCATCCTCAACTTTCTGTTCAGATTCTTTTAAAGCACTTAAAACTTTCTCGTTTTCAAGTTCCTTATCTTTTAACAAATCTTCAAGTGAAGCAACTTTTGATTTTAAAGTTTCTATCTCTTTATCCTGGTTTTTACAATTACCAAAAAACATATTCAATCCTTAAATAAAATTGAATAATTATATCTAATTATTCATTAAACTTATACCATCGCATAGCTGAAGAAAATGCCCACTGAAAGTTATATCCGCCAAGTTCCCCCGTAACATCTAAAACTTCCCCTAAAAAATATAGATTTGGTTGTAATTTGCTCTCCATATTTTGTACATTTATTTCATCTGTACAAACTCCGCCTTTTGTAACTTCTGCTTTTGTATATCCAAAATTTCCAGCAGGAGAAATAGTGTAATTATTAATATTAAGGTCTAAATCTTTAATTGCTTTTTTGAATCTTTTTGGTAAATAAGATTCTTTGGTTGGTAAAAAATTTATGCTGATTTGTCCTTTTTGCCAATAAAGTGAAGTAGATAAAATCACAGGACCACTACAACCTTTATGAGTAAACAGCAAACTTCCACAACATACTTTATTGCCTACTTTTATATGAACCTCATCAAGAGAAAGACCGGTAAGCTCTTTAAACCAAAATTGTTCTTTTTGTACTGTGAATCCCACGAGTGCAGGATTTGGTGTGATGATAGTATGTCCAAATTTTCGTGCTATTTTAAATCCAATATCAGTAGCACCCAAAGATGGGTAGGATAATCCGCCGCTTGCTACTATTAATTTTTCAGCTTCTATTATTTTATGATTTGTTTTGATTATAAATTTATTATTTTCAAATTCAACATCTTCAACAGTCGTATCTAAATAGTATTTGATTTTAGTGGTTAATTTCTTGAACATTGAGATTACATCATCACTGCTTTTACAAAAATAAGTACCCTTAACAATCTTCTCGTTAAAAATTGGATTTACACCATTTTTATTTAAAAAATTCATTAAATCCTGATGATTGAAAGTTTTAAATACCTCATCGATAAAATCTTCATCTCCAAGGTATTTTTTAGCACTTAAATATTTGTTTGTAATATTACATTTTGTTCCACCGCTGACTTTTATTTTAGATGCGACTTTTGTATTTCTATCTATTACACAAACTTTTTTGTTATGCTCCCCGTTAAGTTGGGATGCCGCCATAAGACCACTAGCACCTGCCCCTATAATAGCAATATCATAAATCATTTGTATTTATATGCTCTTACTATAAATCCTTTGTATTTTTTCTTTGATACAATTGTATAATTTACAACTTTGATATTTGTTTGAGTTCCTAAATATCCTTTAATACCCCAAGTTGCTTCAATAACTCTTTGTCTTGAAAGTCCAAGTTGTGCAAAATTTGATATTCTATCAACTTCTGGTGTATCATTATTTTGTCTTAATTTATTTAATATTTTAAATTCTTTTATATCTACCATACCAATCACTTCAAATATTTTTGCATCTGTTTTTATATATTTTTCTTCTAAATCACCTTTTTTAACCATATCAAAACCTATATAGATATATACAACAAATCCTGTTATTACTACTAACAAACCAGCTAAACTATATAATAAAATATTACTTTGTTCTTTATTTTCAGTTGTATCATTTTCCATGTTTACCCTTTAGTTTAAATATTTCAATGTTGTATTAATTAAATCATCATCTTTACTTGGTGATTTCAACACAATTTTTTTATTATCTTCATAAACTATAGATATATTCATCTCATAATTACTTATAGTTTTAATTCCTTTACCTAAAGCTGTAATTTTAATAATAATCAATTCAATAAATTGTTTAGTAGGAATATCAAGTTTGCCAAATCTATCTTCCATCTCATCTTGTATCTCATACACTTCAACTTTGCTAATTGCACGACTTAGTCTTCTATAAAGTTCAAGCCTGATTCTATCTTCGCGAATATAATCATCACTAATAAATGCAGAAATTGTAAGCTTAATATCTACAGTTTTTTTATCCTGTTTTATCTCTCCGCTAAGTTGTGCCAAAGCATCTTCCAGCATTTTAAGATAAAGAGAATATCCTATTTGTTTAATATGTCCACTCTGAGCTTCGCCAATAATATTTCCGCCGCCTCGTATCTCTAAATCTTGGTGAGCCAATGCTGTTCCACTTCCTAAGTATGAATTAGTTTCAAGTGCAAGAAGTCTTCTGATAGCATCTTGTGTTATTTTATTTTTATCTTCAACTACAAAATAACAATATCCCTCTTTAGTTCCACGCCCTACTCTACCCCTTAATTGGTGTAAATCAGCTATTCCAAATCTATCTGCCCCTTCTATGATTATTGAATTTGCATTTGGCAAATGAAGCCCTGATTCAACGATAGAAGTTGCAAGTAAAATATCATAATTACCCTCCTCAAAATCTTCCATAATTTTCTCAACATCTGTTGATTTTACTTGTGAGTGCATAATAGCGATTTTAAGTGTAGGCAATATTTCAAGTAAATCATCTTTTTTAGATTCAATCGTAGCAATAGAATTATGAATATAAAAAAGCTGCCCTCCACGACGCTTTTCTCTTAAAATCACCTCTTTTATGAGTTGGTCACTGTACTCTTTAACATAACTTCTCACACCTAATCTTTCACTCGGAGGTGTCAGTAAACTACTCATCCCTTTTATCTTACTCAGTGCTAAATTTAAAGTTCTAGGAATTGGTGTAGCACTCATAGAAAAAATATGAATATCATTTCTTAACTCTTTTAATTTCTCTTTTTGTTTCACTCCAAATTTATGCTCTTCATCAATAATAACTAATGCTAAATCTTTTGCAGTTATATTCAATAAAGAATGAGTACCGATTAAAATATCAATATTCCCAGCTTCAAACTCTTTTTTATAATAAGTTTTATCTTTAGTTGCAGTTCGTCCATCTACTTTGCCAAGTTTCACACCAAAAGGCTCCAGTCTTTGTCTCAACCCATGAAAATGTTGTGAAGAGAGCAAAGTAGTTGGACATACAAAAAGTGCTTGATGACCGCTTAAAGCAGTTGCTAACAATCCATTCATCGCAACCTCTGTTTTACCAAATCCAACATCACCGCTTAGAAGTCTATCCATTGACATACCAGAACTTAAATCTTTAAACAGCTCCTTTACACTTCTTGTCTGATCTTTTGTATATTCAAATCCTGCTTGTTTTTGAAATAATACAATCTCTTCTTTGGAAGTATCTAAAACAACACCGTTAGTTAGCTCTCTTGCAGCAGCTAATTTAATAATATCACCGGCAATTGCAAAAAGTTTATCTTTAACTTTTGATTTTAACTTTGCAAAACTACCCTTGCCAAGTTTATCTAAAAGAGCAGTATTTCCACTGTCTGCCACATATCTATCAATCACATCAAGATTCTCGACAGGTACAAAAAGTTTATCATAATTTGCATACAATAACTTTATAAAGTCTCTTTTAGCACCCATGACAACAATAGGCTCAACACCCTCAAACTGACCTATTCCATACTCTTCATGAACTACAAAATCTTTAACTCTAAGCTCATCAAGGACTATTTTAACTTTTCGTTTTCTTTTCTTTTTAATCTCTTTGTTAAGTGAAATTATCACTTCATCTTGACCTAAAAGATTAATAATATAGTTTTCATATACATATTTAATATTAGGATTTTTTAAATCTAACCCTATGGCTCTAATTCTAGCTTCTGTATTTGAAATAATAGTTACTTTTTTCTCTTTATGAAACTCTAAAAATTCATTGATATTTACCGGACTTATCTCTTTATAATTATCACTGCTCAAAATTGGTGTAATAGAAAGCAACTCTTCTTTAGTTAATCTCTGCTCATCAAAAATATAAGCCTCTTCAATCTCGTCCAAAGCCTCTTTTGTAATCACACTACTTAACTTTTGAGTATAAAACTCACCTAAATTGCCAAGATACCAAAATCCTAAAGAGTGAATATCTTTAATAAAAGCATCACTGCTGCTTAATTCAATTTTCTCATTTATAAGTTCAAGGCTTTGTTCATCTAGTGCTAAAAAAGCAGGATGAATATCAAAGCTTTCAATTTCATCTTTAAAAGATTTTTGGTTTTCAACATCAAACTGCCGAATACTTTCAACTTCATCATCAAACAAAGAAACCCTAAAACTATATTCACTATTTGGAGGATAAACATCAATTATATCCCCACGAACAGAAACTTCTCCTTCTGCTGTAACAATATCTACAAAATAATATCCCCAAGAATAAAGTTTATCTTTAAATTCTTTTATATTTATAGTATCAGCAAAATCAATACTAAACTTATCAAAACATTTGTCACTAGGAAGTGGAAAACTAACAGTTCGTATAGGTACGATTAAAACTTTATTCTGTTTTTTGTATATATGATACTCATCTAAAATCTTCGTAATATTTTGAATTTCTTCACTAAAAGAGAGTAAATCATCTCCATAATTTGCTCTAAAATCACTAAGTACAAAAGGAACTTTTTCTTGATATGATACTATATCACTAGCACATTGTGCTTGCTTATCATCACTAACTATTAGAAGTTGTACGCTTTTATTTTCTTTTAAAAAGTTAAAAATATTATTCACTTAAACTGTCATCCTTTATATTTCAAGCATCATTATATCAGATTATCAATAAGTAAAAAATTACAGTGTATAACAAAATTTAAAAAAGATTTCAAATACACTTGACAAAGATAAAAAATTTAACTATAATTCCACCCACTTAACAAATATGTTGAGAAGAATGGGGTATCGCCAAGCGGTAAGGCACTAGCTTTTGGTGCTAGCATTCCTAGGTTCGAATCCTAGTACCCCATCCACGCTTTCAAGTCGCGGAATAGAGCAGCACGGTAGCTCGACGGGCTCATAACCCGTAGGTCGCAAGTTCAAATCTTGCTTCCGCAACCATTTATTAAAACATTACTTTTACTTATAAATAGCTCTTTAATATATTATTAAATTTTTATTAAGTTATATCGCGGAATAGAGCAGCACGGTAGCTCGTTGGGCTCATAACCCAAAGGTCGCAAGTTCAAATCTTGCTTCCGCAACCATTTACACTCAATTTTTTTTCAAATCAATCTTATCTTTATAAATAGTTTTATGCTCCATTTTAGAAATTACAACTAAAGTATGAACTTCTTTTGATACTAAATCTAATGTTTTTTTCATCTCTTTAATATCATCAAGTTTATCTTCTACTTTTACAACTCTTGTATTTAATTCGCCAATTCACACTTAAAGTGCAACAAAACCAGCCAAAATTATGCCACCATTTTTCTTGAAACTTCCTTGAAAAATATCTCATTTGGTGTGTAATATTTCAGAATCTTTCTTGGTCTATTATTTAGCCTATTTTGAATGATAGTTATTTGAGTTTGATTTATATTTTCAAAGCTATATTTCTTGGGAATATATTCTCTAACTAGTCCATTTGTATGCTCATTCAATCCTCTTTGCCAAGATGAGTATGGATCACAAAAGTAAAACTTTAGATTTAATTTTTGAGCTATCTCTTCATGATAGGAGAACTCTTTACCATTATCTGAAGTAATTGTACGAACTAGTTTCTTTATTGGATGTAAAAGCTCTATAATAGCTTGTGTAACAACATCTGCTTTTTTAGATTCAACTATCTTCATAAGTGTAAATTTACTCTTTCTATCAACTAAGGTAACGATAGCACCTTTATGGTCTTTACCTATAATTGTATCTACTTCAAAGTCACCAAATCTAGTTTTCTTTTCAATAATCTTAGCTCGTTTACTAATATTTACTCTATTTTTAATTTGACCTCTAGTCTTGTATTGACTACTTCTATTACCATACTTTTTATTTTTATGTCTCAATAATTTATATAATCGACCACCACTTCTTTGATTTGCATAAATGTATCTATATACTGTTTCATATGAAATATTTACTATTTTATCTTTTTTCAATCTACCAACTAGTTGATCAGGAGATAAGCCATCTCTTAACATCTTACCAATTTTTAGTTTTAATTTATTAGTGAGTTTCTTATATCTATCTTTAAATTTATCTCTTGATACTGCTTTTATATGTGCATCATCTGCACTATAATATCCATTATTACTATTTCTACTTAGTTCTCTTGATATTGTAGATTTAGATACTTCAATTAGTTCTGCTATTTTTGTGATTGTATAGTTCTCGTTTTTATAAGCAAATATTTGATACCTTAAACCTAAGGTTAATTGTTTATACTTTTTCATTTAATGCTCCATTTATCCTGTAAGATATGTAGCTTAAATTGTATATCAATTAGCCTTACTTGCAAAAATCACTCCCAAAAAGACACCATATCACTTTCTAAAAAGACACCCTAGCGGTTAACAAAAAGACACCGTATCACTTTTTATCTGGACACTTTTAATAAAAAAGTGATAGGAAAGTTTAAATTAAGTTTATTTGCTGGATTAAAACTAATTTAAGTTTGAGATATTCTCCATATTAAACTACACTTCTAAAAATATTAGGAGTGTATCAATGAGGAGAGTTTTAATGAAACAGATTAAAGAGATACTAAAATTAAAGTATCAAATGGATTTCTCATATAGGAGAATAGCAAAGAGTCTTGGTGTATCTAGATCTGCTGCAGCTGAATATTGTAGAAGATTTGAGATATTACCAGATAAACTGGAAGATTTTTTATTGCATGATGAAGATATTATGTATAAAATGCTTTTCCCTGAACAAACTATATTACACAGGCAATCTTTAAGACCTAAACCTGATGTTGAATATATTGATAAAGAAATTCGTAAAAAAGGTGTTACATATCTATTGTTATGGCAAGAGTATAAAGAGCAGAATCCTGATGGTTATGGATACACTCAATTTAAAACTTATTATCATAAATATAAAAAGAAATTAAACCCATCAATGAGACAAATACACTTAAATGGTGAAAAATTATTTGTAGATTATAGTGGTGTTACTGTTCCTATTTATAATAGTAAAACAGGAGTTATTTCAAAAGCTCAAATATTTGTAGCAGTATTAGGAGCATCAGGTTATACATATGTAGATGCAACACCTAGTCAAAAGCAAGAATACTTTATAAAGTCGCACACAAAAGCTTTTAACTTCTTTGGAGGAGTACCTAAAATATTAGTACCAGATAACCTAAAAAGTGCAGTTATTTCAAATAATAAAGATGGGATTGTTTTAAATGAAAGTTATAAAGCAATGGCAAATCATTATGGGTGTGTAATTGAACCAGCAAGACCATATAAACCAAAAGATAAAGCAAAAGCAGAACAAGGAGTTCAAGCAATTCAAAGATGGATATTAGCCGTTCTTCGGCATAGAAAATTCTTTGATGTTGAAGAACTTAATGATGCTATATCTCCATTGCTTGATATTTATAACTCTAAGGTTATGAAACGATTAAAGAAAAGTAGAGATACTTTATTTAAAGAGTTAGATGAACCATACTTGCAACCACTAGCAGCTAATCAATATATTTATAAAGAGTTTAAAATAGCAACTGTAAATATAGATTATCATATAGAGCTTCAAAGTGCTAGATACTCAGTACCATTTAAATATTTAGGAGAAAAAGTAGAGGTAAGATACTCAACATCTACAGTTGAGATTTATCATAAATCAAAGCTAATTGCCACACATCCAAGATATTATGATAGTGAATATTCAACTATTAAAGAGCACCAACCTGAAAATCATCAATATCAAGATGCGAAGTTTAATCCTGGAAGATATTTAAACTGGGCAAAAAGTATAGGGGTTCAAACTGTAGAGTTTACAAAGATGAAATTAGAACAAGAGCAATTTCCATCATATGCATACAGAAAACTAAATGCCATTCTTTCATTGGCAAAACAATATGAAAAATATGAAGTTGATTTAGCTTTAGGATATGCAATGAGTATTAATGCCACTACAGTTGCATCTATAAAATCAATATTATCAAAAAAGCTTTATTATAAAAAGCCTGCTAATAATATTATAAATATAGCACAAAATAACCACAGTAATATTCGTGGTAATACAGAATATAAATAAAAAGGATAGAAAAAAATGAACCAAGAAACAGTAACAAATAAAATGAGTGAATTAAAATTAGAAGGCTTTAAAACAGCATACTTACGACAAATTGAAGATAGAAATTATGATAAATTATCATTTAATGAGAAACTCTACAACCTACTTGAAGCCCAAGAGATACATCAGCACAACAGAAGGATTAAACTTAATTTTAATATATCAAAAATAAAAGATAAGCAAGCAACTTTAGAAGATTTAGTTTATAAGCAAACAAGAGGTTTAAATAAAGAACAAATTTTAGGATTAGCAAATATGGACTTTATAAGAAATTATCAAAATATTATCATTACAGGTAAAACAGGAACTGGTAAATCTTATCTCGCACAAGCACTAGCTAATCGTTCTATCATGGATGGATTTAAAGCTTATTATATTAGAGTTCCTACAATACTTGAAGATATATCAATCGCAAGAGCAGATGGAACATATACAAATTTCTTACGAAAATTTAGCAAATATAGTATTCTTATTTTAGATGACTTTGGAATAAATCCATTATCAGCTGATGATGCTACAAATTTATTAGAAATTATAGAAAGTAGAGTTGACTTATCATCAATAATTCTCACCTCTCAACTTCCTGTATCACAGTGGTATGATTATTTAAATAATGATACTGTTGCTGATGCAATATTAGATAGGATTGTACATTCTTCACATAGAGTTGAACTAAAAGGTACATCAATGAGAAAAATTATGTCAAAAATAAATTAACACTTGGACACTTTATGCTAAAATGTTGTTAGAGAATATTTCAAATTTGTAAGTGTCCAAGTGTTTGTGATACGGTGTCTTTGTTGAGTGATATTTGTACCTTACTATCTTATATTTCTAAATGTTGCACTTTAAGTGTGAATGTTCATTATACTTTTTCATTTAATGCTCCATTTATCCTGTAAGATATGTAGCTTAAATTGTATATCAATTAGCCTTACTATCTTATATTTCTAAATGTTGCACTTTAAGTGTGAATGTTCAATTTAAATACATATACTATAAGAGGCATTACTATAATAGATAAAAAAGTTAAAATAGTATTTAATATCTCAAGCATTTTTATTCTATACCTATAATAGCTGTTAAAAAATAAGCTGATGTAGAAAAAGAAACATCAATAATATTTGGTTGTTGAAACTTTAAAGATACAAAATCATTACTAAAATTTCCTTCCATCATTAAGGCATCTTGACCAACTTCAAAAACACCATCAGAAGAACTAGATTTGTCAATATATTCAAAAACAAAGGTTTCATAATCAACAAAATTTACAACTAAATTTATTACTCCTGAATTAAGATTTCCACTCCAAAGTCTTGAGTCTTCCTCTTCCATTGATTGTTCTGTATAAGATGAATCAATGTCTTCTTTGTCTTCTTTATCCTCTTTTGCACCAGTTAAACCAGTATCGCCCTTAGCACCTTTAGCACCATCTTTACCAGTTAAACCTGTATCGCCCTTAGCACCTTTAGCACCATTTTTACCAGTTAAACCTGTATCGCCTTTGATACCCTTAGCACCTGTTTGACCTGTGTCTCCTTTTACACCTGTAGTGTCACCCTTATCTCCTTTAAGACCTTTTGCACCTGTTTTACCAGTATCGCCTTTATCTCCTTTGAGACCTTTTACACCAATTTGACCAGTATCGCCTTTAAAATTACTCATATCACTAAACTCTAATCTTAACTTATCAAATTCATTTTTAATTAATGATAGCTCTGTAACTAATGATGATTCTTTTATTTGTGTAAAAAAACTATAAGCTTCTGTTAATTGAGATAGTATTTTTGTATTTGTGTCAACATCAATATCCTCTTTTTTCATAAGAATATTATAATTTTCAGATACATTTGCTAATAATGATAAAAATATACCATCTGAAAGATTGTCTTTATTAATTTCTAGATTTTCTAGCATTTTATTTCCTTTTTTATTATCTGTTAAGTGCTGTAAACAAGGTTGTTTTAAACAAATCAGCACTTAAAAGATAACAAAAGCAAAGCGGTTAAACTTTGCTTTTAATTATGATTAAGAACCACTAGAAGTTGAAGCCGCCGCCATTCTTTCACTACCTGAAACATTGATTGATTTAGGTTTTTCAGTTGGTTTAGATTTTAACATCTGACAACTAGCTAATGCAGCTCTGATGTTATCTGGAGTAGTTGTATTTTTAAATACAATTGACCCACCATTAAATGGAGAAATATACTTAGTAATTCTATCCCCTGCATTATCAAATGATAATGAGATTTTATTTACAAAGTTTGCCGATGTAATATTAGTATCAGCACCAGTACTTCTACTAAGACTAACATTAACCTCTTTTACTTTTACAGCACCCTCTAATAGTGCAACAAGTGCAGTAACATCTGCATCCGCTCCATTCAAAACAAATGTTCTACTTTGTCTAACATTGTTTAATGTATATGTTTGTGTTATTGAGTATTCTTTAACAGCCATTTTATTTTCCTTTTATGTTGTTTTGTTTTTGGGTTATATGTTGCAACTTAAAACCTTGACAAAATTGTGTCATATTAAAAAAATAAAAACAATAGTAAAGTTTTGTTTTTAAAATGCGTTAATGATGGTATCTACAGAGATTAAAATTACGAGTGGTTAAAATTGAGTAGAAATTTTTATAAATTTTGGTGTTTTTCTTTTAAATTTTAAAAATTGTAAACAATATTTTTCAAATTCTTTATCACTAATATTTTGTTTTATTTTTGGTATTTTAATAGTTCTGCTTATATCGTTATCTCTAAAAGTTACTTTCATATATTTAATATACTTGCCATCATCTTTTGGATACTTATTATTTTCATAAACAATTTCTCTTATTTCTGTCAGCTCTGCATTAATTAAATCTTTAAATAAATCAATTATCTCAACATGAGATTTTGTTTCAAGAATAATATTAATTGTTTTACTATTATTTTTATATTGAACTTGATATTTTGGCATTATGTTTCCTTACGGGGCAAAGCCCCTTGCTTATGTATTACTATATTAAGAACTTCAACTATTGGATTATTATGGAATAATATATTTTTTTTAATTGATTTAATTATCTCTTTTTTAATAAGATTCTTTTTTGGATATTGAATATTTAAAATTGCTACATGTGAAGTTGAATTTCTAACCATAATATTAAGATATGTATTTTGATTACCTGGTGTAAATTTTGTTACAGCTTTTCCTATATTTAAATCTTTTGAATAAACTATTTTTTTAATTGATGTTATATTTGCAGTAGATACTGATCTGGCTACACTAATTCATACTTAGAACTTAAATAAATCTAAGTTAAAATAAAAGTATGAAGAAAGTAGAAAATATGAAAAATAGTCAATATACAAGAGAGTTTAGAGATTCAACAATACAGTTGGTTTTAAATAATGGTGATTCAGTTCTAAAAATTGCTAAAGATTTAGATGTAAATCCTAAGACAATTTATAATTGGATGAATGAATATAAAAAGGCCAATCAAGATTTAACTAAATCTATAGTCAAAACTCCCAAAGAAACTTTAGAACAAGAGAATAAAAGGCTAAGAAGAGAAACTAAACTACTTAGGCAGGAGCGTGATATATTAAAAAAAGCAGCAGTATACTTTGCGAAAGAAGTTCAATAAAGTATACCTGGATAAAAGATAATAAAATGAACTTCAATAAAAATCTAATGTGCAAAATATTAAAAGTAGATATTTCAAGTTATTATCATTGGATTAATAATGAATGTATAGTTAAAACAGTAGATGATAAACTTAATGATTATATTTATTCAAAGTAGATGCAAATATGGTACAAGACGGATAAAAGATAAACTAGAGCGATTATATGGGCTTATTGTTTCAAGAAGACGAATTGGAAATATTATGAAAGATTTAAATCTTGTTATAATACCCCAAGAAGACAAGACAACTTTTTCGAGACTGTAAATCTAACTGTGTAAATCCAAAAATATGATTATTTGATAAAATGTCAAATATGAAAAATATTAAGGATTTACATAATGAATTTATTAAATACAGAAGAATTAAAAAGACAAATAGCTAATGGAACATTTACAGGATTAGATGATATTACCAAAGAGTTTAAAAATATACTCAAAGAAGTAATACAAACTGCATCACAAGAAGAGCTAACCTCACACTTAGGTTATGATAAACATCAAGAATCAGACAATCAGAACTATCGAAACGGTTACAACGATAAAACTATAAAATCTAAATATGGAAATATAGATGTTGCAATTCCAAGAGACAGAGAATCAAGCTTTGAACCACAACTAGTTAAAAAAAGAGAAATACTTCTAAATGGTAGTGAGGATATGATAATATCACTATACTCTAAAGGTATGAGCGTAAGAGATATACAATTACATCTTGATGATTTATATGGCTATGAATTATCAACTCAAACCATATCTAATATCACAGAAAAAGTGATAGAGAAAGCTAAAGAATGGCAGATAAGACCCTTAGAGAAAATATATCCAATTATATTTATGGATGCTACCGTATTAAAAATAAGAGTTGATAGAGTTGTTAAAAATATAGCTGCTTATATAATGCTAGGAGTTACATTGGAAGGTAAAAAAGAGATTATAGGTATTTGGATAGGTGAAAATGAAACTTCTAAATATTGGCTTACTGTTTTAAATGATATTCAAAAAAGAGGTGTTGAAGATGTGCTTATATTTGCTATAGACGGTCTTAATGGCTTTAGTGAAGCAATTAGTGCAGTTTATCCTAAAGCAGAGATTCAAAGATGTATAGTACATCAAATACGAAATTCATTAAAGTTTGTATCTTGGAAAGATAGAAAAGCAGTTGCTAAAGATTTAAAATCAGTTTATACAGCTTACACTGAAGAAGATGGACAATTAGCACTTACAGAGTTTAATGATATCTGGGGTAAAAAATATCCTAACATTACTGTTTCTTGGACAAATCACTGGTCTGAATTGTCTACATTTTTTAAATATCCAGATTCTGTGAGAAAATTAATTTATACAACAAATCCTATTGAATCTTTAAATGCTACAATCAAAAGAAAAACCAAATCTAAAGGTTCATTTCCAACAGAAGATTCTGCTTTTAAAGTGATGTATCTATCTTGTGCTGAACAACAAAATAAATGGAATACATCTAGTATTAGAAATTGGTTTGAAATTTATCCTCAACTTAGTATATTTTTTAAGGAGATTATGGCAAAATATGAGAAGTGATTAAAAAGAAACTGGTGGGTTTACACAGTTTATTTTACACTCTCACTTTTTCTAAATCCTTATTCTCTTTTTCACCTGTTACCTTATGCCACAATTTCAACTAATTTATCATAATCCTTATTATTAATTTTTAAACTATCATAATAAAAACTCATTGGTTTTTTATAATTTAAAGTTTGATGAAATCTTTTATGATTATAAAAATCAATATAATCTTTCACATCAGTTTTTAACTCTTTAATTGTGTTATATTCATTTAGATAAATTCTTTCAACTTTTGCACTTCGCCAGAATCTCTCTATACAAATATTATCAGTAGCTCTACCTTTACCATCCATTGAGATAATGATGCCATTATCTTTTAAAGTCTGTGTATGGATATGACTTGTGTATTGACTGCCTTGATCTGTATTAAATATTTCAGGTTTACCATATAGCGATAATGCTTCATTTAAAACATCCATTGTTAAAGCTGAATCCATAGTGTTGGATATTTTCCAAGATAGTACAGCTTTAGAATACCAATCAATTATAGCTGCTAAATAAACCATGCCGCCATTAATCTTGATATATGTTATATCCGTACTCCATACTTGATTTGCTTTTACTATGTCAACTCCTCTAAGCTTGTAAGAGTATTTTTTATGTTGCTTATCTGGTATTGATAGATTTATTGGTTTAACTGCTAATATTGGCTTTAAACCCATCTATTGTCTATATTTATAAACAGTATTCAAACTTATATTGTATCCATCTTCTAAAAGTTGCTGATGAACTTTTAAAGCTCCATATATTGGTATTTGCTCATAAATATCATTTATCTTATCTTTGAGTGATATTTTATGCTTATTTTCTATAGGCTTATAATATAAGCTGCTTGGATTTAATTTTATAAGTTTACATTGAGTTGATACTGAAATATATGTTAGCTTAGACTCTATCAACTCTTTTTTATTAGATAAGTCCAAGCTTTGTAGCTTTTCCTCAAGCCATTCCTTTTCAACTGTCATTTTACCTACTATCTTTGCATAATCATCTATTTTAGATTGTAATTTTAAGTTTTCGTCTTTATATTCTTTGATAGCCTTTGCAGGCTCCATTGCCAACTCTGCATTATCCAAAAATATCTTCTTCCAATTTTGGATATTTTTAGGTGTTATATTATTTTTACTTGCTATCTCATTTAAAGTCTTTTCACCTTTTAAAACTTCTAAAACAATTTTTGTTTTAAATTTTGCTGTAAATATTCTTCTTTTTGTACTCATTTTTTACCCCTATTAAATATTTTATTATTTTAACTTTTTAGGAATAAGAATCTTATTTTTTCGTTCTTATTTTCTTGGGGTATTATAGTCAACATTATATTTTAATTTAAATTAAATGGCACTAATTCACCTTTTTTTAATCTCATAATATTTTCTTGTATCTTTCTAATTATTTTTGTTCTATTTACCAATGTTGTATCAAATTTAACTTGTTCTAATTTACTGTTATAAAAATTAACCAATAACATAATTAACATTGATTTTAATTGATCTGCTGAATAAATTTTTACATCTTCATGCAATAAAAGACCCCTTAATGCGGGATTATCTTTATCATTTAAGAGCATATCAAACTCTACTTGATGTGTTTTAAACATACTTCTATCTATTGTATTTAAAACTACATCTAACATATTTGGATTTTCTAACACAGTTTTAATAATTTCTAATTCTGAGATATCTATTTGTGAAAGTTGTACTTGCTGGCGTCTTTGAGTATTGTGTTGAACATTTACCAAATTTTGATTTATATTTAATTTTGACGCAATATGTTTTGAATATTCATTTTGCATAATGGGACTTAATGTTTTTAAATAATCATTGGCTTCTTTTAAAGCATTTTGTTTTTGAGCCGGTTGGCTTAAATCAAACTTTGCAATAATAAAATCTATCACAAACGGGATAAAAGGTTGAGGATTTGCAAACATTGAATTCAATTCTTCTATTTTTTTCTTTTGTACCATATCAGCAGGATCTTGACCATCTTTAAAAATCACAACACCACCTTCAAAACTACTGTGACTTAAAAGCAAACTTGCTTTATATGCAGCATTTAAACCTGCTTTATCTCCATCATAAGCTACTATTACTTTTGGTTCACCTCTTTTTAATATAGGCAGATGATCTGTTGTAAGTGCTGTTCCTAAAGTAGCAACGGCAGTTTTAAATCCAGCCTGATGAAGCATAATAACATCTAAATACCCTTCAGTTACTATAATCTCATTTTTTTTATAAATGGAATCTTTGGCTAAATTGTATCCATATAAAAGCCGTGACTTATTGAATATTTTTGTTTGTGGAGAGTTTACATATTTTGCATTGTGTCCGCTAATGGTTCTGCCGCCAAATCCTACAATTTTATCATTTAGCGCATAAATAGGAAAAGTGATTCTTTCTATAAATCTTGCATATAAACCATTTTGTCCGTGATCAATAATTCCAAAATCTTTTGCATCTGCCAAATTTAAAAAACTTTGTTTTAAATAATTAATTGTATCCCCAGAACTTGGTGCATATCCTATTTCAAATTTTTCTATTGAATTAGCAGAGATTCCTCTATGCTGTAAATACTTACTTGCCGTGTCATTATGCACTAAAAGTTTTTGATAATAATTATTTATTTTAGTGATTATTGATAAGTCTTGTTTTTTATAATCCCCATCATATTCTAAAGAAACATTAACCATAGATGCTAATTTTTCTAATGTTTCAGGATAAGAAAGCTTTTCATGCTCCATCACAAAATTAATACTGTCTCCACCGACACCACAGCCAAAACAATGATATATCTGTTTCGTTGGTGACACTACAAAAGAGGGAGTTTCTTCGCCGTGAAAGGGACAGCAAGCCTTGAAATTTGCTCCACTTTTTTTTAATTCAATAAATTGTGAAATAATATCTACAACTTCTAAATGTGTTTTAAGGTTTTCTATGGAGTCTTTTGTTATCATAGTGGTATTATAACACACTAAAGTAAATTAAGGTTAAAGCTTGAACGAAATATTTCCAGATTTTAGAGATCCACTTTTTGGTATTATTGTCATTGTGTTATCTATTTTTGTAATTTCATTTTTGACATACTCTTTTGGATTATATAAAGAAAGAATGGCAAGACGAGAGTATAGAAAACTGCTAAAACGATTTGAAATAGGTTCGCTTAAAGAAGATGATTTTGTGCATCTTTACACTACTTACAATCTCCCTTTTGATTCAATTGTTTTATTAGCATCTACTTTTTTACATAAGGGTAATTATACTAAAGCTATTTCAGTATATTTATCACTTTTAGAAGTAGTTGATGATAATGTAAAAAAAGAAGAATTATTAGAACTTCTTGGCAGTGCTTATTTTAAAGGTGGATTTCTACAACGGGCAAAAGATATTTATTTAAAAATTCTAAAATTTTCTTCACGAAATAAAACTGCTTTAAATTTTCTTCTTATTATCTATCAAAAGTTAAATGAGTATGATAAAGCAAGTGAAATATTAGTAGTTTTAAATGAATTGGAAGAAGATGTTGAGTTAGAAAAAATTTATATTAGTACTTTGAAAGTTTTGCATGACCCTATAATATCATTTGATAAAAAATCTGATATTTTAATAAATATGTTTAGAAAACATAATTTGATTCAAAGACTTGTAATAGAATTTTTAATTAAATTTAATAAGCCGTTGTTTTGGAAAACCATAGATAAGTTTGATATTTTAAATTGTATAGATTTACTTTGGTATTTAGATTTTAATGATATTGATTTTGATGTAGTAAGTAAGCATAAAATACTAGAAGACTTATATACAGCTAAAGGCTATATAGATACTTCAACTCAAAGTGATAATTTTGAGTTAGCCGTTCTTATAGCTACAAAAAAATCACCTGTAAAAGTAGAAGCAAATTTAAACTTTGAATTTTTATGTACAAAATGTAAAAAAACACATCCAATATATGAATCAAGATGTCCACACTGTCATAGTATTCTCACATTTATCGTTGAACCAAAACTTGCTCGTCAAACTTTAAATATCTCAAGTTTTTTATAAGAAAAATCAGTGAAGAAAGTTTATATATATAGTGATGGAAGTAGTTTAGGTAATCCCGGAGCCGGCGGATGGGGAACCGTTCTTAAATATAAAGATACAGTCAAAGAGATATCTGGCGGAAAAGCAAATACGACAAACAATCAAATGGAGCTCCAAGCTGCTATTGAAGGTCTTAAGTTACTTAAGGAACCTTGCGAAGTAGAATTGACAAGTGATAGTAAATATGTAGTTCAAGGTATAAATGAGTGGCTAAAGAACTGGATAAAAAACAATTGGCGAACTGCTGCTAAAAAGAGCGTAAAAAATATCGAACTATGGCAAGAATATGTTAGAATATCACAACCACATATTATAAAAGCAATTTGGGTGAAAGGTCATGCAGGTCATGAAGAAAATGAACGATGTGATGATTTAGCTCGAAATGAAGCTGAAAAAATTAAATTAGGAGGGAAGAATGATGCAAAAAAAATTTACAGAACTTGAAAAGTGTTTGGATTATCAGTTTAAAGACAAAAACCTGATAATCGAGGCTCTAACACATAAAAGTTTTAAAAAAGCATACAACAATGAAAGATTAGAGTTTTTAGGAGATGCTGTTTTAAACTTAATCGTAGGGGAATATTTATTTAATAAATTTCCAAAATCAAATGAAGGTGATTTATCTAAAACCAGAGCATCTTTAGTAAATGAAAAAGGTTTTACCAGACTTGCACTTGCTATTGATCTAGGCGATTATATCTATTTATCTGATGCTGAAGAGAGAAATCAGGGCAGGCATAAAGCATCAATTTTATCAGATGCTTTTGAAGCTATTATGGGTGCTATTTATATTGAAGTTGGAATTGATACTTTAAAACCTATCATTTTTAAACTTCTTGAAGCCAATTATAAAAAAATCACTTTGGATGAACTTTTCAGTGACTATAAAACTGCTTTGCAAGAAGTGACACAAGCTAAATTTGGATGTATCCCTGAATACAAACTTGAAAGCACATCTGGTCCTGACCATCAAAAAGAATTTGAATTGTCATTGTGGATAAACGGTAACTTATATGCAACAGCTTCTGGTAAAAGTAAAAAATTAGCCCAGCAAGCAGCAGCAAAAATAGCACTTGCTAAATTACAAGGTGGATTATAATGGATACTTTTGGTGAACGATTTAAATTTACAACATTTGGTGAATCTCATGGCAAAGCTTTGGGCGTTATAATAGACGGTGTTCCAGCAGGTATCAAAATAGATGAGGATTTTATTCAAAGTGAAATGGACAGAAGAAAACCTGGAAAAACTAAATTTGAAACATCACGAAAAGAGAGTGACAAGGTTGAAATCTTAAGTGGAACCTTTGAAGGGTTTACTACGGGAACTTCTCTTGCTATGATAATTTATAATGAAAACCAGAAAAGCAAAGATTATGCAAATGTAAAAGATTTGTTTCGTCCCGGACATGCTGATTTTACATATTTTCATAAGTATGGAATAAGAGATTATAGAGGTGGGGGGCGAAGCAGTGCCAGAGAAACAGCTGCAAGGGTTGCAGCAGGGGCAGTTGCTAAACTACTTTTAGATGAATTAAATATCAAAGTTGAAAGTGGTATTTGTGAAATTGCAGGTATTAAAAGTGAAACTGTAGATTTTGAATACTCAAAACAAAGTACAATTTTTACTTTAGACAAAAGTAAAGAAGATGAGCAAAAAAAGGCAATAGAAACTGCATTACATTCTCATGACAGTGTTGGCGGTGCTGTTTTAGTCAAAGTTTCTAATGTACCGATTGGATTAGGTGAACCTATGTATCATAAACTTGATGGTCAAATTGCAAGTGCTATGATGGGTTTAAATGCTGTAAAAGCTGTAGAGATTGGTGATGGAATTGAAGCTTCAAGAAGCACTGGAAGTAAAAATAATGACCAAATAACTTCAAAAGGTTTTGAAACAAATCATAGTGGGGGAATACTTGGTGGAATTAGTAATGGTGATGATATTATTACTAGAGTTTATTTTAAACCAACCCCGTCTATTTTTATTGAACAAAAAACAGTTGATATTCATAATCATGATACAACTTACTTTTTAAAAGGCAGACATGACCCTTGTGTGGCAATTAGAGGAAGTGTCGTGTGTGAATCACTTCTTGCTCTTATTTTAGCAGATATGGTGCTGTTAAATATGAGTTCAAAAATGGAAAATGTTAAGAAAGTTTATTCTTAACCCTCCGTTAAAATAGATATTTTTCCATTTTTCTTTAATTCAATATATAATTCTTTTTTACCCTTAAATTTATAATATTTTGCTTTATAATATTCATCCATTACTATTTTAAATAAAGCTTTTTTATTTTTATTTGCATACGGACTGATATTTATATTTGTTAGTCTTATTTTTTTATAACTGGTTCTTTTAAATATTCTTGCTTTCCTTTGACTAAATTTATCTAAAGTCATACCTTTGGTTTGTTTAAAATTTTTATCATAAAAAGATAAATATTTTTTTATATTACCTTTTTGCCAAGCATCTTTCCACATATAAATTTGTGATAAAATATTGCTAATATCCTCTCTTGTTGTAGTTCTGAGTTCTTTTTCACTAAAAAGGATTATTGCCTTTTTATAATTAATCTTAGAATTCAATTCTTTAAGTTTACCATTTTCTAAAGCAACGCACCCTTTTGTAAAATCATCTCTTTTTTTATCTACTGGCAAGCCGTGTATCCAGATACCAGACCCACTTTTCTTTTGTACTTTATCATAAAGATTTGGATATGAGGTCACTAAAGCCAATGGACCATAAAATGAATCAAGTTTCGTAAGTCTTTGTGTAAGTTTATAAACGCCGACAGGTGTCTTTAAATCTCCCTCTTTTTGCTTATCCCCATTTACTTTACCAATAAAGACAGATGTACTAAATGATTTATTAAATTTATTCTTTTTCTTTTTATAAAGTACTAAATCTTTCTTATTTTTATTACATATTAATACTGAATCAATAGATTCATAGTATCCATACTTAACATCATAATCTTTTAAATGCTCACCCCAGTAACTTTTTGTTTGTATAATTTTATCAAGTTGTTTTTGAACTGCATTAATTCCACTTGACCTATAAATTTCCATTAAAGAAGCAAAAATTAAAGAATTAAACATAAGCAAAACAACTATTAACTTCATATAAGTACCACCAATATCCCGATATTTTAAGATTGTCATTGTATAATAATATCCCTAAATTAATATTAAAAGAAGTTTATTTGAAAAAGATTTTATTGATTATGTTGTTATTATCGCATTCTTATGCATTAACCATTCAAGAAGATATTTGGTGGAAAGGTGAGAGCCTGCTTACTTTTTTAGATAAACATAAAATTTATAATAATATATATTTTAATCTGTCAAAAACTGATAAAGAACTTTGTTCTGAAATAAATGCAGGTGTACAGTTCCAAGTTTTATATGATGATAAGCATAAACTTCAACAAGCACTTATACCAATTAGTGAACAGATGCAAATATATATTTTTCAAACTAAAAAAGGGAAATATTCCCTTGATATTATACCCATTAATTATAACGAAGTTACACAAACATTAACAATTCCAATTGAATATTCGCCATATCAGGATATTATTTCACAAACAAATAATAAAAAACTGGCAAATGAATTTATAAGAGCTTTTAAAACAACAATAAATTTCAAAAGAATACAAAAGGGAGATATCCTCGCAATAAAATATAGGCAAAAAATAAGAAATGGAAGATATTTCGGTACTCCAAATATTATAGCTGCCAGTGTTGAAGTAAACAGTCATGCCTTTTATATCTTTCAAAATGAAAAAGATCATAGATATTATGATGAAAAAGCAAGAAGTCTTACAAGCTTTTTTTTACGCATTCCACTTCGATATAAAAGAATTTCCAGTAAATTTACACAAAAAAGATGGCATCCTATTTTAAAAAGATATCGAGCTCATTTGGGGATAGACTACGCAGCACCCGTAGGACGAAAGATATTTGCAACAGCAGACGGAAAAATTATATATAAGGGTAGAAAAGGCGGATATGGCAAAACTATTATGATAAGACATAAAGGTGGATATAAATCGCTTTATGCACATATGAGCAGATATGCAAAAGTAAGAGTTGGGCAATGGATTAAACAAGGGCGACATATAGGATATGTTGGAAATACAGGCAGAAGTACCGGTCCGCATTTGCACTTTGGATTATATAAAAATGGTCGCGCTGTAAATCCTGCTAGAGTATTGAGTGTTACAAAAACAAAACTAACAGGCAAAGCAAAAAGAATTTTTTTAGCATATGCTAAAAAGATAAAAAAAGAGTTACTAGCACAATCAAAGGTGATAACAAAACCACTTAAATTGACTAATTTCAAATTATCTTATACAATTAATTAGGAGCAAAATATGACTACTGATAATATTATTTTAATACCCCAAGAGCTTATTGAGAATATTGATAAGTTACATCCTAGTGATATTGCAATTAGTTTAAAAAAGATTAAAAAAGATAACTCAGAAAACTTTTTTAAATTATTACATGAAATACCAGATGAAATTCTTGGAGATGTTTTATTAGAACTTCCGGAAAACATCAGAGATGATGCTTTACAAGCTTTATCAACAGAACAATTAGTAGAAGCAATTGAAGAACTTGAGACTGATGATGCGACAGATATTATCCAAGATATTGAAAATTTGGATGAAAAAAAAGCAAATGAAATTATGGAGGGACTTGAAGAAGAAGACCAACATGAAATTAACTGGCTTAAACGATATGACGAAGAGAAAGCCGGTGCATTTATGCAAACTGAATTATTTAGTGCAAAGATGGATGAAATAATTGGTGATGCAATTGCCAGACTTAAGAAATCAAAAAAATCAAATGAATTAGAAAATATTCATCAGGTTTTTTTAATAGATGATGAATCTTCACTTATTACTTCAATATTATTAGAAGATTTGATTATTTTTGATTTTACCAAATCTTTTAAAGATGTACTTCAAAGAGATGATGAAGATTCACAAACACGAGGACAAAATTTATTTAAGCCGCTAAGTGTAAAAGCAGATGATGATATAGATGATGTTGTAAAAAAGTTTGAACAATATGACCTTTCAGTTGTAGCTGTTACAGGATATAAAAACAGATTAATAGGTAGAATTACTTCTGATGATATTTTAGATGTAGTTAACCAAAATGCTACAGAACAAATGTATCAACTAGCAGGGGTAAATGATGATTATGAGCATGAAGATAATTTAATCCAAACAAGTAAGACCAGAGGTCAATGGCTTTTTATAAATCTATTTACAGCTATTTTGGCATCACTTGTAATTGGTATGTTTGATGAAACTATTAAAGAATTTATAGCACTTGCTATTTTGATGCCAATAGTTGCTTCAATGGGTGGAAATGCGGGAACTCAAACTTTAGCCGTAATGGTAAGACAAATTGCACTTGGTGATATTGATATTGATGATAGCAGAGATGCTATAAAAAAAGAAGTTTTTATCTCAATATTCAATGGTCTTCTTTTCGCTTTAATAATGGGAATAATCGCATCTCTTTGGTTTGATACTTGGATGATGGGGATAGTTATAGGATTATCAATGATTATCACACTGTTTAGTGCCGGTTTTTTTGGAGCGGCTATTCCTTTAGTTCTTAAAAAGTTCGATATCGATCCTGCTATTGGAAGTACAGTAATTCTAACTACAGTTACAGATATTGTAGGTTTTTTTAGCTTCCTTGGACTTGCAAAAATAATGCTGGTTGCTTAAGCTTCTAAGATTGAGAGTTAGAAAAGATACTAAGACATTGGTAATTCTATGGAGAGTGTAAAATAAACTGTGTAAACCCACCAGTTTCTTTTTAATCACTTTATAATACCCCAAGAAAATAAGAACGAAAAAATAAGATTCTTATTCCTAAAAAGTTAAAATAATAAAATATTTAATAGGGGTAAAAAATGAGTACAAAAAGAAGAATATTTACAGCAAAATTTAAAACAAAAATTGTTTTAGAAGTTTTAAAAGGTGAAAAGACTTTAAATGAGATAGCAAGTAAAAATAATATAACACCTAAAAATATCCAAAATTGGAAGAAGATATTTTTGGATAATGCAGAGTTGGCAATGGAGCCTGCAAAGGCTATCAAAGAATATAAAGACGAAAACTTAAAATTACAATCTAAAATAGATGATTATGCAAAGATAGTAGGTAAAATGACAGTTGAAAAGGAATGGCTTGAGGGAAAGCTACAAAGCTTGGACTTATCTAATAAAAAAGAGTTGATAGAGTCTAAGCTAACATATATTTCAGTATCAACTCAATGTAAACTTATAAAATTAAATCCAAGCAGCTTATATTATAAGCCTATAGAAAATAAGCATAAAATATCACTCAAAGATAAGATAAATGATATTTATGAGCAAATACCAATATATGGAGCTTTAAAAGTTCATCAGCAACTTTTAGAAGATGGATACAATATAAGTTTGAATACTGTTTATAAATATAGACAAGAGATGGGTTTAAAGCCAATATTAGCAGTTAAACCAATAAATCTATCAATAATAAAAAATACTCTTACAAGCTTAGAGGAGTTGACATAGTAAAAGCAAATCAAGTATGGAGTACGGATATAACATATATCAAGATTAATGGCGGCATGGTTTATTTAGCAGCTATAATTAATTGGTATTCTAAATCTGTACTATCTTGGAAAATATCCAACACTATGGATTCAGCTTTAACAATGGATGTTCTAAATGAAGCATTATCGCTATATGGTAAACCTGAAATATTTAATACAGATCAAGGCAGTCAATACACAAGTCATATCCATACACAGACTTTAAAAGATAATGGCATCATTATCTCAATGGATGGTAAAGGTAGAGCTACTGATAATATTTGTATAGAGAGATTCTGGCGAAGTGCAAAAGTTGAAAGAATTTATCTAAATGAATATAACACAATTAAAGAGTTAAAAACTGATGTGAAAGATTATATTTATTTTTATAATCATAAAAGATTTCATCAAACTTTAAATTATAAAAAACCAATGAGTTTTTATTATGATAGTTTAAAAATTAATAATAAGGATTATGATAAATTAGTTGAAATTGTGGCATAAGGTAACAGGTGAAAAAGAGAATAAGGATTTAGAAAAAGTTGTCTTGTCTTCTTGGGGTATTATACTGTGTCTGATTCTCAAAAAATAGAGGGATATAAAACTGCTTCTAAATCTTTACAAAAAAAAAAGCTAAAGAGTTAATGGTAAAATATAATGTCAAAGTATCAGCTTGACAATAGTCCTATTTATATAGATGGGACAAATATACCAAAAAATAAACTTAATATACGAAATAGAGAACAACCTACTAAAAGAAGCTTATCAAACATTTTCAAAAAATATTAATGAAATAACAAAATTCAATGAAGAGTTTTTTATAAATTACGCCAATTCAAAAAATAACTGCAATTTATTGAATTGGCGGTACTATTAGTGATACAGTGTTAGAAATAGTTTAAATTTTAATATTTTATTGTATAATATAACTTGAAGGATTATATTATGAAAGAAGAAGAGAGTTTTATTTATCGTTTAAATTTATATATTCCCTTGGTTTTAGTTACTTCATTTATGTCTATTATTACAATTATTATGGTTATATATTTTCAAAAGCAGGCTATTTATGAATATAAATCTGTTATACCAAAACAATTTGAGATATCTTTAAAAGATCATGTCGATTATGATGCTGATGTACTTAGTGAGTATATAAATTTTATTCAAAAAAACATATTAGTTGAGCAGGGACTTAGAAACTTAGATAAACAAGATATTTATAAAAATATAGAAAAAACTTTTAAAAGCATGTATAAAAATTTAGAATTGTCTCATATGTATTTTATGAAAACCGATGGTACTATTTTATTACGGATTCATGATTATAAAAGAGATGGAGATTTTGCCAATAGAACCACTTTTAAAGAAGCTCAAAAAAGACAAACTCTTTTTTACGGTCTGGAATTTGGTAACTTTACGCGTTGTTAAACCATGGATTGTCAAGGGAGAACTTATTAGATAGTTTAGTAAAATCAATTTTAACAGCAATTTTATTTTCCAGTTTTATATACTTAGAATATTTTAATTTGTCAAATGAATTGTTCAATACCATTCTTGCTCTTTTGAGTTTTTATTTATTATTAACTATTAATAAAAAAGAATTATTTTTTAGTGGATTTTTAATAAGTATTATCTGGTTTTGGTGGATTGGATATAGTTTTGTTTATTATGATTTAAATTATTTAATACCTTTTATTCTCCTTGGAATCGGTTTGATTTATGGAATTTTATTTTATATTGGCGGTGTTGTAAATAATTTATATTTTAGGGCTGTTTATTTTTTTATTCTTACTTTTATTTACCCTTTTGGATTTAATTGGCTGCAACTTGAACTTCCATTTATAAATAGTTTACTCGGAACTTCAAAACTTGATTTTGCTTTAATTTTAATCAGTATTGTTTTGATAATAAAACTGCAAAACTATAAAAAGTATTTAGCAATTATCCCTTTAATCTTTACATTAAATTTTCAATCACAAAACATAAAATTACCAAATTTAAAAATATCATTAGCAACTATAAATATATCTCAAGAAAATAAATGGGATAAACAATATTTAACCTCAATTATTAATCAAAACTTTAAAGCCATAGATAAAGCTATTAAAAATAAAGACGACCTCATAATTCTTCCTGAAACTGCATTTCCACTTGTATTAAATAAAGATGCGTTAATAGTGTCAAAATTAAAAAAGAAATCAGAACAAATTTCTATTATTACAGGAAGTTTACATAGCAAAGATGGTTTTTATCACAATTCTACATATCTTTTTGAAAATGGCAAAATGCTTATAGCGCATAAAGTTGTTTTAATACCGTTTGGAGAAGCTGTACCCTTGCCGCAAATGTTAAGAGATATAATAAACAACACTTTTTATAATGGTGCACAAGATTATAAAGCATCATCAAATGCAACTGATTTTGTCATCAAAGGTGTAAAGTTTAGAAATGCAATTTGTTATGAAGCAACTACCGATAAAATATTTGAGAATTTGAATAGTAACTATATGATAGCAACTTCAAATAATGCTTGGTTTGTACCATCAATACAACCAACATTACAAAATTTACTTTTAAAATATTATTCTAGAAAGTACAATGTTAAAATATTTAGTGTTACTAATATGAGCGAAAATAAGATTATTAACTAATCTTATTCTCACATTTATCTTGATGTATATCCATTTGAGGATAAGGAATAGAGATACCTTTTTCGTCAAATATTAGCTTAACTTTTTCAATAGTATCATACTTTACACCCCAATAATCAGCACTTTTCACCCAAACTTTAACTACAAAATTTACACTGCTGTCTGCTAGTTCAGATACTGCTACAAATGGTGCTGAATCTTTTAATACTCTTGAATCTTCATTTACAATATCTAATAAAGTTTGTTTAGCAACTCTTAAATCATCATCATAACCTATACCAAATACAAAATCTACTCTTCTAGTTTCTTTAAGAGAATAATTTATAATATTTCCACCTATAATATTTGAGTTAGCAACAATTATTACTTTATTATCACCAGTTTTCATAATAGTATTAAAAATATTTATCTCCTCCACTGTTCCTGATACTCCACCAGCTTCTACAAAATTTCCTATTTTAATAGGTCTAAAGATAATTATCATCACACCTGCACTAATATTTGACAATGCGCTTTGGAATGCTAAACCTATAGCTAAACCAATAACACCCAATATAGCTATAAAAGATGTAGTTTCAATTCCTATTTGACCAAGAGAAGCTAAAATAACAACTATTAATAAAATACCATATATAGTACTTTCTAAAAATTGTTTTAGAGTTTCATCGACTCCACTCTTATCCATACTTTTTAAAGCAATTCTTGTAACTAATTTAGCCACATATTTCCCCACAATAAATATTGCAATTGCAATTACAAAATTTACTACATACATTGATATTGTATCTGACATTTTTTCTCCTTTTTATTTAACTTCTATTATTAACTCTAAGAGGAGTTTCTGGCTGAAACAACTCTACTGCTTTTTGTACCATTGATGAATTTAAAACATCATCTATTCTAACTTCTCTTTGTGCTAAAGTTGGTTGTGGTGTTACACATATATTTGCTACACATCCGCTTCCACTATAATCATTCATTTCAATATCTTCTATCATTGAACCACTATTTATCTCTTGCGATAATTCTTCTTCCCTTAGCTGGGGATTTTCCTTTTTTTCAACTTTTTGAAAATCTATATCAGTATCTTCACCATAAACTTCTCTTATACACTCTTTTAAAAACATTATGTGTTTAAATAATTGTTTTCTACACTCATCTTTGGCTGTACTATTTATTAAAAGTTTATTGTTCTCATAAGATGCTAATGTAAAACTATTCTCAAAACACTCACCTAAATCATGGCTTCTTTCATAAACTAATGATATAACTTTTGGATATAAGTTTTCCGATACTTCTACAACACTCGCGCCAACAGAGGACTGTGGAAACAAGGGTGCAACTTTGGGTTGTATCTCCACTTCCATATTTTGAACTTCAGCAATAACCTCATCTATAGTTTTTAATTTTGTAGCTTCTAACATTTTTGACATTGTTAAAATAAGTACAAAACCTGCATCACTGTTTATAGACAACAGTTGTTTTGCATCTCCTAAAATTCTAAAAAATCTATCATATAAAAAAGTGTCAAATTTTGGGTCATTTGCCAACATTTTATATTTTAAAAATATTGTCATCTCATCGATAACCTGCCCCGCATCATAACTTTCTAATTCTTCCAAAAATTTACCTGTATCCTCTTTTGCCAAAAGAGTATCAAAAAGTCTTTGCATAAAGATAGGATCAATCATCCCCATCATATCTGTAACCGCTGATGTTGTAATAGTTCCTTTTGAAAATATAATCGCCTGATCAAGCAAAGTTAATGTATCTCTTAAACTTCCCTGCCCGCTTCTGGTTAAAATATCTAAGGCCTCATTTTCAAACGATATATTTTCTAAATTTAAAATATGCATAAGATGATGAATTACATCTTTATTTGGAATTCTTTTAAATCTAAAATGTTGAGTACGACTTAAAATAGTAGCAGGTAATTTTAAAGGGTCTGTAGTTGCTAAAATAAACTTTACAAATGGAGGCGGCTCTTCAAGTGTTTTAAGAAGTGCGTTAAATGCTTGTGTTGTGAGCATATGAACCTCATCAATGATAAATACTTTGTATCTGGCACTTGACGGCTTGTATTTTGTATGCTCAATTAAATCTTTAATATCATCAATACCACGATTTGATGCTGCATCCATCTCTATAATATCAAGATGTTTGTATTCATTTGCACTTACACAGTTAGCACATATATCACAAGGATTTGAAGTGGGACCATTTTCGCAAACTAAAGCCTTAGCCATAATTCTAGCAGTCGAAGTCTTTCCACTTCCACGAAGACCGGAGAAAAGATAAGCATGAGAAAGTCGTCCTGAATCTAATGCAAGTGATAATGTTGTTGAAATAGTATCTTGACCAATTAAATCTTGGAATTTTTTTGGTCTATATTTTAATGCTAACACTTGATTCATTTTATTTCCTCGTATAATAACTTTCCCAGCCAATTCTTAGCTGTTTGTTTTAAGCCGTCTGGATTTGAAGAAGCAAAAAATTTAATGCTTGTTGTTTCATATTTATTAGTACAATTATAACTATTTTTTAAAAATTGCACAATAGCATCTCCACTGTGAATTGTTATCGCATCATTCAAGTATGAACTGATTTTCTTTTCAAGTAAAGGAAAATGAGTACAACCTAGAATTACTGTGTCTATATTTATCAAGTCTTTAAAATAATATTCCAAAGTTGCATCTAAAATATCACCATCTAAAATACCCTCTTCTACAAGTGGTACAAAAAGCGGTGTTGCTATTGAAGTGATATTTGTAAACTCTTCATCTTTTAAACCAATTTCGTATAAATTTGAGCCAATAGTTGCAGTTGTCCCTATTACTAAAATGTTTGAGTTTTTATCTTGTATTTTTGATTGAACTGCTAAAATTCCAGAATCAATCACACCAATTACAGGAATTGTAGATATTTCTTTTAGAGCATCCAAAGCATGAGCACTAGCACTGTTACAAGCAACTATTAAAATATCTATATCATAATTTTCAAAATATTCTAAAGCTTCAAGCGAATATCTGATAATCGTATTTTTATCTTTAGTACCATAAGGCACTCGTGCAGTATCACCGTAATAAATGATCTCTTCAAAAGTTTGATTTTCAAGCAAAGATTTAACAACAGTTAAACCCCCAACCCCACTATCAAAAACACCGGCTTTCACTAATCACTATCCACTAACAACTAATCACTGATTTTATGCATTCATAGAGATTAAAAACTCTACATTGCTTTTTGTTGTTTGCATTTTTTTATAAATAAATTTTAATGACTCAACTTCATCCATCTCAGCCATAGCATTTCTTAGTATCCAAATCTTTTGCAACTCTTCAGGATGAAGTAATAATTCTTCTTTTCTAGTACCTGATTTTACAATATTCATAGCAGGGAAAACTCTTCGCTCACTTGCTTTTCTACTTAATACAACTTCACTGTTTCCTGTACCTTTAAACTCTTCAAAAATAACTTCATCCATCTTTGAACCGGTATCAACTAGCGCTGTCGCAATAATAGTTAAACTACCGCCCTCTTCTATATTTCTAGCAGCTCCAAAAAATCTTTTTGGTTTATGTAAAGCATTCGCATCAACTCCACCACTAAGTACTTTTCCAGATGATGGTGTTACGGTGTTATAAGCACGAGCAAGTCTGGTAATAGAATCAAGAAGTATCACTACATCTTTACCCATCTCTACCATTCTTTTTGCTTTGTTTATAACCATCTCTGCTACTTTTACATGGTTTTGTGCAGGTAAATCAAAAGTTGAACTGTAAACTTCCCCTTTTACACTTCTTTGCATATCAGTTACCTCTTCAGGTCGCTCATCTATTAAAAGTACCATAAGTTCTACATCCGGATGATTTTTCTCTAATCCATGAGCTAATTCTTTAAGTAATTCAGTTTTACCTGTTTTTGGTTGAGCAACGATCAATCCTCTTTGCCCTCTACCCATAGGTGCAAACATATCGATTACTCGACCTGTCATTCTTGTTGGATCATATTCAAATTGAAATCGATCAGTAGTATAAAGAGGTGTTAAGTTGTCAAATAAAGGTCTGTTTTTAGATTCTTCTACAGGAAGATAATTAATAGCCTCTATTTTCAATAATGCATAATATTTTTCACTCTCTTTTGCAGGGGGACGAACCTGCCCTGAAACGATATCACCGCTTCTTAAAGCAAATCTTCTAATTTGTGTAGCACTTACATAACTATCACTTGATGTATCACGGAAATTTCCATCAACAGCTCTTAAAAATCCAAAACCACCATCTTTAATATCTAAAATACCTGTAAATAAAACATATCCACCGGCACTTGTCTGAGCTTCAAGTATAGCAAATATTAAATCTTGCCTTGGAAGTTCTTGTGGATTTTCTACACTTAATTCTTTTGCAGCTTGAATTAATTCATCAAGATTTTTAAGTCTTAACTGTTCAATTGTCACACCTTTTACAGGTATATGTGTTCGCTTGTTATTGTGCTTTTTATGTTGTGGTCTCTTTGCAGGTTGTTTTTTTGGGGTTTCTTGTTCTTCCATAATGTAAACTTTGCCTTGTGGTTTTTATTGAGTATTGTGCGGTAAAAACACTAAATTTTCTTTTTGTAATTTGTTTGGAGGAGCCACTCGGAGTCGAACCGAGGATCAAGGATTTGCAATCCAATGCATTAGCCACTTTGCTATGGCTCCAAAAAAGAGATTTCATTATCTCCAAAAGACAATAAAAAGAAGCTTAAATAAATAAATGATACAATGCCATTATTAATTTACAAAAAGGTATAAAATGCAAGATACAGAATATGAAAAGTTAACAACTGAAGATAAAGTAAAGTTGGCTAATGATAAAAGCACTCCAAAAGAGTTAGTTAAAAGAATAATTGAAGAAGATGATATGAACTTAAAAATACAATTATTGATGAGTTCAAAAAGTGCTATGGAACATATATCAGCTCAATAGTTTAAAATCACAACTTTTACCATCATAATACTCGATACTTCCATCTTCAATTTTATAGTACCAGCCATGAATATTAAGTTCACCTGATTTTACTTTTCTATAAATTTCAGGATATGTTAAAAGATTTTCAAGTTGATGTTTTACAGATATTCTCTCTGTCGTTCGTAAAATTTGTTCTTTGTCATTTTTATTTTGAGTTGCAAGAAGTGTATACTCTTTTGCTTTATAACCAAGTTCAAGCCATTTTTTTACATGTTGCAAGTGTGGCTCATTGCTTAAATCTTTATACAAAGCTGCACAAGCTCCACAATGACTATGACCGCATACTATAATATGTTTAACACCTAAAATACTAACAGCATATTCAATTGCAGCACTACTTCCATGAAAATCATTACCATCTTTATAGGGCGGTACAAAATTTCCAATATTTCTTAAGATAAACATGTCTCCCGGTTTACTATCTAAAATTAACTCAGGCAATACCCTGCTGTCACTACACCCTATAAATAAAATTTCAGGATTTTGTCCATTTTTAACCAAATCTTCAAACTCCCCTTCTAGTTTAGGGAAATGAGCATCTTTAAATTTTTTATTACCTTTAATCAGTGCTTCCATTGTCATAGTGTTATCCTTGTTTTCCGTATTATAGTATAAAATTAATGAGATACATCTATATCAATTATATTTAATCATATTTTATATACTTGTTTTAAGTTAAGTTTATTTTGATTATAATATATACAATCATATAAGAAATTAAATGTTAAAAAATATCATTTTTATATTATTATTTCACTAAGGAATTAATCTAATGGAAAAGTTTATAGCAAAATCGCAAAGCTCAAAAAAAATATTAAAAATAGCTCAAATATCATCCCAATTACCTGTAAATGTGATAATTTTAGGGCAAATGGGGGTAGGACGAAAATTATTATCAAAAGAAATTTTACCGGATGCTCAAAGTTATGAAGCTAAAACTCTTGAAGAGTTAATTATTAATAATAAAATAAATTTAGAAGAATTAAATTCAGTAATAATATACAATATAAATAAAGTTTTAAATAAAACAGAATTCTTAGAAAAACTGGAGGGGATTAAAATAGTAGCAACAGGATTTATTGGAAAAGAAGATTATTTTAATAAGTTTGCAGTAAAAATTGAAATTTTACCTCTTGATGAGAGAAAAGAAGATTTAGATGAGTTAAAACAATTTTATATTAGTGAAGCTAAAAAGATTTATCCTTCAACAATAGTACCAAAAGATATTAAAATAGATTTAAGTGGAAACGATATTACTTTAAAACAATCTATATATAAAAGTATTTTATTAAAATCAATTACAAAACAAGAGCTGATGGATACTTTAAATGATTTTTTTTGTAAGAGAATTCAAAGTTGAGAGAACTTATAAACAACTCTTGGAAGTTTTTGAAATACCATTGCTTAAAGCTGCAAAGAAAGTGTATAAATCACAACTACAAATGGCAAATAAACTTAATATAAATCGAATAACACTTCGTAAAAAATTAAATAAATATTTTGGAGAATAAAATGGAAAACAATAACTTTTATGCCAATTTAATAGAAAATGATTTAAATCCATTTATTTTATTTGACAATAATGGGAAAATGAAAGACTTTAATAAAGAGGCTGAATTTTTATTTAATTTTGTAAAACCTAAAGAGTTGTATGAGTTAGCAGTTTCTCATGCTTCAATTAATTTTGGATTTAATCGTAGATTTATCTCTTTAAAATATGGAAAGATTCAATTCTATGCAATTTTAGTAGGATATATAAATGACGAAGAGATAGGACTGAGATTATATAAAGAAGTATGCAGAGAAAAAGAAGTTGTCAAAATTACAAATATTGAATTAGCTAATATTTTTAGTTTAATAGAGCTGTCAAAAACTACAACTTTACTTCAAAGTGATATAAAAATAGAAGAAATTTATGATGTTTCAATTCCGCAGGTAAAATTAAATATAAATGAATTTCTTTTAATTTTAAATGACTGTTTTACACTTTATAAAGATGAAAAAGAATTAAGTTTAAAGGTATATATTAAAACAGGAGAATATGAAATAATAGAAGAAAAGAAATATCAAATTATATCTCTTGAATTTAAAGCAAACAGCCCTCTTGAAATTCATAAATCTTTAGAAAATAAATTATCAAAAACACATATAAATCTTTTTTTTAATAATAATATATTGAATTTAGAATTACCGATGATTTTGTAAAATTAAACCCATTTTTATAAATCAAATTATCTAAAGATAATGTGTGATATAATATATATATGTCTAATACACCTCAATTCACACACCTACACTTACACACAGAATACTCACTACTTGATGGTGCAAACAAAATAAAAGCCCTTGCCAAAAAAGTAAAAGAGCTGGGTATGACCAGTGTTGCTATGACTGATCATGGTAATATGTTTGGTACTATTGATTTTTATAATACTATGAAAAAAGAAGGTATAAAACCTATCATTGGGATGGAAGCTTATCTTCACAATCAAGAAGATATAGGTGATAAAAGTGTAAAACAAAGATTTCACTTATGTCTTTATGCTAAAAATGACATTGGTTATAAAAACTTAATGTATTTAAGCAGCCAGGCATATATGAAGGGATTTTATTATTATCCTCGAATTAACAAAAAGCTTTTAAAAGAAAACTGTGAAGGTTTGGTTTGTACAGCTGCATGTTTGCAAGGGGAGATAAACTGGCATCTAAACTTAGCAAATGAGAAAAATGTAAAAAACGGAGCAAAAGGATACGACAGAGCAAAAGAGATTGCCCTAGAATATAAAGAGATTTTTGGTGATGATTTTTATTTAGAAATTATGCGGCATGGTATCCATGACCAGCATTATATAGATACTCAAATTATTAAAATATCACAAGAAACCGGCATTAAAATTGTTGCTACAAATGATACTCACTATACAAATGCAAAAGATGCAGATGCGCATGAAGCTTTTATGTGTATTGCGATGAATAAACTTTATGATGACCCAAAAAGACTTCGTCACAGTGTTCATGAATTTTATGTAAAATCACCTCAGGAGATTGCTCGTCTTTATGCAGATATTCCTGAAGCTATTCATAATACCCAAGAGATAGTTGAGAAATGTAATTTAGAGATTAAATTAGGCAACCCAACTCCTCCAAATTTTAAATTTACAAGAGAAAAAGCACAACTCTCAAATTTAAATTTACCAGAGCCTGATATTGAATATTTACTTGAAAATGATAAAATTTTATTTATTCATGAATGTAGACAAGGACTTGAAAAAAGACTTAAAATCGTAGATAAAGATAAACATCAAGAATACAAAGACCGACTTCAAATTGAGATGGATATTATTAATAATATGAAGTTCCCAGGCTATATGTTAATCGTTTGGGATTTTGTTATTTATGCGAAAATACAAAAAATTCCTGTTGGTCCAGGCAGGGGTTCAGCTGCAGGAAGTTTAGTAGCTTTTGCACTTGAAATTACAGATATTGATCCTATGCCTTATGGTTTACTTTTTGAGAGATTTCTAAATCCTGAGCGAATATCTATGCCGGATATTGATATGGATTTTTGTCAGGCAAGAAGACAAGAAGTTATTGATTATGTTGTTGAAAAATATGGTCGGAGCAATGTCGCACAGATAATCACTTTTGGTAAGCTTCTTGCAAAAGGAGTGATTCGTGATGTTGCAAGAGTTCTTGATATGCCATATTCTCAAGCAGATGCAATGGCAAAATTAATACCAGATGAGCTTGGAATTGACTTAGAAAACTCTTGGGAAAAAGAGCCAAAGATAAAAGAACTTTGTGACACTAATCCAACGGCTGCTAGAGTTTGGGAATATGCTTTAGCACTTGAAGGACTAAATAGAAATGCAGGAACTCATGCAGCTGGAGTAGTAATATCAAATGAACCGCTTTGGAGAAAAACCCCGCTGTTTAAGCCAGCAGGTCTTGAAAATGCACTTGCTACTCAATACAGTGGAAAATATGTTGAAGATGTAGATTTAATTAAATTTGACTTCTTAGGACTTAAAACCTTAACGGTAATTGAGGGTGCAAATCAACTTGTAGAAAAAAGACATGGAAAACGGATAGATTTTGTCAAACAAGATGTTGATGATAAAGCTGTTTATGATTTAATCCAAACTGGTCACACAATTGGTTTGTTTCAAATAGAATCATCGGGTATGCAAGATTTATGTAAAAGATTGAAACCTTCAAACTTTGAAGAGATTATCGCCGTACTTGCACTTTATAGACCGGGACCTATGGAGTCTGGGATGCTTGATGATTTTATTGACAGAAAACATGGAAGGGCAAAAGTTGATTATTTTTATGATGAATTTGAAGAACCTTTAAAACCAATACTTGAGCCTACTTACGGGGTAATTGTTTATCAAGAACAAGTTATGCAGATAGTTCAAACTATAGGTGGATTTAGCCTTGGCGGGGCGGATTTAGTTCGTCGGGCTATGGGTAAAAAGATTGTTGAAGAGATGGATAGATTAAAAGGTGAATTTGCAGACGGAGGAGTTAAAAAAGGCTTTAATCGACAACATTGTGAAGAGCTTTTTGACTTGATTGTTAAGTTTGCCGGATACGGATTCAACAAATCACATTCAGCAGCTTATGCTATGGTAACATTTTATACCAGCTATTTAAAAAAATATTATCCTACAGAGTTTATGGCTTCGCTTCTTACAAGTGAAAAAGACAACACAGACAAAGTTGTAAAATATGTAGATGAAGTTAAGCGAATGGGATACGAACTGGTACCTCCTCATATTAATAAATCTGATTTAGTTTTTAATGCAAATACACTTGAAGATAAAGAAGTTGTAATGTTTGGAATGGGTGCATTAAAAGGTGCCGGAGATGTTGCGATAAATTCTATTTTAGCTGCTCGTGAAGATGGTGGAGATTTTAAAGATTTAAGTGATTTTATAAGCCGAACAGATGGTAGTAAAGTGAATAAAAGAGTAATTGAAACTTTGATTAAATCTGGTGCTTTAGATTGTTTTGGATATTCAAGAAAAGCGATGGTTGAGCAACTAGAAGATATAGTTGAAGAAGTAGGAAAAGTTGCAAGACAAAAAAAAGACCATGCAAAACCAAATTTATTTGCAGATGATGATGATATGATTAGTGTCGATTTAGATTTAAAAGATATGCCAGAGTTTAACGATACAGAAATATTAGAATTTGAAAAAGCATCTTTAGGATTTTATGTATCTGGGCATCCGCTTGATAAATATCGTGAAAGTTTAGATGAGATAAATTATACTTTAAGCAGTGAGATTGATGAGTTAGCAGATGGTGCAGAAGCTTTAATAGTAGGACAGATAGAATCAATTGTAAATAAAGTAAGTAAAAAAGGCTTTAAGTTTGGAATAGCAACTATTATGGATTTTCATGGAAGCCTCGAACTTATGCTTTTTGAAGATAGATTAAAAGAGCTTGAAGAAGATTTTGATCTTACTAAACCAATAGCATTTAAAGTAAGAGCAAAAGTAAATGACTTTGGAGTTCAACTTAGTTTACGGAAGATTGAGACTTTAAAAGAAGCAAAAAAAGAGAAACTTAAAACTAAAAGAGTAGAAAAAATTGAGCCGACTTTAAGTGTAGCAGTTGATTATTCTGATGACTTTAATGTTCTTTTTAAAATCCATGAAATTATATCTAAAAATCAAGGCAAACGACCTATAATGATTACTATTAAATCTAAACTTGGTGATGTTGAGATTGATAGCGGGTATTATGTGAATAAGGGTGTTGAGAGTATGTTGAAAGAGATAAATGGGGTATATGTAGGATGAGGACACTAAGTTTAGCTAAAGATATTTTAGGATTAGACTATGGGGTATAACCCACCTTATACTATTACATCAAAAATGTTATCACTTTCTACCCAGATTGGTGTAGAATTAACAAAGATAGAGGCTAATGAAAAAAATATTATTACGCCTAAACTTCGTAAAAAGAACCGTATCAAAACTTTAGCTGGAACACTTGAAATAGAAGGTAATTTTTTAGGTGAAGAAAAGATTACAACTATTTTAGAAACTATTAAAAGTTCGGTAAAAGATTCGGTAAAAAGTTCGGTAAATACAGAAGATAGAATTTTAGAATATTTAAAACAAAATCCAAAAATTACGATTAAAGAATTAGCTCAAATTTTAGACTTAACAACTAGAGCTATTGAAAAGCAAATAGCAAAATTAAAAAAAGAGAACAAAATTTTAAGAGTTGGTAGTGCTAGAAAAGGATATTGGGAGATAGTAGATGAATAAGTTAAATTTAATAACTTATTTTGTAATTGATACTTTTAAGATAGCTGATAAAAAGGATTATTTTAAAGATTTTTTATCTGAAAATGATGAAATATTATTAAGAATGGAAAATATAAAAATATGAGTTCAAAATTTTTTACAAATCAAGGTTCAAATACCTTAGAAAATAGATTAAAAGATATTCTTACACATTATGATATTAAGAATTTGGAATTTTTAATTGGTTATTTCAGAATAAGTGGTTTCAAAAAGATTGCTTCGTTACTAAATAATGTTGATAAATTAAGAATACTTGTTGGTATTAATGTTGATAAATTAACTATTGATGCTAAAAATAGAGGTAAAAAATTTAATTTACTAGACTATGAAAAATTTAGTCAAGAATTTTGTGAAAATCAAAAAGATATATTGGCAAGTGAAAGCTATTCCAAAGAGATAGATGAAAGTGTAAATCAATTTATTAAAATGATGGTTAAAAATAAACTTGAAATCAGAATATCACAAGATAAAAATATACATTCTAAAATATATATATTAAGAGAAAATGAAATCATAAGACATGATGAAACCACAGAATATCGTGGTTCAGTTATAACTGGAAGTTCAAATTTAACTGAAAATGGATTATCAAAGAATTATGAATTTAATGTGGAACTAAAATATAGTGAAGATATTGAATTTGCATTAAATGAATTTGAAGATTTATGGTCTAAATCTATTGAGATTAAAGAAGAAGATATTGAAACTATTAAACAAAATAGTTATCTAAAAGAGATGACTCCTTATGAAGTTTATTTAAAATTTCTAATTGAACATTTTGAAGATAGAGTTGATTATGACCCGTCAGTTGCTAATGACTTACCAAAAGGTTATATGAAGTTAGCTTATCAAATTGATGCAGTTAATGAGGGACTATCAAAGATAAAAAAACATAGTGGTTTTTTCTTATCTGATGTTGTTGGACTTGGTAAAACTATTACAAGTGCTATGATTGTTAGAAGATTATGTTTTGAAACAAAAGGACAAATACTTATTATTGCACCACCATCAATAAAAAAAGAATGGATTGAAACATTTAAAAAGTTTCAAATTGGTTCATTTAGACATTTTGAGTTTAGGTCTTATGGTGCATTAGAAAAAATTACTGATACACAAGATTATGAAACTATTATTATTGATGAATCTCATAAATTTAAAAACTTTTCTACTTCAAGATATAAAGAGTTAGAGCGGATTTGTAAAGAACAAGTTAAATATAAAAAGAAAATCATCCTTGTATCAGCAACACCTTTAAATAATAAGCCACAAGATATAGCAAATCAATTGTATCTGTTTCAAGATAAGAGAAATTCAACTATTGATTCACATCCAAATTTAGAAATATTTTTTGCTGATATTGATAAAAGATATAAAGAGATTATTGGTAAAAAAGAAAATAAATCAGAACTAACAAAAGAGGAACTTGAAGAGCTTGAAAGATTATCTAAAAAAGTTCGAGATAATATTTTAAGAGAAGTGATGGTTAGAAGAACAAGAACAGATATACAAACAAATGACACCTATTCAAAAGATATAAAAGAACAAGGTTTACATATACCTAAAATTAACCCTGTTGTAGAACTTGAATATAAACTTGATGATAATCTAATCAAAGTATTTGATAAAACTATTGATTTATTAACTAATGAAAAAATTGGATTACAATATCATAGATATAAAATATTAGCTTATTTAAATGAAAGTGGAAAAAAGAAGTATGGTAAAATTCAAGAGGGATTTATAGAGTTAAGTTCAGAAGCACTTGCTAAGTTGATGCAAACAATGCTAATAAAAAGATTGGAGAGTTCATTTACAGCTTTTAAATCAACTATTAATAAACAAAAAAGAAACTTATTGATATTAATTGATATGTTTAAAGATGGTGTTATATTCATACCTTCAAAACATTTTAATCTTTATGATTTAATAGAACAAGATGAAGATAATTTTACAGATAAAATTGAAGATTATTTAGCAAATGAAAAAATGAAAGCTTTTGATTCAAGTGATTTTAATGATATATATATAGAACAATTAAAAAGTGATTTAATTATATTAGAAGATATTGTTAAATTATGGGAAGATATAGATTATGACCCAAAATTAGATAAATTTAAAATGATTTTAGATGAACATACTGATGAAAAAATAGTAGTATTTACAGAATCTAAACAAACAGCTTTATATCTTGAAGAGCAACTAAAAGACTATAAAAAAGTTTTAACAGTTCATGGTGGGAATAGAGATAAATTAAAAGATATTATTAGAGCAAATTTTGATGCTAATTATCCTGATAAGAAAAATGATTTTAATGTAATTATCTCAACAGATACATTAAGTGAAGGTGTAAATATGCACCAAAGTAATATCATATACAACTATGATATACCTTGGAACTCTACAAGACTTATGCAAAGAATAGGAAGAATAAATCGTATAGGAACTTCACACAACCAAATACATATTTATAACTTTAAACCTACAGCACAAAGTGAAGCATTAATTGAGTTATCAAAAAAAGCATTTATAAAACTACAAACATTTCATCATACAGTTGGAGAAGATAGTCAAATATATTCAAAAGATGAAAAAGTAGGAACTGTATCATTGTATGAAAGTAATATAGAAAAACCAGATGCAGAGTTAAAATTTCTAGAAGAGATTAGAAATTATAATGAAGCTAATCCAAGAAAATTTGAACTACTTAAAGAACTACCAAAAAAAGTAAGAGTTCAAAGAGATATTAATAGTTCATCTGAAACTTCATTGGTCTTTATTAAAAATTATGAATCTAAAAATTACTATAAAGTAGATAATGAAAATTGTGAAGCAATTAGTTTTGTAAATATGGCAACACATTTAAAAACTGATACAAAAGAAAAAGCTATCTTACCAATTAAAGATTATCATTATGACCATGTAAAAAAAGCTATTGATTTTTATGAGAATGAACTTAATGGAATTGTTAAGCAAGTTACTACAGTAAAAGTAAAACATAAAAATGACCAACAAGCAATTAAGCTTTTTAAATCTTGGATAGATAAAGGTTTTATTCAAAAAGATATTTTTGATATTTTTACAAAAACAATTAGAGATGGTAAGCTTCAAAATTTAGGTAAAGATATTATAACTATATCAAAAAAGTTTAAAGATTTTGAGATAACAAAAGAGATTAAAAAACTACAAGAAAAATATAGTTTAGTTCATCAAGAAACTAAACAAGAACAACAAATAAAAACTAAAATAGATATTATTTTAAGTGAAACATTTATATAAATAAAAGGATAAAATTTGGATATTAAAAACTTTTTACAATCAAGCTATAAAAAAGAAAACTTTATAGAGTTTATTTTTAATAAATTTTATGGCTTTGAAGAAAATGATACTGACTATGAAACACCATTAGACTCAGAGCAAGATAATATTCAAAAATATAAATTTTTAGGACAAGTTGAACTAGATGATGGTAAAGAGATAGGATTTTTTGAATTTGTATCAACAGATAAAAAAGATATAGAAAACAATAGAGTATCTTTAAATAATATCTTAAAAAAGAAAGTTGAAGATGCGCTACTTGACGGAGCAATAGCAGTATTTTATAACCCAACTAAACCAAATGTATGGAGATTGTCTTTTATTCAATTTAGCTATGATGAGAATGATAAACAGCAAGTAACTAATCTAAAAAGGTATACTTATGTTTTAGGAAAAAATATGGCTATAAAAACAGCCTATTTACAATTAAAAGATATACAGTATCCATCTATGATTGAACTGGAAAAAGCATTTAGTGTCGAAGCAATTACAGAAGAATTTTATAAAGAAATAATTATATTATATAATAATCTAATAAATAGTTATCTAATATATCCAAATAATAATTTAAATAATAAAACAGAATTTTCAATAAGATTAATTGGAAGACTTTTATTTATAAAATTTCTTAACAAAAAAGACCTTGTTCCAAACAATATATTTGATATACAAAATAAATACTATAGTAAAATACTTGAACCACTTTTCTTTGAACAATTAAATACAAAGCAAGAAGATAGAAAAATAAATTATATTAATAATAAAATACCATTTTTAAATGGTGGATTATTTGAACCAATGGATCTAGATTTATATAATAAAAATGAAACTATAATTGTTGAAGATGAATTTTTTAAAGAGTTTTACCAACATATTAATAAATATAATTTTACAATTGATGAAAACAGTATAGAAGATAGCGATTTATCAATAGATCCAGAAATGCTAGGAAGAGTATTTGAAAATTTATTAGCAGAAATTAATGATAATACAAGAGAAAGTGCACAAAAAGCGACGGGAAGCTATTATACCCCAAGAGAAATTGTTGAATATATGATTAACGAATCATTACTAAAATATTTAGAAAAGAATACATCCATTGATAAACATATTTTAAAGAATATTATTTTATTTTATGGTATACCTGAAAATGACTATGAAAAAACCGAACTATTAACAGCATTATTTAAGTTGAAAATTATTGATCCAGCTTGTGGAAGTGGTGCTTTTCCTATTGGATTTTTACAAAAGATTGTTAAAATACTAGAATTAATTGATCCAAATGCAAATATATGGTTTAACTTACAAAGTATTGAATTCCAATTAAAACATAAAAATAGAGAAAAAAATTATATTAGAAAATTATCAATTATTAAAAATTCTATATATGGTATAGATATTCATCCCATGGCTGTAGAAATTAGTAAATTAAGAGCATTCTTATCTTTAATAGTTGATGAAAAAATATTTGAAGATAGAGATAACAGAGGAATAGAAACTTTACCTAATCTTGAATTTAAATTTGTTTGTTCAAATACTTTACTACCAATTATAAAAGAAAATAAATTTGATGAATTAGAAAATGAATTAATAGATTTAAAAAATAATTATTTTGAATCATATGGATTAGATAAAAAGAAAATAATTACAAAATATAATAATATAATTCAATCTTATCAATATGATAGTATTCTAAAATATAATCCATTTATTCCAAAAAATATTGCTCATGAGTTTGATATAAGTTTTATGTTTGATACTAATAGAAAGTTTGATATTGTAATTAGTAATCCTCCATATAAAAGAATTCAAGGAATCAATAAAGATATCTCTAAAAAATATAAAAATATTTATCAATCAGCAACGGGTGGATATGATTTATATGTAATATTTACTGAGCAAGCATTAAAGTTAGTTTCAGATAAAGGAATTGTAAATTTTATCATGCCGGATAGATGGGTTAATTCTGCTTTTGGAAAAGGGTTGAGAAAAACAACATATAAAAGAGTTTTCAAACTAATTTCTTTTAAAGATTATAAAGTATTTAATGCATCAACTTATACTTCACTTATATGGCTTAGTAAAGATACAAATTATATAAATTATTTAGAATTAAAAAAAGATTTAAAAACAAATACTAAATTAAAATTATTTTTAGATGAAATAAATGATAATGATTATTCACAAATTGAGTATAAAAATTTAAATGAAGATGGTTGGATTCTTACAAATAAAATTTCAGCTAATATTTTAAATATACTTAATATAAATAAATTAAAATTAAATGATATTTTTGAAAGAATTTATACAGGATTACAAACAAGTAATGATCAAGTGTATTTTCTAGATAAATGTAAAAATATAGATGATAATTTAATTAGTGGTTTTTCCCAAGAACTACAAGAAAGAGTTGTAATTGAAAAAGATTTTACAAAGCCTATTTTAAAAGGTGATGATATTCATAAGTATAAAAAATTAGAAACAAAAAAGGTAGTTATATTTCCTTATATTATTCAACTAGAGGAAGAAAAAGAAAAGGCTATATTATTATCTGAAGAAGAAATATCATCATTTTTTCCCAATGGATATGAATATTTAAAAAGATGTGAAGATATTCTTAGAAATAGAGAAAAAGGTAAATTTAATATTGATGGAGAATGGTATCAATTTGGTAGAAAACAAGGAATGGTAGGAGTAGAAGAAGAAAAAATCTTGTCTCGTGATATTTCTAAAGGTGGAGATTACTCATATGATAAATTTGGAGAATTTTATCATACAACAACAGTATATGGCTACAAAAAATATAAACATATCAAAGAAAGTTATAAATTTTATTTATCAATATTAAATTCTAAACTTATGTGGTGGTATTTACAGCAAGTAGGAATACCATTAGCTGGTGGATATTATAGGTATATGCCAAGGTATGTAGAAAACTTTCCTATTCCTCAATTTAACAATGATGAGCCTATTTGTTTTGAAATTTTAGTTGATTATATTATTTTTTTAAATAATAATATAAAGGATGATATAAATGAATATGTCTCAAATGAACATATTATTGAGCAATTTAAAGAAGTTTTAGATGCAATGATATATGAATTATATTTTAGAAAGCAATTTAAAGAAAAGAATATCAAGTTTATTCATTATGCAAAAGAAATTTTTAAACCAATTGAAGATTTAGATTCTAAATATAAAAGTGATATTATCAATAAATCTTATGATTTATTAACTGAACAATCAAATAAAATAAGAAATAATTTAATTCTAATTGATATTGAGTTTAAAGACATTATTATTCCTATAAAAAGGGCATTTAATGTATAAAATAGATTCTTTAAATATTAAAAGTTTTAAATTTTTCAAAGATGTTGAACCATTGAAATTTAATAAACAAAATATTTTAATATATGGTGAAAATGGTAGTGGTAAAAGTACAATTTTTTGGGCATTATATACTTTTTTTCAAAGTGCTTTAAAAGAAAATGATAATGAAATTAAAAAATATTTTATACAATCTACAGAAGCAAACCCAAATAAAAATTCATTAGTAAATATTTATGAGAATTCTGATGAAAATGCAAAAATAGAATTGACTTTAAAAGATATAAATAATTTAAACTCAGATAAAGTATTTACAATTTCTAAAGAAAGTATTAATACAAACAAAGAAGATTTATTAATTGAGCAAGGATGTTATGCTGGAGACTTTATCAATTATAAATATATATTTAGATTTTTTGATTTCCTACATACTGATGAAATTGATTTGTTTAAATTATTTGAATATGAAATATTACATTTTATAACTAAAGATGGACAAAATTTATCAGATTTGTGGGATGAAATTGTAGATATAAAAAATAGAAATCCTGGACCTATAAAGGATAGAGATGAATTTAATAAATTAACAAATAAACTGGTTTTATTTAATAGAATTCTTACTAATAAAATCAATCAAATTAACCAACCATCTAATGATTATTTGATAAAATTCAATTATGAAAACATAAAGCTTAAATTGAGAGTAATTAATGGCAAGTATACCAGACAAAAAAAGTTTATAAAACCAAAGATTGATTTTTCCATTTCATTTAAAAAGGATTCTCAAAATGACTTAGCGATTCATCGTTCTCAAAGTTATTTTAATGAAGCAAAATTAACAGCAATTGCATTATCTGTTAGATTCGCTCTTACTAAAATTAAATTACAAGAATCAGATTTAAAAGTATTAGTTCTAGATGACTTACTTGTTTCTTTAGATATGTCAAACAGAGAACTAGTATTAGATATGCTCGTAAATGATGATTCCTTTCAAAATTTTCAAATTATTATGCTTACACATGATAAAGCATTTTATGAAAAATCAAAAAGATATTTTAATTTTAAGCAAAAAAATCAATGGAAATATTTTGAAATGTATTTAGATAGGAATGAAGAAGGAATTGAAAAGCCATATATTAAAGATTGTGAAGAATATAATACTTATATAGATATAGCGAAGCAACATTTTGAGAATAAAGACTATCCAGCTTCTGCAAACTATTTAAGAAAAGAAGTAGAAAAAAGATTTGATGAATTTTTAGAATTAGATAGTTTAGATAAAAAAATATTTCTTTCTAAATTAAAAGAAAATTATTCTAAAATAATTGAATTTGGAAAAGACTTAGAAAGTTTGAAAAGTATTCTTGTACAATTTCAGCATTGTTCAAGAATGCCATCTGATATTCAAGTTGAAAAATGTACCCTTTTTGCAAATCAAATTAGTTCTGCAATTGATGAGTTTAAGGAATATCAGATACATATTTTAGATGTTGATGAGTTTGAGAATTTACATTTTATTTTAAAAGATATTTTACATCCTCAGTCCCACAATGATTTATCTAGACCATTATATAAACTAGAACTAGAAAAATCAATAGAACTTGTTAGCGAATTTTCTAATTTAATTGATGAAGCTATTAGTGGTGATTTCATTGAATAGAGAAATATTTAACTTTTTAAAAGAATATAATACAGATGAGTATAAAATTAATAGATTATTGGTATCTGCATTTCTATATCAACACAACCTAACAAATGTAAAAAATATTTTTATTAAAAACTTATATATAAAAAAAAATACAAGTGAATATTTAGTATTAAATGATTTTTTAAACTTATTGCAAGGATATGAAAAATCATTTCACTTTGAATCACTTTTAGAGCTTTTTGAATTTGTTATTTCTCCCTCTGATAAATTAATTAATGGAGCTATTTATACACCTGATAATATAAGAGAATTTATAACAAAAAAATCTTTTTTAGATTTTCCTAAAAATAAATATGATGATATAACTATTGCAGATATTGCCTGTGGAGCTGGGGGCTTTTTAATTGACGCTTCAATGGAATTAAAGAAAAGAACTAAAAAAAGCTTTAAAGATATATACAAAGATAATATATTCGGAGTAGATATTCAAAAATATAGTATTAAAAGAACAGAAATTTTATTAACACTATTTTCAATATATCACGAAGAAGATGAAAAAGAATTTGAGTTTAATTTATATGTTGCAAATTCATTAACCTTTGATTGGATTAAAGAAGATAATAAAATTAAAAAGCATAATGGGTTTGATATAATAATAGGTAATCCTCCTTATGTATGTTCTAGAAATATGGATGAAGAAACAAAAAAACTTATGAATAATTGGAGTGTTTGCAAAAGTGGACATCCAGATTTATATATACCTTTTTTTCAAATAGGTTATGAGCTATTAAAAAAAGGTGGTGTACTAGGTTTTATTACTGTTAGTACATTTATTAAAAGTCTTAATGGTAGAGCAATTAGAGAATATTTTGAGAAAAATAAAGTTTTAATAAAAATAATAGATTTTGAAGATGAACAAATATTTGAAGATAGAACAACATATACTTGTTTGTGTTTTTTAGAAAAAATTGAATCTAAAGATATTTATTATACTGTTAAAAAAAGTATTAATTTAGATAAAAAAGAAATTATATTTAATAAAATACCATACTCTAAATTAAATATTTTAAATGGTTGGCATTTAAAAAATACTGATATTATTAAAAAAATAGAATTAACAGGAACACCACTTGGAAAAATTTATAATACAAAAAGTGGTATTGCAACATTAAGAAATAGAATATATATTTTTCAATACATTAGTGAAAATGAAGAATATTATTTTTTAGAAGATGGCACTGCTATTGAAAAGAAGATATGTAAAGATATTATTAATTCTAATTATTTAGCAAATAGAGATAATATTGATCATTTAATTGAGAAAATTATCTTTCCGTATAAATATGTTGACAATAAACCAGTATTAATTAAAGAAGATATATTTAAATCTAATTATCCTAATGCATACAAATATTTATTAAATAATAAGAATAGTTTATTGCAACGAGATTATGGTAAAGGTAAATATTTATGGTATGAATATGGGAGAAATCAATCAATGGAAATATCAAACTATAAACTTTTATTTCCTCAACTTGCCAATGAAGGTTTTTATAGTAGTTTATCTAGCAACAAAAATTTATATTTTAATAATGGTATGTCTGCATTATCAGATAATTTAGAAGATTTACAAATATTACAAAAAATATTTATGTCTGATATTTTTTGGTTTTATATTAAAAGTATTAGTAAATATTATTCATCTAATTATTATTCATTAGGTAGAAATTATATTAAAAATTTTGGTATTTATAACTTTTCTAATAAAGAAAAATCTTTTCTTATTAATACTAGTGATAAAAAAATTGTTAATGAGTTTTTAAATAAAAAATATAATATAAATATAACTAAGGGTTTTAAAAGTGAATAAAATACAAAATATCAAAACTACAACAAACTTAACCAAAGATATCCAAAATCTAATCAACACTTCCCAAGAAACAGCAATAAAAGCAGTTGATACCCAAAGGGTTATACTATATTGGAATATTGGTAAAAGAATATTTGAAGAGGTTCAAGACAAAAAAGATAGAGCTGATTATGGTAAGCATGTTATCAAAACTCTTTCATTTGAACTAGAACCTATTTATGGAAGTGGTTATTCTTATAGGCAACTCTATCTTTTTTTACAATTTTATAAAAAATTCCCAAAAGTGAACACACTGTGTTCACAATTGAATTGGAGTCAATATAAGCTTTTAATTAGACTAGATAATAATGATAAAAGAGAATTTTACATAGCAGAATCGGTAAAGAACTGTTGGAGTAAAAGAGAGTTAGAGCGACAAATAAATTCTTCATTATTTGAACGATTACTTTTAAGTAATGATAAAAAATCAGTATTAAAAGTAGCAAAAGCTGAAAAACTTCCTGTAAGTGCAAATGAGATTATAAAAGACCCAATGGTTTTAGAGTTTTTAGGATTGGAACAAAAGGCTAGTTATTATGAAAAGGATTTAGAACAAGCTATTATCTCAAATTTACAAGATTTTTTATTGGAACTTGGAAATGGTTTTTCATTTGTATCAAGACAAAAAAGAATCCATATAGATGAGGATGATTTTTTTATAGATTTAGTTTTTTACAATAGACTACTTCAATGCTTTGTGATATTTGAGATAAAAACACATAAACTTACTCATCAAGATGTAGGGCAGTTACAAATGTATGTGAATTATTATGATAGAAATGAAAAACAAGATTTTGAAAACCCTACTATTGGAGTGTTGCTTTGTGCTGATAAAAATGATACTGTTGTAAAGTACACACTACCACAAGATAATAAAACTATCCTAGCTAGTAAATATCAACTTTATTTACCATCAGAAAAAGAGCTAATAAAAGAGTTACATCGTGAATTAGAAGAGTTAGAAAATAGTGAATAAAATAAAGGATATAATATAAAACAAATTTTAATAACAAATGATGACGGCTTTGAAGCTGTTGGTTTAAAGTATTTAGTTGAGGCTTTACAACCTTTGGCAAATATAATAGTTGTAGCACCTACAACAAACAAAAGTGCGTGTGCTCATAGTATGACTTTGTCTCATCCTTTGAGATTTAAACATGTAGATGATGATTTTTATCGACTTGAAGACGGTACTCCTACTGATTGTGTATTTTTAGGGCTTCATAATTTATATCCTGAAGATGTGTTGCCTGACCTTGTAATTAGTGGTATAAATATTGGATCAAATATGGGTGAAGATATCACTTATAGTGGAACTGTTGCGGGTGCTATGGAGGGTGTGCTTCAAGGAGTGCCTGCTATTGCTATTAGTCAGGTTTATAACAACTTACATTCAAGTGAACCTAAAGAGGATTGGGATTTTGCACTTGCATGTAAAGTGATAATTGATATTACTAAAAAAATCTTTGCTGATGAATTTCCATTGGGAGCTAGAAAGCTTTTAAATATAAATGTGCCTCAGATAAAAATAAATGAGTGCAAAGGTATTAAAATTACAAAAGCAGGATATAGAGTATTTGGAAATGATTGTCATAGATATCACGACCCAAAAGGAAACGAGTTTCATTGGATTGGATTACACCCTTTGATTTGGGAAGCAGATGAAAAAAAGAGTTGTGACTTTGAAGCTATTAAGGATAATTATGTTTCAATTACACCAATAAAACTGGATATGACCAGTTATGATGATATGAATAAATTAAATGAATGGATAAAATAATGGAAAATTTAAAAGAACAGTTAGAAAAAGATATTAAAGTTTTAGTAAGACCTTTAAAAGATGATATGGATGAGTTGGTTGAGATTTTAAGAAGAAGATTGACAAAAAAAGAGTGGAAATATTACAAGTGTAAGATAAGTGGTGCAAGTGAAGATGAGACTTGCATTGAACTTAGATGTGATAAAGAGCGATTAGATGAGATAGCTAAACAAACTGTAGTAAAAATAAATCAAGAAAAGATAAAACACGAATTAATGGCATAATGATTAAAACCTTATTTATCTCTTTTTTAATATTTTTCTTTGCAGGATGTCAAGAAAAAAGAATAGAAAAAAAACCGGAAATTTCAAATGCTTTTTTACAAAAAATTGACTGGAAAGATATTGAAGGATTTTCACAAGATAATTTACAATTAGCATTAGAAGTTTTTCAAAAAGATTGTAAAGCTCGAAGAGTTAATAAACACCTAAAAAAAGTTTGTAAAAAATCAGTTAATTATACTGATGGCAAAGAGTTTTTTACTACTAATTTTACAGCTTATAAACTATTAAATAAACAAAAAAGAGCTCAAGGACTTATCACTGGATATTATGAGCCGATTTTAAATGGCAGTTTAACTAAAACAGATAAGTTTAAATATCCTATTTATAAGACTCCTGATGATTTAATAACTGTAAACTTAAGTTCAATATATCCCGACTTAAAAAAATATACTCTTCGTGGTAAACTTGTAGGCAAAACTCTGATACCTTATGAGTCCAGAAAAGAGTTAGAGGGGAAATCAAATAAAAAATTGGAGCCACTTGTATTTGTAGATAATAAAGTTGATAGATTCTTTTTAGAAATTCAAGGAAGCGGCAAAGTAAAACTTCAAAATGGTAAAGTTATAAATTTAGGATATGCAGGGCAAAATGGGCGAAAGTATTATCCTGTAGGACGAAAGCTAATACAAGATGGTCAAATTACAAAAAGAGATATGAGCTTACAAGCTATTAAAAAATGGTGTGATGAAAATCCTACAAAAGTAGATGATCTATTAAATTTAAATGATAGTAAAGTATTTTTTAAAATTAGTCAAAAAACAGCTACAGGAAGTTTGGGAATTGAATTAGTAGCCCTTAGAAACTTGGCAGTTGATAGAAGCTTCATACCTTTAGGATTTCCAGTATTTATAAACACAACTAATCCAACAAATGATGAAAACATCAATTCTTTAATGGTCGCGGCAGATACCGGCGGGGCTATTAAAGGTGATATACGAGCTGATTTTTTCTGGGGCAAGGGAGAAGTTGCCAAGGAAAGTGCTGGTAAAATGGCACAAAAAGGTAGATTGACTTTATTAATTCCAAATAAAAAAGAAGAAGTAATAAAATGGTCAAATGATACAAATAAGTATAAAATAGTAAAATTAAAATAAAAGGCGTAAATTTAAATGATAAAAAGACATATTACAAATAAAATTTCAGATATATTTCACAAATTTGCAACGACGGCATTTCCTTCGTTTTTGCAAAATATAATAAACACAGGTTATGTGAAACTACTCGGACTTGATATGGGAGAGTTTAATGAACCAAACAGCTATAAAACTTTAAATGCACTTTTTACAAGAGCATTAAATACTCCAAGAGATATTGATCATAGTTTAGATAATTTTATCTCTCCTGCTGATAGTTTTGTAAGTGAAGCTGGACAGATTAAAGGGGAAACTGCATTACAAATTAAAGGTATGGAATATTGCGTAAAAGAACTCTTGACTTCTAAAATAAGTGATAAGAATTTTTCTAAAATAGTAAATGGTAATTTTATGAATATGTATCTATCTCCAAAAGATTATCATAGATATCATGCTTCATATAATTGTCAAGTTACTAAACTTATTCATGTACCAGGGAAACTTTATCCTGTAAATTTTAGATATTTAAACAAACAAAACTCTCTTTTTGTAGAAAATGAACGAGTTATTATGGAATGTATTACTGATGAAGAAAAACTATTTTATATGGTTTTTGTTGGAGCTCTAAATGTTGGTAAAATGGTATTTGAATTTGAACCCAAAATTGAAACAAATAGTGATGCAAGGGAAATAAAAGTTTATGAATATGATGATTTACATATTTCAAAAGGTGATTGTCTTGGATATTTTAAAATGGGTTCAACTATTTTAATGTTTTGGGAAAAAGATATGGTTCAAATAGAAGAGTGGGTAAATAAAAAAATTAATTTTGGTGATACTATCGCTAACCTAAAATAAAAGGGAGATTAATAATCTCCCTTTTTTAATTAAAACATATCAGTTCTTAAAATTGCACCGCTAGACGCATTTGTAACTAAGGCTCTATATTGTTTTAACCAACTAGAACTTATCTCTTTTTTTACAGGGACAAAATCATCTCTTCTTTGAGCAATCTCTTCAAAAGTTAAATCAACTGATAAAATATATTTATCAACATCAATATGGATAGAATCACCATCTTTAAGTAATCCAATCATACCACCCTCAGCAGCTTCTGGAGAAACATGACCAATACTAGCTCCTCTTGTAGCTCCACTAAATCTACCATCAGTAATAAGTGCAACGGAATCTCCAAGACCCATACCCATAATAAGTGAAGTTGGAGCTAACATCTCTTGCATACCAGGACCACCTTTTGGACCTTCATAACGAATCACTACAACATCTCCAGCTTTTACTTTATGATTGAGAATACCTTTTATAGCATCATCTTGAGAATCAAAACAAACAGCAGTACCGGTAAATACTCGCTCACCTGTAATACCGGCAGTTTTAATTACAGCACCTTGCTCGGCTAAATTTCCATAAAGTATTGCCAGTCCGCCAACTTCACTATAAGGGTTATCAATAGTATGAATAATATTTGTATCTTTAATTTCAGCATTTGCAATTTTTTCATAAATTGTATCACCCATAACTGTAAGATTATCTAAAAGAATGTCATCACCTCTTTTAGCCATCTCATGCATAACCGCACTCACTCCTCCAGCTTTATCAATATCCTGCATATGGATAGTTGTTAAAGATGGGGATATTTTAGCAATATGAGAAACTCTACGAGATACTTTATTTATATCTTCAAGATTAAAATTCACATCTGCTTCTCTGGCAATCGCTAACATATGTAAAACAGTATTTGATGAACCACCCATAGCCATATCAACAGCAAATGCATTTCTTACTGCATTTTCATTTAGGATATTTTTCATATTATATTGCGCTTTTTCTTTTTCTTCCATAAGTGCAATTTCACAAATTCTTCTTGCTGCTTTTCTATAAAGCTCTTCTCTTTCTTTTGTTAAAGCTAAAATAGTTCCATTACCAGGAAGTGCGATACCCATAGCTTCCATAAGTGTATTCATAGAATTTGCAGTAAACATACCAGAACAACTCCCACCACTTGGACAAGCATTACACTCAATATCTGTAAGTTGAGCTTCTGTAATCTCACCGGCTTCAAACTTACCAACAGCTTCAAATGCAGTTGATAAATCAATTGGCGTTCCGTCTTTGGTATAACCTTTAGCCATAGGACCACCTGAAACAAATACAGTAGGTACATTAACTCTTAAAGCTCCCATTATCATACCCGGAACAATCTTATCACAATTTGGAATAGCTATCATTGCATCTAATTTATGTGCATTCATAACTGTTTCAATACTATTTGCAATTAATTCTCTTGAAGGAAGAGAAAAAAGCATACCATCATGCCCCATAGCAATACCGTCATCTACACCAATAGTATTAAACTCAAATGGCACACAACCTGCTTTTCTAATCTCATCTTTTATAATATCTGACACTTTATCTAAGAAAAAATGTCCGGGAATAATTTCAATAAAAGAATTCGCAACACCAATAAACGGTTTATCAAAATCTTCATCTTTTAGTCCTGTTGCTCTTAGCAGAGACCTGTGTGGCGCCCTGTCAAATCCTTTTTTTACTTCATCACTTCTCATAAAATATCCTTGTTGTTTTCTAAAATATATTAAATTTTAAAAATTATAGCAAAATTTCAATAAAAGACTTGACAATATACAAAGAAATAGCTATAATTCCCGTCCAAAAACAGCGCAAGCAGTTTTTAAAGATACAAAATATACCTTTGATAGAGATGTCAAAAATACATGCGAGTGTGGCGGAATAGGTAGACGCGTTGGACTTAAAATCCAATTCCGGTTTCGGAGTGTCGGTTCAATTCCGACCATTCGCACCACTATTAAGTAGAGAGCTGACAGAGTTGGTCGAATGTACCGGTTTTGAAAACCGGCGAGGTTTACGCCTCCAGCGGTTCGAATCCGCTGCTCTCTGCCACTATATAATCAATCACTTTAAAACCCTTTAATCATCAGCTTTATAAGACTTTTAAGTTTTCTATGATTTTAATTTAGTCATCTATTAGTCACCAAGATTAGTAAAATTATAAAATTTAAGTATGTCAAATTTCTGAATACTTTTTCTTTTACTATCTAAAAATTTTGAAATTCCAAAAAAAACATTAAACTAAAAGCACTCCTAAACTTTTATATCTATAAAATATAATACCCCAAGAAGACAAGACAACTTTTTCTAAATCCTTATTCTCTTTTTCACCTGTTACCTTATGCCACAATTTCAACTAATTTATCATAATCCTTATTATTAATTTTTAAACTATCATAATAAAAACTCATTGGTTTTTTATAATTTAAAGTTTCGCCAATTCACACTTAAAGTGCAACAAAACCAGCCAAAATTATGCCACCATTTTTCTTGAAACTTCCTTGAAAAATATCTCATTTGGTGTGTAATATTTCAGAATCTTTCTTGGTCTATTATTTAGCCTATTTTGAATGATAGTTATTTGAGTTTGATTTATATTTTCAAAGCTATATTTCTTGGGAATATATTCTCTAACTAGTCCATTTGTATGCTCATTCAATCCTCTTTGCCAAGATGAGTATGGATCACAAAAGTAAAACTTTAGATTTAATTTTTGAGCTATCTCTTCATGATAGGAGAACTCTTTACCATTATCTGAAGTAATTGTACGAACTAGTTTCTTTATTGGATGTAAAAGCTCTATAATAGCTTGTGTAACAACATCTGCTTTTTTAGATTCAACTATCTTCATAAGTGTAAATTTACTCTTTCTATCAACTAAGGTAACGATAGCACCTTTATGGTCTTTACCTATAATTGTATCTACTTCAAAGTCACCAAATCTAGTTTTCTTTTCAATAATCTTAGCTCGTTTACTAATATTTACTCTATTTTTAATTTGACCTCTAGTCTTGTATTGACTACTTCTATTACCATACTTTTTATTTTTATGTCTCAATAATTTATATAATCGACCACCACTTCTTTGATTTGCATAAATGTATCTATATACTGTTTCATATGAAATATTTGCTATTTTATCTTTTTTCAATCTACCAACTAGTTGATCAGGAGATAAGCCATCTCTTAACATCTTACCAATTTTTAGTTTTAATTTATTAGTGAGTTTCTTATATCTATCTTTAAATTTATCTCTTGATACTGCTTTTATATGTGCATCATCTGCACTATAATATCCATTATTACTATTTCTACTTAGTTCTCTTGATATTGTAGATTTAGATACTTCAATTAGTTCTGCTATTTTTGTGATTGTATAGTTCTCGTTTTTATAAGCAAATATTTGATACCTTAAACCTAAGGTTAATTGTTTATACTTTTTCATTTAATGCTCCATTTATCCTGTAAGATATGTAGCTTAAATTGTATATCAATTAGCCTTACTATCTTATATTTCTAAATGTTGCACTTTAAGTGTGAATGTTCATTTGATGAAATCTTTTATGATTATAAAAATCAATATAATCTTTCACATCAGTTTTTAACTCTTTAATTGTGTTATATTCATTTAGATAAATTCTTTCAACTTTTGCACTTCGCCAGAATCTCTCTATACAAATATTATCAGTAGCTCTACCTTTACCATCCATTGAGATAATGATGCCATTATCTTTTAAAGTCTGTGTATGGATATGACTTGTGTATTGACTGCCTTGATCTGTATTAAATATTTCAGGTTTACCATATAGCGATAATGCTTCATTTAGAACATCCATTGTTAAAGCTGAATCCATAGTGTTGGATATTTTCCAAGATAGTACAGCTTTAGAATACCAATCAATTATAGCTGCTAAATAAACCATGCCGCCATTAATCTTGATATATGTTATATCCGTACTCCATACTTGATTTGCTTTTACTATGTCAACTCCTCTAAGCTTGTAAGAGTATTTTTTATGTTGCTTATCTGGTATTGATAGATTTATTGGTTTAACTGCTAATATTGGCTTTAAACCCATCTCTTGTCTATATTTATAAACAGTATTCAAACTTATATTGTATCCATCTTCTAAAAGTTGCTGATGAACTTTTAAAGCTCCATATATTGGTATTTGCTCATAAATATCATTTATCTTATCTTTGAGTGATATTTTATGCTTATTTTCTATAGGCTTATAATATAAGCTGCTTGGATTTAATTTTATAAGTTTACATTGAGTTGATACTGAAATATATGTTAGCTTAGACTCTATCAACTCTTTTTTATTAGATAAGTCCAAGCTTTGTAGCTTTTCCTCAAGCCATTCCTTTTCAACTGTCATTTTACCTACTATCTTTGCATAATCATCTATTTTAGATTGTAATTTTAAGTTTTCGTCTTTATATTCTTTGATAGCCTTTGCAGGCTCCATTGCCAACTCTGCATTATCCAAAAATATCTTCTTCCAATTTTGGATATTTTTAGGTGTTATATTATTTTTACTTGCTATCTCATTTAAAGTCTTTTCACCTTTTAAAACTTCTAAAACAATTTTTGTTTTAAATTTTGCTGTAAATATTCTTCTTTTTGTACTCATTTTTTACCCCTATTAAATATTTTATTATTTTAACTTTTTAGGAATAAGAATCTTATTTTTTCGTTCTTATTTTCTTGTGGTATTATAAATATTCAGCTGCAGCAGATCTAGATACACCAAGACTCTTTGCTATTCTCCTATATGAGAAATCCATTTGATACTTTAATTTTAGTATCTCTTTAATCTGTTTCATTAAAACTCTCCTCATTGATACACTCCTAATATTTTTAGAAGTGTAGTTTAATATGGAGAATATCTCAAACTTAAATTAGTTTTAATCCAGCAAATAAACTTAATTTAAACTTTCCTATCACTTTTTTATTAAAAGTGTCCAGATAAAAAGTGATACGGTGTCTTTTTGTTAACCGCTAGGGTGTCTTTTTAGAAAGTGATATGGTGTCTTTTTGGTAGTGATTTTTGCAGATAGCGAGATTTGGCTTTAAAGATTTATATAAAATGTAGTGTTTATTTGCTACAATATCCAAACCTTAAATTAGGAGAATAAATGACAAATATAACTAAAAAAAATAAAGATTGTTCAACTATAGAAACAATTCAAGATGTAAATGATTTATGGGATTATAATGATACTATTAGTGGTGGAACAAATGATGAAAAATGGGTTTCTTGTGGACAGGATGAGAAAGGTAGTGGGTATAGTGAATTAAAAAATAAATTCAAAGAACATTTTAAGGGTATTTCTAAAGAAAAATGGATAGCTAAATTAATGTGTCAATGTTGTAAGAAATTAAAACCTACAGGTAAAGAAAAAGTATCTTGGACAGATTTTTATAAGTGTCTTTTATCAAAAATATCAGAAAAAGAAACTTTAAATACATATAATAGAGTTAAAGAATTAATTAAATGGCATGAAGCCAGAGATTAGAAGCAAAAAAGTAATAAATTTATAAGGAGAATTATTATGAAAATGGAATGTAGTAATAATAATTGTGAAGAGAATTGTATATATCAGATGGTAGGAAATATAAAAGCAATAGATAATGATAAGTATTCAACAATGTATGAAGAGCAATACGAAGGTACTTGTAGTTATTGTAATACTTTTCAAGAAATAACTAAAGAATATTGGGAAAATAATGAAACAGGAGATATTTACGGAGTGGAATATAGGTAATACAGAATTATGATAGAATTAACATCATTTCAATTAGTTTCTTCTATTTTTACTATTTTAGGACTAGGTATTGCAATAGGTTTTAAGTTGGGCGAAAAGAAACAACCCCTTATTCAACAAAGATTTTTATGTTTAATTGCACATTTAACATTGCCAAATAGACATAATATTTATATAAATAATAAAGGTAAAAAGGTAGGAACTGATTGCCCTTGGTTTATAGAAAAAAATAAAATGTGTAATAAAATTCAAAAGAAATGTATGCTATATGTTGATTTTGATTATGAAATAGAATATAAAGAATATATTGATAAATTCCGAAAAGCTAAAAATAATTGATAGATTGAAATATTTTTTAAGTTATTCTTAATATATTATAATATATAATTCAAATGATTAGTGCGTAAGCAAGATGTATTTAAGATATATCAAATTGGGTTGGTTTTTCTGATAAACCACTAAGCTCCTTGAAAAAGGAGCTTTTTTAATGTCTATAATTTATCAAAAATTCTTTTATTTTTATTGAATTTATATTGAAAATCTTTTTCATCTAAATAATGATGAGAATTAATATAGTATTCATTATCAATACTATTAATATGTTTTTTTAAAGATACATAATGATAAAGACCATCTTTTTTTCGTAGAAAAATAATATCAGCTTTTAAATTTGATTTTGGTTTTAATCCATCTTTATCAAATATAAAGATAGGATTATTTAATGTATCAATAATCCAAGAAAATGCTTCAATTTTATCTAAATGACAACCATCTTTTTCATAATCATTTGTTAAATTAGATTCATATAGTATATTTCTTATAAATTCTTTTTTTCTACTTTTTTGATTAATCCATATATTGTTGACTGTATCATAATATTTATCTTTGTAGCCAATAAGATGTGGAAAATTTGATAATTGAACATTTATCTTTATTGGTATATCAATAGGAAAAAAATTTGAGAATGTATTTTTTTTATTTAAATATAATTTTGATATATTGTTTTTATAATTAATTTTATGTAAAATCATATTTTCATATGTATATTGTTCTAAAAAATAAAATAATAATGCTTTATAATTTAGATAATCTTTATTTAGTTTATTTGGAAACTTTGTTTCATAAATATATTGTTTAATAAGAGTATCTTTTTCGATTTTTAAACCATTTATTTCATATCTTTGAGGACTATATTTATCTAATTCTTTATCAAGATTATCAATGTTTTCTAATAAGGTATTATCACTACTTATAACTTTTGATATTAATGTATCTATTTTATTATTTATTGATGATTCCATTAAATCTTCTAAGCTATCAAGACTAATTCCCACTTTATATACCTTTTTTAATTTTTTTGATTATAACACGCCAATTCACACTTAAAGTGCAACAAAACCAGCCAAAATTATGCCACCATTTTTCTTGAAACTTCCTTGAAAAATATCTCATTTGGTGTGTAATATTTCAGAATCTTTCTTGGTCTATTATTTAGCCTATTTTGAATGATAGTTATTTGAGTTTGATTTATATTTTCAAAGCTATATTTCTTGGGAATATATTCTCTAACTAGTCCATTTGTATGCTCATTCAATCCTCTTTGCCAAGATGAGTATGGATCACAAAAGTAAAACTTTAGATTTAATTTTTGAGCTATCTCTTCATGATAGGAGAACTCTTTACCATTATCTGAAGTAATTGTACGAACTAGTTTCTTTATTGGATGTAAAAGCTCTATAATAGCTTGTGTAACAACATCTGCTTTTTTAGATTCAACTATCTTCATAAGTGTAAATTTACTCTTTCTATCAACTAAGGTAACGATAGCACCTTTATGGTCTTTACCTATAATTGTATCTACTTCAAAGTCACCAAATCTAGTTTTCTTTTCAATAATCTTAGCTCGTTTACTAATATTTACTCTATTTTTAATTTGACCTCTAGTCTTGTATTGACTACTTCTATTACCATACTTTTTATTTTTATGTCTCAATAATTTATATAATCGACCACCACTTCTTTGATTTGCATAAATGTATCTATATACTGTTTCATATGAAATATTTGCTATTTTATCTTTTTTCAATCTACCAACTAGTTGATCAGGAGATAAGCCATCTCTTAACATCTTACCAATTTTTAGTTTTAATTTATTAGTGAGTTTCTTATATCTATCTTTAAATTTATCTCTTGATACTGCTTTTATATGTGCATCATCTGCACTATAATATCCATTATTACTATTTCTACTTAGTTCTCTTGATATTGTAGATTTAGATACTTCAATTAGTTCTGCTATTTTTGTGATTGTATAGTTCTCGTTTTTATAAGCAAATATTTGATACCTTAAACCTAAGGTTAATTGTTTATACTTTTTCATTTAATGCTCCATTTATCCTGTAAGATATGTAGCTTAAATTGTATATCAATTAGCCTTACTATCTTATATTTCTAAATGTTGCACTTTAAGTGTGAATGTTCAACATAAATTATTTATATAATTCATTCACAAAATTCTTCCCACTATCAGGTGCTAATTTTGCATATCTAAGTGTCATATTTATATCATTATGATTCATTAACTTTTGAATAGTGAAAATAGGTGTACCATTAATTGCTAAATGTGAAGCAAATGTATGCCTAAGTGTATGCGTTACAACTCTATTTTTTGCATCTTTAGTATCTAGCCCTTGATTGAAAAGTTTATCAAAAATATTTTTTAATTTTCTTTGAATTGTTCTCGTTGGGAATTTTGTAATATTTCCACCTACTACATAATCGTTTGTTTTTAAATCTTTTAAATAGTCTATGAGATAACTCGATATGTGATTAGGAATAAAACCCTTATAAGAACTTTCATTTTTTAAATCTTTTAATGTAATATTCCTATCTTTTAAATTTATATCTTTTTTTTGTATATTTAAAATTGTTTCTAATCTTCCACCAGTTACTAAAGCTAAATCTATAAATAATTTTATATCACTATTGATCTGGCTACACTAATTCATACTTAGAACTTAAATAAATCTAAGTTAAAATAAAAGTATGAAGAAAGTAGAAAATATAAAAAATAGTCAATATACAAGAGAGTTTAGAGATTCAACAATACAGTTGGTTTTAAATAATGGTGATTCAGTTCTAAAAATTGCTAAAGATTTAGATGTAAATCCTAAGACAATTTATAATTGGATGAATGAATATAAAAAGGCCAATCAAGATTTAACTAAATCTATAGTCAAAACTCCCAAAGAAACTTTAGAACAAGAGAATAAAAGGCTAAGAAGAGAAACTAAACTACTTAGGCAGGAGCGTGATATATTAAAAAAAGCAGCAGTATACTTTGCGAAAGAAGTTCAATAAAGTATACCTGGATAAAAGATAATAAAATGAACTTCAATAAAAATCTAATGTGCAAAATATTAAAAGTAGATATTTCAAGTTATTATCATTGGATTAATAATGGATGTATAGTTAAAACAGTAGATGATAAACTTAATGAGTTAATAGAGATTATATTTATTCAAAGTAGATGCAAATATGGTACAAGACGGCTAAAAGATAAACTAGAGCGATTATATGGGCTTATTGTTTCAAGAAGACGAATTGGAAATATTATGAAAGATTTAAATCTTGTAGCAAATAAAAAGAAAAGGTTTAAAGTTAATACAACAGATTCAAATCATAATTTACCTGTAGCACCTAATATTTTAAATAGAGATTTTTATGCTTCAGCCCCTGATGAAAAATATGTGGGAGATATAACATATATTCCAACATCAGAAGGATGGCTATATCTTGCAACTGTAATAGATTTATATTCAAGAAGAGTTGTTGGTTGGTCAATGGATGATACTATGAAAGTAGATTTAGTTAATGATGCCCTCATTATGGCATTAAAAAATAGAAATCCACCAAAAGGTTTAATATGGCATACAGATAGAGGTAGTCAGTATACATCTTACTCTCATAAAGATTTATTAGAAGAAAATGGAATTATACAAAGTATGAGTAGAAAAGGTAATTGTTGGGATAATGCAGTTGCTGAAAGTTTTTTCCATACATTAAAAACTGAACTTACTCATCATGAGATTTATGAAACTAAATCAAAAGCTAATCAATCTATATTTGAATATATAGAAGTATATTACAATAAACAAAGAATGCATAGTGCAAATAATAATTATTCACCAGTTGAGTTTGAAGAGTTAATGTTACAAAATGAAATGATTGCTTAGAATTTATAGTTCTTAGTATGATATAGGGTTGACAAATCAAAAACTTCAGGATGAGTATTTGCTACATTTAATAATACCCTAGCTGGACCCTCGGGGTGTCTTCTTCCTTGTTCCCAATTTCTAAGTGTATTAACACTAATATTAAGTAAATTAGCAAATTCATTTTGAGTTAATTTAAATTTACTTCTTATCTCTTTAGCATTAGGCTCTTCAATATAAAAAGTTCTACTTGGTTTTTGATTACCAGCCATTATATTTTTAGCTTGATCAACACTCTCTAATAACTTATCAAATATTTTATCTTCCATTATCTACTCCTCTAAAAATCTTTTTCTTAATATCTCTATTTGTTTTGGTGTCAAGTCAGATGTTTTACTTTTTTCATATACATAAATCATATAAAGTTGATATTTATCTTCATAGTGATAATAAATATTTCTCAAGCCACCACTTTTACCTTTATTTTTTAGTTTCCATCTAAACTTCCTTAATCCACCAGAACCTTTAATAATATCACCGCTATTTGGATGCTCTACTAAAAAGTTTTGTAACTCTCTATATTCATCATCGGTTAACAATTTAGTAATCTCATCCGTAAATATTTGCGTTTCTATTATTTCCATTACTAATTATATCTAATTTAATTTAGTAAGTCAATGGCTTAGTTTATTTCATTATATATTGCATTTAAAGGAATTTTATCTTTTAATGTAAAAAGTTCCGCTGCTCTCTGCCACTAAATCACACATATCAAAAACTTCTTTAATTTAATACAAAAATCCAAAAAGATATAATGGTATTTTATTCTTAAATCCTATTTCTATATCATCGGCAGCAACATAAGAATTATATAAATCTTTACTTTGTTCAAATCCTTTATTTTTACCACCTATTTCAAAAGTATATTTACTGTCAACTAAAAAATCGCCTTGTTGTGAAGTAAAAATTGTATTATCAATAAGTTTAATTTCAGAATTATAATAATTTTTTATTTGATTTACAAAAAATGACTCCCTAGCACTTCCTATGTCAATTTCAGCTGTTAAGGCATAAGAGATATTTGTATTTTGCATAAAAAGTTTTTCAGGTTTTGACATAACATTATAACCTTTCTCTTTACTTCTTATACTATTTATTATTTTAGCAGATTCAAGATGTTCTAAATATTCATAAACTTTTGGTCTTGAAATATTAGTTGCTTTTGCTATATCTGTAATATTTGGAATAAAAGGTACATTTATTGCTAACATATAAAGTAATTTTTTTAATTTTGCTATTTGTTGCATCTCTATTTTATTTATATATGGTAAATCTATTTCTAAAATCAAATTAATCATTTGAACTATTCGTTGATGGTATGTATCTTTGTCTTCAAGTATAAAAGGATATGAGCCATATTGTAAATATTCTTTAAAGTGCATAAGTGGTTTGATATTAGCTCTAATCTCACTTGCTATTGATATGTGATTTTCTAAAATTTCTTCCATACTGTAGGATTTAAATTTATGAATATTAGTTAATTCAAGATATTCCCTAAAAGATAAATTTTCAAGATGATAAATAATAGTTCTTCTTGATAAATCAGCATTTTGTTTTTCAATTTTTAAAATAGATGAACCAGAAAATATAACTTTTATATCGAGACTATCATATATATTTTTTATATGTGTAGACCAATCATCATACTTATGTACTTCATCTATAAATAATACTTCACCTCCATATTGTTCAAATTCTTTTGCGAATTCAATTAAACTAACTGATTGCATAAATGGATTATCTAAAGTCACATATAATGCTTTTTGAGTATTACTAAAATGTTCTTTTATATATTGAAGCATCATAGTTGTTTTACCAAGACCTCTTTGCCCTAAAATACCTATTGATTTTAAATTCCAATTAATTTTATGATAAAGATACCTTTTTGTATCTAATGAAGTTTTTTGTAATAATTTATTTTGTTCATCATACATTAAATGTAAATTCATATTATCAACCTTTTTATTTATCTGTAAAGTAAGATTAACATATAAGTTCTTAGATGTTACTTATATCAGCTTTTATTATTATTTACAGCATTTGCTTCCATTTTCTTCATATTCTGGATGTGTTATGACAAAATAATGTAATAAATAAGTTACATCTAAAGCAGACCAAGAAAAACTTTTTTCCAATTCTTCTTTCTTATCGTTTTCATTAATATAATCGTAACAATAAGATATTATATTATCGATCTTTGCTTTTAATGGTTTTGGATTATATGTAAATATAAACTTTGGAAAAAAATCTTTCTCATCCTCTATATCTATACTCCATTCATTTTTATAAAACTTAATTAAAAGTAATACTTGTAAATCATTCCATTCTTTATGTTTATATAATTGCTCTCTGTCAAAATCTTTATAGTTTAAACTTCGATATTTTTCTACCATTTTAGAGATAATATTATGCATAGTATCATCACTTATATTATCTATATGAAGTTGTAACTTTAGTTTGTTTGGGTCAGTTTTGTCATAATGGTAAAGACCTTTGCTTAATCGTCTGCTGCGAAACAGTTTCTTCGCACGTCTGGCAATATTACACGACATATCTCTCTCCTTATTAGTTCTTAAAACTTGGATTTAATTTCATTAAAACCAAATCAGCTAATATATTTCCAACCAAAGTTAAAAATGCTCCAATGATAAGTATCCCCATGATTACCGGATAATCTCTGCTTAATGCACTTTGAAAAAACAATAACCCCATACCATCAATACCAAAAATAGTTTCTAAAATAACACTTCCCCCAATGATGCCTGGTAAACTAAGGCCAAGTAAAGTTATCACTGGAGGATAAAGATTTGGCAAGATATAAAATCTCAAAATTTGTTTTTTAGTTAATCCACGAGCCTTTGCAAAAAAGATATAATCACTTTTTAAAATCTCAATAGTAAGTGAACGAATATATAAAGTTAAACTACCGATTCCTCCAAAAATTATAATAGAAATTGGTAAAATTAAATGCCAAGCAGTATCAAGATAATAAGAGATAGTCCCTTCAACCATATCACTGCTGTGAACTCCTGAAATTGGCAACACTTCTAAATTTACTGAAAATATCAAAACTCCCATAAGGGCTAAATAAAATGATGGTGCTGAGAAACTTAAAATTGATAATTGTCCCACAAATTTATCAAAAATACCACCTTTGGTTAAGGCTGATTTTATGCCCAAATATAAAGACAATAAAAAAATAAAAAACATACTCATAACATTGATAGTTAATGTAATAGGTATTCTATTTATTATCTCATTTTTAACCATCTCCCCACTGCTAAATGAGATACCAAAATCCAACTGCAATATATTGATAATCCATGAAAAAAATTGAATATACACAGGCTTGTCAAGTCCATATATTTGTTTTAAATGCTCAATGCTTTCTTGAGTAATATTTGGATTAAGCTCACCGCTGGCAAAAAAGCTGTTTGGAGCAAGATTTATAGCAATAAAAGATATTAAACTAATAATAAATAACATAATAATAAGGTATAATAATTTACTAAAGAATATTTTCATAAGGATATTATACCTAAAATGATTGGAATTGATATAACTGTAGTTTCTAGAATTGAAAAAATGTATAAAAGATTTGGACAAAAAGCATTAAAAAGATTTTTATCTAAAAAAGAGATCGCATTGGTAAAAAAACCAGCTGGTTATGCAGGACTTTGGGCTGCCAAAGAAGCTGCAAGTAAAGCAATCGGTACCGGTATTGGCAGAGAATGCGGTTTTCATGATATTAAAATAACAAAATCAAAAAGTGGACAACCTCAAATAAAGTATAAAAAACACTTACGAAAAAAATTTAAAATTGAAAAATCAAGTTTGAGTATTACACATGATGGTGGTTTTGCTATTGCTGTTGTGGTAAACGCGTAAGGTATCTCTCCAAAATAATTTTAGCAGCGATACTGTCTATTCTTCCATCTCTTTTATATTTAATATCGCCTTTCATAAGTTCTTCAGCTTCAACAGAACTCATATCTTCATTTTGAAAGACAATCTCTTTGTCAAAATTTAAAAGCTTTACAAAATGTTGAATTCGTCTTTGCATCTCATTGTTTGATTTTGGATATCCTACAACTAAAGTATCTATCTCCCATTCATTTAAGAATTTATCTACCTCAGCGGCAGCTTGATTACGATTTTTTCTTAAAATCGCGGTTTGTGGTGTTACTATATTTGAAGCTAAACAAATAGCCGTACCTATTCGTTTAAGACCTATATCAATTGAAGCTAATTTTTTATTCAACTTAATAATTCATTTGCAATATCAAATTTATTGGCTGTCATTAAGTGAACTTTAGGATGTAAATTTTGAATATTTTTCAATAAATCAATACTAAGCTGCATACCGACTTTTCTCTCCTCTTCTTCTCCAATCTTAGAAGCTTTTGTTAAAGCATCTATCCAATTATCAGGTACATAAATACCCGGTACATGTGAAGATAAAAATTGTGCAGTTCGAAGACGCGTAATTGGAAATATTCCTAAGATTAATTGACTCTCTTTTCTTTCATCAGTAAATTCTTCTCTAGCTGTTTCAAAGTGTTCTAAAAGTTTTTTAGCATTGGAAACATCATAAACCGGCTGAGATATTATCCCTACCGCACCACTTTGAATCTTTCTATTCATTTTCTTTTCCAGTGATTTAAAATTCTTCGCATAAGAGTTAATCACAGCAAATGGTAAAATTGTTTTTGGTGCGATTTTAAAAGGTTTTCCAGAATAATCCATACCATTGTTAAATGATTTAATTATTTGCAAAAGCATCTGACTGTTATCTTCAAATACACCTTTTGCATGTGGCTGGTCACTCATTTTAGCCGGATCCCCGGTAAGTGCTAAGATTGCTCTTATATCAAAATCATTTGCCCCTAAAAGATCTGACTGTAAAGCTATTTTATTTCTATCTCTCATTGTCATAGTTGCAATTACAGGAAGATTGAATTTTTGTTGTAATTTAATAGCTGCTAAAATAGAGTTGTATTTTAGTTTAGCCAATGGATTATCTGTTGTACTAAATCCATCAATTTTTGAGGCTAAGTCATATTTTTCCAAACTTTGTAAAATATTATCAAAACTTGGCTCATGCGAGGGGGTAGTTTCTAAAGTTAAATAATTTTCATTTTGTAATTTATCTAATAATGTATCAAACATTTATATTAAACCTTTTTTTAGTAAATCAAGTCGCTAAGGCAACGTGTGTTATAATTGCAAAATTATAGCATAAAAAAGGTATTTAAATAATGAAGTTAGCAGTATTTGATTTTGATTCGACATTGATGGACGGGGAAACTATTGATTTTTTAGCAGATGAACTTGGTATTAGAGAAGAAGTTGCAAAGATTACTGAAGAAGCGATGAGCGGAAGACTTGATTTTTTTGAAAGTTTAACGACTAGAGTTGCACTTTTAAAAGGTCTTGATTATAAAAGAGTTGAAGAGATTTGTAGAGATCTTCCACTTATGCCGGGTGCGAAAGAGACAATTTTAGCACTTCAGAAAAAAGGATATAAAACAGTATGTTTTAGCGGCGGCTTTAGACTTGGAACTGAACCTGTTAAAGAAAAGCTTGGGCTTGATGCAGATTTTGCAAATATTTTGCATCAAAAAGATGGAAAGCTTACTGGACTTATTGGTGGAGATATGATGTTTGACATTAGTAAAGGCGATATGATTCAAAGAATTCAAAGACTTTTAGATATTACAAGAGAAGATACACTAGTAGTAGGTGATGGTGCCAACGATAGAAGTATGTTTAAATTTGCAGATAAAAGAATTGCTTTTTGTGCACATGAAATTCTAAAAAAAGAAGCAAATATTATTATTGAGCAAAAAGATTTAACTTTAATTTTAGAGCATATTTAGATGACGCTTGTTGAGAAACTAAAGCAAAAGCAGAGACTAACTTTAGAAGACGGTATTGCATTATATGATATGGATTTACTTGAATTGGGTAAATATGCTTCTATCATTCGAGAAGAGAAGTTTGGCAAAAAAACATATTACAACATAAATAGACATATCAATCCTACAAATATTTGTAAAGATGTTTGTCAATTTTGTGCATATAGTTCAAGTAGAAAAAATCCAAATCCATACGCAATGACTCATGATGAGATTTTAAATACGGTTGAGCAAAGTGTAAAGAATGGAATTAAAGAAGTTCATATCGTCTCAGCTCATAATCCTGATACTGGATTAGAATGGTATTTAGAAGTATTTAGCAAAATAAAAGCAAAATATCCACAACTTCATGTTAAAGCTTTAACAGCTGCCGAAATTCATTTTTTAGCTACTGAATATAATTTAACACATCAAGATATAATTGATAAGATGGTTGAGTATGGGGTTGATTCTATGCCGGGCGGGGGAGCTGAGATTTTTGATGAAGAGGTTCGAAAAAGAATTTGCGGTGGAAAAGTAAGTTCAGATGATTGGCTGGAAATCCATAAACTTTGGCATAAAGCAGGTAAAAAATCAAATGCAACAATGCTGTTTGGACATATTGAAAGTAAAGAAAATAGAATTGATCATATGATTAGACTAAGAAATTTACAAGATGAAACTGGTGGATTTAACGCTTTTATCCCTTTGGTTTATCAAAGAGAAAACAACTATTTAAAAGTTAAAGATGATTTAACAGCGCAAGAGATTTTAAAAACTATGGCAATAAGCAGGCTAATATTAGATAATATCCCAAATATAAAAGCATATTGGGTAACTTCAACTGTTAAACTTGCACTTTTATCACAAGAGTTCGGTGCAAATGATTTAGACGGAACTATTGAAAAAGAATCAATTAACAGCGCAGCTGGGGCTAAAAGTGCAAATGGACTGGCTCAAAATGAGTTTATAAGTTTAATTAAAAACAGTGGATTTATTCCAGTTGAACGGGATAGTTTATATAATGAAGTTTAAAGAGAGAATATAACTAAATATTCTCTTTCAAAAATTCCATAGCTTTAATTTTAGCTTCTTCCAGTTTAGAAACATCTTTTCCGCCGGCTTGTGCAAAATCAGGTCTTCCTCCACCGCCGCCGCCAACAATTGGTGCTACTGCTTTAATCCAATCACCGGCTTTAACAGATGCATTTTTAACACCGGCAACTAGCATAACTTTATCGCCTTTAGCCTGTAAAAGTAAAGTTGCTATTTTATCATGACCATTTTTCATATCATCTACCAGTTTTTTAAGATCACCATTTTGTACAATATCAACTACAACCTTAACACCATTTATTTCAACCTCTTCAAGTGGAGTTGATACATTATCATGAGCATCATTTAATTCTTGTTTTAATTGTTTGATTTGCTCTTTTAGTTTAGTGATACCTTGTAATACATCTTTGTTTTTAACTTCAGTTTCAAGTATATTCATTTTATTTATAATATCTTTAGTGTAGGCAATAGCACTTAGTCCGCAAACAGCCTCAATTCTTCTAACACCTGCACTTACACCGCTCTCTTTTGTGATATAAAAACTTCCAATTTCAGCAGTACTTTTGACGTGCGTTCCTCCACAAAATTCAACACTGACATCTCCAAATTCTACTACTCTGACTGTGTCGCCATATTTTTCACCAAACATAGCAATAGCTCCTTTTGTTTTAGCTTCTTCAATCGGCAGCTCTTCAACACTACCTTTAATACTATGTGCAATCATAGAATTTACCAAATCTTCCACCTCTTGTATTTGAGCATCACTCATAGCTTTTGGATATGTAAAATCAAATCTTAATCTTCTACTATCATTTAAACTTCCGGCTTGTGATACAGTTTCACCTAGTACTTCCTTTAAAGCACTTTGAAGTAGATGTGTAGCACTATGATGTTTCTCTGTCTCTTTACGTTCCTTAACAACAGCCTTAACTTCTTTACCAATATTTAAAGTAAAGCTTGTATTGTAAACTTCTGATAAATTTAAATTAAAGAATTTAGAAGTTCTAATTATAGTAGCTTCAAGTTCCCCATATTTTAATACACCATAATCTCCCATTTGACCACCACTTGTAGCATAAAATGGCGTTTTATCTAACATTACCCAGCCAGAACTATCTTTTTCTAAAGTATCAATTTGTTTAAAATTTTCATCAAGTAGTGCGACTATTGTACTTTGACAAGCAGTTTTCTCGTATCCTACAAATTCATTTTTCCCAATAGTTTCAAGGATTTGTTTAAAATCACCCTCTTTAGCACTGTCTCCGCTGCCTTTCCAAGCAGCTTTTGCTTTTGTTCTTTGTTCATTCATACATTTATCAAAAGTGTCAATATCTACAACTTTACCCTGCTCTCTTAACATATCTTCAGTTAGATCAAGTGGAAAACCAAAAGTATCATAAAGTTTAAATGCAATTTCACCATCAAATTTATCACCAGAATTTGGAAGTTCTTCATTAAACAGATTCATACCTTTTTCAATAGTCTTAAAAAATCTCTCTTCTTCAAGTGAGATTTGCTCTTTGATGTAGTTTTGTTTCTCTTCTAAGAATTTATAATACCCGCCAAGTCCTTCAACTAAAGTATCTACGATATCACCCATAAACGGCTTTCTAAATCCAAGTAAATATCCGTGTCGTACAGCTCGTCTTAAAATTCTTCTTAAAACATAACCTCGACCCTCTTTATCAAATAAAATACCGTCACTCAACATAAATGAAACAGCTCGTACATGATCAGCAATTACTCTGTAACTACCTATATTTTCATCGGTTGGTTCAGCATTGCAAAGCTGGGCAATTTTATCAACCATAGGTTTGAATTGGCTGCTGTCGAAGTTATTTAAAACACCCTCTTTAATAGCAATAACTCTCTCTAATCCCATACCCGTATCAATTGACGGTTTTGGAAGTGGATTTAATGTTCCATCTTTTTGTCTATCATACTGCATAAATACAAGGTTCCAAATCTCTAAAAATCTATCACCTTCACCACCCATTTTATCCTCAGGACCATTGAAGTTTTCTTCACCTTGGTCATAAAAAATCTCACTGCAAGGACCACATGCCCCCGTATCCCCCATAGACCAAAAATTATCTTTATCGCCAAATCGAATAATTCTATCTTCTGCAACTATTTTTTTCCAAATATCAAAAGCTTCATCGTCACTATCGTGAATAGTTACCCAAAGTTTTTCAACCGGAAGTTCTAAATTTACAGTTATAAATTCCCAAGCATATTTTATAGCATCTTCTTTAAAATAATCTCCAAAAGAAAAATTTCCAAGCATCTCAAAAAGTGTATGATGTCGTGCAGTATAACCTACATTTTCAAGGTCATTGTGCTTTCCGCCTGCTCTTAAACATAACTGACAACTTGTAGCTTTTGGATTACTTGGAGTTGGAATTGCACCTGTAAAGATATCTTTAAATTGTACCATACCGGCGTTAACAAACATTAAAGTCGGGTCATCCGGCACTAAAGGCATAGAGTTTACTATATCATGTCCCTTTGATTTAAAGTATTCCAAAAATTCTTTTCTAATATCCATTTGTTTATCCATTTATTTTAAATTATCTCGGATTTTATCCAAAATATGTTTTATAGCTTATAAATAGAGTTAATAAAAACAATTTAGTGCATCTATAAAAGCTTATTTAAAGTAATAGTTTCGTATAATTTTTCAATTAAATTTAAAGGATACAATATGGGTAAATATATTGAATTAAACAACGATAATTTTGAAGCAACAATAAAAGAGGGTGTTTCTTTAGTGGATTTCTGGGCTCCTTGGTGTGGACCTTGTAGAATGATCGCTCCGGTGATTGAAGAATTAGCGGAAGAATTTGAAGGTAAAGCTTCAATTTGTAAAGTAAACACAGATGAAGAGCAAGATTTAGCTGTTAAGTTTGGAATCAGATCAATTCCTACAATTTTAATCATGAAAGATGGTGAAATTGTTGAAACTATGGTTGGAGCTTCTTCTAAACAAGCATTTGCTGATAAAATTAACGGTTTATTATAATATATAATTAAATCATATATTTCAAGGCTAGATACTTTTTGTATCTAGCCTTTTTTTATTTATACTTTTGAAGATGGTATTAAAATAGTTTATTGTATCATACGAAAAGAAACAGATACGAATTATGGAGAGATAAATGTTAGATTTAGCAATTATTGGTGGAGGTCCTGCCGGACTTACAGCAGGAATGTACGCTACAAGAGGTGGACTTAAAAAAGTTACTATGTTTGAACTGGGCCTTCCCGGCGGACAGATAACTCAAAGCAGTGAAATAGAAAATTATCCTGGACAAATTGAAGTAGTTACAGGGATGGAACTTATGGATAAATGGCCGGATCAATGTAAAAGATTCGGCTTAGAAACTAATATGAACGAAGCAAAACAAATAGTTAAAAATAATGATATTTTTACTATCTCTTTTACAGATAATACACAAGTTGAAGCTAAATGCGTACTTATTGCAACCGGTAGTGTGCCAAAACCTTCCGGAGTTAAAGGTGAAGCTGAATTTTTTGGAAAAGGTGTAAGTACTTGTGCCACTTGTGACGGATTTTTTTACAAAAATAAAGATGTAGCTGTTATTGGCGGTGGAGATACTGCTATTGAAGAAGCAGTTTATTTAGCTAATATTTGTAAAACAGTTTATATTATCCATAGAAGAGATGAATTTAGAGCATCACCGCATGAAGTAGAAAAACTTAAAGAATATAATAATATAGAACTGGTATTAAATCACACTACAGAAGAAATTATTGGTGACAATATGGGTGTAACCGGTGTTATTGTAAAATCAAAAGCAACTAATGAAATTAGAACTTTGGATGTGTTAGGGGCATTTATATTTGTGGGTCGTGATGTTCTTAATCAAACTCTGATTCAAGAAGATGGAAGCTTTTTATGTGATGTAAATGAGTCTGGCGAAGTAAAAGTAGATTTAAAAATGAAAACATCAGTTGAAGGATTGTTTGCAGCAGGTGATATTAGAATTGATGCACCAAAACAAGTAGTATGCGCAGCGGGCGATGGAGCAACAGCGGGTATCTCTGCTATTGCATATTTACAGTAAATAAAGGTTAATGATGAAAGTTGGAATTTTAGGAAGTACAGGTAGAGTTGGTTCTTTACTTATTGATGATTTAGATATTGATGAAGAGTTAAGTGTAGGTTCAGTGCATGTATTTGATGAATTAAAAAAAGCTTTGCCTAAGGGTACTGTTGTAACAAATGATATGCAGACTATGCTGGACGCTTGTGATGTTGCTATTGATTTTAGCGCTCCTGTTGCTACTGAAGATCTATTATCTGTCATCGTAAAAGCAGGTGCGGGGAAACCACTTGTAATTGCAACAACTGGATTTAATGAGCATCAAAAAAATCTTTTAATAGAAGCTTCTAAAGTGGTACCGATTCTTTATGCTACAAATATGAGTTTAGGAGTGGCAGTATTAAATAAACTAGTAGCCCTTGCTTCAAAAGCTTTAGCTGAATTTGATTGTGAAATCGTTGAACAACATCATAGATATAAAGTTGATGCTCCAAGCGGAACAGCTTTAACTTTGGCTGAACATGCAGCAAGTGCAAGAGGATTAGAGCTAGATAAAGTAAGAATATCAGGAAGAGATGGAATAATAGGTGCTAGAACTAAAGATGAGATTGCTGTTATGAGCTTAAGAGGTGGAGATATAGTAGGTCGCCATACTGCAGGATTTTATAATGACGGTGAATTTATAGAATTAAATCATACAGCAACAAGTAGAAATACTTTTAGCAAAGGTGCTATCAAAGCAGCAAAATGGATAGTAAATCAAGATGCTGGATTATATAGTATAAATGATTGTTTAGGATTATAATATGTGTGCAGTAGTTGGAATTTATGGAAATGAGGATGCGGCAAAATTAGCCTCAGCCGCTTTATTTGCTATGCAGCATAGAGGGCATGAAGCTACTGGCATCAGTACGGGTGGAGATGACAGCAAAAAGATATTTACTGTTAAAGGTAGAGGATTTGTACGAGATGTTTTTGATGAAGAAGCTTTTAAAGTTCTAAAAGGAAATATGGCAATAGGACATAACAGATACTCTACTGCCGGAAGTGATTCTCTTTTTGATGCTCAACCAATTCACGCAAAATATAAACTTGGTGAAATCTCAATTGTTCATAATGGTAACTTAATCAATAAAGATGAAGTAAGACAAAGACTTATTGATGAAGGTTCTATATTCCAAACAGGAATGGATACTGAAAATTTAATTCACCTGATTGCAAAATCTTCACAAGATAAACTAAGAGATAGAATTACAAAATCTTTAACAAAAATAAAAGGTGCTTATAATTTTATTATTCAAAGTAGAAGTAAACTTTTTGTAGTAAGAGATCCGCATGGAATTAGACCGCTTAGTATTGGAAAATTAAGAAGCGGTGGTTGGATTGTTGCCAGTGAAACTTGTTGTTTTGATCTTGTAGATGCCGAATTTGTAAGAGATGTAAAACCGGGTGAGATGTTGATTTTCTCTAAAGATTTTGAAGAGCCTGAATCAATTATACTAAATGATAAAGAAGAGTTCAGACCTTGTGCTTTTGAGTATATATATTTTGCTCGACCAGATAGTGATATAGATGGTAAAAGTGTTTATGCAACAAGAGAAAATATGGGTAGAGCACTGGCAAAAAATGACAAGAATTTACTTAAAGCTGATATGGTTATACCAGTTCCAGACAGTGGAGTACCTTCTGCTTTAGGATATGCAAAAGAATCAGGTGTCCCTTTTGAACTGGGAATCATACGAAATCATTATATTGGTAGAACTTTTATAGAACCTACTCAAGCCATGAGAAATATAAAAGTAAAAATGAAACTAAGTCCCATGAAATCATTAATTGAAGGTAAATCTTTGATTGTAATTGATGATTCAATTGTTAGAGGAACCACAAGCAAAAGAATTGTCAAAATGTTAAAAGATGCAGGAGCTAAAGAAGTTCACTTTAGAGTTGCAAGTCCAATGATAAAATATCCTTGTTTTTATGGAATTGATACTCCTACAAAAGAGGAATTGATAAATGCCATGAAAACTAAAAAAGAAGTACAAGAATATATTGAAGCTGATAGTTTAGAATATTTATCTCTTGATGACTTAAAAGGTGCATTAGGAAGAGATAGAAATTACTCGCTTGTAAGCTTTGACGGCGACTATTTCGTAATTTAAAAATAGAAGAGTATCGGTGAAAGAATTAAATACAATAGGTAGATATTGGAGAAAAAAATATGGGGAAAAAGTTTATAAAATTCCTATTAGTATCTCTGGATTTACTTGCCCTAATATAGATGGAACAGTAGCAAAAGGTGGTTGTACCTTTTGTGAAAATGATTCTTTTGCTCCAAATTTAGAAAAAGAAAAAAAGTCTGATTTTAAACTGCATCCTGACAATCCAGATAATCCACTTTTAGAAAATCAACTTTTACAACTTCAAACACAATTTGAAACCACAAAAGATAAATTAGAAAAAAAATTTGGTGCTAAAAAATTTATAGTTTATTTTCAATCATTTACAAATACCTATGCTCCCATAGAAACTTTAAAAGCTTTGTATGAAAAAGCATTAAGCTTTGATAATGTAGTTGGTCTTAGCATTGGAACAAGAACTGACAGTATCACAGAAGAAATTTTGGATTATCTAAAAGAATTAAATAAAACCAAAGAGATATGGGTAGAGTATGGTATTCAAACTGTATATGATGAAATTTTAGATAAAATTAATCGTGGACATGATTTTGCAAATATAAAAGAGTGGATAAAAAAAACCAAACAAAGAGATTTGTTAGTTTGCGGTCATATGATTTTTGGACTTCCTGATGAAACTCAAGAGATGATGTTACACAGTGTAGAAGAGTCACTTAAGTTAGGTATCGATTCTATAAAGTTTCATCCTCTTTATGTAGTAGAAAATACAATCCTTACAAAAGATTATAAAAACGGAACTTTTATCCCAATAGATGAAAAGCTTTATATAGATACATTAATAAAATCTATAAAAATGTTACCGAAAAATGTTTCTATATCAAGGGTTACTGCCGGTATTAGCGATGATACATTATTATCGCCTATGTGGTGTAATGATAAACATAAACAAATGTTTAATATAAAACAAGCACTTTTAAAAGAGGGTTGGATTTATTAAGGAGAGTTTCCAATGTTACTGCTTTTTACAATACTTTTAATTTTTATCTCGCCAATTCACACTTAAAGTGCAACAAAACCAGCCAAAATTATGCCACCATTTTTCTTGAAACTTCCTTGAAAAATATCTCATTTGGTGTGTAATATTTCAGAATCTTTCTTGGTCTATTATTTAGCCTATTTTGAATGATAGTTATTTGAGTTTGATTTATATTTTCAAAGCTATATTTCTTGGGAATATATTCTCTAACTAGTCCATTTGTATGCTCATTCAATCCTCTTTGCCAAGATGAGTATGGATCACAAAAGTAAAACTTTAGATTTAATTTTTGAGCTATCTCTTCATGATAGGAGAACTCTTTACCATTATCTGAAGTAATTGTACGAACTAGTTTCTTTATTGGATGTAAAAGCTCTATAATAGCTTGTGTAACAACATCTGCTTTTTTAGATTCAACTATCTTCATAAGTGTAAATTTACTCTTTCTATCAACTAAGGTAACGATAGCACCTTTATGGTCTTTACCTATAATTGTATCTACTTCAAAGTCACCAAATCTAGTTTTCTTTTCAATAATCTTAGCTCGTTTACTAATATTTACTCTATTTTTAATTTGACCTCTAGTCTTGTATTGACTACTTCTATTACCATACTTTTTATTTTTATGTCTCAATAATTTATATAATCGACCACCACTTCCAGGAGATAAGCTATCTCTTAATATCTTACCAATTTTTAGTTTTAATTTATTAGTGAGTTTCTTATATCTATCTTTAAATTTATCTCTTGATACTGCTTTTATATGTGCATCATTTGCACTATAATATCCATTATTACTATTTCTACTTAGTTCTCTTGATATTGTAGATTTAGATACTTCAATTAGTTCTGCTATTTTTGTGATTGTATAATTCTCGTTTTTATAAGCAAATATTTGATACCTTAAACCTAAGGTTAATTGTTTATACTTTTTCATTTAATGCTCCATTTATCCTGTAAGATATGTAGCTTAAATTGTATATCAATTAGCCTTACTATCTTATATTTCTAAATGTTGCACTTTAAGTGTGAATGTTCAAAAGAACTCTCACGGTCACAAAGGTATAAAACTGATTTTTCTTGTATAATGATAAATTTTAATGTAAAAGAAAGAAACGATGATATTTATAAATCATTTTGCAATATAATAAATGAGAAAATTAGAGCAAATGATTATTTTGGTAAATTCAATAATGAGAAATTTATAATTTTAACAGCAAGCACCTCATTGAGCGGTGCTATGATGTTAGCTGAAAAATTTGAACTTCTTTTAAAAGAAGATAAACAAATAGAAAATAAAGCTGATATATCATTTGGGATTACACAATCTAGCGATATAGACACTTATAATTCTGTTGTAGAAAAATTAAATGATGCTGTAAACAGAGCCAAAAATACTAACAGTATGAGTAATATTGAAATTGAAACTTAAAATAGTTTTAATTTTTGACACAAGTCATTTATTTTTAAGTTAAATAATACTATAATTATCCGATTTTGAATCTCAATACAAAGGAAAAATATGTCTAACAAAACAAATAGACGAGATTTTCTTGGTATGTCATTTGCAGCTGTAGCTGCAGTTGGAGGGGCTTACTCGCTTGTTGGTATGAAACAAGCGTGGGATCCGCTTCCATCTGTGCTTGCAGGAGGGTTTACTACAATAGACCTATCGGCAATTGACCTTAAACCAGGAAAACCGCAAACATTTAAATGGAGAGGGCAGCCTATCTTTGTTCTTGAAAAAACAGCAGATATGGAAAAATTCGACGGGGACCTAGTAATAGGTGACAAAAGATACACTGTAGCAATTGGACTTTGTACACATCTTGGTTGTATTCCAGCTTGGAAAAAAGATGTATGGAAATGTGCATGTCACGGTGGAGAATTCAACGCAAACGGTCAACAAACTTTTGGTCCACCGCCAAAACCGCTTATTGTACCGCCATTTAGTGTTGAAGGTACGGTGCTTACTCTTGGTAACGAGGGTGAACAATCTAAAGCTATGATGGCTGCAAGAGCATAAGGGAGGAATGAATAATGGCATTAATTACTGAATCATTTTTCAGCGCTGAAGGTCTTGAGAAAAGATTAGCAGGTAAAAAATTCTGGAAAACTATGATGACAGAATATTGGATTCCAAAAGATATTAACTTCTTATGGGCTCTTGGAGTTGTGTTAGCAGTAACATTTACAATTTTAATCATTAGTGGGATTTTCCTAACGATGTATTACAAACCAGATGTAAACTTAGCATTTGATAGTGTAAACTATACAATTATGCAAGAGGTTGCTTATGGTTGGTTATTTAGACATATGCATGGTGTTGCGGCATCTGTTATATTCTTGGTTATTTATATCCATATGTTTACAGGTATATACTATGGTTCTTATAAAAAAGGTAGAGAGATGATTTGGATCTCTGGTATGCTTTTATTTGTAACTTTTAGTGCTGCTGGTTTCTCTGGATATATGCTTCCATGGGGACAAATGTCTTACTGGGCAGCTGCGGTTATTACAAACTTGTTTGCTGGTGGATCTTTAGAAGCTTATGGACTTGTTGAGTGGATTAGAGGTGGTTTCTCTGTTGGTGATGCTACTTTAACAAGATTCTTTATGTTACATGTATTTTTACTACCAATCGTTATTTTAATGATTATTGTGTTTCACTTTTATACATTAAGAATTCCACATGTTAACAATCAAGAATCTGAAGATATTGATTATGATGTAGAAGCTGAAAAATATTTAGCTGGAAATAAAAAAGAATCTAAAGTTATTCCTTTTTGGCCTGTGTTCTTATCAAAAGATTTTGCTGTAGTTGGAGTATTTTTAATATTCTATTTCTATCTTGTATTCTTTAACTATAACTTTGCAATGGATCCAGTTAACTTTGACCCTGCAAATGCAATGGTTACACCTGCTCATATTTACCCTGAGTGGTATTTCTTATGGTCTTATGAAACACTAAGAGGACCTTTCTTCGATATGTTTGGTATGAAAGCTGGAGATATTGGTCTTATTGTATTTGCTTTAGCACAAGTTATTTTCTTGGTATTTCCATTTTTAGATAGAGATCCAGATGTAAACCCTGCACATAGAAGACCTAGATTCTTTATTTGGTTCTGGGTTATGCTTGTAGATTTACTTGTACTTTCTGTTTATGGTAAATTGGCACCTCTTGCTCTTATTAGAGAAGATGTTTCATTTATGGCATATTGGTTTGATAATGCACATGTAGGATTCTATGCAACAATTGTATTCTTATTACTATGGATAGTATTGCCATTTATTACAAAAGCTGATGCAAAAGCAAGAGGAGCGTTATAATGAGAGAGTTAAAAATATTAGCAGTCGTTGCGTTCTTTACAGGTCTTTTATATTGGGGTGTTGAGCCATTTGCTCACACTCAATTACATAAACATGTTTCACATCCTGAATATTCATTTAGTGATGTAGATGGGTTAAATGGTATGACTGGTGATGCAGCAAAAGGTGCTGAACTTGTAACTGCAAACTGTATTGCATGTCATGCTATTGAAAAAGCTGGTTTCCCCCCAATGATAGATGATGTAAGTAGTGCAGCATCTTATGGTGTGGTTCCACCAGATTTAAGTACTTCTGGACATTTATATAATGCTGACTATTTAGCTGCATTTATCAAAAATCCAGCTAAAGCTGCTAAAGTTGAACATAAATTCGTGGATGGTAAAGTTCACCCTATGCCTAATTATGATTGGATGCAGCCACAAGAGATAGCTGATATGGTAGCTTACTTACAGTCAATTGCTCCAGCAGCAATGACTAATAAAGAAGTGTTTGTTGATGCTTGTCAAAGATGTCATAGTATTAAATATGGTGACTTTAAATTTGATGGTACAAAAAGTTCAATGTTAGCTAAAACACCAGATGCAAATATAAAAGCATACATGGGAACAATTCCTCCTGATTTATCTCAATATATCAGAAGTAGAAGTGTAGGTTATTTACATGAATTTATAAATGAGCCTGGAAAACATCTTGAGGGTACAGCTATGCCTAGAGTTGGATTAACAGAAGATGTAGAAAATCAAGTTATTACATATATGGAAGAAGTTGGTGATAGTAAAAAAGGTGAAAGAGAAGCACTTGCTGGACCATTTTTAGGTTATCTTGTAATCTTTGCAATATTTGCATGGTTATGGAAAGCTAAAATTTGGCGAGAAGTACACTAAAAGGATAAAATAATGAAATTAACTAAAATTTTAATAGCTGGTATCCTTATTGTAAGTTTTGCTAATGCTAACGATATAATGCAACAGTCAATGAGTACTATGGATAATGGTATGAATTTAATTCAAAAAGGTTTTATGCATAACAATGTAGACCTTATTAAAGATGGTATGGCTATGGTAAAAAAGGGAAATAAAGATTTCTCAAATCCTAAGCTTATTAAGAAATATTTACCTGAGCATAAAAAGCATATGATAAATATTGCTGAAAATCAATCAAAAAGAATTGCTTTGAACTTAAATGTTCTTGAGTTAAGACTTGATGATAAATCTTATATAAATGCTGCTCATGCTTATTCTGATATGTTAACAGCATGTTCTAGATGTCATGGATTAGTAAGAAACTGGTAATACAGATTCTAATGTAAAAAAGGGGAAGCTTTAATTAGCTTCCCCTTTTTTTATTTATTTGATATTAAAGTATAATTTTAGAAGCTACACTTAAAACAGCAGTTTCACTTCTAAGTATTAAATTAGAATCTATCCCTACAATTTTTTCTTCTTTTATTTTACCTGTCTCATTATGAGAAAAGCCACCCTCGCAACCAATCACTATAGTATTGATTCTTTCTTTTTTAGTATCTATATGATTATTAGAAAAATTAAACATAAAAGTATCAGGATATGCTTTTAAAAAATCATCTAAACTGTCAAAGAGAGCTAAACTCATTAAATTACTTCTACCACATTGTTGAGATGAGTTTATAAGTATTTTATTTAACTTATCAAAATTAATTTTAAATTGTTTTTGTGAGTATTGACAATATATAAATGATATTTTTTCAATACCCAGTTCATTTAAACTTGAAAGTACTTTTTCTATGATTTTAGTGTCAACTACACACCATCCAATATGCAAAGATTTATTTTGTTTAATAATCTTTTCTTCACAAGATATCAGATTTAATTGAGTTTGTCTTTTTTCACAATTGACAATCTCGTATTCATACAAATTATCATCATTTAAATTTCGTAAAAAAAGATTAGTATCAATTTTTACTCTTCTTACTTTAAATAAATATTTATGCAAGTTTCCATCTATAGTTAAAGTTGATCGCCCGCTATCTTTATGATATGTAAACTGCATATTTTAGAATATCTTGGATACTATAAATGTAAATATAAGTGCACTTATCTCCATAGTATAAATCTTTTTTGCAAATATTTTAAATTCCTCTTGTTTTTCAATATCTGTTGATCTTATTACTCTCATCTTTTTATATCTTTTTATCTCTAAAACCATAAGAAAAATTGTAGTTATAGTCATAAGTATAACTGTAACACTTAAATCATGAGAGTAAGCAGCTACTATCATACCGGTATATGCTGTACAAGCATTTAAAAAATGGTAAAAAGGTGTCATAAATTTTAGTTGTTTTGCCAAAGCCATATAGTTTGTTGATTTTGAAATACTGTTATAATTAAAAACCATAACACCTAGTAATAAAAATATTGTTAATACATGTGTGAAAATTGAAGTTTCTACGAAATCCATATAATAAGCCTCTATAAATTTTTTGGGTATTATATCCAAACAATTATGAATTAGGAAGTATTATGGCAGTATTAGTAAAAGAAGCATTAAATTTAATAGAACAACATATATCTAATACAGGTTATGAAATTGTAACTATAGAACAATCAGTTGGAAGAATATCTGCCCAAGAAATATTTGCAGCCTATTTAATGCCGCGATTTAACAATTCAGCTATGGATGGTTATGGAGTCAAAATTAATGATGCCGGTAAAAGTATTACTGTAATTGAAACAATTTTAGCCGGAAGTGAGAAACTTATAAATATTCAAAATGGACAATGTATAAAAATTATGACAGGGGCTAGAGTACCTAAAAGTGTAAATGCAATTGTACCTCAAGAATTAATAAATATTTTAGATGATGGTAATATAAAATTACCTGCGGATATTAAGCAAAATTCACATATCAGATTTATTGGAGAAGATATTCAAGATGGCGAGCGTTTAATAAATACTGGTGATGAAATAAATTCTGCAAAAATAACTTTGCTATCTTCTCAAGGTATCACACACATAAAAGTTTATAAAAAACCTAAAGTTGTCGTATTTGCCAGCGGTGAAGAGTTAAAATTACATTATGACAAACATATAGAAGAATATCAACTGTTTAATTCAAACACACCAACTTTAATAGCGCGAGCACAAGAGCTTGGCTGTGATGTAACTTTTGTTGGTATGGCGAAAGATTGTGTTGAGAGCTTAAAAGAACTTATTGTCAACTCTTTAGATGCTGATTTAATTATTACCAGCGGCGGGGTTAGTGTTGGAGAGGCTGATTTTACAAAAGAAGCTTTTGATGCTCTTGATATGAAAACTATTTTCAACGGCATTGTTATCAAACCGGGAAAACCAACCATTTTAGGAAAAATTAAAAACACTACTATTTTAAATTTACCCGGAAATCCACTGGCATCTTCACTTATATTTGAACTATTTGGGAAAATAGTGGTTCAAAAATTAAGTGGCAGTAAAAATATTTATCATAATATAATCAAAGCAAAGCTGTCACAGAATCTCAGAAATAAAAAAGGTAGAATCACTATCATACCTGGAGATTTTGATGGAGAATTTTTTATACCCTCAAGTAAAAGAAGTCCCGGAATGGTAAGTGTATTAAGTCATTGTAACAGTATGATTGTACTTGATGAAAATGTTGAACATATAAGCGAAAATCAAACAGTTAATGTTTTACCGATTAACTGGAAATTCTTTACAAAAAATGAAAGAGATTTTTTAACTTATGACAAATAAAAAAAAAGCCGTATCTATCTTAAGCGGTGGTATGGACTCAACTTTAGCATCATTTATAGCAAAAAATGACGGTTATGAGATAGTAGCAGTTCATTTTAATTATGGACAAAGAACACAACAAAAAGAGTTAGAAGCTTTTAGAAATATTTGTAAAGCTTTAGATGTGAAGAAAAAATATGAGATAGATATACCATTCTTTACTGATATTGGAGCAAGTGCTTTAACTGATAAAACTATTGAAGTGCCAACTTCCGGCATAGAAGATGGAGTACCTGTTACTTATGTGCCGTTTAGAAATGGAATATTTTTAAGTATTGCTGCTGCTGTTGCAGAGAAAGAAGGTGCTGAAGCTGTTTTTATAGGTGTTGTTGAAGAAGACAGCAGTGGATATCCTGATTGTACTGATACATTTATAAATAAAATGCAAGATGCAATGAATCAAGGTACAAAAGAAGAAACACAATTAAAAATTATTACTCCTTTAGTTCACTTAAAAAAAGAAGATATTGTAAAAAAGTCAATGGAATTAAATGTGCCGCTAGAATTAACTTGGAGTTGCTATGCCAATGAAGATAAAGCTTGCGGAGTTTGTGATAGTTGCAGACTTAGGCTGAAAGGTTTTAAAGAAGCTAACTTTAAAGATTTGATTGAATATTATTAATTTTTATGTTACAATATATAAAATCAATAAGAAGAATCAAATAAATGCTCAGTAACCTTTTTAAAAAATCATATACAGTAGAAGCATTTAGAAAACTACTAACTACTAAACCTCCAGACTTAAAAGAGATAAAAGAAGCTTTAAATAATGGAGTAGATGTTAATTATCTTGATAAAAAGGGTGAGACATTCTTACACTATGCTATTAAAAAGAATTTACCTACTTGTGCAAAAGTGCTCATTGAAGCCGGTATTGATGTAAATAAAAAAGACAGTAATAACAACTATCCAATATATACAGCTATTGATAAAGGTAACAAGCTTATTACTCAAGCTCTTTTGGCATCAAAAAAGGTCAATGTAAATAAATTAAAAGATAATAGAACTTTATTGCAAGATGCTGTACTAAACGGTGATAAGAATATTGTCGGTATGCTGTTAAAAACAGATATAGATATCAACCATATTGATGCAAGGGGTAGAAATGTAGCTTTTGATGCAATATCCAATGGTAATGAAAAAATTATAGATACAGTTTTAGAAATTGAAGACTTAAATCTTAATAAAAAAGATTCGCAATCACGGACTATTTTACATCAAAAAAATGTAATTGAAGATGATAAATTAGCAAAAAAATTAATTATAAAAGGTGCAGATCCTACTATCCTTGATGAAAGTGAAAAAAGTTATTTATTACATGCAGCTTTACGAGGTATTGAAACAGATGAAATTATAGATATTATTATTGATAACGATTTTGATATTAATACACCGGTTAGAAATAAAAATTCAATTTTGATGGAGATAATGTTTGCCTTTACAAAATTAAGTGCCGCTGAGAGTCATAGACGAGATAATCTAATGTCCATGGCAGACAAGCTTGTAAAAAAAGGTATTGATGTTAACGCAATTAATAATAAGGATGAAACAGTATTATTTGATGCAATTAAAAAACTTGATATTAAGGCTTGTGCTTTTTTAATAAAAGAGGGAACACCTTTAAATGTTGTAAATAATAATGGGGACACTGTATTATCTGAAATTATATACAAGGGTATTAGAGCTTTAGATATAATCTATTTATTGATAAAACATGGTGCTGATGTAAATTATAAAAATAAATATCAGCAGACTATTATAGAGATATTAAATGAACTTGTTTTATATGTGCATGGCAATATAGATATTATATATGTACCTGAGAATAAAATCAATAAAAATGGACAATATGTAAGGCTGCTTAAAGAGATGTTAGATTTATCAAAATATGATGTTAATACAATATCATCAGAAGGTGAACCTTTATTCTTTAAATCACTGCTATTTGGCAATAAAGCATTATTTGGTCTTTATTGCCAATATGATGTTAATATTAATGCAGTCAATATCAGAGGCAATAGTATTTTTTCTAGATATGTAGGTAAAATGGCATCATGGGAAACTTTACCAAAAGATTTCAGAGAAGTTGTTATAATGTTACTTGATAAAAAAATTAATGTTAATAAGCAAGATAAAGATGGAAAAACAATGCTTTCAAAATTAATTAACTCTGATAATATGAGAGCTTTTAGGATATTATTTGGTGTAACTAAATTTAACTTCTTATTGCAGGACAACAGAGGTTTTACCCTTATTCATGATTGTATTTCAACCTCAAATCTTACTATTATCAAACTTGTTGACCAATTAGAGCCTAAACTGAAAAATATCCCTGATAATATAGGAATATTACCAATTACATATGCTGCGTTATTTGGAAAAGTTGATGTTGTATTAGAGTTGATGAATTTGGAATCAAACTTTAAAAGTAATAAAGTTATTCCAAAAGCGGCAAAACTCAAATTGGCTCCACTAGTGGCTAATCTTGAAAAACTAGTAGATGAAGATAGAGATAAACAATATAAATTAGATATACTAAAAGATCAAATTACAAGAGATTTTACAGTAAATTAAATTGTTAAAAAATATAATAAGAAAAGATAATAAAATGATGACTAAAGGAGATTGCTATGCACACTAAATGCGGATATGTTTCAACAATAGGTAGACCAAATGCAGGTAAGAGTTCACTTCTTAACTGGCTAGTCGGTGAAAAGATTACAATGGTTTCTCACAAAGCAAATGCTACACGAAAAAGATCAAATGTAATAGTGATGCACAAAGATGACCAAATAGTATTTGTAGATACTCCCGGTCTTCACGAGCAAGAAAAACTGATAAATCAATTTATGTTAGCAGAGGCTTTAAAGGCTATGGGTGATTGTGATTTAATTTTATTTTTAGCTCCTGTTACTGATAAAATTTGTCATTATGAAGACTTTTTAGAGAAAAATAAAAAGAATACTAAACATATCTTACTGCTTACAAAAACTGATTTTGTAGGACAAAAAGAATTATTTGAAAAAATTGCTGAATATAAAAAGTATCAAGATAGATATGAATCTATAATTCCTGTATCTATTAAAAAAGGGAAAAAACAAGCTGATATTTTAGATGAAGTTGTAAAATATCTACCTGAACATCCGTATCTATTCGATCCTGAAATTTTAACTGATACTCATTTACGAGAAATTTATAGAGAATTTATCAGAGAATCAATTTTTGAAAATATCAGTGATGAGATACCTTATGAAGCTGATGTTGTAATTGATACAGTTGAAGAGAAGAAAAATATTGATGTGATTAAAGCTACAATTGTAGTAGAAAAATCAAGCCAAAAAGGGATGATAATAGGTAAAGGTGCTGCTGCGATTAAAAGAATTGGCAGAGATGCCAGAGCCAAAATAGAAAAATTAACTCAAAAGAAAGTTTATCTTGAACTATTTGTTTCAGTAAAAAAAGGCTGGAGTAAAAATAAAGCCGGCTTAAAAGAGATGGGGTATCATTTCGATTGACAAACAATACGAAAAAAACCAGCTATACAAAAATAACAGCAAAGATAATGGTTATTACACTCCTTATAACCTTAACTTTTGCATATATTTACGGTGAATACCTAAAAACCAAATCTATAAAGTCTTTATCAAAATCAGATGCAAAACAAACCAGTATGCTGGTATTTGAATCTCTATATTCAGCTATGGAAAAAGGATGGACAAAAGAAGATTTAAAAAAAATAATTCAAAGATTAAACAATGTAAATGAAGATTTGAAAATAAATATTTACAGGTCAAAAGTTGTCTCTGAAAAATTTGGAATTATAAAAAGTGATGAAAATATAATAAAAAGCAATAAAGATGTAGCAAAAGCCATAAAAGGTGAAGAGATACTAAATATTCTTGATAATGACCATATTGAATATTTTTATCCAATAGTTGCAAAACAAAACTGTTTAGCATGTCATACAAATGCAAATATCCAAGATATACTAGGGGTAATAACCGTCGCTTATCCTGTAGTTGATTTAAAAGTTTCATTAAATGATATGATAAACTTTTTTGTCATTTTTATTATAGTTTTCTCAATTTTCTTATTTTTAGTGCTTTTTATAGAATTTGATACATATTTATTAAAACCTATTAAAAATTTTGTAACTACAATTAATAATATCTCCACTAGCCATGACATAACCAAAAGAATAGAATTAGATAATAATGTTGAAGAGATAAACTCCATGCAAATTGTATTTAATAATATGCTGGACTCCATTGAGTTTCAATTTTATAATGATACTCTTACAAAACTGCCAAATAGAAAAAAAACTATTAGAGATACTTGATAAAAAAGATAATTATGTATTTATGATTATAAATATTGATAAGTTTCAAGGGATAAACGATTTATATGGAAATAGCGAGGGGGATGTGGTTTTAAAAGAATTTGCATCCTTTCTTCAAACAAAAATACCAAAAGAGTGTAAACTATTTAGACTTCAATGCAGATGAATTTGGTATGCTGTTTTATAAAAATTTTGATTTGGAATTTTTTGATAAATTTACAAAAATTTTAATTGAAGATGCAAGTCACGCCAGATTTGATCTGGATAATGGAAAAAGTAATATTTTTTTAAATTGTACAATAGGTATTTCTCATGGTGACCACTCTTTGCTTATAAATACAGATATTGCACTAAAACTCGCTAAAAAAAGAAAGAAAGATTATCTTGTATATGATCCGTCAATGCAACTCGAACATGAATATGAACAAAACTTAAAATGGACAAAGAGGATAAAGGATGCTATTAAAAATGACAAAATCATCTCTTTATTTCAACCAATTGTTGATTGTAAAACACAGGAAATTGTAAAATATGAATCATTAATGAGAATGATTGATGATAATGGTGAATATATCTCCCCTGCATTCTTTTTGGATTTAGCAAAGAAAAACAAGCTATATCATCAACTTACAAAAATAGTTATCAATAAAACTTTTAATCTATTTGAAAAATTACCTTATATGGTATCTATAAACTTATCTGTTGATGATATTTTAGATAATGAGATTGTATCTTTAATAAAAACAAGATTATTCAATAGCAATATAGGGGAAAGAGTAGTTTTTGAAATTATTGAATCTGAAGGTATTGAAAACTTTGAAAAAGTAGTTGAATTTATAGATGAAGTTAAGAAATTTGGCTGTAAAATATCTATTGATGATTTTGGTACAGGTTACTCAAACTTTGAATATCTTATGAAACTTAAAGTTGATTATATAAAGATAGATGCTTCTATGATTAAAAATATTGATTCTAATAAAGAATCGCTAATGATAATAGAAACTATTGTAGATTTTGCAAAAAAATTAAATATTAAAACAATAGGTGAGTTTGTTTATTCTAAAAGTGTATTTGATAAAGTTGTTGAAGTTGGTGTAGATTATGCACAAGGGTATTATTTTGGAGAGCCTACTTTATTAGATAGTTAGGTTAAAAAAGATAGATTTCTATAAACTGTGACGCAATAAAGATATAGTATATAGTATATCTACAAAGGTATATTATGTCAAATATTGATTTAAATTTTATAACCACTTCCAAAATACAAATAATTACGATTCGTGTAACAGAAAAAAATCAATCCACAATTTTTACAAGAGTTTTTAAAAACCACTTTAGAATCTAAAAATATTCTAATAGATAATACTACTTTAATATGGCATAGTTTCATTGAAGAGATTAATTTATATGAAATATATATTATTAACAGTATAAACAATGATATTGATATTTATCCGACTATTTTAAGTCGATTTTATGATAAAACTAAAAGAAAAGATACTATTGATTTATTTATTTTAAATGACTTTTTTGCTGTTTATAAATTTGGTAAACTGTATTGTTTTAAAAGTGTAAAAGACTCTTCAACCGAAGATATACAAAACTATATTACAAAAACTTACAAATTAACTTTAAATAATATTATAAAATATGATGATACTAAATTTAATGAGCTTCTAAATTCATATAAAACCAATAAACAACATAAAGAGAAACCTCAATTTATTAATTTAAAACAAAATAATTTATTTTTATTATTTTTTCTTTTTTTCTTTTTCTTGCATAGTGAGTTTTCTTTTTATTTTATTTAACACTTATAATCATAACTTACAAAATATGGATAATAAGTTATTAAAGCTACAAATAAAATATGACAAACTTAAAAATAAAGAAATTACTTATGAAAAGATTGCACCAAAATTAATAGAAATATTTAAATATATCAAATTAGAAAATTTAATTACTCAAAAAATAAGCTATGAAAAGCATAAAATAAACTTAGATTTACTACATCAAGATAAAACGAAATTATTAAACTTTTTAACTATATACAATGGCAAAATTTTTATAAAAAATATAGAATTCCTAAAAAAAGATAACTTATATAAAATGGTTGTAGAAATTGCAATTTAAATATTATTTCAATCACTTATCCATAAAAGAAAAAGTCTTGGCATTTTTACTTATGCCTCTTCTTTTATTTTTACTGTTCTCCATAATTGAAGAGTTCTTTTTAAACCAAAATAATATAAATACACAAAAGCAAATTAAAGTAGTAAAATCAGCAATTAAAAAACTAAAATTCAATGTCAGTAAACCTAATAATATTTCCACAATTAAGCTTTTAGAAAACATAGCAAATCATTTCCAAATTCAAATATCAAGCATTAAAATTAATAAATCTTATTTTGATATTAAAACTGTAGGAAACTACCAAAACAGTATGAACTTTTTAATATATATTGAACAAAATATGAAAACTAACTCATTACAAATATATAAGGATGGCACAAATACCATAATGCAAGGTAACTTCAAAATAAATAAATTATCCAATATAGACGATTTAACACCAGTAAAAAATATACCAAATCCATTTATTCAAATAAAACATCGAACTACTGCAACACAAAATAATATATTAAAGTTAGTGGCAATTTTTGACCAATTTGTATGTATAAACGACAAATGGTATACAAAGGACGATATAGTTGACAAATATACAATTAAAGAAATTTTTATAAATTATATTGAATTAAGTAAAAATCATAAAATCATAAAGCTGGAGATATATAAAAATGAATAGTAATGATATAAATAGTTTTATAATAGATTATTCTATTGCACAAGATATAGGTATAGAAATTTTAAAAGAACATAATATTTTTCCAATCCAACAGCAAGAATTATTTATATTAGTAGCCACAAGTAGTAAAATACCTAATGAACTTTTATTAACCACATTTTTCCGAACACCTATTAAATTTCTCCAAGTATCGCATCAAAGTATTCTATTACAAATACAAAATTTTAATTTACAACATGAGATATATACGCTTAGTATAAAAGCTTTAAACAACAGCACCAAAAATGATACAAATAATTCTTATATTTCTGATATGATTGATAATATAATTTTATTTGCCATAGCTCTTCAAGCTAGTGACATACATATAGAATCATTAAAAGACAGTGTTGTTATTAGATTTAGAATTGATGGGGTTTTATATCTATATTTTACATTTGATTATGAGATGTATTCTCTATTTAGCTCAATTCTAAAATTGTTTGCTAATTTAGATATATCACAAAGCAGATTACCTCAAAGCGGAAGATTTTCCAAAACTTTTAATGATAATAAAGAAAGCGAAGCTTTTGACTTTAGAATATCAACAATGCCGACTATAAATGGAGAATCAATAGTGTTAAGAATTTTAGATAATAAAAACTCTAAAGTTACTTTAAATGATATCGGATTTGATAAATATACTTTTAAAACTTTAAATCAAATTATCCATAATCATCAAGGGATGATTTTGATAACCGGACCTACAGGAAGTGGAAAAACAACCACTTTATATTCAATTCTAAACACTTTAAATACCACTTCTAAAAAAATAATAACCATAGAAGACCCCATAGAATACAATCTTAAAGGGATACAACAAATAAATATAAATGAAGATATTAATCTTGATTATGACATTGTTTTAAAAAATATTTTAAGACAAGACCCTGACATAATTATGATAGGTGAGATTAGAGATGAAAAAGCTCTAAAAACAGCAATACAAGCCTCACTTACCGGGCATCTTGTAATTGCAACTTTGCATACAAATAATGCTCCTGATACAATAAACAGATTATTGAATTTAAATGCTCAACCATTTTTAATAGCATCAACTTTGAAAGCAATTATCTCACAAAGATTAGTAAGAAAGCTTTGCTGGGAATGTAAAACCAATACAAACAAACCAATAGGTTGTAAAAAATGTAATCTAAGTGGATATGATGGCAGAATAATTGTCAGTGAACTTTTAAACTGTGATAATAAAATATCTGAATATATTACACAAAAACAAAGTATTCAGACTATTGTTAAATATGCTAAAACAAAAGGATATGTAAGTATTGAGGAAAATACTTTAGCTAAAGTTAAAGCAGGTCTAACTTCTATGGAAGAATTTTATACTAAAGTTCAGATGTAAAAAGTGAATTTGATTTAAATCCACTTTTTACACAACCCTGCTTTAAAAAAATCAAAAGCTGCTAGTGACTACATCCTTATTTAGGAGCAGCAGCTGTACTGCAAGCACTTACACCATTTGTAGTTGGCTGAATAGATTCATTACCAATTGATCCTTTTGCCTTTGATTCTTGAATATTTTCCCATAAAAGCTCTGCAGCTCTTAAATATTTTTTTCCACTTGCACTGTCTGGATGGAAATAAACTACAGGTTTACCCTCATCTCCACCAACTCTAATACTAGGCTCAATAGGTATACTAGCTAGTACTTGTGTATTATATTCTTTTGCCAAATCTTCACAAGTCCCACTTCCAAAAATATCACTTTCTGTTCCACAATTTGGACAAACAAATCCTGACATATTTTCAATAATTCCAGCTACTGGGATATTAAGCTTAGAAAACATCTCTAAACTTCTTCTGCTATCATCAAGGGCAACATGCTGTGGAGTTGTTACATTAATTCCTGCTGCTACTGGTACACTTTGTGCAAGAGTTAATTGTGCATCACCAGTACCTGGCGGCATATCAATAACCAATACATCTAATTTAGACCAAGCAATATCTTGAAGCAGTTGAGTAATAGCTTTCATAACCATTGCTCCCCTCCACATTAAAGCTTGTCCCTGCTCTACAAGTGAACCCATACTCATAATTTCTATACCATAAGCTTTAAAAGGAATTACTTTATTTCCTTCTAATTGTGGCTCTTGTCCATCGATACCAACCATACGAGGAATATTTGGTCCATAAATATCAGCATCTAAAAGACCAACTTTTTTACCTTGCATTGCAAGTGCAATTGCAATATTTACTGATGTCGTTGATTTACCAACTCCACCTTTTCCACTACTTACCATTACAAAGTTATCAACTTGTGGAACAATATTTTTACCACTTACACTGTTGCTTTGTTGTTTTGGTGCTTCTGGTTTTTTTACTACAACTTGAATATTTTCAAGACCCAATACTTTTAATTCTTTTGTTATATCTTCTTTTAAAGAGTTTTCTACTTCTGGTGCACTTGAAGTGATTTCAAGATGTACGCTTACATCATTTCCATTTACTTCAATATTCTTTAGAAATCCAAAGTCTATAATAGATTTCGTAAATCCTGGATATGATACAGATTTTAGTTTTTCTTTTATGTCATCAACTGTTGCCATAATTTTCCTTAATATTTTTTAGTCCGTTACTAATAAATATACAAAAAAGTAAATTTTTTATATATTTATCTCCACGAGGCAAAACGAGTTTGCCTTTAATTTTTTTGTCCATTGTAATTATAGTTAAATAAGATAAAAATTGTCTTATTTAATGAAACTTATTTTAAAATTTATATAATTATATTAATTTTGTAATTCTTGATGCTGTGAAACTATCTCTCTTGTAATTTTGTAACTGCAAAACTTTGGTCCACACATACTGCAAAATTCCGCCTCTTTAAATACATCTTGAGGTAAAGTTTCATCATGATACTCTTTTGCTCTATCTCCATCAAGTGCCAGTTCAAATTGTTTATTCCAATCAAAATTATATCTTGCATCACTCATCGCGTCATCTATATCTCTAGCACCTTTTCTACCTCGTGCTATATCAGCAGCATGAGCAGCAATCTTATATGTAACAATACCAACTCTTACATCTTCAGCATTTGGAAGACCAAGATGTTCTTTTGGAGTTACATAACAAAGCATACTACAACCATGCCATCCACCAACAGCAGCACCAATTGCAGAAGTGATATGATCATAACCAGCACCAATATCAGTTACAAGTGGTCCAAGTATATAAAAAGGTGCTTCATGACAATATTCTCTCTCTAGCTTCATATTTCTCTCAACTTCGTTTAAAGGAACATGCCCGGGACCTTCAATCATAACTTGTACATTTTTTTCCCAAGCTCTAAGGGTAAGTTCCCCTAAAACTTTAAGTTCATTTAACTGAGCTTGGTCAGAAGCATCTGCTAAACAACCAGGTCTTAAACTATCTCCAAGGGAAAGTGAAACATCATATTTAGCACAAATATCTAAAATATCTTCATATGCAGTATAAAATGGATTTTCTTTATGATAATGCATCATCCATGAAGCCATAAGTGAACCACCTCTTGAAACAATACCCATCTTTCTTTTTGCTATTAAAGGCATAGTTTCAAGTAAAAAACCAGCATGTATAGTGATATAACTCACCCCTTGACGAGCTTGTTTTTCAATAGTTGCTAACATACTTTCAATGGTAAGATTTTTAATATCATCACCGCAGTCAGCAATAATCTGATACATAGGAACTGTTCCAATAGGTACAGTTGAGTGTTCAATTACAGCTTTTCTAATAGCATCTAAGTCTCCACCTGTACTTAAATCCATAATAGTATCAGCACCATATTTTAAACACATATCGACTTTTTCTAACTCACCAGAAATATCTGAAGCTAAAGCAGATGAACCAATATTTGCATTTATTTTACAAAGTGATGCAATACCTATAGCCATAGGTTTCATATTTCTATGGTTTACATTTGCAGGAATTATTAGTCTACCTCTTGCAATCTCACTTCGTATAAATTCTGGATCTAATTTTTCAACTTCCGCCACTACTTTCATATCACCTGTGATAATACCTTGCCGTGCATAAAACATCTGTGTTCTTACTTTATCATCTTTATGCTTATCTAGCCAACTTCTCATACAAAACCTTCATTTTTAATATCTAATTTAATTTTGCTGATTATATCGAAATATGTTTATAAACTCTTAAGTTACCTCTTTAATTACTGTTTTTAAATGTAAAAATTTTCAATTGATTTAATTTAAACAAATGTTCAATACTATTTAGTTAAAATGCGTAACTTTTTTACACACTATATAATAAAAGGAAAGTTTTGAATAATACAACTTTAATAGTTCTTTGCGCAGGGAATTCATCTAGGTTCAACTTAGCTGCTAAAAAACAATGGCTGCGATGTAAAGATATACCATTGTGGCTAAATGTAACAAATAAGCTTAAATCATATGCCCATTTTGAAAAAATAATTATTACAGGTCACCCAAATGAACTAAATTATATGAAAAGCTTTAGTGACGACTATACATTTGTAACAGGTGGTAGCACTAGGCAGGAATCTATGAAAAATGCTTTACAAGAAGTAACAACATCATTTGTTATGATTACTGATGTAGCCAGAAGTTGTGTACCTAAAAAGATAATTGATGATTTACTTTTAAATAAAAATCAAGCTGATTGCATAGTACCATTTTTAAATGCAAGTGATACCATTGTATACAAAAGCGAAACTATTAACCGAGATGAAGTGAAAATCATTCAAACTCCGCAATTATCAAATACTGCTATTTTATTTAAAGCCTTAGAAACTACTTCTGATTTTACAGATGACAGCAGTGCTATAAAAAAAATTGGCGGTACTGTTTTTTATATTAATGGAGATACTCAAAGCAAAAAAATAACTTTTGGTGATGAAATTAAAGATATAAAATGTTTACCAAGTCCAAGCAAAGATTCTTTTACTGGTACGGGATTTGATATTCATCCATTTATTGATAATAAGCAAATGGTTTTAGGAGGGGTAAATATTGATGTTTCTTATGGTTTTAAAGCTCATAGTGATGGGGATGTTTTAATCCATTCACTTATTGATGCACTTTTAGGAGCAGCAGGCGCTGGTGATATTGGAGAATTTTTCCCCGATACTGATGCAAAATTTAAAGACATTGATTCTAAACTTTTACTATCACAAATTGTATCTTTTATTATAAATACCGGATTTGAGATTGTAAATGTAGATTTAACAATTATTGCACAACAACCAAAAATAAACCCATATAAAAATGATATTAAATCAACTCTTGCAAAACTTTTACAAATACCAAAATACAAGGTAAATATAAAAGCAACAACAGCTGAAAAGTTAGGATTTATAGGAAGATGTGAAGGTGTTGCCGTTCAAAGCAGTGCAACACTTAAATTTTATGATTGGAAAAACAAATAATGAATATTTTAATACTTGATGATGAAGTATATCTTGCACAAAAAGTTGAAGCAAGACTACAAGATGAGGGGCACAATACCAAAAGGTTTGCCAGTATCCAAGATATAGACTTTAGTATCCACTATGATACTATTTTACTATCTACAAACCTTTCAGGTAATATTGAAAAAGTGATTAGTAAATATAAATCATCAATAATTATTTTACTTGTGACTTATGTTAGTGAAGCAACTGTTACAAAACCTATTAATGCAGGTGCTTCTGATTATGTTTTAAAACCTTTTATGATGGATGAATTGGTACGAAAGATTAGACATTTTGAACAATTTAATATATTGCAAAAAGAAAATATAAGAATAAATAACTATTTAGATTTTATTTTTAATAATGTAGAAATAATTGCTGATATTCCAAAAAAACTACCATTTTTAATAGAAACAAATGATCAAAAAGTTGCGGATAAAATTGTATTTCAAGTTGCAAAAAATATAAATAAACATATTAAATTTATATCATTAAAACAATTTACAAAAATAGATCCAAATGAATTTACAAATGAACTGTTATATATTTATGATTTTCATCAGTTAAAAAATACTTATAAAAAAGTTATTTTAACAACTTGTGAAAACAACGATGTTATAATAAGCTCTAACGAATGTGAAGAAGTTCCATTTGACAAAATTACAATTATGAACGAAAATAAAATATCCACAGTGGAATCTATTTTAACTGTTAATGATTATGTAAAACAAATTACATTGAATTTTCAATCAAAATATCCAGATACAGAACTTAGTAAAAGATTAGGAATAAGTAGAAAATCTCTTTGGGAAAAAAGAAAAAAATTTGGAATAGAAAAGAAGAAACAAAAATGAGATTAGCCTTTTTAACACTATTTTACAGCGGACTAAGCCCTAAAGCACCAGGAACTGCCGGTAGTTTAGTAGCTTTGATTATGGGAATGTTGGCTTTAGAAGTTTTAAATGTTTCAAATATTTTTATGATTGCTATTTTGGTAACTATTATTGCTGTAAAACAAATAGATATATATGAAAAAGAAGTGGGTTCCCATGATGGCAAAGAGATAGTAATCGATGAATTTGCCGGTATGTGGTTTGCTCTTAGTATTGCAGGAGTTGATGCAGGGATGTGGCTAATGGGAATTATAGCATTTATATATTTTAGAATCTTTGATATTTGGAAACCTTCACTTATTGGTAAAATTGATAGAGATGTAAAAGGCGGCTGGGGAGTAATGGGGGATGATTTACTTGCTGGAGTATTTGCCGGATTATCTACTAGTATGACTTATAATTTATTATTTTGAATAGATAAATTATTTTTCCCTTTAAACTTTCTCTTCCATTCTTTTTCAAACTTTTTCCGTTTTAAAAAAGATAAATGCTCAATAAATACATGTCCGGTTAAATGTTCCATCTCATGCTGCCAAGCAACTGCTAGAAAATCTTCTGCTTCCATTGTCTGCTTAACACCGTCTCTGTTAAAATACTCTACAACAATATGTTGAGCTCTTGTTATATCTTCATTAATCCCGGGGATACTTAAACAACCTTCATTAAATATTTGTTCACCATCTATCTTTACAATTACCGGATTAACAGCTTCAATTAAATTTTCTTTTAATTGTATATCTTCATCTGGATTATCTTTATTTTCAACCGGCAGATTTATAATAAGTATGTTTTGCAACACTCCAATCTGAACAGAAGCTAATCCTACACCACTGTAGTGTAACATAGTTTCATTCATATCATCTAGAAGTGTGTGAAGCTCTTTATCAAACTTCACTACATTATGTGATTCTTTTCTTAAAATTGGATTTGGATAAATTGCAATTTCTTGTATCATTTTAACTCTTCTTATCTACTTATGATTTACAATTACTTTATCAATAAGACCATACTCACAAGCTTCATCAGCACTCATAAAATTATCTCTATCTGTATCTTTTTCTACAGTTTCAATCTTTTGTCCAGTTTGCTCTGCAAGTAAATGATTTAATAAATCTTTCACTCTTTGGATTTCAGCAGCTTGAATTTGAATATCAGTAGCCTGACCAGAAGCTCCACCTAATGGTTGATGTATCATAATTCTACTATGAGGTAAAGAAAATCTTTTACCTTTAGCTCCGCTGCTTAATAAAAAAGCACCCATTGAAGCAGCTTGCCCTATACAAATAGTACAAATATCAGGTTTAATATAATTCATAGTATCATAAATACTCATACCGCTAGTGATAACTCCACCGGGAGAATTTATATAAAAATAAATATCTTTTTCAGGATCATCAGCTTCTAAAAATAAAAATTGAGCAACAATTGAAGAAGCAACTGCATCGTTTACTTCTCCACTTAACATTACAATTCTATCTTTAAGTAATCTACTATAAATATCGTAACTTCGCTCACCTCTTCCAGTTTGCTCTACTACTACAGGTACATAAGACATTAATTATTTTCCTGCTTTTTCATCTAAAAGTTTATTAATAACTTTTTGCTCTAACATTGACATTTTAATTGCCGGTAAATAACCTTGCTCTTCATATTGTTTAATCATAGCTTGACCGTCTTGTCCAGACATCATAGCTTCATAATAAACAGTTTGACTAACTTCTTGGTCAGATACTTCTACAGCTTCTGCTTTTGCCAAAGCATCGATAATAAATGTAGCTTTTACACTGTTTTTTGCTTCAGGCTCAGCTTTTTTTCTCATTTTTTCAATTTTTTTAGTATCTTCTTGAAGTTTTTTAATTTCATCTTCTTTCATACTTCTGATTTCATTATTAAGTACTTGATTCACTTCTTGATCTAAAATCGTTTGAGGTACTGCAAAATCAAGTGCATCTACAAGTGCATTTAAGAACGCCGGTTTTAACTCTTCACTATAGTATTTACCTTTTTTCTCATTAGCAATCTGCTCTTTAATTTTAACTTTTAAAGTATCAACCGTAGCTTCTTCATCACCTTGTAAAACTTTCTTAGCAAACTCATCATCAATTACAGGTTCACCTTTTGCATGAATTTCATGAAGTTTTACTTTAAATACAACTTCAGCTCCCGCTAAATCTTTTGATTGATATTCTTTAGGGAATGTTACAGTTATATCTTTTTGCTCTTCATATTTCATACCAATTATCTGATCTTCAAATCCAGGGATAAACGAATTACTTCCAATTTCTAATGTATGATTGTCAGCTTTTCCACCATCAAATGCAACACCGTCTTTAAAACCTTCAAAGTCAATTATCGCATGGTCACCGGCTTTAACTGTTCTTTTTCTTTTAATTTTTTCTAAAGGTGAAGAAGAAGATGCTATCTCATTAATTCTTGCATCTACTTCTTTAGCAGTTACTTTTTTAGTTTTGATTTCTGGTAAAAGTGCTTTATAATCACCTAAATCAACTGCTGGTTTAGCAGATATTTTAAGTTCAACATCAATACTTCCATCATCGTTCTTTTCAAATTTAGTAACAGCTGGTTCACCAACTAAATCCGCATTGTCAATTTTAAGTTCAGCTAGTGCTTGAGTAAATAAATCTCTTAATGCTTCACTTTGAGCATCTTCTTGCATTTTTGCACCATATCTTTGCTTAATAACACTTACTGGCACTTTACCTTTTCTAAAACCCTGTACATCCATAGTTTTAGCTGCTTGTTTTGCTAAATTATCTAAACTGCTTGCAATTGCTGCTGCTTCTATTGTCGCAGTTACAACTGCATTTGCTTCATCTGTTTTTGTTGCTGTAAATTTCATATAAATGAATCTCCGTTAATTTAAAATTTTAGTGATTATATCTAAAAATTGCTTTATTAATTTAAATTCTCAAAAATTTTATTTTTGATTCTGAAATACTGTCCACCACAAGCTAAAGATGGAATATTTATATAATTATTTTTCAAATTTCCATGATGAAAATGACCTTCAATAATAATCTGCACATTATAATATTTATAAAAATCAATTCGTTTTTTAGAAAACTCATCAAAATCATCACATTCACTACAAATCTTTTTTTCTAATAACCAATTATCTACTCTTTTCGATAACCAGCTATTAATGTCTATTATATTTAAAAGCTTTAAAAAAAAAATATTTCTTATAATCTTTGTGTAAAGGTTATAATTAAATGGAGTAAAAATATCTCCGTGAGCAAGAGCAACTTTTTCTTTATCATAGTTACATATCAAGGGTTGTTGTTCTCTTGGTATTATTAAAATATTAGGAAATAGTTTTGAAAGAGAAAAATCATGATTTCCTTCAAGATAAATAATTTCTATTCTGTATGAGAGTTGATTAAGTAACTCTATAATATCTTGATTTTGTTCTTTAAAATAACTAATCTGGGATGACAAAAAATCAAACATATCACCCATCAAAAAAAGTTGAGAAGTTTGAATTTTATTAGATTGAAGCTGCAAAAGAAATAGTTTTAACTCTTGCCGATTAGGATTATAATGAGAATCAGCTATAAAAATAGCATCTTCCCTTATATTCATAGTGAGATTATGGTACATAAGCTATTTTTGATATTCCTGCATTTGCCTCAAATCCACACATTAAATTTGCATTTACAACAGCTTGCGAAGAAGCCCCGCGAAGTAGATTATCTATTGAACTGCTTATAAATAAAGCATTTCCATTTTGCTCTACAAAAATATCACAAAAATTAGTTCCGCTTGTATCTTTTATATTTACGGGAGTTTCTTTGACTCTTACAAATTCATCATCTTTATAAAACTCTTTTAAAACTTGCTTCGCATCACAAATATCTTCAAGTGTAACAAAAACAGTTACAAGCATACCGCGAGTTACAGGTATCAAACTTGGTACAAAATTTATATTCGCATCAATATCTGTTAACTCTAAAACTTTTTCATTTATTTCAGGAGAATGTCTATGTTTAAACGGGTTATATGCAAACATATTTTCACTTACATTTACAAATGTTGTCATATCGCTTAATTTTTTACCTGCACCGCTTAATCCGCTTTTAGCATCGATGAAAATATTTGATTTAGGATCAAGATATGGTACAAATGGCAATAAAGCAAGTAAAGTTGCTGTTGGATAACAGCCGGGATTTGCTACAAGACGCGCATTTTTAATTTGATCTTCATAAAATTCAGGAAGTCCATAAATCGAATGTTTTAAATTCTCTTTATCTTCGTGCGGGCAATAGTACTCTTCATATGTTTCAAGTTTAAGTCTATAATCTGCACTTAAATCAACTACTTTAATATTTAAAGCCAATAACTCTTTTGCAAAACTCATTGAAGTTTTATGTGGAAGTGCAAGAAATGCAATATCAGCTACTTTAGCTAATTGATCTACATCTACTTTTTTTACTTGCATATCAATTACACCGTCTAAGCTTGGGTGTAAAGTGGATACAGTTGTATTACCTGTGGAATTTGCTATATAAGTAATATTAAATCTCGGATGATTTATTAAGATTTTAATAAGTTCAAGACCAGTATATCCACTAACCCCAACAATTGCTACATTTATCATATTGCCTCCAATTATACCTTCGGTATATAATTTACGGTTCCAAATCTATAAAAGTAAAGCAGTTTACTTTTACTTAACGATTTTCACCTCTAAAATGCTTTATATGAAATAGACTCTACTTCAAATTCTCTTGCCCCTCCAGGAAGTTGTGCTATAAATTCATCACCCTCTTCTTTCCCTAAAAGCTGTTTGGCTAAAGGTGAGTTAAATGAAATAATTCCAGCATCAGGATTACTATCAAGAAAACTTCCCAATGTATAAGTGATCTCTTCATCAGTTTTTAGATCAATTATTGTTACAGTTGAACCAAAACTAACCTTATCATGTGCTAATTTTGAAGGGTCAATCACTACAGCTTTTGTAACCATATCTTCAAATTCTGCTATTCTTTTATTGATATTTGCCTGATCCTCTTTAGCTGCATGATATTCTGCATTTTCCTTAAGGTCTCCTAATTGTCTAGCTTCTTCTATAGCTATTATGATTTTTGGTCTATGAATTAATTTCATATCACTTAATTCTAGTGTTAATCTATCATAACCTTTACTTGTCATTGGCTCTTTTTGCATGGATTAAACCTATTTAACTTTCTCTGTATATTCGCCGGTTCTTGTATCACATTTAACCATATCACCCTCTAGAATATGAAATGGTACTTGAACAACAGCTCCACACTCTAAAGTTGCAGGTTTTTTACCACCTTGTGAATCACCTTTAAAGTTTGGCGGGGTTTCAACAACTTTCATATTTACACTCATTGGAGGTTCAACTGTAATAGGTTCACCTTTGAAAAACATCATATCTACATTCATACCATCAATAATCCATTTTTCAGTCTCCCCTACTTGGTCATAAGTAAGTCCAATTTGATCATAAGTATCTGTATCCATAAATTGTAACATCTCACCATCATCATATAAAAACTGCATAGTTTTTTGTTGTAAATCAGGAGTTTCAAATTTATCACCGGCATGGAAAGTTTTATCTATAGTTTTACCATTTAAAAAGTTTTTAATTTTACATCTTACAAATGCAGCACCTTTTCCTGGTTTTACATGTGCATAATCTGTAATTTTATATGGAATCCCATCAACTTCAATCTTAAGACCTTTTTTTAAATCTTTCATCCCTAATGCCATCGTTAACTCCTACTTATATTTTTACAAAGCAAACCGAAGTTGCTGCTTCTAAATTTTCTAATTGATTAATAATATCATCGTTAATTTCATCATCAACTAAAATAACTGCTAATGCACCATCTTTTTTACGACCAAGTCTAAAATCAGATATATTAATATTGTTGTTACCTAACAGATGACCAACTTCACCGATTACACCCGGTACATCGGAATTAGTAAGTAAAATCATTTTACCATGCGGCTCTATATCCATGATAAAGTTATTTATCTCTATGATTCTTTGAACATCATCATTAAATATAGTTCCACTAACTGTATTTACACTGTTAGTAGTTGTAATCTTTACAGTTACTTTATTTTTATATCCGCTGATATTTGATACTTCTGATGTTTCAAGTGTAATATCTCTAGAAGAAGCTACAAATGTCGCATTAACATAGTTTATCTTTTCATTACTAAGTGCCATTGTCAGAGCACCTACTGTAGCAAATGTACTTAAACTCTCAAGATAAGATGCTATCTCACCTTCAGCTTCTATTTTAATAGACTTAATTGCACTTTTATCCATTTGAGCAATTAAAAACGCTATCTTTTGAGTAAGCTCTAAATAAGGCTTAACAAATGCAGGTATTTTAGTCTCATCAATTGGCAGGTTAAGTGCGTGTGGATATCCAATACCTCTTGCTGCTTCTAGTGCATTATTGGCAGCTTGTGTAGCAATTTTATATTGTGATTCAACTGTATTTGCACCTAAGTGTGCAGTTACAATAATATTTGGCAAATCTAAAAGTTTATTATCAGTTGCAGGTTCTTTATTGAAAACATCAATTCCTGCCATATGGATTTTGCCGCTTTTCAGATTGTTATAAAGTGCATCTTCGTTATATAATCCACCTCTAGCACAGTTTATTAAAATTACTCCGTCTTTCATTTTAGCAATTTGTGCTTCATCTATCATATTAATAGTTTCTTCATTTTTAGGTGTGTGAATTGTTATAATATCACAAGCTAAAATATCATCAAAATTAGTTGTATATTCTATATCTAAATCTGTGGCTTTTTGAGATGATATGTAAGGATCGTAAGTAACAACATCCATCTCAAAACCTTTAGCTCTTAATGCAACTCTATGTCCTATATTACCAAATCCAATAACACCAAGCTTTTTACCGTATAACTCTTGACCATACCAGTCTTCTCTTTTCCAGATTCTTTGATCTTTAAGCTGTGCATGAGCATAAGGCATTTTTCTCATACAAGAAAGCATATGTGTCATTGTAAGTTCTGTAGCAGCAATTGTATTTGCAGTTGGTACATTCATAGCAATAATACCTTTTTTGCTACAACCTTCCATATCTACATTATCAACACCAACACCGGCTCTAACTACTGCTTTTAAATTTAATGCAGCAGCTAAAAATTTATCATCTATATCAGTTGAACTTCTAGTGATACACACATCAGCAGTTTTAATAACATCCAAAAGGGCAGTTTTATCAATGTCAGCTGCATAAACATAGTTTATATCACTACTGTTTTTTAAAATGTCCAATCCACTTTCGTGGATATGGTCACATACTACAATTGTAGGTTTACTCATCAAGTCAGTCCTAATTTGAAATTATTTAAGTTGTCCAGCTAATGCATCACCTAAAGTCATATTGCTATCATCATTTACACTTTTTAATATATCTCTTTGTTGTTGAGATTCAAGTCTTTTAGATGATAATCTAACTCTATTTCTTTGTTTGTCAATATTAACAATTACAGACTCTATTGTCTCACCAATTTTAAGCTCTTCTTCACCTTCAGCAATTGCAAGTAAATCTTCTTTTCTGATTAAACCGTCAAGATTGTTTTCTAATTTAACAAATACACCAAAATCTTTAATATCTTTAATATCTGCCTTGATGATATCACCGTTGCTGTGTTTTGCAGCAAACAGGTCAGCAGGAGAATCAGCAAGTGATTTTAAACTTAAAGAGATATTTTCTTTTTCAGTGTCAATTTTGATGATCTTAGCTTCTATCTCATCACCTTTTTTAAATTGCTCTTTACATTTAACTGCATTATCCCAGCTAGCTTCTTCATTGTGTAAAAGACCGTCTACAGTTCCTAAATTGATAAATGCACCAAAATCAGTTAAAGTTGCAACTTTACCTTGTACAGTATCACCAACTTTATGAGATTTTATAAATTGTTTAAATGGTTTTTCTTGAAGTGATTTTAAACTTACTCTTAATCTTCTTTTATCACAATCTAAATCGATAACTTCAACATTGATCTCATCACCGATACTTAAATAATCTTTTGGATTTTTAGCATGTTTATCCCAAGAAATTTCAGAGATATGAAGAAGACCTTCTATATCATTTCCTAAATCAACAAAAGCACCATAAGTTTCAAAATTTGAAACAGTTACAGTAATAGTATCACCTTGCTCTAATTGACCTCTCATCTCTTCCCAAGGATCTGGAAGTGCTGCTTTGATTGATAATGATAAATGACCTTTTTCTTTGTCATATTTTTTAACAACAACAGTAACAGCATCACCTTCATCATAATACTTAGAAGGATTAACAGGACCTTTATAACTGATTTCGTTGTAGTTTACTAAACCGTCAACTCCACCAATATCAACAAACATACCATAACTGGTAATTTTCTTAATAGTTCCAACTTTTGGCTCATTTTCTTCCATAAGTTTAATGATTATCTCTTCTTTATGTTTTTGTGCTTCTTCAATTAATTTTCTTCTTGAAATTACAATACTTGAAGTTTCCGCCTTAGCAGATAAAACTACAGCTTTGATTTTTTTACCAACTGCACCAAATGCTTTTAAGAAACCTTGAGCCATTGGCATAAAGTATTCCATACCTTCACTATCTTCTACAACAAAACCGGCTCTGTTTTTAACGCTGACTACTGTACCTTCAATAATTACATTTTCAGGTTCTGCACCATGTTCTTTAAAGAACGCATCAAATTTTTCTTTCTGTAAAACTTTTCTATAAGATAAACTTGGTCTTTCACCTCGAGAGTTCATAAGCATTACTTTAATTGTATCACCAACTTTATATTGAACAACACCATCAATTGTAATTTCTGAAAGGTATAATTTACCTTCACTTTTTTGACCAACATCAACTAAAAAGTTATCATCGTTTATCTCAACGATCACACCGTCAACAATTGTATTACTTTGTGATTTTTGCTCACTTGCCTCAAACATCGCCGCGAAGTCTTCATCTTCACCAATTTCTATATCTTCAAATTTCATCTTACTTTCCCTTTTGTTTACACCTTTTTGATGGTGCACCTTTAATTTTAGGCTTGATTATATAAAAAATTTGCTTAGGTTCTTATGAGAGAAAAGAAAAATACTAAAAAAGTACTTTTATATTATATGTCTTGAATTTTATCTATTACTTTTTGAATAATCCAATCAGGGGTAGATGCACCTGCAGTTACTCCGCATAATTTCTTAGATTTAAACCAATTTAACTCCAACTCTTGTTCATCTTCGATTAGATAACTATTTTTACAATTTTCAAAAGATATATTAAAAAGTTGTTTTGTATTTGATGAGTTTTTTCCGCCAATGACTATCATCACATCGACTTCTTGTGATAATTCTCGAGTAGCCCCTTGGTTTTCAAAAGTTGCATCACAAATTGTATTAAATACCCGTACTTCTTTATATCGTAATATCAATTGATTTACAATCTCTAAATAGTTTTCTTTCTTTTTTGTTGTTTGTGCCACGGTTGCTATTTTGTCATATTTAAAAATGATATTTTCTAATTCTTGTGGTTTTAAAACTACAAATACATCATCACCATAACTTTTTACACCTTTTACTTCAGGATGCTCTTCATCTCCAAAAATTACAATACTGTAATTATCAGCCGACATTTTTTTAACTATTTGTTGAGGAGTTGTTACAAAAGGGCAGGTTGCATTTATAATAGTCGCGTCTTTTTGTTTTAATGCAGCTAAATCATTTTTTGGAATACCGTGTGTTCGTATGATAACAGTATCATCTTTTTTTACTTCATCCAGGCTATTGTAAAGTCCTACATCAAAATCTTCATTTAAACGGTTTATCTCTTTTTGATTGTGTATAAGTGGTCCCATAGTCGCAGAATTCTTATGCTCTTGCGCTATTTTAATAGCTCTTTTTACACCAAAACAAAAACCGTAACTACTAGCTAGTTTAACTTGCATTTTAGACCTTTAAAGAGTTTAAAATTTCATTAAAATTTGGAAAAGAAGTCTCAATACATTGTGTATCTTCTACATCCATACCACAAACCAATCCTGCTATTGCAAAACTCATAGCGATTCTATGGTCACCATGACTATCAATAGTAGCTTTTTTTAAAGTTGCATCTCCATTGATCTCATAACCATCTTCAAACTCTGTAAAATCAACACCGCAAAGTTTTAAACTATTTACAACAGCACTAATTCTATCACTCTCTTTTACCCTTAGTTCTTTGGCATTTTTAACTATACTTTTACCGTTTGCTATTGACATAGCAATACTAAGTGCCGGAAGTTCATCAATTAACCAGGCAATATTTTTATCTACTGTTACACCGTTTAATTGAGCTGCCTCAACTATAATATCACCTAAAGGTTCATACACATTCTTGGTTTCAACAAATTGTACTTTTGCACCCATTTGTTTTAAAATTTTATACGCTTCTATTCTAGTTGGATTTAATGTAACATTTTTTAAAGTTACTTTTGAATCTGGAATAATAGCAGCGGCAACTGCAAAGAAAAATGCACTTGACGGGTCTGTTGGTACCGTAATATTTAAAGGTTTCAAAGGTTTAGATATAGGATTTATCTCTATCCAACCTTGACTTTTCTCTCCTTCACTGTCCACTATCCACTCATCACTAACCACTATTTTCGCACCCATCCCATTTAACATTCTTTCAGTATGATCTCGGCTTAATAAATCTTCTTTATAAAAGCTAACCTCATCACTTTGAATGCCTGCTAAAATAAGTGCTGATTTTACTTGCGCTGAATCTATTGGACTATGATATTTAAAAGGTTTTAGTTTTCCACCTCTTATATGCAAAGGTGCTTTATTTCCATCTTCACGACCATCTATTTTTGCCCCGATATCTCGCAAAGGATTAACAACCCTTTTCATAGGACGACCTCTTAGATATTTATCACCGGTTAATACAAAACTACCTTCAATACCTGACAAAAGCCCGGCATAAAGTCTCATACCCGTACCTGCATTTCCACAATCCAAAATATCATCCGGTTCACGCAAAAATTCAGGTGGAGTAATTTTAATCATTTCCCCATCATCTTCTACAGTTGCCCCTAATTTCTCGGCGATTTTAAGTGAATCCATTGTATCTTCGCCACGAAGATAATTTTTAATATATGATGGTTGATCACTCAGCAGACTAAACATAGCACAACGATGTGAAATAGATTTATCACTCGCAATATTATCAATAACTATATCAAATGGTTTATTTAACTTTTCAATACTTAATTTATTCACACTATCCCCTAATTATTAATTATCTAAGCCCTATATTTAATTTATTATTTAACTCTTCTAAAACTGCATCCATCACTTTATTGATATCTTCCTCTTCTAAAGTTTTATCTTCTGATTGAAGTACAAATTTAATAGTTAAACTCTCATCATCTCCCAGTTTTTCATCACTATACACATCTACAAGATGAAATTGTTTAATCTCTTTAATCTTTAAAGTATTGATAATATTTTTAATCTCTTTATATTCCAAATTTGCAGGAGCGATGATACTTAAATCTCTTTTTGAAGATTGAAACTTAGAAATACCGACAGCTTGAATTAAATCATTTGATAATTTATCGAAATCAATTTCAGCTATAAAAGTATCACCGTCTATATCAAAATCATCTGCAACGCTTGGATGAAGTTTATAAATAATCCCTACAGATTTTCCATCTATTAAAATATTTGCATTTTGAAAAGGGTGAATAAAATTATTTTCTATTGTCTGCAATGGTTCAAGTTCAAACTCACCGATACAATTAGAAACCTTTTGACTGAATCCAAAGAAATTTAAATTTTCAGGTTTACCGTTATTAGATATTGATTCGTGCTCTTTTTCACCACTAAAAATAAATCCTAAACTTTTTGATTCTTCTCTATTTTTATTAAAAACTACACCTATTTCAAAAAATGCAATTGATTTAAAACCTTGTTTGGCATTATGAGAAACTGCATTTACTAAATTAAGTGCCAGTGTTGTTCTAAAAGTATTTAGTTCATTTGTTATTGGATTTAAAATATCTAATTTTTCCTGCACAACTTCAAAACCGTATTTAAGCAATAATTGCCTTTGTGCAAATACATAAGTGATAGTTTCATAAAAACTGTTTGAAATTGCTTTTGCTCTTAAACGATTATTTAAAATTAATTTTTGTGTAGTTGTATTGATTCTGTTTACTTCATCAATTAATAAAGGTTTAGCCTTAATATTATCAATTCCTACAATTCTTACTATCTCTTCAGTTATATCTGCAATATTTACAATATCGTGTCTAAAAGATGGAATAGTTATACTGATAACATTATTTCCACTATTTTTAACTTGACATCCAAGAGAAGTCAATATATTGACGATCTTTGCTTTTGGAATACTTTGGCCAATAATAGAATTAATCTTAGAAATTTTTGCAACTAAAACTTTCTCTTTAATATCTTCAATATATTGTTCACTGCCATTAAAAATAGTACCGCCAAATGCAGATACAAGATGAGCAAGATAGTCAATACCACTGTCTAAATGTGTTTCACTTCCTCTAGAAGCTTTATAATAAACATCACCGGTTTTTATTTTTTTATCAAAAACTTTTTGTGCTAAAATATCAGGGGCTGTATAACTAGCTTCTAAAATTACTAAATTATCTTCTTTTGAAATATGTCCGGCTTCTACACCAATAATACTTAATGGTATATCACCGATTACATTATCAAAACCATTTTCATCTGTAGATACACACAATGAAACCATCTTATTATTTTCATTATGTTTTGCGATTGCTTTTGTGTAAACATTAAGTAATACACCGGTTGCATGAGTAGAATAAGCAATTGCTGTTTCTATATCGGTATTTTTATCAACCCCAACAATTGCCATTCTTATTTTATATATTAAAGGCAATCTGAATTTAGTGATATCCGCTGCTGTATAGATTAAATTAGAGTTAATATCATTATCACATTTAATATCTAAAACTTGTCCGATACCTATATTGTTACTTACAGTAATTGCTTCAAATTTATAAAAAGATATATCAAAATATGTACTTAACTCTCGTGCGATCCCATTAATACTAAGACAATCACCTCTATTAGCTGTTAACTCAATTTCAATACTTTCAAAATTTAATGCAGAATATTCATTTAATTCTTTACCAATTTCAAGTTCCCCTATAGAATCATCAAGTTCTAAAATTCCATCATTTAAAGCAGGAAGACCAATTTCAGTGGAGCTGCAAATCATACCATTTGAATCTACACCTCTAAGTTTCGCTTTTTTAATTTTAAAGTTTTCTCCTAAAACACAACCAACTACAGCAACCGGTACAAATTGTCCTTGTGCCACATTAGAAGCTCCACAAACTATTTGAACAACCTCTTTGCCTACATTTACTTGACAAACATTTAATTTATCAGCATCCGGATGTTTAACACACTCTAATACTTCTCCAACTACTACACCATTTGGGATAAATAGTTTTTCAACATTTTCAACTTCAAGTCCAATTGAATTTAATGCCTCACAAATTGTTTTAGTTGATATTTTTGAAATATCTATAAATTCTTGTAACCAATTTCTTGTAACTATCATCTAAACTGTCCTAATAATCTAATATCACTGTCAAACAGAGATCTTAAATCTCCTATTTTATGAATCAACATTGCAAATCTCTCAATACCCAAACCAAATGCATAACCGCTTACATCTTTATATCCAACCGCTTTAAATACATTTTCATCAACTATTCCACAACCAAGCACTTCAAGCCAACCTGAATGTGAACAAACTCTGCAGCCTTTTCCTTCACAAAAAATACAACTGATATCTACTTCGGCTGACGGTTCGGTGAATGGGAAAAACGAAGATCTAAATCTAACTTCTATATCACCAAACATATATTGTAAAAATTCTACCATCATATGTTTTAAATTGGCAAAAGAAATTTTATCTTCAACATCTACAACCAATCCTTCGATCTGATTAAACATAGGAGTATGTGTAAGGTCAAAATCTTTTCTAAATACATTACCCGGAGCTATCATTCTAATTGGTGGTTTTACACTCATCATTGTTCTTATTTGCACAGGAGATGTATGTGTTCTTAAAACCGCTCCATCTTTACAATAAAAGGTATCCTGCATATCTCGTGCCGGATGATATTTTGGTAAATTCAGAGCTTCAAAATTATGAAAGTCATCTTCAACCAAAGGTCCCTCTTCAACTGAAAAGTTTAAGTTTTGAAAATAAGTTGTAATTTTATCCATAGTATCAAGTACCGGATGAAATGCAGCTGTTTTCGTTGTTGAATTAAATTTAGTAACATCAATATGTTCAGCTTTTAATTGTTCATTTAATGCAACAGCCATTAAAATAGTTTTTTTATTTTCTAAAGCTTCATGAACTTTTGTTTTTTGTTCATTAAGATTTTGCGCAAATGCTTTCTTCTGCTCATTTGGAACATCTTTCATTTTAGCAAATTGGGCAGTTAAAACACCTTTTTTACCTAAAATTTCTATCCGTATATTTTCCAATACTTCTAATGAAAACGACGCTTCAATTTTTTCTAACCATTCTTTTATCAAGAATATCTCCTATGCTTTTTTCTATATATTTTGCGATTGTATCTACATATTCATTATAGTTTGGTTATATGCTGTATCCAAAAGTAAAATTAAAGCATCAAAAAGATATAATCTCTTAAATTATAGATATTTAAGGATTAAAATAAATGGATATTTTATTGGCAAGAAAAGAGCTTACGAATAAGCCGAAGAAAGTTAAACTTTCAAAATTAAAAGACAAAGTAAAGGCAAGTGAAAACGAAATTTATTACTTCGACAGAGACAACTCTCATAAAAATATGATGGCTTTAGTTGACAGCTTTGAAGCTGACGGGTACAATGTACACTTTAGAGAAGTTAAGTATGGTTTATCTGATGAGGAGTATATGTACGAAGTACATATAATGTAATAAACTACTACCAATGGGAAAAGTAGCGAATAGCGGTTATGAAGTATGCAGCGAAGCAAACTCACACTTGCAAAACTTTCCGCGAAAAAAACTTTTTATAGAAACTCTGGGGTGTCAAATGAACTCCAGAGATACTGAACACATAATCGCTGAATTAAACACTCACAACAACTACACTACTACTGATATTTTAGAAGAAGCAGACCTTATTATTATTAATACTTGTTCTGTAAGAGAGAGACCTGTCGCAAAACTTTTCAGCGAATTAGGTCAGTTTAAAAAGTTAAGAAAAGCCGGTGCCAAAATAGGTGTGTGCGGATGTACTGCAAGTCACCTTGGGCGCGATATTATTAAAAGAGCTCCTTATGTTGATTTTGTAGTGGGGGCTAGAAATGTATCTAAAATTTCAGAAGCCATAAAAACTAAAGGTACTGTTGAGATTGATATAAATCACGATGAAACTACTTATGAATTTTCCGATTATAGAAATTCACTTTATAGAGCAAGTGTAAATATCTCTTTAGGCTGTGATAAAAGCTGTACTTACTGTATCGTTCCTGCTACTCGCGGTGAGGAGATAAGCATCCCTCCTGAGATTATCTTAGGTGAGATTAAAAAAGCTGTTGATAAAGGCGCTAAAGAGGTATTTTTATTAGGTCAAAATGTAAATAACTATGGTAAATATTTTAGTGATAAAAATATAAAATCTAATTTTACAAAACTTTTACAAGATGTTTCTAAAATTGACGGAGTTGAAAGAATTAGGTTCACTTCCCCTCACCCGCTTCATATGGATGATGAATTTATACAAGAGTTTGCTTCCAATCCGAAAATTTGTAAATCGATACATATTCCTTTACAAAGCGGCAATACTAAAGTCCTAAAAGAGATGAAAAGAGGATATACAAAAGAGTGGTTTTTAAAAATTTGTGACAAAATAAAAGCTTTGGTACCTGATGTTAGAATTACTACAGATATCATTGTAGGTTTTCCGGGGGAAAGCGATGAAGAGTTTGAAGATACTATAGATGTCATAAACAAAGTTAAATTTGACCAAATTTTTAATTTCAAATATTCAGCTCGTCCAAATACACAAGCCCAAACTATGACAAATACAATTGACAATGAAACCGCAACTAAAAGATTAACTCAAGTGATTGAGTTACATAAACTTCATCAATCAGAACTTATGGCTTCAAATGTTGGAAAAACTATGAAAGTGTTTTTTGAAGATTTAAAACCAAATGGTGAAGTTATGGGATTTAGTGATAACAATATCCAAGTTTTTGTAAAAGGCAGTGAAGAGTTACTTGGACAAATAGTTGATGTAAAAATTATATCTAACAGTAGAACTTCATTAAAAGGTGAAATTATTTAGTGAAACAAAATATAAAATATTTTATTCAGGTAATTTTATTACCCTATATTTTAAGTTTATTTGTAAGATTTATTTATCTTACAAATAAAAGAATATTTCATTTTCCAGCAGAAGTACCCAAAAAACCATTTATATTAGCTATGTGGCACGGTCAACTTTTAATGCAGCCTTTAAATTATAGAAAATTTAAACCAGATGGTAACCTAAAAGCAATTATCAGTCACCATAGAGATGGGGAAACTATACAAAAAATTATTAATTTTTTAGGTGTTGATGCCATTAGAGGCTCATCATCAAAAGGTGGAGCAAAAGCATTGTTACAAGCAATTAAAACTATTAAAAATGGGTCAGATGTAGCAATAACTCCTGACGGTCCAAGAGGTCCTATACATGAAATTGCAGATGGTATTGTAGCTATTTCACAAAAAACAGGTGCCGAGATATTAACTTGCAGTATTAAAGCTTCTAAATTTTGGCAATTAAAATCGTGGGATAAATTTATAATTCCAAAACCTTTTGGTATAATTGATTTTTATATAAATGAACCTTTTAATGTATTAGATTTAACAATGGAAGAAGCTAAAGAAGTTATAAAAAAGAATATGAGAGGAAGAGTAGATGTTGCAAGATAAAAATGCACAATATGTAAATATCAAACAATTCGATAAACAGCTCAAGGTTGATAATCAGATATTAGACAATGGTAAAATCATCAAAACTGAGCACTCATCATTTTTAGTTGAAAATCAATTATCAAGCGATGCAATTAATAAATTAAATATCTTGCAAAAAAATGTCAATAAAACATATTTAACAACCATATGTGAAAGTTTAAACCAAAAAATTGTAGATGATGAATTTATTGACAATGATTTTAAAATTAGAAAATTAACTTCACATCTAAATGTAGCAATTCCAAAAAATGACCTCTCAAAGAACGAACAGTATTTTACCTATACCGGTATTGATTATATTTTTTCACCTTTTAATATCCTTTATAATCATATTTTAACACATGGAGCGAATACAAATTCTCTAAATATATTAATTTTAAACAATACTATCTATGCTTTAATTTTAAATGATCAACAAAAAATCATTTACAGTTCGATTAAAACTTTAACTGCTTTTGATGATATTCAAAATTCTGAATTTTTTACTGACGGAATTGAAGGTCAACAACTCTTTGATGAAGTACACTCATTAGAGATACAAGAAGCATTGACATCTATTACTACTGAATTTTATGAATCTGAAAAAGATGAAATATTTTGTGAAAGTATTACTATTTTTTATACTGTTAAACAATTGAACGATGAGCAGTTAGCTAAAATAGAAGAGACTCTTATGTTAGAAATCGAATATTCAACAATTTTAATTGATGATTATCTTTTTTCATTATCAAAGCAGCTGCATGTATCTACATATAGTTTTACGACCCCGCGAAAAAAAGAAAAAAAAAGATCATTTTTAATATGGATACTTGGAGCAGTACTTAGTACCGTTTTAGTTGCCGGTGTCTTATATTTTATGCAAGTACAAGAGGAAGCAGAGATAAAGAGATTAAAAGAAGAAAAACAAGCAAAAATAATCGCTGACAAAAAAGCTCAGGCTGCTAAAATAAAATTGCCAAATCACAAAATGAAAAATGAAAAAATATCGCAATTACTATTAAATCTTTTTGATATTATTCCATATAATGCAGTTTTAAATGAATTACAACTGCTAAAAAGAGATTCAACTATTGTATGTAGTTTCTTACAAAAAGATACTTTTACAAAAGATATGCAGCCAAAACTTTTAAAACTTTATAAAACTTCCGACATACTTCTGATACAACATAATAAACCTACATATAATGCAATTATTGCTTTGTCACAACTTTTACCTCAAAAATTATCAGCAAGACAAATTCAACCAAATTATAGACACACTAAGTTTATATCAGAGAGTAAAGTTATAAATCAATTAAAAGCTTTTTTACCAAAAGACTCTAAAGTAGTATTTAAGTCTAAGCAAAAATCTAAGTTTTTAACATATAACTTTAATGTTTCAACTACCCTAAAAACTCCCAAAGATTTTTTTAACTTTGTTGAGCAATTAAATAAAAAGAATTATTCTTTAAATATAATATATCCATTAGAATTTGCACAAACTACTAAAGGACTTGAAACAATTTTTAATTTACAATTTCATCAGTTCCAAAGTAAATAATCTATAGTAGATAAATAACTTCTCATATTGTTTGGGATGTTATTTATTCTACATTTCTCTTTAAATTCTTTTTTCATTTTCTTATCACATTTTGGAGCTATCCATATTTGATATGGTGTGATAGAAATGGCGATTTTATCGCTTATGATAATCTCTTTTTGTGATAAAATTTCATCACGAGTTGCTTTGCTGATTAAAATACCACGGCGCTTTAATTCTCTGTCAATAAGTCTAATAGCAATATTTTCATCGTCTACATTCCAATCAAAGATGGTTAAATCATCTTTGATATAAGTGGTTACTTTTCGAAGTAGTGAGTTTTTGTCTTTATCCAAATATTCAAAACTTCTTTTAACACCTTGACTGAATTCATCTAAAAATTTATCACTGTAATTTGTCCTAAAATGATTTCGTTTATATTTTATATCAAAGTTTGACTGGTCAACAAAATATTTTATATCTTTTTTATCCAAATATTCTTGCAGCTCTTTTTTTGCATAATTTAAAAGCGGTCTGTGTATGCTGTAAGTATCTTTTATTTCAAGTGCTTCAAGTCCAATAAGTTCAACTAAACCGGCACCTTTACTCATTTGCATCAAAAACCATTCAAACTTGTCATTTAATTGATGAGCAGTTAATAAAGTTTGATATCTTTCTTTTTTAATTATCTCTTCAAAAAACTTATATCTAAAATCTCTTGCTTTTTTTTCACTAAATTTTGAAGTAGTTGGAAATTTTTTTAAAAAGCATTTTTTATTGTAAAGTTTAGCCAACTTCTTCGCATACTCAACCTCATCTTTTGATTGTTTTCTTTGCCCGTAATCAACTATTGCTATATCAAATTTAATATTTTTTTCTAATAACATAAAAAATAAAGCAGTAGAATCAACACCTGCACTAAATGCCAATAAGTTCTTTTTATTTGATAATTGTTCCAACTAATTTATCCCCTACCAACTCAGTTATTTTAGCTGTATAAATATGCCCAAATTTTATCTGACCACCTATCTCATTGTCATTTATATAAATCTCTCCATCAATATCAGGTGCCCACATTAATTTTCTGGCACTCAGTAAATATTCATGCTCATCACTCTCTCCATCTACAACTATCTCAAAAGTTTTCCCAACTTCTGCTTCTAAACTTTTATGTGTAGTTTGTGAAATAATATCTCCTAAAATTTCAGCCCTTTGGTCTATAATTTCTTGATCAACTTTTTCTTCAAGTTTAAATGCCCCGGTACCCTCTTCATCACTATAACTAAATACATTAACTCTATCAAATTCATAATCTTCTACATAAGTACACAACTCTTCAAAATCAGCTTGGGTTTCACCAGGGTGTCCAACAATAAATGTACTTCTTACAAAAGCATTTGGAACTTTTTTCATAGCATCCATTAGCTCTCTAAGTTTCTCTTCACCCTTCCCTCTTTTCATAATTCTTAAAACTTTTGAATTGATATGTTGTAGCGGCATATCAAAATAACTATGAAAAAGTTTACTGTTTGCTATTTTGTCAATAAGTTCTAAAGTTGTAGTTGAGGGATAAAGATAAAGTATTCTGGCACTTTTTACACCTTCAATCTTTTCAACAGCATCAATTAATCGCGCTAATCCGTCATTTATACCAAAATCTCTCATATAAGAACTACTGTCTTGAGATACAAAAGAAAAGTCAAAATACCCTTGCGATACTAAATGCTTTACCTCTTTTACAGTACTGTCTAAAGTTCTTGAATATAGCTTACCTTTAAAAGATGAAATAGCACAGAAACTACAAACTTGATTACATCCCTCACTTAACTTTATATAAGCATGGTAAGATGAACCTGTGATAACTCTGTCATTGGCATCACTGGCTAAAAATACTTTGTTTGAGAATTCACTTCTTTTGGCTCGTACTAGCTCTTCAATATGGTCATAATCCCCAACACCTGTAAAAATATCTACTTCAATTAACTCTTTTTGCAACTCCTCTTTATATCGCTCACTCAAACATCCGGCCATAACCAAAACAGAATCTTTTTTTCGTCTGTCATGCAGATCTAAAAGTGTATTTAAACTCTCTTGTTTAGCACTTTCAATAAATCCGCAAGTATTCACAATAATTAAATCTACATTTTCAATATCATCACTTAATTCATAGTCCTTAAGTCGTGATAACATCACTTCACTATCAATTAAGTTTTTTGTACAACCTAGACTAACTAAATGTAATGTTTTATTCATCTTTTTATTTTCCTTTTATTCTTCTTTGTAATCTGGATGCATCATTGCAAAATAATGCAGCAAATATGTAACTTCTAAACTTGAATAAGTAAACATATCTTCTAATTGAGTTGTTGTTGCATCCGTATTTAACTTATCATGTAAACGCCCGACAATCTTATCTATCTCTACTTTTAACGGTGCGAGATTATATGTAAAAATAAATCTTGGAAAAAATTCATTTTCATTTGGGATAATAAAACTCCATTGGTTTTTATAAAATTTTATAAGATAAAGTATCTCTAAATCGTTCCAATCTTTTTCTTCGTCTAACTCTTCCCTGTTCTTACTTTTATATTCATTTAGTCTATATTTATCTATCATTTTAGGGATAATATCAAATAATATATCATCTTCAAGTTCATTTAAAAATACCGGCAATTTTAAATTCTTTGGGTCTGTTTTATCATAGCTGTACAATTTATTTTTAAACAGCCCGCTTTTGAAACCTTTTTGATTTTTTACTATTAAACACATTAGTAATCCTCTCTTTTCCTCAAATTGCATATTGATTTCTACCATTTTCTTTTGAATGGTACAATTTTTTATCCGCACTCGTATAAAGCTCTTTTACTGATGCATTATAATTATTTTCATCTACAAATATAACACCCATAGACAATGTTAAAAAAGATGTTGCACTTGCCGTATGTTCTATTTTTAATGCTTCAATTTTAGTTTGTAAATTATTTAAGGCTAACTTTACATTCTTTATATTTGTATCAAAGATTATGATACCAAACTCTTCTCCACCTAATCTAAAAGTATATTCATACTCTCTGTTAAAGTTCTCATCCAAAGCAAATGCAACTTTTTGTAATGCAATATCTCCTGCATCATGTCCATAAGTGTCATTATATTGTTTAAAGAAATCAATGTCAATCATCACAAATACACTCTTCCAATTATTTTGCTCACTTATTGATGTTAAATCTTTAAATACAGTATCAAAGTACTTACGATTGTAAAGATTGGTTAATCCATCTGTATTTGCTTCTATTTTATATTGTTCATTTAAAAGTACTAAAAACTTATTTTGTTTAATTGCTTGATATACAATCAAAGCGGTAAGAATTAGAACAAAAACTATAATTAATATTTGAGTGTAAAATAAGTAATTTTGCATCTGCTCATACTTTAATACAAATTGTTTCCTTTGCTTTGAAGCTGAATTAACTTCTTTAGAGATTAAATAACTGATATTTTTTAATACTTGATTATAACTGCTTCTTTTATTTATTTTAAAAGCGTTAAGCAGTTGGGAGTTTATTTTTTCTACGATAATCTTTTCATCTTGACTTTTATATTGTTTATAATAATAATTCCAATCTCTTAAAATACTTTTTTTAGTTTTTATCATCAATTTCTTTTTATTGATAATATCCATATACTGTTCTTTTATATTATGAAGTTTATGCACAGGGATAAAGTTGCCAAAATATATTAAATCAACTTGTTTTTTCAGATTTTGTATCTTTTGAGAAAATACAAAACTTAAAATAACCATTGCAATAATTATAACAATCGGTAAAATCATAAGTTTAAAATTTAAATTTATTTTATTCATATTGTACTACTGCTTTTTATAAATTATATCCAAATATTATCAATCAACCTAGTATTACCAACTTTAACGGCGATTAAAATAATTGTATTTTTTAACTCTATTTTTTCTATTCTTTCAAATTTTTGATTTACAATGGATATATATTCAATCTCCATTTGTTGTAAAACTTCACCCATAGCAATAATTATCTCATCACAATCCAAACAATTTTTTGCCACTAAATTAGAAGCGATTTTTAATGACCTAGATATATTTAAAGACAGTTCTCGTTGAGGCTTGGTTAAATAAACATTTCTACTACTCATGGCTAGTCCATCTGATTCTCTTATAATATCACATTCAACAATATTGATATCCAAAAACAGATCGTCTACCATTTGCTTGATCAAACTTAACTGTTGAGCATCTTTTTTACCAAAATAAGCATTGTCAGGTTGAACGATATTAAAAAGTTTAAGCACAATTTGAAGTACACCGTCAAAATGCTCAGGCCGCCTTTGCCCTTCCAAGGTATAACCTCTTAAAATTGGAGCTTTTATTAAAACTTCATCATTGCCATACATCATATTTATATTTGGGGTGAAAAGTATATCTACTTCACAAAGTTCACAAATCTTTTTATCTGCTTCCATTTTGACAGGATAACTGTCTAAATCTTCACCGGCTAAAAACTGAGTAGGATTTACAAAAACAGACACCACAACAATATCATTTTCCTCTTTAGCTTTTTTAATCAAAGAGATATGCCCGTCATGCAATGCACCCATAGTAGGAACGAAACCAACAGCAGCTTTGGTATTTTTAATAATATTTCTTAAATCTTGTATTGTATTTATTGTATTCATAAGTTTATTATATCACATAATAATTATTAACTCTTTTACACAACAAAAAATATTTTAAATCTTTTATGATATAATGAGTTATAACAACAAAAGGGTATTAAGATGCAGGATAATTCTGAAATAATCGATAAATTAAAACAAATTATCAAAGAGAAAGGTTTAAAATATACAAAGCAAAGAGAGATTATCTTTGAAACTATTTTAAATAGTGACGCACATCTTAACGCAGATGAACTTAATATGATTATTAGCCAAAAATATTCTGATGAAAAAATAGGAATTGCAACTATTTATAGAGCTTTAGCATTTTTAGAAGAATCAAATCTTATCTCTTCAATCGCTTTAGACAAAGATGGTAAAAAATTTGAACCAAGTACAAAAACACATCATGATCACTTAATCTGTGTAAAATGTAATAAAATAATAGAATTTTTAGATACTCAAATTGAGAAAAAGCAAGAAAAAATAGCTAAGGAAAACGGCTTCAAACTTTTAAATCATACTATGTATTTATACGGTATTTGTAAAGATTGCCAAAATTAAAAATAAATTTATATAAAATCTTATGATAAAATCACTTATAAAATTTGGACTAGAAAAGCCAATACTCAATTATATGCTGCTTCTATTTATCTTTATGTTATCGGTGTTTTCATACTTCAAAATACCAAAAGAGATATTTCCCCCCTCTTCCCTTGATGCTATATCAATAACCGGTAGTTATGCAGGGGCTAGTAGTGATATGCTTGACCTTATGGCTGTATCTAAAATAGAAGATGACTTGGCAAATGTCAATGAAGCTGATACTATATCCACTATTATAAAATCTGGTTTTTTTAATATAAAGATAGATTTAAAAAGCGGGTTTAAGGTAAGTGAAGTTATTGATGATATAAAAGATATAGTTTCAAAAACAAAAGCGAACTTGCCAAGTGATATGGAAGAGCCAATCGTAAAAGAAGTAACCCACTCATTTCCTTTAATTACAGTTGCCGTTTATGGTGATAAAACTAAAGAACAGTTACTTGAAATCGCTGATGGAATTAAAGACAAACTAACTCATCTAGGTGATTTGAGCAGTATAACTATTTGGGGTGATAGTGATAAAGAGTTACTTATAACTTTTGATGAAGCTAAAATAGATGGCTATGGATTGGATAAAACAGCTGTAATTGGGGCAATTACACAGATGAGTTCAATATTTCCTGCAGGTATTATCAAAGATATAGGAACTCACTATTATCTTAGCAGTCAAAATGGTGAAAAAGATTTAGCTAAACTAAAAAACTCTATTATAAAAATAGGTGAAACGAAAATTTTCCTAAAAGATATAGCAAATATCTCATATACACTTGCAGATGTAAACAACATCTCGCATTTTAACGGTAAACCAAATATCTCTATAGGGATAAACAAAGGGACTTCCGGAGATGCAATTGCTCTTGTAAAACAAATCAAAGATATACTGAAAAATGAGTCGGCTAAATATAATGATATAAAATTTGACACCTACACAGATACATCTATTTGGATAAAAAACAGACTTAATACTGTTGTTTCAAATATATTATTTGGGATAATTTTACTATCTATTGCCCTATTCTTCTTTATAAATATAAGAATTGCATTTGTGGTGGCTATTGGAATACCAACAAGTTTTATGATAGGACTTATAAGTGCCCAATATTTAGGATATAGTTTAAATATGCTTTCACTTTTAGGGGCATTGTTGGCCCTTGGTATGCTTGTAGATGAGGCTATTGTTGTTGGGGAAAATATATATAGACATATAGAGATGGGGAAAGATAAGATGAGTGCAGCTATTGATGGAGCTGTTGAGATGTATCCAGCTGTTTTAACTGCAACTGCTACAACTATATTTGCCTTTTTACCAATCTTACTTATGACTGGAGAGATCGGTGTATTTATGCGGATTTTGCCTATTATGATATCTGTTTTACTTCTTAGTTCTTTAGTTGAAGCATTTTTCTTTTTACCTTTGCACGCAAAACATACATTCAAAGCAAATAAAGATGGTAAAAAAACAGACACATTTTGGGATAAAAACAAACAGTTGTATAAAATTATATTGGACTTTGTATTAAAGTGGAAATATCTATCTATAATACTTTTAGTTAGTTTTATAGCTATCTCAACTTTTAGTTTGGTAAAAATATTGAAATTTGAATTTATGCCAAAGTTTGATACAACACAAGTTTATATCACAGGTTCAGTTGGTGTCGGTCATAGTATAAAAGAGACTGAAAAAATAGTAACAGCATTAGAAAAAAAGATACTTAAGAACTTTGAGTTAGGTGATGAGATAGATTCTATCAGTTCAGTTATTGGGCTGAAACTAGACGGGAAACAACTACCTCAAAATGAAGAATTTTATTTTCATCTATTTATAAACCTTCAAGAAAGAGCCCCGTCAAACTTTTTTAATATCTATATCAATCCAATTTTAAGTCCAAAATATGATGCTACAAATATGACAAGAGTTCAATCAGCACAAACAATTGCCAATAATATGAGTGAAATATTAAAAGATGAATTAACATCCTCAACATATGATGAGATAAAAATATATGTACCCGGTACAGGAATCGTAAAATATGATATTGAGTTAGCTTTGAGTGGAGCTGATCAAGAGGAAGTATCTAAAGCAATTACTCTTATCAAAAATAAATTGTCAAAAATAAATGGTGTTACAAATATAGCAGATGATATACTTTTGGGAAATATTAATTTAAAATTCACTGTAAACAGTTATGGGCAAAGTTTAGGATTCAATGAAACAAATATCGTAAACAGTTTAAAACCATACTATTTTAAAGGCTCTTTTGGCAAAATGTATGATGAAACAGGGATAGTAGATATAGTATTTCAAAGTAAAAATAAAGATGATAAAAATTCACTTAATGCTTTTGAGTTAAATATACCAAACAGTGCTCAAAAAATATTGTTAAAAGATATTGTAGAGTTTAGAAATATTCCAAGTCTTAGTCAAATATTTAAAGAGAATGGCACACGAATTCAAAGTATAACAGCATCACTTAACAATACTACAAGTGATGAGGTATATGCGGAACTGCATCCAACTTTGGATGCGTTAAGTAAAGATATAAAAGTGGTTATCAAAGGGGAACAACAAGAGAATAAAAAAATACAACAAGAGATGGGAGAAGCGTTTGTTATAGCGTTTGTTTTAATCTTTATCTCTTTAGTTATGATGTTTGACAGTATAGTAAAATCGTTTATAATTTTAAGTACTATTCCCTTATCTATATTGGGTGTACTTATTGGGCATTTTGTAATGGGACTTAATCTTACAATGCCTGGACTTATTGGTATAGTTGGACTTGCCGGAGTTATTGTAAATGATGGTATCATTATGATGGATTTTATACAAAAGGCTAAAACTTTAGAAGAGATGAAAAACCTAGCATTGCTTAGACTTAGACCAATACTTTTAACTTCACTTACTACAATACTGGGACTTAGTACTCTAATATTTTTTGCATCAGGGCAATCACTTATTTTACAACCAATGGCCGTAGCACTTGGTTTTGGAATACTTTGGGCAACTATTTTAAACCTTTATTATGTACCTATGTTGTATAGAATAATTTATTTAAGAGAAAAGAATTAATACCAAAAAAAAGAATATTTCATTTGGTATAAGAATATAAGAAGTAAAATAATAGTAAAATTGGGGTATAAAAATAAACACTTTTAGGATATGCACTATGGATACAACACTTGCTGATAAGATAGATTCTTTACCACCCTTACCGAAAACAATTCTTGATCTTGAAGAATTCAAAAAATCAACAGCTAAAAGTCCAGAAGATTTATTGATAATAATAGAAAAAGATCCTTTAATAGTTTCAACATTGTTAAAAGTGGCAAATTCTGCAATGTTTGGTTTTAACAGCAGTATTGAAACTTTAAGTAGAGCATTGGGTTTATTAGGTGTAAACTTTACTCTTTCTATTGCATTTGGTAGTGCGATTAAGAACTCACTTGACACTGATTTAAAGGCATATGACTTGAATAGTGATGATTTTATGAGAATTTCAAATATGGCTTCAAATCTTATATCACTTTGGATTTCAAGAGTTGATTTTAATTTAAAAGAGGAGCTTTTATTACCTGTATTTTTACAAGAAACCGGTAAATTTATTATCTCTGATTTAGCCAAAGAGCAAAAAAAGACTGATGACTTCTTAAAAACTTTGAGAAGTAACAATGATATTGCAAAAGCAGAAAAAGAATTTTTTGATATAACAACTGCACAGATAACAGCTGCTATTTTTAAACATTGGAAATTAAGTGATAAGTTAATTTCTATGATTGAATATGTTGATGATATAGACAACTGTCCCGATAATTATAAAAAAGAAGCACAAATTTTACATATTGCAAAAATTACTTGTAATGTAATGGATCCTTTGAGTGATAAATCGTGTGAAGATGCTATAAAAAAGGCAGGTCAATTTGGTCTAAACACATCAGCTTTAAAAAAAGCAATTGAAAAAATGCAAGATAGACTATTAAACGAATAAAATATACTAAAATCTAAATTGACGAAAATAAGAGTTGTAATTTTAAAAGTATAATACCCCAAGAAGACAAGACAACTTTTTCTAAATCCTTATTCTCTTTTTCACCTGTTACCTTATGCCACAATTTCAACTAATTTATCATAATCCTTATTATTAATTTTTAAACTATCATAATAAAAACTCATTGGTTTTTTATAATTTAAAGTTTGATGAAATCTTTTATGATTATAAAAATCAATATAATCTTTCACATCAGTTTTTAACTCTTTAATTGTGTTATATTCATTTAGATAAATTCTTTCAACTTTTGCACTTCGCCAGAATCTCTCTATACAAATATTATCAGTAGCTCTACCTTTACCATCCATTGAGATAATGATGCCATTATCTTTTAAAGTCTGTGTATGGATATGACTTGTGTATTGACTGCCTTGATCTGTATTAAATATTTCAGGTTTACCATATAGCGATAATGCTTCATTTAGAACATCCATTGTTAAAGCTGAATCCATAGTGTTGGATATTTTCCAAGATAGTACAGCTTTAGAATACCAATCAATTATAGCTGCTAAATAAACCATGCCGCCATTAATCTTGATATATGTTATATCCGTACTCCATACTTGATTTGCTTTTACTATGTCAACTCCTCTAAGCTTGTAAGAGTATTTTTTATGTTGCTTATCTGGTATTGATAGATTTATTGGTTTAACTGCTAATATTGGCTTTAAACCCATCTCTTGTCTATATTTATAAACAGTATTCAAACTTATATTGTATCCATCTTCTAAAAGTTGCTGATGAACTTTTAAAGCTCCATATATTGGTATTTGCTCATAAATATCATTTATCTTATCTTTGAGTGATATTTTATGCTTATTTTCTATAGGCTTATAATATAAGCTGCTTGGATTTAATTTTATAAGTTTACATTGAGTTGATACTGAAATATATGTTAGCTTAGACTCTATCAACTCTTTTTTATTAGATAAGTCCAAGCTTTGTAGCTTTTCCTCAAGCCATTCCTTTTCAACTGTCATTTTACCTACTATCTTTGCATAATCATCTATTTTAGATTGTAATTTTAAGTTTTCGTCTTTATATTCTTTGATAGCCTTTGCAGGCTCCATTGCCAACTCTGCATTATCCAAAAATATCTTCTTCCAATTTTGGATATTTTTAGGTGTTATATTATTTTTACTTGCTATCTCATTTAAAGTCTTTTCACCTTTTAAAACTTCTAAAACAATTTTTGTTTTAAATTCTGCTGTAAATATTCTTCTTTTTGTACTCATTTTTTACACCTATTAAATATTTTATTATTTTAACTTTTTAGGAATAAGAATCTTATTTTTTCGTTCTTATTTTCTTGGGGTATTATATTATTTAAGATGTGTTACAACTAGATAAAAAATTAAGAAAAAAACTTCTTAATATCTTTACCTTTATCTAACTCTTTTTTTAAATTACTTCTAAAGTTTTTTATAAAATTTATATTTTTATAAAATAATTCTGACAATTTTTGTAAATCCAGTAGTTCCAAATCAAAACTATCTTTAATATCAATAGTTAGATATTTTTCAGACCATCTTTGCAAAGACGGTGCTTTTTGATTATCATCTAAAGAATTAATATAAGTTAACTCTTCTAATGCTTTTAAAGACCTGTTTCTTCTTTCCATGCGTCTATAAGTCCTTGTACTACTTTTGTAACTTGTGCAATTGCATTTAAATTATCATCAATACCAGCACTAAATAAAGTTTCAATTTGATATAAATATAAACCGTCAAGATAATATGCTACATCTCCACCATCAAAATCAAGTATATTTCTCATCTCATCAAAAATAGCAATAGACTTATTTATATATTCAAACTTCTCTTCTATATTACCCTCTTCAATTGCATTTTTTGTAAATGAAAGGTATTTTAACAAGCCTTCATAAAGCTTTAATATCAACATATATGGGTCGTCAGTCACCGCTGCTTGTTGATTATATACATCTAGTCCCATACTTTACATCTCCAAAAATTTATATGTATTCATTATATTATATTTTAACTATAAAGCTTATTAGCTACCTGCTGTAGATTGATCTATCATCATTTTTAAACTTCTAAACTGAGCTTCCATAGTTGCAATCAATGAACCATAAGCTGCAAATTCTAATGCCATTTGTTTATATTTATTATCTAAAGATTCTATCTCTTTCTCTAAATCTTCATCAAGACTTGTTTTTCTTGAAGTCATACTGTCATCATATTGACTTAATAAACCTTCAAATCCATCAAGTGCATCAGTATAAGTATAAAGAAGCGTTCCTAAACCTTTATTTTCAGGTGTTCCTATGAATAAGGCTTTTAAACTATCTAAATCATTTGATACCGCCTTGTTAAAAATTGCTTCATCAATTGATAAAAATCCTGAATTATCTAAACTAAATCCAAAATTAAAAATATTTTTATCACTGCTTGCACCATAACTTCCAAACATTATATCTTTCATGCTTGATTTCATAAGTCTTAATGATGATTTATCTTGAACTGATGAGTCTGTACTATTTAACTCTGTATCAATTAAAGTTATCATAGAATTATATTTTGATACCATATCATTAACACCTGTTAATACAGTGCTTGTATCTTGTCTTATTGTAATACTTGAATTACCTACTTTATTGGCAGTTATTTTTAAACTTCCTTGAGTAGTAATGCTATTTGATGAAACATCATAACTTACACCGTCTATTGTTGCTTTTAAATTTTGAGCTTGTACTATTGCACTTGTAAAACCTAAATCTACATCTGAACTATCTATAGTAACTGCACTACCATCATCTCTTGTAATTACAAGTACTCCATTTGTAGTTGTAGCATTAAATGTATTGCCACTGTTAAAACTATTGATATCATCTGCTAGTGATGACATAGTTTGATCAGTTAAAGAAAAAGTTTCTCCATTTATTACAATATTTTGACTACTAGTTTCAGTAATTAGTCCAAGAATTTTTTCAGATGTCAATTGCTCATTTATACCTAAATCAACACCAGTCTGAGATATAGTCAAAGCACTAGCAGTTCCGCTCTCAGCACTTTTAATTACAAGTCTATAACTACTATCACCAACCTGCTCAACTGTAGCATTAAAATTAGAATTATTATTTATATCTGTTGCTAATTTCTCATAAGTTTTACCTTCTGTTGAAAAATCATAATCAGTACCGCCAATACTAATAGTTATCAAATCACCACTGTCATTTCCCCCATCTACCTGAACTGTTTTATCAGAGAATGTTCCAGTTTGATATACATCTTTTTGAGCTAGTTGTGAAATAGTAATATTTGTAGTACCCTCTATTAAAGCACTCACATCATCAACATCATAATTTACAGCAGTTCCGCTAGTAGTAGCAGTTTTCTGCTCAAAAGCGTTTGTTACATTATCTAAAGATAAAGCTTTAAAACTAGAAATTAGTTCTAAATTTAAAGCATTGATTGCCAGCATAGCAGCAGACTCTGTTTCCCAAGATTCTATTTTTTTTTCAATAGGCTCAACTGTTGCTTTTCTCTCAGCAGCTTTTAATTTATCAATTACATCCTGACTTAATGCAGCTGACCCACCGCCTGCTAGTCCTAATACACCTTCAGCCATAATTTACTCCTTTATCTTGTCATTCCAAGAATTGTTGCTAACATCTCATCAATGATAGTTATCAACTTTGCATTTGCCTCATAAGCAGCCTGATATTTGATAAGATTCATCATCTCTTCATCTTTATCAACTTTTGTTAACTTATCATAAGTTAACTGCAAAGATTCAGTTACTGCATCTTGTGTTTCCTTTCGAAAATCTATATTTTCTTTATTATCTGAAATTGATATTTTTAATGATTGATAAAACTTTGAAAAAGATGTACCTTTTTGGTCTGTCCCATCAATTACAATATCGGTTTTCCACTGCAATTTTGCCAGATAATCTAAATTATCTTGATTAAGTGTAGCTACTACACCTTCATTAAATTGTAAACTATCCACACTACTTCCGGTAAATAACGCCAAATCAACTCTTTGGTCTCTATAGCTTTCCAAAGATACATCAACGGCACTTTTACCATAGATGTATTCTCCATCACCTGTTTCAACATATGATGATGAGATGTCAGATAATGCAGCTGCAAACTGATCTAGCTTTTCTTTATATTGAGTAAAATAATTTGAAGTTGAAGTTGTATTTAAGTTATTAAGCATTGGAGTTAAAGTACCTGATTTTACAGTCAGCTCTTTGTCAAATATTTCAAGATGTATATCGTTAGTTCCTTCTACACTTATAATTGAATTCTTTGTAACTTCTACCGACTCTCCACCTGTTATGGTAGCATTCACTTCATCTTTTACTACAATTCGTCCAGAAAATTTACCTTTATCTCCACCTATATTCGATTCGATTATTAAATATCTATCTTTATTTCTATCACCTGCATCATAGTCAGGATGGTCTGAACTGTTTGTTAAAACTTTATCCCCATTTGAATCAAGTACATATTGACCATTATATGCTGTTATTTGTGATGACATATCTGCATCACTATTAATTTTGGCAACTAATGCCCGAACTATATTATCTTTATCAACAATTATATTTTCATAAGTTTCAGGATCAGTACCAATTGGCACATTAGTCACCGTATCTCCATGATGAATTGTAATTGAAAATTCATTGTTCAGAGTATATGTAAGACTGTCAAGTACCCCTTTTGTTGTCTCAACACCCTTAGCAAAATCAATCCCTTCACTTAAACTTTGTGATACACTATCTACATCACCCTCTGTATTCACAAAAGTAATTTGAAGTTCCGATGCTGATAATTTTACAATATCTGCTATTTCTCTATTGGGATATGCACTGTTCCAATTTGATATAATATTAGCTTTATCTGTTATAATATAATCAATCGTTGCTTCCGCTGTGTCACCGGAGGCGGAGCTGGGTACAAGTGTTCCTAAAAAACTGACTTGACCGGTAGCATCACCGGTTACTCTGACTGTTTGTATTTCTGCTGCTTTATCAGTATCATCCCAGTTTGCAGAATCTACTAAATTACTAGTTCTAGAACCATCAGCTTGTATATCTGCATACATATCTTTTTGTGGAATCTCTTCTGTAACTATATTTAGTGAATGAATATTATTTTCAAATCTTACTGCTGCCGTACCGCTAATACTTAATTCATAATTTAATGACCTGTCTATCTCTATATCTATATACTTTGCCAACTCTTGCTCTAATTGATCCCGCTTGTCTAATAAATCATTTGACGGCCCAGATGTCAACATTTGATAATTAACGGTTCCTATATCATTTAAAAGTGAATTTATCTCTTCAACTTCATTTATTAAAGTATTTTTAGTTGCCACTTCTCTCTGTTCAATACCTGAATATAATGTTTGCAGATCATCAACGATAATTGTTCCGGCATTTCTTAAATTATTTTTATATATTTCATTATCCGGATTTGCTCTTAAATCTTCAAGTGATTGAAAATATCTGTCTAAGTCTGCTGAAAAACCACTATCTTCTGTTTCATAAAAAATTGATTCTATATCAGCTAACATTGTTGATAGCTCGTCGTATTGCGATTGTTTACTAATAGCAGATGTCAAGTTATCAAACATATAAACATTTGTAACGCGAGTTATATCACCTATCTCAACACCACGACCGGTAAGTCTGGCATCTACATGAGAAGATTCTTCAAGACTCACTACCCTTTTTTTGTATCCGGGAGTATTTTCATTTGCGATATTGTTCATCACATTTTCAACTTGTTCTCTTGCTGCTGCTAATCCTGATGCTGCAACATTAATCGTATTTAACATGTTATACTCCTTTTACTATTACACATTTTACTACTACAATTCTTAAAATTAGATTAAAAAGGCCACACTGTTTCAATGATTTTTGTCCCCCAGCCTTTATGGTTAACATCATTTTCTTCGCCATCTTTTTGATATTTGATTTTTAAATTTGCCAACTGATGCGAATATATAGTATTTTCAGGAGTAATATCATAAGGACGGATAATTCCGCTTATTCCTAAAAATTGCTTTTGACCATCTATTAACATCTCTTTTGAGCCTTTAACAAAATAATTTCCATTTTGATAAGTTTGTTCTATGATAACTGAAACAGTTGTTGTAAACTTTTCATCTACTTTAGAAGCAGCAGAACCGGAAAATGAATTTGCTGTAGTAGCCTTAAAACCAAATCCTATAGAATTATTAAGATTTTCCAATTTTGCACTAACTCCGGCACTATTCAAACCTGTAGTAACAGGTGAAAATACACCGCCGCCTAATGATGATGTATTATCCTTGTCAACTGACCGTGAACCTTTTGAGTCATTTTTAAGTGTTTCTTGAACTATGACTTGAAGTATATCCCCAATTTGTAAATCTTTTTTATCAGCAAACAGGGATGCTCCTTGCCGGGAATACAATGAACCATTTTTTCTTTTTATAATTTTATGTTTTTTTAGAACTTGAAGCTTAGGCTTAGCACTTAAATCAATACTTGTACTGGACTGGGAACACCCTGAGTATAAAAAGATAAAAATTAAAAGAAAAATATTATGTTTCATAACGACTCTCCACTATAAACTTTAGATCAATGGCAATTTTGATATCTTGAGCAGTTTGTTTCATCATGGCTTGTACACCATATCTTATAAGTAAAGGTTCAATATCCGTATCATAGTCACAAACTATAAAAAGTTTTTTTTCAATAATTTTAATACTCCTGATATTATTCTGACCCAATAAATCTACAGCTATCTCAGCTTCTTTGTAAATTAATTTTTCCAATACACGAGCTAAATTAATTTTTTTATTTTTACCTTCAATATCAAGTTTTTTTACAAGAGTATTATTCATCCCTTGAAACTTGTCACTCATATGTGTATAATAAGCATAAAACATTACTATCAACCCAATTACACTAAGTGTTTTAGCTGCTAATCGTTTATAATTCCTACCTTTAACTACTAAAATCATATGTTTTTAATATCCTTAAACTACTTAATAACAAAAGTTGTAAAAAATAATTTTTTTACATTATTTCGCTCAATCTTTTCATTTGATGATGTTGCTTCATTTACAATAGAATTAATTTCATCCAACATCTCTTCTTTTAATAATGCTTTACCCCCAACGGTTAAAAGTTCTTCACTGGTTCTTGCACTAACCTGTGCAATTACCGCATCTACAATTTCCGCATTGTTAGCTTCCATAATAGCTTCGATCGTAGGCTCTGAACTTTTAATAGAAAAAGATAGTTTCATAAGTTTTTCTTTACCTTTGGCATTTGTAATATTTAATACAAGATTTTCTATTTTAGCAGAAAAAGATCCTGCACTTTCTTGGGCTTTGGCCTCCGCCACCATCCGCTCTTGCTTGATTTTTTCAGCTGACTGTGGTTTGTCCTCCAGCATACCTTTTGAATATATAAAGTATCCTATTGCACCAACTGCACCAATTAATAAAACAATAAGTACAATAAGTACTATCATTAGCATACTGCCGCCTTTTTTCGCAGGTACTTCTTCTTTTTTTACTTCTTCTTCAGCCATTACTTCTTTTCCTCACTAGTTTTTTGTTTAAACTTATAATCTTTCATTTTTGTCATTATAAGTGTTTTTGTAGGCACATCAAATTTTTTTAAAAGTTCTAACACTCTTTTTTGTTTTAATCTTACTATAATATCAAATACTTCATTAATTTTACCATTTGTTATCATTGTATTAAAAATGTCAAGCACTACTTTTACTTTCATTTTATCATACATTGTAATTGTTCTACCTACAACTACTCTCATGATTTCATCTTTTATTTTTTGATTTTCTTTTTTAATATCTTCTATATCTTTTTTAGTTAACTCAATTTTTGCTAAAATATTTTCCAGCTCTTTCTTATGTTCAAGATATTTAGTCTCTTTTTTATTGTAAAATTCATTTAAATCTTGTTTTAGTACTATAAGCTCTTGCTTCTCTTTATAGAACTCTCCTTCTTCCATAACAGAAGCATTTAAAAGTGAAAAACAAATAAATAATATTGCCGTAAATTTATTCATATTAACTTGCTTTCCATTTAGCCTGCACATACTCAGCAGCGGTTTCTTCTTCGGCTTTGATCATTTCTTTAAATCTCTTTTTATCTTCTTCATCTTTTATATATTTAAATTGTTCAGTTTCTTTATTTAACTCAATTATGAGTTTATTATACTTTTCAACTTCTAAAAGAAGATATGATTTTCTTTGGTTTAATTTTATAATATGACTTTTCATAGTATTTTTATGAATAGCCAAAACTTTAAAATCACTTATAGCCCCAACAGCTTGAACAGTAGCAGTTGAAATACTTTTATATGTAATTTCTATCTCTTCATCTATTGAATCAATATTGGCTAATAGCTGTTGTCTCTGAAGAAGCTGCTGATTGGTCTGTAGTTTTTTAAGATTATATAATTTATTTATCATTTAGTATAACCAAAAGCTAAAATCATATTCCAAAGTTCAAGAGTATATCCTTCAATATTATCTCCAATCCAAGGTAAAGATAGAACAATAAATAAAGATACTATTATCATCTTTGGTACAAAAGACAATGAAGCATCACTAATTTGTGTAACTGCTTGAAATATACTGATAATCAAACCAATTATCATACTTACAAGAAGTGACGGCAACCCTAATAAAAGAATGATTTTTACCGTGCTTTGAGATATACCGATTAAATCCATATTAACTCTTAACTTTTATCGATATCTCCAGAGTTTTACCATCTATCAGCTGTTTTAATAATTCAATAATAGTATTGGCATTTGATGAATCTAAATTCATTTGCACTACATCATTTTCTTTTATTTCAACTGCAGCTTGTGGTTGTTCAACTCCAGCAGTGTCTTGATTAGAAGATACCGGATTACTCTCCATATCTGACAATGCCGCGACTATATCATCTTCATTAATCTCATCTAATTGTGTTGCTTGGGCCATTTATATCTCCTTCTCATGTATCTGTGATAATGCTGAGACTATATCATCTTCTCTCATCTCATTTATTTTTGTTATCTCATTTATGTTATATGTTTCAAGCCTGTTAAGAATATATTGCGTAATACTGGCAACATCATCCAACTCTACTTTGATAGCTATCTCATGCTGTTCTAAAAAATCTTTTTCAATACCATCTTTTGGATTTAAAAATTTTAAATATTTAGTCAAAAAGTTGTTATCTATCAATCTCTGGCTGTCAATAAGAAATATACTGTCAGAATTTAATTCAATAATATCTTTCAGTTCTTTTGCAGTATCAACTTTTATGATTTTACCAAAAAGTTCATTTAATTCAGCAACTTCACTGAGTTTGTCTTTGATACTGTCTTTTGCTAAAACTTTTGAAATCTCTTTTTTAAAAGATTCCCTGCCGTAAATATAAATATTCAAAAAAAACCTTTAATTAATTTCTAACTATTATACCATTTTTTATAAAATTTTAGATAAAATGTTAAATATTATATTTTATAGGAAAATTTTATTTGAAAAAAATTATATTAGTTTATATTCTCAGCACTATTATTTATGCACAGACAATCAAAGACATTTCAAATATTGTTGGAATTAGAGACAATCAGCTTATTGGTTATGGTTTGGTAGTTGGACTTGCAGGTACCGGCGATAAAAGTCAGTTTACTATGCAGTCATTACAAAACTTGCTTAGAAACTCTTATATAAAAATTCCAGCAGCATCAATTAAATCAAAAAATGTAGCAACTGTTATGGTAACAGCTATTTTACCGCCGTTTTCAAGACAAGGTGATAAAATTAAAATAGAGGTATCATCAATTGGTGATGCAAAATCAATTGATAAAGGTAAATTATTATTAACTCAACTTAAAGGTATAGATGGTCAGGTATATGCTATAGGACAGGGAAAAGTAATAGGTACAACAGATAATCCAACTACCGGATATATTTATGATGGAGCCAATATTGAAAATGAACTTGATTTTGCTATTAAAGATGAAAAAACTTTAACGATCAGCTTAATAAAACAAGATGCTAGAAATGCAAGTATTGTAGAAAAAAAAATAAATGAGAAATTTAAATTAAATATCGCACAAGCAATTGATACAAGAACTATTCAAGTAAACAGACCAATGAATATCTCTATGGTTACTTTTATAGCGACTATTCAAGATATACAAATAAATTCTAATTTCAGAAAAAAGATAATAATAGATATCTCAAAAGGTTTAATTGTAGCAGGTGCTGATATTATCGTGCATCCGGTTACTGTAACTAGAAAAAATTTTACTTTAAGAATTAAAAATATGAAAATGACAGATGATCAGTGGGATAATCCGGCAACAAATCAAGGTAAAGACATAGGAGATGATGTAAGAATTGGAAATAAACCAGTAGAGATAAATTTAAATAATGCACTTATAAATACAAAAGGGCTTCCTACAGTTTCAGACTTGATGAGAGCTATGAAAGTTATGAAGTTAGATATCCAAGATATAATAGAAACTATCCAAACATTAAAAGAACTGGGTGCTATAGAAGCCCAAATCGAGATTGTGAGATAATATGGCTGAATTTTTAAGTCAAGATGAAATTGATGCACTTTTAAATATAGCAGAAGAGGGTGAAGACCTTGATGCTGTTGATGAGGAAACAAGTTCCTTAGGTAAAGAAAAAAGCTACACAATTTATGACTTCAAAAAACCAAATAGAATTTCAGCAGACCAAATGAAAGCATTCAATGCTTTACATGATAAAATGCTTCGTACTACTATAACTGACCTCTCCGCAATGCTTAGAAAAATAGTAGATATCAAAGTATACAGTATAGAACAAATGACTTATGGGGAATTTATACTCTCTATTCCACAAATTACAAGTTTAAATACACTTTCTATTAAACCGCTTGAAGGTCGAATAGTAATAGAATGCAACCCTGGTATCAGTCATAAGATCATTGCTGAACTTTTGGGTAATGGGGGGAGTACGCTTAGTAACACTGAAAGAGAATTGACCGAAATAGAGATGAATATTTTTGAACATTTTTATCAACTTATTGTTAATCATATGAAAACAGCATGGGAAGAAGTAGCTACAATAAATTTTAAAATAGAAACAAGAGAAACAAATGCAAATGCTATTCAAATCATTTCTGATCATGAAATTATTTTATTAGTTGTATTTGAAATAACAATAGAAGAGGAGAGTGGATTTTTATCTATTTGTTATCCTATCTCATATATTGATCCTTTATTAAATAAAATTGTTGAAAAGATATTTGCGGAAGGTAGAAGTAAAAGTATAAGCAAGAAAAAAGATATTAACACTTTAATATCCGGTGCACAAATGAAAATAGAAGCTATGATGGCTGAAACTGAACTAACTATGCAAGAACTTTTAAGCTTAAAAAAAGGGGATACAATACTCTTTAGTAAAAATGCAACAAGCGCATCATCTAGGGTATATATTAACAATAAAGAAAAATTTGCCGCTATTTCAGGTATCTCCAATAATAGAAAAGCGGTACAAATCAAAACTAATATTGACCATGAGAAACAAGAAACACTTATGGAATTAAAACAATTACGAGAAGATAGAGAGACTGCTTTGAAAAAAGCAAATGAAGCTGTTGCAAAGCTTCTTAATACTAGAGATGATTTTTCTTAGGAGATAAATAATGTTTAATAATAAATCATTATGTCAATTAACCGTTAAAAAAATTCTACAATATGAAATTTAATAAATTATTAAATATTCAAGATAAAATCATATCTCAAACTTCACCTACATTTATTATTGCAGAAGCTGGTGTTAATCATGATGGAGATATGAATGTAGCTAAAAAACTCATTGATTTAGCCAGCCAATCCGGTGCAGATGCAGTAAAATTCCAAACTTTCAAAACAGAAGATTTAATTTTAGGTGATGTAATAAAAGCACCTTATCAGCAAAAAACAACCAATAGTGATGAATCCCAATTTGATATGTTAAAAAAGCTTGAAATTACAAAAGAACAAAATTTAGAACTTAAAAAATATTGTGAAGAAAAAAATATTATATTTTTAACAACCTCATTTGATGAAACGAGTTTAGATGAAATTGATATTTTAGATTTACCTGCATACAAAATAGCTTCAACAGATACTACAAATTTACCATTTTTAAAAAAAGTTGCACAAAAAGGGAAACCAATATTCTTATCAACAGGTATGAGTTATCTTAGTGAAGTAAAATTAGCATTAGAAACAATCTATGAATTTAATAAAGATGTAGTTTTACTTCAATGTACTGCAAACTATCCAATACAAAATAATGAAGCTAATTTGGAAGTGATAAATACATATAAAAAAGAGTTTGATATATTAGTTGGTTATTCTGATCATAGTGTAGGAATTGGTGCAGCACCATTCGCAATTCCAATGGGGGCAAAAGTAGTTGAGAAACATTTTACACTGGATAAAACACTTAAAGGTCCAGATCATAAAGCTTCTCTAACACCTGAGGAGCTTATAGACTTTGTTAAATTAGTCAAAAAAGTTGATTCTTTTATGGGTTCAAGTATAAAAGAACCTAATATATCTGAAATAAATACAAGAAAATCTTTACAAAAATGTCTTGTAGCAAAAAAAAGCATATCTAAAGGTGAAGAATTTACTCAAGAAAACATAATTGCAAAAAGAACAGGTGGTTTTGGTATATCACCAATTAGATATATGGAAATTATTGGTAGAAAAGCAACAAAAAAGTATCAAAAAGATGAGATTTTAAGTCTATGAAAAACATATCTATTATTGGGGCAGGAGGTCATACAAGATCATCTATTAATATAGTAAAACAAAACTTTAGAAATCATAATATTTATATATTTGATGATTCTTTTGACCAAGCCAAAGATGAATATATAGATGATATAAAACTTACAGGAAAAATAGATACTATAAATGATAATGATTTAATATTTATATCTATCGGTGACAACCAAAAAAGAACTTTATTTTTTAATAAATTTAACAATCAAATTATCAAAGAAAATCTCTTACATCAAACTGTAATAAAAGAACATAATATTAAAATAGGAATATCAAATCAAATATTTGCAAATGTTTATATAAATTCATTTGTAGAAATTGGAGATAATAACATCATAAATACATCTTCAATTTTAGAACATGAAGTAAAAGTAGGTAATCATAATCATATTGCGATAGGTGCAAAGTTGTGCGGAAGAGTTACTATTGAAAATTATTGTATGATTGGTGCTGGAGCAGTTATTATAGACAAAATATCAATTTGTAATGATGTTATTATAGGTGCCGGTGCTATTGTAACAAAAAATATTACACAAAGTGGAACTTATATTGGTACACCTGCAAGAAAAATAAAATGATATATATATCTAGTTCTTGTGTCAAACATAAAAAAATAAAAGATTCAGTTCAAGAACTTGTAGATAATGGGTTTAAAAACATTGAACTCTCTGGGGGAACTGAATATTATGATAATCTTGAAAAAGATCTTTTAGAATTAAAAAACAAATACAATTTAAATTATATTTGTCATAATTATTTTCCACCACCTAAAGAACATTTTGTTTTAAATTTAGCTTCATTAAATGATGAAGTGTATAGCAAAACAATAAATCACCTAAAAGCATCTATTGTATTATCAAAAAAACTAGGTGCTTTAAAGTTTGGTTTTCATGCAGGATTTTTCATCGATATAAAAGTAGATGAAATAGGTAAAAAAATCTCTAAAGAAAATTTATTTGATAAGGATATCTCAATACAAAGATTTTGTGATGGATTTAAAATATTACAAGATTTTACTGCTAATTTAAATCTTTATATTGAAAACAATGTATTTTCTTCAACAAATGCAAGTACATACAATAATGAAAATATTTTTATGTTAACAAATTATGATGAGTATAAAGATTTAAAAAAAATGATTAATTTTAATTTACTCTTGGATATTGCACATTTAAAAGTTAGCAACAATACTCAAAACTTAGATTTTGAAATTCAATTTAGCAATATGGTAAAAGAATCTGATTGCATACATATTAGCGATAATGATTCTTTACACGATTTAAATAATGCTTTAGATAAAGATTCCAATATAATCAAGCTGTTAAAAAAAGAAAATTTAAAGGATAAAGACTTTACAATAGAAATATACAATAAAATAGAAGCTATCAAAGAATCTTATAAAATTTTAAAAGGCATTTGCAATGATTAAAAAAATGATATGTCAAAAAGAAGATAGTCTTATAGCTGTTTTAAAAATAATTAATGAAAATGCTACAGGTGCAGCTTTTGTTGTAGATGAAAATCAAAAGCTTTGCGGTACAGTTACAGATGGAGATATAAGAAGGGCATTGTTAGATGATATCAAACTTGATGAGAAAGTTAAAAATATTATCTCTGATGATTTCATCTTTGCAAAAGATACCCAAAGCTACAAATCTATGATGAAAAAGATATCTCCTCGAATAAATATAATCCCTATTATAAATAAAAATCAAGAAGTGGTTGATTTTTTTGAGTATAAGCTAAATTCTTATTTTCCTGTTGCTATTCCAAATCTTAATGGTAATGAGTTTAAATACCTTACAGATGCATTTATGAGTACTTGGATATCAAGTAGTGGAGAATATATAAATAGATTTGAAAGTGATTTTGCAACATATAGTGATTGTAAATATGGAATTGCCGTATCAAACGGTACAGTTGCTCTGCACTTGGCATTGATCACTTTATGTATTGGGGAAAATGATGAAGTTATAATCCCAGATTTAACATTTGCAGCAACAATTAACACAGTACTTCACGCCAATGCAACTCCTGTAATTGTCGATATTGAAGAGGATAGTTGGTGTATAGATCCAAAAGAGATAGAAAAAGCAATAACATCAAATACAAAAGCAATAATTCCTGTACATATTTATGGTCAAGCATGTGATATGGATGCTATTATGAAAATTGCTAAAAAATATAACTTAAAAGTTATAGAAGATTGCGCAGAAGCTCATGGAGCTACATTTGATGGACAAAAAGTTGGGAGTATGGGAGATATTGGTTGTTTCTCATTTTTTGGAAATAAAGTTATCACTACTGGCGAAGGTGGAATGTGTACTACAAATGATAAAACTTTAGATGAAAAGATGAGAGTTCTCAGGGATCATGGTATGAGTAAAACTAAACGATATTGGCATGATGTTGTTGGTTACAATTATCGCCTTACAAACTTACAAGCGGCGATTGGATTGGCTCAATTGGAAAGAATTGAAGATATTCATCAAAACAGAAGAAAATATGAAAATAGTTATAAAGATATGCTAGATAATAAAAAATTTACTTTCCAAAAAGATATTCCAAATAGAAGACGAATAACTTGGCTTGTAAGTATCTTAGTTAATGATAATTTAGATAAAGATAAATATCTTCAAATATTAAAAGAACATGGGATAGATGCCAGACCATTTTTTTATCCATTAAGTGATATGGATATTTATAAATCTTATTGTCAAAATTACACACCAATTACACACCAATTATCTAAAAATGGTTTTAATCTTCCAACTTATGAGAGTTTAAAAAGTATTGATGAGCTTAAAATAATTTTTGAGGAATTATAATGCTTTGTCCAAATTGTAAAAATAAAGATTTAACACTATTTCATAATAAAGTATGGTCTATAGATAATGGAGAAGTTTATAAATGTAAAAGTTGTAATTTACTATTTATAAATCCGATGATGAGTGAAGATGAAGAGAAAGAATTTTATAAAAACTACAACCAACATATAAAAAATAGAGGAATGATAGTTGAAAATAGTGTTGAAGAGTTTCATAAAAAAAGTTTACCAATAGCTCATGAAAGATTAAAAGTAGTCAACAAATATTTTAATAATAAAAAAGTGCTAGAGGTTGGCTCTTCAACTGGTGCATTTTTATCACTTCTTAAAAACTGTCAAACTAATGCTTGTGAACTAACAGATGATAATAGAGAATTTTCAAAAAATATTATATCTGGAATAGCCTATGAATCTATAGGCGCAGTAAATGAAAATAATTTTGATATCATCTGCATGTTTCATGTATTTGAGCATATAAGAGAACCTATTAAATTTTTAAAAACATGTGCAAATTTATTGAAAAAAGATGGTCTTATCATTATAGAAGTTCCCCATTCAAATGATCCATTAATTACACTTTATAATTGTGAAGAATTTAAAGATTTTGTTTTCCAGCCAATGCATCCAATGGTTTATAATAAAAAATCGTTATATTATGTATTTAATAAAATAAATTTAGAAAAAACAGATATAATTTATCATCAAAGATATGGACTTGATAATCATCTATCATGGTTTAAAAATAAAAAAGCCGGTGGAGATACACAATTGCACGAATTATTTTCTAATAATAAAAAATATAAAACAAAATTAGAAGATATTAAAAAAACAGATACTATTTTTTATATAGCGAAATTAAAATAATGTATAAAAATAAGACATTCTTAGCCATTATTCCTGCCCGAGGTGGCAGCAAACGATTACCACGAAAGAATGTATTAGATTTAAATGATAAACCACTTATAGCTTGGACTATTGAAGCTGCGCTTAAGAGCAACTATTGCGATGAAGTAATGGTTACTAGTGATGATGATGAGATCATAAAAATATCACAAGAGTATGGAGCAAAAGTACCATTTAAACGACCTGATATTTTAGCAACGGATACGTCTACTAGACCAGAAGTTATAAAACATACAATTGATTTTTATAAAAATGAGTTACACAAAGAGTTTGACTATATTATATTTTTACAACCAACATCACCACTTAGAGATTCTAATGATATCGACAATGCAATAACATATATGTTTGAAAAACAATCTGATGCTATAGTATCAGTTTGTGAAGTTGAACACCCAGTTCACTGGAGTGATACATTACCTAAAGATAAAAATATGAGTAAATTTCTAAGTGATGTCGCAGTTAAATCCAGAAGTCAAGACTTAGAAACAAACTATAGATTAAATGGCGCTGTTTATATATGTAAAATAACTAAATTTTTAGAACAAGGTTGTCTTTTTTTAGATAAAAATATTTATGCGTATGAGATGCCTCAAGAAATTTCTATTGATATAGATAAACAGTTAGATTTTGATATAGCTCAAATGATTTTAGAACATTATAATACCCCAAGAAAATAAGAACGAAAAAATAAGATTCTTATTCCTAAAAAGTTAAAATAATAAAATATTTAATAGGGGTAAAAAATGAGTACAAAAAGAAGAATATTTACAGCAGAATTTAAAACAAAAATTGTTTTAGAAGTTTTAAAAGGTGAAAAGACTTTAAATGAGATAGCAAGTAAAAATAATATAACACCTAAAAATATCCAAAATTGGAAGAAGATATTTTTGGATAATGCAGAGTTGGCAATGGAGCCTGCAAAGGCTATCAAAGAATATAAAGACGAAAACTTAAAATTACAATCTAAAATAGATGATTATGCAAAGATAGTAGGTAAAATGACAGTTGAAAAGGAATGGCTTGAGGAAAAGCTACAAAGCTTGGACTTATCTAATAAAAAAGAGTTGATAGAGTCTAAGCTAACATATATTTCAGTATCAACTCAATGTAAACTTATAAAATTAAATCCAAGCAGCTTATATTATAAGCCTATAGAAAATAAGCATAAAATATCACTCAAAGATAATATAAATGATATTTATGAGCAAATACCAATATATGGAGCTTTAAAAGTTCATCAGCAACTTTTAGAAGATGGATACAATATAAGTTTGAATACTGTTTATAAATATAGACAAGAGATGGGTTTAAAGCCAATATTAGCAGTTAAACCAATAAATCTATCAATAATAAAAAATACTCTTACAAGCTTAGAGGAGTTGACATAGTAAAAGCAAATCAAGTATGGAGTACGGATATAACATATATCAAGATTAATGGCGGCATGGTTTATTTAGCAGCTATAATTGATTGGTATTCTAAAGCTGTACTATCTTGGAAAATATCCAACACTATGGATTCAGCTTTAACAATGGATGTTCTAAATGAAGCATTATCGCTATATGGTAAACCTGAAATATTTAATACAGATCAAGGCAGTCAATACACAAGTCATATCCATACACAGACTTTAAAAGATAATGGCATCATTATCTCAATGGATGGTAAAGGTAGAGCTACTGATAATATTTGTATAGAGAGATTCTGGCGAAGTGCAAAAGTTGAAAGAATTTATCTAAATGAATATAACACAATTAAAGAGTTAAAAACTGATGTGAAAGATTATATTGATTTTTATAATCATAAAAGATTTCATCAAACTTTAAATTATAAAAAACCAATGAGTTTTTATTATGATAGTTTAAAAATTAATAATAAGGATTATGATAAATTAGTTGAAATTGTGGCATAAGGTAACAGGTGAAAAAGAGAATAAGGATTTAGAAAAAGTTGTCTTGTCTTCTTGGGGTATTATATATACTTATTTTTATATCATCTGATATATCAAGTCCTTCAAATTCTACTTTTTCTGGTATTCTATATCTTCCATTTGCTAAATCATCTACTAAATTTCCAAGTGGCAAATGAATTAAATTAACCAAATCAGATTCTATTTTTTCACCTTCATAATAGCAAGTCTGCAACCAATATCCATTATTTTGTTTATTTTGTTGTGATGCAACCCTTAGTGCTTCTTCAGAACTTAAAAAATAAGTATCTCTATATTTCATATACTATCTTTATATTAATTTTTGTTAAGCTATAATACCCTATAAATGTTTAACAGAAAATAAATAAGAGGCTAAATATGGATAATTTCATAAATAATTATATCAAGGATTTAATTAATTTATTACAAAATATTGATAATAATAAAATCAAACAAATTATAGACCTAATAAATAGCACAAAAGGTAGAATTTATATCATAGGAAATGGAGGAAGTGCATCAACTGCTTCTCATATGGTAAATGATTTGGGTGTTGGTTTGACTAGGAGAAATATTAAAAACTTAAATATAGAAAGCTTAAGCGATAACACTACAGTTTGTACCACACTAGCAAATGATACTGGGTATGAAAATATATTTTATTATCAAATTAAAAATAAAATCACTTCTGATGACTTGTTGATTGCTATCTCATGTAGTGGAAATTCAGCAAATATCATTAAAGCAGTTGAGTATGCAACAAATTTAAGCGTTACTATTATAGGTATTACAGGATTTGACGGTGGTAAACTAAAAGATTTATCAAATATAAATTTTCATATTGAAACAAAAGATGGTCAGTATGGTTTGGTAGAAGATTTACATATGATTTTAAATCATATTATTTATTCATACTATATTTCAACAAAACTAGAAAATGCGGTTTTATCGTTAGATAAAAAGTTTCTCCGAAAATAAGGCAAGGAAATTTTAAATGACACAAGAAGAAGCACAAAGTAAATGCCAAAGTACATATCTTAGTAATTTATTATATTTAGAAGAAAATAATCCTGATTTATTTAAAAAGATAACTTTATTAGAAGTTGCTATTTCAGAGGGTATGTATAAAGAAAGATATAGTTTAGAATTTATAAACAATTCATTTGATGTAAGGGTATTGGCAGATGATACTTTTGTCTATAATAAGGACTTAGATAGTGATGCGATACAAAGAATTCAAAATATCACAATGGATGAGAATAAAGGATTTAAAACTTTTAAGCCAATTGTTGTACCCCAAAATTATACAATAAATAAAGATATAACAAAAACATATTTAGAAATATTATTTCCATTTATTGAATACTCGCAAAAATATAGTTCAAAAGAATTTAAAATGAAAAAGATTGAAAAGTTTATATTCTTTGGAGCTCTTCTTGGTCGCCATATTGAACTTTTTGTCAAAACTCATTCCCCAAAAGTAATATTAATAACTGAACAAGATATTGAGATGTTTAAATTATCTTTATTTATAACTGATTATTCACTAATAGCTCAAAAAACTACTATACAGTTTTGTATTACTCAAGATATGAAGATATTTAATGATGCTATCCCTACTTTTTTAAATGAATATGAGCTTTATAACTATATATTAAAATTTGATATTGTGAATGAAAACTATATTAGCTTTATTGATACATTTCTAAATTATTTATCAATTTCAGTTGATACACAATGGCCTTTTTCAGCTGATTTATTAGTAATAAAAAGAGCGACAAAACTTATAAAAGAAAAATATAATTTTATAGACTTTAGTAAAACTTATGATATCTTTTCTAAAGATACACCGGTTATTATAGTAGCTCCTGGCCCATCAATGGCAGGAAAAATTCAATGGCTAAAAGAAAATCAAGATAAATTTATTATTTTATCACTTGGAGCTGCTGTACAAACTTTATACAAGCACAACATAAAACCAGATATTATAACATCTGTTGATCCGTCTATATTAATTTTAAATCAATTTAAAGGTATACCAGAAGAGTTTTTAAAAGATACTATACTTATAGCTGCATCAAATTCTATAGAATCTCTGTTTGATATATTCCAAAAATCAAATACATATATATATCAGGTTATTTTTGATCTTTTAAATCTTGGTTCGTTTGGAGGTAAATCTGTTGGAGATGTTACAATTGCAATCCTTCTACGACTTGGAGTTAAAAGATTATATTTATTAGGTACAGACCTATGTGTCAATCAAGAAACAGGTTCACATTATGTAAAAGAGCATCAACACTATAAAGAGTTAGACAAAGTTGAAGCATACGACACACTTCAAAATAAATTTGTAACAGATGTAGATATTATAGAAACAAAAGGAAATTTTCAAGATAAAATATTTACAACAAGACATTTTGGTTGTATATTGTATCTTTATAAACAACATATAATTAATTTTGCTTATGAAGATACTAAAATATTTAATTTATCTGATGGTTCTTTTATTGAAAAAACTATTCCTTTAGATATAAAAGATGTTAATATTAAAGATAAAGTTAATAAACAATCTTGTTTAAACAATATTACTACTGAAATGACAGCATCTAACTTAACTGTGAAATCACTTTCCACTAAAATATCATTAGTAGATAAAATTCTAAAACTATTAAATAAGTATAAACAATATGATTATAATACATACAATAATATGATGTATGATAAATTTACAATAAATATAGAACTTATAGAATTATTACAACATGAAGAGAGACTTCAAATGGGAGATCATTTAATTAAATCCTTTAATAATAATGTTGAGGGATATGTAAATACATTTTTTAATACTAAAAAGAATCAAGTAAGTAAAAAACGATTTAATAAATTATTTCAACTTTGGATTAAGCCACAAATAACTATATTTGAAAAGTACAAAGAGTTATTGGAAAATCTTGATAAAAAAAGTTAGTAGTGTCTTTAAAAAGACACTACTAACTTTTAAGACTACTGAAGTAATCTCAATACATTCTGCTGAATAGCATTAGCTTGACTTATGGCATAAATACCAGCTTGTGCAATAATATTTTGCTTATTAAAATTCGCACTCTCTGATGCATAATCAACATCTCTAATAATTGATTCTGCCGCTTTTAAGTTTGTTCTTGTTGTCATCATATTTCTTAAAGCTGACTCTATTTGATTTTGACCGGAACCAAATTCAGCTCTTACTGTATTTAAATTTGTAAGTGCTGTATTAATTGCTTCCATAGCTTCTAATGCAACAGACGCTGTAAAAATACTAGCAGTGGTCATACCAGATAAACTCACCACTCCAACTGACCCACTGGTACCACTATCTATACTATCTGTTTTAGAAGCATAAGAAGTTGTTATAGTTACCTTGTCATTTATAGCATCTTCACCAATTTGAAAATCAAAAGCAGTACCATCCAATAATGTTGTACCATTATAATTTGTACTTGAACTAATCGCATCAAACTGTTTAAGTAATGCTTTAATATCATTTAAAATTGCTGCTCTACCGTCAAAAGATGTTGTAGAAGTTGATGCTTGCATTAATTTAGTTTTTACAATATCTAAAATATTAGACTGCTCACCCATCGCTTTATCAGCAATTTGAATAAAAGTATTTGCAGAATTTGCATTAGCAATACCTTGTCCAACTGAAGAAGCTTGTGTTCTTAACTTATCAGCAATAGCCATACCAGAAGCATCATCAGATGCTTTATTTATTCTAAGCCCGGTTGATAGTTTCTCTAACGAACTTGATAAATTCTTACCTACATTTACCGCTGATTCTTGCGCTGTTAAAGACGCAACATTTGTATTAATTCTCATAATTTAATCCTTTTAATTTATGACACATTGTAAAGTTCTCACTTTACAGACTAATTACATTCTCATTATGATATAAAATCACTCTGAGCATAAGGACTCTCACCTTTTGGTATCAATTGATACCTATATGTAACTAAAATTGTAACACTACATTTCTTAAAATTAGATTAAATCTCTTCTATTGTAATAACTTTAGTACATTCTGCTGAATAGCATTAGCTTGACTTATGGCATAAATACCAGCTTGTGCAATAATATTTTGCTTATTAAAATTCGCACTCTCTGATGCATAATCAACATCTCTAATAATTGATTCTGCCGCTTTTAAGTTTGTTCTTGTTGTCATCATATTTCTTAAAGCTGACTCTATTTGATTTTGACCGGAACCAAATTCAGCTCTTACTGTATTTAAATTTGTAAGTGCTGTATTAATTGCTTCCATAGCTTCTAATGCAACAGACGCTGTAAAAATACTAGCAGTGGTCATACCAGATAAACTCACCACTCCAACTGACCCACTGGTACCACTATCTATACTATCTGTTTTAGAAGCATAAGAAGTTGTTATAGTTACCTTGTCATTTATAGCATCTTCACCAATTTGAAAATCAAAAGCAGTACCATCCAATAATGTTGTACCATTATAATTTGTACTTGAACTAATCACATCAAACTGTTTAAGTAATGCTTTAATATCATTTAAAATTGCTGCTCTACCGTCAAAAGATGTTGTAGAAGTTGATGCTTGCATTAATTTAGTTTTTACAATATCTAAAATATTAGACTGCTCACCCATCGCTTTATCAGCAATTTGAATAAAAGTATTTGCAGAATTTGCATTAGCAATACCTTGTCCAACTGAAGAAGCTTGTGTTCTTAACTTATCAGCAATAGCCATACCAGAAGCATCATCAGATGCTTTATTTATTCTAAGCCCGGTTGATAGTTTCTCTAACGAACTTGATAAATTCTTACCTACATTTACCGCTGATTCTTGCGCTGTTAAAGACGCAACATTTGTATTAATTCTCATAATTTAATCCTTTTAATTTATGACACATTGTAAAGTTCTCACTTTACAGACTAATTACATTCTCATTATGATATAAAATCACTCTGAGCATAAGGACTCTCACCTTTTGGTATCAATTAATACCTATACTATATGAAAGTATAACAACACATTTCTTAAGATTAGATTAATTTAATACATTTTATATAATATTTAACTTATAAAAAAAGCCTAGTCAAATAATGACTAGGCTTTTTCCTATAAAAGATTTAAACTAAATTATATAATTACTGAAGTAATTTAAGAACATTTTGCTGAACTTGATTAGCTTGACTAATAGCATAAGTTCCAGCTTGTGCAATAATATTTTGTTTATTAAAGTTCGCACTCTCTGCTGCATAATCAACATCTCTGATAATTGACTCTGCCGCTTTTATATTTGTTTTAGCTGTCATCATATTTCTTAATGCTGACTCTATTTGATTTTGACCGGAACCAAATTCAGCTCTTACTATATTTAAATTTGTAATAGCAGTATCAATAGCTTTCCATAGCCTCAAGTGCAACAGCAGCAGTAAAACTAGCAGCAGTGGTCATACCAGATAAACTCACCACTCCAACTGACCCACCGGTACCACTGTCTATACTAGCCGTTTTTGCAGCATAAGAAGTTGTAACAGTTACCTTATCAGTGCTTAATTCTCCAATTTGAAAATTAAAATCACTTCCGTCTAATAACTTTTGACCATTATAATTTGTACTTGAACTAATTGCATTAAACTGTGTAAGTAATCCTTTAATATCATTTAAAATTGCTGTTCTACCGTCACTTGATGTAGTTGAAGTTGCTGCTTGCATCAATTTGGTTTTTACAATATCCATAATATTAGATTGTTCTGACATGGCTTTATCTGCTATTTGTATAAAAGTATTCGCAGAATTTGCATTTTGAATACCTTGAGATATTGATGAAGCTTGAGTTCTAAGTTTATCAGCAATAGCCATCCCAGAAGCATCATCTGATGCTTTTGTAATTTGTAAACCCGAAGCTAATCTTCCAAGAGAGGCTGATAATTTTTTATTAACTTGTGCATTTGATTCCAGTTGCTGTCATTGCCGCTACATTTGTTATTAATTCTCATAATTTACTATCCCTTTTAACATCTTGTATAACATATTTAGAAGTATTATACAGATACAAATCTTAAATATAGCTTATAAAACTAATATAAACCGTGTATTTATCGGATGTTGTAGGTATTTCTTAAAGTTAGATTAATATCCACTCAATTCTTTAATATTTTCGATTGTTTTTATATTACTTTTCAATCTTTGTTCCATATTATACTTTTTAATATGCTTTGCTAAAATCTTTTTGTATTTTATATGATTTCTCGAACCAACCTCAAAAGTTGAAAGTTTTTTTTTGTATTTTTATTATATTGTCTGGTATGGGATTTTCTGTATTACTCAATATTTCACCTTTAATATATTTATTTACATTATGATTATATCAAATTCTTATTTAAAATAACACCACATTCAATATGTGAACTAAAAGCAAACTGATCAAACAAAGCAAAGTTTTTAATAGTATGAGTTTTCGTAAGCTCTAATAAATCACGATGTAATGTTTCAGGATTACAGGAGATATAGATAATTTGTTCAAACTCTTGAGCTAGTTTAGTAGTAGTGTTATCTAATCCTGCTCTTGGAGGATCTACAAAAATAGTACTAAAAATTGTAATCTTCTAGTTCCATATCTTCTTGCTTCATTCTTCTAAACTCACGAATTCCAGCTCTAGCTTCTACAAATTCTTCACTGCTCATTCTTATAAATTTAATATTTTGTATATCATTTAGTTCACAATTTAATTTTGCACTTCTAATAGAAGTTTTACTTATCTCTGTAGCTAAGATCTTTTTAAACTGTTTAGATAATGGCAAGGTAAAGTTACCGCCGCCGCAATAAAGTTCACATAAATCATCTTTAGGCTCACAATTATTAAGTACCCATTCAATCATTTGTACATTTACTTTGGCATTTGGCTGAGTAAATCCACCCTCTTGATAACGCACTACAAACTCATTCCCACTCTCCTGAGTGGGAATACCATATAGATATTCGCTCACTAATAAAATCATCACCTAAAACAACTTTTTGTTTCCTGCTTCTGCCTATGATTTTAATATTCAGTTTATCTTGTAACTTTTTAGCTTCAACGCTCCACTCATCATCTAACTTTTTATGATAAATCATTGTCATTAGCAAATCACCTGTTGTTGAACTCAAAAACTCAACAGCAAAAAACTTCTTATTTAATATTTCATTATCTGTAACCTCATCAAGAAGTTTTTCCATAACTGACGAAATAGCAGAACTAACCATACTACAACTATCAATAGTCAGTAACTTCTTCTCCACATCACTCATAGCATAGTTGAGTTTGCCCATCTTATGAAATACTCGAAACTCTGCCCTATTTCTAAATGCACCGTCATCACTTTTAATAATATCTACATTGCCATCATAAATATCAGCAAATCTTTCTTTTTCTCTTTTAACTTTAATATCAAGCTGTTCTTCATAACTCATACTGTGTAAAGTACAACTTCCACATTTTCCAAAATATTCACAATTCATTAATAACCTTAATTTTTTAATTATTTCGATATTATACCAAATGATTAATTCAACTTTAAAAGAACAACTACACAATTTACTAAATTGTGATTTAAAAACACTATATCCAGTAGCCCGAAGCTTAAAAAGAAAACTATATTTTTATGTAGGACCTACAAATAGTGGAAAAACATATAAAGCAATGGAGCAGTTAATGTCTGCTGATTGCGGAACTTACCTTGCACCCTTGCGACTTCTTGCTTTAGAAAATTATGAAAACTTAAAAGCAAAAAACATTCCTGTTTCACTGGTAACCGGTGAAGAGGAAAGATTTGATGAAGATGCCGGGCATATTTGTTCAACCATTGAGATGATCGATTTTAATCTTGATGTTGATGTATCAGTTATAGATGAAGTTCAAATGCTAGATGATCCAGATCGCGGTTGGGCTTGGGTAAATGCTATCGTTGGCTCACCTGCTAGAAAAGTAATTATGACAGGCAGTGTTAATGCACTTGATGCTGTTAAAAAAATTGCAATGTATTTAAAAGAAGATTTAGAGATAGTTAAATTTAAAAGAATAAATCCACTTGAAGTTATGTCAAAACCTGTGAATTTACGGCAGATTCAAAGTGGTACAGCATTAATTGCTTTCAGTCGTGCTGATGTTTTAAAGATAAAAAGCAGGCTTTCAAAGTATCATAAAGTTTCTGTTTTATATGGAAACTTAAGTCCAGAAGTAAGACAAGATGAAGCTAAAAGATTTAGAGATGGAGATACTGATATATTAGTAGCAACTGATGCTATTGCTATGGGATTAAATTTACCAATAAAAACTATACTTTTTACTACAGATACCAAATTTGATGGAATTAGCCGCCGCAAACTTATCTCAAATGAAATAACCCAAATAGCAGGTCGGGCAGGTAGATATGGTCACCATGAAGTTGGTTACATAGGTGCTACATCAAGAAAAGTATTAGAACATATAGCAAAAGAATTTAATGCTCCGCTGCATACTATTAAACCACCCTTTAAAGTTAAAGCAACTGCTTCACAGATTCAAGAGCTGTCAACTCATTTAAAAACTAAGAATTTATCACAAATATTAAAATACTTTTCAAAACATATGAAATTTGACGGACCTTTTGAAGCTGTTAATTTATCTACTATGATTGAGCTATCAAAAATATTAGACCAAAAGAGCAATATGAAATTAGAAGATAAATATCTTTTAAGTCAAGCACCTGTCAGTACAAAGTCACCTTTAATACGAAGTGCTTATTTTCACTATATAAATTCAATTATGAATGAAACAATAGTAAATTATAAATCATCAGTAAATGTAAGAGGAAGTGCAAGAACGCAGAAAGAATTACTTAAAGCAGAAGATGAAGTTAAAAAGATAAGTCTTTATTTATGGATAGCATATAAGCTCCCAAACCTTTTTCCAGATGCCAACCTTGCTATGACAACAAGAGTTGCTGTCAATAAATATTGTGAGAGTTCCTTAAAATCAAGAAAGATTGATTTTGATATCAAAGAGCAAAGCCGTAGAGATAATCGCCAAAAAGATGGATATAAAAACAAAGATAGATTTAGAGATAAAAGAAGAGATCAAAAAGACAATCAAGAGGATAGAAGATCAAATAAGAGTCGCCGAAAAGATATTAAATAAATTTTCGCTATAATTGATACTATATTAATAAAAAGAGATTATTTATGAGTGATACTTCAATAATTATTTTAGCAGCGGGTCAAGGTACTCGCATGAAATCAAATACACCCAAAGTTTTACATAAGATTTCTGGGAAAGAGATGCTTTATTATGCAATTAAAGAAGCAAAAAAGTTAAGTGATGATATTCATATAGTTTTATATCATCAAGCTTCAAAAGTTCAAGAAACTATGGAAAACTATTTTTCAGGTTTGAATTTTCATATTCAAGACCATGAAAACTACCCGGGCACCGGCGGGGCAATAATGGGAATAACTCCTAAAAATAAAAAAGTTTTAGTTTTAAATGGAGATATGCCTTTGGTTCAAGCAGAGGAACTAAAGGCTTTGATTAGTGATAACCCTTTAACAATGTCAGTTTTACAATTTGATGATGCGACAGGTTATGGTAGAGTTATAATTGATAAAGAAAAAGTAGTTAAAATAGTTGAACAAAAAGATTGTACAAGTTATGAACTGGAAGTTAAAACTGCAAATGCCGGTGTATATTGTTTTGAAACCTCTTTTTTACTTGAAAACTTGCCGAAACTATCAAATGAAAATACTCAACAAGAGTATTATATTACAGATTTAGTTGAAATTGCTGTAAATAGTGGTTTATGTATCAAGCCCGTGATTGTAAAAGAAGAAAATTTTAAAGGTGTAAATTCTAAATTTGATTTAGCTGCGGCAGAGGTAATTCATCAAAATAGAATTAAAGAAGAATTTTGTAAGGCTGGTGTAATTATGCGATTACCTGAAACTATTTATATAGAAGATGGTGTAGAAATTGAAGGAGAAAGTATTCTTGAAAATGGAGTTACACTTCTTGGGAATACAAAAATTATCAACTCTCATATAAAAACAAACAGTGTTGTAGAAGATAGTATTTTAGAAAACTCTGATATTGGTCCAATGGCAAGAATAAGACCTCTTAGTATTTTAAAAGATACACATATAGGAAACTTTGTAGAAGTTAAAAAATCACACCTAAACGGTGTAAAAGCCGGTCATTTATCCTATCTTGGGGACAGCGATATTGATGAGGGTACAAACATAGGTGCAGGAACTATCACTTGTAACTATGATGGAAAGAAAAAAAGCAAAACTATCATTGGTAAAAATGTATTTATAGGAAGTAACACACAGCTTGTAGCTCCTGTTACACTTGAAGACAATTGTATGATAGGTGCGGGAACTACCATAACAAAAGATGTAAAAAGCGGTGAACTTGTAACCACCAGAGCAAAATCCAGAGTTATTGCCGGGTTTTTTCATAAATTTTTCGGAACTAAATAATGCAGCTTTTAAAAAATAAAAATATTCTAGTGGCAGTTACAGGAAGTATCGCGGTTTATAAAAGTTTAGAATTGATTAGACTTTATATAAAAGCCGGTGCAAATGTACGGGTAATTATGACAGATTCAGCTAAAAGATTTGTATCTGCACTTACTTTTGAAACAATTAGTCAAAATAAAGTTTTAGATGAGACGAGCGAAGATTGGAGTACTGATACAGTTAATAATCATATTGCCATTGGAAAATGGGCACACCTTTTTGTAATAGCCCCGGCAACTGCAAACACTATAAACAAACTGTCAAATGGTATTGCTGATAATTTACTTTTACAAACAGCACTTGCATACCCAAAAGTTAAACTGCTTTGTCCCGCTGCAAATACAAATATGATACAAAATCCTTTAACTTCTGCTAGTATGAAAATGTTAAAACTTTGTAACTTTAAAATTATAAATTCAATTACCAAAGAACTTGCCTGCAAAGATATCGGTGATGGCGCAATGGCAGAGGTTGAAGATATTTTTCATACAACTTGCAAAGAGTTACTTAAAGATGAATATTGGAGCGATAGAAAAGTTGTGCTAAATGGCGGGGGTACAATTGAAAGAATTGATGATGTAAGATATATAAGTAATTTTAGCAGTGGCAAAATGGCAGGTAGTTTAGCTACAGCACTTTATTATAAAGGTGCCGATGTATGTTTGATAACTTCTGCATCTGTTAATATTCCAAATGAAATTCATACAATAGAAGTACAAAGTTCATCAGAGATGTTTGAATATGTACAGGACAGTATAAGAGTAGCTAAAAAAGGTAAAATGAGTGAAGCTACACTTATGGATAATTCAAGTGTACAGCTAATACAAAAAAAGCCTTACTTTTTTGGAGTGGCTGCTGTTAGTGATTATACCCCTAGATATCCACAAAATGGTAAAATGAAAAAAGATGATATTGGCGATAATTGGGATTTAAAACTTAAAAAGAATATTGATATTTTAGAGTCAATTACTAAAGATGGAATTTATACCATTGGCTTTAAAGCTGAGATGGATAAAGAAAAAGCAAAAGACAATGCAGCTTCTATGCTAAAAAATAAAAATCTTGACGGGGTTTGTTTAAATATAATTGACGAGCAAAATAATTTTGGAAGTGATACAAATAAAATAGAATTGCTAACTTCCAGTATGCATTGTCCTCGTACCTGCGGAATTTCATCCACCTCAGGAGAGGTGGAACGAGATAAATTCCACAGGTACGAGGACAATGCATACGAAGGGAATAAGCTTGAAGTTGCAATGCAATTATTAGATAAGTTAAAAGAAGAATTTAGTGAACAATAATCAACTTCCTAAACACATAGCTATTATTATGGATGGTAACGGCAGATGGGCAAAGGAAAGAAATTTAAACAGAACAGCAGGGCATGAAGAGGGCGCCAAGGTTGTACGAAATATCACAATACATTGCAGTGATTTAGGAATTAAATATCTAACTTTGTATGCTTTTAGTACAGAAAATTGGACCAGACCAAGATTAGAAGTTGAATTTTTAATGAAACTGCTTGAAAGATATTTTAAAAGTGAACTGCCAATCTATTTAGAAAACAATGTTAAGTTTAAAGCTATTGGCGATTTAAGTAAATTTTCAAAAAACTTGCAAAAAGTTATAAAAGATACAGAAGAAAAAACTGCACATTGTTCAGGACTTACTCAAGTACTTGCACTTAACTATGGCAGCCGTGATGAGATAACCAGAGCAGTTAAAAAACTTATTGAACAAAATTTGGAACCAACCCAAGACAATATTAACTCTTGTCTTGATACTGCAGAAATGAGTGATGTTGATTTACTAATTCGCACAAGCGGAGAGGTAAGAATATCAAATTATCTTCTTTGGCAAAGCGCTTATGCCGAGATGTTTTTTACTCAAACTTTTTGGCCGGAATTTACCACACAAGAGTTAGATGATATTATTTCAGATTTTAACAGAAGAGAAAGACGATTTGGTGGAATATAAACAGTGGTTAGTTTTTTAATATTTATATCTGGATTAATATTTGGCAGTTTCTTGAATATGTTAATTTATAGATTACCTTTAGGTGTATCTTTAATTAATCCCAAACGCTCAATTTGTATATCTTGTAGTTCTGAAATAAAATGGTATGAGAATATTCCATTAATTTCTTTCTTTCTTTTAAAAGGAAAGTGTTCAAGTTGTGGTGAGAAAATATCAATCACTTATCCTATAGTTGAACTCCTGACAGCAATTGTCACTTTACTTTTATTTTATAAATTGAGACTGAATATAGATTTTATTATCACAACTGTTCTTTTTTATACTTTTATAGTTTTATCATTTATAGACTTTAAATACAAAGCTGTGCCGGACTATTTATTAATATTAGCACTGATAATTTCATTTTTTACTTTTGATTTTTCATTACAAAATGCTTTTATTTTTGCCGGTGCTTTTGTCTTACTTGAACTTTTTGTAACTTTTTATATTCAAAATATCAAAGCAAAGCTTTTAAAAGATGATACCTTAAAGGATCAGAGAGCAATGGGGGAAGGAGATATTCCTATAATTGCAGTCATTGGTGGATTACTTGGAATAAAATTGGGTATATTTGCTATCTTTTTAGCAGCAGTTTTAGCTATAATTCCTGCACTTTTAAATAATATCATCAAAAAAGATATAGAAACACCTTTTATTCCATTTTTGTCATTAGGTTTATTTATAGTATTTATATCTAATAATTATTTTTTACAACTTTTAGGGGAGATTATAAAATGAGACTTTTAAATAAATATCTTTTTAGTACCTTATCTCATACATTTTTTCCTATATTCTTGACTTTATATATTATCACATCAATTATATTTTTAGTTAAAATGGCAGCTTTAACATCTGTAATACAAATGAACTTTTTAGAACTTATGCAATTATATTCATATTCTATACCAACTATTTTATTTTATACTTTACCAATATCATATTTTATAAGTATGACTTTAACTGTATCAAAGTTATCCGGCGAATATGAAATGATTGTTATAACCAGTTTTGGTTTAAATCCGCTAAAAATTATTAAGTTGTTTTTAGCAACCACTATATCTATATCACTTCTTTTACTCATTATATCACTAGGTCTTATTCCAAAAGCAAATGCTTTAAAAGAGATATTTATAAATGATAAAAAGCAAGAAGCACAATTTAATATAAAAGCCAGTGAGTATGGACAACGGTTAGGTTCTTGGCTGATATATATAAATGAAGAAAAAAACAATAAATTCTATGATATTACATTGCTGCAATTAGATAATAATAAAGACACTATAACCTCTGCTGCATATGCTACAATGGCAAATTATAATAATAATTTAATCCTTAAACTGCAGCAAGGCAAAAGTTTTATAATATCAGATACTCTTCAACAAATTGATTTTGAAGAGATGTTTTTAAATAGTCCGGGTACTCAAATAAGAAATATTAAATCACTAAATGATATTATTGCTTACTGGAGTGATAGAAAATCAGATTTAAAGAAAAGTAAAAGTTTTACTTTTAATATTTTAATATCATTATTCCCTTTAATATCATTACTTTTTATTATTGCTATTGGTTATTTTAACCCGCGATATGATTCTAACTATACTACATTTATATCCTCTACTGTTATAGTTATATTTGTAATTATTGCAAATCAATTATCCCTTAGATACCCAAATACCAGTCTCTATACCTTTCCTTTCCTTTGGATTATTATTAGTTATATATATTATTCTTTTACAACTAAAAAACTTTATTAACAAGCTTTATTGTAATGTATATAAAAATAATACTCTCCTATGATGGTTCAAGATATAACGGCAGTCAAAAACAACCTAACAAAAATACAGTGCAAGATGAGTTAGAAAATGCTCTAAACAGATTAAAAATAAACAGCAAATTAGCTTTTAGCGGAAGAACAGATAAAGATGTTCACGCATCTGGGCAAGTTATATCATTAGAAATTCCTGATTTTTGGAATAACTTAACAAAACTAAAAGATGCACTTTCCAAACAACTCTCAAACTCAATTAATATAAAAAGTATTATAAAAGTGCAAGATGATTTTCACGCACGATTTAGTGCTAAAAAAAGAATTTACAGATATATCTTATCTACAAAACCTACAACCGCTTTTAATGATAGATATTTATCATACCGCTCACACATCAATGAAGCCAAAATCAAAGAAGCTATGAAATATTTTACAGGGATTCATGACTTTGAATATTTTAGCAAAAACGGCAGTGACCCAAAATCTACAGTTCGAGAAATATATGATATTAAATTTTATAAATACAAAGATTTTTATATTTTCAAATTTAAAGCAAATTCATATTTAAGAAGTCAAATAAGAATGATAGTTTCTTTTTTACTTAAAATATCAGATGGTAAAGTTTCTATTGAAGATTTAAAAAATCAGCTACAAAAAAAAGAGCTGGTATCTTGGACACTAGCTAGCGCAAATGGTTTATATCTGAGTCGTATTATCTACTAAGTTGTTTATTTTATGTCTATAAAATTCCCCACTGTTTAATAAAGTCATCATCACAATCAATAATGTTTCTTTGCCTTAAATCATCAATTACACTTTTTGTACAAACCACATCATCCGGCCATCTTCGTTGAAAGTTATCATATCCATTTTTGTTTGTCGCATCAATCCCAATTGTATTTCCATCTATAAAAATATCTCGATTAGAATCAATGTTGTTTACAACTCTCCAAACCAACATATAGGCATTTTCTAAATCATTGTTTTTTTCATCAACAATTACGAAAATCTTAATATGACTAAACAACGGTTTTAACTCTTCAAATAAATATCGCTGAGATCTGTTTTTTTCAACTGTTACTATAGCTATCGGATTTTTTGTATCAGTATGATATTGTTTTAAATCTTTAATATCTTTACAAATTTCTCTTGTACGAACTAATAATTCACCATCATTTAAAATTGTAATTCCAGACTCTTCAATTTCATTTCCTGTACAGTCAATTCCCAATTTCCCACCCAAAGCAAATCTTGGACTTGCATGGTCAAGTGCATCAACCACACCTTTTGTAATTAAAAGTTCTTCAGAATTTAGTCTATTTAAAATCCATTTTGTAATGGCTGTATCATCATCAAGTTCAGGTGCATCAGCCCCTACAAAAATAGCATGTTTTACAAAACTCATCTGCCCTACTCCCCAAAAAGCATGCATCATTTGTTGAGCGTGTCCTGGGTAGCTTACATTTATTTTTGCTAAAATCAGATTATGAAATACACCATTTTCAGGCATATAATAATCAATCAAATCGGGTGCTGTAGTTTTAAGTAAAGGTAAAAATATTCTCTCCGTTGCATATCCCATATACTTATCTTCAAGTAATGGTTTTCCTACAACCGTAGCTGCAAATATTGGGTTCTTTTTACTTGTGATACAAGTGACATCTAGTACAGGATATTCTTCTTCTAAAGTATAATATCCTGTATGGTCACCAAATGGGCCCTCGATTTTTACGATATTTGGATCAACAAATCCTTCAATGACAAAATCAACATCATGAGGTACATAAATATCATTTGTAATTGATTTTACCAATTTAGCATTTTCTTTTTTTACAAATCCATAAAGTAATAATTCAAATACACCAATAGGTAACGGTGCTTGTCCACACCAAATATACATAGGATCCCCGCCGATACCAATAGAAACCGGCATTTTTTTACCTGCTTTTTTATATTCATGAAAAAAGTGGCTACTGTCTTTATGTATTTGCCAATGCATTCCAAGTTCTCCATCGCTGTAAACTTGAAGTCTATACATCCCGACATTTTGCATTTTTCCATCAAGACTTTGTGTATAAACCTGCCCCATGGTTATAAAAGGACCACCATCTTGTTCCCAAGTAGTCAGAACCGGCAAATCACTTAATTTAGCATCATCATCTATTTTTATTATCTCTTGACAAATACCTTTTTTATTTAATCTTTTTGGCGGAACATTTTTCAAATTAAAAAGCTTACCAAACATTGCAATTTTATCTGCGAAACTTTTAGGTGGTTTCATTTTTAGAAGCCCCTCTATCTCATTTGCTATTTTATTTGCATCTCCAATAAATAATTCAACTGCTTTTGGTGAACAAAAAACATTCATCAAAATTGGTGTATCAAAAGTTTTATTATTCTTTTTATCAATTGGATTTGTAAAAAGTAAAGCTTTGCTAATCTCTTGTTTTACTTCAATATAGGCAACATGAGGAATTTCAAGATTTATATCAAGCGGCTCATCAATGATTTTTAACAAATCATTCTCTTCTAGAATTTTTATTATTTTATTATTTTTCATAGTGTTATTGTATAAAAATATTAATTAAAACATTGTAAACGAGTGATAGATTTATCAAATTTTTTAATTGTCTGCCGAGCGAACACAACGAACTGATCTGTCAACCCTATATCATACTAAGAGAGAGTGTAAAATAAACTGTGTAAACCCAGCAGTTTCTTTTTAATCACTTCTCATATTTTGCCATAATCTCCTTAAAAAATATACTAAGTTGAGGATAAATCTCAAACCAATTTCTAATACTAGAAGCATTCCATTTATTTTGTTGTTCAGCACAAGCCAGATACATCACTTTAAAAGCTGAATCTTCTGTTGGAAATGAACCCTTAGATTTAGTTTTTCTTTTTATAGTAGCATTTAAAGACGCCAATTCACACTTAAAGTGCAACAAAACCAGCCAAAATTATGCCACCATTTTTCTTGAAACTTCCTTGAAAAATATCTCATTTGGTGTGTAATATTTCAGAATCTTTCTTGGTCTATTATTTAGCCTATTTTGAATGATAGTTATTTGAGTTTGATTTATATTTTCAAAGCTATATTTCTTGGGAATATATTCTCTAACTAGTCCATTTGTATGCTCATTCAATCCTCTTTGCCAAGATGAGTATGGATCACAAAAGTAAAACTTTAGATTTAATTTTTGAGCTATCTCTTCATGATAGGAGAACTCTTTACCATTATCTGAAGTAATTGTACGAACTAGTTTCTTTATTGGATGTAAAAGCTCTATAATAGCTTGTGTAACAACATCTGCTTTTTTAGATTCAACTATCTTCATAAGTGTAAATTTACTCTTTCTATCAACTAAGGTAACGATAGCACCTTTATGGTCTTTACCTATAATTGTATCTACTTCAAAGTCACCAAATCTAGTTTTCTTTTCAATAATCTTAGCTCGTTTACTAATATTTACTCTATTTTTAATTTGACCTCTAGTCTTGTATTGACTACTTCTATTACCATACTTTTTATTTTTATGTCTCAATAATTTATATAATCGACCACCACTTCTTTGATTTGCATAAATGTATCTATATACTGTTTCATATGAAATATTTACTATTTTATCTTTTTTCAATCTACCAACTAGTTGATCAGGAGATAAGCCATCTCTTAACATCTTACCAATTTTTAGTTTTAATTTATTAGTGAGTTTCTTATATCTATCTTTAAATTTATCTCTTGATACTGCTTTTATATGTGCATCATCTGCACTATAATATCCATTATTACTATTTCTACTTAGTTCTCTTGATATTGTAGATTTAGATACTTCAATTAGTTCTGCTATTTTTGTGATTGTATAGTTCTCGTTTTTATAAGCAAATATTTGATACCTTAAACCTAAGGTTAATTGTTTATACTTTTTCATTTAATGCTCCATTTATCCTGTAAGATATGTAGCTTAAATTGTATATCAATTAGCCTTACTATCTTATATTTCTAAATGTTGCACTTTAAGTGTGAATGTTCAAGATTCAATAGGATTTGTTGTATAAATTAATTTTCTCACAGAATCTGGATATTTAAAAAATGTAGACAATTCAGACCAGTGATTTGTCCAAGAAACAGTAATGTTAGGATATTTTTTACCCCAGATATCATTAAACTCTGTAAGTGCTAATTGTCCATCTTCTTCAGTGTAAGCTGTATAAACTGATTTTAAATCTTTAGCAACTGCTTTTCTATCTTTCCAAGATACAAACTTTAATGAACTTCTTATTTGATGTACTATACACCTTTGTATCTCTGCCTTAGGATAAACTGCACTAATTGCTTCACTAAGACCATCTATTGCAAAGATAAGTACATCTTGTACTCCTCTTTTTTGAATATCATTTAAAACTGTAAGCCAATATTTACTAGTTTCATTTTCACCTATCCAAATACCTATAATCTCTTTTTTACCTTCTAGTGTAACTCCTAGCATTATATATGCAGCTATATTTTTAACTATTCTATCAACTCTAATTTTAAGTACTGTTGCATCCATAAAGATTATTGGATATATCTTTTCTAAGGGTCTTATTTGCCACTCTTTAGCTTTTTCGATAACTTTTTCTGTAATGTTAGATATGGTTTGAGTTGATAATTCATAACCATATAAATCATCAAGATGAAGTTGTATATCTCTTACACTCATACCTTTGGTATAGAGTGATATTATCATATCTTCACTACCATTTAGTAGTATTTCTCTTTTTTTAACAAGTTGTGGTTCAAAGCTTGATTCTCATGGAGCGTAGCGGAATCCACACTTGCAAATCTCTTGGAATCGCAACATCTATATTTCCATATTTTAATTTTATAGTTTTATCGTTGTAACCGTTACGATAGTTCTGATTGTCTGATTCTTGATGTTTATCATAACCTAAGTGTGAGGTTAGCTCTTCTTGTGATGCAGTTTGTATTACCTCTTTGAGTATATTTTTAAACTCTTTTCTAATATCATCTAATCCTGTAAATGTTCCATTAGCTATTTGTCTTTTTAATTCTTCTGTATTTAATAAATTCATTATGTAAATCCTTAATATTTTTCATATTTGATATTTTATCAAATAATCATATTTTTGGATTTACAGTCCCGATGAAAATAGCTATCCAATAGAGATGTTTTATACTTTGGATTTTCCTGCTTTGTTTTTTGTATCCCAAAAAGATAAATCATTTTTAACTAATCCTGTCTTTGGGTATATCTCAGCAGATAAATTAATCAGTATCATTAAACCTTTATTTGCTCGTAGAGATTAAAACATCCTCAATTACTTTATCCAAATCCCCATCTAAAATAGCATCAATATTTGAATAACCAATATTACTTCTAGTATCTTTGACTTGTTGATAAGGTTGCATCACATACGAACGAATTTGATGTCCCCATCCAATTTCACTTTTAGAAATTCCGTCTTTTTCGGCTTTTTGTTTCTCAAGCTCCAATTCATAAAGTCTTGATTTTAACATCTTCATAGCACTTGCTTTATTTTTATGTTGACTTCTGTCATTTTGACACTGAACTACAACATTTGTCTCAATATGTGTAATTCTAATAGCTGATTCTGTTTTATTTACATGTTGACCGCCAGCCCCGCTGGCTCTATATGTATCTATTCTTATATCTTTATCTTCAATTTCTATATCAATATTATCATCAACTTCAGGAGATACCATAACTGATGCAAAGGAGGTATGCCGTTTGGCATTGGAATCAAACGGACTGATTCGTACAAGTCTGTGAATTCCATTTTCAGTTTTTAAATAACCATAAGCATTAATTCCGCTTACAATAAAACTGACATCTTTTATACCCGCTTCATCCCCCGCCTGATAATCCAAAATCTCAATTTTGAAATCTTTTTTTTCAGCCCATCTGAGATACATACGATAAAGCATATTAGCCCAATCACAACTTTCAGTTCCACCGGCTCCCGGGTGAATAGTTACAATGGCATTGCTTCCATCATCATCACCGCTTAACATAACTTCAACTTCTGTTTTTGCTATTATCTCTTCAAGTGCTGGTGCTTCTTCAAAAAGTGTTTGTATTGTTTCCTCATCTTTTTCTTCGTACGCCATCTCATATAATTCATTGGCATCTGTTAAAGTTTCATTTGCTTTTTTAAACTTATTTAAACGACCAAGAAGTCTGTTTTTTTCTTGACCTATTTTTGTTGCTTGTTCTTGGTTGTTCCAAAAATCTGGATTTTGTTCTAATGTAGTTATCTCTTCAAGTCTAGCTTGAATTTCATTTGGCTTTAAAATCAATTCTATATTTTCTAATTTCTGATTTAATATTTTTAAAGTTTGTGTGTATTCATAATTATCCATAAAATCATTGTACTAAAATTAGGTATAATACTTTATGAAGCTAAAAATATTTTATCAAAAGAATGGCAAAGTTAAAACTAAAATAATTGATGAAACTAATGTAAAAGAATTTCCAGAAAATATTATCAAAATAAAGCAAATTAAAAAACTAAAAGATTATTTTAGTATATCATTTTCATCTTATGATGAAGTGGTAGATATTTTTAAAGAGCTTAATATTATTTTAAATACTAATTTATCTTTGAGTCAAAGTATTGATATTTTAATGCAGGGAAACAAAAACAGTAAAATTCATAAAGTTTTATTATCCATTCGTACTGCATTAGAAAATGCTCAACCTGTTTATCAAGCTTTAAAACAACACAAAAAGTATATAGGCAGTTTGCCGATTTTATTTTTTCAATTAGGGGAAGAGAATGCAGATATTAAAAATAGTATAAATGCTTTATCTATTATCCTTATTGAAAACCAAAAATCAAAGAAACAATTTATTAGTGCTTTGAGTTATCCTATGCTTTTAACTGTTACATTATTTATATCTGTAACAATAATTTTTAATTTTGTAATACCGCAATTTGAACATATTTTTATTCAATATGGAGACAATCTTCCATTTGCAACTTCATCTTTATTACTTGTTAAAAACTTTTTTGAAGAGTTTTATTATATAATTTTTATTTTACTAGGATTAATAATATTAACTATAAAATATTTTTATATAAAAAATATCACCTTTTTTGATAAAGTGATAGCTTTATATATACCATTGATCAGCCATCTGTATCGTCAATTTATATTTTATAGATTCTTTTTATCACTCAGTATGTTGGTAAAATCAAACTATCAATTTCAAACAGCATTAAAAAGTACAATAATGATAGTAAAAAACAGGTATATTTTATATCAATTAAATCAAATAATAAATACTATAGAAAATGGTTCAAATATATCACAGGCTTTTGCGCAAACATCACTGGTGGATAATTTAACAATAAGACTTTTACATACAGCACAGGAAACCAATACTTTACCGACAATCTTATCAAATATTACAAATATCTATAAACAACGATTAGGCGATAGTATTAAGCATTTTTCCAGTGCAATTGGACCATTGTTTATATTGATTTTATCTGCATTTACTTTGTGGATTATTTTGGCGATTATGTTGCCGTCTTTGAATATAGGAACTATTTTAAACTAAAGAAAAATTAGATATAATCGCTTAATAATAAAATTAAATTTAAATTATGGAAAACAAATGGAACAATCAGTTAGAGATATGTTAGAATATATTGGGGAAGACTCTTCAAGAGAAGGACTTCTTGATACTCCTAAGAGAGTTGCAAAGGCTTGGAAGTTTATGTGCAGCGGATATGATAAAGATGCAAAAGAGATAATAAAGTCAGCACTTTTTACAAGTACAAATGATGAAATGGTAATAGTAAAAGATATAGAATTTTATTCAATGTGTGAACATCATATGTTACCGATAATCGGTCGTGCCCATGTTGCATATATACCAAATGGTAAAGTTGTGGGATTAAGCAAAATACCAAGAGTGGTAGATGTATTTGCAAGAAGACTTCAAATTCAAGAGCAAATGACCGAGCAAATTGCAGATGCTATAAATGAAGCAATTTCTCCCAAAGGTGTGGCGGTTGTTTTAGATGCAAGACACATGTGTATGGAGATGAGAGGTGTTGAGAAAATTTGTTCAACTACTGTTACTTCAGCACTTCGCGGAATATTTAAAAAAGAGAAGAAAACAAAAGATGAATTTCTATCTATAATTTCTGGGTCGTTTGGTAAATAACTGTTAATGCCAACTTTTGATAATATTATCAATATCAAATAATTTTGTTTTAGCTTGTGCTGCATTTGCAATTGAGGTAAGTAACTTTGAGGCTTCTTCTAAATTATCATTTATTATAAAATAATCATATTTGCCAAGTTGTTCTATCTCATTTGTTGCATTATTAAGTCTTTTAGAAATTATATCTTCACTATCCGTACCTCTATTGGTTAGTCTGTGTTTTAGCTCTTCTAAAGATGGTGTAGTTATAAATACTGAAGTTGTAATATCACTTAATTTTTGTTTTACTATACGATGACCTTGAACATCAATATCAAATATCACTAATTTCCCAGTATTTAAAGCACTGATAATTGGTTTTAAAGATGTTCCGTAATAGTTTCCATGAACTATAGCATGTTCTAAAAAATGACCTTCATGAATATCATTTTCAAATTCATCTTTAGACACAAAATGATAATCAACTCCATCTTTTTCACCATCTCTGGGCTCTCTTGTTGTCGTGGAAATTGAGAAGTAGTAATCTTTGATTGTTTTATACACCTCTTTAAGTAAAGAACTTTTTCCACAACCGCTAGGACCTGATATTAATAAAACAGCACCTTTATTTAGGTAATTATTCATTTGATTTTTCTACTTTTAGTTTTAAGGTAATCTCTTTACCATTTGTTAATTCATCTACGATATTTTGTCCTAATTTATTTAATAAAGGAGATATCTCATTCATAGAATATTTATTTAACATTAATTTGATAGGCTCATCCTTGTCAAATTTATATTCTCTTGCTTCATCGATGGCTTTATCAATAATATTTGATAAATCAATCCAATCTTTTTCATCGTCATTATCAGTATTATCGTTATTTGAAGAGCTATTAATGCTTTCATCAATAGCTGTATCATAATCCAACATATTTTGGATTTTAGATAATTCTTTAGAATCTAATACTCCACCCCCTTTTATAAAGGCACCTTCCACAATACTTTCATCTGATTCTTCAACAATCTCATCACAAATATCATCTGCAAGTGTTTCTATAAATTCCAATGAATCGGTAATCTCAGTGTCTTTACCCTTTTCTTCTGTTGGAGAATATTTGTTTACTTCGCCGTGCGGTATCTCTATTAATTGAATCTGTTTTTGTAAAATTGATAATAAGGCAGATGGTAAAAAAGGTTTAGGTATGACAAAGTCACCTAAATTATCAATATCTTCTTTTGTAATTATTCCAAAACTTTTTGTATAATCAGAAGTTGGAAAGCTGTCATCCAAGCACACATCTTCAACTATAATCAAATCATAATTTTTATTTACAACACAAATATCCAATGTGGTCAGTTCAATATTAAGCTTTATCGAAACAAGATTAAATATTTGTTTAATAATTGCTGTTTTTGATATTAATAGTAAAGTCATTTTAATTGTTCCAATCTATTATTATTTAGTTTATAAACTTTATCACATCTATATGCTATTTCTTCTTCATGTGTTACCAAAATCATACCTGCATCATTAAGTTCTACATAGTCAAATAAAACATCCATAACCTCTAATGCAGTTTGGCTGTCAAGATTTCCTGTAGGTTCATCAGCAAAAATTATTTTTGGCTTTTTAGTTAAAACTCTGGCAATAGACAATCTTTGCTGCTGTCCGCCACTAAGTTCTCCTACACCTTGAGTCATTACATGATCAATTTTTAATTTGTTCAATAACTCTTGATCAACTGTATTGCCGGTTAATAAACTTGCAATTTCTAAATTCTCATTTGCATCAAATCCACGAAATAAATAATGTGCTTGGAATATTATACCAAAATCTTTTCGTCTAATATCTAAAAGTGATTTAGTTGAGATATTAAATATATTTTGGCCATCATACAAAACTTCTCCATTATTTGGAGTTAATAATGAACAAAATATATTTAATAGAGTAGATTTACCACTACCGCTTATACCAATGATAGCAATTGTTTGTTTTTTTTCTAAGGAAATATTGATATCTTTAAAAAGAGGATAATCAAAATTGTGAGAAACATTCTTTACTTGGAGTAAAGTAGGGTTTAGGGGTTTGTGGTTAGTGGTTAGTGATTCAGAATTTTTCATAATTACCCCTAATCACTAACTACTAAAAACTAAAATTTATTTAGCCATTTGTGCCGCAACTTCAGCAGCGAAATCTTCTTCTTTTTTCTCGATACCTTCACCAAGCTCAAATTTGATATATTCTACTATTTCAATAGAAGCATCAACATCTGCAATAGCTTGTGCTACAGTTTTGCTGTCATCCAGTACATATGTTTGACTTAAAAGTGCCAATTGAGAATCTAATTGAGTATTATCTTCGATAAATCTTTCGATTTTACCTTTTAAAATATTGTCAATAATTTTTTCCGGTTTACCTTGAGCTAATAATTCTTCTCTCATTGAAGCTTTAGCATTGTCAAGAGCTTCTTGGGTTAATTGAGATTTAGAAACAAATAATGGGATATTTTTTTCAGGTTTACCAAGTCTGTGTAACTCAATATTTTCTTTTTCAATATCAGCAATAATTGCTTTGTTTTCAGATTCTACAAATGCAGGATCTAAATCAGTATAGCTGATTACAGATGGTTTCATAGCAGCTGCGTGCATACCAAGAGATCTTAATAATGCAATAGTTTTTTCTTTTGCTTCAGGTGCACAAGTTGCCGCTAAAATAACACCAACTCTACCATTTGTATGAGCATAACCATTTACTACACCGGTATCAGTTGATATTGTAGCCATTTTTCTAGCAACAATATTTTCACCAATAGTAGCGATTTTATTATTTAAGTACTCTTCAAAGTTAGTACCGTTGATAGTTGTAGTATTTAACTCTTCTGTGCTTGCAGATCCTGTTACCTGAACATGAGTTGTAATATCATTAATCAAATTAATAAAGTTCTCATTTTTAGCTACAAAGTCAGTTTGAGAATTGATCTCAGTAATAGTTGCTTTTGTATTGTCATCATTAATTAAAACAGATACAAGACCTTCAGCTGCAATATTACCACTTTTTTTAGCTGCTTTTGCTAATCCTGACTCTCGTAAAAATGCTATTGATTTTTCAATATCACCTTCACACTCATTAAGTGCTTTTTTACAATCAAGCATACCTGCACCAGACTTTTCTCTTAATTCTTTTATTAATTTAGGAGTAGAGCCAGCCATAATTATTTTGCCTCTTCTTCAGCAGTTTCAGGAGCAGTTTCAGCTTCTGCTGCAGCTTCTTCTACAACTTCAGCTTGCTCTTCATCAGTTACTACAACTTCACCTTCAACTTCTTTACCGTTTGCTTCTGCAAATATTGCTTTACCTTCATTCATAGCTGCTGCCATTTCGTTACAGAAAAGTTGAATTGATCTAATCGCATCATCATTTCCTGGAATTGGATAATCAACTAAATCAGGATCACAGTTTGTATCAAGTGGAGCAATAACAGTAATTCCAAGTCTTCTAGCTTCTAAAATAGCAATTTTTTCTTTAACAGCATCAAGAACAAACATCATATCAGGGATATTTTTCATCTCTTTAATTCCACCAAGGTAGTTTTCTAACTTAGTTTCTTTTCTTGTAAGCATTAAAGCTTCTTTTTTAGTAAGTAAGTCTAATTGACCCTCTTCTCTCATTTTTTTAATAATTTCTAATTTTCTGATTGATTTTTTCATTGTTGGGTAGTTTGTTAACATTCCACCTAACCATCTGTGATTTACATAAGGCATACCACAATCTAAAGCAGCTTTTTTAACAGCTTCGCTAGCTTGTTTTTTAGTACCAACAAACATCATTGTTTTACCTTCAGCAGCAGCATCTCTTACAACATTGTATGTGTATCTGAAGTATCTAAGTGTTTTTTGTAAATCTATAATATAGATATTTTTTCTTACACCGAAAATGAATTTTTTCATTTTTGGATTCCATCTTCTTGTTTGGTGACCGAAGTGTACACCACATTCTAATAAGTCTTTCATTGTAACCATAATAGTTTCCTTCTTGTGAGCTTTTTGCTCAGATTAATTTAGGGGTTTGTGCCTCTGTATCCATTCACACTTTAATCATCGTTGATTAAGTGCAACCCTTTTTAAGAATTGATACATGTGTATTTTCACAATAAACATTGAATAAAGCAATAGTTTTGCTAGTGTGTTTAAAGGACTGCGATTTTATCTAAAGTATCTTTAATATTTACTTTAACAGAGTTTATTGTACCTATTATTCCACAACAGTATGCGCTATATACTTACCCTTATGAGATTGGGCTATAACATTTTGTTTTATTTTTGTAGATGAAGTTTGCGGATTGTAGCTAACTTGTACAATCTTTTTCCCTTTTGATTTAAGATATTTTTCTACTGCTTTATTATGCGGTTTATCTCCCCAATCCTCTCCGATTACAAAAATATCCACATCTAACTCTTTACAAGCTGATACATATTCAAGTTCATTATATGCTCGAACATCATCTACACATCGTAAAGCTTTAAGCATCTTCATTCTTTGCTTTAAAGGGATAACAGGAACATTTGGCTTATAAGAATTTACTACTTCATCAGAAGCTACACCAACTACAAAAGTATCACCAAGTGTTTTACAATATTCCAACAAAGCCAAATGACCAACATGCAACAAATCAAAAGTACCAACAGTATATACAACCATAATCTAATCTCCTTTAGTAAATAATATTATTTGTGCTACAATACCATTATTATGCCAAATATTTGGCATAATTCAAACAAATTTACTATTAACTATAAGGATTTATTTTATGTCAAATGAAAACTCTACATCTATAGAGCCGCAACAACCAACAATTTTCTCCTATGTCAGGGATCTTCCAAATCTTTTATCACTTTCTGGATTGGCTTGTACACTGTTAGCTATCTATTTTAGTATTACAGGTCTTTATGCAGCTGCTATGATAGGGATGGTTTGGGCTGTTGCTTTTGATTGGGCTGATGGATTGGTGGCTAGAAAACTAAAAGGTAGAACTGAAACAGACGCTAAGTTTGGCGGACAACTTGATGTTGTGATAGATATAGTAAGCTATGGCGTAACTCCTGCAATTTTACTTTTAAGTTATGGAAATTTTGAGCCTATATATCTAATAGGTTCATTTTTAATGTTAGCTGCTGCTGCTATTAGACTTAGTTATTTTAGTACTTATGGATTAGCAGGCGGTACAAAATATACAGGACTGGCGTTAGATAACAATAGTTTGATTTTAGTTTTTATATTTTTATTGGAAAGTATGGTTAGTCACGGTACTTTTTCAATAATTTTATATATTAGTGGAGTTGGACTTGCAATTTTAAATGTATCAGAGATTAAAACACCCAAACTTTCAGGAAACCCTAGAAATGTATATTTACTAGGAGCTTATACTTTAGGAATAACAGCTATTTATAGCTTAGAACTTATTATAAAAATTAATTAAAAAAGGGAAATTATGAATAAGAAAGAAGATTTTTTAGAAATTATGGATTTTAGACACGCTTGTAAACTGTTTGATGAAACTAAAAAAATAAGTGATGAAGATATACACTATATTTTAGAAGTTGCAAGAAAATCACCAAGTTCATTTGGTATGGAAGCATGGAAATTTTTAGTTATCACAAATGATGAATTAAGAGAAAAATTAAGACCATTTTGTTGGAATCAGCCTCAAATCACAACTTGTTCACATCTAGTAGTTGTTTTAGCTGGAATTGAAAATTTAAAAGTAGAAAGTGGAGTAGTGCTGTCACAATTAATGCGTCGTAATTTACCACAGGATAAATTGGATGCTTTTATAGAACTTTACAGTTCGCATCTAAGTGATACTTTAAGTAGTGATGATAAGATATACCAATGGAGTGCAAGACAAACTTATATAGCAGCGGCAAATATGATGAATGCAGCTGCTACTATTGGGATTGATTCTTGCCCTATAGAGGGATTTGAAAAAGAGAATGTTGAGAATGTTTTAGAGTTAGATACGACTAAATATCAAGTAGCAATGTTCTTGCCTTTTGGATATAGAGTAAATGAACAGTTTAAACAATTAAGATCAAGTTTTGAAAGTGTTGTAGAGTTTATTAAATAAAAACTTTATGGCATTGAGAATTGATATGTTGGGTCGAGCATATTTTTGTTGGAATAAGTTGTCTTTTCAAACTCAATGACATTAGTTCCAATATTTGGAACTAATGGAAACATTGAAGCTAAATCTTTAACTATTGTTTTTGATAAATTTAGCTTTTGTTTAATACTTCTACCTTGCATTATATTTGCAAATACATGAATAAAATCTTCCCTTTTATCTCCTGTAGAATATTTTTTAAAAAAATTAACTCTTACTTTTATATCATTTTTATTAAATAATTCAGTTGAAACAGCCGATATATGAACTTGTTCAATTATCTCCTCTTCAGAATGTGATTTTAAAATACCTTCTGAACAATCTATTATAAAATGCGGCATAAAACTTCTCCCATATATATTTGGTAGTGACTGAAGTTAAGCAAACAGTTACCATCATTTATACTTTGCACAACTTAACACTTATTTTTAAATAATAGCCTTAATTACCTAAAAATTTGATAGGACTTACTTATCTGCTACTTAAGAACGGTGACAGGATCCTTGAATAATTTTGAATTGGAATGAGCACCTTATTCCCTTCAGAATCAAGCTTCGTGTATCGTAAGTCAATAGAAACAACAATACCCTCGTAACCTGATATTTTTATGCGGTTTCCTTTCTTGAATGGTTTATATAGCAATATTAGAACGCCAGAGAGCAGATTGGAGATGGTATCTTTCAGAGCGAAACCAAGTGCAAATCCTGTCAAACCTAAACCAGTCACTAGTGCGGATACATCAATGCCCAATGTTCCAAGCGCGGTAATTACGCCGAAGATTATAAGCGTAATACTACTTGTACGAGCAAGCAGCGAAGTGACATTTTCATCAATTCCCAATTGCCCAGCGGAACTAGTGATAACTCTTTTTATTATTTTTGAAAAGATAAAGAAAACGACGAAAATTACTATAACTACAAGCACTTTTGGTGCCCAAAGAGTCGCTTCGTTAAGAAAATATTGTACAAGTTTCTCCATAGTCTATCAACCTCCTGTTGTCTTTCTCAAAGAAACAGCTAAAGACACAACCATAAATTAAGTTATTCACAGTTTATTTGCTGACTTCTTTTTATAACTACTAGATGATAGCTGGTTAAGGCTTAAGAATTCGATGGGTTATTTGTTTTTCTGTGAGACTGTAAAAGAACTCAATCTTAATTTATATAAAATATTCTACAATAAATCTTTTAAAAAATAATTACAATATCAATAAAATTGCTATTTAAAAAAAAATTGCTATAATCCATCCATGAAAACAAAAATACAACAACTAAAACAAGAAATTTCAAAACAGGTAATTGGTCAAGACCATATGATAGAAGCTTTATTAATTGGTCTTTTTACAAATGGACATATTTTATTAGAAGGTGTGCCCGGACTTGCTAAGACTACAACTGTTAATGCTTTGAGCAAAGCACTTAATTTAGATTTTAAACGGGTTCAATTTACTCCTGATCTATTGCCGTCAGATATTTTAGGTGCTCAAATTTATGATATGAAAACTGGTGAGTTTAAAATAAAAAGAGGTCCTGTATTTACAAATTTACTTTTAGCAGATGAGATAAACAGAGCTCCGGCTAAAGTTCAGTCAGCTTTACTTGAAGTTATGCAGGAAAGGCAGGTAACTATTGGTGAAGAGAGCTTTAAGGTTGATTTGCCGTTTTTAGTTTTAGCTACACAAAATCCTATTGAACAAGAGGGTGCTTACGCTTTGCCTGAAGCTCAGTTAGATAGATTTATGTTTAAAATTGTTGTTGGATATAATACAAAAGATGAAGAGTATATAATCGCATCAAAAGTAGCTTCAGCTTCATTTGAAACTATAAATGCAGTTTTAGATAAAAATGATATAGATACAATAAAAGATGAGATTCAAAAAGTTCATATTGATAAAGAGTTGGAAGATTATATTGTAAATTTAATCTTTGCAACTAGAGAACCTGAAAATTATGGACTTGATGAAATAAAAGATTATTTACAATTTGGAGCAAGTCCAAGAGCTACTATTGATATGTTTAAGGCTGTTAAAGCCAAGGCATATTTAAGAGGAAATGACTATGTGACTCCTGTGGATATTGCGTTGATATTTAAAGATGTTTTACGGCATAGAATTATTTTAAGTTATGAAGCAGAGGCTTTGGGAATCAGCAGTGATGATATTTTACAAAAAGTAATTGAAAAAGTTTTAGTACCATAAAGATTATGCAAATTTAAATGCAAAGTACTCAGTTAAAAAAAATCCTTATCAAAGCCAGGCGTGCAGTTTTTAGTGAAGTGCTTGGAAATAATACTACACTTCTTAAAGGTGAGGGGTATGATTTTGTTGAACTTCGGGAATATACGGACGGTGAAGATGTTAAAAAAATAGATTGGACTATAAGTGCCAAAATGCAAAAACCTTATGTGAAAGTTTTTCATTCTCAGAGGGAATTAAATATCACTATTGCCCCTATTTTGGGTGGTTCAGTATATTTTGGAACACATAAATTTAAACAAGAAATTATATCAGAGATTTGTGCTATTTTGGGTTTTAGCTGTGTGAAGCAGGGTGATAGTTTTGACAGTTTTATTGTTAATGAAAAAGTTACATTAAATACTAAAAAAACTAAAAAACTTTTTGGTGTTCCTTTTATGGTAGATAAGATATTTAACTATTCAAGTTTGAGTCATCATGTTAACTATAAGACCATGACAAATGATTTATTTAAAATGGTTAAGAAAAAGTCTATTATATTTTTAATTGGAGATTTTTTTGATATTTCAACACTTGATTTGAGAATATTGGCAAAAAAGCATGAAGTAGTAGCGATTATAGTACGAGACAAATTTGAAGAATCCCCAAAAGCTTTAGGAAATGTCAATCTAATAGACCCTCAAAATAAAAAATTATTTGCAGGAGATATGAATAATTCTTTAGTTAAAGAATATGAGATAAAAATAAAAGAAAATGATCATAATCTCTATGAACATTTTCAAAAGTGTGGTATCAGATTTGTCAGAATTTATACTCACGAAGAACCGATAAGTAAATTAATCCCTTTAATGAGTATAAGATGAATGAATTAAAAATTCACGATATTAAATCTATAGTTGAGGTTCCTGATTTTACATTTTATATATATTATGGTTTGATCTCTTTGGCAATTATTTTAGTGTGCATAGCTCTTTATTTTATATATAGATTTTTTAAAAATAGAAAAGTTAATGTAAGAAAAGAATACTTTAAAATTTTAGAAGAATTGGATTTAAATGATAGTAAAAACAGCGCATACTTAATTACAAAATATGGACAACTGCTTGCCCAAAACGAGAGTGAAAAACAACTTTTTAATGACTTGGCAGCTAGCCTTGAAATATATAAATATAAAAAAGATGTACCAAAATTTAGTGAAAATATAAAAGCTTCATTTACAGTTTTTAAGGATAGTTTAGATGTTTAATAATTTAACTTTTGAATTTCCGTATATATTTTTACTTTTATTTATATTTATTTTATGCTTAAAATTTTGTAAAGCCAAAGTTCAAGCATACTATATGCCGCATCTGGATATTTATAACAAAGCGAGTGCATTTGGCAGTTCATTTACAACTATTTTAAAATGGACAGCGATTATATTTGCTCTTGTGGCACTTGCAAGTCCTATAAAAGAGTTAGAAATAGTTCATAAGAAAAGTGAAGGTATAGATATAATTTTATCTTTAGATACAAGTGGTTCTATGCGGCAAATTGGATTTAATGTACAAGACAGAGATCAAAATCGTTGGGATGTGGTAAGTGATATTGTAAAAGATTTTATAAGTGTCAGACAAAATGACAATATAGGATTGATAGTTTTTGGAACTTCAGTCATGACAGCATCCCCGTTAACTTACGATAAAAAAGCACAAATTAGAATTATTAACAGTTTAGACATAGGGATTGTTGGAGATAAAACAGCTTTGATAGACAGTATAGCAACTAGTATTAATATTTTAAGCAAGCGGCAAAGTAAATCTAAAATCATCATTGTTTTAACAGATGGGGAAGATACCGCCAGTACAATTCCTTTTAAAGTTGTACAAAAGATGGCAAAAAAATATCAGATTAAAATATATACTATTGGAATTGGTGAACCAAACAGAATGCTTTTAAATGAAATATCAAAGAGCAGCGGCGGTAAATCTTTTATCGCAAATTCAAAAGATAATTTAAAAGAGATTTATGACCATATTAATAAGTTAGAAAAGAGTGAGATAGAGCAAAATAAAATTGTATTAAAAGAATATTATTTCTTCTATCCTTTATTTATAGCATTTTTGAGTTTGGTGTTTTATATATTTTTGAAGAATAGAAGATAAAATATATATAAACATTACAATCTGACATATTTTGTCCTACAAGGCATATATAGATACAAATGTACCATATAAAGTGACTTCTAATAATTCTACAATATCGATAATCTTCAAAATATAGATATTTATTTCCCAATTTTGGAACACACGACGAAGTCTTGATTTATAAAATTAACCCAAAAAAAGAAGCAATAACAAAATGTAATTTTGCCAAAAATTTATTTTTTAACCATCATCAAAAATAGCTAGATTAACTATTTATAGTTATAGAATTCTTTCCCTTAACATATAAGCCAAGGATGAACCCTTTTCAACTAAAAAATGAGAGTGTAAAATAAACTGTGTAAACCCAGCAGTTTCTTTTTAATCACTTCTCATATTTTGCCATAATCTCCTTAAAAAATATACTAAGTTGAGGATAAATCTCAAACCAATTTCTAATACTAGAAGCATTCCATTTATTTTGTTGTTCAGCACAAGCCAGATACATCACTTTAAAAGCTGAATCTTCTGTTGGAAATGAACCCTTAGATTTAGTTTTTCTTTTTATAGTAGCATTTAAAGATTCAATAGGATTTGTTGTATAAATTAATTTTCTTACAGAATCTGGATATTTAAAAAATGTAGACAATTCAGACCAGTGATTTGTCCAAGAAACAGTAATGTTAGGATATTTTTTACCCCAGATATCATTAAACTCTGTAAGTGCTAATTGTCCATCTTCTTCAGTGTAAGCTGTATAAACTGATTTTAAATCTTTAGCAACTGCTTTTCTATCTTTCCAAGATACAAACTTTAATGAACTTCTTATTTGATGTACTATACACCTTTGTATCTCTGCCTTAGGATAAACTGCACTAATTGCTTCACTAAAGCCATTAAGACCATCTATTGCAAAGATAAGTACATCTTGTACTCCTCTTTTTTGAATATCATTTAAAACTGTAAGCCAATATTTACTAGTTACAAATATCACTCAACAAAGACACCGTATCACAAACACTTGGACACTTACAAATTTGAAATATTCTCTAACAACATTTTAGCATAAAGTGTCCAAGTGTTAATTTATTTTTGACATAATTTTCCTCATTGATGTACCTTTTAGTTCAACTCTATGTGAAGAATGTACAATCCTATCTAATATTGCATCAGCAACAGTATCATTATTTAAATAATCATACCACTGTGATACAGGAAGTTGAGAGGTGAGAATTATTGATGATAAGTCAACTCTACTTTCTATAATTTCTAATAAATTTGTAGCATCATCAGCTGATAATGGATTTATTCCAAAGTCATCTAAAATAAGAATACTATAATACCCCAAGAAAATAAGAACGAAAAAATAAGATTCTTATTCCTAAAAAGTTAAAATAATAAAATATTTAATAGGGGTAAAAAATGAGTACAAAAAGAAGAATATTTACAGCAAAATTTAAAACAAAAATTGTTTTAGAAGTTTTAAAAGGTGAAAAGACTTTAAATGAGATAGCAAGTAAAAATAATATAACACCTAAAAATATCCAAAATTGGAAGAAGATATTTTTAGATAATGCAGAGTTGGCAATGGAGCCTGCAAAGGCTATCAAAGAATATAAAGACGAAAACTTAAAATTACAATCTAAAATAGATGATTATGCAAAGATAGTAGGTAAAATGACAGTTGAAAAGGAATGGCTTGAGGAAAAGCTACAAAGCTTGGACTTATCTAATAAAAAAGAGTTGATAGAGTCTAAGCTAACATATATTTCAGTATCAACTCAATGTAAACTTATAAAATTAAATCCAAGCAGCTTATATTATAAGCCTATAGAAAATAAGCATAAAATATCACTCAAAGATAAGATAAATGATATTTATGAGCAAATACCAATATATGGAGCTTTAAAAGTTCATCAGCAACTTTTAGAAGATGGATACAATATAAGTTTGAATACTGTTTATAAATATAGACAAGAGATGGGTTTAAAGCCAATATTAGCAGTTAAACCAATAAATCTATCAATACCAGATAAGCAACATAAAAAATACTCTTACAAGCTTAGAGGAGTTGACATAGTAAAAGCAAATCAAGTATGGAGTACGGATATAACATATATCAAGATTAATGGCGGCATGGTTTATTTAGCAGCTATAATTGATTGGTATTCTAAATCTGTACTATCTTGGAAAATATCCAACACTATGGATTCAGCTTTAACAATGGATGTTCTAAATGAAGCATTATCGCTATATGGTAAACCTGAAATATTTAATACAGATCAAGGCAGTCAATACACAAGTCATATCCATACACAGACTTTAAAAGATAATGGCATCATTATCTCAATGGATGGTAAAGGTAGAGCTACTGATAATATTTGTATAGAGAGATTCTGGCGAAGTGCAAAAGTTGAAAGAATTTATCTAAATGAATATAACACAATTAAAGAGTTAAAAACTGATGTGAAAGATTATATTTATTTTTATAATCATAAAAGATTTCATCAAACTTTAAATTATAAAAAACCAATGAGTTTTTATTATGATAGTTTAAAAATTAATAATAAGGATTATGATAAATTAGTTGAAATTGTGGCATAAGGTAACAGGTGAAAAAGAGAATAAGGATTTAGAAAAAGTTGTCTTGTCTTCTTGGGGTATTATAATTTTACCTTCACTAAAAACTTCAGGGAAAATCTCTTTTAGTTTTTCTATATTGTCATTTACTATATTCATACTTTTACCATCTAGTTTATTCATTTAATTTGACCTCTTTTACAAACATTTAATTCTTTTTATTGACCTAGGTCAATAATTTAATCAGTTGAACTTGATATACTCATCTTACAATTCCCTGCTAGTCAGGACTATCCCCTTTTTTAAGGGGAGAAAATTATAAATTAAATAACTCTTTAAATTTATCTCTTAATTTCTAAAAATCTTCTACTGATATTTTACCTATTTTTCTATCTAGTCTCTTGGCATCATATAATTTACCTTGAACTATAAGTGCTGTACTTATCTCATCATTTTTAAAACTAAATTCAAAAAAGAAACTACCATCTTTTTTTCTTTGTGTTGATAAAGGTATTCCAAAAAATATATTATTTGAAAACTTCTTAAATATAAGTAAAGGTCGCATAAAATTATCACCTTTACCATTTTGTTCAAAACCTATATTTTCACCTAAGTTTGCCCAATAAATTTCTCTTTGTCTTATTTGTGGTATTATTATTTTGTTATCAGTTCTTTTTTTTACTTCATTCCACTCATTAAACTTCTTCATAATATCGCTCTTTTATAATTATTATGATATAATTTCGTTGATAGCCAACAGTGATTAACCAATTGATTTCTCCTTAGTTTGGTTGTCAATTTCATAAACTCCCTTTTAAATCTTTTAGTTTATCATTTGATTTTTTTAATTCTATATTCAAACTTACCTTATCACTAAAATTGGTTTCTTTTTTTATCTTACTTTTTAATTCTGCTATTTGTATATCTATTTTAGATATATCATCAAGTGTTGCTTTTGTATCTATCTCATTATTTTTATTTAAAGTTCCACTAAACTTTGAAGCATTAAATGATAATATTTTATCTAAATAACTTGTATAAAATGATAAGAAGTTTGTAAAAGATTGATTGTTGATATTTAGACTATCTATAAACTCTTTTTCAATGTTGTTTTTTTCTGCTAAATTTATCCAAGAAGTAAAATAATTTTCTTCTACTACAAGTTTATCATTTGTAGATTTGCTTAATCTTTTTGGAGATATATTTATACAAATACTATTTTTATATACAAAAAATATAATTAGTGGCTTTGGTATATTTTGTAAAATAGTTGTTATTTGTTTTAGTTTATTGATATTTGAGATTTCAACTTTTAAAAAGTTTATCTCTAAATATTTTTTATCTTCATCTATATATTGACTTATGTTGATATTATTTTTATTTAATATATATTCCAATGAAATACTTACTATATTTTCTGCTAATATCTTTTTTTCACTTGCATTTAAAGAGAAGTTTTCTTTTATCATTTTTTTAAATATTGGTTTATTTACATAACACTCTTTTGGTATATTTAAACCTTTTAATAGTTCTTCTATCATTTAACAACCAAGTATGAGATAAGTTCAAAATCTTCAATACTACTAAAGCTATCTTTTGAGATTATTGTTTCTTCTGTGCTAAATAAACTATCCATACCACTCATCTCTTTTTTACCTATGATACTTTCAACTGCTAATTTTAATTGAGTTGTATATTTACTCATATCATTATAATCATTGGTTTCATTTTCAAATAAACTTACTGCTTCACTTATAGGGTTTTCAATGCCCATACAAATATTTTTATAAGTATCAAGTATTAGTTTAGCACTTGTAAAAGCTACTTGTATTTCATTATTTTCATTTATATAAACTAAATAATATGGTTCTAAACTAAATGTATCTTTTGTATTTTGCTCTTTTAAAAGTTTTAAACAAAATATAGTTCCTTTTGTATTTTCACTACTTATAACTACACTATGAATACCCATAGGACTTTTTTTAAGTTTATCATCATTGATTTCTAAATATTTAATCAAGTCCATTCTAAAATCATTTAGAGTTAAATCTGTTATAGATATACCACCACTAACATCTTCAAGGTCTATAACCTTTTCTTGTAGCTCTTTGAGTTGTTTTGCTCTATAACTCAAATCACTTATATCTTTTTCATCACTTGTATCAATTATATTTTCTTCGCCAGTAGCAGATACATCAACTAAAACCATTCTACCACTTACACGACTTTCAAGATTTATATACTCATCAAGTTCCATATTAGCCCAAAAATTAACTAATTGAATTGTATCATTTTTACTAATTCCATCTTTTAGCATCTTTTTTATCATTTTAATTTCACCTTTTTTTAGCACTTATCTCCTTTCATTTTTAATGAATTAGAGTTTAACTAAATTAATTTTATTACTTAAGGTTTAAAATCAAAATGTTACTTCGTTTTTATATTCCTACCTGCCCATTTTAGCAGTTCGCTTGACAATTGTTTTTTCTCTTCATCAGTACAATAGGCTACGCTTCCAAAAAAAGTTGTCTCTACTTTCATTCCACCTTACCCTTCTCATAAAAACTTCTCAACCATCTATCCAGCGGATACATAAACTTATAAATAGCAGGTACAACCAAAAGTGTAAGTATAGTAGAACTAACTAAACCACCAATAATCGCCAATGCCATAGGTGCATTTGATTCACTTCCTGCACCTGTTCCAAATGCTAATGGTATCATAGCACCAATCATTGCAAATGTTGTCATCAAAATTGGTCGCAGGCGCTTTTCTCCGGCTTCTAAAAGTGCCTCGTCTACACTTTTTCCACTTTTTACGGCTTTGTTTGCAAAATCTACTACTAAAATTGCATTTTTCCCTACCATCCCCAGTAGTAAGATAACCCCTATCATCACAAACAGACTGAAGTTATTCCCTGTAAGATATAAAGCTACCATGATACCTGTAAACGATAGTGGCATAGATACCATTATAATCAATGGTTGAATAAGTGATTCATAAAGTGCCGCTAAAATTAGGTATATTAAAATTACTGCTAAAACTATAGCTCCTGCAAATGCTTTGTTTGTATCTTGCATATTTTCAACATCACCTGTAAATATATAACTATATCCAACTGGAAGTATCTCTTTTATATCTTCCTCTATTTTAATCATAACTGCATCTAAACTTGCTCCAAAAACACCAGATGTAACCATAATTTTTCTTTCTCTATTAAATCTATTAATTGATGCTACACTTGTAGTTTGTTCAAATTTGATAAGTCCCTCTAAAGATACAAACTCTCCGGTATTTGTTCTTACTTGAAGTCTTTTAATATCATCTATAGATTTTCTATACTTATCTTCAAATCTTAGAGTTATATCAAATTGTCGCCCTTTTTCTTCATAATATGAGATAGCTCTATCACTTGAATATGCACTACTTAATATTCCTGCAATCTCATTTGCACTCACTCCTGCTCTTTGGGCATTTTGTCTTAAAATATTGATCTGTATCTCTGGTTTTCCACTTTCATAATCCCTATCAATACTGACTGCACCTTTTGTATTTTTAAGCAATACCATCAATTTTGTAGTTATTTTTTCTAAAACATCTAAGTCATCTCCTGTTACTACTATTTGAACAGGAGCATTACTTGCACCTGTATCAAATGGTGGTAAATCTTCAACCGTTATAACTAAATCTTTAATGACTTTAAACTTATCTCTGTATTTTTGAACTATATCTTCTTGTGATATTCCAACTCTTGAAGCTACTGGTGTTAGTTTTGCATATATCTTTGCTTTGTAAATTTCGTTTGCACTATTGTATCCAATAGATAACACTGAATACTCTACCAGCTCATCATCTTCAATTTGTTTTAAAAGTGGAGCAACTTTCTTTTGCATATTGGCTATATTTGTCCCTACTGGTGCTTTTATAAAAACTTGAAATTCACTGTTATCTTCCATTGGTATAAATTCCATACCAACTTTTAAAGAAAAAGATGCGATAAGCAATCCAACAGTAGCTAATATAGTTAAAGTTTTAAATCTAATCAAAGGCTTTAATATCGCTACATAAACCTTATCCATCCCTACAAAAAATGGTTCTGTAAAATGGTAAAATTTACTTTGTTCTGCGCTTAAAACTCTAGCACCTACTGTAGGTATAAACATAACAGCAACTAAAAATGAAAGTACAATACCAGCAGCAACAGTCATAGCAAAAGAGTTAAAAAACATCCCAACAATACCATCCATAAAAGCAACTGGTACAAAAACAGCTAACAGTACAGCAGAAATTGCCAAGATAGAAAAAGCAACCTCTTTTATTCCCTCATAAGAAGCTTCAAAAGGTTTCATACCCTCTTCCATTTTTTTAGTAATATTTTCAATCACAACAATAGCATCATCTATAAAAATACCAATAGCAAGAGTAAGACCTATTAAAGTAAGCTTATTCAGATCATAACCCATCATATCAATAATTGCAAAAGTACCTATGATAGAAGTTGAAATTGCTAAAGCAGATACCAGTGAAGCGGTAATATTCCTTAAAAAGAAAAATACAATAACAATAGCTAAAATAGAACCTAGAATAAGGTCAAAAGTTACATTGTTTATATTTACCATAATCTTATCTGATTGATCTTGAAGCAGTTGCATATCATAATCTTTACCTGCAAGCTGTGTAAGTTTTGGCATCTCTTGTTTTACTGCTTTTATGATATTTAAAACATTTTCACCAGATATTTTTTTCACCTCCAGCATCACACCTTGGTTTCCATTAAATGATGAGAAACTTTTTGGGTCACTAAGCCCATCTTTTACAGTAGCTACATCTTTTAACCTTACTCCTGGTTTTATCAAAATATTTTCTAACTCTTTTAGAGTTGAAGCATCTGCTTTTGCTTTTAAAATTATCTCTTGAGAGTTGTTTATAATTTTTCCAACTCCTAATTTTACATTTTGTGAAGAGATTATATTTTGTAGATCAAGTGGTGTAATAGAATATTTATTTAACAAAAATGGATCAGCAAAAATTCGGATTTCTCTATCTTGATACCCAATAATATCAACTTCACCAACCCCTCGAATTCTTTGAAGTTTTGGTTTTATCTTTTCATCTGCTAATCTCATAAGAGCTGTAGTATCACCAGTTTTTGTAGCGATGAAAAGATTTATAACTCCACCACCGGTTCCTAGTTTTTTTACTATTGGCTTTTCCACTTCAGAGGGAAGTACAATAGAACCTATTTTATCCCTTACATCATTTGTAGCTTCATCTAAATCTTTAAAAAGTTCAAACTGAATAGTAACTACACTAAACCCCTCATAACTAGTTGATGATAATTTATCAATCCCATCTATCCCACTTACAGCCTCTTCAAGTTTATCTGTTACTTTTGTCTCAACTGTACTGGCATCTGCTCCATTGTAAGCTGTTTGGATTGTAACTACCGGAAAAGCAACATTTGGAAAAAGATTTACAGGCATTGTCTTATATGACATAATCCCAAAAACTATAAATGCTAGCACTCCCATCAGTGTCGTAATAGGTCGGTTTATCGCAAATTTATACATGAACTTTCCTACTTATTTTTCTGTAGTGATATAACCATCACCAAATAATCCAACAATTAAGTTTTGTGTTAGAACCTCTGCTTTTATCTTTCTTGTTTTTATGTTTGCATAAGGATATATTTTAGATATTTTTCCTTGATACTCTTTTATATCTCCATCAATTTTATATTTAAAAACATATCCTATTTTTATATCTTTATGATATTTTTGATCAAATGCTAATACTAATTTTCTAGCATTTTTACTTTGAATTTTAAATACAGTATTAATCATCTGTCCACTTACTACATCACCAACCTCAATCAATTTTTCATATATCACACCATCAAACGGTGCTTTTAAAGTTGTTTTATCTAATAATGCTTGCTGGTATTTTAGTTGTGCTTTTGCATTCTCATATTTAAAAGCATATTGGTCAAATTTAGCTTTATCTATCATATGCTTAACTTTTAATTGTCTATTGTAATCTAGCTTTGCATATTTTACTGCTGTTTTTGACACCTCTAACATAGCTTTTAAATCATCATTTTGAAGTCTTGCTAAAGTATCTCCTTTTTTAACCTCACTTGTAACATCTACTAAAATATCTTTTACAATTCCACTACTACTAAAAGCTAAATTTGCATTTTTTGTAGCAGCTACCTCAAATGTTGCATAAATATCACTTGCACTTAAACTAATAACCAAAACCCAAAACCCAATAACTAATTTTCTCATTTTATATATTCCCCTATATTTTTTCCTGCATAAAAATAGTAAATAGCATACGCAATTTCTAAATCATTTAAACTTTTTTTATACAATGCTGTTGCATTTGTTTTGATACTTAAAGCATCAAGATATGCAATATTATCAACTATTCCCGCTTTATACTTTTCATCTATAGTGGTATATGCACTTGTAGCCGAGTTTAAAGCACTAAAAGCACTTTTTATTTTTAATTTATTTGTAGTTATTCGCAGAATTGATAACTCAAATAACATCTTTTGCTCTTTTATTTTATAATCTATTTGACTTTTTAAAGCTTGTTTACTTATCATAATTGCTTGTTTGTTTCTTGATACAGTTCCACCATCAAACAATCGTAAATTTACACTTAACATAAGTTTATTTTGATTGTCCAATCCATCTGGGTGCATTAAATCAGTTCTACCATATTCATTTACACTATAAGTATCTGATATATTTACTTGTGGTAGATAAACACTATCTAAAGAATCAGCTGAATGTTTAAGTGAGTTTTCTTTAGCTTTTAAAGATTTAATATTATCATCCAATTCTAATTCTAAATTTGATAACTTTTTAAATTGAACTTTCTCTAAACCAGATATATTTTTTCCAACTTTTAATTCTAAGTCTGATAAAAAAGATAATTTCTCAAACTTTAAAGATTGAATATTATAGTTATTTGTATCATATGCAGATTGTAATTTATCTACATCATCTTTTGTTGAAAGGCGTGCTTCATAAAAATTTTGAACTCTTAGCAGTTGTGCTTTTAACGACTTTCTTTCCTCTTCTAAAGCCAGAAGTGAAGAATCATTATTTTTAATATTAAAAAAATCTTGAACTATTTGCAAACTCAAACTTTTTTTAAAAGCAGTTGTGTCAAATTCACTTATTCTTAACTCATTTTGTTTTTGCTTAACTAATGATGACTTTTTTCCACCATCATAAATATCATAAGAAATTTTTGCATAACCACTGTATAAATCACCAGCAATATTTAGTGTTCTTTCATTTAAATTTTGATATAAACCACCAATATCAATAGTAGCAGATGATGCACTTTTTGAAGATTTTACCTCTTGTAGTTTTACTTTTTGTGTTAAGCTTTTTGATATGATTAGATTGTTGTTTGTATTTGCATAATCCAATAGCTCGTTTAAACTCTCCCCATAAATAATAGCTGGTATCACTAAATATAATAATTTATTTATCATCCTTCACCTCTATTAACTCAAACAAAGTATCAATATAATCATCAATCTCTTTTTGTACATCTTGAATTGAATTAGTTACCGAACTAGCTATAAATATCCCATCACCCAATACAAACAATCCCTTTGCAAGTTTTAAGGTTATAGGTTTTATCTCACCTTTTTCAATCCCATCTTTGATAATATTTTCAAGCCAACTGTAATAATTTTCAAAACATTCAGTGTGATGTTCAATCATAGCCTCTTCAGGAGTAACCAAAGAGATAGATACAAACTCTTTATAAAGTTGTCTTAATTCTGCATCCTCACTATTGTAAAAGAAATGAAAAAATATTTTAATTTTTTCTTTAGTTGTATCAGCTTCAAGAATCTTTTTCTCTTTAACTAAATTATGCTCATGTAACAATATATCTACAATCTCAAAAACAACATCATCTTTATTTTTAAAATAATCATAAAGTGAACCTTTCCCAATACCGGCTGTTTGAGCTATTTGAGAAATAGTTAAATCTTTTATACCGTTTTGAACAAATAGATCTTTACAAGCCATCGCTATATTTTTCCTCTTTTTAACTTTATCTACAATTATTGCCATAATATATCTCCTAATTAATGACCGACCATCAGTCGTTTATATGAAATAATAGAGTATCTTAACTTAATAAAAGCTTAGTACCTTTACTTCAAGGTTTATTAATTCAATTTTAGATAGAATACGACCAATCAAAGTATTAAGTAGGAAAATATAGGCATTTATGTTTATATTGCTGTATCTTGTAAGATATGGTTACGCTAGCCGAACAGACTTTGTAATAAAATATTTTAAAGGACAAACTTATGAAAAAAGTTTTATTTTTAATGGTTGCATTAGCAACTGCTGCATTTGCTGGTGAAGCAATTATGTTAAATAGTGACAACGGAGCTATTGTTGCTGGTTATTCAGTATTAGCTGCTGGTGTTGGTCTTGGTCTTGCTGCTATGGGTGGTGCTATTGGTATGGGTAGTACAGCTGCTGCTACTATCGCTGGAACTGCAAGAAACCCAGGTATGGGTGGAAAACTTATGACTACAATGTTTATTGCTCTTGCGATGATTGAAGCTCAAGTTATCTATACTCTTGTAATTGCTTTAATTGCATTATATGCAAATCCATTTTTAGGATAATCTAAAGTTAAACTTTAGATCTAAAAAAGCCAGGTAGTTTTCTACTTGGCTTTTTTAATTTTAATATGAAAAAAACATTCTTAATAATTTTTCTTATATTTTTAACAGGCTGTACAACAACAGAAGTTTCTCAATTTACAAATGTAATTATCAGTCAAAATCCAAAAAGTGCCTTAATTAATTATGGTAGGAATAAAGCACTTTCAGCAGCCAATAAAAGTATTGCAAAGATTATTCAAGAATTTGAAAAAGCCATCACCAAGCAATGGGGTGAAGAAGCAAAAAAACCGGAAAAGAAAAAATATGTTAAATATACCCAAAACTATAAATCAATGGCAGAAGTTGATTTTGACAAGGGAGTTATATTAGTTCAAACAATAGATAAAAAGAACCCGAAACAATCTTTAAAAAATGCAATTGTTACAACACTGCTTACACCAAATGACCCAAGAGCAATAGATATGTTCTCGTCTAAAGAGATAAAGCTAAGAGGTACACCATATCTGTATAAAGAGGTAAAAGATCAAACTGGTAAATATATTCAATACCCTTGGAGAGCAAATCATTTTGCAACATATCTTATAAATAATAATCTGCAAAAAGATACAATAAAACTTAATGGAAAGACACAAAATGTCTATTCGGTAAAATTTAATATGGTAAAAGATCATTTGCATATAAGAGCAAAAAAATATATCCCGACAGTGACAAAATACTCAAAACAATTTGATATAAGTAAAAATCTGATATTCTCGATTATACAAACAGAAAGTAACTTTAACCCTTTCTCAGTAAGTCATGTACCAGCTTACGGTCTTATGCAGATAGTACCAAAAAGTGCGGGTAGAGATGTACATAAATATCTTTACAAAAAAGATAAAATACCATCTAAGAATTTTCTTTTTGATACAAACAACAATATTAAATTTGGTACCGCTTATTTGAAAATTATAAAAACAAATTATCTAAAAGGGATACAAAATCCTATATCTAAAGAATATTGTACAATAGCTGCTTATAATACAGGCTCGGGAAATGTTTTAAAAACTTTTTCAAAAAATAGAGCTAAAGCAGTAGATATCATAAATTCAATGAAACCTAGTGAAATTTATAATACGCTTTTAAATAAATTACCCTATAAAGAAACACGAAGATATTTAACAAAAGTTTTAAAACACAAAAAAGAATTTGTTAAATTGTAAAATCTTTTTTTCTATTATTTAGGGACTTACAGAGTTTAATGATATCTGGGGTAAAAAATATCCTAACATTACTGTTTCTTGGACAAATCACTGGTCTGAATTGTCTACATTTTTTAAATATCCAGATTCTGTGAGAAAATTAATTTATACAACAAATCCTATTGAATCTTTAAATGCTACTATAAAAAGAAAAACTAAATCTAAGGGTTCATTTCCAACAGAAGATTCAGCTTTTAAAGTGATGTATCTGGCTTGTGCTGAACAACAAAATAAATGGAATGCTTCTAGTATTAGAAATTGGTTTGAGATTTATCCTCAACTTAGTATATTTTTTAAGGAGATTATGGCAAAATATGAGAAGTGATTAAAAAGAAACTGCTGGGTTTACACAGTTTATTTTACACTCTCTAAGTATGAAGCTTATGTTGGTTGATTTTTATTTACTAAATTATCAAAAAAAGTAATTATTCAGGCGCCCATATTTTTCATTAAGTCTACTTCCTAAATTTTATAAGTCAACCAAATTAATATAATGCTATAATTCCCCATGACAAAAACAATAGACTTTAAAAAATATACATCTATTAATATAGGCGGAAAACACCAAGTAAAAGTTATCAATGATATTGACAATTATTCAAAATACACGATTATTGGTCGTGGAAATAATCTCCTAATTTCTAATAATCCACCACCTTTAGCAGTACTGGGAGATGAATTTGATTATATTATCCAAAAAGGTAATAAACTAATAGTGGGTGCTTCAACTTCAAGTGGTAAACTTTTAACATATTGTAAAAAATATGATATTGCCAACTTTGAACTTCTTGCAAAACTTCCCGGAAATATTGGTGGTTTAGTTAAGATGAATGCAGGGTTAAAAAAGTGGGAGATATTTAATCATCTTCACTCAATTAAAACACAAGATGGCAATATTTTAAAAGAAGTTATCCCACATACTTATAGACATACTAATATTAAAGGTATTATTTATGAAGTAACTTTTAATATTGAACAAGGATTTAATAAAGAGCAGCAAAATATATTTGTTCAAATGAGAGATAATCAACCAAATCTACCTAGTGCCGGGAGTTGTTTTAAAAATCCAAAAGTAGCGAATAGCGGTCACGGAGTGAACTTTCCTCAAAAAGAACATAGTGCCGGATATTTAATTGAAAAAGTTGGACTTAAAGGATATGTGTCAGGAGGTATGGCATTTAGTTCTATTCATGCGAACTTCTTAGTTAATATGGGTGGCGGTACATATGATGAAGCTATGAAACTTATAAATCTGGCAAAACAAAAAGTCAAAGAAGAGTTTAATATTGATTTAGAAGAAGAAATTATTGTTCTTTAGCTTTTTTAATCTCTTTTAAAATTCCAATTAGTTGTCTTCGTGCAATTTCACCTGTAATTCGTTTATACAGTTTTTTACCTTTGTGAGTTAAAAAATAGATTGTTGGTACAGATAAAACTTCTATACCTTTAGGCAATTTATCTTTTTCAATAACCAACCTCACTGCAATATAATCTTTATTTATATATTTAACTACATTCTCATATTTAAAAACATCTTCTTCCATATATTCACAAAATGGATTATATAATACCCCAAGAAAATAAGAACGAAAAAATAAGATTCTTATTCCTAAAAAGTTAAAATAATAAAATATTTAATAGGGGTAAAAAATGAGTACAAAAAGAAGAATATTTACAGCAAAATTTAAAACAAAAATTGTTTTAGAAGTTTTAAAAGGTGAAAAGACTTTAAATGAGATAGCAAGTAAAAATAATATAACACCTAAAAATATCCAAAATTGGAAGAAGATATTTTTGGATAATGCAGAGTTGGCAATGGAGCCTGCAAAGGCTATCAAAGAATATAAAGACGAAAACTTAAAATTACAATCTAAAATAGATGATTATGCAAAGATAGTAGGTAAAATGACAGTTGAAAAGGAATGGCTTGAGGAAAAGCTACAAAGCTTGGACTTATCTAATAAAAAAGAGTTGATAGAGTCTAAGCTAACATATATTTCAGTATCAACTCAATGTAAACTTATAAAATTAAATCCAAGCAGCTTATATTATAAGCCTATAGAAAATAAGCATAAAATATCACTCAAAGATAATATAAATGATATTTATGAGCAAATACCAATATATGGAGCTTTAAAAGTTCATCAGCAACTTTTAGAAGATGGATACAATATAAGTTTGAATACTGTTTATAAATATAGACAAGAGATGGGTTTAAAGCCAATATTAGCAGTTAAACCAATAAATCTATCAATACCAGATAAGCAACATAAAAAATACTCTTACAAGCTTAGAGGAGTTGACATAGTAAAAGCAAATCAAGTATGGAGTACGGATATAACATATATCAAGATTAATGGCGGCATGGTTTATTTAGCAGCTATAATTGATTGGTATTCTAAAGCTGTACTATCTTGGAAAATATCCAACACTATGGATTCAGCTTTAACAATGGATGTTCTAAATGAAGCATTATCGCTATATGGTAAACCTGAAATATTTAATACAGATCAAGGCAGTCAATACACAAGTCATATCCATACACAGACTTTAAAAGATAATGGCATCATTATCTCAATGGATGGTAAAGGTAGAGCTACTGATAATATTTGTATAGAGAGATTCTGGCGAAGTGCAAAAGTTGAAAGAATTTATCTAAATGAATATAACACAATTAAAGAGTTAAAAACTGATGTGAAAGATTATATTGATTTTTATAATCATAAAAGATTTCATCAAACTTTAAATTATAAAAAACCAATGAGTTTTTATTATGATAGTTTAAAAATTAATAATAAGGATTATGATAAATTAGTTGAAATTGTGGCATAAGGTAACAGGTGAAAAAGAGAATAAGGATTTAGAAAAAGTTGTCTTGTCTTCTTGGGGTATTATATTATCAATAGAAGAGATAAAAAGAAAAACATCTTTATTTACTCTTTTAGCTTTTTATCTTGACATATGATAATTATTAGACCATTGTATCTGTGAAGCAAAAAGAGAAATAGTTAAAAATATATTAGCCAAAATTGCTTTCATTATTTCACTATTTTACCATTTCTAAGAATTCTTTGGCATTTTTAAAGCCTATAACTCTTTTTTGTTTTTCCTCTTTTCCGTTATTATAAAAAATCAACGCAGGCGGTCCAAATAAATTAAACTTTTTCATCAAGGCTTTATCGTCAGGCGTATTTTTTGTTACATCAACTTTGAGTAATAAATATTTTGATAACTCTTTTTTAACTGCAACATCAGTAAAAGTGATTTTATCAAATTCTACACAACTCACACACCAAGTAGCCCAAAAATCTACCATAATCGGTTTCTTTGAAGTGCTGACTATTTTTTCTAACTCTTGAACAGTTTTTACATATTTAAAATGTAATTTATCTGCTTGATTATCATTTAGAGTATTATAAGATAAAAGCATAGAAAGAACTACTAAAATAACAGCAACCATTTTACCAAATTTGTTTCCATTTTTTACTAAATAAAATGCACTACCTAATAGTAATACCACAAATAAAATAATTGTTACTATTTCTGGTACAATTTTATCTAACATCCAAATAGCAACACCTAGCATAACTACACCAAATACTTTTGATACTGTAGTCATCCAACCGCCAGGTTTAGGCATATATTTTCCAGATCCTGCTCCTATTACTAAAAGTGGCATACCCATACCTAAACTCATAACAAATAAAGCTAATCCACCTAAAAGGGCATCTCCAGTTTGTCCTATATAAACTAAAGCACCGGCTAATGGTGGAGCTACACAAGGACCTACAATCAAAGCAGATAAAAATCCCATAATAGCAATACCGGCAATCCCATCACCCTTGCTGCTCTCTTCACTGGTTTTATTTAATTTTGTTTGCCAGCTTTGAGGAAGAGCTATCTCATAATATCCAAACATAGAAAATGCAAGAGCTACAAATACTAAAGCAAATCCGATAATTATAAATGGATCTTGAAGCATAGCTTGAATATTCGCTCCAAACAATCCTGCTAAAACACCTGCTACTGTATATGCAACACTCATAGAAAGTACATAAACCAAAGATAAGAAAAATCCTTTCGAAGTGGACATTTTCCCTTCATTTTTCTTTGTATGATGTACAATAATACTTGATAAAATAGGTATCATAGGGAAAATACAAGGTGTTAAAGCCAATAATAATCCAAATCCAAAAAATGTAGCAAGAACTAAAAACACACTTCCGGTTTTTAAAGTTTGTGTTATGGTATCAGTTTCGTTTACTTTTGGCTTTAATTTTTCATTTACTTTTTGAATTGGTTTAGCTTTTATAAAATTAAATGTTTTTTCCATAGGGGAATAGCAAAGTCCGGCAGTTGAACAACCTTGATATTCTAAAGTTATAGTATCTGTTATTAATTCTCGTGGAATATTTATAGTAACGGTATCAAAATGAACTATAAAACCATGAAATTCAACCGGTTTTTTTAAAGATATTTTTTTTGTAATATCCTCTTTACCATTTAAAACTTTTAAAAACTCATCATATACATAAATATCATTTGCAAGTTTTAACTCAACAGTTACTTTTTCTTTATACTCCTGACTGCTGACTTTAAAAGCTTCACTAGGTTCTATAAAATTCTGCTCTATACCAAATAATGAACTTATAAATAAAGCTAACAGTAATATCTTTTTATACATCAAAATCCTTTTTTATTTGATTGACAACAATATCAATTTTTCTTAAATCATCACTATTTTCAATGCCAATACTTAATTTATCCAAATTAGGCAGTAGTTTACTAAATATTTCTTTAGCTTGTGCTGTAATCTTTTTATTACTTGTAATATGTGAATTTAAATTTATCATCTCTAAAAGCATTTGAGTTTTACCCATTAAGGCTGCATAAGTAATAGGTAACATACCTGTATCATCTGGGATACTTATCACATCATTATCTATCTCGTCAATAATCTTCAATACCTTTATATTATCTTCAACAACACAAGAATGGATCAATGTTTTACCTCTATTGTCTTGTATTTTATAATTAAATCGTATAACACTGACTAAAGTTTTAAACAACTCCTCATCACAAGATTGCAATAAAATATGAGAGATGATTGTTTTTCCATTTGATAATTGTGCATTTACATTGACTTTGATACTAGACAATAACAATAGAACATTTCTAAAAGTATCAATTTTTATATTATTTTTAAAACTACTTATAACATACTCATGAAAAATTGTCATATTATTTTTATTTGGTTTATTTGGATCTATTCCATATTTAATATAAAGTTTAAATAATTCTATATTACCACTTAAAAGTGATTTAAAATATATTGGAGCACCTGTAGAATCAAGATAATTCAAATCAATATTTTTTGTGTTTTCAAGTATGGTTTTTAAAACAATTATATAGTTACCTTTACTCAGATTTATTTGTGACAATAAACTATGATGAGTCAATAAACGATTGTTTGATATATGAAGAACAACATCATTTAATATCTCAATAATTGTTTTTAAATTTTGTATTTTTATCATCATACTAACATCATGTTTTAAAAGCAATAAGATTACATCCAAAGATTTAATACCATTTATAATAGATATAGACAATGCTGTTTCTGCTTCATGATTTGTATGATTTACATCCATACCATTTTCTAATAAAAAAGTAACAGCTGTTAGTTCATTTTGTCGTACAGTATCAAATAAAACAGTTTCTCCATCACTATTTATAGCATTTATATCTATTCCATGGTCTAAAAGTTTTTTTGCCATAGCCATTAAACCATCTGTTTTATTCTTTTCTTCATTTGGCAATTTTAGTAAAGTGATCATAAACTCCATAAGTATTGAGTTATTATTTCGTACTTTACTATTTAGACCACAACCTTGCTTTATAGCAAAGTCCATTAAATCCATACCATCTTCTCCTCTTAAAGCCGTATAAAATAAAAAACTCTTTCCTGTATCATCAGTTATTGTTGGATTTACTTTGTGTTTTAACAGTGTTTTTGCTAAATTATCATTTTCCAAAACTAATTTTTTATGTAAAACTGTTTCTCCACTTATATCTTTGTTGTTCACATCAAGTTTATCAATTGATAAAACTTTCTTTATAATTTCATCTTCACCATAATCTACAGCATCAAACAATAAATTTCTGCGCTTATTATCCAAAGCATTTACATTTGGTGATTTTTTTAAAAGTTCAGTAAGAATATCTATATGCCCTAGTATAATCGCATCTTGTAAAAGAGTCCTTCCATCTTTATCTATCTCATTACAATCAATATCTGCCCTTTTTAGTAGTAATTTTACTATTTTTATATTACCTTGCTGTATAGCTAGTTGCATAACTGATTTTTGTTGTTTATTTTTAATACTGACATTACAATTATTTTCAAGAAGCCATCTTGTAGCACTTATTTTATTGTTTTGAATTGCTATATTTAAAAAAGTATTATTATCATCACAAGAATTTATATCTATTCCTGATTCTAAAAGGCTGTTTAATATATCTGTGCGAAAATTCTCCCTTAAAAGTTCTGATATAAACTTATCTTTAGTTGGATTTATTTTTGATAAAAACTTTTGAAGCATTAAATAGCAATACTCAAATTTAAAATTTGTCTTGCATATATTGCTATTTTATGCATTAAAATCACTTTTTATCTGATTTATTAAAATACCAATCTTTCTTAAATCATCAAGGTCATAAATCTCAGCTTCTAACTTATTCAAATTGGGTAAGAGTTGAGAAAAAATTTCTATTGCCTGTAATGTAATCTTTTTTTTACTTATTATATGTGAATTCAAATTTATCATTCTTAAAACAAATTTGGTATTGCCCATCAAAGCAGCATAAGTAAGTGGCAACATTCCAAAGTAATCAGGAATATTAATTACATCATAATCTTGAGTATTAATAATTGTTAATAATTCAATATTACCTCCTGTAACACATGAATGAACCAATGTTCTACCCATACTATCTTGTATTTTATAATTGAATCTTATAACATTAACTAACACTTTAAATAATTCTACATCGCATTTTTTTAATAATAGATGGGAGAGTATTGTTTTTCCATCTTTTAGTTGTGCATTTGCATCAACTTTAATATTTGATAATAATAATAAGGTCTCTTTAAAATTATCGGCATTTATCTTATTTTTAAAACTGTAAATAACATACTCATGAAAAAGTGTTCTACCTTTTGAATTTCGTTTATTTGTATCAACACCATATTTAATATACAACCTGAATAAGTTAATATTACCATGTAATAAAGCTTTAAAATATATGGGATTACCTGCAAAGTCATTATAATCCAATTTTATTCTAAGTTTACTCAATATATCTCTTAATACAATAAGATATTGACCATCATCTATATCAATTTGTGCAAGTAAATTCTGGTTTTCCATTGAATGATTTCCATGAGTATGTAATATAATATCGTTTAATACTTCAAGAATAGTTTTAAGATCTTTAACTTTAATTGTTACATCAGCACCATAATCCATAAGTAATAAAATCACATCTAAAGCTTCTACACCTTTAAGTACAGCAATTGATAAAGCTGTTTCAAATCTCTTATTTCTTTTATTTACATCAACTCCGTCTTCTAGTAAAAATGCTGTTGCTTCTACATCATTTTTTCTAACTGCATCAAATAATACTGTTTCACCTTGATTGTTAATAGCATTTATATCAATACCATTTTTTACAAACTTTTTTGCCATCTCCATCAACCCGGATCTTCTTTCTTTTTCTGCATCTGAAATACTCGCAAAAGCAAACATAATTTCCATTAAAATAGAGTTGTTATTTCTAATTCTTCCGTTAAGATTACACCCTTTATCTATTGCAATATCAAGAAGTTCCATACCCTCTTCACCTCTTAAAGCCGTATGAAATAAAAAGTTCTTTCCCTCTTTATCATTTATAGTAGGATCTGCACCATAATATAAAAGTTTTTTTGCCAATTCATCATTTTCTAATACTTCATGGTTATGTAAAACTGTATGTCCATTACTGTCAGCAATATTTATATCCAGTTCTCCTGTTGATAAAATCTTTGATATTAATTTATCTTCACCAAAAGCAATTGCATCAAATAAAACATTTCTATTATTTTTATCCACTATATTAACATCCGCAGAATGCTTAATAAGTTCATTTACTATTTCTGTCTCACCGTTAATTACAGCATCGTGCAATATTGTTCTACCTTCACTGTTAGTTTCATTAATATTAATAGTCTTCATGGATAATAAAGCTTTTACTATTTTAATATTACCTTGCTTTACAGCAAGTTGAATTGATGATTGACCATTTTTATTTTTAATTGCAAGGTTGCATTCTTTACCAATAAGCCATAAAGAAGCTTTAATTCGTTTTTTATTAATACATATATTTAAAAAAGTATCCCCTCTGTCATCACAACAATTTATATCAATGCCTGATTTTAAAAGACTATTAAGAATATTTTCATTAAAATCTCTTTTTAATAATTCATCTAAAAATTTATCCTTAGTTGGATTTATTTTACAGAAAATCTCATTAAACATTTACATGATACTCCAAGTCAAAGTTTGTCCAGCGTACATAGGTACAACTGTTTGTCCTTGTTCCTGCGGAATTACATCTTTAGAGGTATTATAATTCATAGGAACTTTAAAATTTCTTTTTTCTAATCTAATCTCTTTTTTATTTGGTGTAAATTCATAAATAGCCTGAGCATTGTCACTGACAAATTTTTGAAGATTTTCTAATTTTCCATTTTCATCAAATAACTGTGTTAAGACTTGTAAAGCAATTGGCGATGTAAACACTCCAGCAGCACACCCGCAATTTTCTTTGGCATGTTTGGGATGCGGTGCACTGTCACTTCCAAACATAATTTTAGCATTACCGCTTGTAGCAATTTTTACTAAAGCTTCTCTATCCTCATATCTTTTTGCAATAGGTTTACAAAACAGATGCGGTTGAAGCATTCCTCCTGCTACATCATCAAGTGTGATAAGCAGATGTTGTACAGTAATAGTAGCATAAAGATTATCATATTTTTGTACCATATCTACAGCATCTTTAGTTGTAATATGCTCCATAATAATTTTTAATTTGGGAAAAGAGATTGCAAGTTTTTCATAGACAGGCATAAATTCAGACTCCCTGTACATCACAAAACCATTTGTTTCTCCGTGAATACAAAGGGGAATATTAAGATCTGCCATTGCATTTAGCGTAGGGGCTAAAGCAACTGTATCTATACTTTCAACTCCCCCTTCACTATTTGTTGTAATTCCGGCAGGATATAGTTTAATAGCACTTATTTCATCTTTTACATCACTTAAAAATTCTTTAGTATATGGTTTGAAAAACAAGGTCATCATAGGATTAAAATCATCATCACCGACTGCTTCTTTAATTCTTTGTTTATAAGCAATTACAGCTTCTTTAGTATCAACAGGAGGTACTAGATTTGGCATTATAATAGCACCGGAAAAAGTAGCAGAACTAAGTGGCGCCACTAATTTTAGCATCTCATCATCTCTTAAATGTAAGTGCATATCTAAAGGTGAATTTAAAGTAATCGTTTGCATAAAATATCCTAAGCTTATTTAAAGTTTATATGTTACTATTATAATTAAATTAGGCTTTTAAAGGTATGAAGTGAAATTACTTATAATTATATCCATTTTATTAACTACTTTTCTATCAAGTTCAATATTAAAATATGCAAACACAAATAATAAGTTAAATATGAAATACAATGATTTAACACAAGAGGAACAAAGAGTTATTTTACATAAAGGTACACAAATGCCTTTTGTTGGTAAATATGATAAACATAAAGAAGTAGGAGTTTATCTATGTAAACAATGTAATGCTCCACTTTATAAATCAAAAGACAAATTTGACAGCAGCTGTGGCTGGCCAAGTTTTGATGATGAAATTCAAGGTGCAATAAAAAGAATTCCAGATGCAAACGGACGAAGAGTAGAGATTGTTTGTGCTAACTGCAATGGTCATTTAGGACATGTATTTGAAGGTGAGCAATTAACCAAGAAGAATACAAGACACTGTGTCAATTCTATATCTTTAAAATTTAAGGAGCAATAAAATGGGTTCATTATTACTTACAGCATATTTTGCAGGTGGGTGTTTTTGGGGTGTAGAGTATCATTTTGCACAACAACAAGGAGTTGTTAGTGCTACAAGCGGATATATGGGCGGCACTATGCCAAATCCTGATTATCGCTCTATTTGTACAGGAAATACCGGTCATTTAGAGGTAGTTGCAATAAAATATGACAGCTCTAAAGTAAGCTTTGAAACTTTAACAAAATTATTCTTTGAGATTCACAATTTTGAACAAACCAATGGACAAGGTCCAGATATAGGGAGTCAATATTTAAGTGCAATTTTTTATAATAATCAAGAAGAGAAAGAGATCGCAAATGATTTAATACAACAACTTGAAACTAAAGGTTATAAAGTTGCTACGAAACTAATATCAACTTTAAATACACCATTCTTTAAAGCTGAAGATTATCATCAAGATTATTATAAACGAACTGGTAAATTTCCCTATTGTCATACCTATAAAAAAATTTTCTAATCAATAAAAAAAGATATAGTTCAATTTGAACTATATCGCCTCTTCGTCCTCTTCACCAGTTCTAATTCTTACAATTCTTTCAATCGAAGAGACAAATATCTTACCGTCACCAATTTTTCCTGTCTTTGCTGCATTTACAATAATCTCAACTGTTTTATCTACATCTTCGCCAGCAACAACTAAATCAAGTTTAATTTTTGGTAAAAAATCTACAACATATTCAGCACCTCTATAAAGTTCACTATGACCTTGCTGTCTTCCATACCCTTTTACATCAGATACTGTCATACCTGTAATACCGGCTTCTGCCAAAGCATCTTTTACATCTTCTAATTTAAATGGTTTAATAACCGCTTCAATTCTTTTCATATTTTTTCCTTATTTTATTATATATCTTAAAATGCTCGTTTAAATTCAGGATAAGCTTCTAATCCGCACTCGTTGACATCAAGACCTTCCATCTCTTCATCAGCTGTTGCTTTTAATGGCATAAATTTATTAATTACAAATAATACAATATAACTACTTACAAAAGCAAATACAGCTACTACTATCACACCTTTTAATTGACCCATAAATGTAATACCAGCTTCTGGGTTGCTTGCAAAAATTCCAACAGCTAAAGTTCCCCAAATACCATTTACTAAATGCACTGATAATGCTCCAACAGGATCATCAAGTCTTAACTTATCAAAAAATGGAACAGCAAATACAACTAGCAATCCACCAATTGCACCTATTAAAATTGGTTGATAAATATTATATAAATCAGGACCGGCAGTAATGGCAACCAATCCACCTAAAGCACCATTTAAAATCATAGTGATATCAAGTTTTTTATATTTTAAATGCATCATAATACCTACAATAATTGCTCCTGCAAGACCAGCAGTATTTGTATTTAAAATAGTTAAAGCAACTGCATTGGCACTCTCAACAGAAGAGATACTTCCTACACTTCCACCATTAAATCCAAACCAACCAATCCATAAAAGAAATGCACCAAGTGTTACAAGTGGGATATTTGAAGCAGGGATCACTCTAACTCCACCAGATTTTGGATATCTTCCTTTTCTGGCACCTATTATAAGTATAGCAGCAAGTAAAGCCCAACCACCAGTTGAGTGAATAACTGTACTACCGGCTAAATCATACATAGTTAAATCCAACAAAGTACCGTCAAGCATATCACTTCCCCAAGCCCAGTTTACAACTGTAGGATATATAAGTGCTGACATAATAATTGCAAAAATAGCAAGTGGAATAATTCTAGCTCTTTCACTAACTCCGCCACTCATAATATTTATAACCTTACCGACAAATGCCATTTGAAAAAGAAAGGCGGCCCATTGACTCATACCATCACTGCCAAAACTACCAAATGCAACACTATAACCAACTAATAAAAATGCCATTGATGCTACTGCGTAAATCATTGTATTCATCATCAATACAGCACTAACATTTTTAGTTCTAACCAAACCGGCTTCCAACATGGCAAAACCCGGTACCATAAATATAATCAATACAAATGCAAATATTGCAAAAAATGTATCAATTACATAAGAAATTTCTGGTGTCATAATTTCCTCCAATTTTTTATTTTAAAAGTTTATTATAATTTTTTAATAAAAAAGTAAATCATTTGTATAGTTTCTATACAATTATTAAATTTAATAAAAAAAAAGGCTGATAGGAAAAACCTACCAGCCTTTTTAATAGAAAATTATCTATTTATTATACAAATGAAATGTATGCCATTAATGTAGCATCACCTCTTCTAATTCTAGTTTTAACAATAGATGTATATCCACCGTTTCTACCTTCATATTTAGGAGCAATTTCATTAATTAATTTTTTAGTTGTTTCTTTATCTTGCAAATATGAAAATACATGTCTATGTGTATTTAAGTCTGCATTTCTAGCTTTTGTAACTAATTTTTCAATATATCTTCTAAGTTCTTTTGCTTTTGGAACAGTTGTTTCAATCTTTTCTCTTGTAATTAAAGCAATTGCTAAGTTTTTTAACAACGCTTTTCTATGAGAAGATGTTCTATTAAGCTTTCTATATCCGTGCTTATGTCTCATGTACGACCCTTTCTACGATTTTAATTGTTCAAGTTTTTTTCTTAAAGCTGAAGCTGTATCTTCATCTAAAGAACCATCAATTGGGAAACCTAACTCGTGAAATTTATCTGAAATTTCATCAAGTGATTTTTTACCAAGGTTCTTAATACTTTTAACTTCTACTTCACTCATAAGTGCTATATCACCTACATATTTCATGCCAGCTTTATCTAAAGAATTAAAACTTCTAGCACTTAAATTTAATTCATCAATTTTAATAATTAAATCTTTTAAATCAATATTACTATCATCTAATTTGTTTTCTACCATTTTTACTTCAGATAAGTCAAATACTTTATTAAATACTGACATCTGAGAATACATAACAGAAATAGCTTCTTTAAAAGCATCAATTGGAGTAATTTGTCCATCTGTCTCAATATTAAATATTACTTTTTCAAAATTAGGATTGTCTTCAACCAGCATCTTTTCAATATCATAAGTTACTTTTTTTACCGGTGTAAAGAATGCATCCATTGGAAGATATTCTTTTTCAACCATATCTCTGATATCTTCACTTGGTACATATCCTATACCTCTTTGAATAATAATAGAAAAAGTTAAAGTACAATCGCTGTTTATAGTTGCTACATGAGCATCACCATTTACAACTTCTAAATCATCGTTAGATAAGTCAGAACCTTTAATCTCTTTAGAATTACTGAAAGTATATTTAACCTCAAGTTGCTCTTGATCACCTTTTATTTTAAATCTAATATTTTTAAGATTAATCATAAATAAAGCGATATCTTCTAACATCCCTCTAATTGAATCAAACTCATGCTTAGCACCTTCAATTTTCACAGCAATTGGAGCATATCCAACTGAGCTACTCATTAAAAGTCTTCTAAGTGGGTGTGCCAATGTAATAGCATAACCACTCTCAAAAGGAGAAGCTGTAATTCTTGCTTTGTTATCCGTAATTTGTTCTATTTCTACTTCTGTTGGTAAAAATGGCGCATCTACAAATTTTGTCATATAATTATCCTTTATTATTTAGAATATAATTCTACAATTAGTCTTTCTTCAACTGGAATAACCACTTCTTCTCTTGCTGGAATTCTTGTAAAGATTCCAAATACTTTATTAGTATCTACATCAACCCATTCAACCATTCCTGTTTGATTTGTAAGTTCTAATGCTCTTACAATTTGAGTATTTGTTTTAGATTTTTCTCTAATTTCAATCTTTTGTCCTGCTTTTACATGAAAAGAAGGAATATCAACTTTTTTACCATCAACTAAAATATGACCATGTGTTACAAATTGTCTAGCACTTGCTCTTGTTGTAGCAAATCCCATTCTAAAAACAACATTATCTAATCTAGTTTCAATTAAAGTAATTAAGTTCGCACCTGTATTACCCTCTTGTCTTGCTGCTTCTTTAAAGTATTTTCTGAATTGTTTTTCAGATACACCGTAAAGAATTTTAGCTTTTTGCTTCTCTTGTAACTGTAGTCCATACTCAGAAAGTTTAGTTCTACTTTGTCCATGTTGTCCAGGAGCAAAAGGTCTTTTTTCTAAAGCAGATTTACCGTTTAGTCTTCTTTCACCTTTAAGTCCAAGGTCAGCATTAAGTCTTCTTTCTAGTTTTTCAACTGGTCCTCTATATCTTGCCATGCCTTATCCTTATACTCTTCTTCTTTTTGGAGGTCTACAACCGTTATGTGGTAAAGGAGTTACATCCTTAAACCATTTAACCGATAAACCTTCAATTAAACCAAGTGCCTTAACCGCAGTATCTCTACCAGATCCAGGTCCTTGAATTTTTACACCAACATTTTTAATACCATGCTCCATAGCTTTAGCAATTGCATCTTCAAGCGCTGCTGTTGCTGCAAATGGAGTTGATTTTTTACTACCTCTGAAACCTAGGTTACCAGCGCTTGACCATGCAATTGCATTTCCAGCGTTGTCTGTTACAGTTACCATTGTGTTATTAAATGTTGCAGCGATATGTACTATACCATCAGCAATATTCTTTTTTACAACTTTTTTTCTAGTTACTTTTCTTTTTGCCATCTAGTTATCCTTACTTAGCCGCTGCGCCAACAGTTTTCTTTTTACCTTTTCTAGTTCGAGCATTAGTTTTAGTCTTTTGCCCTCTACATGGTAAACCTCTTCTGTGTCTTATACCTCTATATGAACCTAAATCCATTAAAGACTTGATATCCATAGCAACTTTCTTTCTTAAATCACCCTCAACCATATAGTTAGCTTGTAATTCTTGTCTGATAGTTGCTGCTTCTTCTTCTGTTAATTCATGAGCTCTTTTATCAAAATCGATTCCAGTAGCTTTTAAAATTAATCTTGAACTATGCAAACCTACACCATAAATGTATGTTAAAGCATATTCCATTCTTTTTTTGTTTGGTAAGTCTGTACCTGCAATACGAGCCATCGCTTATCCTTGTCTTTGCTTGTGTTTTTTGATTTCGCAGATTACTCTTACGATACCTTTTCTTTTGACAATTTTACATTTGTCACACATTTTTTTAACTGAAGCTCTTACTTTCATAATCAGCCGTCCTTTGTGTATATTTCATCTTTGTATGGTTTAGATTTATATGTTGTCTAACCAACTCTTTATAAAATTCTATAAAAAGAAATTTTATAAAAACTTCCTAATGTCTACAAAGTGAGATGCGATTATGCCCAAAGATTACTTAATATTAGTTGAAGCATTAAAATAAAAGTTTCTGAAAAATTACAATAAAGTGTCAAATATTATAAAATATATGATATAGTTTTATAAATAATAAAAAATTAAAATCTAAAATTATTGGAGATTTAAATAATGAGAATAAAATTAAAAAAGCTTTATGATATAAGCAAATATTTAAACATTGTCATGACAATAGAAAAAGTTACACTTTTACGAAGTGATGATGTGTCCAGTTGTTCCATAAATTTTCCTTAAACTATCCTTAGAATTTATCAATGTACCTTATTTTTTTAAACAATCTTTTAAATGCATGCTTTGTAGTAGAAAAAAGAGTAACAGGATATTCTATTTGATTTTGACTTAATTTTATATTTTCAAAACTACTAATATCTTTGCTGATTAAATATTCAATACCTATTGTTGTAGAATAATTAACCCAATTATACACTAAATCATTACTAAGTATGGCATTATATTCTTCTATTATTTGATTTGTTTTTCCAATTGAATTAGCAATAATCATACCTCTTCTATCTCCAACTTGAGTTAAAGATAATAACAATGGTGTATAGTTTAATTGTGTTGATAATATTTTATTAAGATTTATTTCATTAGCATTAATTTGAGATAAAACAATTGAAGTTTTTACAATAGGCATATTCACTATTAATGTAGAATTTGTTAATTGACTTTTTTTTCTACTTAAAAATCCAGAATATTCTGCATTTTCATCATCAATCTCTTTTTGATATATTAAGTTTATATCTTTTGTATTTATTATTTTAGCTAATCTGGTACCTAATTCAGAATTATCGTGAAATTCAATCAACTTTATATTTGAATATTTTAAAATTTCATCAAATTGTTTAGAGTAATCAATTGATCCATATACAACAGAATCAATATTTAGATTTAAATCATCTTTGTGTATTAAAGGCAAATATATATCATAAGAATCAATATCTTTAATTTGCTTTAAATTACTTGCTCCATTGTGAGTAAATAAAACTAATACTTTTGAAATACCGTTATTTGATATTTGTTCAAATATACTTTGAATAGAATTTATATCTTCATTTACTACATCAAATACTTTTAAATTAAAATTTTGATTTTTATATATAAGATAACTCATTGCAGAGTTTGTAGCATTTATTGCATAGTTCCCTATAACTTTTGACGAAAATACTATTGCAATATCAAATGATATTGTTGTTATATTATCATCTGATTTTAAAGGTATTTTTTCCACAATCACAGAAGTTTTTTTACTAACTTCAGGTATCTGTTTTTCTAATTCTGATTGGGGCACTTCAATACTTTTAGTACAACCTGTAAATAACAGTATTATTAAACCAATACTTAAAAAATATATTCTCATAACAACTCCATAATAGATTTAGCCTTCTGCAAGTCTTCAAATACATCTTTTTTACAAGATGGATTCCTTAATATATAAGTAGGATGAAAAGTTGAAATTACTTTTATACCATTATATTCTTGTGTTTCTTGTCTCAATTGTTCCAATGATTTATTACAATTAGCCAAATAATTATAACTATCTCCAAATGCTACTATTAACTTCGGGTTTATTATATCTAGTTGTTTTTGAATGTATGGTCTACAAGTATTTATTTCAACTGCACAATCTTCAATATTTTTTGTAGGTGTACATTTAAGAATATTTACTATATATACATCGTCAATAGGAATACCAAGAACATTAAGACAAATTTTTGATAACATTTGGGCACTGTTTCCTGTAAAAATATTTTTACTTTCTGATTGAAGAGAGGAAGAATAAAGATTTAAAAAAACTATATCAGCATCTTTTTTACCCTCACCAAATAAAATATTTTTATTATTTTGCGAAAAATTACATAGATTACAATGGGTTACTATATTTTCAAGGATATCTAAAGAAGTAGGTAAATCATATTGTGTATCATCATAATTGTCAAATTTAATATCTGTATATTCAAAACCCATATATTTTAATGTTTGTAAATTTTTAAGAACTGCATTTTTTACTTTTTGTTTCATGTTGGAATTGTACAAAATTAGCCCTTTGTATTTGTTTTCTAAAAAGACTTTTTGTACAAACTAATGAACATTTATTACTATTGTTCCAATTATTGGAACATAATATTAAAAATACTTGACTTTTGTTCCAATATATTGTACAATTCCGAATAAATAAAAAGGATGTATGGATGGATGGACCAAGTTTAAGAAAATTAGAATCTGATTTAGAAGTAAATAAAACTACATTGCACAACTGGAAATCAAATAGACCAAAATTATATGAATTTATTATTGATTCTTATAAGGATAGGGAAACTTTAAAACAAAATTTAACTTATTTAATTGAGCAAAAAAAACAAATTGAAAATGAAATTGATTTTACAAGACAGAGAGTCTCATGATTTGTGAAAATATTTAAATCTATGAAGCTTTAGTTTATGTGACTCTTATTGCGCTAAGAGGAAACTATTGCTTCATAGATATAAATAATAATATATTAAACTATATTATTTATAACGGTGTGTTATTCTACCTTTATCTAAAGAATATGGAGTAATTTCTACTCGAACTTTATCACTTAAAAGTATTTTTATATAGTGCATTCTCATCTTACCGGATATATGACATAAAACTATATGTCCATTATCAAGTTCAACTCTAAAAGTAGCATTTGGTAAAACTTCAATTACCTTTCCATCTACAATGATTACATCATCTTTAGCCATTTGATTCCTTTGCTATTTGTGTTAATATTTGTGCTTTGCCATTTACTATAGCAACTTGGTGTTCATAGTGACTTGTTCGTAAACCATCAGTACTTGTTACTGACCATTTATCTTTTTCGTTCACTATTGGTGTTTCATTTTTTTGACATATCATAGGTTCAATACAAAAAATCATTCCATTCTTAATTTTTGGACCTTGTTTAGAATTTTTACCATCTAAATAATTAGGTACTTCTGGATCACAATGAGGCTCCCGCCCTATTCCATGACCACAAAATTTTACCAATGGTACAAAACCTCTACCTAAAATAAATTCTTCTAAGGCAAGACTTAATTCTTTAAATCTCATTCCTTGTTTGATAATATCAATTGCATAATATAAAGCATCTTTACTACAAGCAATTAACTCTTCATCGGCTTCACATATTTTACCTATAGGCATAGTAACAGCAGCATCTCCATACCAACCATCAAGCTCACTACCTATATCAATTCCTAAAATATCACCGTCTTTTAAAATTGTATTATCAGGTACTCCATGAATTATAACTTCATTAAGTGAAGTACATACTGCATTTGGAAAACCGTAAAGTCCTTTAAATGCAGGTCTAGCGCCTTGTGACCTTAAAAAGTCTTCACCCATCTTATCTACTTCTAAAAGGCTCATACCTGATTTTACATTTTGTTCTAAATGTTGAAGTGTTGCAGCAACTGCAAGTCCTGCTGTGCGAAGTTTTTCTATATCACGAGCTTTTCTTAATGGAATGGCCATAAATTAATTATAGACCAGTCGCACTAAGTGTTTCATACTTATTTGAATATTGCTGAGCTTCTATTTTTCTCATAGTATCAATTGCAACTTGAACTACAATTAAAACTGCAACCCCTCCAAAATAAAATGGAACACCTATAGCTTGAACTATAAGTAAAGGAACAGTTGCAACGAAACCTAAATACATAGAACCCCAAAATGTTAATCTTGATGCTGTTTCATTTAAAAAAGCAGATGTACTTCCTCCAGGACGAACACCTGGGATAAATCCACCTTGTCTTTTTAAATTCTCTGCAATATCTTTTGCATTAAATGTAATTGATGCATAAAAATAAGAAAAGAAAACTACAAATAAAAACATAACAAGATTAAATGTATAACTTGTCGGATTTAAAAAATCTGCAATCATCAGCATATATTCGTTTTGACTACTTGAAAGAATTGTAGCAGGAAACATTAAAATAGCTGAAGCAAAAATAACAGGAATAACTCCACTTAAATTTAATTTAATAGGAATATAATTCATAATTCTTTTATTCTGATTTTCCATAATAACTTTTCTACTATATGAAACAGGTACTCTTCTCTCTCCTAATTCAACATAGATAATTCCACCAACTGTTGCTAGAATTATAATTAAAATTACAATAATAACTAGAAAGCTGATCTGACCATTATTAACTAAATCAACTGTACCGCCGATTGCACTTGGAATTGCAGAAACAATACCGGCAAAGATAATTAATGATATACCGTTACCAATACCTCTTTGTGTGATTTGTTCACCAATCCACATAAGCATCATAGTACCAGCTAACATAGAAATAGCTGCAACTGCAACAAATATATCCATATCTATCATAATAGCACTTTGACCAGCTGAACCTGTTAATGAATTTAATCCCATTGATACACCAATAGCTTGAATTACTGTAATAACGATTGTAGCATAACGAATTATTTGCATATATTTTTGCATACCGTCACGCTCTTTTTTCATTTTACCAAGAGCAGGAAATGTTGCGGCTAAAAGTTCCATAATAATGGAAGCTGTAATATAAGGCATAATACCTAATGAAATAATACTCAGTCTTTCAACTGCATTACCACTAAACATATTTGCCATACCTAAAGCACTATTTGTACTAGCATCAAAAAATTCTTTTACAACACTAATATCAACCCCAGGTACTGGAACATAAGCCAGTACTCTGTATATTAAAATAAAACCTAATGTGATTAAGATTTTATTTAATAAGTCTTTATTCATAATTACTTACCAGTAGTTGTGATATTTTCATCTTTGATTTTAGAAGCTAACGCTTTAGCATCTGAACCAATTAATTTAACTTTTGTAATCTCTTTAGATAATTTGTAAACACTTTTAATTGTTTCAAGTGTAATCTCTTCAAGATTAGCTACTTGTTTAACTTTATTTACATTAATTGAATAAGGTTTAACTACTCTAGATGTAAAACCTACTTTTGGAAGTCTTCTATGAATTGGCTGTTGACCACCTTCAAAACCTCTTTTGATTTTATATCCAGATCTACTCTTTTGACCTTTATTACCACGAGTTGCAGTCTTACCCATTCCTGAGCCTTGACCACGACCAACTCTTTTTCTATTTTTAGTACTTCCATCAGCTGGACTTAATTGTTCTAAAATTGACATAATTCTATCCTTTAATTTTAGCTAATGCTTGAACAGTAGCTTGAACAAGGTTGTTAGGGTTATTAGAACCTAAACTTTTTGCAATAATATCAGTAATACCTGCAAGCTCAAGAACTGGTCTAGCTGCACCACCGGCAATTAGTCCTGTACCCGCAGATGCTGGTTTTAATAATATTCTACTTGCATTATATTTATGCTCAATATCATGGTTGATAGTTGTACCGTTAAGATTAACTTTAACAAGGCTTTTGAAAGCATCATCTAAAGCTTTTTTGATAGCATCTGGAACTTCTTTTGCTTTTCCAGTACCCATACCAATTGTACCTTTTTTATCACCAACAACAACTAAAGCAGTAAATCTAAATCTTCTACCACCTTTTACAACTTTAGTAACACGACCTATATTTACAATCGCTTCTTCAAAATCATCTCTATTAATTGCCATAATTATACCTTAATTCCGTTATCTCTTAATGCAGTAGCAAAAGCTGCAACTACACCATGATACAAGTAACCATTTCTATCTAAAACAATCGTTTCAATTTTTTTAGATTTTAAGTTTTCTGCCATTTTTGCAGCAACTTGTGCCATATTTTCTTTATTTACAGTTAATTTCATTGCTCTGCTATCAACTGCAGCTAGTGTATTACCAGTAACATCATCAATTGCTTGTGCATAAAAATATTTGTTTGACTTAAATACAGATAGTCTAGGCATATCTGCACATCCACTAATCTTACCTCTAATTCTTCTTTTTCTTCTTAATCTAAGAGAATTCTTTTTTGATAAATCTTTTGCTCTACTCATATTTTTATCCCCTAACTAGCTGTTTTACCGGCTTTTCTAACGATATGCTCGTCAGTGTACTTAACACCTTTACCTTTGTACGGTTCTGGTTTTCTGTAGCCTCTAATAATTGCCGCAGTTTGTCCAACTTGTTGTTTACTGCTACCTTTTACATGGATAATATTCTTATCAACTGTAATTTCTAAACCTTCTGGAATATCATAATTAATTGGGTGTGAATAACCTAATTGTAATTCTAATACTTTACCTTTAACAGCAGCTCTATAACCAACACCATTAATCTCTAAAGATTTAGCAAAACCTTTATTAAGACCTTCAATAGCATTATTAGTTAAAGCTCTGTATGTTCCCCAGTAAGCTTTACTTTGTGCAGTATCACCAACTACAGTAAATGTTACATTACTATCAGTTATCTCTACACCAACTCTATTATGAGTATCTACATCAATTGCTTTTGAGCCTTTTTTTACAGATACTATACCATTATTAACAGTTACTTCAATTCCAGCAGGAATAGTAACAGGTTTTTTTCCAATTCTAGACATAAAACACTCCTACCAAACAGAACAAAGTACTTCACCACCAACATTTAGTTTATAAGCTTCATCATTACTTATAACACCTTTGTTAGTAGAAACTACAATTATTCCGTATCCATTTTTAAAACTTTTTAACTCAGAAGCGTTTTTATAAACTCTTCTTCCTGCTTTAGAAAGTCTTTTAATTTCATTAATAACACTATTTTCATTATCATCATATTTTAATGTAACTTTAATAGATTTCTTATTGTGATCACCTTCAACTACTGCAAAACTCTCAACATACTCTTTTTGTTGTAAAACATTTACAACACCTTCTACAATGCTTGAATGAATCAGAGTTGTTGTATCAAGTTTTCTCATACTTGCATTTCTAATTCTAGTCAAAGCGTCTGCGATTAAATCATTCATCATGGGCTTTTTCTCCTTACCAGCTTGCTTTTCTAACACCAGGTAATAAACCTTCGTTAGCCATTTTTCTTAAACATATTCTACATAAACCAAAATCTTTATACACAGACTTTGGTCTTCCACAAATTGAACATCTAGTATAAGCTCTTGTTGAGAACTTAGGTGTTCTTTTTGCTTTTGCGATCATTGACTTCTTTGCCATTATGCTCTCCCTTTAGTAAATGGAACTCCAACAAGTTCTAATAATTTGAACGCTTGTTCATCACTATCAGTTGTTGTTGCAATTGAAATATTCATACCGTGAGTTTTGATAATATTATCAAACTCAACTTCTGGGAACATTAATTGTTCATCTAAACCAAAGTTAAAGTTACCGTGACCATCAAAACCATTTCTGTTAAGTCCTCTAAAATCCTTAACTCTTGGAAGTGCAACAGAACATAATTTATCAACAAATGTATACATCTGCTCACCTCTTAAAGTTACTTTAACTCCAATTGGTGTATTTTCTCGCACCTTAAATCCAGCAACAGACTTTTTAGCCATAACAGTTAATGCTTTTTGACCGGCAATTAAAGAGATAGTATCACAAATATTTTGCATTAACTTACTATCTTTCATAGCTTCACCAGCACCAACACTAATAGTAACTTTTTCCAAAGCTGCTGTAAGCATTGTGTTTTGTTTAAACTCTGCTTCTAAAGCTGGTTTAATTTCACTTTTATATCTTTCAAATAATCTAGCTGCCATCTTATTCACCTTCTACTTTTGTTACATTAGAGATATCAATTGGCATCTCTTTGTTTACAAAACCACCATCAGGATTTTTTTCTTGATCAGGTTTAACAGTTTTTTTAGCTATTTTACAATCTTTAACGATAACTTTTCCAGCTTCAGGCATAACAGCTAAAACTTCTCCAGTTTTACCCTTGTCATCACCAGCTAAAATTCTAACAGTATCACCTGTTTTAATTTTTAATTTAGTTGCCATTATAATACCTCCGGAGCAAGTGAAACGATTTTCATAAAACCGCTATATCTTACTTCTCTTGCAACTGGTCCAAAAATTCTTGTCCCAATTGGTTCTTTTTTAGCATCAAGTATAACTGCAGCATTGTCATCAAATCTAATTAAAGACCCGTTTTCTCTTTGAACCTCTTTACGAGTTCTTACTACAACAGCTTTTACTACTTGACCTTTTTTAACTTTTCCACCATGTGGAATAGCTTTTTTTACAGATGCTACAATAACATCTCCAACAGATGCATATCTTCTCTTAGATCCACCAAGAACTTTGATACACATGATCTCTTTTGCACCACTATTGTCTGCAACTTTAAGTCTAGTAAAACCTTGTATCATTACTTAACTCCTTTAGAAACTATTGTTTTTAATCTAAAAGATTTAGTTTTTGATAATGGTCTACATTCAATAGCAATAACTGTATCACCTTCATTTACTTCATTTTTTTCATCATGAATTAAATACTTTTTAAATCTTCTTACAGTTTTGTGGTATCTTGGGTGTAAAACTCTTCTTTCAACTAAAACTGAAACTGTTTTATCACCACTTCTTTTTATCACAACACCTTGGATTTCTCTTTTGTGTGTACTCATATTTGTAATCCTTACTTGCACTTTGCTATTGTAATAGCAGTTTGAATTCTTGCGATATCTTTTTTAGTCGTTCTTAATTCAGTAGTGTTAGTTAATTGCATTGTTTTAAGCTTAGTTTTAAGCTCAAAAAGTAGCACCTTTTTCTCTTTTAACATCTCATTTAATTCTGATGAGCTTTTAGTATTAATATCAGTATATTTCATTTTCACTCTCTCTAGTTACAATTTTTGTTTTAAATGGAAGTTTATGTTTAGCTAAAGTTAAAGCTTCTCTAGCTAAATCTTCATCTACTCCACCCATTTCAAAACAAATTCTACCTGGCTTAATATTCATAACCCATTTATCAACAGATCCCTTACCTTTACCCATTCTAGTTTCTAGCGGTTTTGCAGTAAGTGGTTTAGCTGGGAATACCATGATCCATACTTTACCTTGTCTATTAATTTTTCTTGTCATTGCAACTCTTGAAGCTTCGATTTGTCTAGAATCAATTCTACCATGCTCTATCGCTTTAAGCCCAATGCTACCATAAGCTAATGTATTGGCTTTAGCAGATTTACCTCTGTTTCGCCCTTTCATTACTTTTCTATATTTTGTTCTTTTAGGCATTAACATAATTATTTACCTCTTCTCTTTGATGGTCTTTTTTTGCTATCATCTTCTGTTTTTTCAACTGGAACACCTTTTGCAAGTACTTCACCTTTGAAAATCCAAACTTTAATACCGATACAACCATAAGTTGTATGACCTTCAGCAAAACCATAATCAATTCTAGCTCTTAAAGTATGTAAAGGAACTCTACCTTCTAAATACCACTCAGTTCTAGCCATTTCAGCACCGCCTAGTCTACCAGAAACAGATACTTTAATACCTTTAGCTCCACCTTTGATTGCATTTTGCATAACTCTTTTCATAGCTCTTCTAAATGCAACTCTTCTCTCTAATTGTTGAGCTACATTTTCAGCAGCTAACTGAGCACAGATGAAAGGTTTTCTTTCCTCTTTAATGTTAACAGCAACTTCTCTACCTACTAAGTTAGCAAGATTAGTTTTAAGTTTCTCAACATCAGCACCTTTTTTACCAATAATGATACCTGGACGTGCCGCAACAACAGTAACTCTAACTTTCTTAGCAGTTCTCTCAATTATTGTTTGTGCGATTCCAGCATAGTAAAGTTCTTTTTTAACGAACTTTCTTATTTTATCATCTTCAGCAACATTAGCTGGCATTTTATTGAAACTTGGAAACCATCTTGATTCCCAGTTTCTATTGATACCAAGTCTTAGTCCAATTGGATTTACTTTTTGACCCATTACTTGTCTCCTTCTATAGCATTTACTTCAACCATAATATGAGCCATTGGCTTATGTTTTGGAGATGCGCTACCTCTAGCTCTTGGAGTAAATCTTTTAAGAACTGGTCCTCTATCTACTCTACAACTTGTAACAATTGCACCTTCTGGCTCTAAACCTGAATTTGCAACAGCAGATGCGATTACTTTTGAAATAATTCCAGCTGCTTTATTTGGTGTGAATTCTAAAGATGCAATTGCAACTTCAGCATTCATACCCTGTACTTCTCTTGCTATCAATCTTGCTTTTAATGGCGCGATTCTAACAAATTTTAATACTGCTTTACCCATTATCCAACCTTTCTTTGTACAGAACCTTTATGTCCTCTGAAAGTTCTAGTAGGAGCAAATTCACCTAATTTATAACCAATATGGTTTTCAGTGATATTTACAGGTACGAAATTTCTTCCATTATGTACAGTAAAAGTTAAACCGATCATATCAGGTAAAATCATACTTCTTCTTGACCAAGTTTTGATTGGTTTTTTATCACCAGACTCAATTGCTTTAGCAACTTTTTTTGCTAAATGAGCATCAACAAATGGACCTTTTTTTATACTTCTAGCCATGTTTTACCCCTTACTTCTTTCTTCTTGATATGATTAGTTTATCACTAGCTTTTTTCTTTCTAGTTTTATAACCTTTAGTTGGCATACCCCAAGGAGTAACTGGATGTCTTCCTGAGTTAGTTTTACCTTCACCACCACCATGAGGGTGATCTATAGGGTTCATTGCTGACCCTCTAGTTTGAGGTCTTTTACCCATATGTCTTTGTCGACCAGCTTTACCGATTACAGTATTCTTGAAATCTTCATTTCCAACTATACCAATAGTAGCAATACAAACACCAAGGATCTTTCTCATTTCACCACTTGGAAGTCTCATAATTACATACTTGTCTTCTCTACCCATAACTTGAGCATAACCACCGGCACTTCTAGCGATTTGTCCACCATAACCTGGCTTCATCTCAATATTATGTACCATAGTACCAACAGGGATATTAACTAATCTCATTGCATTACCAGGTAAAATATCAAGTCCAGATTCAGCAGATTGTACTGCATCTCCTACTGTTAAACCAGTTGGTTGTAAGATATATTTTTTATCACCGTCAGCATAAGTAACTAAACAAATTCTACAGTTTCTATATGGGTCATACTCAATTGTTGATACAACACCTGGAATACCGAATTTATTTCTTTTAAAATCAATAATTCTATATTGTTTTGGAGCACCTGCTTGTCTATGTCTAGATGTAATTCTACCGTGATTATTTCTACCAGCAGTTGATTTAACTTTTACTAAAAGTGATCTAACTGTTGCTTTAGAAGTAATATCACCAGAATCCATCACTGCCATAAATCTTCTAGCAGGAGTTATCGGTCTAAATTTTTTAATTGCCATTCATTCCCCCTTATGCCGAAAGGTTCGCTATTTCAGCGCCCTCTGGTAAAGTAACATAGAATTTTTTGAAATCTGGTCTTCGACCTTGAATTCCTTTAAATCTCTTTGTTTTACCTTCTTGTCTTAAAGAGTTAACTTTTTTAGGAGTAACACCAAAGTATTCTCTAAAAACCTCTTTTAAACCGTTCTTAGTCATTCTAGGACTTGTTTGTACTACAATAACACCATTTTCTTGAAGCTCAATTGTCTTCTCAGTATAAATGATTGATTTTATATCAGTAATATCTGCCATTTTTATACCCTTATACTAGTGCATCTATAACTGCTTTTTCAATCAATACTGATCTATAAGCTGCTACTAAATATGCATTTAATTCTGATTTTTCAATCATATAACAATTTTTAACATTTCTGAAAGCTAAGTATGTTTTTTCATCAAATGAATCAACTACTATTAAAGTATCTCTTTGCCCTACTTTGTTAAAAATCGCAACCGCGTCTTTTGTTTTACCAGATTCAACTTTAATAGAATCTGTAATAAATAATTTTTCAGCTTTTGCTTGCTCATTAAGAGCATAATGTAAAGCTAAAACTTTTTGTTTTTTGTTAATCTTTTGAACATAGTTTCGTTTAGAAGGACCAAATACTTGACCACCACCAACAAATAAAGGAGATCTTAATGTTCCCCATCTAGCTCCACCAGAACCTTTTTGAGCTTTTGGTTTTTTACCACCACCACTTACAGCAGATCTATTTTTAACTCTAGCTGTGTTTGCTCTTAAAGATGCAAGGTGAGACTTAACATATAAATGTAAATTGTGAGAATTAATCTCATTAAACTTTTCTGGTAAATCATAACTTGTTTTACTTTTTGCAAAAGTTTTTGTTAATACTACTGCGCTCATTATGCTATCCTTACTCTACCAAGTGATCCATTTGCACCAGCAACTGAACCTTTTAATACTAAAATTCCAGTTTCTGCATCAAAAGAAACAATATCATTTTTATGAGTTGTTGTTGCACAACCATAATGACCTGGCATTTTCTTACCTCTCATAACTCTACCTGGCCACTCAGCATTACCAATAGAACCGGTTGTTCTACCCATTCTATGACCATGTGATCCTCTACCACCTGCAAAGTTCCATCTTTTTACAACACCAGCAAAACCTCTACCTTTTGTTTTAAAAGTAGATTTAACTGTAACACCTTCTACTAATGCCGACACATCTTGGTCTCCAGCTTCAGTATTAGTTGCTTTAACTGTTGCAAATCTATTAAATTCTTTGCTTAAGTTATATTTATTTTGTTGACCTTCAATAGTTTTATTGAATTTCTTACCTGACGCATAAGATACAATTGCTGTACCGTCTTCTGCTACTTCACAAACTTTAGTATCAAGAACTTTTACAAGTGTAACAGGTATAGCTGGTACAGTAATAGTTCTACTCATACCGATTTTTTCTACGATAAATTCCATCTATATTCCTTTCTTACTCTTGACCCATTGATCTAACTTCAACATCAACTTCAGGAGCTAAGTCTAGTTTCATTAATGAATCTACTGTATCTGGTGTACTTGACACGATATCAATAATTCTTGAATGAATTCTAATCTCAAACTGCTCTCTTGAGTCTTTGTTAACATGCGGCGATCTAAGAACTGTGTATCTTCTGATCTTGGTTGGCAATGGTATTGGCCCAATAAGTTCAGCACCTGTTCTTTTAACAGCTTCTGTGATAGAAGCAACAGAACGATCTAGTACTCTATGATCGTATGCTTTTAGTTTTAATCTAATCTTTTCCATTTTTTTCCTTTAAAGAACTCGTTAGCCCCATTGTCTATCTTCTGATAAACGCAACTCTAACTAATGTATGGACGCGGATTATATCAAAAGTAAACTAAGATGTCAATGATATAATATGAATTCATAAAAATATTGTAATTTTATTTCCTTTTAAAAAGGAATAGTATCTTAGTTTATTTTGGCTTAATGAAAAAATTGGGTGCTTAAAAACTTAATCTAACTTAGGTACTATAAGGGTTTAAAAAGTCAACTATAATTAATAAAGGAGAAAACTAAAACCAAATAACTAGTTAAAATGTTTCAGTTAGAAACACTTTTAATAGCTAAATTTGAATAATTTATATCAAATTTAGTGTTGTTCTTTAACATAGAAAAAATAATACGAATAAGTTTGTTTGCTACAGCAATAACAGACTGATCTGTCAACCCTATATCATACTAAGAACTATAAATTCTAAGCAAGCATTTCATTTTGCAACATTAACTCTTCAAACTCAACTGGTGAATAATTATTATTTGCACTATGCATTCTTTGTCTATTGTAATATACTTCTATATATTCAAATATAGATTGATTAGCTTTTGATTTAGTTTCATAAATCTCATGATGAGTAAGTTCAGTTTTTAATGTATGGAAAAAACTTTCAGCAACTGCATTATCCCAACAATTACCTTTTCTACTCATACTTTGTATAATTCCATTTTCTTCTAATAAATCTTTATGAGAGTAAGATGCATACTGACTACCTCTATCTGTATGCCATATTAAACCTTTTCTTTTTATTTGCTACAAGATTTAAATCTTTCATAATATTTCCAATTCGTCTTCTTGAAACAATAAGCCCATATAATCGCTCTAGTTTATCTTTTAGCCGTCTTGTACCATATTTGCATCTACTTTGAATAAATATAATCTCTATTAACTCATTAAGTTTATCATCTACTGTTTTAACTATACATCCATTATTAATCCAATGATAATAACTTGAAATATCTACTTTTAATATTTTGCACATTAGATTTTTATTGAAGTTCATTTTATTATCTTTTATCAAGGTATACTTTATTGAACTTCTTTCGCAAAGTATACTACTGCTTTTTTTAATATATCACGCTCCTGCCTAAGTAGTTTAGTTTCTCTTCTTAGCCTTTTATTCTCTTGTTCTAAAGTTTCTTTGGGAGTTTTGACTATAGATTTAGTTAAATCTTGATTGGCCTTTTTATATTCATTCATCCAATTATAAATTGTCTTAGGATTTACATCTAAATCTTTAGTAATTTTTAGAACTGAATCACCATTATTTAAAACCAACTGTATTGTTGAATCTCTAAACTCTCTTGTATATTGACTATTTTTCATATTTTCTACTTTCTTCATACTTTTTACAAATATCACTCAACAAAGACACCGTATCACAAACACTTGGACACTTACAAATTTGAAATATTCTCTAACAACATTTTAGCATAAAGTGTCCAAGTGTTAATTTATTTTTGACATAATTTTTCTCATTGATGTACCTTTTAGTTCAACTCTATGTGAAGAATGTACAATCCTATCTAATATTGCATCAGCAACAGTATCATTATTTAAATAATCATACCACTGTGATACAGGAAGTTGAGAGGTGAGAATTATTGATGATAAGTCAACTCTACTTTCTATAATTTCTAATAAATTTGTAGCATCATCAGCTGATAATGGATTTATTCCAAAGTCATCTAAAATAAGAATACTATATTTGCTAAGTTTTCGTAAGAAATTTGTATATGTTCCATCTGCTCTTGCGATTGATATATCTTCAAGTATTGTAGGAACTCTAATATAATAAGCTTTAAATCCATCCATGATAGAACGATTAGCTAGTGCTTGTGCGAGATAAGATTTACCAGTTCCTGTTTTACCTGTAATGATAATATTTTGATAATTTCTTATAAAGTCCATATTTGCTAATCCTAAAATTTGTTCTTTATTTAAACCTCTTGTTTGCTTATAAACTAAATCTTCTAAAGTTGCTTGCTTATCTTTTATTTTTGATATATTAAAATTAAGTTTAATCCTTCTGTTGTGCTGATGTATCTCTTGGGCTTCAAGTAGGTTGTAGAGTTTCTCATTAAATGATAATTTATCATAATTTCTATCTTCAATTTGTCGTAAGTATGCTGTTTTAAAGCCTTCTAATTTTAATTCACTCATTTTATTTGTTACTGTTTCTTGGTTCATTTTTTTCTATCCTTTTTATTTATATTCTGTATTACCACGAATATTACTGTGGTTATTTTGTGCTATATTTATAATATTATTAGCAGGCTTTTTATAATAAAGCTTTTTTGATAATATTGATTTTATAGATGCAACTGTAGTGGCATTAATACTCATTGCATATCCTAAAGCTAAATCAACTTCATATTTTTCATATTGTTTTGCCAATGAAAGAATGGCATTTAGTTTTCTGTATGCATATGATGGAAATTGCTCTTGTTCTAATTTCATCTTTGTAAACTCTACAGTTTGAACCCCTATACTTTTTGCCCAGTTTAAATATCTTCCAGGATTAAACTTCGCATCTTGATATTGATGATTTTCAGGTTGGTGCTCTTTAATAGTTGAATATTCACTATCATAATATCTTGGATGTGTGGCAATTAGCTTTGATTTATAATAAATCTCAACTGTAGATGTTGAGTATCTTACCTCTACTTTTTCTCCTAAATATTTAAATGGTACTGAGTATCTAGCACTTTGAAGCTCTATATGATAATCTATATTTACAGTTGCTATTTTAAACTCTTTATAAATATATTGATTAGCTGCTAGTGGTTGCAAGTATGGTTCATCTAACTCTTTAAATAAAGTATCTCTACTTTTCTTTAATCGTTTCATAACCTTAGAGTTATAAATATCAAGCAATGGAGATATAGCATCATTAAGTTCTTCAACATCAAAAATTTTCTATGCCGAAGAACGGCTAATATCCATCTTTGAATTGCTTGAACTCCTTGTTCTGCTTTTGCTTTATCTTTTGGTTTATATGGTCTTGCTGGTTCAATTACACACCCATAATGATTTGCCATTGCTTTATAACTTTCATTTAAAACAATCCCATCTTTATTATTTGAAATAACTGCACTTTTTAGGTTATCTGGTACTAATATTTTAGGTACTCCTCCAAAGAAGTTAAAAGCTTTTGTGTGCGACTTTATAAAGTATTCTTGCTTTTGACTAGGTGTTGCATCTACATATGTATAACCTGATGCTCCTAATACTGCTACAAATATTTGAGCTTTTGAAATAACTCCTGTTTTACTATTATAAATAGGAACAGTAACACCACTATAATCTACAAATAATTTTTCACCATTTAAGTGTATTTGTCTCATTGATGGGTTTAATTTCTTTTTATATTTATGATAATAAGTTTTAAATTGAGTGTATCCATAACCATCAGGATTCTGCTCTTTATACTCTTGCCATAACAATAGATATGTAACACCTTTTTTACGAATTTCTTTATCAATATATTCAACATCAGGTTTAGGTCTTAAAGATTGCCTGTGTAATATAGTTTGTTCAGGGAAAAGCATTTTATACATAATATCTTCATCATGCAATAAAAAATCTTCCAGTTTATCTGGTAATATCTCAAATCTTCTACAATATTCAGCTGCAGCAGATCTAGATACACCAAGACTCTTTGCTATTCTCCTATATGAGAAATCCATTTGATACTTTAATTTTAGTATCTCTTTAATCTGTTTCATTAAAACTCTCCTCATTGATACACTCCTAATATTTTTAGAAGTGTAGTTTAATATGGAGAATATCTCAAACTTAAATTAGTTTTAATCCAGCAAATAAACTTAATTTAAACTTTCCTATCACTTTTTCAACCAAAGTGTCCAGATAAAAAGTGATATGGTGTCTTTTTAGAAAGTGATATGGTGTCTTTTTGGGAGTGATTTTTGCACTTTTATTTTAACTTAGATTTATTTAAGTTCTAAGTATGAATTAGTGTAGCCAGATCAAAATTAAACTATTATTTATAATTTAACTACAATTAATTTAATATCACATATAATGTCATTATGAAAATAGTTTATAGATACAAATGTATTTTTATAATCATTATTCTCTAAAAATGGAGCATCTCATAAATTAGTTTTATGGATTGTTAATCAATATCAAAATGGTCATAAAAAATATAATGTAATTTCAAATACATTAGTTACTGAATATGAAGATGTATTAACAAGAGATAAAAATATAGAAAAGCTTAAAAACTTTTCTATTGATGAAGTTAAAGAATTTATAGATGGTATTTGTTTAATTTCAAACCATCAAAAGATAAACTTTTTATGGAGACCATTTTTAAAAGATAGTAATGATGATATGATTTTAGAAGTTGCTTTTAATTTAAGAGCAGATTATATTGTTACACACAATATCAAAGATTTTAAAGGTGTAAAAGAAAATTTCAATATTGAAGTTGTTACACCAAGAGAATTTTTATTAAAAATAGGAGAGTTAAAATGAATTTTGCATTAAGAATACCAGATTATTATAAAAGTGATATTGATAGTTTAAAAGGTAATGTTTCAATAAATCAATTTATTGTTAATGCTTTAGCTGAAAAGATTTCATCTTTAAAAACATTAGATTATCTTAAAGAAAGAGCAAATAAAAGTTCAGTAAATAATATGTTAAATTTACTTGGTAATGTTCAGGATATTAAACCTCAAAAATACGATAAACTATAAAGATTATAACAAACCAAATAGACTGTGAATTTAGCCCAAAATAAGCTAATTTCACAGCAAAAATTATAGTTAATTTTTCAAATATTCTAACTTTTTACTAGAAATCTGAAAGGTGGAAACTCCCACAGTCTCTGTGGGAATGCGTATTTTTAGATTAACCTGATTAATCTTTAGAAATCTTTCTAATAGTGATTAATCCGTCTTCATCAATATTTATTTTATACTCTTTTAAATCAGTTGGAGCTTGAATGACAACTCTAAAATATCTATTTTCAGGGTGAGCACCAATTATAATCTTTTTAAAATCTTCATGGCTTGATAAAGTTTCTCTTTTAGTATAAAATCTTTTTTTACCGATAAAATCAAAAACTATTTTCTTTTCATCTTTCAGTAAAAATTGTTTTTTTAATTTAAATTCAGTTTCAATTTTCATAACATCTTCAGTAATATCTATATTAACAAAATCAAGAAGATGATATTTATATATTTTAATCTCTTTAGGTGTTACAGCAGTTTTGGAAATATTATTATCTTCTACAGCTTCTTTGAAGATTATTTCTTCAATTTTTTTAGTTTCTTCTAATATAACTAATGGTTTTGCTTCAACTATTTTTCTCTCTATAACAATAGGTTCTATTTTAGCTGCAGTCTCTTGAACAGGATCTTCTTGTGACATAATTTTAACAATTCTGCCTCTGTCATTTGGATTATAAGGCTCAATTATTTCACCCGGATCAACTAAAGATTCTCTCTCTTCAATATATGTTTGGGTAGGTACAAACGGATTTGATCTGGCACTTAATATACTTGCAAGGGCGATCAATAAACCAGCTTTAACTAAATTACTTATATACATAACAATTATTCTCTCTTTCGTTACAGGGTTTCACTCTTTCAGTTATTGTTTTCAGGCTCTAAATTCTTCAATTCAAAATATTCTTTTTGCAATCTGGCATTATCAAACTGCAATTGTTTAATATTATAATGTAATTGTTCTTTTTGTTGCTTTAACACATTATAAACTTTTAATGAATTTTTACCTTCAAATAAAATATCAGAAACATATCTGGCAAAAGAAATCGTAATTACAATAGCCAAAGCTACTAAAAGAATAAATTTTACTTTACCTTTTAGATTTATTTTTTTCTTTGACACTTCTATTATTTAGAAAAAGGTTGTTTTCCTAAATACTCAGCATAACCAATCTCTGCACCAATTTCAAGAAGTCTATTATATTTAGCGATTCTATCACTTCTTGCTGTACTTCCTGTTTTGATTTGACCACAATTTAAAGCAACAGCAAAATCAGCAATAAATGCATCTTCACTTTCACCACTTCTATGACTCATAACACAGTTATAGTTATTTCTTTGAGCAAGTCTGATTGTCTGCATAGTTTCGCTTACAGTTCCAATTTGATTTGGTTTGATTAAAATTGAGTTTGCAATATCTTTAGAGATACCCTCTGCTAAAATTGAAGCATTTGTTACAAATAAATCATCACCAACCAATTGAACTTTATCGCCTAATTTCTCAGTCAATACTTTCCAACCATCCCAATCATCTTCACTTAAACCATCTTCAATAGAAACAATAGGATACTTAGCACATAAATCAGCATAATAATTTAGCAACTCTTCACTTGTAATCTCTCTATTTTCAGATTTTAATACATAAAGACCGGCCTCATTTATAAGTTCAGAAGCAGCAACATCAAGAGCAAGTGCAATTTGTTCACCAGCTTTATATCCAGCTTTTTCAATCGCTTTCATAATAACTTCTAGTGGCTCTTCATTTGATTTTAAATTTGGAGCAAATCCACCCTCATCACCAACAGCAGTACTCTCACCCATCTCATCAATTATCTTTTTCAATGTTTTATAAATTTCGCTGACAGCTCTTAACCCCTCTTTAAAATTTTCAAAACCTACAGGTATAATCATATATTCTTGAAAATCTACAGAGTTATTCGCATGCTCTCCACCATTTATAATATTAAACATAGGTACAGGTATAGTCATCGCATTTGCTCCGCCTAAATATCTGTAAAGTGGAAGTTTAAGAGAAGTAGCTGCTGCACGAGCTACAGCCATAGATACACCTAAAACTGCATTTGCTCCAAGATTTGCATAGTTATCAGTACCATCAATATCTTTCATTGTAGCATCAACTTCTGCTTGATTAAACGGGCTTAAACCTATAAGTTCATTTGAAATAGTTGTATTTACATTTTCTACAGCTTTTTCAACACCTTTGCCCATATATCTATCTCCGCCATCTCTAAGCTCTAAAGCTTCTCTTTTACCTGTACTAGCTCCACTTGGAACTATCGCACTTTCTTTTGTACCATCACTTAAAATAACTGTAGCCCTAACTGTTGGGTTACCTCTACTATCCATAACCTCATCTGCATAAATATTATCAATATATACCATTTAATATAATCCTTTAAATATAATCTTTTAAGGATTATACTAACGTAATTTTACTTAAAACTGAGATATGGATATATAAAAAGAAAATAAAAAAAGACAAGAAAGTGTTAATACTTTCTTACCTCAAATAGATAAAATACTATTTTGAATATGGATTTTTAGGTAAAGCTGATATTGGAATATTTTTTCGTCGCTCTATTTTATCATCAGGTGCATAATTTGTAGATAAATAATCTAAGATTACTTTTTCTGTATTTTCACCAGCAGCATTTGGCACATCCAAACTCCAAAGCCCTTGTGTATTTTGCATCCATCTAATCATATCTTTCCAAGTTTGTCTATCACCTCTTTGAAGTGTAATAAATTTTGCACTATGACAAGCAGTACAATTTGCAACTACATCTTCAACACCTTTTGCCACAATCAGTCCAGTTTCTGGATCAATAGCTTTCACTTTTTTTATTTTTTTAGGTTGTACTGCACTAACATTTAGCGCAAAAACTACAGTTAAAGCAAATGTAGTTAAAACCTTTATTAGAGTTCTCATAAAAACTCCTTATACAGCTTGAACTGCGATTCTGTGACAAGAGTTATTTAAATACCCTCTTGGATTCCATCCTGGTAGTACCATGGGTTGTGCTTTTCCATTGCTGTCTGTTGCTCTTGCCCAAACTTCATAATAACCATCAATTGGTAAAGATACTGTTGCACTCCATTTTTGCCAAGCCAGTTTATTTACAGGTTTTTCAAGTTTTGCATCTTGCCAAGTTGCACCAAAGTCAATAGATACTTGCATTTTTTTAACTTTTAAATCTCCAGCCCATGCTTTTCCTCTAACCTCAAATGGTTTACCTGCTTCTCTGTTTTCCCCAGTTCTTGGGAATGTAACTATTGATTTAACCGGCATAGATTCTATGACTTCCATATCTTCATTTGGTACTTTTGTACCAGGTGCAATTGGATTTGCAGGTACTCTATATGATTGACCAACCATTTTTTTACCATCATGTTGTGTATTTCTAATATATATTTTTTTCAACCATTTACCGCTAACTGATGCTGGCCAACCACCAGCTACTAATCTTAACGGCGCTCCATTTTGGTAAGGGATTGGCTCACCATTCATCTCCCAAGCTAGTAATGTTTCAGGTTCAAGTGCTTTTTTCATTGGCACACCTCGTGAAATTGTTCCTTTTTTAGGGTCACCACTTAGATGAGTATCTGCACCTTTATATCCAATATAAATTGCATGTTGAGTTAGACCCATCTCTTTAAGAATATCTTTTAATCTTACACCTGTCCATTTTGGACATCCAACAGCACCAGTCGACCATTGATTTCCTTTTGCAGGAGGATTAAATTCATTTCTACCATTTCCACCACACTCTATTTGTAAAGCATAAGTATGTTGTTTGTATCTTTTCTTTAGATCACCAATTGTAAGTTTAATCTTTTTCTTTTTAGATGTTGCACCTTCATCTGCAATAATTTCAAAGGCCCATGCATCAATATTTCCAACTGTTTCACTTTCAACTGGTGGTTGACCATTGTTTCTTATAAACAGATGCTTTCCTAATGTAAAATCATCATCAAGCAGATGTGGAGGAGTTTCTGCATTTACTGGTCTATCATTTAAATAAATCAGCCCCTCTTTACCCTTAATTTTAAAAGGTTCATTACTATTTGCAAGTGCAGCTGGTATTAGACCACCTGGCATCTGATTTGCAAATGGAATATTTGAACCAACAACACTAGCCATAACCAACATCGCAGATTTTTTTAAAAATCCTCTTCTAGTTTCTGGATTAACCTCTCTACCAAACAGTTCTAAATCAGCTTTTACCGCATCTTCAAAATAAGCTTCATGAATACCTATTTCTGTTACTTTTTTTGCCATTTTCTTTCCTTTAAAATAATTTTACAATAAGAATTTCTTATATCAGAAAGTATTGCACAGTTAAATTAAAAATAACTTTAAAGATAATATTTAGATAAATTATTTAATTATTTTACCTTCTTATAAGTTATATTACTATGTTATATGAAACTTTTTATTATTAAGCTTTAAAGTCAGATTATGTATATATTTGTTATCATAGACAAAATATAAAATATATAGAGGGAAAACTTTTGCATAAAAAATTTATAAGCTACAATCAATCACAACAAATATTAAATAACTTAAATATCACTCCAACTAAAACAGAATCACTTTTTATCAGTGATAGTTTGAATAGAGTTTTAGCTCAAGACATTGTAGCTTTTGAAAATTCTCCTGCTTTTGAAACATCTGCCATGGATGGTTATGCTATTAAAAGTGAAAATTTGTCTTTAGGTAAAATTAAAATTATAGATAAAAATCCAGCAGGTAGTATTGTAACTTCAGAAGTTGTCAGTGGAACTTGTATTAAAACTTTTACGGGTTCACTTATGCCAAAAGGCAGTGATACTTTAATCCCTATTGAAAATGTAACTGTTGAAGATGATTTTATAATTATTCATGAGATTGTTCCAAACGGTTTTTCAGTTAGAGAAGTTGGAGAAAACTATAAAACAAGTGAAGTTTTAATCACAAAAGGTACGATTATAGATTTTGCTGCAATTGGTGTTATGGCCAGTTTAAATATTTCTAATGTTGAAGTTTATGTCAAACCAACAGTCGCAATTGCCAGTACAGGAAGTGAAATATTAGACTTAGGACAAGAACAAACTAACGATGCACAAATAAGAAGTTCAAACCATATCACGCTTCAAGCATGTGCAACAAAATATGGAGCAGATGTAAATCAAATGGGTGTGGTAAAAGATGATAGACAATCGATTCTAAATCTTTTACAATCTGCTCTTGAAACTTCTGATATAGTAGTTACTACTGGTGGAGTTAGTGTTGGGGATTATGATTTTGTAAAAGATATCATCAAGGATGAATTAGGTTGTGAAGTATTATTTCAAGGTGTTCTAATCAAACCGGGACAACATATAATTTTCGCGCAAAAAGGTGATAAATTTATCGTAGGACTTCCAGGATTTGCATATTCAAGCACAGTTACATTTTTACTTTATATCTTACCTTTGATTTTTAAATTTAAAGGTGCAAATGAGTCATTAAATATTAAAGATGCAACTATATCTCATGATTTTCCAAAAAAAGCTAAAAAAACAATTTTCACAGCTTCAAATTTAGAATATAGAGATGGTCAGTATTTCATAAACATGGATGATAAAAGACAAGGCACCAGTGCTATCTTAACAAATATGTTAGGTGATATTGCACTTTTAATTCAAGATGAAGATTCATCTGATTTAAAAGCAAATGACAAAGTTAAGATTTTAATTCCTTAAAATATGTTTATCCTCATTCCCTTAATTTTAATATTTTTTTGTATAGCATACTTGTCAGTAAATGATGATTTAACAATTTATACCCAAAGTTTTATCTATTTCCTCATCATTTTCATATTATTTGTATCATATTATTTATTTAAAATTATTATAATACCCCAAGAAAATAAGAACGAAAAAATAAGATTCTTATTCCTAAAAAGTTAAAATAATAAAATATTTAATAGGGGTAAAAAATGAGTACAAAAAGAAGAATATTTACAGCAAAATTTAAAACAAAAATTGTTTTAGAAGTTTTAAAAGGTGAAAAGACTTTAAATGAGATAGCAAGTAAAAATAATATAACACCTAAAAATATCCAAAATTGGAAGAAGATATTTTTGGATAATGCAGAGTTGGCAATGGAGCCTGCAAAGGCTATCAAAGAATATAAAGACGAAAACTTAAAATTACAATCTAAAATAGATGATTATGCAAAGATAGTAGGTAAAATGACAGTTGAAAAGGAATGGCTTGAGGAAAAGCTACAAAGCTTGGACTTATCTAATAAAAAAGAGTTGATAGAGTCTAAGCTAACATATATTTCAGTATCAACTCAATGTAAACTTATAAAATTAAATCCAAGCAGCTTATATTATAAGCCTATAGAAAATAAGCATAAAATATCACTCAAAGATAAGATAAATGATATTTATGAGCAAATACCAATATATGGAGCTTTAAAAGTTCATCAGCAACTTTTAGAAGATGGATACAATATAAGTTTGAATACTGTTTATAAATATAGACAAGAGATGGGTTTAAAGCCAATATTAGCAGTTAAACCAATAAATCTATCAATACCAGATAAGCAACATAAAAAATACTCTTACAAGCTTAGAGGAGTTGACATAGTAAAAGCAAATCAAGTATGGAGTACGGATATAACATATATCAAGATTAATGGCGGCATGGTTTATTTAGCAGCTATAATTGATTGGTATTCTAAAGCTGTACTATCTTGGAAAATATCCAACACTATGGATTCAGCTTTAACAATGGATGTTCTAAATGAAGCATTATCGCTATATGGTAAACCTGAAATATTTAATACAGATCAAGGCAGTCAATACACAAGTCATATCCATACACAGACTTTAAAAGATAATGGCATCATTATCTCAATGGATGGTAAAGGTAGAGCTACTGATAATATTTGTATAGAGAGATTCTGGCGAAGTGCAAAAGTTGAAAGAATTTATCTAAATGAATATAACACAATTAAAGAGTTAAAAACTGATGTGAAAGATTATATTGATTTTTATAATCATAAAAGATTTCATCAAACTTTAAATTATAAAAAACCAATGAGTTTTTATTATGATAGTTTAAAAATTAATAATAAGGATTATGATAAATTAGTTGAAATTGTGGCATAAGGTAACAGGTGAAAAAGAGAATAAGGATTTAGAAAAAGTTGTCTTGTCTTCTTGGGGTATTATAGTATCTGCAACACTTAAATTTAGTACATGGTGGGAAGTTGAAGGTCAAGATCCGTCTAAAGATTTTGATTTTATGTGGATATGGATTAAAGCTACTGACGGGTCTGTTGTAAGACATAAATTAAATCCAAAAGTAGATGCAAAATTAAACCCTAGAACTAAAAAAGCATATTCAACAGCAGGATTTAACAGAAAACCAATTTGGATTGAAAAAGAGATTGATTTAAGTGCATTTGTAGGTAAAACAATAACAGTAGAATTTGAATTTCATTCTCTAGATAGATTATATAATGGCTTTAGAGGTTGGATAATTGATGATTTTAGAGTTTCTTATTAAACTTTAACTATGTTATTAAAAATTATAGCTTATTTAAATTTGATTTTACGATATCAGAATTTAAATAATGCTATAATAAACAATGACACCATTCAAAGTACACTCACAATATTCTCCAGCAGGAGACCAGCCAGAAGCAATAGAAAAATTGACAGCTTCAATAATAAAAGGCAATCAATATAATACACTTCATGGAGTGACAGGCTCTGGTAAAACATATACTATGGCTAAGATTATTGAAGCTACACAGATGCCAACACTTATAATGACTCACAATAAAACTTTAGCAGCACAGCTTTATAGTGAATTTAGAGGATTTTTTCCCAATAATCATGTTGAATATTTTATCTCTTATTATGATTATTATCAGCCTGAAGCTTACATACCTCGAAGTGACCTGTTTATAGAAAAAGACAGTTCAATCAATAGTGAATTAGAAAGGCTAAGACTAAGCACCACTGCATCACTTTTAACTTTTGAAGATATTATTTGTGTAGCTTCTGTAAGTGCAAATTATGGGCTTGGTAATCCTGAAGAGTATAAAGCAAATGTACAAAAGCTTGAAGTTGGACAAGAGTATTCTCAAAGAGCATTGTTATTAAAACTTGTTGAGATGGGATACAAAAGAAATGATAAATTTTTTGATAGAAGTGACTTTAGGGTAAATGGTGATGTTATTGATATATTTCCTGCTTATTTTGAGGAAGAATTTATTCGAATTGAATTTTTTGGTGATGAAGTTGAAAGTTTAACAAAGCATGAATATTTAACAAATATTAAAGTAAAAGATATGAATGATGCAATTATATATAGTGTAAATCCCTTTGTTGTATCTCAAAAAAGACTTGCAAAGGCTATTGACTTTATTGAAAAAGAGCTTGATGAAAGATTGGCTTTTTACCAAAAAGAAAATAAAATGGTTGAATATCAAAGACTTAAGCAAAGAGTTGAATTTGATTTGGAGATGCTTGAAGCTACTGGTATGTGTAAAGGTATTGAGAATTATGCACGACTTCTTACAGACAAAAAAGCAGGAGAGACACCCTACTCTTTAATTGATTATTTTCAAGCGATGAATAGACCTTTTTTACTAATAGTTGATGAATCGCATGTTAGTTTACCACAATTTAGAGGGATGTATTCCGCTGACAAAAGTAGAAAAGAGGTTCTTGTAGAATATGGTTTCAGACTTCCAAGTGCCATGGATAACAGACCGTTAAAGTTTGAAGAGTTTATCAAAAAAGCTCATCACTTTTTATTTGTCAGTGCAACACCTGCTGATTTAGAATTGGAACTGTCAAGTGAAGTGGCACACCAAGTTATTCGACCTACAGGATTACTTGATCCTACAATTGAAATAATGGACAGTGAATTTCAAGTTGAAAAGCTTCATGATGAGATTAAAAAAACAACTGCTAAAAATGAGAGAGTTTTAGTAACTGTTTTAACAAAAAAGATGGCAGAGGAATTAGCAAGATATTATGCAGATCTAGGCATTAGAGTAAAATATATGCATAGTGATATTGATGCAATTGAGAGAAATCATATCATTCGACAACTTAGACTTGGTAAGTTTGATGTACTTGTGGGGATTAATTTACTTCGAGAAGGTTTGGATATCCCTGAAACTTCACTTGTAGCAATTTTAGATGCTGATAAAGAAGGATTTTTAAGAAGCAAAACAAGTCTTATTCAGACTATGGGACGGGCTTCTAGGAATAGTAACGGTCGAGTAATATTATTTGCTAAGAGAGTCACAGATTCTATGAAGTTTGCAATTGATACCACAAATGAACGCAGATTAATACAAGAAGCTCACAATAAAGAACATGGAATAACTCCAAAAACCACGACTAGAGCTCTTGATGAAAGCCTGAAACTTGAAGAGTATGATGAAACAGCTTTAAAACATCAACGAATTGAAAAAATGCCAAAGGGTGAACGACAAAAAATGATAATAGAATTAAATAAAGCTATGACAAAAGCCTCTAAAGAGTTAAACTTTGAAGAGGCTATTCGAATTCGTGATGAAATTGATAAGATTAAGAAGTTATAAGTTTACGCTAAATTAGTATAAACAGTTTGAACATCCTCATCATCTTCTAATTTCTCAATTAATTTTTCTAAATCAGCCATTTGCAGATCATCAATTTCAATTGGATTATTTGGTATTCTTTGCAAATCAGCTTTGATTATCTCAATTCCAAGTTTTTCAAAACCTTCTGTTAAAGTACCAAAATCAGTAAATGCACCATACACATAAAGTGTATCTCCATCTTCCTCGTAAGATTCAAATCCATAATCAATCATCTCTAATTCTAATTCTTCTAAATCCATACTAGGTTTTTTAATTTCAAATACACTTTTTCTATCAAACATAAATTCTAAAGAACCGGTTGGGACAACTTGACCTTTTGCTTTTTTAAATATATCTTTTATATTTGCAACTGTTCGTGCAGTATTATCAGTAGCAGTTTCTACAAATATCAAAACACCGCCGGCACTTTTACCTTCATAATTTACCTCAGCTAAATGTACGGCATCTTTTGCAGTTGCTCTTTTAATAGCTGCTTCGATATTGTCTTTTGGTAAATTCTGTGCTTTTGCATTTGATATTGCAGTTCTTAGCGGTGCATTCATATTAGGATCTGGAACACCTGCTTTTGCTGCCATTGTAATAGATTTTGCCAACTTTGGAAATAGTTTTGACATATTCCCCCATCTTTTCATTTTCGATGCTTTTCTATATTCAAACGCTCTACCCATTTTTTATCCTTGTAATTCTTTTAATTTATCTGCTACTTCATCTACATGTAAAAGTTCAACCGACTCGCCGTCTATTTTCTTCTTTTTTCTCACCTTGACTTTATCCCAAACAGCAGCAATATTTCCGTCAGGATTGATAATAAAAGTAGTTCGTACAATTCCCATATATTCTCGTCCTGCCATTTTCTTCAACTGCCAAACTCCATAAGCTTCACAAGTTGTTTTATCTTCATCTGCCAAAAGTGTAATTCCTAACTCTTTTTTCTCAATAAAATTTCTATGTTTTTGAGGAGAATCTGCACTAACACCTAAGATAACTGCGTCTAGATCATCAAACATCGGCTCTTGTTCTGTAAAGTCACAAGCTTGAGTGCTGCATCCAGGAGTATTGTCTTTTGGATAAAAATATAAAACTATCCATTTTCCTGCTAAATCTCTTAAACATATCTCAACCTCATCTTGATTTGGAATACAAAAGCTTGGTGCTTTACTTCCTATTTCTAACATATTTTTCCTTTTTATCTATCTGCTCCCACTCTCCTGAGTTGGAGCAAGTGTGAGTGTTATTTTATTGCAATAAAAGTTGCAAAGTTTACCCATTTAAACAAACAGTCAAATTGTTTAAATCCTACATCTTTTATCATTTTTTTATTTTCTTCATAAGTATAAGGGATAAGTACATTTTCTAAAGCTTCCCTTTTTTGAGCAATCTCAAATTCACTGTAACCTTTTTTCTTTTTAAACTCATAATATTCATCAATCATAAGCTTATTTAAAATTTTATCATCACTTATCACTTTTTCACTAAATATAAAAACTCCGCCCTCTTCTAAACTATCATAAATCTTTTTAATAAGTTTTTCTCGTTGAAGCGGTCTAATAAATTGTAAAGTGTAATTTGAAATAATCACACTGGACTTTTTTAACTCTACATTAAAAATATCATCATTAACTAACTTTATATCTAATCCATAAGCTTTACTTTTCTGACCGGCTCTCTCTAGCATAGCATCAGAATTATCAATTCCAATAAGTTCTAAATCTTTTAATTTACTTTTGTGAGCAATATTTATAAGTGTAGAGGCAGTTGAGCAACCTAAATCATATATTATACTTTTTTCACTGCAATATTTTAATGCAAAAGATGTTGTCAAATTTAACATCTCATCATAAAAAGGGATTGAGCGATTTAACATATCGTCAAATACACTGGCAACTTCCTCATCAAACTCAAATTGCTTTAAAATCGGCTTTTCAAATACTTTATCTTTTTTCATTTCAGTAGTATATAATAAATATCATTGTAAGATGATAAATTAATAAATATTTATAGGATAAAAATGGGATTTAGTAGTATTGTACAGAAAATATTTAATCCGGTAAAACTAAAAAAGCGAGTTTTTGACCCTGAAAAAATAGAACTTCAAGATTTAATTCTACCAGATTTTATAGAAAGCTTTGACTCTGAAACTGTATGTAGTATGGTAAGAGAAGAACTTAATACATTTCAATCATTAGAGTATAAAAATAAACCCATTGAATCATTAAATATAAAAGAGTATCACTCCTTTCAAATTGGTATTATATTAAAATTTCTTCTACTGGAATATAACTTATTTATCAAAAATAAAAAAGATATATTTCCCAGTTTTATTTTAAACACACCAAAAGACAAAGTCAAACATAAAGTATTTTATATAATTAATTTATATGGAAATACGGTTGCTAAAACTTTGATCGGAAAGGATCTGGTTGATGATGTACGATGGTCCCCAATAGATATTGCATACTTATTGTATTACTTATGTACTTATAGAGAACACAATGAAATTAACTAAATTTATAAATTACTTTTTTCTACTTTTCCTCAACTTTTTTATCGTTGCTTGCGGAGGAGGCGGCGGAGGTGGAGGTTCATCTGGTGGAGATTCTTCTTCAACTCCAACAAATAATGGTATGTTTATAGATTCAGCAGTTAAAGGATTAACTTATAGCACCTCTACTCAATCAGGACAAACTAATAGTAGTGGAACATTTTCTTATAAAAGTGGTGAAACAGTTAGTTTTTATATAGGAAATATACTTATAGGAAGTGCAAGTGGTCAAAGTGTAATTACACCTATAGATATTGTTAGTGGTGGTAATATAGATAATGCAACTGTATTAAATATTGCAAGGGTTTTACAAACTTTTGATAGTGATAGGAATGTTTCAAATGGTATTACTTTAGTTGATGCTGCTGAAAATTTTAGCTCAGAATTAGGTGTAGATTTTAGTAGTAATGCATTTATAACTAATTTAATTAATAAAGTAAATACTACCGAAGTTAATGCTGGTCGTTCAAGTTTGATAGAAATCAATGCAACTACAGCAAAAGCGCATCTACAAGATACATTTAGCTCTTTAGTAAGTGGAAATGACCCACTAGATTCAAATCAATGGTATTTAACCGATCTTAATATTACAGCTGTACATGCTGATTATAATGGTAGTAGTGCAAATGGTTCTATTATTCAAATAGTGGATACTGGTATTGATCCCATTCATGAAGATATATTTGCAAATTTAGACTTGGATAAGAGTTATAATGCAGAAACTGGTACACCTTTAAATTGTACACCAGATAGTGGGGAATCACATGGTACCCAATGTGCAGGAATTGCTAGTGCAAGAGGATATAACAATAAAGGTATTAGAGGAATTAATCCATTAGGAAAAGTTGTAGGATTTAAATTTCATACTATTGATGCTACGAGTTTTACTTATGATCAAGCCCAATTAGAAACAGCATGGATAAGTGGGTCAGGAGCAAATGATATTACAATATCATCAAATAGTTGGGGAAGTTGCTCTTCAACTACAACTTTTGAAGAAGATATTTTAAAATTGGGTTCAGAAAACCTTAGAAATGAAAAAGGTAGGGTTTATGTAATAGCTGGTGGAAATGAAAGAGCAGATAGTGGAAGTTGTCCAAAAGGCTCTGCTAATTTAACATATACAGCTAACAATCAATATATTATAGCAGTAGCTGCACTTAAACAAAATAACACATATGCTGCATACTCAAATCCAGGCTCAAATATTTTAATATCTGCATATGGTGATAATGTTTATACTACTGATTTAAATGATAGTTATGGTACATTTTCAGGAACTAGTGCTGCTACACCAATGGTATCAGGTGCTATTGGGCTTATACTTGAAGCTTGTCCAACTTTAACATATAGAGATGTTAAATATGTTCTAGCAAAAACTGCTATTCAAGTAGATACAAAAAATTCAACTTGGGTAACAAATGGTGCTAATTTAAAACATAGTATAGATTATGGTTATGGTCGTATAGATGTAGCAAGTGCGATAAGTATGTGTAGCAGTGGATATACTCTTTTGGGTGCTGTAAGTGATACTAATACTACTGAAAATGTAGGTAGTACAGTACCAGACAATAATGCCACAGGATTAAGCACAACTATAAATGTCGGAACTGCTAAAACTATTGAATGGGTTGGAGTTTGGTTCGATGCCTCATTAGATAATCTTGGAGAATTTGAATTTTATCTAGAAAGTCCAGTAGGTACGATTACAAAACTTTTACATAATGATAGTGCTTTAGCTAGTGATAATATTTCTAATGGAGCATATAACCTTAGATTAAGTTCCGTTGCATTTGTAGATGAGAACAGTACTGGTGGGTGGATAGTAAAAGTTGCAGATAGAGATGCAAATAATCAAACCAATAGAACAATAACAAATATAAAACTTCAAATAGTAGGACATTAATATGAACAAATTAATTATAATAATTGCACTGTTTTTAAATGGCTGTGCAAGTGACTTTATCAATTACACTATAAAACAAAATGACGGTACAAAACAAATACTTGTAAAACAAATAGATAATCAATACATCACTTCAAAAAACTATACCTTTACAAATAGTTCAAAAATAGCAATTAGGTTTAATCAAATTACACCTGAATTAATAAATGAATTTGAAGCTAGATACAATCTTCAATTAGAGCAAATTTTAATAATTGGTGATTATATATATTCTCATAATAGTGATAATATTTTAGATTTAATTCAACTTATAGCAAATGAAGAAAATGTTAAACAAATAGTTCCTTTATGGAAGAAAACTATTAAAGTTTATTAAATTATTCCCCATTTATTTAATCAAACTGTAAAATAAAAATTTAAATAGTAGGACATTAAAATGAATAATTTAGCCGTTTTAGCAGCATTATTTTTAAGTGCTTGTGCAAGTGATTTTATGCAATTTAGTATAAAACAAAATGGGCAGTTTAAAGAATTTCTTATAAAAGAGATAAATGGTAAATACACAACCCCGCAAAACTGATCTGGCTACACTAATTTATACTTAGAACTTAAATAAATCTAAGTTAAAATAAAAGTATGAAGAAAGTAGAAAATATGAAAAATAGTCAATATACAAGAGAGTTTAGAGATTCAACAATACAGTTGGTTTTAAATAATGGTGATTCAGTTCTAAAAATTGCTAAAGATTTAGATGTAAATTCTAAGACAATTTATAATTGGATGAATGAATATAAAAAGGCCAATCAAGATTTAACTAAATCTATAGTCAAAACTCCCAAAGAAACTTTAGAACAAGAGAATAAAAGGCTAAGAAGAGAAACTAAACTACTTAGGCAGGAGCGTGATATATTAAAAAAAGCAGCAGTATACTTTGCGAAAGAAGTTCAATAAAGTATACCTGGATAAAAGATAATAAAATGAACTTCAATAAAAATCTAATGTGCAAAATATTAAAAGTAGATATTTCAAGTTATTATCATTGGATTAATAATGGATGTATAGTTAAAACAGTAGATGATAAACTTAATGAGTTAATAGAGATTATATTTATTCAAAGTAGATGCAAATATGGTACAAGACGGCTAAAAGATAAACTAGAGCGATTATATGGGCTTATTGTTTCAAGAAGACGAATTGGAAATATTATGAAAGATTTAAATCTTGTAGCAAATAAAAAGAAAAGATTTAAAGTTAATATAACAGATTCAAATCATAATTTACCTGTAGCACCTAATATTTTAAATAGAGATTTTTATGCTTCAGCCCCTGATGAAAAATATGTGGGAGATATAACATATATTCCAACATCAGAAGGATGGCTATATCTTGCAACTGTAATAGATTTATATTCAAGAAGAGTTGTTGGTTGGTCAATGGATGATACTATGAAAGTAGATTTAGTTAATGATGCCCTCATTATGGCATTAAAAAATAGAAATCCACCAAAAGGTTTAATATGGCATACAGATAGAGGTAGTCAGTATACATCTTACTCTCATAAAGATTTATTAGAAGAAAATGGAATTATACAAAGTATGAGTAGAAAAGGTAATTGTTGGGATAATGCAGTTGCTGAAAGTTTTTTCCATACATTAAAAACTGAACTTACTCATCATGAGATTTATGAAACTAAATCAAAAGCTAATCAATCTATATTTGAATATATAGAAGTATATTACAATAGACAAAGAATGCATAGTGCAAATAATAATTATTCACCAGTTGAGTTTGAAGAGTTAATGTTACAAAATGAAATGGTTGCTTAGAATTTATAGTTCTTAGTATGATATAGGGTTGACAGATCATAGTTTTATTTTTTAAGGGATTTTAAAGGTGGAAACTCCCACTTTCCAAGTGGGAATGCATATTAAAGGCTAAGCACACAACATAATTTCAAATACTTGACAAACAATTTCAAACTAGATATACTTCTTTTAGCACTCATCATACTAGAGTGCCAATTATAAAAAAGGGTATTAAAAATGAGTAATAAAATATTTGAAAAACTAACTAACCAAATGAGTGAAACTATAGAATCAGGACTTTCACTTGCACTTCATAATAAAAATCAAGAAGTAGAAATCATCCATATTATATGGGGGCTTTTAACAAATACAAGCAGTGTTTTAAATCAACTTTTAAATAAATTGAGCACAGACAAAACCGCAATTGAACTTGAAGCTAAAAGTTATGCAAATAAACTGTCAAGTGTATCAAGTGTAAACAAAGAAAATATAACAATAAGTAGAAATGTGGTGCAGTCTTTGGAAAATGCTCAAGGATTGATGAGTAGTCAAGGGGATAGTTTTTTAGCTGTTGATACTTGGATAATAGCAAACCTGTCAAATAAGGTATTTAAAGATGTATTAGGAAAATACTTAGACTTGAGCGAAGTTAAAAAAGAGCTGGAAGCTATAAGAGGTGGTGCTAAAGTTGAAAGTCAAAGCGGGGATGACAACCTTGAAGCTTTAGAAAAATACGGTATTGATTTAAACAAACAAGCACTTGATGGTAAACTGGATCCTGTAATTGGTCGTGATGAGCAGTTGCAAAGAATGATGCAGATTTTGATTAGAAAAACAAAAAATAATCCGATTCTTTTAGGTGAACCTGGTACTGGTAAAACTGCAATTGCGGAAGGGTTAGCACAAAGAATAGTAAATAAAGATGTACCAACCTCATTACAAAATAAAAGGGTAATCACTCTTGATATGAGTGCATTAATAGCAGGGGCAAAATATAGAGGTGAGTTTGAGGATAGATTAAAAGCTGTTATTAAAGAGGTGCAAAAAGCTGGAAATATCATTTTATTTATTGATGAGATTCATACTATAATTGGAGCTGGTGCAGCTGAGGGGAGTATGGATGCTGCAAATATTCTTAAACCTGCTCTAGCTCGTGGTGAGCTTCACACTATTGGTGCTACAACACTAAAAGAGTATAGAAAATATTTTGAAAAAGATGCAGCTATGCAGCGAAGATTTCAACCCGTAAATGTAGATGAGCCAAGTGTAAATGAAGCCTTGCAAATTCTTAGAGGTATAAAAGAGAAACTTGAAACTTTTCATAATGTAACTATAAATGACTCTGCCTTAATAAGTGCAGCAAAATTAAGCCACAGATATATTACTGATAGATTTTTACCGGATAAAGCGATCGATTTAATTGATGAAGCAGCAGCTGAATTAAAAATGCAAATTGAGTCTGAGCCGACAATTCTTTCAACTACTAAAAGACAAATAGGAACTTTAGAGGTTGAAAAAGAAGCTTTAAAGATGGAGAAATCAACCATCGCTACAAAACTTGGTTTATCAAAAGTTACAAGTGACAGATTAGATGAAATAGAAAAAGAACTTTCAAATCTAAATGAACAAAAAAGAAATTTAGAAACTCAGTTTAAAAATGAAAAAGAGACTTTTAACGCTGTTTCAAGTATTAAAATAAAAATAGATGAATTAAAGACAAAAGCCGAACGAGCAAAAAAAGACAGTAAATTTGAAGAAGCTGCAAAGATTGAATATGGCGAGATTCCAGAGCTTGAAAATGAGATAAAAGCAAATGAAGAAAAATGGGCAAAAATGCAAGAATCAGGAACACTGCTTAAAAACTTTGTAGATGAAGATGCAATTGCCAGTATCGTATCTCGTTGGACTGGAATCCCTGTAAATAAAATGATGTCAAGCGAGAAACAAAAAATTCTACAAGTTGAGAGTGTATTGAAAAAAGATGTCATTGGGCAAGATGAAGCATTAAAAGCAATTAGTCGAGCAATTAAAAGAAATAAAGCAGGACTAAGTGATGACAGTCGTCCTATTGGAAGCTTTATGTTTTTAGGCCCTACGGGAGTAGGTAAAACAGAGGCAGCTAAAACTTTGGCAAAATTCTTGTTTGATAATGATAAGTCGCTGATACGATTTGATATGTCTGAATATATGGAAAAACATTCAGCCAGCAGGCTTATAGGAGCTGCACCTGGGTATGTAGGATACGAAGAGGGTGGACAATTGACTGAAGCAGTTAGAAGAAAACCATATAGTGTTATTTTATTTGATGAGATAGAGAAAGCACATCCGGATGTATTTAATATCTTACTTCAAGTTTTAGATGATGGAAGATTAACAGATAACAAAGGTGTTACAGTAGATTTTAAAAATACTATTATTATCTTAACTTCAAATATTGGAAGTAGTAAAATTATAGAAATAAGTGATAGGGAAGAGAGAAAAAGTGAAGTTTTAAATGAATTAAAAGCTCACTTTAGACCTGAATTTTTAAATAGACTTGATGATATTATTATATTTGAACAACTTGGGATTGAAGCAATTACTAAAATAGTTGATATTATGTTTGACAGTATTGCTAAAAAAGTTGAAAGTAAGAATATAAAATTAACTATGACTGATGAAGCTAAAGCATTTATAGCTGAAGCTGGATTTGATCCGGTATATGGAGCAAGACCATTAAAAAGAGCATTATATGAGATTGTTGAGGATAAGTTAGCTGATATGATATTGGAAGAACAGATTCAAGATGGGAGCAATGTTGAATTTGATATTGTAAATGAGGAAATAGTTGTTAACATAAACAAAGATTAAGTAACTTTTAAATATAATCGCAAACTTAATTTAAAAAATAGAAGGAAATATTGATGAAAAGAACTTATCAACCACACAACACGCCAAGAAAAAGAACTCATGGTTTTAGAATTAGAATGGCAACAAAAAACGGAAGAAGAGTTATTAAAGCTCGAAGAGCTAAAGGTAGAAAGAGATTAGCTGTTTAAATAAATCTCATAGAATTAATAATTCTAAAGAATTCAGCAGAATATACAGAAGCGATAAAAAGTGGCATAATCACTCTTTTGTCGCTTTTTTTAAAGGTGATAAAGAGAAGCTTAATGTTGCTTTTGTCACCTCAAAAAAAGTCGGTAATGCAGTAAAACGGAATGAGGCAAGAAGAAGATTAAGAGCTGTCTTTTTGGAGTTTGAATCATTACTTAAAAACGGAAAATATATACTTGTAGCCAAAGATGAAATTTCTAACAGAGATTATAAAACCCTTAAAAAAGATTTCACTTGGACTATGAAAAAATTAGATTTATTTTTAACAGACTAATCAAATGATAAAAAAACCACTTCTTTTGATACTTCAATTTTATCAAAAGTTTTTAAGCATTTTATCGTTTGGCAGTTGCAGATACCATCCTACTTGTTCAGAATATGCAAAATGGCAATTTGAAAATAACAATATTTTGTTTGCTTTTTATCATTCTTTTATTAGAATTTTAAGATGCAATCAATTGTTTGAAGGTGGGTTTGATTATCCAGAAGTTAAACATAATTTTACTAATATTGTATTTAAGAAAATAAATGTAAAATATTGGTATATACCGACAAAAAAAAATAATTATATTATAATTAAAAACTGGGAATTTAAAAATGGCACTAAATGATAATAAAATGAATAAACAAGATACACAAAAAAGAATTTTAATGGCAACTTTATTGTCATTTGCATTTTTTATAGCATATGATTTTTTATATGTACAACCACAAGCAATACAACAAGAACAAGTTTTTCAAGCAGCACAGTCAAAGACAGCAAATACAAATCCACAAACTACCAACCCTAACACAGCAGCGCCGCAAATAGTTTCTCAACAAACTCAAGCAAATAACGCACCGCTTACTTCAGATGCGGCCACAAGTGAAATAATCTCAACAATAACTACAAAAAACAATATTATTGAAATCGATTCTCTTGGTAGAATTGCTCAAGTTACACTTCTAAAAAAACAATATATTAATGAAGATGGCTCACAAATAAAACTTTTTAACGAAAATCAATTAAGAGCTTTAGAAGTTAGATTTTCTAATAGAACTTTAAATGATGAAGCTTTTAAAAATAAAGTAACAGCATCAAGTAAAACTTTGAATGCTTTAAATGGTGAAGTTAAACTAACCCTTACTCAAAAATTATCAAATACAACTTTAATCAAAAATTTAACAATTTACTCTGATGGACACTATGACTTAGAAGTAATAGTTCCAAATGGTGAACCATTTTTTATAACTCCAGGATTTAGACCGGATGTACTTGCTGATATGTATGCTGATCATGGTGCCCTGCTTGCATTAAATGATGGTACATTAAATATAATGGAAGATGAAGATTTTGAGACAACTACAACATTTACCGGAGTTCAAATAGCTTCTTCATTTGATAGATATTATGCATCTGTTTTATATAATACTATTGATAGTTTAGAACTCTCCGTTATGCCGGATACTGATAATAATCCACAAATTTTTATTCATGGTAAGAATACATTAACTCTTAGTGGTTATATGGGCCCAAAAAACTACAATGACTTAACTGCACTTGACCCTAAATTATCACAAGTTATTGAATATGGTTGGTTTACTTTTATAGCAAAACCGATGTTTCAGATGCTTCAATTTATACAAAGTTATGTAGGTAACTGGGGTTGGACTATTGTTATTGTAACAATATTAATTAAAACTATACTTTATCCTTTAGCATACAAAGGTATGGTATCTATGAACAGACTTAAAGAGTTATCACCTCAAGTTAAGAAACTTCAAGAAAAATATAAAGATGACAAACAAAAAGCATCTATGCATATGATGGAATTATATAAAAAAGAGGGAGCAAACCCAATGGGCGGTTGTCTTCCAATTTTACTTCAAATTCCAATATTCTTTGCTATTTATAGAGTTTTACTAAATGCAATTGAGCTAAAAGGTAGTGAGTGGATTTGGTGGATTGAAGATTTATCTTTAATGGATCCATACTATGTATTACCAATACTTATGGGTGCAACAATGTTTATTCAACAAAAAATCACACCTAACCAAATGCAAGATGAGATGCAAAAGAAAATGTTTATGATGCTTCCTGTAATCTTTACATTTTTCTTTTTATGGTTCCCTGCCGGACTTACTTTATACTGGTTTATGAATAACTTGTTTACTGTAGCTCAACAATATTATGTAAATAGTATCTTTGCAAAAGCAAAAGTTGCCAGACATAAAGAACATGAAGAAAAAAGTCATACGAAAGCACACAATAAAAAATAACTCAAAGGATTTATTATGTCTAAACAATTTAGAGCCAAAACTTTAGAAGAAGCTTATAAAAATGCAACAGCTAGTTTAAATTGTTCCATTACAGATTTAGATATTGAGATAGTTCAATCAGGCAATAAAGGCTTTTTTGGACTATTTGTCAAAGAAGCCATTATTTTAGTTGAACTTAAAAACTCTCATTCAAAACCACAGAAACAAAAAGAATATAAAGAACCTAAACCAGTTCAAACTAAAAAACCTATTATTACAACAACAAAATCTCCAGAAACAAAACAACTTAAAAAAGTAATTCAACAACCAATTGAACAACCTAAAGAACAAATCTTTGATGATTTTTATAGTAGTGCTGATGCAAAAAAAACTCATGACAAAATAACTATTAAAAAAGATGACAATATTATTACAACTGAAGTTCAAGAAAAAATAAATAAATTATTTAGCCATACTTGCTATAAACTTGATAAAATTCAAGTGTCTTTTTATGATGATGAAACTTTATATATTGAATTTAAAGGTGAAGATGCTGCTTTATTAATTGGGAAAGAGGGTTATAGATACAAAGCTTTATCTTATATTTTATTTAATTGGATTCATGAAAAATATAACTTAATGTTAAGACTTGAAGTTGCTCAGTTTTTAACTTCACAAGAAGAAGCAATCTCAAATTATTTAGTACCGGTAATTCAAACAATTAAAGAAGACGGTTTTTATAAAACTAAACCTTTAGATGGTGTATTAGTGCATATTGCCTTAAAAAGATTAAGAGATGAGTTTCCCGAGAAATATGTTGCTGTAAAAACAAATGTTAAAGGCGATAAATATATTTTAGTAAACGAATACCGTAAATAGTGGTTATGGGATAGTGGCTAGTGATTAATGATGATACTATAGTTGCCATTGCTACGGCTCATGGTATCGGCTCTATTTCAATTGTGCGGTTAAGTGGAGAAAATTCACTTAGCATTGCACTTCAAATTTCAAAAATTTCTTCTTTAACTCCAAGAAACGCAACCCTGTCAAAACTTTATGATAACCAAAATGAACTTATTGATGAAGCTTTATTGATTTATTTTAAAAATCCGTCATCATTTACAGGTGAAGATATAGTTGAATTTCAATGTCATGGGGGAATTGCTATTTCAAATTTAGTCTTGGAATCTTGTATAAAGCAAGGTGCAAGATTAGCGAATCCAGGGGAATTTTCTAAACGAGCTTTTTTAAATGGTAAAATAGATTTATCACAAGCTCAAGCTATATCAAAGATGATAGAGGCTAGAAGCGAAGATGCTGTTAAACTTTTAGCTCGTCAGTTAAAAGGTGAATTGTCCAAGTTTGTAGAAGATATAAGAAAAGATTTACTTTTTATGTTAGCTTATACAGAAGTTACAATTGATTATGCAGAAGAAGATTTACCGGCAGATATTTTTAAACAAATAAATACAAAACTTGAAGCAATAAACATAAAGTTAGATAATACACTTGAGTCAAGTAAGAGAAGAGAAGGCTTGATAGATGGTTTTAAAGTTGCAATTATAGGAAAACCAAATGTTGGAAAATCAAGTCTTTTAAACAAATTGCTTAATTTTAACCGTGCAATTGTAAGTGATATTGCTGGAACCACTAGAGATACTATTGAGGAAAGTGTAAAAATAGGAACTCATATTATCAAAGTTGTTGACACTGCCGGTATTAGGCATTCAAATGATGAAATTGAAAAAATAGGAATAGAAAAATCAATTGAAGCTATTAACGAAGCAGATATTATAGTAGCTTTATTTGATGGAAGTCGTGAATTTGATAACGAAGATAAACAAATTCTAGAGCTTTTAGATAATAGTGACAAAGAAAAAATTATTATTTTAACTAAATCTGATTTAGAGGTAAGATTTAATATTGCATCTCTAACAATAAACACTAAACACTTAACACTAAACACTAAAAAAGATATAACACCGCTTATTAAACAAATTGAAACAATTCTAAATCAAAACACTTCAAGTGATGAGATAACATTGGTTTCTAAACAACAAGTAAAAGAGGTAGAGGAAACTTTAAAATATATCAAGCAGGCTTTCACTCCTCTTCAAACAGGAGAATTAGAATTTTTTGCTCATCATATAAATGAAGCTTTGACACATATATCAAATATTACAAGACCTTACGAACATAGTGAAATGTTAGATGTAATGTTTGGTGAATTTTGCTTAGGAAAATAAGAGTAAGATCATGAAAATATATCAACAATTTTTAATACCGATTATTTTAGCCTTTATTGGATATTTTTTATCAGGAATGGTATTTGAAGAAACACAAGCTAGACTTATAGGTGTAGTAGTATTATTGGTTTTTATGTGGACAAATGAGGTTTTACCGTTAGGTGTGGTATCTTTATTACCTATTATTTTATTCCCGGCATTTGATATTATGGCTACAAATGCAACAACAGTTAATTATTCAAAATCAATTATATTCTTATTTTTAGGTGGGTTTTTACTTGCAATTGCTGTTGAAAAAATTGGCTTGCATAAAATTATAGCAAATAAATTATTATCATTTTTCCCAAATTCAAGTCGTGGTGTTATCTTTGCTTTGGCAATAACATCTGCACTTTTAAGCTCACTGCTTTCAAATACAACAACCGCCCTGCTTTTAATGCCAATCGCCCTATTCCTAACAGATATTAAAAAATTAAAAGTCAGACTTGTTTTAGCAGTTGCTTACGGTGCAAGTATTGGTGGAATTATTACCCCTATTGGAACTCCTCCAAACCTAATTTTAATGGGATTCTTACAGGATAACGATTTACCGAGTTTAACATTCTTTAGTTGGATGTTAAAAACTATCCCATTGGCAGCTATTATGCTGATCGTTGTTTCTTATATATTGTCTTTAGGAACAAAAGACATACAAGTACAACCTCAATTAGATAAAACTGCTACTTTAAATAACGATCAAAACAGATTAAAAAATATTTTACTTTTATTGGTTGTTATACTTGGATTAAACTCTTTTATTGGTCTAAATGAAGCTGGACTGCTACTTAGTTTTGGTTTATTTATGATGATGCCAAAAGTTGGATTTTTAAAATGGCAAGATTCTAAAAAAATACCTTTTGAAATTATATTTTTATTTGGTGCCGGTTTTTCCATTGCAGCAGCATTTAGCCACACAGGTTTAGCCCAAGCAATAGCCCAAATGCTTTTAACTTTAACAGAACTCTCCCCTTTAATTTTAATTCTAATAGTTGCTTCACTTATTACTTTTACAACAGAAGTTACAAGCAATACAGCCCTGATATCAATTACTTTACCTATTATTTATTCTTTAGGTATGGCGTCGGATATTGATACAAATCTTATACTTATGGTAGCAACTATTTGTGCCAGTTATGCTTTTATGCTTCCTATTGCAACTCCGCCTAATGCAATTGCTATGAGTAGTAAAGTTTTAACTATTAAAGATATGGCAACATTTGGAATATTTTTTAATATTATTGCTATTTTATTAACATCATCTGTTGCTATGTTATTATGGTAATTTTTTTAATTAATTAATTTTTATAACTTCAACATTTTAAAAACAACTTTTAGATATAATTTCCTAAAATTACAAACTATCAAGGTAAATAAATATGTCACAACAAACACCATTAGAAATCGCACTTGCTCATTCTATGACCCAAGAAGAATACGAAAACACAGTTAAGATTTTAGGTAGAGAGCCTAACTATACAGAGATAGGTATCATATCTGCTATGTGGAGTGAACACTGTTCTTATAAATCGTCAAAAAAATATTTAAATGGTTTTCCAACAAAAGCTCCGTGGGTTATACAAGGTCCGGGAGAAAATGCAGGAGTTATTGATATTGGAGATGGCTATGCTGCTGTATTTAAAATGGAATCACACAATCACCCTAGTTTCATAGAACCATATCAAGGTGCCGCTACTGGTGTTGGTGGAATTTTAAGAGATGTGTTTACTATGGGTGCAAGACCAATTGCAAACATGAACTCTATTAGATTTGCTTCAATTGAGGGAGACAGTGAAACTGCTAAAAAACACAGATTTCTTTTAAGAGGTGTTGTTGAAGGTATTGGCGGTTATGGTAACTGTATGGGAGTTCCAACTATTGGCGGGGAAACTACATTTGAAGATTGTTATGCCGGAAACAACCTTGTAAATGCTTTTACTTTAGGACTAGCTAAAAAAGATGAGATTTTCTTAGGAGTTGCTGAGGGTGTTGGAAATCCGGTAATGTATGTAGGTTCTAAAACCGGTCGAGACGGTCTTGGCGGTGCGGTTATGAGTTCTGCTGCATTTACAGAAGACAGTGAATCAAAAAGACCAACAGTACAAGTTGGTGACCCGTTTACTGAAAAACTTTTACTTGAAGCTTGTTTGGAATTATTCAAAGAAGATTTAATCATCGGTATTCAAGATATGGGTGCTGCAGGACTTACTTCATCATCTTTTGAAATGGCTGGAAGAAGTGGAAGTGGTATGAGAATGGATTTAGATAAAGTTCCAGCTCGTGAAGAAAATATGACGCCTTATGACTTTATGCTTTCTGAATCTCAAGAAAGAATGTTGATTTGTGCTAAAAAAGGTTGTGAACAAGCTGTAATTGATATCTTTGAAAAATGGGAATTAAGTGTTGCCGTTATTGGTGAAGTTACAGATACTGGAAATATGGAACTATACTGGCATGGCGAATTAGTAGCTGACATACCAATTCAACCATTAAGTGAAGAAGCACCTATTTTAGATAGACCTGTTAAAGAACCTGAATATTTAAAAGATATTAAAAATATCACAATGACAAAACAATTAAGTTCAACTGATGCTTTTGATATTTTGTGGAAAAGTTTAGAAGTTGTAGATAAATCATTCATCTATAATCAATACGATTCAATGGTACAAACAAATACAATCAAAGGGCCGGGATCTCTTGACGGTTCTGTTATCAGAATTAAAGAAACAGGAAAAGCACTTGCTATGAGTGCCGATTGTAATACTAGATACTGCTACATCAATCCAGAGTTAGGAGCTGCCGCTGCTGTTATGGAATCAGGGAGAAATGTTGCAATGACGGGAGCTCGTCCTTTGGCTATTACAGATTGTCTTAACTTCGGTAATCCAGAAAATCCAGAAGTTATGTGGCAATTTAAACATTCTTGCGAGGGTATCAAATCTGCTTGTAAAGAGTTAAATACTCCTGTTATTAGTGGAAATGTATCGTTATACAATGAAACAAACGGAGTCGGAATATATCCTACTCCAAGCATTGCAACAGTTGGACTAAATGATGATATGAATAAAGTATTATCATCTCATTTTAAAGAAGAAGGTAACTATATTTGTTTAATTGGTGAATCTTACAGCGAATTTGGTGGAAGCTTATATTTAAAAGAGGTTGAGGGGCAAATTGGCGGTACTCATCCCGGTGTTGATTTTGAAGCTGAATTAATGTTATGGGATATTATAATTGAAGCAAATAAATTAGGACTTTTAGAATCTGCAAAAGATGTAAATGTTGGTGGAGTTGCAATTGCCTTAGCTAAAATGTGTGCTGTTGGAGATATGGGTTGTGATGTAAATGTTGCATTTGAACATGAATATGATATTTTTTCTGAGAGTTTAAGTAGAGCAATTATTGAAATAAAACCTTCAAATATTCAAGCATTTAATGATTTGGCTTATAAAATCGGAATTAGTTATGGATGTATTGGAAAAACTGGTGGAGATATTTTAGCTATCAATAGTTTATATAGAAAAATGGAAAAGGTTAAAAATGTATATTTTAACAGATTTCAAGAAATAATAGAGCAGGACTTATAAGAGGTGGAAAATAAAATGAGAGCATTGATAAGTGTAAGTGATAAAAGTGGTGTTGAAAACTTTGCTAAAGAGTTAGTATCGTTAGGATATGAGATTATTTCAACCGGTGGAACATATAAAAAGCTTCAAGAGGCTGGAATAGCTGTAATTGAAGCAAATGAAGTTACTAAATTTCCTGAATGTTTTGAGGGTCGTGTAAAAACTTTAAATCCTTTTATTCACGGTGGTATTTTACATAGAAGAGATAAACAATCACACCTTGATGAAGCAAAAAAATTAGGTATTGAAGGTATTGATTTGGTATGTGTAAATCTTTATCCGTTTAAAGCAACTATTGAAAAAACTGATGATTTTGAAGAGATTATTGAAAATATTGATATTGGTGGACCTGCAATGGTGCGTTCAGCTGCTAAAAACTTTGATAGTGTAATTATAGTTACTGATGTTGCTGATTATGATGATGTTTTAAATAATCTTAAAAATGATATAAATACAGTTGAATTTAGAAGAGATATGATGATAAAAGCTTACGAACATACAGCTGCTTATGATTCTATGATTGCAAACTATATGAACAAAAGATTCAATGGCGGCATGGGTGCAAAACAATTTATCATTGGTGAAAAAGTTTTTGATACCAGATATGGAGAGAATCCACATCAAAAAGGTGCATTGTATGAGTTTGACAAACATCTGTCAAACAAATTCATAACACTAAAAGGAGAGGCTAGTTTCAATAATATGGGTGATATCAGCGGTGCTTCTAAAATTGCAGCAGCTTTTGGTGATACTAACGCAGTTTGTATTGTAAAGCACGGGAATCCTTGTGGTTTTGCTATAAAAAACACTTTACTTGAATCATATGTAGAAGCATTAAAATGTGACCCGGTATCTGCTTTTGGCGGTGTTGTTGCTGTTAACGGTATTGTTGATTTAGAATTAGCTGTTAAAATGAATGAGATTTTCTTAGAAGTTGTGTTTGCTGCTGATTTTACACCAGAAGCCCAAGAGGAATTAAATAAGAAAAAAAGAATCAAACTATTTAAGCAGGGTACTGCTAAAATAGAACTTGCAAATGATGATTTTAACTTTAAAATTGTTGATGGTGGTTTTGTTTATCAAAATGCTGATAAAGTTGAAGATGATGAAGTTAAAAATAGTGAATTAAAAACAGCGAGAACAGCTTCCAAGCAAGAACAAAAAGATATGGAGATTGCTTATAAAATAGCATCTTTAACAAAATCAAATTGTGTAGTTTATGTTAAAAACTCTGCAATGGTAGCTGTTGGTATGGGTATGACTTCAAGAGTTGATGCTGCAAAAGCAGCACTTACAAAAGCAAATGATATGGGATTGGATGTAACTGGTTCTGTATTAGCTTCTGAAGCATTTTTTCCATTTAGAGATTCAATTGACGCAGCAGCAGATGCTGGAGTAAAATGTGTGATAGAACCTGGTGGAAGTATCAGAGATGATGAGATTATTGAAGCAGCAAATGAATTTGGCATGGCTTTATACTTTTCAGGGAAAAGACACTTTTTACATTAAATTTGTACTATGTGAGGGAAAGAGATGGGTTCTTATAAACAATTAAAACAGATTAAAAATATCACTCTTTTATTTATTATTAGTATGGTTTTAGGATTTGCAACTGTTATACTTTATTTTGCAACACAAGATAAAAAAGAGAATATTAACAAACAAATAGAGCTGAAAAAAACTCAACTTGACCTTACATTTACAAAAAAAGTTTTTGAACTTCAAAAAAAATATAACTCAAAATTAGAAGAGTTTATAGGAGATGAAGATATCTTAAATGCTTTTGCATCAAGAGATAGAGAAAAACTTGATAAACTGGCACAAATTAAATTTGATAAACTTATCAAAGATGAGCCAAATTTTGAATTAATCTGTTTTGGACTTCCTGATATGACAGCATTTTACAGAGCGCATGTTCCAAACAAGTATGGAGATGACATTAGTAAAGTTCAAGGTGTTTTGTCAGCTAATAAACTTAAAAAAAGAGTGAGTGGATTTTTAATTACAAAACTTGGACTTTTTTATAGAGTGACATTTCCTGTTTTTAAAAAAGGGAAGCATATAGGTATAATTGCTTTTGGAATAAACCTAGGTTATGTAAATGATTTTATAGAAAAACAATTTAATACAGAATCTGCAATTATAGTTAATACAAAACAACTAAAACAAAGTAAATGGTTCAATATGCTTGAAGAAGGAACTATTGGCAACTATACAATTATATCTACAAATGGTGAACTTATAAATCAATTCTCTGCATCTGGACACAATATAGATGCACAAAATATTAGAATGGAAAATGAAAATAAAATTTTCAGTATAATCAATGATATTGAAATCTTTGGAATTAAGAATAAACCAATAGCAAAAGTTGTTTTATTTCAAGATATTACCAAAGAGGTTAAAATATATGAAAATTATTTATATACATTTATAGGTATTTTAGCCATTTTAATCATAATCTTATCATATGCTTTGATAATGACATTTAATAAATTTTTAACGACAATAGTATCAATAAATGATGATCTAAAAGATTTAAATATACACCTTGAAGATAGAGTATTTAAAGAAGTCCAAAAAAACAGAGAAAAAGAACAACAGCTTTTTGAACAATCAAAAAGAGCACAAATAGGTGAAATGATAGGAAATATTGCACATCAGTGGAGACAACCATTATCTGTAATATCAACTGCTATTAGTGGAATGCAACTTCAAAAAGAGATGGGTATATTAGATGACAATGAGTTTAATAATACTACAAAAACAATCATGGATACAACACAATATCTCTCAAAAATTATTGATGAATTTAGAGACTTTATCGATTCTAAAAATGAATTTAGTGATTTTATTTTACAAGATGCAATGGATAAAACCTTAAGAGTTAATGGAGCAACACTAAAAAGTAACCATATAAAATTAATTAAAAGATATAAAGAAACTCCAATTCATATACACTCAATTCAAGGAGAAATATCTCAAGTTATACTGAATATAATAAATAATGCCAAAGATATTCTATGTGAGCGAGATATAGAAAATAGAGAGATTATAATAAGTATTACAACTAATGGTAATAATGCCGTTATTATGATTGAAGATAATGCAGGTGGTATAGAAGAAGATATATTACCTAAGATTTTTGACCCATATTTTACAACAAGACATCAAAGTCAGGGTAAAGGCATTGGATTATATATGTGTAATACAATAGTAACTCAAAACTTAAAAGGTGAAATAAATGCAACTAACGGAACAAAAGGTGCATTATTTTCTATAGAGATACCAATAAAATAAAATAATCAATAAATTCTTAACAATTTCATTATATATTAAGATATATAACGCTAAAGTTTTACTTATCGTTATATACAACAAGATACAACGAAAGGAAATTTATGGAAATATCTTCAAATCTTACTTTGGAAATTTTAAATCAACCTTTTTTACTTGAAAAAAGGATAGAACTTTTATTTGCAATTGCCAAAGAAGGTTCTATAAGTAAAGCGGCAAAAGCAGTTCCTATGAGTTACAAAAGTGCTTGGGAAGCAGTTGATGCTATGAACAATTTAGCACCTCAACCAATTGTACAAAAAGAAACCGGCGGTAAAGGCGGCGGCGGTACTGTTTTGACTGCTTATGGAAAAAATCTGCTTAATACTTACACCATCTTAAAAAAAGAACAAAAAAAGTTTTTAGAAGCTTTATCAAATATAACTGATATTGATACAGGAACTCTTAAAACAATGAAAAGGTTAGCTATGCAAATAAGTGCAAGAAATCAAATATCAGGAACTATAGAAGAGATATCTTTAGGAAGTGTAAATGCAATAGTTTCAGTTGTTCCAAAAAGTGGTCATAAATTATATGCAAATATTTCCAAAAACAGTATTTCAAATCTGGGCTTAAAAAAAGATGATGAAGTTGTTGCCATATTCAAATCAAGCAATGTGCTAATTTCAACTGATACTTCATTGACTCTTAGTGCAAGGAATAAAATCAATGGAGTTATTAAGAATTTAGAAAAAGGTGCTGTAAATTGTGAAGTTTCAGTAGATATTGGAGAAGATCAGATTATCACTTCTGTTATAACCAATAGCGCTGTAGAAGAGTTGAAACTTAAAGTTGGAAATGAAGTGATAATGATCATCAAATCAAGTGATGTGATGATAGGGAAATAAGGAAAAAATATGTTCAAAAAAATAGTAATAGGAAGTTTATTTGTTTGCAGTTCATTGTTTGCAGGAACTATAAATATAGCAGTTGCCGCAAATGTAAGTTATGCAATTGATGATTTAAAAAAAGAGTTTAAAAAGTTATATCCGGATACTAAAGTTCTTGTAACTCTTGGAAGTAGTGGAAAGCTGACTGCGCAGATTAAAAATGGAGCACCGTATCAACTTTTTATGGCTGCAAATATGAAGTATCCAAAAGCTTTATATCAAGATAATATAGCAGTAACCAAACCACTTGTTTATGCACAAGGCGGTTTGGCATATTTAAGTAGTAAAGCCCAAGATTTTTCTAAAGGGATAAAACTTATTGAAAGTTCTAAAATAAAAAAAATAGCAATAGCAAATCCAAAAACAGCACCTTATGGAAAAGCTACTATAGAGGCTATGAAAAATGGGGGAATATATAAGAATATAGTGAAAAAACTTGTATATGGAGAGTCTATATCTCAAACGGTTTCTTATGCAGTAATTGCCGCAGATATTGGTTTTATCGCTAAATCGTCGCTTTATAGTCCTAAAATGGCACATTTTAAAAAAGGTGTAAATTGGGCAGAAGTAAACCCTAAACTTTATACCCCTATAAATCAAGGTATTGTTATATTAAAAGATGGTGAAGGAAATAAGGAAGTGGTTGCTTTTTATAATTTTATATTAAGTAAAAAAGCAAAACAGATCTTTAACGATTTTGGTTATTTGGTACCATAGGAAAATTAAATATGAATATTAATTTAAAACAAATAGCAACTATAAGAACACCTTTTTGCCAGTTAGACAATATGCCTGTTCAGCCAAGCGGTGCAAAAGATGTATATGCAAAGATACACTTTAAGGAAGAGTACCAAGATGGATTAAAAGATTTAAACGGATTTAGTCATGTTTATTTAATATATTATTTTCATAAAATAAAAAATCACAAACTTACAGTTATACCGTTTAATGATCATACAAATACTCCTAGAGGGGTATTTGCGACTAGAACACCTATGCATCCAAATAGTATTGGGTTATCAATAGTAAGTTTAGTTAGTGTAGAAGATAATATTGTTACGATAAAAGGTATTGATGTTTTGGATGGGACACCATTATTAGATATAAAACCATACATAGAAAACTTTGATAAAGCTTTAGGCGAAATTAAGTCAGGCTGGATGAAGTCAACGGCTAAAGAAGTAAGCCAAAAAAAATCAGATAATAGATTTGTAAATGTTTAAGGTAAAATATGAGTAAAATAACAGCTACAATAAAAAGTATTGCTAGTGTTGATAGTCTAAATATTGTAAAGTTTGATTTCTCAAGCAATATTTTAACGATGATGAGTTTAGATTTAAATAGTGATATAAAAATAGGAACAAAAGTAAATATAAGTATCAAACCGACACATATAGCCCTTGCTAAAGATTTTAACGGAGTATTAAGTTATGACAATCAAATAAAAGCAAATATCATAGAAATAAATAATGGTAAGTTATTAAGTAGTATAAAATTACTTGTCAATGATGAAATTTTAGAATCAATTATTACAAAAGAATCAGCATTAAATATGGACTTAAAAGTAGAAGATGAAGTAACAGTTCTTATAAAAGCCAGCGAGTTATCAATTCAAGAGGTTTTAAATGATTGAGATATTAAAAACAATAGAATTTACCCCGTTTTTATTGTCGTTTAAATTAGCAGGACTTACAACTATAATTTTGTTTGTGATAAGTATGCCGCTGGCTTGGTACCTATCACAAACCAAATCAAAAGCCAAACCTGTCTTAGAAGCTATCACTGCTCTTCCTATAGTGTTGCCGCCTTCTGTTTTGGGATTTTATATTTTAGTTGCATTATCTCATAACTCGCCTATTGGTGTGTTTTTTGAAGATATGTTTGATATAAAACTTGTATTTAATTTTACAGGACTTGTGGTTGCTAGTTGTTTTTACTCATTACCATTTATGGTACAACCTCTTCAAGGTGGATTTGAATCTATAAATAAAAATATGCTAGAAGCCAGCTATATAAGTGGAAAAAGTAAAATAGTGACTATTTTTAAAGTAGCCCTGCCAAATATAAAACCAGCTGTTATGACTGCTATTATAATAACATTTGCTCATACCGTTGGAGAGTTTGGAGTAGTTCTAATGGTTGGTGGAAGTATCCCTGGTGAAACAAAAGTAGCTTCAGTTGCTATTTATGAGATGGTTGAGATTATGGATTATACAAGTGCACATATTTATAGTGCTATTATGGTGATTATAAGTTTTATTGTACTTTTGAGTGTTTATATCTTTAATCATAAGCAAAGCATTAAACTTGGAAAATTTTAAAATGGAAACAAAAGAATTTATAGAAGTTTTAAATATTTTAGAACAAAATATCCCAAAAGACAGTCCAAGTAATATTTTAAAAAATAGTTTTAAGAGAAAACCATATACTATTTTGATGGCTACACTTTTAAGTTTAAGAACCAAAGATGAAAATACAGCTCGTGTATGTAAAGAGCTGTTTATATTGGCTCATACACCACAAATGATGCTTAAAATTCCAACAGAACAACTAGAGCAAATAGTAAAACCAACAGGGATGTATCGTAAAAAAACTCAAATTTTACAAGAGGTATCGTCAGCTTTAATTAATAGATTTGATTCGCAAGTTCCTAACACAAAAGATGAACTTTTAAGTATCAAAGGTATTGGAGAAAAAACAGCAAATATAGTTCTAAACAACGCTTTTGATATACCAACAATTGCAGTTGATACACATGTACATAGAATACCAAATTTACTAAAATTCATAGATACAAAAAATGAAAAAGAGACCGCAAAAGCACTTTGTCAAAAAGTGCCAAAAGAGTATTGGAATAGATTAAATTTTACAATAGTCAGCTTTGGTCAAACGATATGTAACCCGCGAAGTCCTAAATGTGATGTTTGCCCTATTATTCAGTATTGTACGAATAAAAATATTACAATATGACATATTTTTTAATAAAATTAAATTTTTGTGATATGATATTTAAAACTATTTAAGGTTGCTAACATGGATAAAATATCAATTATAAATAAAGAAAGTATTCAAAATAAGATTTTTACTATTAGAGGATTTCAAGTTTTATTAGATAAAGATTTGGCAGAACTTTATCAAGTTGAAACTAGAACTTTAAAACAAGCAGTAAAAAGAAATATTGAACGATTTCCAGAAGATTTTATGGTAGAATTATCAGATAATGAGATAAATACTATGGTATCACAATCTGTGATACCATCAAAACAACAATTAGGTGGTGCTAAACCATTTGTATTTACAGAACAAGGAGTTTCAGCTTTATCATCAGTTTTAACAACAAAACTTGCTATTGATATTCATATAAATATAATACGAGCATTTGTAAATATGAGAAAGGTTATATCAAATAATGATTTTATATCTCAAAGACTAGATTTACTAGAACAAAATCAATATAAAACAGATGATAAAGTTGATATGATATTAAATGCCATAGAAGATAAATCTATAAAACCAAAGCAAGGTATATTTTATGATGGTGAAATATATGATGCTTATATTTTTGTATCAGATTTAATAAAAAGTGCCAAAAAAAGTATAATACTTATAGATAACTATATAGATGATAGTCTGTTTACATTGTTATCAAAAAGAGACAAAAATATAGATGTACTCATTTATACAAAAAATATCACAAAAGAGATACAATTAGATTTAGAAAAATATAATTCACAATATCCAAAAATAGAGTTAAAAAAGTTTTCTAGTTCTCACGATAGATTTTTAATTTTAGATAAAAAAGATGTTTATCACATTGGAGCTAGTTTAAAAGATTTGGGCAAAAAATGGTTTGCTTTTTCAAAACTTGATATAGATGCTTTGGATATATTGTTAAAGTTAGAAGTTAGGTAAAAAGTAGAAATATAATGTTAGTATGAAAAATAAACTTAATAAAACAATATACTTTTTAAAAAATCAGGAATAATAAGATGATAAAAATAAACATAAACAAAAAACTACACGGTTCAAACGGGCAGATGGATTTAGATGTAAATCTTGAGATAAAAGAGAATGATTTTGTAGCTTTAGCAGGAGAGAGTGGAAGCGGGAAAACAACACTTTTAAGAATCCTAGCAGGGCTTGAAGAGGCAGGTGGAACTATAGAAATCGGTAATAAAATCTGGCTTGATGGAAAGTTTAATCTTCCCCCGCAAAAAAGAGAGATAGGTTTTGTATTTCAAGATTATGCACTTTTCCCGAATATGAGTGTTGAAGAAAATCTGCTTTTTGTCAATAAAGATAAAGAGTTGTCAAATCATTTATTAAATATTACAGAGCTTGAGTCACTTAAAAAACGGCTTCCAAATACTTTAAGCGGTGGACAGAAACAAAGAGTTAGTTTGTGTCGTGCTTTGATGAATCGACCAAAACTACTTTTAATGGACGAGCCTCTTTCAGCTCTTGACCCTGCTATGAGAACAAAACTGCAAAATGAGATTTTAATACTTCATAAAGAATTTGGCACAACTACCATTATGGTAAGTCATGATCCTAGTGAGATTTACAGACTTAGCAATCGTGTGATAGTTTTAAATCAAGGTCATATTATAAATGATGGCTGTGCTAAAGATGTATTGTTAAAAACAACAGGATCTGCTAAATTTTCTTTTGAAGGGGAGCTTTTAGATATTATTAAAGTTGATGTGATTTATATAGCTGTTATATCTATTGGTCAACAGCTTGTAGAAGTGGTTATAAATAGTGATGAGGCAAATGATTTAAAAATAGGCGATTATGTTAATGTCAGTACAAAAGCATTTAATCCAAATATCACTTTTAGAAGATAAGCATTTCATAACTAAAATTAAAGTACAATACAGAGTAATAAATTATAAAAAAGAGTAAAATATGTGTGGAATAGTCGGATATATAGGGCATCAAAATAGTAACCAGATTTTATTAGATGGTTTAAAAGAATTAGAATACCGTGGATATGACAGTGCAGGAATTGCTCTTTTAGAGAATGATAAAATAAATGTTTTTAAAGCTATTGGTAAAATTAAGAATTTAGAAAATAAAATAAATAATTCAACATTTAACACTAAAAATTCAACATTTAATATAGGTATTGGGCATACTAGATGGGCAACACATGGTAAACCAACAGAACTTAACGCTCACCCGCACTCAGGAGCATACTCTTATGTAGTTCATAATGGTATTATAGAAAACTATAAAGAGATTAAAGAAGAATTAGAAGTTCACGGTCATAAATTTGTATCACAAACAGACACCGAAGTTATAGTACATCTTTTTGAATTTTATTTTAACCAAATAAAAGATACTTCCGAAGCATTTAAACAAACTATCCAAAGACTTGAAGGTGCTTATTCAATTTTATTAATCACTAAAAGTGAACCAAATAAAATATTTTTTATGAAACACGGTTCACCTCTTGCCGTAGCATATGGAAATAAGACTGGGGAAATTTTATTTGCTTCTTCAGATTCTCCACTAATTGGATTGGCATCCAATGTTGCATATCTTGAAGATGGAGTTTATGGAATTGCTTCAACTAATGGTTTAATATTTAGCCAAGATGTTAAATGGGATATTTTACCAACCAATAAACAGTTTGCTCAAAAAGATGGATTTCGTTTTTTTATGGAAAAAGAGATTTATGAGCAGAATGATGTAGTAACAGATAGTATGCTGGGTCGTATTGCTGATAAACAAATCAATTTTGATGAGTTAGATGATACTTTAATGGATGGTATCAATGAAATTAAAATTTGTGCATGTGGTACAAGTTATCATGCCGGATTAACAGCTAGTTATTTATTTGAAAGATTAAGTAAAATAAGATGTAGTATAGAAATTGCAAGTGAATTTAGATATAAAGACCCGCTTTTAACAAAAGATACATTATTTATAGTGATCTCTCAAAGTGGTGAAACCGCTGATACTTTAGAAGCTTTAAAGATGGCAAAAAATGCAGGACTTAAAACAATAGTTGTCTGTAATGTGGATAACTCATCTATGACAAGAATAGCCCATTCTACAATTTTAACTCGTGCTGGAATTGAAAAAGGAGTCGCAAGTACAAAAGCATTCTCAACACAAACTGTAGTTTTATGGATGATGGCTTTATATTTTGCAAAACAAAAAGAAACTATAACTGATGATAAATTACAAGAAGAGATAAGGATTTTGAGAGAAGTACCAAATTCTTTAAAAGTGGAAAATTCAGTTCATGAAAAATGTCGAAGATTAAGTAAAAGATATCTGCATGGTCATGGATTTTTCTTTATAGGTCGTGATGTATTTTTTCCACTTGCCTTGGAAGGTGCATTAAAATTAAAAGAGATTAGTTATTTACATGCTGAAGGATATCCGGCAGGTGAGATGAAGCATGGTCCCATTGCACTTGCAGATCCTGAACTTTTTACAATAGCTTTAATGCCGCAACATCTACACTATGAAAAAATCAAATCAAATGTAGAAGAGTTAAGTGCTAGGGATAGTACAATATGTGTTATTAGTCCACTCAAATTTGATTTAGCTGATGATTTTATCAATACTAAAAAAACTGATCATTATATGTTGGAATTTTTTGAGATGTTAGTTGTACTTCAACTTTTATCAATGGAAATATCAGTTAGACTTGGTAATGATGTAGATATGCCGAGAAACTTAGCCAAGAGTGTAACTGTAGAATAGAGAAGAAGTTCTCTACTCTTGAATACAAACTTTCCCTTTTAACATATTTTTTACTGTTGTAACTGCAACTAACAATATCACTACACAAGCCACTATCATAAAAAGATATGCAAAATATTTATAAAGCACAATATGTGTCAATTTATAAGCCAACATTGAAGCTATTGTAACTGCTGTTAATGGAAAAGTAAATGCCCACCAAGATATAAAAAATTTAAGTCCCATAAAATTCTTATACATAAAAAATATTAAAAAAGTAAAAAACAATGCTAAATTATAAAGGAAACTTGCAAACAGGTCAAAATCTCCACCATTCATTTTTACATACGCAATAAAACCAATTGCAGGAGGTGCTATAAAGATAAAAAGTGTTGGCATAAATTTAGCTGCTAGCTGATGATGAAAAATAATTCTATTAATTAAAATAGCTGTTAAAATTATCCAAAAATACATTCCCACAGCAAAGTAATACATTAAGATATTTGTATCAACCAGTCCAGCTCCTGCAACCGGCACTAGAACATTACCAACAATTGGAATAAACCAAGCTGGATTTGAATGATGCAGTTCTAAATTTTGATTTATCCAAAAACTTATAGTATAAAATGTAAAAAATGTTTGCATTACAGTACCAAGGAGAAAACTATAAAATGATATATCATGATTAATATGATGATATACAACAGAAAGCAGTAAAAGAGATATTGCACTTGCGGGAAAAAAGTTTATTCTAATTGGGTGGGCAAATTCTTTTTTTACAGCTGGTAAATATTTTATTATTTTTATTATGTACACTAAAGATATAGCTATAAATATTATAGAAACAACCGGAACTAAAATATCACCGACTATCCCGCCAAAGCCTAATATCTCCTGTGATTTCTGAAATACAATCGTAAGCCCTGCCAATCCCATAACAATAGCAAACATCATAATTGGAAAAAAATTTAAACGATTTATCTCAATTTGATCACAAACATCTTTCACTTTTTCATCCATTTTATTCTCCTAAACTCATCACAGATTTAACTACACAAGATATTCTTTCAGATATATCTTCACCTTTTAAATCCATAAAATCTATTTGTATTTTATAAACTACTTTTTTATCAACTTTAAATGCAAACTCCAAATATCCTGCATAAAGTTTTGATTTTTTTGTTTTTTTACCTGGATCTTTTTTATCATTTTCATATACCATCACATCTACAAAAATATCATTTATTTTTTTAGCTTCAATATCCAAAGGATAATTTTTAATTTTTTCTCTGATATCTTTATCAATGGCTTTAATATCGACATATTCAAACATCACTGATTTCATATATTTTGCTTTATCAGCCCAAACATCCAATGTATAATCACCGGATTTTAAAGTTTGTTGTAAATTCTCAATCAAATCTTTTTTTACAACTTTTTCAAAAGTTACAGCTACTTTTTGACAGTCAAGTCTTGTAGCTTTTGCACTTTTTGGTTTCTTATTGACTTGTTTGTATATTTCATTACCAAATATAGCAAGAGCTAAAATAGCAACAATTATCCATATTTTATTTTTCAATTTAAATATCCTATTTATTTGCTATAGATTTTGCCCAAGTTTCCATTAAATCATTTAATTGTTCTTTTGGGGCTTCTAAAAATTCTATTATAAAAGAATTTTCAAGTTCTGCTATACCCACACTTCTAGGACGAACTGCAAGTATTTTAGTATTTGGAATTGCCGGTCCAAAACAAAAAATAAGAATTTGTGCATCTTTGATATCGGGATTAATCTCTCCGCCTAAAGAAGTTGTATGTTCATAATTATCAAAAGTAGCAATATATTTTGCTATTTTATGTTCATCTACTAAATTTTTTAAATATACAATTATTTCTTTTACTGAAGAAAAAGTTGTTTCATCTTTATTGATTTCTAAGGTATATACCGGGTATTTTTCACTATATATCGTTTTTTTCATTATATTTCCTATTATCTTGATTTTGTGGGCGGATTGTAGCATAATTTAAGTTTAACTTATCTTAATTATAAGTATAAGTTTTACAGAAAAATTAATTAATAATTAGCTATAATACTTCACTTTTTACAATATTGATGTAATTAGTTCATACTTTAATTAAAAATTTTTATTTTCTTATGGAAAACAAAAATGGAAAACGAAAACTATGGAAAACGAACGCAGAGAAGTTTCATTTCAAATAGCTATAAGATATTTGAAATAAAATATCTTGAAGAGATATTTTGAGAAACATTCTTTGGGTGGAAAACAAAAATGGAATGGAAAACAAAAATGGAAAACAAACAACATTACTTATTTACTTCTGAAGTAGTAAGCCCAGGTCACCCAGATAAATGTGCAGATATTATAGCTGATAGTATAGTTGACAGACTAATTATCGGAGATCCTAAATCTAGAGTTGCAAGTGAAGTATTTGTGGCAGGAAAACATGTGATTATTGGTGGTGAAGTTACAACTCATACAAAAATGACAACAGAAGAGTATAAGCAAATTGTACATGATGCTTTGGCTAAAATAGGATATAACGGAAATCCATATTTTACAAAACAAGAGTGTTTACATCCTGAAGATGTAGATGTGCAGGTTTTATTAAATAGACAATCTCCCGATATCAGTCAAGGTGTTGATCAAGAAGATGGTGAAACAGGTGCAGGAGATCAAGGTATCATGTTTGGTTATGCAGACCATGAAACTGAAAATTATATGCCAAGTGCTATTACATATGCTAGAATGTTAATGGAAAAAGTATATAATTATGCGTTGGCAAATCCTAATGAGCTTGGTGTTGATATTAAAACTCAAGTTACTATGGATTATGTTTGTAAAGAAAATTTTGAGCACAGTAAACCACAACATATAAATACAATAGTAGTATCAGCACCTTGTGTTTCAAGTATGGATATAAATACAGTTAGAACTTTAATTCAAAAGCTTATAGATGAGACAGGATTGCCAACACATTTATATGACAAAAATCATTGTACCATATATATCAATCCAACAGGAAAATATGTATCTCACAGTTCACTTCATGATAGTGGATTGACAGGACGAAAACTAATCGTTGACAGTTTTGGTGGATATTCACCTATAGGTGGAGGAGCTCAAAGTTCTAAAGATTATACAAAAGTTGACAGAAGTGGACTTTATGCAGCTAGATATATAGCTAAACATATAGTTGCAGCAGGACTTGCAACTAAATGTGTAGTACAACTCTCATATGCAATTGGTATTGCAAAGCCAACATCAGTTTCAGTTGATACTTATGGTACATATACAAGCAAAAATGATGATGAATTATCAACATTTATTGAAGAAAACTTTCCTTTAACTCCAAATTGGATTACAAAGAAATTTGGTCTTGATAAACCAAGTGAATATACATTTCTTTATGCTGATGTAGCAGCTCGAGGTCAAGTTGGACAGCCTGATTATCCTTGGGAAAAACTGGATGAACTTGAAAAATTCAAAGAATTAAGATAAAATATATAAATTTAATAAGGAATTAATAATGGATTTAAAAAACTTTTTTAATAAAATAAAATTAGAAATAACTCAAAAAAGGCAGAAACAAAGCACTGAACTTATTCAAGCACAAAGTCACTGGATCAAATGTCCCTCTTGTAGTTCTATGATGTTTTTTAAAGAAGTTGAAAATTTAAATCATATTTGTCCTAAATGTAATCATCATATGAGAATCGGCGCAAAAAAACGAATTGAACTTCTTGCAGATAAAGATAGTTTTATTGAGCTAGATGGAGAGTTACAACCAACAGACCCATTAAGATTTGTAGATAGTAAATCTTATCAAAAACGGCTGGAAGAGGCTTTGCATAAAACTGGAAGAACATCATCCGTTGTAAGTGGAGAATGTTCTATAAATGGTATTGCTGTTCAGCTAGTAGTATTTGATTTTGCATTTTTAGGTGGAAGTTTAGGCTCTGTTGAGGGTGAAAAGATCGTTCGGGCATGTAATAGAGCTTGTGAGAAAAATCAAGGTGTTATTATCATAAGTGCCAGTGGAGGTGCACGAATGCAAGAAAGTACTTTTAGTTTAATGCAAATGGCTAAAACATCAGCGGCTTTGCGAAAACTTGATAATGCAGGGCTTCCTTTTATATCAATTTTAACAGACCCTACATTTGGTGGTGTATCTGCATCATTTGCATTTTTGGGTGATATTATTATTGCAGAACCCGGTGCTTTAATCGGCTTTGCAGGTGCAAGAGTAATTAAACAAACTATTGGTAAAGATTTACCAGATGGTTTTCAAAGAGCTGAATTTTTATTAGAACATGGAAGTATTGATATGATTACTGCTAGAAATAATATGAAGAAAACTTTGTCTGATTTATTAAAAATATTTTATAAAGATGTTGCATAATAAAATTTATGCTTTATGTGATTGGGGAATTTTAACAAAGTTTAATTTTTCTTTATCACAATATCTTAAGCATATAGAACAGTATAATATTATTTATATTCAATATAGAGATAAAGTAAATTCTTTTGAAATACAAAAACAAAACTTAATCTTTTTAAAATCAAATACAAATATACCAATTATAATAAATGACAATCTTGAACTTTTAGAATTTGCAGATGGATTACATTTAGGACAAGAAGATATTGAAAGTTTAATTATAAATTTCAAATTGACAAATAAAGAATTTTTAATTAAATTCTTACGAAAAAAATATCCCACTAAAATATTTGGACTTTCGACTCATAATGAAGTTGAGATTTTAGAAGCAAATAATCTTCCTTTAGATTATATTGGATTAGGTGCATATCGCAATACTTTAACAAAAGATATTACAAATCTTTTAGGAGATAAAATCTCATATTTGGCAAAAATATCAAAGCATCCTGTTGGTGCCATAGGTGGAGTTAAAATTGATGATAAGATTCCTAATATTACTTATAATGTTATTGGAAGTGGACTTTTAAAGTGAAAATAAACATATATCAAATAGCAAAAAATGACAAAGATGAGTTTGAACCGTTAATATCAAATTTTATTAAGATGTCAAAAAAATATACAAAAGTGGAGATTCATAATCTTTTTAACAAACAAATATCAAAAGCACAAACAATAGGAGAAAGAGAAGCACAAAAATCTTATAGTGAAGTTTTTAAACTGAAATTAAACGGATATAATATTGCCCTTGATGTAAAAGGTGAAAAAATAGATAGTTTTAAATTTAGTAAAATACTTGAAGATAAGATAAACATTAACTTCTTTATTGGTGGTGCATTTGGATTTGAAAGAGATTTTTTAAATCAATGTGATAAGGTTATAAGCTTAAGTGATTTGACTATGGCGCATAAAATAGCCAATATAGTTTTACTTGAACAAATATTTCGCGGACTATGTCTATCAAATAACCATCCTTATCATAAGTAATTTAGTAAAATTTAGATAAACTTTCTGAAATTAAAAAAACATTAGGAATAACAATTGGCTTCAAAGAAACAAGTTAGGGAATTAAAAGAGATTTTAATTGAAAGACAAGCAGTAATTCAAAGTAATATAGAAGATAGTAAAGACAACATATCAAAATTAAAAAATATGGATTGCAAGGATGAATTAGATTTTGCAGAAGCCAGCAGTGATAGTTTCACATCAGAAATTATTGCTGTTCAGCAAAGTGCCGAGTTATTAGAAATTGAAACAGCAATTAAAACTATTGAAGATGGTACATATGGCGTATGTCAAATGTGTGACGAAGATATTGCATTAGGAAGACTTAAAGCAAAACCATTTGCTAAGTACTGTACACCATGTAGAGAGATATACGAAGAAAACAACAATTAAAGGATAAAAAATGGGGATTAAAAAATATATAATAGCATCGCTAATACTTATTATAGCTATTGCAGGATATGTATTTAGCATAGAATCTGGTGATTATAGAATAGAGATATTAGATAAAGCTTATATTTTACCGATTGCAGTATGGATTATTGCTCCTGCTATAGCTTTATTTATTGCAACTTTAGTTCATATGATTTTTTATAGTCTTAGAAATTTTTTAGCGGCACGAGGTATTCAAAAAGATAGTGAAAATCTAATATCACTTATAAATAAAAGGCTTTTAGGAGAGATATCAACCCAAACTTTTAAAAATAAAGAGATTAAAGAGATTGGAGATATTTTAAAACAAATTGACTTTAAAATAACAAATACAGATTTTTCAACAACAAACAAAGATATCCAAGAAACAGCTGGACAAATTATAAATATTAATGGTGGAAAGTATATATCTGATAAAGATTTGAGACTTTCAAATAAAAATATTATAATGGAACAAAATATTAAAAATAAAATAGATATAGATGATAACTTTGCCCTGGAAATTATTAAAAAACCAAACTCTTATTCTCAAGATATTGTAAGTGCTGCATTTATCAAAGCTTTAACTACTAAATCTATGACAACAATTAAAAAATTATTATCTGATATTAATTTAGATTCAAATATGTTCAAAGCTTTAATTCAAAAAGACAGTAAAGAAGATAGTCAATTTGCGCTTGATAATGAAGCTTTATTAAATATGATTGTTAAAATAGATTTAACTTCTAGTGATTTAGTAGAAGTTATAAAAGCATATAAAGAATCATTTTCACCGGAACGATTAATGAAATTATTTGAAGACTTACTGACATATGATGAAAAATATACCCAATGTTATCTATATGTTTTAAGTGAATATGAGATGATTGACGATATGAGAGAAATTTTAATTAATAGTCAAAAAGATGAATACGCAGTTTATAAAGCATATTTAGATTTACGAGATGCCGGAAAGCATTATCCGTTAGATACTTTTCTTTAAATAAGGTTTTTACTCACTAAATGTTTGTAAAAAAACTAGACTTTTCAAGACCGCTGGTGGTATTAGCACCACTGGCTGGATATACAGATTTACCTTTTCGTTCTGTTGTTAAAGATTTTGGAGTTGATTTAACTATCAGCGAAATGATAAGTTCAAATGCATTAGCTTATAATTCTGAAAAAACATATAAAATGATTCAAAAAGCTCCAAATGAAGATCCTTATTTTGTGCAATTATCAGGAAGCAGCCCTGACATTATAAGATTGGCTGTTGAAAAACTAAATGAGATTGATGGAATTGATGGAATTGATTTAAATTGCGGCTGTCCTGCGCCTAAAGTTTTTAATCACGGAAGCGGCTCAAATCTATTGGGAGATTTACCACGCCTAAAAGAGATTTTATCAACAATTAAAAAATACTCAAATAAACAATATGTCAGTGCCAAAATTAGAATAGGAATTGACGAAAAGATTCCTGTAGATATTGCAAAAACAGTAGAAGATTGCGGTGCTGATATGATTACAGTTCATGGAAGAACTAAAAAAGGTGCATACAAGGCACCTGTTGATTATGATGCAATTAAAGCTGTTAAAGAAGCAGTTAGTATTCCTGTTATAGCCAATGGTGATATAACTGATTTTAAAAAAGCTCAACAAGTACTAGAATATACAAAAGCTGACGGTGTTATGATAGGACGAGGAGCTATTGGCAAACCTTGGATTTTTCATCAAATAACTTCTGGAAATTCTGAAGTTTCACTTGAACTTAAAAAACAAATTATTTTAAAACATTTCGATGCTATGATAAAGCATTATGAAGAATATGGAGTTGTAATGTTTAGAAAACACTTACATACTTACTCTAAAGGATATAAAAATGCCAATGAATTTAGACAACAAGTAAATAGTATTACAGATGTAAATGCCATTAGAGATTTAATTAATAACTTTTTCTAATTAAAAAAATGGATAGAAGCTTTATACTTCTATCCATTTTTTACAAAGATTAGTTAAGACCACTTAACAGCTTCTTTTAATTTAGCACCAACTTTAAATTTAGCAACAGTTGTAGCTGCAATTTTAATTTTAGCACCTGTTGAAGGATTAACACCGTCTCTTGCTGCTCTTTCAGATGTAGCAAATGTACCAAAACCAATTAATGCTACAGTTTCTTTCTTAGCTAATGTCTCAGTTACAGTTGCAGTAAATGCATCTAATGCTGCACCAGCGTCTTTTTTTGTTAATCCCGATTTTGAAGCTATTGCTTCAATTAATTCTGCTTTATTCATCGTTTATGTCCTTTTTTTTAAAATTGTATGAAGTATAGCATAAATATTAGTGTTTAAAGCTTTTTTTTAAATTAATTTTAAAACTTTTCTCTTCTTTTGATATCTTTTTTAGTCAAATAACCTAATTCATATAATTTATCATATATTTTACTCACTATACTACCTGCCGCACTACCGCCATGTCCACCATGCTCTACCATAACTGTTACAACATATTTTGGATTTTCATATGGAGCATAGGTTGTAAGCCAAGCATGTGACCTTTTAAAATATTCCAATTCATGCTCTTTCATTCTTTTTTTCTCAGATTGAGGGATACTGACAACTTGTGCTGTTCCTGTTTTACCGGCAACTGTAACTTTAGACTTTATATAATTTACAGCTGTTCCACCTGCCACATTACAAACATGGTACATACCTTTTTGCACCAATTTTAAATCTTTTTGTGTAATATTTAAATCAATATTATTAATCAACTCATCTTCTTTTAACAAATGCGGCGTTGGTAAACTTGAAGTTGCAAGTGATGCTGTATATCGTGCTATTTGCATAGGAGTTACTAAAATAAATCCTTGTCCTATAGCAGATACAACAGTTTCCCCTACATACCAAGGTTGTTTGTATTTTATCTTTTTCCATTGCTTATTTGGATTTACACCATAAGCTTCATTTGGTTGATCGATACCTGTTTTATGCCCAATACCAAGCTTATCAAGTGTTTTAGCAATTTTATTGATACCAACTTTTAAACTGCCTTTATAAAAAAAATCATCACAACTTTCCCGTATAGCTTTAGTAAATTCAACTCTTTTATGTCCCTTTTCTTTCCAACATCTAAAATTTCTTTGTCCCAAAGGTAATGACCCGGTACAATAAACTTCAAAATTTCTATGCCTCTTATCATATTCCATAAAAGATAAGGCCACTCCCATTTTAATAACTGAACCTGGAGGATATAAACCACGGGTTAGTTTATTTGTAAAGGGATGATTAAAATCGCTAATAATCTTTTTCCATTCTTTTATACTAATTCCTGTCACAAATAAATTATTATCAAATTCAGGAAAACTACCTGCTGCTAGTATTTCACCATTATTTACATCCATAACAATAACAACACCTGCTTTTTTATCCATAAGTTTATGAATATATTGCTGTAAGTCTATATCAATAGTTGTAGTTATATCATTGTTCCGTGATGGTTTTAATTCATTTAATAACTCAACTTCTTTATAAAGTGAATTTACCTTAACATCACGATATCCCAAAGTTCCTCTTAACTTATCGTTATAAAATTGTTCTAAACCACTTTTACCCTTTTTATTATAATATTTTGCATTTTTATCTTTGATTATATCTTTTTTTGTTGTTTTATTAACATATCCAATAATATGCCCAGCTACATCTTTATATGGATAATGTCGTTTTGATGCTGCTTTTATCTTTATATTTTTATTTAAATTAAATATAGAATAAAACTTAAAAAAATCATCATAAGCAATCCAATCCACAACTGTAACAAATTCATGTTTATAAGGAGAATCATTTTGTTTATATTTTTTCAATAATTTTTCATATTTGTAATTTGGGAAATATTTTTCTATAGTTTTACATATCTTTTCTAATTCTAAAGTATTTTTATAGCTTCTCAAATGCGGCTTAATTAAAATCGAAAATCCAAGATGATTAACAGCTAAATATTTTCCATTTCTATCTTTTATAAGTCCCCGTACTGAAGTTTCATAAAATCTTTTAATATAATTTTGTTTTGAAAGTTGTTCATAATAACTGTTTGATTTAATACTTAAAAAATAAACTCGTCCCAATAAAAGCATAGAGATAGCCAATACAAAATATATAATAAATTTTACTCTCATATAAACAATCCTACAAGTATAATATCAAGTATAATATTTATAGCAATAATTAATAAACTTAAAATATTAAAGCCGTTAAAAATACTATATACAAAAATCATACTAACATAAAATATAATTATATATAAACTTTTGGTCAAATCGACGGATGAAAATATATGAGCAACTGATGATTTAATAAAAAAATATATAAACAAAGCAGTAAAAAATAAACTAAATGTTCCAAAACCTTGTATATTTTCAATAACCAAAAAAGTTAAAAGTATCCAAAATAAAGAATAATAATACCTTTTTTGCAAAAGTTCATTAAAAACTATAAATACAATTCCAGCAAACATAATAGGGATAAAATGCACAGAAGATATAATATTAACCAACGATACTATAATAAAAAATGAAAATATTGCAAATTGATCACTAAATATATCTTTTCTTCTCATCATTTTATTATACTTACCTCTATTGGCAGTTTTTTTTCTAAAACTTTAAACTTCTCATTTGTTGCTGTTAAAGTTAAAACTACATCTGTTTTGAACTCTTTATTACTTATCGTTATTTCACAATTTGAAACTAAATATTCAATTTGTCCCAAACTACTGTATGGAAGCTTTAAAGATAAAGTTTCTAACTTTTCATAAGTTAAAAGCTCTGCATTTTGTAAACTTAAATTAACTGCATCACTGTAAGCTTTAACAAGTCCGCCGGTTCCCAGACGAATACCGCCAAAATATCTTACTATAATAACTCCAGTGTTTATAATACCGGCTCCATTTAAAACTTTTAAAGATGGTCGCCCGCTTGTACCTTTTGGTTCGCCATCATCACTGCAGTTTTCAACAATTTGTTCAAATTCATTTAAAAACCTGTAAGCATAAACAAAATGTCTTGCTTTTAGATGTTCATTTTTTAATCTTTTCATCATACTATCAAAATCATTATATGCACATATATGAGTTATAAATTTAGATTTTTTCACTTCAAGTGTAGCACTAAACTCTTTTTCACAAAACTTCAACTATAATTCCCCTATGAGATTAGATATATATTTAACACAACACTATAATATTCAAAGCAGAAATAAAGCCCAAGAATTAATTAGTGCCAAAAAAATTAAAATTAACGGTAGTATTATAACTAAACCATCATTTAAAATAGAAGATAAAAACATTAATTTAGAAATATTAGAAGATCAATTTTATGTTAGTCGTGCAGCTTATAAATTAAAATACTTTTTAGAAGATTTTAATGAGATAAAGCTTAAAGATAAAATTGCCTTAGATATTGGAAGCAGTACCGGCGGTTTTACACAAATTTTACTACAAAAAGGTATTAAAAGTGTAACTTGTGTAGATGTAGGAACAAATCAACTACACGACACTATTAAAGATGATAAAAGAATATTAATTTATGAAAATACAGATATTAGAGAATTTAAAAGTGATATAAAATATGATGTTATCACTTGTGATGTTTCTTTTATCAGTATTCATAATATTTTAGAACAAATTAATAATTTAGCAAAAAAAGAGATTATAATTTTATTTAAACCGCAATTTGAAGTAGGCGCTGATGTTAAAAGAAATCGTGCAGGAGTTGTTCAAGACACTGATGCCGTCAAAAAAGTTATAAAAAGATTTATAGATGAAACTTTTAAATTAAACTGGAAATTAGTTTATCGTCAAATGAGTACCTTAAAAGGTAAAAATGGAAATAGTGAAGAGTTATTTTATTTTATTAAAGAGGATACAAAAAAAACTAAAAAAAATATTACAAGTATAGCAATAGGTGGATTTGACGGTATGCATTTGGCTCACCAGGCATTATTTAACTCTCTTGATAAAAATGGAGCAATTGTAGTTATTGAAACTGGTTATGCCAGTCTTTCTCCTAAAACTTATCGAGAAGAATATAGTCATTATCCTATATTTTATTATCCATTAGAAAATATTAAACATCTTGACGCCGTTCAATTTATATCTCTGCTAAAAGAAGAATATCCTTCTTTACAAAAAATAGTTGTAGGGTATGACTTCCATTTTGGAGCTAATAGAAAATATTCAACCAAACATCTCAAAGAACTATTTAACGCAGAAGTGAAAGTGGTTGATGAAGTCAGTTTTAATAATATCGCTGTTCATTCACGAATAATAAGAAGTTATCTGAGCAATGGAGAGATTGAACTTTCTAATACTCTTTTAGATAAAGAGTACAAAATAACCGGCACTGTAATTAAAGGTCAAGGTTTAGGAAAAAAACAGTTTGTACCGACTATGAACTTAAAATGTAATGACTTTTTACTACCCGCTTCTGGTATCTATGCCACTAAAACCATAGTAGATAAAACTCAATATAATTCTGTCACATTTATAGGTCACAGGGTAACCACAGATGGTAAGTTTGCAGTTGAAACTCATATTTTAGATAAAGATATTGACGCAACCTGCCCGTCTATTCAAATTAAATTTTTTAAAAAAATAAGAGATAATAAAAAGTTTGAAGAATATAAAGAATTACAACAGCAGATTTTAAAAGATATTGATGATGTTAAAGTTTTTTACAGTTGATGAACTTAAATCAAATATAAAAGATACATCACAACTTTCCTCATTAACTTTTATAGAATAGTTACATTGAATTAGTTTAGTTCCATTTATATCTTTTAGATAAGTAAACTCATCTTTTATATTTAAGATATCTTTATCTTTGGTTAATTTTATATATTCTTTTATAGTTTGTTGTATTTGATGATTATTCGTATAATTACCCTCTTTTTTATGTTCATTGACAATTTTTAAGAAATCATACTTATAATTTATATTATTTGTAAAATCTTCAGATGAAGTCATCTTCGTAGTTAAATTATTTATGTTAAATTGAGTCAAACTATAATCTTCAATATTTAATAAAATATCAACATTGCCAACTTGCAATGCAACTACCTGTGTATTATTTAATATCTCATCTATATCATCTTTATTTTTCTTTAAATATTTTGGCACTTCTTCCATAACATTATCAATAGTGATTTGAATCTGAGACAATGAACTTCCGGATGACAACTCATCTAAAAATTGCTCAGTATCCTTTAAATTTTGTAAAATTAAAATAGATATAGCAGATATAAAAAATAAAGTGATAAGTAAAACTATACTTTTTTTAGAATTCACAATAATCTTTCTTATCCAAAATTCATACTAAAAATAGGTAACAGCATAGCAACAACAATAAGTCCAATAATAGAACCTACAATTAACATAAAAGCAGGTTCAAGAAGAGATAAAAACAAACCAATTTTATCTTTATTTGCTTCAGAATACAGTTCTGACAGATTTTGCAAAATTATACTTAATTGGCTTGTTTCCTCTCCAATCGCAATTGCTTGAATAAAAGCTATATCTACTTTATATATCTTGGAATTATCAAGTATTTTTGAAAGTCGCTCACCCTCAACTACTTTAAGACTGGCTTCCTCAAAAAGTTTTTTAATTACTGAATTCTTTAAAATATTTGCACCAAGCTTAAAAGATTGAACTATAGGCACCCCGGATTTAATCAAAATAGAATTAATATATGCAAAACGGCTAAGTTCGCCTAGTTCTATTAGCGAACCTATAAAAGGTACTTTTAGCATAAATGTGTCTACAGCATATTTAAAATTATATGATTTGTTCATCATATAAGCAAAACCAAATATAAATGAAAAAATTCCAATAAATAAAATTTGATAATAATCATTTACAAAATCTCCAGCTTTAATCACAAATGCCGTGATAGGAGGTAAAGCCTGGTCGTATTGTTCAAAAATAGCCGTAATTTTGGGTACTATAAAACTTAACATAAAACCAACCATCAAAACAGAAACCCCTAATATAAAAGCAGGATATGCTAAGCTCGCTTTAATTTGCTTACCTATTTTATCTTGTTCTTTTAAATAATTGGCAAGTTCCACTAAAACTGTCTCTAAAATCCCGCCATCTTCACTAATACGAATTGACTGCATATAAAATTCAGGAAGTATTACTGATTTTTGTAAACTAAGTGCTGTATAAAAGTTTTTACCTTCATCCAAAAATGTAACAAGTGATTCAAAAAAAGGACTTAATTTTCTATCCTTTTTATATCTTTCATTAATAAGTTTAATTGCATTTAAAAGTGAAATTCCGGATTTCAAATAGATACTTAAATCACGGCTAATTACAGACAATATTAAAGAATCAATTTTATGAGCTTTTCTAAACGATAAAGAATCAGTAAAGTTAAATCTATTTTCTTTTATCTCTGTGTAAATAATTTTTTTAACTTTTAATTTTGCTTTTGCCTCTTTTAGATTTGAAGCTTCAACAGTGGATTTTACTTTTTGTCCTAAACTATCAAAACCTTTATACTTAAAAAGCATTTTTTACCTCATCATTTTTCCCATCAAAGTACAGCCCAATATCATTTATATATTTTATTTTTTTTGGCTTTTGGGATATATTATCATAAATAAGTACCTCATCATGTGTATCAACAATCATTTGAGAACTATATCCATTTTTATTGACTTCAAATTCAAAACAAATTTCTAATCTGAGAAGTTGTTCTAATTCCAAATCATCAAATTCCATTCTTGTTTGATCTCTTGAATATTCATAAACATCAGGACAACTTTTAAAAAGTTTACTGATCTTCTCATTTTGTATCTTATCATCAATTATAACCAAACAATCAACATTCTCATCATCAACACATTTTAAACTAATTTTATCTTTAAAATCAAACTTTAATAAACTCTGTTTTAAATTTTGTAAAGTAACAGAATTTTTGTTTTTTTGTTTCATACTAAAGTTAGAAAGTGTCATATAATAAATAATAGAAACTAAACCTATTACTATAAGTAACTCAAAAAGTGTAAAAGCTTTTTTATACAACTATCTACTTATCGCCGCATTTAGAATAGAAAATATCATCATTTCCACCCTCTTTTTGATCAACTCCCAAAGATAAAATCTCAAAAGTATCACCTGAATTAGTATATATAAAATCATTTCCCCAAGAATCCTTAGGTAATTTTTTATCTTCAAAATAATCTTGACTAGCTAATAAATTTAAACCATCAGAAGTTGTTGGATAAACAGAATTATCAATTTTATACATTTTAAGTGCCGATGAAATACTTTTCATCTGAATACATGTAAGCTTTTGTTTAGCTTCTTCACCTTTTTTTGTTAAACTTGGCAGTACAAAAGATGCCAAGAGTCCAAGGATAATGATTACAACCATAAGTTCCATCAATGAAAACGCTTTTTTATAGATAACTTTTTTATAATTTTGACAAGACTGCATATATTTATCACCTTATTTTTATTTATTTGTGATTATACTATAATTATCTTATTTTAAAGAATCTTTTAATATAGTATGATACACTACACTTATATAATATAATTTATATTTAAAAATAGGTAATTAATGCAAATAATAGACAACCCGCTAATGAATCAACTTAACAGTATGATCAGTGAAACACAGCTGGATAATGTTAAAAGAATTGTATCTGCCTTGATAAATATTAATAATTTTAAATCTTCCACTTCTGATAGTCCCAACATGGATTTTCTTTATACTCAAATTTCTAAATTTTTAAAACAAGAATTTAGTATAGAACATTTTAAAATTATAGAAACAATTAACAATATTGAAACTGCACAATATCAAGCAGGCGATGAATCTTTTTTTAGCCACAGCTTTTGCAAAACTGTTAATGTGGGAACAACTATTACATTTTTATTAGACAACTCTTCATTAAATGATTTTAATAAAGTATATTTAAATTGTTTTTTAACTGAGACATCTTCTATACTTTATATTCAATTTGTTTTATTGGCTTTGGCACAATCATCACATATAGATTCACTTACACAACTTAAGAACAGGCTTTCATTTCAAGAAGATATGAAAGGATTAATTCCACTGATCTTGCGAGAAAAAATGAATATTGGTATTTTACTTATAAATATAGATAGATTTAGAGCGGCTAATGATGAGCATGGCACAAATTTTGGAGATGAATTTTTAAAATTATATGCCAATACTATAAAAGATACAATTAGAACTTCAGATATTGCAATTAGATTTAGCGGTGGTGAATTTTTAGTATTGTTAATAAATGTTATTAATGAAGAAAAAACAAATCAAATAGCAAACAATTTAAAAGATAAATTGTCAAGTGTATATTTAAAATCACCAAATGGAGATAACTTTAAAAAAACTGTATGTATTGGTACTTAAATGTTTCCACAAGATGCATCAAATATTGATGAAGCAGTTCAAAAAGCTGAAATAGCCTTAAGCGATGCTAAAGATAGTGGAAGAAATAAAGTTTTAAAATTTGAAGAAGATACCGGGGAATTAGATTTATTTTAAAAATAGCTATAAATAAAAATTAAATTAAGGTATTTTTAATCTGATTTTCATTATACTTCCCATCTGATTTTAAGATATAATAATTTTAGAATGGGTCCATAGCTCAGCTGGTTAGAGCACTCGGCTCATAACCGAGTGGTCCAAGGTTCAAGTCCTTGTGGACCCACCATTGTATAAGGTGTTTAGAAAAGTAAGATTTATCTTACCCCACTACAGAGTCAGTTTTTTATACATTTTAGTAAAAATGTATTTTTATGCGGGTGTAGCTCAGTTGGCTAGAGCCTCTGCCTTCCAAGCAGATTGTCGCGCGTTCGAGTCGCGTCACCCGCTCCAACTATATTTCAAATAAAATTACACTGCAAATCTAACTGTTTTTGTTACCTATACTATAAACTAGTATGATGTTCTCTTTTTAAATTATCGTATGCTGCATTTATTCGTTTACTAATCTCATCGTATAATCTTTTATCAAACGCCAATTCACACTTAAAGTGCAACAAAACCAGCCAAAATTATGCCACCATTTTTCTTGAAACTTCCTTGAAAAATATCTCATTTGGTGTGTAATATTTCAGAATCTTTCTTGGTCTATTATTTAGCCTATTTTGAATGATAGTTATTTGAGTTTGATTTATATTTTCAAAGCTATATTTCTTGGGAATATATTCTCTAACTAGTCCATTTGTATGCTCATTCAATCCTCTTTGCCAAGATGAGTATGGATCACAAAAGTAAAACTTTAGATTTAATTTTTGAGCTATCTCTTCATGATAGGAGAACTCTTTACCATTATCTGAAGTAATTGTACGAACTAGTTTCTTTATTGGATGTAAAAGCTCTATAATAGCTTGTGTAACAACATCTGCTTTTTTAGATTCAACTATCTTCATAAGTGTAAATTTACTCTTTCTATCAACTAAGGTAACGATAGCACCTTTATGGTCTTTACCTATAATTGTATCTACTTCAAAGTCACCAAATCTAGTTTTCTTTTCAATAATCTTAGCTCGTTTACTAATATTTACTCTATTTTTAATTTGACCTCTAGTCTTGTATTGACTACTTCTATTACCATACTTTTTATTTTTATGTCTCAATAATTTATATAATCGACCACCACTTCTTTGATTTGCATAAATGTATCTATATACTGTTTCATATGAAATATTTGCTATTTTATCTTTTTTCAATCTACCAACTAGTTGATCAGGAGATAAGCCATCTCTTAACATCTTACCAATTTTTAGTTTTAATTTATTAGTGAGTTTCTTATATCTATCTTTAAATTTATCTCTTGATACTGCTTTTATATGTGCATCATCTGCACTATAATATCCATTATTACTATTTCTACTTAGTTCTCTTGATATTGTAGATTTAGATACTTCAATTAGTTCTGCTATTTTTGTGATTGTATAGTTCTCGTTTTTATAAGCAAATATTTGATACCTTAAACCTAAGGTTAATTGTTTATACTTTTTCATTTAATGCTCCATTTATCCTGTAAGATATGTAGCTTAAATTGTATATCAATTAGCCTTACTATCTTATATTTCTAAATGTTGCACTTTAAGTGTGAATGTTCAAAATATTTTATTAATTGTTGTCATTTTATCTTCATGATACTTGTTAATTAATTCAATATATGCCGGTCTTATCACTTTTCTAAAATTGGCTTTGTATGGAACACCAAGTATTTCATAATCAGAATCCAAGAAAAATTGATTGTATCTTGAATCATTGGTAAATGAATTATTTGATATTGATTGTTTATTAAAATTCTTATATTTAGATTTCTGATTAAAATCAGTGTAAAAAGAATACGATTGCTGTTGCCTTTTCTTTTTATACTTATATGAACTAAATCTAGAGTATTTTCGTTCAAAATCTTCGACACTGTCAAAAAATATAGAATATAACCATGCATATATTTTAGCTACTCTGTCAAAAATTCTAATCAAAGTGTAATATTGATTTATAATAAAATTTTTTGACCATACAGCCACTAAACCTATAGCTGATATAAGTGCAATAATTACTAATATAATAAAATAATTACTTCCGCCTATTTCAAAATCCATTTTCATATCCTATAGTTTTATATATTAGTCTATACAATTTTACCTTATATTTATTATTATATATGACATTAATTTTTCATTTAAATCAATGTAATTAAGTTTGTGGTATAATAATAAACTTAAATTAAATAACAACTAAGGACAATATATCAAATCATTTGAAAAACTAAATTTAAATCCGCAAATTATAAAAGCAATACAAGAAGTTGGCTATGAACACCCTACTTCTATTCAGAAAAAAGTTATTCCTATAGCTTGTAAAGGTATCGATTTAATTGCGGCTTCAAAATCAGGTACGGGGAAGACTGCTTCTTTTGTACTTCCTATGTTAGAAAAAATGCATAAAACTTTAAAACCTAACCATAGAGTTTTAAGAGGTTTGATTTTAGTTCCTACGCGAGAATTAGTAGATCAAGTTTCACTTTGGATTGGAGAGTATGGAAAGCATTTAAAACTTAGACATACTAAAATTCAAGGCGGAGTCAGTAAAGCTTCACAACTTACAAAACTTGACACTGGTATAGACATCATTGTTTCAACACCTGGACGATTAAAATCTTTTATAGAAGATGATAATATCAATTTGAGCAGTGTAAATATGATTGTACTTGATGAAGCTGATACTATGCTTGAGTTGGGATTTATTAAAGAGATAGAGTTTATCCTTTCTTCTTGCTCAACTTATAGACAAATTATGATGTTTTCTGCAACTATTTCTCAGAATATTAAAAAACTTGGTAAAGAATTCCTAAAAAATCCAGTAACAATAGAAGTTTCTCAAAGAAGAGATGTAGTAAGTTTAATTAAACATCAAGCTTTTAAAATAGATGTAAAAAGGAAAAATGAACTTTTAGCTCATATTATCAAAAAAGATGAAAATAAACAGATATTACTCTTTATAAATATGAAAGATACAGCAGATGAAATAACCAGCTATCTTGTAAACAAAGGTATCAAAGCAGTTGCAATTCATGGTAATTTAGACTCTAAAGAGCGAACTAAAAATATCAAATCTTTTAGAAGTAAAAAAGCTCAAGTTTTAGTTGCTACTGATATTGCAGCTCGTGGTATTGATATTCAAGAACTTCCTTTAGTAATCAACTATGAGCTTCCTGAAACCACAGATGAATTTACACATAGAGTTGGAAGAACAGGTCGTGCAAATCATAAAGGGAATGTGATAACCTTATTAACTGTAAAAGATTATAACAGTTTTACAAAAATTGAAAGAAATTTAAAATTAAGCATCAAAAGAACAATCGAAGACGGTTTTGAATTAAAAGACAGACAGCCAAGACAAAGACAACAACAAAGAAAATCTTTAAGTGCCAAAAAAGGCAAACTAGACAGAAAGCCTAAGGCTAAAACAAATACTAATAAAAAATCTAAAAGAACGACTAAAAGAGATGCTGGTCGGAATTTTAGAAAGGATTAATAAAATGCAATTTTTTGGACAATATGTAAATGAATTTGATGAAGAGTTTTTAACGGAGAGTTATTTGTATTTCAACAAAGATGGTGAAGATGACTTAACTATTGAAGAGTTAGAACAGTTAATCAAAAATCAAAAACTTAAAAAACAAAATATAGCCGGTACAATTTTTATGTACAATCCTTATTACTACCCTATTGGTTATGATGAAAAGAAAAGTTTAGCAAGTCAAGATTTTGATTTTGATGCTGGTTTTCATCATCTTAAAATTGAAAGAGAAATTACTATGTTTAGAGCTAGTATTAAAGGATATGAGGGGCAATTAGTAGAGATACGGACACTTTTTAATCTTAATATCAAAAAAATTGATGTTTCAGAGATATTAGTCTCACTTAATGATGATACAGAGATGTTAAATACAAATCAATTTACAAAATTTCATAAAGAATCAAATTATATTGACTTAAATAACTTTAAAATAAATGGTAAATTTGTATTTTTTGCGTGGGGTCATAAAATAAATCGAAGTGAATTTATTAATATTTATAATTATGCAAAAAGTATTTATGATAAATGTATTCAGATGCAAAAAAAGATTGCATTTGTATTTAGAAAATCTACACGAGAAGAATATGCAAGAATTCATTTCCATTTTCTTCATCCATTGGATGGAAATAAATTACAATATAGAATGCCAGATGCACTAGAAAAAGTTTTTAGTACAAAGCCACCGCTGCCTAGTGCATTTAACGATATAAAATAAATGGAAGAACAAATCACAGAATCTTGTAGATACTGTAAACATGAGATAATTAAAGGGGTAAGAAGATGCCCCTATTGTGGGGTATTAAATCCCACTTTAAAAATGAAAGATATATTTGTAACTATAGCAGTTATAATTTTTATTATGTCAATAGTTACTTATCTTAAATAGCACAAGTTGCACTATTAGAATTAAAATATGCCATATGTCTTAATTGTTTTCTATAACTTTCAACATTAAAATCTTTTATATCAGTAACACCATCTTCAATCGCAGCTTGTGCAATTGCTGAAGATACCCAGATTTGAACCTCTTTATTAAATGGTTTAGGAATAATATGCTCTTTTCCATACTCTAAATTTTGATCATCATAAGCAGCTTTTACATAATATGGAATTGGTTCTTTCGCCAATGCAGCCAAAGCACGAGCTGCAGCCATTTTCATATTTTCTGTAATCTTTTTAGCACGAACATCTAAAGCACCTCTAAAAATAAATGGAAAACCTAATACATTGTTTACTTGATTTGGATAATCACTTCTTCCTGTTCCTATAATCGCATCATCTCTTACAGCTTTAATCTCTTCAGGTAAAATTTCAGGAGTTGGATTTGCAAGTACAAGGATAATAGGATCTTTTGCCATTGTAGATATCATCTCTTTTGAAACTGTATTAGCAACACTTAAACCTAAAAGCACATCAGCATTTTTAATAGCATCTGCCATTGTTTCATCATCAGTTTGAACTATAAATTCTTTTTTATACTCGTTTAAATCTGTTCTTTTATGATTAATTACACCTTTGCTATCACACATATAAATATTAGTTGCTCCCAGTTTTTTATACATCTTGGCACATGTCATAGCAGCAGCCCCTGCTCCTAAAACTACTATTTTCATATCTTCAATTTTTTTATTTACAAGCTCACTTGCATTTAAAAGAGCTGCTGTTGTAATAATAGCTGTTCCATGCTGGTCATCGTGCATTACAGGTATATCCAGTCTCTCTTGTAATTTCTTTTCAATTTCAAAACATTTTGGTGCTTTAATATCTTCTAAATTTATCCCGCCAAAACTTGGACTGATAGCTACACAAATATCTATGAACTTTTCAGGGTCTTTCTCATCTACTTCTATATCTACGCCATTTACATTTGCAAACTTTTTGAATAAAACAACTTTACCTTCCATAACCGGCTTAGAAGCTAATGCTCCAATATCACCCAGCCCCAAAACTGCTGTACCGTCAGTTATTACTGCAACCATATTTCCTTTTGCAGTATATTCATATGCAAGTGACGGGTCTCTTTCAATCTCTTTACAAGGCAATGCAACCCCGGGAGTATATGCTAAAGATAAATCTTTTTGTGTTTCACAATCTTTAGTTACTAGTGTCCCTATTTTACCACCTTTGTGGTATGTTAATATCTCTTCATCTGTTATTATCATAATATTTCCTTGATCTTAAAAACAAAATTATATCTAATTATTTAATAAATTATTCTTTTTATGTATATTTAACAAAAATAGCTCTATAATTATTTATGAAATTAGGAATATTATTATTAGCAATCGGCTCTATTTTAGCTTTTTACCTTACAAATATAAAAATTGAAAAGAAATTTTTAACTAAGATGGGTATCGTTTTTGGCATATTACTTGCACTTTATGGTTTAATTTTATTAGTTCAACCGGATGATTATATTAAATTTACCAAGACTACTATATCTAGCAAAAAATAGATATATCACAAAAAGGAAACAAAATGAATTTTGACAAAGTTATTGCCGGATTTTTTATCATACTCGCTATGACATTAAATTTCGGCTTTGTTTATGGAGATATAAATGATTTGGTTGCACATAGTAAATATGAACTTTTTGCAGCTATTGTAATCAATATAATTGCAACTATTTTAAAACTTGGTGATAAAACACAAATAGGTTCAGTATTACTTGCCACTAGTTTAGTTGCTGTTATTCAGCTTGTAGCAGCTGCTACTATTTGGGCAATTGCAGGTTATTCAGACAGTGCAAGTATAGAAATTTCATCTATAGTTATATCACTTTCAGTTGGTGCGCTTTTAGCAAATATTACTTCAGTAATACTTTACATCGGTGAAACACTTAAAAGTAAACGATGAATAATAGCTCTCTTTGGATTGTATTGCAAAGAATGAGAATGCCATTCTTGGTACTTGTAATTTCTTATACAATTTCAATAATTGGTTTTTTACTAATTGATGGTATGGATAATCAAGGTAACATTTACCAAATGAATATCTTTGATGCATTTTATTTTATAACTTATACAGCTACTACTATTGGATTTGGTGAAATACCATACGAGTTTACTTATCATCAAAGAATTTGGGCATCTGTCGTTGTATATTTAGTTGTACTCAGCTGGTTTTACAGTATTGGTTCACTTATTAGCTTACTTCAAGATAAGCTTTTTTTACTGGAAATTAAAAAAGCAAAATTTGTAAAGCAGGTAAAAAATATAAAACAAAGATATATTATAATACTTGGTTATAACTATACTACAAGTGAGATTATTAAAAAAGCCTTATGTGAAGGTATAAGAACAGTTGTGATAGAAAAAGACAAACAAAAAGTAGACCATCTATTGCTTGAAAACTTTACCCCTTATGTACCTATACTAGAAAGTGACGCTTTTGATCCAAAAGCACTGGAAGCAGCAGGTATCAAATCAAAATATTGTAAAGCAGTAGTATCACTTTTTGAAGATGATGCTTTAAATTTAAGAATTGCACTTACATCAAAACTTTTAAATAAACATGTAACTTTGGCTGTAAAATCAACAACTCAAAACCACACTGAGAACTTATATGATATAGGTGTTGAAATTGTAGAAAATCCATTTAATATCATTGCTTCACAAATTCAAATGGCATTAACAGCACCAAATTTATTAAAACTAAAAAACTGGATACAAAAACTTGGAACTTTGGATACTCCACTTCATAAATTACCTCATGGAAAATATATAATTTGTGGATATGGTCGTATGGGACATAGTATTTATAATGTTTTACAAAAAAACAATATAGATTCTACTTTTGTAGAAATTGATAAATCTAAATTTATAAATCTAACAAAAGAGGAAGAAAGCCATCTAATCATGGGTAATGCGGATGATAAAGATATGCTCATAAATGCAGGAGTTAAAGATGCCATAAGTATTATAGCAGGAACAAACGATGACACAGTAAACTTATCTATTCTAGCAACCGCAAAAAAACTTAATCCAAAAATCATAACAATGGCAAGAGAAAATGAGATAGATGACTTTTCTATTTTTAATCATGCAAAAATTGATTATGTATTTATGCCGTCAAAAATACTTATAAATAAAACATCAAATGCACTCATAAACCCATTTTCAGATAAATTTATACAATTACTTGAAAAACAAGATGAAAAATGGGCACAGCATTTAGTACGAGTTTTAATTGAAACAATTGACCATAATCCAAAACTTTATGAATTAACTTTAAATAAAAAAGATTCTCCACAGATTTTTAATACACTTAATGAAAATGAGAAAATTAAATTATCTTTATTAAAAACCTCTTTACGAAATCATCATATGTCAAATAACATAGTACCTCTGCTTCTAGTAAGAAATCATACAGATTCTTTACTCCTGCCCGCTTGGAATACATTATTAGAAAAAAATGATAAAATACTATTTGCCTGTGATGAAAATGCAATTGAAGACTTAGAATATATTTGTCAAAATATATATGAATTTCATTATGCTTTAAACGGTGAAGAAAGAACAATATTAAATAAATTTAAAAGGAAAACAAAATGATAATACTCGCAGGACCTTGTGTAATAGAAAGTCGTGATAATGTTATGAAAATAGCTGAACAATTAGCATTTTTACAAGAAGACAAAAGGGTTGAGTTTTATTTTAAAGCTAGTTTTGATAAAGCAAATCGTACAAGTTTAGACAGTTTTAGAGGTCCGGGGCTTGATGAGGGATTAAAAATACTTCAAGAGGTAAAAGAACAATTCGGATACCGCATAGTAACTGATGTTCATGAAACTTATCAAGTAGAACCTGCTGCGCAAGTTGTAGATGTATTACAAATACCTGCTTTTTTATGCCGACAAACTGATTTATTAGTAGCTTGTGGAAAAACTAATGCAAAAGTAAATATTAAAAAAGGTCAATTTTTAGCAAGTGAATCCATGAAACATCCGGTTATAAAAGTACTGAAAACTCGGGGAGTTGATGAAGTAAATTATCAAATTTCTAAAGACAATGGTGTTTGGCTTTGTGAAAGAGGAAATGTATTTGGGTATGGTTCACTTATCGTTGATATGAAAAATTTAATTAGTATGAGAGAATATGCACCTGTAATATTTGATGCAACACATTCAGCTCAAGTGCCAAGTACAGGAAGTACAACCGGTGGTAATAGTGCTATAGTACCAAGCTTGGCAAAAGCTGCAGCTGCAGTTGGTGTGGATGGATTTTTCTTTGAAACACATTTTGACCCAAGTATTGCATTAAGTGACGGTCCAAATATGCTTACAATACCTGATTTAAAAACAACAATAAAAGATATTTTCTCAATTCAAGAAGTTTTAGGATATAATGCATAAAAATTATAGAAATACAAAGTGAGGAAAGTTTATGAATATTATTGAAGGTCACTTAAGATTAAACGGTAGTGAAAAAATTGCTATTATCAATGCTAGATTTAACCATATCATTACAGATAGATTAGTTGAAGGTGCCCAAGATGCTTTTAAAAGACATGGTGGAAATGCAAAAAATTTAGATCTAATTTTAGTACCGGGTGCATTTGAAATACCTTTTGCACTTAAAAAAGCTTTAGAGAGTGGGAAGTATGATGCAATTTGTTGTGTTGGTGCAATAATTCGTGGTGCTACTCCGCATTTTGATTATATTAGCGCTGAAGCTACAAAAGGAATTGCAAGTGCTACTATGGAATTTGGTAAGCCAGTTTCAAATGGTGTTTTAACAACAGACACAATAGAACAAGCAATTGAGAGAGCTGGAAGTAAAGCTGGGAACAAAGGTGCAGAAGCTATGACAACTATAATTGAGATGCTAGACCTTTATTCTGAGATGGATAAATAAAAATGGCTACACGAACACAAGCCCGTGAATCAGTAGTTGGATTGCTTTATGCCTATGATTTAGGTAATGAAGCGATTGCTAAGCATGCTGATATAATTTTAGAAGATAAAAAAATAAGAAATAAACAAAGAGAATTTGCTCTTGGTTTATTTAATGGAACTATGGAAAATCTTGAAAAAATAGATGAAGAGTTAAGCTCACATTTAAAACAAAGAGATATTAGTGAAGTTGGTAGTGTTGAAAAAGCAATTTTAAGACTTTCAATTTATGAAACCTTATTTACTCCACTTGATAAACCTATAATTATCAATGAAGCAATTGAGTTATGTAAAAGATTAGCCAGTGATAATGCTCCTAAATTTATAAATGGTTTATTAGATAAAATTAATAAATAATATGAAATTATGTGTTGCTTTAGATTTGCCGAGTGCTAAAGAAAATTTGGCATTAGCAAAAGAGATTAAAGACTTTGATGTATGGTTAAAAGTTGGATTTAGAGCATATATTAGAGATGGTAAAGAATTTTTAGAAAACCTAAAAACAATAAATCCAAATTTTAAAATATTTTTAGACTTAAAACTTTATGATATCCCAAATACTATGGCTGATGCGAGTGAAGAGATAGCTAAACTTGGTGTTGATATGTTTAATGTACATGCAAGTGCCGGTAAAATTGCCATGCAAACAGTTATGAATAGAATTAAAGATATTCCTAATCGTCCTTTAGTTTTGGCAGTAACTGCTCTTACAAGCTTTGAAAATGATGACTTTAAAGAAATTTACGGGGAAGATATAGGTACAAAAGCAACACAATTTGCAAAAGATACCAACACCGCTGGACTTGATGGTGTTGTATGTTCCGCATTTGAAAGTAAAGATATTAAAGATAATACAAATAAAGATTTTATCACTTTAACACCAGGTATCAGACCATTTGGTGAAGATGCCCAAGATCAAAAAAGGGTAGCTGATATTAACTTGGCAAAAAAAGAACTTGTAGATTTTATCGTTGTTGGAAGACCAATTTATAAATCAGAAAATCCAGCAACCGTAGTAAAAAATATTTTAGCAAAAATATAACTTTTAGTTTAAGTATTTTTTCAACTACTTTTACCTATAATGTCACTCCAAGGACGAGTGGGTGAGTGGCTGAAACCACACCCCTGCTAAGGGTGCGTACCTTTACGGGTACCGAGAGTTCAAATCTCTCCTCGTCCGCCACTTCAACCCCTTAAACACTAGCTTTATAAGACTTCAAAAACAGACTGTACACAAATTGTACACACTTTAACATTATGAAACATCTTTAATCTTAGAAAAATCAATTTTTATTTTACCAATATAATGTTTTCTTGTTACTTGTATATCCTCGTGACCTACTTGCTGTGTTAACCAAGTTTCATTATTAATATTTTCTTCTGCAAATGTACAAAAGAATTTTTTAGTATCATAAAAACGCCCTACTCTAAGATTAGATTTTGTACATAAATTTTTAAATAATGTATCAAGTACATTAGCATTTTTATAAGACTCATTATATTGAGTAACAAATACATATTCATTAGTACAAGTTAAAGGTAATTGTAATTCTAAAGACCTTTTAGCTCGTGGTAATAAATCAATTATTCTAATTTTATCGCCTTTTGGCAAACCTATATGACCATCCCTAATCCGTTCAAATACTTTTATAACATCATTATTAAAATCTATATGTTTCCATTTTAAAGCTATAATTTCAGATGGACGCATTCCACTAAAAAAAGCAAGTTCTAAAAGATGTTTAAATTGTCCTCTTGTATTAGATAGTAAAATATTAACTTCATCTAATCTATATACATCAGGTAAAACTCTTTTCACTTTTGGAGCTGTAACATATTTTAAAGGATTCTTATAGATAATATCATCAGCTAATGCAGTTTCTAATATTATATTTATAATACTTCTATAACCAATAATAGTTTTAGGAGCAAGTTTTAAAGAATTTTGCCAAGCCATCAAACTAGATGTTTTTATATCTATAATTTCACACTCAAAATACTCACAAAGCTTATTAAATTTTTGTAAATACTCTTTTTGACTAAATACACTTCTATTTGATGAAGTAATATCTAAAACATATTTTCCATAATCTTTAAATGATAATGTTATGTCATTTGTTTTTTTATTATGAATTTCATTAAATAAAATATCTTTTTGCTTTTCAACATACTTAATTTTATCTTTTGAATAACCTGAACTGTAACGATAACCTTTACCATTTACACGACCATACAACCAAAGCTGATTACCTCTTTGATATACTTTAACCATTTATTAGCACCTTTCTAGCTAACAACCTTATATATTTTAACATTTTATTTTTAATTGTACAAATGCACTTTTATGAAGATGATAAGAGTTACCAAACTTTTTAAAATATTCAGGTTCAATATTTGATAAACAATAATTCCTAAAACCATCTAATGTGTAACCATATTGACTAGCAAAGAATTTAGATATTGGTGTCCATTCGGGTATCGAACTTTCAAATTTTTCTAATCTTTTTTCTAATTCTGCTATTTTTTGAAATAATGACATATAATCCTCTTTTTATATTATCTATATAATGTCACAAGCAGCGTCACAAGATAAATATATTTTAATCATTATTCTATATCTCCAAATTCTTCTAATAAACAATCAACAGAACAATTTTTTATTTTTTTATTGTATGCTTTAGTTATATTAGATTTAATTCCCATTTCAGATAAATGATTAATATTATTTTTCTTTAACCACTTTTCAGAAGCTTTTATACTTATCTTTTCTTTATTTTTTAATTCATATCTTTTTGTATTTTCCTTAGAAGTCTTTTTAGAACAATCAGGAGAACAATGAGTTTGATTACCATTAGTAAATATAAATTCTATATTGCAATACTTACAAATTCTAGTTCTATTTTTACTATTAAATTTTATTGATTGTTTATTTTTAACAGAAGTATTTTTATTATTTCTATCTCTTCTACCATACAATTTATAAAATTCTTTAGACTTATTAGATTTAGCAACTTTAACACAATCTTCACTGCAATATTTACTTGCATGATGTTTTAATTCAAAAGAAATACCACATATTAAACAATTTTTAAACATTTTTTATCCTTTCTATTTTTTCTACATCATCAATGTTTTTTGTATTTGTATAATTTTATTTTTATTATTAACCATTTTTTTACTTACTACTTTTTTAACAACTGTATCAAACTTTACAAATTCAACATTTTTTAAAAATAAAATTACATTTTTACCATGAATATTAACAACATTTATTTTATTATCATCAATTTGAGAGGAAACACAATAAAGTTTATTTTTTTCTTTTACAATAGAATTAATCATCTTTAAAACCCATACTCATCATCATTTAACGATTGAATATCATCATTAATAAATTCACGATTAACCATTTCATTATAAGTTAATAAATAATGTTTTAACTGTACATCAGTATATTTATTAAAATCTTCACTAATTAATTGTTGATAATGTTGGATAAGATTATAATTTGTTAGTTTTGATGGAACTATTGTCATTTCAATAAACTTTTTTTCTTTATCTGAATAAATCCACTTATCAGCACCATTTAATCTAACTATTTTTTTAATTTGTTTTTCTTTTTTCTTATAATTTAATACAAATCTATCATCTTTTTTTGTAACTGTTGTATTAACTTGTTTATTATAAATTTTTCCAACATTATCATAAATAGATACAATCTTTTTAGTATCAATATCTAGTAAAACTGTTAATTCTTCATCTTGATACATATGAGATAATTCTATTAAAGTATATTTGCCATTTAATGCACGATAAATATCTAAACTTACTAATGTTCTTGATGTATAAAATCTTGTAATGCCATGATATAAATACCATAATGATAAATCAGTTATATTGTCATTATTTACTCTTAAATCATCAAAAGTTTTTAATATATATTTCATAAGATAAGCAACGGGATTATTTATATTTGTTTCTATTTTAAACTGTACATCATATTTATTTTTAACATACTCTTTAAATCTTTTTACAACTGCATCAACTTTATCAGCTGGAACAAATAAAGAAGCGTGTAGATGTGGTGTACCATCTTTATGCGGTTCATATACTCTAAAATAACATTTTTCAGTTTTTGGGATATCTCTATAAACTCTTAACATTTGTAAGTGATGAAACATTACAGATAATTTTCTAGTTCCTGCAAGTGGTGTATAATCATCATATTTGACATTATTAAAATTTGGTTTTTTAGTTTTAATATCATAGATTGTATCTATATGTTGGTTTGCAAACTTTGGATTATTTTTAATATTTTTTATTTTTTGATGATATTCGGTTGGTAAAGTTAAAGTTAAAAATATATTAACTAATCCTTTGCTAGTTGCATAATCATTTAAACTATAAACACGATGATTAACTTCGGCGATATATCTATCTGCATTATTGTAAGCATTTTTTACAAATGCAGATAATGGAACTTGATTATTATCATCTAAAGTCATAAAATTACTATTTAAGTAATCTTTTTGTTTTTTTAGTTTTACTAAAGCAAATTTTCTTATTTTTTCATCTATTCCATACATTTTTTAAAACCACCCCATTTTTTAATTTTGACACAAACTAATTATAAATAGTCAAGGATATAAAAATAACAGCGTCCCGCTGTCATTTTTATATCTGCTATTTTGACCATTTAATAAGCACCATTACATCTATTAATAACTCTTACTAACAACTAACGCCTTTCAGTTGTTCTCACATTTTTTATAATTAAAAAATCGTGAAAATAAACTAAATTCCAAATATTTCTCTAATCCTTTCATTGTGTAATTTTATATTCTCATTTTCTTTTAAATCATCATCAGGAGCAATTAAATATTTTTTTGATGTACTATTATCATTTTTAATTAAAACGATTTCAGAGCCTTTATTATGCTTTAAAATTAAATTAGTTTCTTTTGGATTTATAATCTCAAAAAATATAGATAGATTAGATGATGTTTCTGTTTTTGATTCATATTTAAAGAGCCAACCAAGAAAAGGGATATCCATCAACAATGGAATACCTGATGTATTTTCAATAGTTTCATTTTGATTAATACCAGTTAACACAAATAAATTATTTGAATTTAGATAAAAGCTTTGTTTAATATGCTTTTTTGATACTATTGGAATATTATCAACATTAGATATTATATTTGATACTTCTAAATCTAAATCCATATAAATTAAATCTTTGTTATATATTCGAGGAGTTACAATCAATTTTAAACCAACATCTTTATATTGTATAGATGTAGTTGTTTTTGATATATCATCATCTATTCTTGTAGAGCCTATAACATAAGGTATAGTTGTTGCAACTGAAAACTCCACTGTTTTATTATCTGATAAAGTTAATATTGGAGAACTAACAAACTTTGAATTACCATTGTCATTTATCATCTTTAAAAATGTATAAAATTTATTTTTTGAAGTATTGGGAATATCACTAGAAATAGTAAAAGGATAAGCAATCAGATTAAAAAAATAATTTGTATCACTTTTCATTTCTAATTTATGATTTAATCCAAACTCTTTTAATTTATCTAAATTAGTATCTATAATTGTTACTTTTAACTTCAATTGTGATGGAAGTACATCAACTAAACTAATAAAATCTTTTATTGATTTAAAATCGCTTTTACTAGAATTAATTAAAAGTAATTTTGATGAAGATACAAACTCATATTTTATATTTTTGTAAACTGTTAAAAAATTTTCAATATCTTTAAAATCTATAAAGTTTAATTTTATTGAATTATAGAAAGTATCAATAATATTTTTAGTTCCATTGATATCATAATAAGCTGCTGCTGAATTAGTATAATTTTTATCTTGAATTTTCTTTGGCCATTTTTTAATCATATAAAAATTATCCTTTTTATCAAGATACATATTTCGGTTATTTAAAAGAGTTTTTAAAACTTCAAAATATGTTTTTTTAGATAATTTTTTTGATACTAAAAAAGTAATCTTATGATCTATATTTTCATCTAACACAATATTTATTTTATTGATACGCGAAACAATAGCTATATACTCATTTAAAGGCATATTAATAAAATCAGATGCTAATATATTTATTGATAAAAATAGTAAAAAAAGTGAGTTTTTTATCATAATCTTACTTTATCTGCAATAGATGTTATTGGATAATCTTTTAATTCTTTTCTAACTCTTTTTTTTATTATTGGTGCAATATTAATAAAGAATTTTCTTAATTTTTCATTTGTAGTTAATATATAAAAATCAAAAACTTTATGATATTTATCTTGAAAAATATAGTTCTTTTCTAATCTAGTAGCTTTTGATTTAGTGATAAAGCTATGAATATATTTTATTGAATAGATGTTATCTTTATAAATACAACCTTTTAAAGTATCACAAGTAATTTTAATTACAAACTCATTGTTATTTATATCTAATTCTTTTTTATTTTTATGTTCATATTTTGGAGATAATCTTTTTTCACTTTTAACTGGTATTGATTCGATTTTTTTCAATGGTTCATCTGCTTTAAATGAATTTAATAAATAATAAAAAATACCAATACTTAAAACCAAAGCAGAAACAATAATAAATATATATTTTGTAAGTATAGATTTTTGATTAGATTTATTTCCTGATTGGTAAAGTGCAAAAACTTCATTACGAGTTTTTATTGATTGTTTATCAAATAAATCTTTTTTTGTCATACCAAAAGCAGCGTATTTTTTATATGATAGGCTACTATTAAAAAGCTTTTTACTTCTTGGTTGTGCTTCTATAAATATTTCAGGTATTGCTCTATATTTTGAGTTTATGAGTGTTTTATTTTGAGTAAGTAAAATTATTTCATGATATAAATGTCTATGATAAGTAAGCCAAAAAATATGCTCTTTAACTTCTTTACTAAAAAAATCATGACACTCATCAAAAACAATTAAACATCTATAAAAACCATATTTTTTAGATATCTCTATTAACTCATCATCTACACTATCATCATTTTTATTATTTTGATAAGATGCATATGTTAAAACTAAATAATCGCTAAAATCATCAATATTGAATTTTTTTAATTCTACTTTTGAATCAGGAAATAAATCAAATTTAACACCATTAATATTAGTATATATAACATCAATATCATTTGACATTTTATCAGCACCGGTTAAAATATTATATATTTTATCTATTGCATAATAAGATTTACCACTACCCGGAAAACCAACTATTAAAGAAACCATTTTAAACCCCCCCGTATTTTTAAAATTAAATTATCTGATATATGCCAATATTTGTTTAATTATAAAGCCCGTAATTAAAAAATTAAATACTATTTTTAAAGCATTTAAAAAACCAAGATATGAAGCTAAAGATAAAATAGTTGAAGAATTTAATAAAGAAGTATCAACTTTACCAACAAAGAAATCAACCATAAAAGTAACAAGACCAAAAAAGAATGAAAACATTAAAACTTTTTGAGCTATTGGATTTTTAGCTATTATTCCAAGAAATTCAAATATAAATACTGCAATAGTTCCAAAACCCATTAGTTACCCCTAAAAACGATTATAAAACCGAAAAGATAAGCAAATATTAAAAAAGTATTTCTAATTAAATCAATATTATCAGCACCGATTGAAGCAATATCAAAAACAACATAATCTTTACCAAACATATTAAAACTTATAGGAGCAGGAGCAGTACCATATCCACCAAAACCAAATATATCTGCATATTGAGTATATGAATCAGTTAATGTATTTTCAAAAGTTGATGCAAAAGAAGTTTTATCAACTTCAACATCTAATATTGATGTAGCAGTTTTTCCTTGTGTTGCTGTATCCATAATACTATCAGCTGTATTTTGTCTATTATCTATATTTGTTAACTTATCAGATGTTGTATGATTAGGAGCAGTATTAACAATAATTTCTTTTAATAATCCAGTGTAATCTATTGGAGCATTTGGATCTGGTGGTGTGCAAACTTCTCTTAACTGTTTAGCTTCATCAGATGTTAACGTGTCGCCATATTGACTAGAACTAAAAACAGTAATTTTTACAGAGCCATATCTATAATCAGAAGATAATCTTTTACCTGCGTCATCATCATCCCAAAATGTATGAGAAAATCTAACGGGTAAAGTAGTGTTTTGAGTGTCAAAGCAAGGACGACCATTTACAATAGTTACAGTATTAACATAACCACCACCATCAGCAGGCTCAACAGCAGAAAATGCAGATGGTGTATTAGTACGAAATCCATCTGTACAATCATCATTACAAGTTATTTCAACAATAATATTTTGCTCTCCACTACCACCACATGCAGGACTTGTATTATCAAAAACAGCTTGTGGTGTATCTTGTAAGTTCGCGGTGTACATAACATCTTCATCATAAAAGTCAGTCATATAATACCAATCCATAAGTAATGGTGAACCTGAAGTATAAGTTAAAGTAGTAGCACAATTAATAGTATAATCTGTAGCAAATAAATTATTTACAATCAAAATAAATGTTAATATTAATTTTTTCATTTTATGCTCTTAATAACCTAAGTACAGCAGTAAAGCCCCAAATAATAAGACCTATATTCATATTTAAAGAGTAAAAAAAATCAAAAGCTAAATTTCCTGTAATATCATAAACTATCATTTTATATCCACCTAAACAAACCGAATAAAAATAAAAATGATATTAAGATACCACTAAAACCAAACATCATATTTAAATCACTATCACTCAAACCAAGATATGATAAAGTATTAGCATTTAAAGGAAGTGTACTATCTAATGAAGTATCAGATAATGATCTTGTATATTTTACGCATTTATTATTATAATCAAGATAAAAACCTGATACAATCGTATATTCTTTAATATCTAAAAAATTTATTTGATTAGTAATACCATTAATTGATTTATTAAAAGATAGATGATGATCAGATGTGTAATAATAGTTAATGCATCTACTAAAAGTATAATCTTCTCTTTTATCGTTCATAGTTACAGTCATTAAATAATCAGCACTTAAAGAACTTACAAATAATAAAAGTAAAAATATATTTTTTGATAATTTTATCATTTATAAAACCTTGTAGATTAGAAAAATAAAGGGATGCATTCCCTTTATTTTAATGAGATTAAAGTAAACCTCTTACTTTTTTGAAACCGTAAATTAATACAGCAACACCAAGAACAGCACCAAATACATTAGTTACAGAACCAGTTGCATCAGCCATATCTGGAGCAGCGATTGCCGCGGCACTTAAAAACGAAACAGCACCAAGTGCTACGATTAATAGTAATTTTTTCATTACATTTCCTTTGTGGTAGGGTAGATTTTCATACCCGAGATATAGGGGCTTACAGTCGTGGGAAATGCCCATTATCTATTTCTTAACCACTTGTGGAATTAGTGGATTAATGTCATAAAATTGGATTTTCATACTATCATCAGGAAAAATCCAAGTACCGTTTTTTCCTTGAATGAATAAATGTGGAATTGATACAAATTTGTTTAAATTATCTTTAAATTCTTGTAATGTATCAGGGTCAAACTGTATAGATTGTGTTTGTAACACTAAATCGCCATTGTTATCATAATCTTCAAATTGAACAATAACCTCATTGTTAACTGTTGTTTGTTTTGTTTGCTTATCTTGTCTTGAAACAAGTTTAGCTCCTTTGATTTGTCCTATGTAAAAATAAATCATTTTTTCCCCTTTTTTATGTTATTCCCCGAATTTTAAGAAGTAGCTCACGGGGTGTAAGCTACCAATGGTTATGCTAACTCTAAAAGCAAAAAACCAAATCTAAACATATAAAAAAATATACTTAGATTTAATATTTGTATTGCTTATATAAATTATTAAAAGTAAATAAATTATAAAATTTACATAAAATAATAATTTTGCTATAATTCAAATAGTTAGACAAAAATCTAATTATTAAACTATATTTAGTTTAAATATAAGAATAAATCCTATATACAGATAAAATATTAACATTAGGATTATTAAAAAAAGCTTAAATATCGGATTATTAATCTTATTATCGGATATTTATAGACAAAAGAAGGAAAAAATGAAAATTACAAGAAAAGAAAAAGAAAAAAGAGCTAAAAGATTTAATATATCAACATCAACTTATTACAGCTGGGAAAAAAATAAAGAAGAACTTATTAAAATTATTGAATTAGGATTACAAAAAGAAAAAGAGATTTTAAACGAAAATGGCGAAGATATTATGGTAACATTAAAAAAGTTGGAAGAAAGATTAAATATGTTAGAAAAAGTAAAAGATATTACAGAAAATTAAAACTGTGACGTTAACTGTGACACCTATACTATATACTATTAGTAAAAAATAAGGATTTAAAATGATTAAACAAATATTACTAAGAGCAGTTTATGTATTAGCAGGTTTTTTTATTGGTATTTTATATGCGGTTGAATATATAAATAGAAATATATAAAAAAGATGGAAAAAAGATTAAATATGTTAGAAACTGTAAAAGGTATAGAAGATGAAAAATGATGTAACGCCTGAGTTAAGCGACAAGGCGATATGACTTAGTAAAAGTCGGTCTTTTATCTAACAAACTTTAGAAGATAAAAGCTCGGTAGTTTCGCAGTATAGCCTTGTTCGATTTCTACGATTTGTTATGTGTTTAACTATTTGCTTATTTCTATAAGTCCATCAGCATTCAATTCAAGTTTTTCTTTTTTTTCTAATAAAAGATGATAATCTTGACTATTAATTATATTGCTTTCTTCTTTCATTAATTCTACATATGTAAAATCATTCAAGTGTAACTTTTGGGCATTATGTCTTCCTGTAAGTTTTATTTTTTTTATGTCACGGTCTCTAGCTTTTATCTTAGTTTGTATATCAATTTGAGTACCTGATATTTTAGAATTTAAATTAGTGTATGTAAATTTTGTTTTTAAACAATCTAAACTAGTTATTGTTTTTATTGTTGCCGATGAATTATCCTTAGCTTTTCCTGTATATAATATTATGTTGCATTCTTCTTTCTCTTTATTGACTAACATAATTCGTTTAAATGGAAAATAAAAATGTCTTGAGAATATTTCAATACAATCACCAATAACTGATGATGGTGTTATCTTTTCTGGTGGGTAAGTTCTTATTTTATCCATTTTTCTTATTATTTTTAATTAGTTTATTGACTTTTTTATATGACAGACCTAAAAGCTCTGAAAGTTCATTTGCTTCATAATTTTCAATATAATCTCTATGATTTTTTAGAAATTTATATATTGCTTTTTGAGATACCTCTTCATTATAATCATTTATTGCAATAGTACATAATTCTTCTATTTCATCATATTTATCTTCATTAATTAATTCATTACTTAAGTCTAAGTAAGCTTGTAATAATTTATATTGTTTTCTTTGATTAATATATGCTTCACGAAATATTTCAAAATCAAATCTAATTTCACTTATTACATCATATATTTCTGTATGCATATTACTAATGTTTAATTTTTTATATAAATGAACTTCTTCAATTTGTATATTTACCATTGAAGTTTGGTAAGCATTATTATATCGAGTAATTTTATGTGTTAATTTATTGTCAGTATGAGAATAATTATTTGAAAAATATTTTAAGTATTTTGACATTACTTCTTTTCTGTTTCTATCGTTTCAATATATTGTTCTAATAAATCTTTTAAATCTTTTGCACTTTCAACATCCAAAATAATACCACTTTTAATATGTCTTACTAGATTAATTTGTGAATTATAATCTTCAGGAACTATATCTAACGGCTTATCAGATAATTTTCCATCTTTAGACAATTCAAATATTTCTGATTTTGGTAAAGCATTTCTTTCTGAAAAAAAGTTTAATTCTAAAGCATCATCTGGTGATATTGATGAGTTTATTCCTGTTATATACTCAGGATTGTATCCATTTGCATATACATAATGAAATTTTATTTTTCTATTCATATTTATTCCTATATAATTAACGACTATTTATTGCTACACTATAACCAAATATTAATTATATATAGATAATTCACAGTGACACATAACTATTTATTGTGCATACATTATATATCAAACAGTCTGAAATATGCTTAATAGTATAATCCTTTAAATGTATAATATGGAAAGTTCTATAAAGTCAATAGATAAGCCATTTAAAAAAAATATTACAAATTAACATATCAAATTGTCATATTTTTTAGAAAAATAAATAATCTTTGCTACTATTTTAATGTTAAGCTATTAAGGTATATCCATAATAGTAATATAAAATGTCTTACTATTAAGCCAAAATCTTAATAGTCATACAAAATGTTAGAAATATTGGGAATATAAAATGGCTAAAAAATTATTAGATATTATGAAAGATAAAATTTATAATACCCCAAGAAAATAAGAACGAAAAAATAAGATTCTTATTCCTAAAAAGTTAAAATAATAAAATATTTAATAGGGGTAAAAAATGAGTACAAAAAGAAGAATATTTACAGCAAAATTTAAAACAAAAATTGTTTTAGAAGTTTTAAAAGGTGAAAAGACTTTAAATGAGATAGCAAGTAAAAATAATATAACACCTAAAAACGCCAATTCACACTTAAAGTGCAACAAAACCAGCCAAAATTATGCCACCATTTTTCTTGAAACTTCCTTGAAAAATATCTCATTTGGTGTGTAATATTTCAGAATCTTTCTTGGTCTATTATTTAGCCTATTTTGAATGATAGTTATTTGAGTTTGATTTATATTTTCAAAGCTATATTTCTTGGGAATATATTCTCTAACTAGTCCATTTGTATGCTCATTCAATCCTCTTTGCCAAGATGAGTATGGATCACAAAAGTAAAACTTTAGATTTAATTTTTGAGCTATCTCTTCATGATAGGAGAACTCTTTACCATTATCTGAAGTAATTGTACGAACTAGTTTCTTTATTGGATGTAAAAGCTCTATAATAGCTTGTGTAACAACATCTGCTTTTTTAGATTCAACTATCTTCATAAGTGTAAATTTACTCTTTCTATCAACTAAGGTAACGATAGCACCTTTATGGTCTTTACCTATAATTGTATCTACTTCAAAGTCACCAAATCTAGTTTTCTTTTCAATAATCTTAGCTCGTTTACTAATATTTACTCTATTTTTAATTTGACCTCTAGTCTTGTATTGACTACTTCTATTACCATACTTTTTATTTTTATGTCTCAATAATTTATATAATCGACCACCACTTCTTTGATTTGCATAAATGTATCTATATACTGTTTCATATGAAATATTTGCTATTTTATCTTTTTTCAATCTACCAACTAGTTGATCAGGAGATAAGCCATCTCTTAACATCTTACCAATTTTTAGTTTTAATTTATTAGTGAGTTTCTTATATCTATCTTTAAATTTATCTCTTGATACTGCTTTTATATGTGCATCATCTGCACTATAATATCCATTATTACTATTTCTACTTAGTTCTCTTGATATTGTAGATTTAGATACTTCAATTAGTTCTGCTATTTTTGTGATTGTATAGTTCTCGTTTTTATAAGCAAATATTTGATACCTTAAACCTAAGGTTAATTGTTTATACTTTTTCATTTAATGCTCCATTTATCCTGTAAGATATGTAGCTTAAATTGTATATCAATTAGCCTTACTATCTTATATTTCTAAATGTTGCACTTTAAGTGTGAATGTTCATATCAAGATTAATGGCGGCATGGTTTATTTAGCAGCTATAATTGATTGGTATTCTAAAGCTGTACTATCTTGGAAAATATCCAACACTATGGATTCAGCTTTAACAATGGATGTTTTAAATGAAGCATTATCGCTATATGGTAAACCTGAAATATTTAATACAGATCAAGGCAGTCAATACACAAGTCATATCCATACACAGACTTTAAAAGATAATGGCATCATTATCTCAATGGATGGTAAAGGTAGAGCTACTGATAATATTTGTATAGAGAGATTCTGGCGAAGTGCAAAAGTTGAAAGAATTTATCTAAATGAATATAACACAATTAAAGAGTTAAAAACTGATGTGAAAGATTATATTGATTTTTATAATCATAAAAGATTTCATCAAACTTTAAATTATAAAAAACCAATGAGTTTTTATTATGATAGTTTAAAAATTAATATGCAAAAATCACTCCCAAAAAGACACCATATCACTTTCTAAAAAGACACCCTAGCGGTTAACAAAAAGACACCGTATCACTTTTTATCTGGACACTTTTAATAAAAAAGTGATAGGAAAGTTTAAATTAAGTTTATTTGCTGGATTAAAACTAATTTAAGTTTGAGATATTCTCCATATTAAACTACACTTCTAAAAATATTAGGAGTGTATCAATGAGGAGAGTTTTAATGAAACAGATTAAAGAGATACTAAAATTAAAGTATCAAATGGATTTCTCATATAGGAGAATAGCAAAGAGTCTTGGTGTATCTAGATCTGCTGCAGCTGAATATTGTAGAAGATTTGAGATATTACCAGATAAACTGGAAGATTTTTTATTGCATGATGAAGATATTATGTATAAAATGCTTTTCCCTGAACAAACTATATTACACAGGCAATCTTTAAGACCTAAACCTGATGTTGAATATATTGATAAAGAAATTCGTAAAAAAGGTGTTACATATCTATTGTTATGGCAAGAGTATAAAGAGCAGAATCCTGATGGTTATGGATACACTCAATTTAAAACTTATTATCATAAATATAAAAAGAAATTAAACCCATCAATGAGACAAATACACTTAAATGGTGAAAAATTATTTGTAGATTATAGTGGTGTTACTGTTCCTATTTATAATAGTAAAACAGGAGTTATTTCAAAAGCTCAAATATTTGTAGCAGTATTAGGAGCATCAGGTTATACATATGTAGATGCAACACCTAGTCAAAAGCAAGAATACTTTATAAAGTCGCACACAAAAGCTTTTAACTTCTTTGGAGGAGTACCTAAAATATTAGTACCAGATAACCTAAAAAGTGCAGTTATTTCAAATAATAAAGATGGGATTGTTTTAAATGAAAGTTATAAAGCAATGGCAAATCATTATGGGTGTGTAATTGAACCAGCAAGACCATATAAACCAAAAGATAAAGCAAAAGCAGAACAAGGAGTTCAAGCAATTCAAAGATGGATATTAGCCGTTCTTCGGCATAGAAAATTTTTGATGTTGAAGAACTTAATGATGCTATATCTCCATTGCTTGATATTTATAACTCTAAGGTTATGAAACGATTAAAGAAAAGTAGAGATACTTTATTTAAAGAGTTAGATGAACCATACTTGCAACCACTAGCAGCTAATCAATATATTTATAAAGAGTTTAAAATAGCAACTGTAAATATAGATTATCATATAGAGCTTCAAAGTGCTAGATACTCAGTACCATTTAAATATTTAGGAGAAAAAGTAGAGGTAAGATACTCAACATCTACAGTTGAGATTTATTATAAATCAAAGCTAATTGCCACACATCCAAGATATTATGATAGTGAATATTCAACTATTAAAGAGCACCAACCTGAAAATCATCAATATCAAGATGCGAAGTTTAATCCTGGAAGATATTTAAACTGGGCAAAAAGTATAGGGGTTCAAACTGTAGAGTTTACAAAGATGAAATTAGAACAAGAGCAATTTCCATCATATGCATACAGAAAACTAAATGCCATTCTTTCATTGGCAAAACAATATGAAAAATATGAAGTTGATTTAGCTTTAGGATATGCAATGAGTATTAATGCCACTACAGTTGCATCTATAAAATCAATATTATCAAAAAAGCTTTATTATAAAAAGCCTGCTAATAATATTATAAATATAGCACAAAATAACCACAGTAATATTCGTGGTAATACAGAATATAAATAAAAAGGATAGAAAAAAATGAACCAAGAAACAGTAACAAATAAAATGAGTGAATTAAAATTAGAAGGCTTTAAAACAGCATACTTACGACAAATTGAAGATAGAAATTATGATAAATTATCATTTAATGAGAAACTCTACAACCTACTTGAAGCCCAAGAGATACATCAGCACAACAGAAGGATTAAACTTAATTTTAATATATCAAAAATAAAAGATAAGCAAGCAACTTTAGAAGATTTAGTTTATAAGCAAACAAGAGGTTTAAATAAAGAACAAATTTTAGGATTAGCAAATATGGACTTTATAAGAAATTATCAAAATATTATCATTACAGGTAAAACAGGAACTGGTAAATCTTATCTCGCACAAGCACTAGCTAATCGTTCTATCATGGATGGATTTAAAGCTTATTATATTAGAGTTCCTACAATACTTGAAGATATATCAATCGCAAGAGCAGATGGAACATATACAAATTTCTTACGAAAACTTAGCAAATATAGTATTCTTATTTTAGATGACTTTGGAATAAATCCATTATCAGCTGATGATGCTACAAATTTATTAGAAATTATAGAAAGTAGAGTTGACTTATCATCAATAATTCTCACCTCTCAACTTCCTGTATCACAGTGGTATGATTATTTAAATAATGATACTGTTGCTGATGCAATATTAGATAGGATTGTACATTCTTCACATAGAGTTGAACTAAAAGGTACATCAATGAGAAAAATTATGTCAAAAATAAATTAACACTTGGACACTTTATGCTAAAATGTTGTTAGAGAATATTTCAAATTTGTAAGTGTCCAAGTGTTTGTGATACGGTGTCTTTGTTGAGTGATATTTGTAATTAATAATAAGGATTATGATAAATTAGTTGAAATTGTGGCATAAGGTAACAGGTGAAAAAGAGAATAAGGATTTAGAAAAAGTTGTCTTGACTTCTTGGGGTATTATATTTCATTCATACCATTTTCTAACATCATTGTTGTAAATGTATGCTTAGTATTATAAAATCTATCAACTTTTACTCAATTAAAGATTCTTTAGCTTGTGGTAATAAATCAATTATACGTGATTTATAACCTTTAGGCATATCTGTAAGACCTTCTCTTATTCTTTTTGTAACTCTTTAAAATCAATGTCATTCCACTCTAGTGCAATAATTTCACTTGGTAGCATACCACTAAAAAATGCAAACTTTACTAAATTTCTAAATTGACCAGTTGAATGCTCAATTATCTTTTTAATATCACTTACAGAATAAAAATGAGGTAACTCTCTGATTTCCTTTGGAGCTTTTAATGCACTCATTGGATTCCTAGAAATAATCTCATCTAAATATGCAGTTTCTAAAATCATATTTATAATTGACTTATAACCTTTTACAGTTTTAGGTTTGTAATTTTCTAACATTATATTTTGCCAATTTTGTAAATCACTAAATCTAATATTTGTTACATCTTTATTTTTAAAGAACTTTTTAATCTTTTTTTCAAGTTCTTGTATCTTATCAAATATACTTTTACTCATTTTAATCCCCTCCCCTTTCACTTAACTAGTCTACAACTTTATTTGTATGATGATTAATTGACACTACTGTGTCTAATTTCAAATAAATTATATTCATCTTTTATAGTATGTGTTGAATTATTTATATGTTTATTTCGTATTCTAGATGGTTTCTTTTTTGCCCATTTATTATATTCTTCTAATAAATTCTTTTTTATAAATGTTCTTAGATATGCATCTGAAACCATAAATTTAAAACCTTTTATTTCTTGTAAATAAATTTTTAATACTTCTGTGACCTGTTGGATATTAAACAAATAATCATTATGTGTTAATATATCTCTAATAATATTTTGTTCTTGAATTAAAATATCTATTTTAGTCAATTTATTTTGATTTATATTATTCTCTTTTGCATATCCATTCATAATAATTGTTAATATTGGATCTTCATTATACATTTTGTTCTCCTATGTAAATATTTTTTCTACCTTTACTATAGCAGTGAAACTTAAATATAACCACCGAAAGAAGTTGCATTAAGTCTCTTTTTTTAAAGTTTTAGTGCTTGCAGGCTGTTATTAGAGCTTATTAGTACTTTTTAGTTAAAAAAACTTTACATGAAATTATTTTTTTTCAAATAATTTTTAAATATTCTTAAAGTTATATGTTATTAATATTTTTTTATTATTTTCTTTGCACTTAGAGAATAGTTTATATATTTTAAGATACTGTATTATTAACTTTTTATATGATTATTTTATATCATTGATATTTATAGTGATTTTTTATAGTCTTAGTAGGATTTAGGCTATTTTTAATCTTAAAAAAAGCAAAAACTAAAATCCCTTATCTATAGGCTTCATAAAGGTTTTAGATTAATTTATTGTATTTTTTTAATTTACTATATCCCTTAAATAAAGGCTTTAGCAGTGGTTTAGTAATTTTTTATTTTTGGAAGACAATTTGTATCAGGTATAGCCACCACCTTTTAGGTGGAATGGCAACCTTTTTAGTTATTAACTACTTCACTTTCGTGAAGTTTTTATATTTTTATAAAACAATCATCTAGTAAGTTTTCTGTATTTTTTATTTGTATTGCTCCTATTTTATTTTTGCATATCATTATTATAATTTTTGTGACGCTAACTGTGACACATTTATTGTACAATGATATTAGTAAATTAAAAAGGCTAAACATGGAAGTATTTATATTACTAAGTATTGTTTTAACAATAGTAAGCTTTCTTTTATTTAAAAAGAATAAAAACCAAGTACAACAATTAGAAGAGTTTACAGAGAGTTCTAAAATATTAAATACTACAAATCAACAACAAGAAATTGAACTTGCTAAACTTAATGAGCGACTTCATAATTTATCTGCAATAGAATCAGAATCAATACAACTAAAAGATGAAAATTTAAATTTAAAAATAAATATGTCAGAAATAAATCAAAAGCTAGATGATTTACAAGATGTTAAAAAATTACTTGAAAAAAATCAAGAATTATTAAATCAAAAGCAAGAAGAACTAACTACATTAAAAGAAGAATACTCAAAATCAAACACTTCACTTACTGAACAAAAAGAAAAATTTAATGATTTTAAAATAACTAGCGATACAAGACAAAATGAGATAAAAGAAGAATTAGAACAGTCAAAAAATATCAATGATAATTACAACGAAGAGATAAAAAATAATAAAATTTTAATATCACAACTTCAAACACAACTAGAAGAACAAAATAAATCTATGGAAGAAAAATTAAAACTTTTACAAAATAGTGAAGAGAAACTAAAAATAGAATTTAAAAATCTTGCAACTGAAATATTTGACAATAATAGTAAAAAATTTAGCGAACAAAATCAAGAAAGTATAGGACATATACTAAAGCCTATGAAAGAACAATTAACAGACTTCAAAAAGAAAGTTGAAGATGTACATTTAAAAGACAATGAAGCTAGAGGTGAATTAAGACAAGAACTTAAAATGCTAAAAGACTTAAATCAAAAAATAAGTGATGAAGCACACAACCTTACTATGGCACTAAAAAAAGATAATAAACAGCAAGGTAATTGGGGTGAAATGATACTTTCAAAAGTATTGGAAAGTTCTGGATTAAGAGAAGGTCATGAGTTTAAAAGGGAAAAGGTTTTAAAAGATGATGATAACAAATCTTTTAAACCTGATGTAATAGTATATCTTCCTGATGATAGACAAATAATCATAGATGCAAAAACTTCACTAAATGCTTATACTGAATATATGTCAAGTGATGATGAAGTATTAAAGCAAGAGTATTTAAAAAAACATATAAAATCTATAAAAGAACATATAAAAGGATTGTCCGATAAAAAATATGAAGACTTATTGGGTATAAATAGTTTAGATTTTATATTTATGTTTATACCTATAGAGGGTGCTTTGCATTTAGCACTTGATAATGATGTAAATCTTTACAATGAAGCTTTTAATCAGAAAATATTTCTTGTAAGCCCAAGTAATTTACTTGTAGCATTAAGAGCAGTTGAAAATACATGGAGATATGAAAGACAAGCACAAAGTATCACAGATGTATATAAACGAGCCGAAGAGTTATATAAAAAGTTTGTAAGCTTTGTAGATGATTTAAAAAAGGTTGATAAAGGACTTGAAACTGCAAGAACTAATTATGATGAAGCATTTAAAAAGTTAAGTGGTGGTCGTGGTAATCTTATAAGTCAAGTTACTATGCTTAAAAAGGTGTCAAGTATTAAGCCTAAGAAAGAGTTGGATAGTGTTTTGGTAGATGGGGCTATGATGGATGTTTTGGAAGATAAAAAAGAGATAGGGGAATAAATATGAATATATTAAATATTGAATTAGAAAATTGCTATGGAATTAAGAAATTAGAAAAAGAGTTTACTTTTACAACTGAGCATAATGTAAATGTAATATATGCAAAAAATGGATTAATGAAAACTTCTTTTACAAAAGTTTTTAAAAAATTTCAAGATGGAAAAGAAGCTGAAATTGAAGATTCAATCTTTAATAATACACCTGTTAAAAAAGAAATAAAGATAGATGCTATAAATATAGTAAAAGAAGAAATATTTGTAATTAATTCATTTGAAAAAGATTATGAATCAGACAGTATTTCTTCTTTGCTAATTAACAATGAACTAAAAGAACAATTAGAAGGTGTATTAAATCTTAGATTAAATATATTAAGAAATTTAGAAAGTAAATCATGTTTAAAGATTTCAAAAATTTCATTAGGTAAAACAATTTTTGAACTAGAACCTCAAATTATCAATGATTTTATTTTTAACGAAAAAAGTTTTTTAAGAAATTTAGATTCATTTATCCTACCAGAAGAGAATAATTATTTTTCAAATATTAAATATATAGAAATATTTGATAATTCAGTACTTAATAAAAAAATAAAATCTGATGAATTTCAAGATAAAATAAATGATTATCTTACCAAAAGTGATGAAATATATGCTAGTTATGAATTTTTAGAAAAAGGAAAATTTACATTACCAAAATTAAAAGAAATACAAAAAAAACTAAAAGGTAATAAGTTTTTTGTTAAAGATAATAAAATATTATTAAATGGTACTGGAAATATTTCATCTATCACAGAATTAAATACAAAAATAACTGAAATTGAAAATGAACTACAAGATACTATAGAATTTAAGGCAATTGAAAAATTATTAAGTGATGTAAAAGGTATGGCTTTAAAAGATATAATTGAAAAGTACCCTGAAATAATAGAAGAATTAGAAGTAAATAATCTTGAAGAATTTAGGAAAAAACTTTGGTTTTCATATTTAAAGGATGATGAAGAAAATTTCAATAACTTGAAGGTACAATATGCATTATTAAAAGAGCAAATTGATGAATTAGATATAGATGACACTCCATGGAAAGAAGCTATTGATATTTTCAATGCAAGGTTTAATTTACCATTTAAAATGGATATTGATAATTTAACTAGTTCCATTATTGGAGAAAGTTTACCAAAAATTATATTTAGTTTTTGTGATAAAGAAAATCATAGTGAATGTGAAGATGCAGATTGGGTAAAATTAAATAGGGACGAATTAGAAGATAAAGACATATTAAGTCAAGGAGAGAAAAGAGCTTTATACTTATTAAATATTATTTTTGATATTGAAAAAAGAAAAAAAGAAAATCAAAAAACTTTATTTATTATTGATGATATTGCAGATTCATTTGACTATAGAAATAAATATGCTATTGTGGAGTATTTGAAAGATATTTCAAAAATAGATAATTTTTATATGATAATTTTATCTCACAATTTTGATTTTTACAGAACTATTTCTGGTCGTTTAAACTTGGATAGAGAAAATAAATTTCATGCCATTAAAATAAATGATGAAATAAAAATAGAAAAAGAAGTATATCAAGATAAGCCATTTGAAACTTGGAAATATGTATTAAAAGCTAAAACAAGATATGGCATTGTATATGATAGTATTAATGCAAAAAAACATATATTAGCACTTATCCCATTTGTAAGAAATTTAATAGAATATGGTGTAGATAAAGAAATTAACGAATTTAGCAATATACAGCAAGATAAATTATTCTTAACTAATTTATTACATGTAAAAGATGATACCAGAAATATCAGTTTTGAAAAACTAAAAAAAGTTTATAAAGAGTATATTGGTCAAGATGAATTTGATAATTCAATAGATTTAATTAATGATAAAGTGTATGATTCAATTATAGCTATAGCAGATAATGATATTTCTAATGATGATAATAATTTAGAAAATAAAATTATTTTATCAATAGCTATAAGATTTAAATCTGAAAATTTTATGATAGATAAAATTAATGACAGTACATTTGTTAATAATATCAGAGGAGTACAAACAAGAATATTATACGATAGATACCGTAATGACTTTGTATCTGAAGTTAATAATATTAAAATATTAGATAGTGTAAATATAATGACACCTGAAAATATTCATTTAAATTCTTTTATGTATGAACCACTTTTAGATATGGATATTATAGAATTAAAAAGTTTATATGATAATGTTAAAAGTTTATAAAACTTTTTTCTAACCAACTCATAACAAAAAATTAAATATAATACACCTAATATAAAAAGGCAAAAAATAAATGAACAAAAAAAAAGATGTAATAAACGAAAAAAGCATAAACGATATAAACTATGAACTTTTAAAAAAACAATTTCCTAATGCTGTAAGTATTGATGAAGATGGTAAATATAGTATAGATCCTCAAAAGTTACAGATGAGTTTAGACCCATCAAAGGCAAATATAAAAGAAGATGGTTATGGTTTAAATTGGGTTGGTAAAAAAGAAGCTTATCATACTGCATTTTCTAAAAACTATAAAGTTTTGAAGCCTTTAAATGATGATAATAGTAAAAATTGGGATACTACAGATAACATACTTATAAAAGGGGATAATCTTGATGCCTTGAAGATACTTCGCCAAAATTATTTTGAAGCTATTAAGATGATATATATTGACCCACCTTACAATACTAAAAATGATGGATTTGTTTATAATGATGATTTTACAAGTTCAACAGAACAAACTCTTGAAGAATTGGGATATGATGAAGAATATGTAGAATATATAGAAAATATTCAAGGTGCAAAAACTCATAGTGGTTGGCTTAGTTTTATGTATCCGAGACTTTTACTTGCTAAAGATTTATTAAAAGATGATGGAGTTATTTTTATATCTATTGATGATAATGAAGTGGCACAATTAAAATTACTTTGTGATGAAGTTTTTGGAGAGAATAATTTTGTTGGAGAAATGATTAAACAATCAAAAGTAGGTGGAGGAAGTGATAGTAAACATATTGCCACTGAGCATGAATATATTTTAGTATATTCAAAAAATATAGATTTATTACCTGAAATGTTTGAAGCATATAAACTAGAATATTTAAAAAGATATAAAGAAGAAGATGATAATGGAAAATATTTTTGGGATACATTTGCAAGACCTGGATTAAAAACACCACTTAATTATGACATAGAAGCACCTGATGGAAGTATTATAAATGGTGATTGGATTTGGTCAAAAAAAAGATTTGATAAGGAATACAAAAAAAATAATACACGAATTATCAAAAAAAATAATGGGAATTGGACTGTACATTTTAAACAATACATGAATATTAATGGAAAAAAACCAAGAAGTATGACAAGCGATTTTGGTGGTACTTATGAAGGTAAAAAAGAAATTAATGATTTATTCGGAAATGATAAAATTTTTATATATCCTAAATCAACTAAACATATTTTAAAATTATTAGAAATATCAGTATCTACAAATGACATAATCCTAGACTTTTTCGCAGGAAGTGGAACAACAGCTCATGCAGTTATGAGCTTAAATGCACAAGATGATGGAAATAGAAAATTTATCTGTGTTCAATGGGCAGAAAAAACACCAGAAAAAAGTGAAGCTAAAAAAGCTGGATATGATACTATATTTGATATCACACAAGAACGAATTAAAAGAGCTGGAGATAAAATCATCAAAGATGATATAACTAAACAAGATTTAGATATAGGCTTTAGAACTTTTGAAATAGTTGAAGATACAAAACAAAAAATATATCAAAAATCACTAGAAGATATGACACAAGATGATTTATTGGCATTTACTAAAAATACAGTAGAATCTAGTGATGATATACTTTATAACTTACTTATAGCAGATAGTTTACCACTAAGTTCTAAGATAGAAATACTTATAAAAGATAAACTATATCTAGCCTCAAATGTTGCTTTTGTATTGGGTGATGTAACGATGGATGATTTAATAGAAAAATTAAAATCTAAAAAAGAATTAGAATATATCACAATCTATTCTCCAAATATAAGTGATGATAAATTTACATTAGAACTTGAAAGTGCTGTAGCGAGTATAGGTATCAAAACTGACAAGATTAAATTTAGAGGATAGTATGAAAGATATAATACAAAATGACAATCTTTTTGGTGATTTAAAAACCTTAATCGAACAGACCAAAAGAGATGTAGCTATTCAAGTTAATAGTACACTAACTTTATTGTACTGGAATATTGGTAAAAAAATTAATGACAATACACTTCAAAATAAAAGAGCTGATTATGGAAAAGAGATTGTCCATTCACTGAGTGGACAATTAACAAAAGAGTATGGGAAAGGATATTCAAAAAGAAATTTATTGAATATGATTAAATTTAATAGACTTTTTTTTAATATTCAAATTGTGCAGTCACTGATTGCACAATTGAGTTGGACACATATTCAAACTATTATTGCTATAGATGATGACTTAAAAAGAGAATTTTATATTCAAATGATAAAGCTTGATAATTGGAGTACAAGAACTTTAAAAGATAGAATAGATTCACAGCTTTATGAAAGAACAGCACTATCAAAAAAACCAGATGAAACTATACAGTATGAATTGGAACAGTTAAAAAATGGAGATATAACACCAAATATAGTTTTAAAAGATCCATATATTTTAGATTTTTTAGAACTTAATGATAGATATTTAGAAAAAGATTTAGAAGATGCTATTTTAAGGGAAATGGAGCAATTTATCTTAGAACTTGGAGTTGGCTTTAGTTTTATAGCTCGTCAAAAAGTGATACAAATAGATAATGAAGATTTTAAAATAGACTTGCTTTTTTATAATCGTAAATTAAAAAGATTAATTGCTATAGAACTTAAACTTGGAAAATTTAAAGCTTCACATAAAGGACAAATGGAACTATATCTTAAATGGTTGGAAAAATATGAAAAAGAAGATGGAGAAAATTCTCCAATAGGTATAATACTTTGTGCTGATAAAAAAAGTGAACAGATAGAGCTTTTGGAACTTGATAAAAGCAATATCCATGTAGCTCAATATCTTACTGTATTACCTGCAAAAGAAAAACTTGAAGCAAAACTTCATCAAGCAATTATAAATGCAAAAGAGAAATACAATGTTAAAGATTAAGTTTGATAGACTTGATTATCAAGAAAAAGCTGTAAATAGTATAAGTGAAGTATTTAAAAATATCAATTTTATAACAAATGAAAATAGAAAGAGCAACCCATCTTTTGAACTTTCATCAAATAGAACTCAATTAGCTAACAACATAGAAGATATAAGAGAATCAAACAAAGTAGATATAGGAGATGTTTCTATAAAAGATGAGTTGGTTATAGATACACTTATGGAAACTGGAACTGGTAAAACATTTACATTTTTAGAATCTATTTATAAACTAAATTGTGATTATGGATTGTCAAAATTTATCATATTAGTTCCATCAAATCCTATACGGCAAGGTACAATTAAAAATATTAAAATTACTAAAGAATTCTTTGTAAAAGAGTATGGTAAAAACATATCTGCTTTTAACTATAGTGAAAAAACAGTACAAAACTATATAAATGCAAGTGATATGAATATATCCGTACTTGTATCTACTTATCAGTCTTTTAATAGTGCATCAAATAAGATAAATAAAAAAGGTGTAGAGCAAAGCTTGATAGGTCGTGCAAAAAGCTATATGGAAGCTATAGCATATCTAAAGCCTGTGATTATCATAGATGAGCCACATAGATTTGAGGGTAAGCAAACAGCTAAATATCTAAAAGAATTTAATCCACTTTTTACACTTAGATTTGGAGCAACTTATAAAAACGATGAGTATAAAAATCTTATTTATACTCTTGATAGTGTAGATGCTTTTTCTCAAGGTTTAGTAAAAGCTATTACAGTTGATACAGTAGGAAATGAAAATGTTGATAATCATACAATATCTTATAAAAGTGTAAGTGGTAGAGTTCAAAAAGATTATATAGCGACAATAGAATACAAAGATATAAACTCTAAGTCTAAAAAAGTAGAGCTAAAAAAAGGTGATAATCTTGGTATTGAATCAGATATTGAGTATCTAAATGGTTATATTGTAGATAAGATTACAAAAAGTGAAGTGTTGTTTTTAAATGGTATATCTTTACCATTGGGAGAAAGTGAAAGCTATGGTGTACTTTTGGATGCTATGCAACAAGAGATTGTAAATACAGCTATAGTAAATCACTTTGAAAGAGAAGAAGAACTTTTTAAGATGGATATAAAATCACTTTGTCTATTTTTTATAGATAGAGTTGATAAATATCTTCTTGATGATGGAAGTGGTGGAGAGTTAGCAAAGCTTTTTGAAAAACTATATTTAAAAAATTTAAATGATGTACTTAAAAGAGAAAATTTAGATGAAGAGTATAGAAAATATTTATTAAAAACAAAAGACAATTTAAAAGAGCTACATAGCGGTTACTTTGCAAAATCTAAAAGTATAAAAGATGAAGAGGAAGCTATAGATCTTATATTAAATAAAAAAGAGGAGCTATTGTCTTTTGATAGTAATTTACGATTTATTTTCTCTCAATGGGCTTTACAAGAGGGGTGGGATAATCCAAATGTAATGACACTTTGTAAATTAGCACCAAGTAACTCTAAAATATCAAAACTTCAACAAATAGGAAGAGGACTACGACTTGCAGTAAATCAAGATGGACAAAGAATTACAAAAGAGCATAATGATTTTGATTTTATAAATGAACTATTTGTTGTAGTTCCATCAACTGAAAGTAACTTTGTAAGTTCTATACAAAATGAGATAAGTGAACATAGCGTAAGACAAGTTTCAAAAGTATTTACTACTGAAATAATGGTAGAAAATCAAATATCTACAAATGCTTTTACAGCTGTTAAGTTATTAACTAAATTACAAGAGTTAAATTTTATATTAATAGATGAGGAGGGTATGAGCGAGATTATTATCTCAAAAGAAGAATATAGCCTAAAATCAAAAGAGTTAGAAAATCTTGCTATTAAAGGGTGTGATTGTCAAAAACTAAAAGAGTATTTTGATAGCTTCTTTAAAACAACAAGTAGAATTAAATCAAAAGATAGAAGTGGTGCAAAAGATAAAGGTAAAATCAAAATAGATAAAGATAAATTTAAAAAGTTTAAAAATCTATGGGATACTTTAAATTATGATGCAGTTGTAAAATATGATATTAATAGTGCCGTATTGATTAAAAAGTCAGTAGAAAAAATAAATTCTAATTTTATGATAAGTGGTCAAGATATAATTATAAAAAGAGATAGTCATGTAGAAGATACAGATAAACATGATAGTTTACAAGATACAGTAACAGTAAAAACTCATAGTATATTTACTATTTATGAATTTATCAAAACACTTAGTAACAATACAAAATTAAGTATTCAAACTATTGCAACTGTATTAAAAGAGATAGAAAAAGATAAATTTGAACAAATTGCTAAAAATGAAAACATGGCATTAAAAATAATAGAAAATGAACTTGTAAGTGCAATATACGATACTATTATAAATAAAATATCTTATGATATTAAAACAGTAAAAATTAAAAATACATCATTAACTAAAGATGGTATAGTAAAAGATTTTATAAGTGTTGGAAGCCTAGGAAGAGATAGATATAATATAACTAAAAAGAGTATTCAAGAAAAAATTATCTATGATGAGAAATTTATGGAAATTGATAGTGCAATAGAAGGACTAACAATTGATGAATCAACTCATAAAAAAATAACTGTATTTGCAAAGTTACCTAAAGTAAATATTCCTACAGCTCATGGTAGAAGTTACAATCCAGATTTTGGTTATGTAGTTGAACAAGATAATAAAAAAGAGTTATATTTTATAGTTGAAACTAAAGGGTATGATGATTTTAATGATATTAGCACAAAAGAAAAACTACAAATAGAGAGTGCAAAAGCATTTTTTAAAGAGTTAAAAAACAAAAGTGTAAATGTCGAGTATAAGACTAAGCTAAATAGTCCTGAATTATCTGCAATGATAAGTGATATTTTAAAATAATGCGTAATAAGATACAAGTTGTTTTTTTTGCTCTTCCAACTTTAGCTTTTTTAGGATTATTTGCTTTTGGGAATATAAGCTCAATTCATAAAACATCTTCATTTATATTTTATCTAAGTTTGATACTAACAATTGCTACGATAGCAAGTGTTTCATATATTGGTGTTTATTTGGTTTATGTTGTAGTACCTATTTTATTTGTTTCTGGCTTTGTAATGTTTATATCAAAATAATATATAGTAAAAATAAATTATAAAATTTTGTGACGCAAACTGTGACAACATCTAAATATCCTATATACAGTTATAACAGATAAAACAATTTTATGCATAGAATATATAAAATAGATTGGAGTTTAAAAGTGCTGTATGTTTAACAATAGAAATATCAAATTTCATTTAAATTGTTACAACTTGTAACCTTTAAGTTTACTAATAACCTTTTACAAAAATTACCCAAAATTTTTGCTTCATTTTGTATCTTTCCTTTTGTCTAATTTTTTTATCTGTTATAAACTTCAAATACAAGGAAAGAATAGATGGAAAATACATTGAAATTGATGGAGTTATTTACAACAATTGTAGAACAAAATAAAACCTGATGTTACGATAATTTAAATTATCGTAACATCAGTTATTAATTATAGTTGACTTTTTAAACCCATATAATACCTATGTTTACTTAAGTTTTTAGACCCCTATTTTTTATATTAAGTCGTATATGCTAAATATACAAGAAATACTAAAAAAATAAGAGGAACTTTCCTTTTAGAAAACTAGAACAATCTTGGTTCAGTTTTGGAACAATTTAAAATACGATAGTAATAAGAACCCTTATAATCAGGGATTTAAGGAAAATATTACAAAATAACATACTTTTAACCAAATCAAAATTTTTATACTAAGATACTCTTAAAATTAGGGGGAGTATCTAAAATGGAACTAATAATAAATAATAATATAGAGGGCAAGATATATCAAATAAGGAATCAAAATGTAATGCTAGATAGTGATTTAGCGAAGTTATATCAGGTAGAAACCAGCTATCTAAATAGACAAGTCAAAAGAAACTTTGAGAGATTTAATGAAAGTGATTTTATGTTTCAGTTATCAAAAGAAGAATTGGAAAACTTGAAGTGCCAAAATGGCATATCAAGTTGGGGTGGTGTTAGAAAATTATTGTTTTTCGACCAGTTAAATAATATATCTATTATTCTTTAGATATAATTCAATTTATAAAATAAATAGGAAGTATATGCAGTTTTTATATCCAAATGTATTGTTTTTATTAGTTCTTCTTGGAGTGTTAATATTCTTATTATCTGTCAGCAAAGATAATATGGAAAGATTTTTTACATCTGATATTTTAAATAAATTACTTGTTCAAAATAAATCTATGGGAAAATCAACTCGTAATATTTTATTTTTTATGACACTTATTTTGTTTGTAATAGCCCTTGCTCGACCTGTTATGAATATGAAAGAGCAAGAGATGAAGCAAAGGTTAATTCCCATTGTAATCGCTCTTGATGTATCAAAATCTATGAAGGCAGCCGATATATATCCTTCACGATTAGCTCTTGCTAAGAAAAAGCTAAAACAAATAATAAAGCTTTCAAAAAACACAACTATAGGTATCGTTTTATTTGCACAAAACTCTTATATAGTATCCCCTGTTACTGAAGATTTTACATCATTAAATTATATTGTTGATAACCTTGATACAACTCTCAATTTTGCAAACGGTTCAAATGTATATGCGGTACTTGAAGCTACCTCACAAATGTTACAAGAGTATAAAGTTAAAAATTTAATCATTTTAAGTGATGGTGGAAATGATGATTTATATAGTGATGAATTAGAATTCGCAAAAGAAAATAAAATAACAATTTATACAATTGGATTAGCTACAAGGCAAGGTTCCCCAATACCTGTAGAGAATGGTTATTTGACAGATGCAAATGGCAAAATTGTAACTGTAGCTTTAAATGAAAGTATTAAAAATCTCAGCTTAAACAGTGGTGGTGGATATATTGATTTTAGTTTATCACATGATGATAGTGAAGCTATTGTAACTCAAATTCAAAAACAGTCAAAAAAAGAGGAGTTAACATCAAAGAAGATAAAAACATATACTGAACTTTTCTATTATCCTTTGGCTTTGGGAATATTAAGTTTATTGATCGCATTTAGTTCATTGCCAAGAGGAAAGGTTGCTGTTTTTGTTATTTTAACTTTTATTTATCCGCAAGATAATTTAGCTGGGATGTTGGATTTTAAGAATTTAGAAAAAGCAAAAGAAGAGTATCAAAATAAAAACTATAAAGAAGCAATCTCAAATTATGAAAAAGTAAAAGTTACAAATGAGAGTAATTATAATCTTGCCAATTCGTATTATAAAAATGGCGAATATAAAAAAGCTATTCAAAGTTATGATAAAATTATAACCAGTGATAAAAATTTAGAATATAAAAAGTTACATAATTTGGGTAATAGTTATGTGAAAGAAAAAAATTTAGAAAAAGCAAAAGAATTTTATGAGAAAGCTTTAAAATTAAAAGATGATGGGCAAACCAAAGAAAATTTGGAAGCTGTAAAAAAAGCTATGAAGAAAAAAGAAAATAAAGACAAGAAGAATAAAAAAGATAAAGATGATAAAAAAGGCGATAAAAAGAACGGAAAGAAAAAAGAAGACAATGATAAAAAGAAACAGCAAAAAGAGAAAAAAGAAGAAGATAAGAAGAAAAAAAGTCAAGACAACAAAAATGAGAAAAATAAAAGCAAAAAAGATACTAAAAAAGAGGGAAAAGAGCAAAGTGAAGTGAAACAATCTAAACCATCACAGAAAGATATTTCAGATATGGAAGAGAAAAAATGGATGCAGTCACTTCAAAATAAAAAAACTCCAATACTGCTTCAAAAAGTTAAATCAAGAATCCCTACAAGTGCCAATATTGAGCAACCTTGGTAAATTTAACCACCTTTATAGTACACTTCGCTTTATGAAATGGCAAATATCAAAACAATTCGATTTCTGTTACGGACATCGTGTATGGTCACAAGAGTTAAATAAAGAGTATGCAGTGGATGATTGTCTAATGTGCAGGCATCTTCATGGACATCAAGGTAAGATTTTAGTACATTTGGAGAGTGAAAAACTTGAAAATGGAATGGTTACAGATTTTAAACATCTAAATTGGTTTAAAAAGTTTTTGGATGATGTGGTTGATCATAAATTTATTATCGATATAAATGACCCGCTTTTTGAAACTTTATTACCTTTTTATAAAGATAAACAAAATTTTCATAAAATGCCGCAAAACTATCTGCTACCTGATTTAAATATTATAAAAGATGAACCTTTACATGTTCAAGAGATGTATGAAGGATTTATAATAGTTGATTTTGTACCTACAAGTGAAAATTTATCCGCTTGGTTACTTGAAATTGTGAGTGAAAAAATGGCAAAGATAAATGTAAAAGTATCGCATTTAGAATATTTTGAAACACCTAAAAGCAAAAGCGTGGTGTATGCTGCAGATTAACGAAATCTTTGGTCCAACTATTCAAGGCGAGGGGAAAAGAATAGGTAATCCGTCTATTTTTATTCGCTTTGGAAAATGTAATATGTTTTGTGACGGATATGGAGTGGAATATGAAACTCCAAGTGGAATTAAAAAGTACAGTTGTGACAGTTTTTATGCGGCTGATATTGCTTTTAAAGACAGTTGGCAAAGTTGTGATGAGTTTACACAAATAGTAGATGAGGTAAATAAAATTTTACCTAGTTATAAAACTGATATTGTAATCACAGGTGGTGAACCGCTTTTATACTGGGAAGATAAACAGTTTCAGAAATTGCTTAAATATTATATAGACAATGGTTTTCACATTACTATTGAAACAAACGGTTCTTTGGATATTAATTTAATACACAATTGGCAAAAAAAGATTTTATTTTCAATGAGTGTAAAACTCAGCAACAGCGGTGAGCCTTTAAAAAAGCGGTTAAATACAAAAGTTTTAACACATATTATAGAATTTGCAGATGAATCATATTTGAAATTTGTAATAGATAAAGAATTTTTACCAAAAGCAAAAGAAGAAATCAATATAATATTAAAAGATATTCCACCTTGTGAAGTTTATCTTATGCCGTTAGGTGATACTGCGCAAATCATTGATGAAAATAGTTTGGCAGTGATTGAAATGGCAATTGAGTGTGGATATAAATACAGTGATAGATTACATATAAGAGTATGGAATAATAAAAGGGGAGTTTAGATGAAATTTACAGGAACAAATGTATTAGTAACGGGGGCAAGTCGAGGTATTGGAGCTGAGATTGCAAAAGTATTGGCGGGGTATGGTTTAAAAGTTTGGATTAATTATAGAAGTAAACCAGAACTTGCAGATGCTGTCAAAGAAAGTATTGAAGCTAATGGTGGGACAGCTGCTGTTATTAAAGGCGATGTTTCAGTTGAAGCTGACTGGAAAGAGATGATGAGTACTATTGTACAAAGTGATGGAGCGATTAGTTATCTTGTAAATAATGCTGGAATTACTAAAGATAAGTTAGCTATCAGAATGAGTGTTGATGATTTTGATGATGTGATTAATGCAAATTTAAAATCAACATTTATAGGTTGTAGAGACAGTTTAAAGGCTATGAGTAAGAAAAAATTTGGTGCTGTTGTAAATATCTCTTCAATTGTCGGAGAGATGGGAAATCCTGGACAAACTAATTATAGTGCCAGTAAAGGCGGGGTTAATGCAATGACTAAAGCTTTTGCCAAAGAGGGGTCTGCTAGAGCAATTAGATTCAATGCTGTAACTCCCGGGTTTATTAGAACTGATATGACTGATGAATTAAAACAAGAAGTAAAAGAGGAATGTACAAAGAATATTCCATTGGGAAGATTTGGGGAAGCTAGTGAAGTAGCCGAGGCTGTAGCCTTTTTACTAAGTGATGGCGCAAGTTATATTACTGGTGAAATTTTAAAAGTAAATGGCGGTCTTTATACTTAATTAATTTTTAATTTTAAAAATCTTTGGTATAATGTGAATAATTAAAAAAAAAGGAAAACAAATGTTAGAAAAAGTAAAAGCAGTTGTAGTAGAACAATTAGATTGTAATGCTGATGAAGTAAAAGAAGATTCAAAGTTTATTGAGGATTTAGGTGCAGATTCTTTAGATGTAGTTGAATTGGTAATGGCTTTAGAAGAAGAATTTGATATCGAAATTCCTGATGAAGATGCAGAAGGTATTTTAACAGTTGCTGATGCATTAAAATATATTGAAGATCACAAGTAAATTTAATTAAAGGGTAGTTTTTTATCCTTTTTTAGTTTAAAACAAATAAAGATGGAGCAAAGAAGTATGCAAAGAGTTGTAGTAACTGGTCTGGGAATGATCAATTCAGTTGGAAATAATGTCGAAGAATCTTTTAAAGCAATAGTAGAAGGTCAATGTGGTATTGATAGAATTACTCTATTTGACCCGGAAGCTTTTTCTGCACAAATTGCAGGTGAAGTAAAAGATTTTTACCCAACAGCAATTTTAGGTAAAAAAGAGGCAAAAAAAGCTGATAGATTTATTCAGTTAGGTATTCATGCTTCACAAGAAGCTATGAATGATGCCGGTTTAGTTACGGATAATAAAGTTAGTGAAAATATTGCTGATAGATTTGGTATAGTTTCTGCTTCCGGTATCGGTGGGTTGCCAAATATTCAAAAGAATTCTGTAATTTGTGAGAGTAGAGGTCCTGGTAAAATTTCTCCATTTTTCATCCCATCCTCTTTAGTTAATATGCTTGGTGGATTTGTATCAATTCAACATAATATAAAAGGTCCAAATATCTCTGTAGTTACTGCATGTGCAGCTGGAACACATGCTATTGGTGAAGCTTATAAAACAATAGCCTTAGGTGGTGCAAATAAGATGCTTGTAATTGGAGCTGAGAGTGCTGTTTGTGGTGCAGGTGTAGGTGGTTTTGCTGCTATGAAAGCGTTAAGTACAAGAAACGATGACCCTAAAACTGCATCAAGACCATTTGATAAAAACAGAGATGGCTTTGTAATGGGTGAGGGTGCCGGTGCATTGGTTATTGAAAGTTTAGAATCTGCACAAAACAGAGGTGCAAAAATTTATGCTGAAGTTTTAGGATTTGGTGAAAGTGGTGATGCAAATCATATTACAACTCCTACAATGGATGGTCCTTTGAGAGCTATGAAAGCTGCTTTTGATATGGCAAAGAAAAATAATGGCGGAGAGTTGAAAATTGATTATGTAAATGCTCATGGAACTTCAACACCGGTTAATGATAAAAATGAAACAGCAGCACTTAAAGAGTTGTTTGGCGGAGCTGAAAACTGCCCTCCTGTAACATCTACAAAAGGTCAAATCGGGCATTGTTTAGGAGCTGCTGGAAGTATTGAAGCTATTATTTCAATAAAAGCTATGCAAGAGGGTATTATTCCCCCAACAATCAATCAAATTGAATCTGATGAAGATTGTACTTTAGATTATGTTCCAAATAAATCAAGAAGTGCTGATTTAAATATTGTAATGAGTAACTCATTTGGTTTTGGCGGGACTAACGGTGTTGTTATTATGAAAAAGTTTACAAAATAAGTAGGGATTAAAATGGCAACATATTTGGATTTTGAAGAAAATATTAAAAAGATTGAAGATGATATTATCGTTGCAAAAACAAAAGCAGATGAATATGCTGTGACTATTTTAGAAAAAAAGTTAGAAGAGGAAGTTAAAAAAACCTATTCTAATCTTTCTGATTTTCAAAAATTAAAACTTGCACGACATCCTGATCGACCGTATGCTCTTGATTATATTAGGGGTTTAATGACGGATTCTTATGAGATCCATGGAGATAGACATTTTGCAGACGATCAGGCAATAGTTTGTTATTTGGGATATATCGGTAATCAAAAGTGTGTAGTAATCGGTGAACAGAAAGGTAGAGGTGTTAAAAATAAAATAAAAAGAAATTTTGGTATGCCTAACCCTGAAGGTTATAGAAAAGCTTTAAGAGCTGCTAAATTAGCTGAGAAATTTGAATTACCAATTTTATTTTTAGTAGATACTCCGGGTGCTTATCCTGGAATTGGAGCTGAAGAGAGAAGTCAAAGTGAAGCGATTGCCAGAAATCTTTTTGAACTTAGTGATTTAAAAACTATTATAATTTCAGTAGTTATTGGCGAAGGTGGAAGTGGTGGAGCTTTAGCTATTTCTGTTGGAGACAAATTAGCTATGATGAGATATAGTGTTTATTCTGTTATCTCACCTGAAGGTTGTGCTTCTATTTTATGGAAAGATCAAGCTATGGTGGAAACAGCAACAAATGCTTTAAAAATTACTCCAAGTGATTTACAAGAATTTAATCTTATCGATGATATTATTAATGAGCCGTTAATTGGTGGACATAGAAATAAAGAGGAAGCTGTAAGTGCTTTAGGAAGTTATTTCTTAGATAAAGTTAATGAAATTAAGCAACTTTCACCCGATGAAAGATATGAAGTAAGATATAAAAAGCTTATGTCTCTAGGAAGTTTCTCTTAAATTTAATTTTAGAGTTTGAGATTTTAAAAAACTAATTTTCGAGGTACTACTTGTACATCTTCAAATTAGTTTTTTAAAATCTCAAACTCTAAAATTAAATTGAAATATTGTTATGGGACTAATCGTCCTAACTGTTCGCCAGCTAAAAGATGAAAATGGATATGATCTACTTCTTGACCACCATTTTGTCCGACATTTGTAATTAGTCTATAACCATCACTTTTAACCCCTAAGGTTAAAGCAACCTCTTGGATAAAAGTTGTCATTTCACTCATAATATTTGGAGTCATCTCATTAAAAGATTCAAGATGGACTTTTGGAATTATTACCACATGAATTTTAGCTTTAGGGTTTATATCTTCAAATGCTAAAAAATTTTCATTTTCCAACACAGTTTTATTTGGAATATCTCCACTGATTATTTTACAAAATATACACATATTCTTTATCCTTTTATTACTAACATTGTAGCATTTTACAAGTTAAATTTTTTAATGAAGATGATTGATTTTTTTATATTTGAGTTTTAAGCTAGTATTTGATATTATTATCCATTACAAAGCGTGACCAACGGGAACTCAAACTTGCGCAAATCCCCTTAACCATTGCATTGTTAAAAAAGGAATTAAATAAATGGATAAAATTATAGATATTATAGATAGTATTGCTTATGAAAAAGGTTTAAAAGTTAGTGATGTAGAAGAAGCTTTAAAAGAATCTTTGATAAAAACAGCACAAAAAATGGTTGATGAAACTTTAGTTTTTGATGCGTCAATCAACAGAGCCGAAAAAGAATTGAAATTATCTCAAAAAGTTGAAGTAGTTGATAATGATGACTATAGATTAACTGCCCAATTTATTAAGGCAACAAAAGAAGATAGAGAAACTGGTGAAGAAATTGAATATGAAAAACCAAATAATACTGAAAATTTTATCTCACTTGATGAAGCAAAAAAGTTAGATGAAGATTTAGAAATTGGTGATTTTTTAAATTATGATTTAGAATTTGAAGGTATGGGGAGAAATGCTTCTAGTATTTTATTTTCTAATCTAGAATATAGACTTCAAAAGTTTATCTCTGATAATTTATTTGCTAAATATGAAGCACAAATTGGAACAACTTTAACAAGTGTGGTTACAAGTGTTGATAGACAAGATAATACATTTGTAGAGATTGGTGAAGTTAGAGGAATTCTTCCTAGAAAAAATAGAATTAAAGGTGAAGAATTCAAAGTAGGTGATGCACTCAAAGCAGTGGTGAGATCTGTAAGAATTGATAAACAATACGGACTGATCGTTGAGATAAGCAGAACTAGTCCTAAGTTTTTAGAAGCTTTGCTTACTTTGGAAGTTCCAGAGCTTAAAGATGAAAAAATTAAAATTGAAAGTTGTGGAAGAATTCCAGGTGTTAGAGCAAAAATAGCACTTTCAACAATTGAGCCGAATATTGATCCAATCGGTGCTGTTGTTGGGGTAAAAGGTGTGCGAATCAGTGCTGTTAGTGCTCAACTTAATGGGGAAAATATAGATTGTATTGAATATACAACTATTCCTGAAATGTTTGTTGCAAGAGCTTTAAGTCCTGCGATTGTCCAAGGTGTAAAGATAATTAAAGCTAAAAAAGAAGGTGAGAAGGATAAGGCAATAGTAACTTTATTAAGTGACCAGAAAGCTAGAGCAATTGGACGCTCTGGACTTAATATAAGACTTGCTTCAATGCTTACAAAGTGTGATATTGAGTTAAATGAGATTGAGGGTACTACACCTGAAAGTGAACAAAATAAACAAAGTCCACGAAGTGACGAAAAGAGTAAAGATACATCTGGACTAGAGGCTTTATTTAACTAATGGCAAAAGTAGACGAAGTCGGTTTGGCTGCAAAGACAAAACTTTCTTTAGTAAAATTTTCCTTATATGATTCCGTAAAAAAACAAAAAGTTCCATTTGAACCGCAAGTTCCAAATGAGGTTAAAATTTATGTGTGTGGACCTACAGTGTATGATGATGCACATTTAGGACATGCCAGAAGTGCCATAGTTTTTGATTTACTCCACAGAGTGCTTACGGCTGATGGTTATAATGTAACTATGGTGAAGAATTATACTGATGTTGATGATAAGATTATAAAGAAGATGGGTGAGACTGGAAAGAGTTTAGAAGAGATTACATCTTTTTATATCCAAAGTTATTCTAACGATATGAAAGCTTTAAATATTTTACCTAATACTATTGAGCCAAAAGCAACTGAGAATTTAGAAGTTATGAAAGAGTTAGTTCAAAAATTACTTGATAGCGGTAAGGCTTATAAATTAGATGATGGTATCTATTTTGATACTTCAAAAGATGAGAAGTATGGAAGTATATCACATCGTGTCAGCGATGAAAACAGTATCGCTAGAGTTGAAGGAAATACAAATAAAAAAGATCAAAAAGATTTTGCTTTATGGAAATTTATTAAAGATGATAGTTTTGGCTATATGATTGATTTTACCTGCAAGCAGGATTTACTCCCTGTGGTCGTGCATGAAAAAGGTCGACCAGGGTGGCATTGTGAATGTAGTGCGATGATTGATAAGCATTTGGCAAATCATAAATTAGAGTATGCAGTTGATATTCATGGCGGCGGGGCTGATTTACTTTTTCCTCATCATGAAAATGAAGCGGCACAAACAAGACAAACTTATGGTCAAGAGATAGCTAAATATTGGATGCACAATGGTTTTGTAAATATTGATGGCGAAAAAATGAGTAAATCACTTGGTAACAGTTTTTTTCTAAAAGATTCTTTAAAAAGTTATGATGGAGAAGTAATTAGATTTTATATGCTTACAACTCATTATCGATCGGATTTTGGATTTGCCGAGGATGATTTAATATCAAGTAAAAAAAGACTTGATAAAATTTATAGACTTAAAAAAAGACTATATGGTGGTGGGACTAGTTGCGTAAATAAACAATTTAAATCAGATATCTTTGAAGCTTTAAATGATGACTTAAATACTTCAAAAGCATTAGCTGCTATTGATGAGTTTGTTGCTCGGACAAATGAGGCTTTAGATAAAGAGCCATGCAATTCCGCAGGTACGAGGACAAAAAATAAAGCACTTAAAAAAGAAGTTCTTGCAAATATAGAATTTTTAAATGATATATTAGGAATCGGGTATCAAGATGCTTATTCTTATTTTCAATTTGGAATTGATGAAGAAGAAAAACAACAAATTGAAGATTTAATAGCTAAAAGAGATGAGGCTAAAAAAGAGAAAAACTTTGAACTTTCTGATAAAATAAGAGATAAATTAACTACAATGCAAATATCTTTAATGGATACTGTAAATGGAACTATGTGGGAAAAGTTGTAAAAAACATTACAAAATGACATACTTTTATATTAAAATATATTTTTATCCTATAATATGAAATGTCTAATATTAATAATTTTAGATAAATCTATTAAAAGGAGTGAATATGCCAAATAAAAAACAAACTTCAAAATCAGTTGCTAAAAAAGCATCTAAAGTTTTGAGAAGTAAATCTAGTAGTAAAACTTGTAAAAGTTTAGCTGGTAGTGCATTGTCTCAAACAAAAAAAAGATAAATAAAGGTAAGTATTTATTATTTACCTTAGTATAAAAAATAGAATGATTTACATTTATTTTAGATATAATATTTTTATGTAAATTAAGGACAAAATGATATGAAAAATAAACTTTCAGAAGGTGATATTGTATTATTACTTTTATATGCTAATAATTGTTCTCCTATACGAGGAAGAACACGATTTCAAAAAATACTTTTTGTTTTTGAAAAAGAAATATATACACAATATGCTTTTGACAAAGGACTAACTGGGCAGCAATCATTTAATTTTTGTCCTTATAATTATGGCCCTTTTTCAGTAAAAGCTTATAAGCTATTGGAATTTTTTATTAATATTGGAATGGTTGAAAAAAATAAAATGGAAAGCGAAATAGAATTTGGAATGGATGGAATAGGAGACTATCAAATTATAAATAGTGATATTGAACAATCTGGGGGAATAGAAGATGTAACATTGCCATCTATAAATATAGATGAAAATTATGGATTATCAGTGGAAGGTAAAAATTTTGTAGAAAAAAACTTATTATTATTTTATAAAGATGATAGAAAAGAAGTTTTAGATAATTTTAAAATAAAACTTAGTGAAAGTAGTTTAGGTGATATTCTAAAATATGTTTATTCAAAATATCCAGATATGACAATTGAATCAAAAATTAGAGATGAAGTGCTGAAGTAAATATGAAAATATCTGAAATAGAATTAACAAAAAGAGTTAAAATGAAATTAACTAATTTATTTGATGATTTTGAAATATATGAAGAGGTTGGATTGTTTAATAGAAATATAGACATGTTACTACTTTCAAACCAGACTGTATTATCTATAGAGTTTAAAATCAACGATTGGAAAAAGGCTATTGAACAAATAGATGATTATATGCTTATATCGGATTATACTTATTTATGCATGCCTCAAAGAAAGATATCAGAAAAATTAACACATATTTTGAATGAAAAGGGTATAGGGTTATTACTTTATGATCAAACAGATGATGATGTTACAGAAAAAATTATTCCTAAAGCTTCAATAAAAAAGATAGATTATTATAAAAAACAAATTATCAATAAGATAATAACACATAAAGAACTATATAGGAGTTGTTATGTATAAACATTGGCTTAGATATGGAACAGCGGCAGAACAAAAACATATGATAGAGTATAAGGATAAATATAGTGGTATAGTGATTAATGCAAGTATGCTTGCACATACATCTCAGTCTATTGCTCGTTTCATGCATAGTGAAGTAAATAATAAATCTTTTTTTATCGATCCAATGACACATGCTTTTCAGCATGATTTGGCAAAAATAAAAAATGATAATAATGATATCAAGTCGTCAATACAAAAATTAATAGATTATTATGGAAGTCCTATAAAAGAAAAAATTGAGTTAGGACAACCAGTTAAAAGAAGTGATTTTACTGATAAAAATTTATCAAATTTTGTATTGCATGTTTTAGATTTTCAATATAGACATATAGAAGTTTCACTTGAAGATGAGCTAAAAGAATATATTGAATTTATGGGTGGTTATAGAAAACCTGAATGGCTTGTAGCACCATATTTTTATATGACAAAGTTAAACTATAAACAATGGCTTTCTTTAAATGAAGAATTAATTAATAAAAGTTTAGAACTTAGAAAAGAATATAATTTAGATATTTATGCTCAAGTAGTTATAGATAAAAGTTTCTTGATTGATGAAAATTTAATGTCTTTACTTATTGATAAGTATAGTAATGTGGATGGTTTAGTTTATTGGGTAGATGGCTTTGATGAAACAACAGCTTCAAGAGAAGAGCTTAACGCAATTGTAGAATTTGTAAAAAGTTATAAAGCCAAAAATCCAAATAAGACTATTATTTCATTATATGGAGGATATTTTTCTCAGTTATTATTAAAATATGGTTTGAATGGGGTAGTGCATGGTTTAGAATATGGTGAAACCAGAGGTGTTATGCCTGTGGGTGGAGGAATCCCACGATCAAAATTTTATTTACCAGCAATGAGAAAAAGAATTTCTGGTAATATAATTGCTTCCATTGTTCATTATGAAGTAAATAATGCAGAAGAATTTTATGAAAAAATATGTGATTGTACGATATGTCAAGCGAATATTAAGAAAAAATTTAAGACAAAAGATACAGTATTAGAAAATTTTGATGAAAAATATCTTGCTTCAAAGCCTATAGTAATAGAGTATAAAAATGGTTCGTCAAGAGCTACAGAATTTCCATTGCAAGAAAGTAAAATACAATGCTTATATCATTATTTAGAAGTAAAATATAAAGAGTTTGAAGAAATAGAGAATCTAAAAATTAGTAATCTTTTAAATGAGCTAGTTGATGCAAAAAATAAATTTGAACAGTATTTTAGTATTGATGAAATTGCTTATTTAGATAGATGGGTGGATGTATTAAAAGATGCGTGAAAAAAGTGTATTTATATTAGGAGCTGGTTTTTCATATAGTGCAGGTGTTCCTACACAAGTTTCATTATTGTCAAAAATCATAAATCATAAAAACACATTTGAACCTGCATTTGAATCTAAAAAAACTAAAGTTATTGATTTTATTAAAAATATATTTCCTACTACTAATGATGTGGATATTGAAGAAGTTTTTACAATTTTAGATAGAGGTGTTAATGAAAAAGAAAGGTTTATAACTTATAGTTGGCAAGTACTATATGATATACGAAATAGTTTAGTATATTTAGTATTATATGTTATTGATGAAGTATTGAAAGATATAAATTTTAAAGATAACAATGAATATAGAAAATTTGTTCAATATTTAATAAAACTAAGAAAGTCAGACAATAATAATTTAGCAATTATTTCTACAAATTGGGATAATTTATTAGAAAAATATATTGAAGACTTTATGCTTTCTGAACCAAAAATTAAAACTGATTATTGTATATATACATATAAACTTAACGACAATACGCATATTCCAGATATTATTTGTAAAGCCAAGGGATTTGATAATATAAAAATTTTGAAACTGCATGGTTCAATTAATTGGCTATATTGTTCTAATTGTAAGAGAATGTATATTGATGATTTAAGTATTGGTATTGAAAATAAACAGTGTGAATATTGCACTACAGACAATTTAAAAGAATCAGGTTTGAATATTGAACCAATGATAATAACTCCAACATTATTAAAAGAATATCACAATCTGTATATTCAAGGAATATGGCAAAATGCTTTTATTGAGTTGCAAGAGGCAACTAAAGTTTATTTTATAGGTTACTCATTGCCAAAAATTGATTTTGAGTTAAAATATTTATTAAAAAAATCAATTCAAAAGTTAGATATAATAGTTATTTTAGCCTCAAGTGATGAAAATAAAGAAGCTCATAAAAATTATCAAAGATTATTTGGAAATGAAAATATTACATACTATTTTGATGGCTTTGAAAAGTGGATAGATACCTTATTAGATGAGTAGCAAGTCAAGAATAGAATGGACAGAATCAACATGGAATTCAGTATCTGGATGTACTAAAATTAGTAATGGATGTGAAAATTGTTATGCTGAGAGAATGGCAAAAAGACTTCAAGCTATGGGTACAAAAGGTTATGAAAATGGATTTGAAGTGACACTTCATCCTGAAAGTTTAGAAAAACCACTTAAAATGAAAAAACCACAAATAATATTTGTAAATTCTATGAGTGATATATTTCATAAAGATATAGAAGATGAATATATTATTAAAATATTTGAAGTGATGAATCAAGCTCATTGGCATACTTTCCAAGTATTAACTAAAAGACCTGAAAGACTTGACCAAATTGCACATAAATTGAATTGGAGTGATAATATTTGGATGGGTGTAACTGTTGAAGCAAATGATTATGTTAAAAGAGTTGATTATCTAAGAAATATTGATGCAAAGATTAAATTTCTTTCAATAGAACCACTTATTGATTGGGTTGATAAAATAGATTATACAAATATTGACTGGGTTATTGTTGGAGGAGAGAGTGGTTATGGTTGTAGAGAGATAAAAAAAGAATGGGTTATAGAAGTAAGAGATAAATGTAAAGATGATAATATACCTTTCTTTTTTAAACAATGGGGCGGAGTCAATAAAAAGAAAAATGGTAGATTATTAGATGGTAAAATTTATGATGAAATGCCAGAATTATTATCTCAAGGTTTATTTAGTTAAGTTATGAGAGTAAATATTAATGAAAAATAAAGAGGATAGAAATGGCAAATAAACAAATACTAAAAAATACAAACGCAAAACTTCTTGATGAGTTTAATGCTTCGGTTATGTTTGACAAAGAGCTTTATGCTCAAGATATAAAAGGGAGTATTGCACACTCTAAAATGTTGGCTTTACAAGATATAATCACAGTTGAAGACCAGGAAAAAATTGAAGCTGGTTTATTGCAGGTAAAAGATGAGATAGAATCAGGGGTTTTTGAATGGAAAATTGAACATGAAGATGTTCATATGGCTGTTGAAAATAGATTGACTGAAATTATAGGTGATGCAGGGGGAAGACTTCATACTGCAAGAAGCAGAAATGATCAAGTTGCTACTGATTTTGCGATGTGGGTTCAAGATAAAAGTTTGGTGATTAAAGATAAATTAAAAACTTTAATTCAAACTTTGGTAAATATTGCTGATAAACATACTGAAACTTTAATTCCTGGTATGACACATCTACAACACGCTCAACCTATTAACTTTGGATTTCATATGTTAGCTTATGCAAATATGTTTAAAAGAGATTATGAGCGATTTGAAAGCAGTTATGAACGAAATAATAATTGTCCTTTAGGAAGTGCTGCACTTGCGGGTACTCCGCATAATATAGATAGATTTAAAACGGCAGAGCTTTTAGGATTTGATGCCCCTACTGCTTGTGCTTTAGATACAAGTTCAAATCGTGATTTTGCTTTGGAGATTTTATTTAATATTTCAACTTCAATGATGCATATCAGCCGTATAAGTGAAGAGTTGATTTTATGGTCAAGTTATGAGTTTGGTTTTGTAAAGATAAGCAATGAATATGCAACTACAAGCTCAATTATGCCGCAAAAGAAAAACCCTGATGTACCTGAACTTCTTCGAGGGAAAACGGGGCGGGTTTATGGAAACTTAATTAGTTTATTAACTGTTATGAAAGGTCTTCCTTTAGCTTATAATAAAGATACACAAGAAGATAAAGAGGGCGTATTTGACAGTGTTAAGACTATGAAAATATCGCTTGATATTTTAACTGCTGTGATGGATACTTTGATTATAAATGTTGAAACTATGGAAAAAGCTTGTAAAATAGGGCATTTAAGTGCAACTGATTTAGCTGATTATTTAGTGCAAAAAGTAAATATGCCGTTTAGAACTGCTTATTATATCACCAAAGATGTTGTGGCACTTAGCAATAAGTTAAATAAAGATATGAGTGAATTAACTATTGAAGAATTAAGAAGTGCAAATGATGAGGTTGCCTCAATAGATGAAGAGATAATCTCATATTTAGATTTACGAAATTCTATGAATGCTCGAACATCTTTTGGTGGAACTAGTACAGTTCAAACACAATATCAAATTGATATTTTTAAAGATTGGCTAAAGTAGGGTATTAAAATGGATTTATTTAGTTATATAGATCGTGGCGGTGTGATTGTTTATATTTTAATTGCTTTAAATATTATTGGATTTTCTATAATATTTTGGAAATTCTTTAATTTGGTAATATTTCGAAGTGGTCATGAAAAAATTGTACAAAATATAGTTGAAGATTTAAATGGTTCTGTTAAAGTACCGGAAATGATAAGGAATTCTATAAATATTGCAGTAAAAAGACAAGAAACAGGATTGAATACTATTAAAATAATTGCAATTATTTCACCCTTGTTGGGACTTTTAGGGACTGTTATTGGTGTATTGACCTCATTTGATAATATTACAGTTTCAGGTCTTGGCGATCCAACTATTTTTTCAGGCGGTATTTCAGTTGCACTTATTACAACTGTAGCCGGGCTTATTGTTGCTATTCCTCATTATGTAGCTTATAATTATTTTTTAGGTGTGTTAGACAACCTTGAACTTAAAATTGAAAAAGAAGTCTTGAAAAAGATTTAAAGAGAAATGACTAAAAAAAGAAGAGAATCCTTAACACCTGATTTAACTGCATTAATAGATGTGGTTTTTATTTTATTAATATTTTTTATAGTCAGTTCCGTATTTAAAAAAGAAGAATTAGCACTTCAGTTAGTTTTGCCAACATCTGACGCTTCACAATTAGAAGTAGAGATTAAACAAATAAATATTGAATTAAGTACCACTAAAATTGCTTTTGGCGGGGTTAATGTTGATTTCAAATCTTTAGAGAAATCTCTATCAAAAATTACTAAAAAAGATAAACCTGTGATAGTTAGAATTGATAAAGATGTTCCTTATGAAAGGGTTATAAAAATATTAAATTTACTTCAAAAATATTCTTTAAATAATTTAGCTTTAGTGACTGCCACTGCTAAAAAAAGCAATTACACGCGAAGCTTGATTCACTAAAAACTATATTTTAAACTTGCAAATATTCTATCGTTATCTTTTATCATTTCAAATTTAGCAACCTCTCCACCTAAATAATCAATCACACCAAAACTTGCAGATAATTGATCATCAATATCATAATCCATCCAAGCTCGTATAAATCCACCATCTTTTAACTCTTTTCCAAATCCGCTGTAAAGTGCTGTAAAATCTAAAGTTTGATTTAAATAGCTTTGAGTAAATCTAAGCGCATATTGAATATCATCATTTTTATTTGCCATCTCTAAAGAGATACTACCCTCACTGATTCCACTGTATTCAAGACCAATTAAACCATCTGTTTTAGCTTCAACTGTGCTTGAATCATAATTATCAAAATATGCTGCTTCTGTTTTGAAAAGATAATTATTTATTACTTTATTATATGCAAATCCTACCATATTTGAACGATAAATTGTATTATCAATATATTGATTTGAATAATAAAATGCGATATCTTGACCCTCTAAATTTCCATTTAGACTAAATGCAACTCCGGTATTATCTAAAGAATCTGCCGGCTCTTTAATTATTGCATCTTGGGCTTTTGTTTGATTTGATGAGGCATAGTCACTTCCATATTGAGGCAGCTTTGAGAATCTATTTTCATGTAAAATTATACCGCTTACAGACCACATAGGCATAAAATAATCTAATTTAGTCATAGTTCGACCTAACCTTAAATCTTCAATATCTACCATACCGGGAGTTGTATTATCTAAAGGATTTAAACTATCCGTTATCCTGATATTATCTGATTTCCCCCAAACGACAATTTGACGACCAAGCTTTATATCTGTTTGATTATTTATGCTGCCTTGTAAATATAATTCATTTATATTGGCATCTTTAGGAATAGTTTTATACTCATCATCTTTTAAACTATAAATAAAATCTTTATATGCTTTTATCGTTGATTTTAGCTTATAACCGTTATCAAATTTATATTCTAAATTAATATATAATACCCCAAGAAAATAAGAACGAAAAAATAAGATTCTTATTCCTAAAAAGTTAAAATAATAAAATATTTAATAGGGGTAAAAAATGAGTACAAAAAGAAGAATATTTACAGCAAAATTTAAAACAAAAATTGTTTTAGAAGTTTTAAAAGGTGAAAAGACTTTAAATGAGATAGCAAGTAAAAATAATATAACACCTAAAAATATCCAAAATTGGAAGAAGATATTTTTGGATAATGCAGAGTTGGCAATGGAGCCTGCAAAGGCTATCAAAGAATATAAAGACGAAAACTTAAAATTACAATCTAAAATAGATGATTATGCAAAGATAGTAGGTAAAATGACAGTTGAAAAGGAATGGCTTGAGGAAAAGCTACAAAGCTTGGACTTATCTAATAAAAAAGAGTTGATAGAGTCTAAGCTAACATATATTTCAGTATCAACTCAATGTAAACTTATAAAATTAAATCCAAGCAGCTTATATTATAAGCCTATAGAAAATAAGCATAAAATATCACTCAAAGATAAGATAAATGATATTTATGAGCAAATACCAATATATGGAGCTTTAAAAGTTCATCAGCAACTTTTAGAAGATGGATACAATATAAGTTTGAATACTGTTTATAAATATAGACAAGAGATGGGTTTAAAGCCAATATTAGCAGTTAAACCAATAAATCTATCAATACCAGATAAGCAACATAAAAAATACTCTTACAAGCTTAGAGGAATTGACATAGTAAAAGCAAATCAAGTATGGAGTACGGATATAACATATATCAAGATTAATGGCGGCATGGTTTATTTAGCAGCTATAATTGATTGGTATTCTAAAGCTGTACTATCTTGGAAAATATCCAACACTATGGATTCAGCTTTAACAATGGATGTTCTAAATGAAGCATTATCGCTATATGGTAAACCTGAAATATTTAATACAGATCAAGGCAGTCAATACACAAGTCATATCCATACACAGACTTTAAAAGATAATGGCATCATTATCTCAATGGATGGTAAAGGTAGAGCTACTGATAATATTTGTATTATAATACCCCAAGAAAATAAGAACGAAAAAATAAGATTCTTATTCCTAAAAAGTTAAAATAATAAAATATTTAATAGGGGTAAAAAATGAGTACAAAAAGAAGAATATTTACAGCAAAATTTAAAACAAAAATTGTTTTAGAAGTTTTAAAAGGTGAAAAGACTTTAAATGAGATAGCAAGTAAAAATAATATAACACCTAAAAATATCCAAAATTGGAAGAAGATATTTTTAGATAATGCAGAGTTGGCAATGGAGCCTGCAAAGGCTATCAAAGAATATAAAGACGAAAACTTAAAATTACAATCTAAAATAGATGATTATGCAAAGATAGTAGGTAAAATGACAGTTGAAAAGGAATGGCTTGAGGAAAAGCTACAAAGCTTGGACTTATCTAATAAAAAAGAGTTGATAGAGTCTAAGCTAACATATATTTCAGTATCAACTCAATGTAAACTTATAAAATTAAATCCAAGCAGCTTATATTATAAGCCTATAGAAAATAAGCATAAAATATCACTCAAAGATAAGATAAATGATATTTATGAGCAAATACCAATATATGGAGCTTTAAAAGTTCATCAGCAACTTTTAGAAGATGGATACAATATAAGTTTGAATACTGTTTATAAATATAGACAAGAGATGGGTTTAAAGCCAATATTAGCAGTTAAACCAATAAATCTATCAATACCAGATAAGCAACATAAAAAATACTCTTACAAGCTTAGAGGAGTTGACATAGTAAAAGCAAATCAAGTATGGAGTACGGATATAACATATATCAAGATTAATGGCGGCATGGTTTATTTAGCAGCTATAATTGATTGGTATTCTAAAGCTGTACTATCTTGGAAAATATCCAACACTATGGATTCAGCTTTAACAATGGATGTTCTAAATGAAGCATTATCGCTATATGGTAAACCTGAAATATTTAATACAGATCAAGGCAGTCAATACACAAGTCATATCCATACACAGACTTTAAAAGATAATGGCATCATTATCTCAATGGATGGTAAAGGTAGAGCTACTGATAATATTTGTATAGAGAGATTCTGGCGAAGTGCAAAAGTTGAAAGAATTTATCTAAATGAATATAACACAATTAAAGAGTTAAAAACTGATGTGAAAGATTATATTGATTTTTATAATCATAAAAGATTTCATCAAACTTTAAATTATAAAAAACCAATGAGTTTTTATTATGATAGTTTAAAAATTAATAATAAGGATTATGATAAATTAGTTGAAATTGTGGCATAAGGTAACAGGTGAAAAAGAGAATAAGGATTTAGAAAAAGTTGTCTTGTCTTCTTGGGGTATTATATTCTTATCACATCATTTTGTTCATTAAAAAATACCTTTCTGTAATAACCCTCTTCATTCCATGTTTCACTATATCTGTTGTATCTGCTGTATTGGAAGTGGAATGTTTCATCTTTTTTGTTTGTATGATAATATATTATCTCTTTTAGTTGATTGAGTTTATTTATATCATTAAGTAATTTTAAATATGAAAAGACATTATTTATGTTAATTTGTAGTTGTTTTTTATTTTTCATATTTTGTCTTTTTATAGTTACTTTTTGTATGTATTAGCACTTGGGAAAATGGTAACGAGTTATATTCAATTAAGCCTTATGAGATCTCTGGCTATGAAATCTTTTTTTATAAGATAACTTTTTTTTGTTTTTAAAAAATATATCCATATATCTTCTTTTACTGCCAAAGGAAAAAGTGTATCGTATGGATCTTCTAAAAGTAAAGCATCTAAATCTTTAAGATAAGATATAGGAGATTTTTCACCAAAATCAATAAATCTCTTATGTTTTTCATCTAGTCCTATAAAAAAATAACCTTTTTCAGAACTACAAAGTATCTCATTAATAGAATCTATATATATTTTTTTATAATATTCTTCATTAGATATCTTTTTTAACTTTCTTGTACCAAGATTAAATATAAATAAACCTTTGTTTCTAATAGAAAAAGCAATTTCATCATCAGATATTTTTACAGGATAGTCTGTATGAATATCTTTTAATAAAAATTCATTTTTACCATTATCTGGATTATCAAAATCTGCCAATATAAAACCATATGCTGGTGATAAAAATAATTTATTATATTTAGGAAAATAAATAGGATATGCACCTTTTATTTTTTCACTCCATCTTCTAAACTTTTTTGTTTTTGTATTATATATATATAGTGCTTTGCACCAATGCCTTTTATAAATTTCATTCTAGCATTAAAAATCAATTTCTCATTATTTACTTTAAAAATTTTTGACATTGATGAAATATTTACATCCTTTGCACTTATAACTTCTACTTTACCTGTAGTGAAATCAAGTTGTCTTATTTCACCATAAACTGATCTTGAAGTAGCCCCATCATAAAAGTTACCTGTAGGTAAAATTTTTTCTTCACATCCAAGAAAGAAAAGTGAAATTAAAAATATAAATAGATACTTCATCTTATTTTCCTAAGGTATCAAACCAGTCACTTATGCTTTGTGTCTGTTGATCAATAATTTGATTATGAATATTATCACAGTAGTTTTGGCAATTGTTATTAAATCTATCATAATTGTCTTTTGTAAAACCATCAGGCCTAAAATTAATTTTTTCTATATCATTTACATAATATACATTACTAAAAATATATTTATCAATATCATTGGGTTCTAATTCTTCATCTGTCATAAAACGTCCATCTGTAAAACCATCACTTTGTAACTTTTTATCTTCAAAAAAATATGCTTGTTCATGCTTTGGTTCAAGATTACTATAATCTAAACTTTTATCTTGGAATCCTATTAAATTACTGCCTTTAAAAGCTAAATCTCTTTTACCAAATATAACTCCTCCATCTTGTAGTATTTTATTAAGTTCAGATTGTGTATATTTATTTGTATATGTATCTCTTGATGCTTCCGGTATTACACCTTTTGGTACACTTTCATTATAAGAAAAACTTGTATCTTCAAAATTATCAATATAATCAAAATATCTCGCCGTCGTCCCCATAGGATCAAGAAATTTAAGAGGATTATTCTTAACATAAGCATAAAGATTCATACCATCTAAATAACCTTTTGGGTCTTTAGAAATAAATCTAGCTAATGTTGGTGAATACATTCTATTTCTGTAATAGTAAAGACCTGATTCAGAATCATATCTTCTTCCTGTGTAGGTGATAGTATTGTTTACATTTGACTTGAAGATGATACCTCCGTTTTGGTCTTTCATTGTCATTATACCAAATGAACTATAAGAATATGACTCTACTATTTGACCTGAACTATCTGTAATAGCTTGTATAGAATATTGTCTATCTTTTATATAATAAAATGTTTCATTGTTAAAGGTATATGCTATTGGGTCATCTATATAACTTGCATAGATATATGAGTTTGTTAATGTATCATTTTCATACTCTTGTATTACTTGGTTATTGTTATAGATATACTCTGTTGTGATGTTATCTACAGTTTTACTTACTCTTCTATTTTGTGCATCATAAGTATAAGTTGCGATTGTTATATTGTCTTTTTTTAACTCTACTAATCTATTGCTATAATCATATATGAACTCTTTGTCTTTATAGATTTTTACATTTCCATTTACATCATACTCTATATTACTGTTTGTTATAGATGTATATTCATTATCTAAGTTTACATCTCTATATTCAGGAGTATTATTTTGTGTAGTGAATATTTGATTTCCAACTTTATCGTATTGAAAGCTATGGTCTTTATAGATATCTTTTAAAAGTCTATCTTGTTTATCATAGGCGTATTCTTTTATGATTTCATTGTTATTTTTAGAAATTATCTCTTTTACGATATTTGAGTTTTCATCATAAGAGGTTTCTTGTGAGTAGAGAATATCTGTTTTTTTGTACTCTCTTTTTATCTCTCTATTTCTGTTATCTGTAGAAATAGTGTTTATTATACCGTTGTTATACTCTATAGAGTTTATTTTATTATCATTGTCATAACTCATTGTTGCATAATTTTCTATTTGTGTGAGTTTGTTTGATTTATCATAACTGTTTGTTTGTATGATATTGTTATCTACTTTTAGATTTAGCAGGTTTGAGTTATTGTCATACTCTTTATCTACTACTTTACCATTTTGAGTAGATTTAGTTATGTTGTTTAGATTATCATAAACATAAGAAACAGTATTTATTTTTCTGTTTTGGTTATGATTTTTTGAAGTTATCAGCCTTGAAAGGTTATCATAACTAAATTCTTGTTCCAACTGATTGTTAACTATAGTTTTTACTTTTCTGTTTAGATTATCATAACTATACTCTACTATGGTACCATCTTCTTTTATCTCTTTTATAAGATTTGAGTTTTTATCGTAGAAGAACTCTTTGAAAGTATTATCACCATTTATCTTTTTTGTTTTTTGATTAAGAGTGTTGTATTCATAATATACAGTTACACCTTTTGCATTGGTTATAGATATCAGGTTTGAGTTATTGTCATATATATACTTTGTAACTGCTTCGTCCTGAGTATCTTTAGCTTCAGTCTTTTGGATAATTCTATTTAAAGAATCATATTCATAACTTGTAATTACACCATTGAAACTCATACTATCTTTTACTTTGCCGTTTTTATGATATGTTATCTCTTTTACTGCATTACCTTCTGTATATTTTACTTTTTGATTAAGTTCATTATATTGGAATTGTTTTACTTTTCCTTGGGGTGATGTCTGACTTAGAAGATTGTTGTTATTGTCATAGACATATTTATAAATATTTCCTTTTGTGTTTGTTACTCTTCCTAGAGTATCGTATAAATAAAGATGATATATTAACTCTTGAAACTGATTGAATTTATTTATATTATTAGCTAATTTTAAATATGAAAAAATATTGTTTAAGTTTTTTTTATTAGTTTGTGGTTCTTTTTTCTTTTTCATATTTTGTCTTTTTATAGTTACTTTTTATATGCATTACCACTTGGAAAGTGGTAACAAGTGATAATAATCTATTTTAACGATAAACTTGAATAGGAGAAATATATAATTTAAATTTATTAGCAGAATTAAATCTTAAAGGTTCTACAACAGTTAGTTTTATACTTAAATTCTTATACTTGTTAAATAATGGAATACTAAAGTAGCCTAGTTCACAACCAGATAAATATGATTTATTTCTTTGAGAAATGCTACAAGTGTACCATTTATGAATATATTCTGTTTTTATCAAACTATTGTTTCCAAAATATTCAACTTTTATTTTTCCTCTAAATTTATATAATTTACCATTACTATATTCTAATATTTTTTCATTTTCATCTTTAATATTTATTGCATATTGAGTAAAGTATTTATAGTTTAAGTCATATGTTTTACTAAATCCTTTAGTATAAAAATCAAAATTATCATTAACTATTTTTTTCCAATAATCTTCCGGGGTAAAAAATACATATTTTAAACCTGTAAAATAAACTATAAAACTTGGTAAATATCCTAAACCAAATATTATATATATTGGTATTAGAATAATTATCAATTTTTTAACTAAACTTTTTTTATTCATAAATATTTACCATTTTATCATAATTGAGATCTACTCTATCAACAAAATCTTGACAATTATTTCTACCTGAAAAACACATATCATAAGTACCTGTTGTAGTAACATTAACAGCATTCTTCATAGCATCACCTTCATACTCTTTATCATTCCATACATCATATGTAAACATCTCTTCAGGTTCTTCTCTAAAAATCTCTCCTCCATTTTTATTATGAAATCCTCTATTATATCCATCATTCCACCAAATATGTTGATGCCCTACTACCATATTATTCTTTTCTAAATATTCACTGTCTTCTCCTACCGTAAATGGTACAGGTCCTAATCCCCGATAAGCTATATGTGCTGTCAATCTGTTAGGATCTCTTTCATCTTGTGGTAAATGACTATCAACTATTGTAAACTCATACGATTTATCATTAATAGCACCAAAATAATTATCATTTTCTTGTACTCTAACTTCTGAATTATTATAAATATAATTGGCATCTCCACTATTCCCAAACCCACTATTATCATAAGTCACAGTAAAATCATCAGTCCTTCCACTTATACTATAACTAACTATTCCATTTCCAAAACTATCAGAAAAAGACTGATATGCCGTAGTCCCAAAAGCATCCAAATACTTCAAAGGATTATTCTTAACATAAGCATATAGATTCATACCATCTATATAACCTTTAGGGTCTTTAGATATAAATCTTCCAAGCTCTGCTGAATACATTCTGTTTCTATAATAGTAAAGACCTGATTCACTGTCATATCTTCTACCTGTAAAAGTGATAGTATTGTTTACATTTGACTTGAAGATGATACCTCCGTTTTGGTCTTTCATTGTCATTATACCAAATGAACTATAAGAATATGACTCTACTATTTGACCTGAACTATTTGTAATAGCTTGAATAGAATATTGTCTATCTTTTACATAGTAGTATGTATTGTTATTATATGTATATGCTATTGGGTCATCTATATAACTTGCATATATGTAAGAGTTTGTTAATGTATCATTTTCATACTCTTGTATTACTTGATTGTTGTTATAGATATATGTAATAGTTTTATCACTTAAGATTTTTTCTACTCTTCTGTTTTGTGCATCATAAGTATATGTAGCTATTGTTATATTGTCTTTTTTTAACTCAACTAATCTATTACTATAATCATATATGAACTCTTTGTCTTTATAGATTTTTACATTTCCATTTACATCATACTCTATATTACTGTCTGTTATAGATGTGTATTCATTATCTAAGTTTACATCTCTATATTCAGGTATATTATTTTGTGTGGTGAATATTTGATTTCCAACTTTATCGTATTGAAAGCTATGGTCTTTATAGATATCTTTTAAAAGTCTATCTTGTTTATCATAGGCGTATTCTTTTATGATTTCATTGTTATTTTTAGAAATTATCTCTTTTACGATATTTGAGTTTTCATCATAAGATGTTTCTTGCGAGTAGAGAATATCTGTTTTTTTGTACTCTCTTTTTATCTCTCTATTTCTGTTATCTGTAGAAATAGTGTTTATTATACCGTTGTTATACTCTATAGAGTTTATTTTATTATCATTGTCATAACTCATTGTTGCATAATTTTCTATTTGTGTGAGTTTGTTTGATTTATCATAACTGTTTGTTTGTATGATATTGTTATCTACTTTTAGATTTAGCAGGTTTGAGTTATTGTCATACTGTTTATCTACTACTTTACCGTTTTGAGTAGATTTAGTTATGTTGTTTAGATTATCATAAACATAAGAAACAGTATTTATTTTTCTGTTTTGGTTATGATTTTTTGAAGTTATCAGCCTTGAAAGGTTATCATAACTAAATTCTTGTTCCAACTGATTGTTAACTATAGTTTTTACTTTTCTGTTTAGATTATCATAACTATACTCTACTATGGTACCATCTTCTTTTATCTCTTTTATAAGATTTGAGTTTTTATCGTAGAAGAACTCTTTGAAAGTATTATCACCATTTATCTTTTTTGTTTTTTGATTAAGAGTGTTGTATTCATAATATACAGTTACACCTTTTGCATTGGTTATAGATATCAGGTTTGAGTTATTGTCGTATATATACTTTGTAACTGCTTCATCTTGGGTATCTTTAGCTTCAGTTTTTTGGATCACTCTATTTAACGAATCATATTCATAACTTGTAATTACACCGTTGAAACTCATACTATCTTTTACTTTGCCGTTTTTATGATATGTTATCTCTTTTACTGCATTACCTTCTATATATTTTACTTTTTGATTAAGTTCATTATATTGGAATTGTTTTACTTTTCCTTGGGGTGATGTCTGACTTAGAAGATTGTTGTTATTGTCATAGGTGTATTTATAGATATTTCCTTTTGTGTTTTGTTTTTGGATTAGGTTTTTGTTTTCATCGTAGATATATGTTGTGATATTTCCATTTGCATCTGTTTGTTCTATCAGGTTGTTTTCCATATCAAACTTATTTGAACTACTAATATTATCTATAGTTGTTTTTACAAGATTGTTTAGTTTATCATAATTATAGGTTGTGACACTGGCTGCTTTTGTTTGTGATAGTCTGTTCCCTATATTATCATATGTATATGAAGTTATTACTTCTTCTTGTAATCCTAATGCTTGAGTTACTTTTACTAGATTTGAGAAGTTGTTATATTCTAGCTTTGTGATGATACCTTTTGCATCTATGGTTTGTATAGGACGAGATAGTTTATCATATACTTTTTTTGTAATATCTCCTTTTGCATTTGCTGTTGATATCTTTTCATTATGTACTGAATATACAAATATTGTTTGGTTTGCATTTACATCTGTAATTGATATCACTCTATTTAACTTATCATAAGTATATGATTGAATTAGCTCTTCATTTTCCAGCAAGTTTGTTTTTCTTATCATATTTTTATTTTTATCATAAGAGTATAAAATTGTACTATTTGCTGCATCTGTTTGAGATATGATATTTCCTGCCTCATCATAACTGTATGTCGTTTTATTATTTTGTGCATCTATAGTTACAACTTTACGATTTAGTTCATCATAGAAGTGTTGTATAGTGTTTTTATTTGCATCTATGGTTTTTATAATATTTGAGTTTTCATCATAAGTTATATATTTGCTATTGTTTTTTGAATCTATTAATTCTATTGGTTTATTTAATAGATTGTATCTATAGCTTTTTATATTACCGCCGGGAGAGGTCTCTTCTATTATATTTCCTGCGTTGTCATAGCTGTATCTTGTTATATCTCCTTTTGGATTTGTTGTTGATATTTTTTTGAAGTTTTCATCATATTTGTATGATGTGATATTTCCATTTGCGTTGGTTATATCTGTTACTCTATTTAGTTTATCATACTTGTATGTTAGGACTATTCTATTATTTATAGTTTTTGATAAGAGATTTGAGTTATTGTCATAAGTGTATGATGTTTCTATATTTAATGGATTTATCTCTTTAGTTTTTCTACCTAAGTTATCATATTCGTAAGAAGTGACTCTTTCATCATTACTACCATATCCGTCAGTTTTTTTGATAAGTTGCTGTTGTTTGTTATACTCATAAGCAGATACTATATTTATACTGTCGACTGTGTAACTTTTTTGAGTTAATTTACCTAGTTTATTGTAGTTATAGTTTGTAACTAAGCCATTAGGGTCTGTTTTTTCTATTAATCTTGATACTTCATCATATTTGTATGTTATGATAACATCTTCTTGAACATCGCCTACTAATCTTTTTGATTTTTCCTTGACTAATTTACCATTAGCATCATAACTATAATATGTGGTATTGTTAAGTGGGTCTGTTTTTGATATCATTTTATTTAAAGCATCATAGGTAAACTTATAGACATTTCCTCTTTTATCTATTTGTTCTATTTTATTTCCCACTTTATCATATCTATATTTTATAGAATTACCTAAAGGGTCTATATCCTCTAATACTAAAGATTTTGTTACTATATCTCTTGCAGTGTCGTATACTTTTTCATAAACTGCTCCAGATGGCAAGGTTGTTCTTTTTAGTTGAACATTTTTAGTATATTCATATAGTGTTTCATAGCCTTTTGCATCTATTATTTTACTTTTTTTATTGTATGGGTTATACTCTATTTGTTTTTTATTACTCAAAGCATCCGTAACAGATATAGTATTTCCTATTTGGTCATATTCAAATGAAGTTTCATTTTCATTTTTATCTATTGTTTTTATACGATTTATACCAAAAATATCATAGTTATTTACAACCTCACTTCCAACAGCATCTATAGTTTTTATTTTATTTCCATATTTATCATACTCATATGAAGTTATCTTATTTAGAGTATCAATTGATTGTAATAGATTACCGTTATCATCATAGATATATTTTTTTATATTTCCCAATGGGTCTATGATAGTTGTTTTCTTATTGTGTCTGCTGTCATACTCATATATCCATTTTTCATTTAAAGCATTTGTTTTAGAAAGCATATTTCTTTTATCATCATAAGTATATGTAGTTTTATATCCATTTGCATCTGTACGGGTTACCATATTGTGATTTATATCATATTCTTTTAGTTCTATGGTGTTATCTTTTGTGCTGATTCTTATCACATCATTTTGTTCATTAAAAAATACCTTTCTGTAATAACCCTCTTCATTCCATGTTTCACTATATCTGTTGTATCTGCTGTATTGGAAGTGGAATGTTTCATCTTTTTTGTTTGTATGATGAGATACTTGATCATTTTTATAATATCCAATATTTAAGAAGTCTCCTGTAGGGAGGATATATTTACTCATATTATGATTATTTGCAGGATTATCCTGATTCTTTAGGTATTCATATCTTGTAGTATTATCTGCTAGGTCTGTAAAAGATATTAAATCATTTTCATCATATTCATAAGTTATAACTCTTCCTAAAAAGTCTGTTACTGTTTCTACTTTACCATTTGCATTATAATGAAGACTTAGTGATCTTCCAATTGAATCTGATATTTTATTTATATTATAACTTTCATTGTATTCAAAAGTTAGATAGTTTCCATAAGAATCAATCTTTTTTATAAGAAGTCCATCATTGCCAAATATCTTTTGTGAGTTATCTTTTAAAGTGATGATATATAAATTATTCTCTTTTTTCAGAGTATATGTAGAACCTACTGCATAGCTATATGAACCATCACTATTTTCCGTAATATTAACCGGTGTACCATTTTCATCAAAATATATTAAACTACCATCAACAGCAAATATAATTCTTTCCATATGTGCCCAAGTCCAACCATAGCCAAAGATTCCATTATATGTAGATTGTGATTTATATGTTCTTTTTATCTCTAGATTAAACCCTCTTGATTTTATAGATATATCAGGTCTTTCTATTTGATAAAATTCTCCTTTTACCATATCTACCGGATCACCATCAAAAAATTTTTCACTATAAGCACCTGTATTATTGACATTTGTTTGGGAATTTTGGGTGTTGGTCACAGGTGTAGCACCACTACTAAAATCAATAGTAACAATATCTGCTGTAACATAATTTTCTGATTTAATATTATGGGATACTGGAGTAGTTGTAATATTTTCATTTTCTTTAGTTACATCAGTACTTCCACCACCATGATTCATATTAAAGAAATATGCTATGTAATTATCTGCAAATGTAAGACTTACTGACATCACCAAACCTTCATAATTTACTTTTCTTACAGGTGTTATTATGATTGCATTATCATTTTGTATATTTTCAATAAACCTCTTAATAGAATAATAACTATATCTATCTACAGTTTGGTTTTCCAAGATATAGATATGACCATTTTGTATATCATCTTTAGTTAGTGTTACTACTGGTATTCCTTGTTCATTTGCAACCATAAGTGCCTTAATAGAATTACCACTTGGAGTACTTTGCCAATCTTCAAATATCAGTCCTTCATTGTATGATGCTCCATAGGTATGTAATTTTGAAGAAAAAATTCCAAATTTAGATAAAAACTTTATATAATTATCATTTTCAATTTTTCTTGCATGACCAGTACTATTAGAAGCATCTATATTCCAAGATGGATGTATTAAATATTTCTCGTTGTTACTTGGATTAATATTATCCAAAAATGTATACATAAGCGTAGGTACAATTGAACTTTTATACATTATTCTTCTAATATGTAAATAATCATCACTTAAAGATATCGCCTCGTAAGTTCTTTCTTGATATTGAGAATTCATAATTGTGGCATATCTGCCCAGATATTCCTCTTTTGTTTCATCATTTTTAAGTACATCAATAGATATATCATTTAGTTCAATTTTCAATTTTGTAATATAATCACTTGAGATATTTAAATAATCATAAGTGAGTGATAGTAATGTACCTGCTTGTTTTCTGAATCTATCTTTTTTCTTACCATTTATTTCATATCCATAAATAAAATTTTCACCAGTTTTTAAAGATAAACTTTCATTGATTATTTTTCCATCAAGTCTAAGAATTGCTTTGACATTTGCTTTACCCTCAGGTGTTTTTGCTATAAGTCCATATTGGTCTATGATATTTTTATCAGCTTGTGAATTTGGTAAAAAATCAACCACTAATCTTGAAGTAGATATTTCAGGTAGATAAATAACTTGTTCCATTAATATCTCTTTATTACTATATCTTTTTAGGTATATTTTTACTTGTACTCTATTTTCATTTTCTATAGTTGCAAATCTTTTTATATCACCGTTATCATTAAATTGTAAAGGTAAAGACAAAGGTAAAATAGAACTTTTTTTCTTTATTATTGTTTTTTTATAAGGTATATCTTTTAAACTTTTCCCTGGATAATATTCATTTAAATACTTTTGCAAATCTTGCTCAAAAAACTCTAACGCTGTCTTTTGTTTAACTGAGCCTACATACTTATTAAAATCAAAATTCAATTCATCAGGTATATTACCATCTGGAAATAAATCTATACCTTTTTCTATATCATACTCTTTAGCCCAAGCTACAAGTGGTATCCATGTCTTATTTGATGAAATACCCACTCCTCTATAATTATCAGTTGATACATATATTTCTGCTATTACATTATTTTCTGCTATTACATTATCATAATTACCATATTTTATATATCTAGCTGGAATATTAGATATCCTCATTAGAGTTATTAGTAAAGAAGTTTGATCCCATTCATTTCCTCTCTTTGTCCAGTATGTACTTAGAGCATTTTTTCTAGAACCTTCATAAGCTTCAAATTCAATATTATTATATACCCAATGATATATTTTTACTGGATCATACTCTAACTGTTGAGCTAACTCTTGTAATTCAGAAGCAAACTTTACTTCCATACTCTCTTCAAGATTTGTATTTGCATAAAGACCTTGATAAACAAGTGATATTATAAATAGTAATCTAATAAATAAATTTTTCATTTGATATCCTTTTTAAGAGCTTGTAAGCAAAGAGCTGTTAGATATGGATCATCTTTCCAATGACCATTTATATTTTGTTGCGATAAAATATAGTCGATAGACTTTTCTAAAACCTCTGCGTCTATTTCTAAATTGAGTATTACGCCTAAGGTATCAAGTAAACCATTTCCAAAAGAGCCATCTGCATTTTGAGAGTCTATAATCCATTGATATTCAGTTTTTTGTGCTTTAATTATGCTGTAAACAGAAGATGAAATAAAGATACTGGTATCATCTTTAGATATCCAACCCCAATACCCTTCTTTACTTTTTAGTTTACTGTCATTTTTTAAATAATAAACTCCTCCGTTAACTTTAGAAAGTGAATTTTTAGCTTTGCTTATAGCTTTCATACCTAAAACAGTATCTAAAACATCTATTTTATAATCTCTATTTATTCCCCATCCATATATATATGTAGAAGAAATTTTACCTTGAGCTACTAATTTATTTATTAAACCATCAATATAAAATTCATAATCAGATAGTGTAATAATTTTTCTAGCCAAGAAGTCATTATTATTTGAATAAGTTCTATATATATAACTGGTTGATAAATTAAATGAAGCTGGATTTTCATCTTTATATTCATATAGAGAATTTAGAACTTCTGTTGTCGCAAGTAATTTAAGTTTATTATTTTTACTCCAATAACCATTTTCATCTTGCGTAGCAAAAAGATAGTTTTTAGCTCTTAATATTGATTCAGTTACATCTACTGCAATATCTTTTGGTGCAATATCAACTGATACTATATTTGAAATTATTCCTTGGACACCTTGGTTATTTATACGACTTACAGCATAATAATATTTAGAACCATTTAAAATATTTGTATCTGTATAGTTATTATTTGAACTATTACTTATGGTGTATTGCTCTGGAGCGAGATATTTACTATCTTTACTATGCTGAAGTATATTTTTTTCTATGATGTTATTTACTCTAAATATTGTGTATTCTTTAGATTTATCAATATAATTCCAAGATAATTTTACATTTTTTCCATCTTTATCGTAAACTGCAGTTAAAGAAAATTCTGACTCTTCAATATCATCAAATCTATACACTTCACTTTTTACTTCTTCTTTATTACCGGTTTTATCAATAGAGAAAAATTGTAAAGAAGTAGTTGAGTTTATATCAATACCAACTACTGGGGAACTACCGCTTTTTGTATTTGAAGCATTAACTATTGGAGGATATCCATTTGTAGAATAGTAAATGGTTGTTTCTTTATTGCTTACTAACTCAACCGAAATAACTTTATTATATTTCCCACCTTGTAAAGAAGCTACAGTATTTGGTGCTATTAAATCTACAAAAAATTTCACAGGGATTAATGTAATATTCCCTGCAGCATCTATAACTTTTATTACAAAAGAATACTCTCCATAACTATTAGGCTTAAAATTAATTGCCATACTGTTATTACCTATTAAACTAAAATTATCATATACTCTTCCACTTGCTGTAAGTACGGTTATACTTTTTATATTGTCATTATCTGTAAAAGTATAAAAGATATTATTTGCATCTTGTTTTGAAATATAATTTACAGGCTCAGTTATCCCGCTTACTAATTTTGGTTTTTCATTATCTATTATAAACTCTTTAGTTTTTATATTTTCTACATTTCCTGCTTTATCTATTGAGAAATATTTTATAACTGCCGTGCTGTTTACATCTATATTAACACTTTCCATAGCACTTAAAGAAGTCTCTTTGGTTGGATTTTCACCATTTATAGTGTAATATATCATTGCATTTGGCTCTGACATTAAATTTACAGTAAGTGTGTTGTAACTTCCTGCATCCGGTGTGATTATAGTTTGAGGAGGTGTAGTGTCTAAAGTAAAAGTGAAACTCTTTTCTATAAAGTTATTTGCATGATCGTATAATTTTAAATATATTATGTGTTTAGCTTCACTCCAAGTAGTTTCAAATTCAATTTTATTATTAGTTGCAACAATATTGTTATTCTCTTTATTGTCTATTGTAAAAATACTTTTATTTAGATTTATTCCAGAATTTTCATCACTAAATTCAATTAGAAGTTTCTCTTTTGAATTCTGAGTATAAATATCATCTATAGGACTTGTTATAATAGGATTTATTTTATCTATTATAAACTCTTTTGTTTTTATAGCCTCTATATTTCCTGATAAGTCTATTGAAAAATATTTTATTGTAGTATTTTTAGTTATATTTATATCTACACTGCCAACAGCATTTGAAGAGCTATTTTTATCAGGAGTTGTTCCATCCATAGTATAGTATATGCTAGTTGCAGCTTCAGATTTTATATTAACTATTATATCTTTATTATATGCACCTGCATCAGGAAAAACAATACTTTGAGGAGGATCTTTTTTTATAATGATATTTAAGACTTCGCTGGTATTTGAAGCTGCATCCCTTAAAGTTATATCAAAAACTTTATTTCCCACTGCTCCACTTGTATTTAAAACAATAGTTGCTTTTCCGTCCGTATCAATAACTTTATTTGTTGAAACCGCATTTACTATTATAGTTGAGCCAATCTCTCCGGACACTTCTACTTCTACAGTTTCTTCTTTTGTGCTAGATGGTACTGATGTTATCTGTGGTTTTAGAGGGGCAATGCTATCTTTTGTAATTTTTACATTTATTGTATCACTTTTATTTAAGGCCTTATCCATAAGTGATATATCAAAACTTTTTTCTTCATCACTGCCGGTTGTGTTTAAATATAAAACTATTTTCCCATTTTGCCCTATTATAATACCGGTTGAAATATTATTAATAAAAATTATTGTTCCCGGTTCACCGTTAATTTCAACTTCAACATTATTGTTACTCACATAAGTTGGCACTTGAGATACAATAGGCTTATAAGGTTTAACTGTATCTTTAATAACACTAAAAGATACACTTGGACTTATAGTTCCATCTACTCTTTTAGAAGAGATGTTAAATGCTTTTTCTCCATCAACTCCACTTGTATCGACAGCTAATGTAGCAATTGTGTTTTGAGGTATAGTTATATTTGTATTTATACCGTTTACTAATATATATGTGCCAACTTCACCATATACATCTATATTTTTAGAGTTTGAATTTGTATAAAAAAGATTTGTTTTAAGCACTGGTTTTGCGGGTAAACTACTATTCTCAGCCTCATCTTTTACATGAATATTAACTCTTTTAGTTATTACTTCACCATTTTCATTTGTAATATTTATATCAAATAAATAAGTATTATCTTTATCCAAATCTTTTGGATTTTCATAATCTGGAATTATTTTAAACGAGATTATACCAGTAGAATTATTTATATTAAAAAGATCTGAATCTTTGCTATCTTCAAGTGAATATGTTAGTTTGGTATTAAAATAATCTATTGCATCTATATCTATAACTTCTATATGGTTTTCTATAATATTTTGATTAATTACATTAGATCTTTTAACTGTAGCTTTTCCTGAATTTTTGCCATCAGGATATACAACATAAAGAATATTATTTTTACCTATTGCTATTGAAATGTTGGATACTCCAGCTTTTGAAAACCATTCCACACCAACTGTAACCCAAGAGTTCCCGTCAAACTTTTTAACTGTAGCTTTTTCTGAATTTCCATCATCTGTATATGCAACATAAGGAATATTATTGTTATCTATTGCTATTGAGATATAACGCACTCTAGCTTTTGAAAATCCCTCAACACCTACTGTAACCCAAGAGTTCCCGTCAAACTTTTTAACGGTAGCTTTATCTAAATTTCCATAATCTCTATATACAACATAAGGAATATTATTGTTATCTATTGCTATTGAGGTATAATATACATTAGCTTTTGAAAATCCTTCTACACCAACTGTAACCCAGGAGTTCCCGTCAAACTTTTTAACTGTAGCTTTATCTAAATTTCCATCATCTCTATATACAACATAAGGAATATTATTGTTATCTATTGCTATTGAGATATAACGCACTCTAGCTTTTGAAAATCCTTCTACACCAACTGTAACCCAAGAGTTCCCGTCAAACTTTTTAACTGTAGCTCTATTTAAATTTCCCCAATCTTCATATACAACATAAGGGATATTATTGTTATCTATTGCTATTGAGGTGTTGGATACTCCAGCTTTTGAAAACCCTTCCACACCAACTGTAACCCAAGAGTTCCCGTCAAACTTTTTAACTGTAGCTTTATCTAAATTTCCCCAATCTTCATATACAACATAAGGGATATTATTGTTATCTATTGCTATTGAGGTGTAGGATACTTGATCTTTTGAAAACCCTTCCACACCAACTGTAACCCAAGAGTTCCCGTCAAACTTTTTAACTGTAGCTTTTCCTGAATTTCCATAATCTGCATATACAACATAAGGGATATTATTGTTATCTATTGCTATTGAGGTGTTGAATACATTAGCTTTTGAAAATCCTTCACTACCAACCGTATTCCAATCCAAAACAAGATTCGTTATTTTTATTGGAGTATATTCTTTTTTAACATTAAATATTTTTGTATCACTTGATCCATCCAAATATGAAGTTACTGTTACTTGTATATTAATACTTTCATTTACAAGTGTTGTTATTGTTAGGATATCTCCTGTTATTTCTACTTTTATTTTATCTGGGTCTGAACTTACTGCTTCATATGAAATATTTCCAATGAGATTTGTAGTTGATTCTAACTTAAGAGTTAAGTTATGTCCTACACCTATCGCTTGATTTTCTATTTTTTCAAGCACTATATCATCTTCATCTTCATCTTCAATAATGATTTTTACCAATTGAGTTGCAGATCCGCCATATGTATTTACAACTTTTACATAAAATTCATAGATATTATTCTTATCTAAATCAATAGGACCTTCAAAGTTTGGAGCAGTTTTAAAAGAAACTACTCCCGTATCAATATTTATATTAAATAATTGAAAATCTAAAAAATTTAAAAGCGAGTAAGTTAATTTATCATTATTAATATCTATTGCATTTATATCTATAGCTTTTATGTGATTTTCAATAATACTGTTATTAATGCTTAAAATAAATTCTTTCACTGTAGCTTTATTTGAATTTCCACCATGGTCATATACAACATAGAGGATGTTATTGTTATCTATTGCTATTGAGGTATCATGTATCTTATCTTTTGAAAATCCCTCAACACCTACTGTAACCCAGGAGTTTCCGTTAAACTTTTTAACTGTAGCTTTTCCATAATTTCTATATACAACATAAGGAATATTATTGTTATCTATTGCTATTGAGGTATCATATACATTAGCTTTTGAAAATCCTTCTACACCAACTGTAACCCAGGAGTTCCCGTCAAACTTTTTAACTGTAGCTTTATCTAAATTTCCCCCATCTTCATATACAACATAAGGGATATTATTGTTATCTATTGCTATTGAGGTATAACACACTTCAGCTTTTGAAAACCCTTCCACACCAACTGTAACCCAAGAGTTCCCATCAAACTTTTTAACGGTTGCTTTGTATGAATTTCCAACATCAACATATACAACATAAGGAATATTATTGTTATCTATTGCTATTAATGTGTATAATGCCTTACCCTTTGAAAACCCTTCTACACCAACTGTAATCCAAGAGTTCCCATTAAACTTTTTAACTGTAGCTTTAGATGAATTTCCACCATCACCATAAACAACATATGGAGTATTGTTGTTATCTATTGCTATTGATGTATGGTAAGCTCCATCTTTTGAAAAACCTTCTACGCCAACTGTAACCCAAGAGTTCCCGTCAAACTTTTTAACTGTAGCTTTTCCTGAATTTCCATGATCTTGATATGCAACATAAGTAATATTATTGTTATCTATTGCTATTGAGGTACCTGATACTTCATCTTTTGAAAATCCCTCGACACCCACTGTAACCCAAGAGTTCCCATCAAACTTTTTAACTGTAGCTTTTCCTGAATTTCCATAATCACTATATACAACATATGGAGTATTGTTTTTATCTATTGCTATTGAGGGAGATAATGCCTTACCCTTTGAAAATCCTTCTATACCAACTGTATTCCAAGATTCCATAGTTTGATTTGTAAAAACAGGCAAAGAAGGTTTTTTATCTATCTTAAAAACTAAAACCTCGCTAATATTTCCAGCATTATCTTTTAAAGTTATTTGAAAGTTTTTTTCACCATTATCTCCACTTGTATCTATATCAAATATAAGTTTTCCAGACTCTGGAATAAATATATTTGTAGAAATACCATTGATAAATACTTCCGAACTTGGTTCTCCCGTAATTTCTATCGCAACTTTATTATCTCTTGTAGATTCAGGAGTTGGATTTGTCAGCACTGATTTTTCAGGAGCTTTAGTATCTAAAATAAAAGAATAAGTATTTTCTGTTATATTTCCAACATTATCATATATTTTGATATAAATACTATGTGCACCTTCACTCCAAGTTTTACCGTACCTAACGGTTGAAGAAGTTAGTAAATTACTTATATCAATATTATCTATTTTAAAAATACTTTTTGATAAGTCAATTCCAGCTTCATCATCAAATTCTAATAAAACTTCTATTTTATTATTATTTGTACTTTGGTTGTTATTTGGATTTACTAATGTAACAGTTGGAGCAGTCTCATCTAAAATAAAAGTTTTAGTTTTCGAGAGCTCTTTCCTACCAAAAAAATCAATACCAAAATATTTTATAGTTGTAGTATCATTAATAGTTATATTTACTTCATTTACACCACTATAAGTATAATTAGTATCAGGAGTTGGAGTATTCCCATCTAATGTATAATATATTGTCCCTTCTTTATTTAATTTAAGTTCTATATTTTTCTTAGGATTAAAAAAATGATTACCTTCAAAATTTATTGTTGTCATAGACTCTAAACTATCAATAGTAAAAGAATAACTCTCTTGAACATTATTTCCAGCTTGATCTTCCAAATACAGAGATATAGTATGTTTACCATCTGATAAATTAGATACAGGTGTAAATATAAAACTATTTTCACTTATAGTTACAATATTTGTAATATCATTTGAATCAAGAGTTATTTTAGTTTTTTCTTTTACCAATTCATTATCATATACAAAATATGTAAATTTAAAAGTAGGTTTAGAACTCAATAATACAGTTTGTGTGTCTAGTGAAGATGAAATTTTTGGTTTTTTAAATGCAAATTCAAGATCAATAGTTTGTACTGACTCAATATTATTTGCTTTGTCGATACTCATATATTTTACAACTGTATTTTCAGTGATATTTTCTATTGTTTGAGCATATACTATTCCGCTTGACGATGTTGGTATTGAGCCATCAAGAGTATAATATATCGTTGCATTAGATTCATTTGAACTTAAAATAATACTTTGTATACTATTGTATATTCCTGATGAAATAGATGAAGTTGTTTTAGCAGCTACTGTATCAAGCTGAACTAAAATATCTTTTGTAGAAATATTATCATACTCATCAACAGCTTCTATTTTTAATGAATTATTGCCTTCGGCTAAATTTTGTGAAAAATCCCAAGTTTTATAATTGTTTGTACTGTTTACAATAATATTATTCACTTTTACATGTTTTATTGAAGATGCATCTTCTATTGAACCGGTTAATTCAAATATTTCATTATTTGTTATGATACTCGTTTCATTTGTATCTAATATAATTTTTGGAGGAAGATTTTGCAAGATACCGGAAACTTCATTTGAATATGTACTTTCATTTGTAGAAATATCTACTGAAGTAGTTTTATAATATAAAGTTGATTGAGGTGCATTTATATCTATATAACTATTTTGAGTAATTAAAGAACTATTGATTTTAAGATAGTTATTATTTTCAATTTTTCGATAAATATTATACCCTGCAATATCATTTTGAATAACATTATTCCAAAGAAGCTCAACCCTTTTATCTTTAAATTTTGCAACTAGATTTTCAGGTTGATTTGGTATTTCTTTATCAATTTCATATTTATATTCTTTCTTTACTTCTAAATTTTTAGCTAAATCTTGAACTATATATTTTAAAGTTGTATTTTGTTTTATTTCGATATTTATTGGGAGTTTTACTTTTTGACTTTCATTTATTACAGGTTCACTACCATCAAGTGTATAGTAAATATACGAAATTTCGCTAGATGTAATAGATAAATTTATATCTTTATTATATTTCCCTTCTTTATAAGAAATAGTTGAAATAGGTTGGGTAATATCTAATCTAAAACTATAAAGATAATATCTGCTATTTCCAACTTTATCGACTAAAAAAAGTTCCATTGTATTTATATCTTCATTTAAGTCAAATAAAGGGGTATAACTTAGATTAGTTGCATTTATATTTGCTGTGTTTCTTTTTGAAAAACCATTTATTTTAAAATCAATTTTTGAGACATCTATACCAGAAGACTCATCTATATAGCTTATATTAATATTTGGTTTTAAAGTATTTATATAGTCATTATTTTGAATACTACTCAAAGTAACCTCAGGAGATTTTTTATCAAAATATAAATCAATAGTTTTAATTTCTGTTTTATTATTAAAATTATCTTCTGCAAAATATTTTAAGTGTGAAGTTTCATAAATATGTATGTTTTCAAGTGGAGAATCGGCTACTTTAGTATTTATATTATCTTTTACAGGAGATGAACCATCAGTTGTATAATATATTTTTGAAGGTCTATTAGAAAATAGTCTAAAATAAAATGGTTTCTGATAATATCCACTTTGATGACTATTTACCAGTACAAGTTCAGAAGAATCAATAGTAAAGTTATAATACTTTACAGTAGTATTACCCGTATTGTCTTTCACTTCCAGATAAATATTTATTTTTTTATCTGAAAAAGGTTCATTAGGAGTGTAAGATATTATATTATTGTTTATTATTATATTATTACTAATATCTTGTTCATCAATAAAAAGCTTTAATGTAGTATAGTCAATACCGGAAGCATCTTTTAATTCTAATTGTATTGTTGGTTTTGTATTGTATAAAATAGAATTATTTATAGGTGTAACTAATTTTACGGTAGGCGCATATTTATCTGGTAAGATATATCTTAAACTTTTTACATCTGAAATATTAGTGGCTTTGTCTATTGCATAATACTGTAATGTTGTAGGCTCTGTTATAAAAACTGTTCCTGTTTCAACAAAAGATATCGTACCCGCATTACCTTTTAATGGAAGAGTACCATCTGTAGTATAGTATATTATTTCATCTTTATTAGCTTTTAAAATAACACCTATTGGTTCCTCATATTTACCTTCTTCTTTATTTACTTCTACAGAAGGTTTGACAGTGTCTTTTATGATTGATAAAGTTAATATCTCACTTTCATTATCAAAGCTGTCTTTTAATGTGATATTAAAGATTTTATCTCCATCAGCCCCTGAAGTATCAAGGGTGATATTTACTTTGCCTGATTCTAAGATAACCTTAGAAGTATCAATTCCATTTACAAATACTTTTGAGTTTATCTCTCCGTTTACTTCAACTTCAACAGAGTTTGTGTTGGTTGTTGTTGGTGTATCTGTTAGACTTGGTGTGACAGGTGGTGTATTATATATTACTATAACCGTTCTCATAATTTCAGCAGCATTATTATCTGAGCTATCTTTTACATTATATTTAACTTTATATGTCCCAAGCTTATTTGAATCTACCAGATTTGTCACAATAATTTTATCTGTAATATTCCCATCCATATTATCTGTCGCTGTTGCACCTTCATCAATATAAGTTTCGCCAATGTTAATAGTTTTTGATAATTCACCGATTATGTTAATTATTGGTTTTTGTGTATCAGTTATCGTTTTAACAATCTCAACATCATCAATTCTACCACTTCCTCTTATTAAAAAAGCATTAATAGATATAAGTTCATTATCACTTTCAAACTCTTTTAAATCTGCCTCTAAATCTCTATGAAATGTTTGCCAAGTTCCATTTTTGGCATTTACACCTATTCCATGATGAATATATCCTCCATTTGAGTTCATACCGGCATCTGTATTTTTTGCAGTATAATATAGATATCTATGACCTTTTTTGGTTCTCGTACTTATATAAACTACAAAATTTTCTTTATAATTCATACTCCATTTTATAACTTTATTATATTTATTGTTCCAAGCATTAAAATTAAAATTATGTCCTAATCTATATCCATTAGCAGTTGCACTACCTTTTAATTCAATTACTTTACTTTTTTTATTATCATCATAAACATTTGTTATTGTTGCACCGCTTGGTGTTTTATCATAAACATGCCATTTATTTGCTGTGCCGTCTTCTGCGTCTTCGTATATTGTTCTTATAGGTGGTGGCGGTAAATCTTTAACAATCTCAACATCATCAATTCTACCATTTCCTCTTATTAAAAAAGCATTAATAGATATAAGTTCATTATCACTTTCAAACTCTTTTAAATCTGCCTCTAAATCTCTATGAAATGTTTGCCAAGTTCCATTTTTGGCATTTACACCTATTCCATGATGAATATATCCTCTATTTAAACCGGCATCTGTATTTCTTGCGGTATAATATAAATATCTATGACCTTTTTTGGTTTTCGTACTTATATAAACTACAAAATTTTCTTTATAATTCATACTCCATTTTATAACTTTATTATCTTTATTGTTCCAAGCATTAGAATTAAAATCATGTCCTAATCTATATCCATTAGCAGTTGCACTACCTTTTAATTCAATTACTTTACTTTTTTTATTATAATCATAAACATTTGTTATTGTTGCACCGCTTGGTGTTTTATCATAAACATGCCATTTATTTGCTGTGCCGTCTTCTGCGTCTTCGTATATTGTTCTTATAGATGGAACAATCTCAACATCATCAATTCTACCACTTCCTCTTATTAAAAAAGCATTAATAGATATAAGTTCATTATCACTTTCAAACTCTTTTAAATCTGCCTCTAAATCTCTATGAAATGTTTGCCAAGTTCCATTTTTGGCATTTACACCTATTCCATGATGAATATATTCTCCATTTGAGTGCATACCGGCATCTGTATTTCTTGCGGTATAATATAAATATCTATGACCTTTTTTGGTTTTCGTACTTATATAAACTACAAAATTTTCTTTATAATTCATACTCCATTTTATAACTTTATTATATTTATTGTTCCAAGCATTAGAATAATGTCCTAATCTATATCCATTAGCAGTTGCACTACCTTTTAGTTCAATTACTTTACTTTTTTTATTATAATCATAAACATTTGTTATTGTTGCACCGCTTGGTGTTTTATCATAAACAAGCCATTTATTTGCTGTGCCGTCTTCTGCGTCTTCGTATATTGCTGCATAAGAATAAGGGGCACAAAGGATACTTAAAAAATATAATAAAGTAGTTAGTTTTTTCATTGTTTTTCCTAAAAGTTTTCTATTAGCTGATTAACAATATCATCATCCTCGTTGTTAATTTCATTTTTTAAAATATTAGAATTATCCAAATGTGTTGAAATTATTAATTCTTGTTCTACAGACAATTCATTGTCAAATTTAACTATTTCATCATCAGAATCGGTCAAATTTTCTTTTGAAATTCTTTCTTGTTCATTTCCGTTTTGCCAAGCATTTTGCTCGTCATTTATAATTGTTGTATCTATTAAAATATTTGTTAGTTCCATAGTTTCTTCAAGAATTTTTATATTATTACTATTAGCTGCTACGCCTTTTCCATTAATTTTTACTATTACAAAAGAGCTGCTCACAACATTTCCATCACTTACAAAATATCTTAATGTTATATTTTTACTTTCACCTTTTTGTAATTTGCCAAGCTCATTATTAGGCGTAAATTTTATTTCTTGACCAACTGTTCTAATATTTCTTTTGTTATAGATAGAAACTCCATTAAAGTGTGATAATTTTTCAGTCGCAATTAAATCAAAATTGCCTAATTCATCTTTTATTATTCTGTTTTTTATGGCACCCATTGTCCAATGTGCTTTTTTCTTATTATTAATCCAAATACTTATATCATTATATTTTCCACTAAAAGTTTGTTTAGCATCAAATTTTTCGCCATTTTTATTTTGCTTTTGACCAAATATTAAAGTACCATTTTTACCAATTATATAATCCTTTGCTACAAATACCTGTTTTTTCAAATGTCCGTCAAGATTAATTTTCACTTTTCCATTTGCATTATCCCAGTTAAGTGCAAAAATATGTTCTTTACCATTATATATTTCTGAAGATAATATATTCAAAGCTACTTTTTTACCGCCTATACATAATTTTAATTTTCCATCTTCATCATTATATATTACAAATTCATTACTTTGATTATCCGTTGCATATGAAATCAACGGTGTAGAAGTATTTATATCTAACGATAATATATTAAAAGTGATTTCAACTTTTATTGCTCCGCCAAATAATTCTTTTTTATTTCCTTTGCTATTATAGATTAATCCTTGATCATTTCCATCTTGATTAACAACAACACCTTTGCCAACTATCTCTACTGATCCTACTGCTATATTATTTAGTATTGCTGGACTTTGCACATCTTTTATCATTATGATCTTGTTGTTTTTTTGTATTTTATTTGCTAAAACATCTATTGTTATGGGAGCGTCTTTACTCATTTCTATTTCCACAGCAAAAACATCTGCTGATGTTAATATTGCAATAATAATAAATAAATAAAATTTTACTATTAGTTTATTAGTTTGTTTATAAAACATTATTATATTCCTTTTAAAGAGTAAAATTCAATTTTATATAAACAGATATTAATTGAATTAAGAATAATTATTTAAATAATTATTTAAATAATTATTTTTATTTTATCATAAAAATAATATTTTTGCAATGTAAAAAATTAATTTTTTTATAATATGATAAATTCTATTAAATTTCATAAATTATTTTATGTACATTACTAGCACAATTGTGACAATATTATACATTTTACTTTTCTTAAATTCAATCAATACTTTATTTAAAAGCTATTTTGTCATTAATTTATTTTTATTATCTCAAGTACTTATAAATATTTTTAACAATGCAAAAGATGTTTTGGTTGAAAAAAATATTGAAGATAAATGGATAAAAATTAATATTGAAGTAAAAGAGAACTTAGCTGTCATTAGTATTGAAGATAACGGAGGGGGAATACCAGAAGAGATACTGCTGAGCCAAGAGATAATAAGAAAAAATCTAAATTGAAAATTATATGCAAAGAATTCAGAGAATGGTGCTATATTCTTTATAGAGTTGCCTTAGCATATACCATTGGTTATATGATAGATAATCCTAAATAATGGAGTAGTAAACTATTATACTTAGTTTATTTTAATATAGTTTGCTTCTTTACAGCCAATCTATCATATAAATTTTGTATATTTAGATAATCATCATGAAATGAGATATCTATAAAGTAGTTATCAATATTAAATATACTCAGAGCCTCTTCTAATTTCTCTTGTGTGAAAATATCACATAAAGATTGATAATAATCATCAAAGTTTAAGTCATCTATTTGTATATGACAAAGTTGGGCTAGTATATATGATATATTTTTTGAAGATAATTCAAAGTACCCTACTGCACTTTCTAAGTCACCTTGCATTAGATATATTTGTGCTTTAAAATCTCCTAATGTAAAATTATTTTTAAATAGTACACCTATATATTTCTCACAATCCAAATCATCTGCTTGATACTCAACACTTTGGATTATATCTTCTAAATCAATACTTTTAAAATTTAAAATATTTTGGCGTATCTCTTTTCCTCTATTTGCATTGTTGTAAACCAAATCATCAATAGGATAAATCTCTGAGATACTAGGTATAATAATTTGACAAGAATAAAACCCTATATAATCATACTCCCTTAAATATATATCTTTATTCATCGCTTTTGTTATATCAAATAAGAATTTATATTCATCACCACTATTTATACCATCATATTTCCAAGGACTAAAGCTAAAAGAACTATTTTTATTTAGAAAAGAAAAATTCATTTTACCATCTGAATTTATAAAATGTAATTCTATATTGAAACTATTATTTATTATGCTCTCATTAAAGCTTGGTTTTTCAAAAGAATTCAAGTCTTCCACTGATCTACCTTGCATAAGTTCTGTAATAGTTCGCTCCAAGCAAACTTCTAAAATAGGATGACAACCAAAAGATACAAATAAACTATTTTCTTTTGAATCTATTAATGATATAGCAACTACAGGAAACTCCCCACCCAAAGATGCATCTAATACTTGTATATTAAAGCCTTTTTCTTCCAAAGATTGAATATCTTCATATAGTTTAGGAAATGATTTTACTGTATCTTGAGGTATTTTAGGCAAAGAATAGCCTTCTTTAATTATCTTTATTTTTACGTACCTTTCAAATATTTCACTTAATGCTTGCACTTTAGTTTCATCTGGTGTATTTCCAGTAGCTAGTCCGTTGCTTACATATAGGTTGTGTATGATATTTGTTGGGAAATATACTTCTTTGTTATTTGATTGATTTATAAAAGGTAAGCATATTATATTTTCTTGATCATCACTATTAAAATCTAAAAAATCCTCTAACTCTAATTCATCATTTGGGTTGTAAAATTTATTTAATGTACTATTTAAGCAATTGTTTACATCTGTAAAACTTTTTTGATCTGGATAAAACTCTTTGTTTTGCATATAAAATTCTATAAAAAAGTTATTTGTTTGAATTCTTTCTATATATTCACCCAAAGCACTTGCGGTACAGGATAGTTCATTTATCCCTTTTCCGTTTGTATATATATGATTTGGAGCATCAAGTGATTTAAGATTGGTAGAATAGCAATTTGTCAAAGGGTGTAGTTGTTTGCCTAAAGTTATATCTGAAGATATACTTTTTAAAGCATTATTCATTTTTTCAATTGACTCTTCGGCTATTGCATTTTTTGATAATATATTCATATTCTAAGCTCTCTTTGTACCTAATATTTTTAAAAATTATATCTAAAGTTAAATTATATTATTACAATTACTCATTATAAAATAATAGGGTCCAACCTATAGGAAATATTATTTTAAATAATTTATTACTTGATTCAGAAATATAACAAAGTTTCGATTTATAAAATCATTCAACAAAATTTACACAAAAATCAACAATTTTATTCTATAATTATTAATATTATTTTAAAACTTATTAAAAAGTAGGTACAATTATGATAGAGATAAATCAATTATGCTGTAGAAGACAAAGGATTAAAGATGAAGAATTTAACATTGAAGGTAAAAATATTTATTATTGTCTCAATTGCTGTTACAGCGATAGTTGCGTTAATTATAATTGCAGAGAATAAGCTTGACAATTCTTTAAACAGTTTAGTAAATCTGAAAACCAAAGAGGGGAAACTTTTAAGAGTTTCTAGTGATATCAAATATTGTATTTCTATAACACACAGACTCTTTAAAGAATTGGCAGATTCTGACAATAAAAATGAATATAAAAATATCTTCAAAAGTATAGAGGAACATCACAAGAAGTTAGAAGTAAGTTTTAATAAGATTAAAAAAATTGCAGCTAAAATGAACAATAGTGAGCTTAGTGAATATGCAAAAGAATTAGATGAAATGTTTGATATTTTTTACTTAAGCGGTAAAAAAATAGCCTTGATTCATACAGGTATAGATATTAAAAGTCAGCTTAGTCATAAGCATGAAGAACAAGAAGATAAACATGAGGAAAATGATGCCAAGATGCATGATGATGAAAGAGTTCATGATGATAGTATCCATGAATCTTTTCATGAAGCTGATGAAAAAATAACATTAATATCCAACAATATGACTCTAATTGCAGAGAAACTTCATCTTGGAAAAATGAATAAACTTGAAGACTATATAAATCTAGCAATATTGGAGATGGAACTTCTAGGAGCTTTTGTGATAGCACTTCTTGTTTTTTTAAGTTTTTTTATAATAAAAAATACTCTTTTATCACTGAGTAAATTTAAAACAGGTCTTGATGAATTCTTTTTATATTTAAATCAAAAGAAAGAAAATACATCATTAATAAATATTGATTCAAAAGATGAGTTTGGACAAATGGCTAAAGCTATAAACAATAATATATCTGCAATCGAAAAAGGACTGGAAAAGGATAAAATGTTTATTTTAAATGCTGCCAAAGTTGTAGAAAATGTAAATGACGGTAATTTTAAAGATAATATTATACAAAGTGCCGCCAATGTAAATCTTCAAAAACTAAAACCGCTTATAAATAAACTTCTTGCACAAGTATCAAATGTTTTAAAAGATATAGGAGACACTTTAAATACAGTTGCCGGCGGAGACTATGAAAGAAGAGTTACAAATGAGTACAAAGGGGATTTTGAAGTTTTAAAAAATGCAACAAATATTTTAGGTGAAAAATTAAATGATAGACAAATTGAGAATGATGAACAAAATTGGATAAAAGACGGAATAAAAGAGTTAAATGAAATTTTAGTAAATCAATCTAATATACAAGATGTATGTAAAAAATCTATTGATTTTATATGTACATATTTAGAAGCAGGTATCGGCGCTCTTTATATCTATGATGAAAAAAAAGAAGAGTTACACCAATATGCAAGTTTTGCTTTTATACAAAGAGAAGATTTATCAAATATTTTTAAACTAGGAGAGGGAACTGTTGGACAAGTGGCATTGCAAAGAACTCCGATAAATTTACGAAATATCACAAGAGAGCATATGATAATCAAAACCGGAACAATAAGTGAACCGCCTTTGAATACTTATACCTTTCCTTTATTGTATAACGAAATTTTATTTGGTGTAATGGAGATCGGTTCATTTGAATTATTTAATCAAAAATCAATGGATTTTTTCAATGCAGCAAACAGAGTTATAGCAACAGCAATATCAACAACAAGTCAGGCAGAAGAGGTGAGAACGCTTTTAAGCGAAAGTGAGATTGCTAACAAAGAATTAGGCGAAGCTAATACAATGATGGAAGAGCAGCAGCAACAGCTTGAAGAAGCCAATGCTCACATGGAAGAGCAGCAACAACAACTAATGATGTCGGAGCAGGAGCTAAAACAAAATAACAAAGCACTTGAAAAATCAAAACAGGAGATTGAACAATCAAGTAGGTATAAATCAGAATTTTTGGCAAATATGTCGCATGAGCTTAGAACACCACTAAATTCAATCATCCTTTTATCTGATCTTCTAGGTAAGAATAGAGCTAAAAATCTTACAGAAAAAGATACTCAAAAAGCAATCACAATTAATAAATCCGGGAATGAACTGTTAAGACTTATCAATGATATACTTGACCTCTCAAAAGTTGAAGCAGGTAAAATGGAACTGGTAGTTGACAGATTTAAAAGTGGTGATCTTTTAACAGAGGTAAAAGATATGTTTGAAGTGGTGGCAAATGACAGAGGATTAGATTTTTATATAGAAGATGAGTTTAATGATTATGTTTTAAATGATAAGGACAGAATCAGCCAAATCATAAGAAATCTTATCTCAAATGCTTTTAAATTTACAAAAGACGGTTCTGTAACAGTTAAATTTGAAAAAAGTGAAAATGCTGACAAACCTGTTCGTTTCAGTGTCACTGATACCGGTATAGGAATCCCTGAAGATAAACAGAAACTTATCTTTGAAGCGTTTAAACAAGCTGATGGAAGTACAAGCAGAGAATACGGAGGAACGGGACTTGGTCTATCTATCAGCAAGGAGCTTGCGAAGATGATGGGTGGAGAGATAACATTATCATCAACTAATGGAAAAGGAAGCTCATTTATAGTTACTCTTCCAAATCTTGAAGCTGGAAACAACCAGACAGAAAAATCATACAATTCACACAATCCACACAACCCAAAGGATTTTGATTTACTAAAGGATTTTGATTTATCAAAAGAGATAGAAGATGACAGTGATAAAATAAATTATACCGATGAAACATTTTTAATCATTGACGATGATGAAATTTTTGCAAAAACTGTTTCTGAGGGTATAAAAGAGAAAGGTTACAATTGTTTAATATCACTTAGTGGTAAAAATGGTCTAAAAAAAGCCAAAGAATATAATGTACAGGGGATTATGCTTGATCTTGGTCTGCCCGATATTGATGGAGTAGATGTTTTAAAAGAGTTAAAAGGTAATTCTAAATTACAAAATATTCCTGTTCATATAATTTCTAGCAGAGATAAAGATGAGGCACTTTTTAAAATAGGAGCAATAGGCTATACTCAAAAACCCGTTTTAAATGATGATGTAGAAGCAGTAATAAAAAATCTTGCCTCTTTTGGAAATAAAAAAATAAAAGATCTTTTAATAGTAGAAAAAAATATCAAAGAGAGAAATGACTTAAAAAAACTAATAGGTGCCGGAGTAAACATAAAAGGTGTATCAACATCGCAAAGTGCTATCAACGAAATTAAAAAAGGCAACTATGATACAGTCGTGATTGCTCTTGGATTTAATGACGGCACATGTGAAGTGTGTGAATTTATAAAACATAATTATCCTAAGCTGCCTATTATTATTTATGCAAATAAAGATGAACTTGATAAGAGTGAATTGGAAAAGATACAAGAGTATGCCCATAGTATTATTTTAAAAACAGCAAATTCAAAAGAAAGAGTTGTAGGAGAGATAAACAATTTTTTAAATACAGTTAAATATGATGAACAAATAGAAGAAGTACAATATGAAGAAGATATCAACCTTGACGGTATGACAATATTAGTAGCAGATGATGATATAAAAAATATATTTGTCCTTGATACTGCACTTAGTGAATACGGTGCAGATGTTGTTCGGGCAAAAAACGGCAAAGAGGCGATTGAAAAAGTTAAGGAAAATAAAAAAATAGATATTGTATTGATGGATATAATGATGCCTGTAATGGACGGATATGAAGCTATTGGAAAGATTAGGGAAGATGAAAGTATAAAAAATATACCTATTATAGCAGTAACTGCAAAAGCTATGAAAGAAGATAGAGACAAATGCTTAAATGCAGGCGCCAACGAGTATATGGCTAAACCTATAGATATATCAAAACTGTTACAATTGATAAAAATATGGACTGCTAAAAAACACAGATGAGTATCGTAATATCAAAACTAAAAAATCTTACAAAAGTTTTAGTACAAAAATCTATGTCTGCAAAAGATGTAGAGATTTTTTTAAAAGCTACAAAATATAATGATATCTCATATGAGATAAACTTTATGAATATTATGGTAATTCCTCTAAAGATTATAAAAAGAGTTTATAAAATAAGAAACAATTCAATACTCTTTACCAATGAAATATCACTACGGCATTATTTACAAGATTTTAACATTGAGATCACTTGTGAAGATTGTTTTTTAATTACAAAACAGATGAACAAAATTGATTTTATAGGAATTGGAGGAAGTGCAGGAAGTTTAGAAAAAATCAACAATATAGTTAAAAATCTTCCCCCTTCAAATATCTCTATATTTATAGTTGTACATCAACAAAAAGATAAAAAGTCTTTATTGCACAAAATCTTGCAAAATCAAACAACACATTATAAAGTTGTAGAAGCAATATCAAATCAAAAAGTTATGCCAAAAACAATCTATACTGCACCACCCGGCAAACATATGATAGTGGCAGGTGGATATATCTTTTTAATTGATACCGATAAAAGACATTTTTCAAAACCATCTATAAGTGTATTGTTTAAATCTTTGGCAAAGGAGTGCAATCAAGAACTTTTAACTCTTCTTGTCTGTGGATATGGTAGAGACGGTTCTGATTCTTTGGAAAATTTAAAAAATAGCGGAGCAACCATACTAATTGAAGATTCGAAAGAGTGTGAAGCAACCCCTATGCTTGACAATGCCGTAAAAAGTGGTAATTATGATGCTGTTTTATCTCTTAAAGATATCAATAAGTATATTCATAATTCTATAAACGATAATAAAGAGTTCAATGACAAAGATATAGATTTATTTCTACAAGAGATATATAATATTTATGGATATGATTATAGAGATTATCAAAAAAATCATATAATAAGAAGAATTCATCATTTTTACAACTTAACACAACCTAAAAATTTTGATGAACTTAAAAAAATGGTACTTGAAGATAAAGCTGTTTTTGAAAAACTTTTTTTAGATATCTCCATAAATGTAACAACACTTTTTAGAGATTCCAAAATCTTTAAAAAAGTTAAAGACGACCTTATCCCAAAACTTGACAGTTTTGCTGAACTAAAGATTTGGTGTGCAGGATGCAGTACTGGAGAGGAACCGTATTCGCTAGCAATTTTTTTAGAAGAAGCTGGACTGCTTGATAGAAGTATTATTTACGCTACAGATATAAATAAAGTGGTTCTGCAAAAAGCTAAAAATGGAATTTATTCTAAAAGTAGTTATGAACTTTTTACAAAACACTATTACCAAAGTGGCGGTAAAGAAAGTTTCAGCAACTATTTTAAGGTCTATGATAACTTTGTAACGATAAAAAATCATATAAAAGAGAAAATTCTATTTTTTGAACACAATTTAGCAATGGATAGTATAATAAATAAATTTCAATTAATATTTTGCAGAAATGTATTGATATATTTTGACAAAAAATTAAAAACAAAAGTATTGAATCTTTTTAATGATTCATTAGATAACTACGGCTTTTTAGTTCTTGGAAATTCTGAAATGATAGACAAAGATTTCATAAATTTTAAACAATTTGGTACTAAAACAAAAATATATCAAAAGAAAAGGTGATAACAGATGAATACAACAATATTAGTAGTAGATGATATAGAAGCAAACAGATTTTCACTTGAGTCTCTTTTTGAAGATTATCTGGAAAATGTAGATATTTTACTGGCTTCCAGTGGAGAAGAAGCACTGGAAATTGTATATGATAAAAATGTAGATTTGATAATATTAGATATTCAAATGCCGGGACTTGATGGATTTGAAACAGCAAAATTTATAAAAGATAATCCAAAAACAAATAATATACCAATAATATTTCTAACCGCAGCATATAAAAAAGAAGAATTCAGGCAAAAGGGCTTTAAACTAGGAGCAATAGATTATTTGACCAAACCGATTGATAATGATCAGCTGATAAATAAGCTTCGTTTATATATTGAAATTTTTGCAAAAAACAAAGAGATTTTGGAAAAAGAAAAACTGATGATCACACAATCCAGACAAGCTGCCATTGGAGAAATATTAGGTATGATCGCTCATCAATGGAGACAACCTCTTAGTATAATCTCGACAGTTGCAAGCGGTATGGAAATGAACCTTGAATTTGAGAATTTTAATAAAAATGAATTTATAGAGTCTTGTAAGGAAATTGAAGATACCACACAAAAACTCTCACAAATAATAAATAAATTTTCAGATTCTTTTAAACAGGATGACAAGAAAAAAGAATTTTGTATCAATGATATATTACTTGACATTCACTCGGTTATTGATTCAACTCTAAACTCAAAAAATATCAAACTTATCAAAGATCTTAAAGCAGAGAAAAAAGTTAAAGCATACGGACATGAACTAAAACAGGTAATAGTAAGTATCATTATAAATGCTGTAGAGATTATATCTGAACGAAAGATTGAAAAGCCGGTTATTACTCTTAAAAGCTGGGATGAGGGGAGATACTCTTGTTTTGAAATATGTGATAATGCCCAAGGGGTAAAAAAAGAAAATATCAATAAAATATTTGAACCGTATTTTTCAACAAAAGATGAAAAAAATGGCGTAGGGTTAGGACTTTATATGTCCAGATTTATTATTTCTAAACATCATAACGGTAAAATAGAAGCAATTAATACAGAAAAAGGGGTTTGTTTTCGTATAGCTATACCAATTGTATAACCTTATTTTATTAAATTTCTATTGATATTAATTCAAAATAACTATATCTTTAAGTAAAAATAGATTATAATGCGAAATATTTTAAAAAGTTAAGCATTGAGAATATTAATTTAATATTTTGACTGCTTCACTTAGACCTTTACAACTATGTTTAAAAGCAACTCCCCAGGGTAGGAATACAGCAAGGTACTTTTTTTATTGTGTGTTTTGGTATCTGAGTGGAGTACTTAATTTCAATCTAAAACAATCCAACAAAGCCCATAAAATCAGAACGTACAAAGCTTTTTTATCATATAATAGTCTAACTTAATCTAATAAGATGTACCATAATCTTAACTTTTTTGGTACATTTTTTGGTACATTAGAAAAGAACTATTAAATGCTAAGTGATACTAAAATCAAAACTTTAAGAGCCAAAGACAAAAACTACTCTATATCAGATGGACAAGGATTACAGCTTTTAATAAAAATGAATAACAGTAGGTTATGGGAGTTTAGATATACAAGTCCAACTATACTAAATAAGAACAAAAAATTTAAAAGAAGAAAAACATCTTTTGGTAATTACCCACAAACAACACTTAAAACTACAAGAGCAAAAAGAAATGAATTTATAGACCTCATCAATCAAGGAATAGCCCCACTAGAGCAAAAGAAAGAAGATAAGCTAAATATGCGGATAAAAGAGCATAGCAATTTTAAACTAATAGCCGATGAGTGGTTAGAGTTTGAAGCTAAAAGAACTATTGAAGCTACATTTAAAAATGATATTACTCATCAAGATATTATAGAAGTGGTAAAGAAAAAATCTAAAAAAGGTTTAGAGGGTGTAAATAAATTATTTAGAAACCTAAATACAGTTTGGAAGTATGCAATAACAAAAGGACTTTGTAACGCCAATTCACACTTAAAGTGCAACAAAACCAGCCAAAATTATGCCACCATTTTTCTTGAAACTTCCTTGAAAAATATCTCATTTGGTGTGTAATATTTCAGAATCTTTCTTGGTCTATTATTTAGCCTATTTTGAATGATAGTTATTTGAGTTTGATTTATATTTTCAAAGCTATATTTCTTGGGAATATATTCTCTAACTAGTCCATTTGTATGCTCATTCAATCCTCTTTGCCAAGATGAGTATGGATCACAAAAGTAAAACTTTAGATTTAATTTTTGAGCTATCTCTTCATGATAGGAGAACTCTTTACCATTATCTGAAGTAATTGTACGAACTAGTTTCTTTATTGGATGTAAAAGCTCTATAATAGCTTGTGTAACAACATCTGCTTTTTTAGATTCAACTATCTTCATAAGTGTAAATTTACTCTTTCTATCAACTAAGGTAACGATAGCACCTTTATGGTCTTTACCTATAATTGTATCTACTTCAAAGTCACCAAATCTAGTTTTCTTTTCAATAATCTTAGCTCGTTTACTAATATTTACTCTATTTTTAATTTGACCTCTAGTCTTGTATTGACTACTTCTATTACCATACTTTTTATTTTTATGTCTCAATAATTTATATAATCGACCACCACTTCTTTGATTTGCATAAATGTATCTATATACTGTTTCATATGAAATATTTGCTATTTTATCTTTTTTCAATCTACCAACTAGTTGATCAGGAGATAAGCCATCTCTTAACATCTTACCAATTTTTAGTTTTAATTTATTAGTGAGTTTCTTATATCTATCTTTAAATTTATCTCTTGATACTGCTTTTATATGTGCATCATCTGCACTATAATATCCATTATTACTATTTCTACTTAGTTCTCTTGATATTGTAGATTTAGATACTATAATACCCCAAGAAAATAAGAACGAAAAAATAAGATTCTTATTCCTAAAAAGTTAAAATAATAAAATATTTAATAGGGGTAAAAAATGAGTACAAAAAGAAGAATATTTACAGCAGAATTTAAAACAAAAATTGTTTTAGAAGTTTTAAAAGGTGAAAAGACTTTAAATGAGATAGCAAGTAAAAATAATATAACACCTAAAAATATCCAAAATTGGAAGAAGATATTTTTGGATAATGCAGAGTTGGCAATGGAGCCTGCAAAGGCTATCAAAGAATATAAAGACGAAAACTTAAAATTACAATCTAAAATAGATGATTATGCAAAGATAGTAGGTAAAATGACAGTTGAAAAGGAATGGCTTGAGGGAAAGCTACAAAGCTTGGACTTATCTAATAAAAAAGAGTTGATAGAGTCTAAGCTAACATATATTTCAGTATCAACTCAATGTAAACTTATAAAATTAAATCCAAGCAGCTTATATTATAAGCCTATAGAAAATAAGCATAAAATATCACTCAAAGATAAGATAAATGATATTTATGAGCAAATACCAATATATGGAGCTTTAAAAGTTCATCAGCAACTTTTAGAAGATGGATACAATATAAGTTTGAATACTGTTTATAAATATAGACAAGAGATGGGTTTAAAGCCAATATTAGCAGTTAAACCAATAAATCTATCAATACCAGATAAGCAACATAAAAAATACTCTTACAAGCTTAGAGGAGTTGACATAGTAAAAGCAAATCAAGTATGGAGTACGGATATAACATATATCAAGATTAATGGCGGCATGGTTTATTTAGCAGCTATAATTGATTGGTATTCTAAAGCTGTACTATCTTGGAAAATATCCAACACTATGGATTCAGCTTTAACAATGGATGTTTTAAATGAAGCATTATCGCTATATGGTAAACCTGAAATATTTAATACAGATCAAGGCAGTCAATACACAAGTCATATCCATACACAGACTTTAAAAGATAATGGCATCATTATCTCAATGGATGGTAAAGGTAGAGCTACTGATAATATTTGTATAGAGAGATTCTGGCGAAGTGCAAAAGTTGAAAGAATTTATCTAAATGAATATAACACAATTAAAGAGTTAAAAACTGATGTGAAAGATTATATTGATTTTTATAATCATAAAAGATTTCATCAAACTTTAAATTATAAAAAACCAATGAGTTTTTATTATGATAGTTTAAAAATTAATAATAAGGATTATGATAAATTAGTTGAAATTGTGGCATAAGGTAACAGGTGAAAAAGAGAATAAGGATTTAGAAAAAGTTGTCTTGACTTCTTGGGGTATTATATAACTATGACGGACACTATCCAACTAAAGCAATGTTAAAATTTGTTTTACATATTCCACTTAGAGCCGATAACCTCACAAATTTAAAATGGGATTATATAGATTTTGAGACTTAATGAAATACTACAACTAGAAATCACAGCTAGATTAAGTCGTTCTAAAAATATACTTACAAAATTTGCTAGCTTTCCTGCTATTAAAACACTAGAAGAGTTTGATTATAACTTTACAATAGGGATTAATTCTAAACAAATAAACGAATTAGCATCATTAGAATTTATAAAAAAGCATGAGAATATTATACTTCTAGGACAATCAGGAGTTGGTAAAACTCATCTTGCCATTGCACTTGCATATAAAGCTGTCCAGAATAGATTTAAAGTAAAGTTTACAACTATTGCAGATTTACTGTCAAATGCAATTACAGCTAAAAGAGAGAAGAGATACGATACTTTAATATGTCTAAAGAAGAAGCTAACCACTTCTTTCAAATAATATCAAAGAGATATGAAAAAGGTTCAACTATACTAACTTCAAATTTAGTATTTAGCAAATGGGTGCAAATATTTGCAGGTGATAAAGTTGTAACGACAGCTATTCTTGACAGAATATTACACCATTCACATATTATAAATATTCAAGGTGATAGTAATTTAAATAATTAATTGGTCCAAAGTAGTGTTGGTTTAAGTTTCAGAGTGTAACTATTTTTAACTTTTACCTGCCCATTTTAGCAGTTCGCTTGACAGTTATTACCACCAAATGGGCATTTAACTTATTTATTCTTTGGACAATATCTTTAATAAATTTTGCATTAATAAGTCCACCAATATGCAAATCACTTAATTGAACTATTTTATATGATTGTTTTAAATTATTAATTTTAATATTTACTTTTTCTATTTGAACAAACCTTGCTTCATAAATTGACCTTGCGCTAAGTGCTGTTGCCATTACTAAAGATGAGATATCTAAAGATTTTTTAAAAAACTTTCTTCTTGAATGTGAGATTGGCATTTTTGTTAATAAAACTCTTGATATATCATATATCAAAGTTGTACAAAAAAGTAAAAACAATATACCCATAGGGATTGAAACTAGGAAATACAACCAGTTGGAAATATCCACATAATATCTTGCGACCATATATCCAATAATACCGATAAAATTAATAACTAAAAAAATATTAAGGTAAGATTTAATATTTTTCTTTAGATCAAGTTTTGCAATTAACCTTTTTGATATATAAAGATTCAACAACATAAAAACTATTAAAAAAATTGTTACAAACAATACAACTCTCATATTTGAATTTCTTTCATAGACAAAGTTTATCTAAATATGTATTAAATAAAATTTTGGTACAATGCAAAAAAATAAAATTTTTATATCAAGGTACTTCAATATGACATATACATTTATACATATCATACATATCTTTTCAGTTTTTATTTATGGTGGATTTTTAATCACAGATAATTTAATTTTAATGAGAATGCAGAAAACTTTATCACCTGAGAAATATACAGAAGTCAGAAAATATTTTGCCCTATTTACAAAGCAATTAGTTCCAAAAGCATTAATTGTAGCTGTTGCTTCTGGTCTTTATCTTGCATCACAGGTTTTTGGTGAAATATCTCCTGATGGTTTTAGTACCTTTCAAATTATTTTATCAGTAAAAATATTTTTAGGCGGTTGGCTTGGATTAAGAGGAGTCTTGCAAGTATTTTTTGGAATACAACCATTTGTATTTACATCACATAGATTCCCATTTATTTTAGTTGTAACTATTATATTACTTTCTCAACTAATGTTTGCCTTTTAATTAACTTCATAAAACAATAGACTTATCAAGCTTATCTTGCTTGATAAAGTTAAATAATTTCTTACAACTAAAAATTTTTTATTAAAACTTCAAAAATCTTAGTTAAATCTTCTACTTCTTTTATTGTAGTTCTTTCATTTAATGAATGTATGGTATCGTTTATCACACCAAACTCAACCGTGTCTACATTAAACTGACCAAAAAACCTTGCATCGCTGGTACCACCAGCTGTGCTGTGTTTAGTTTGAATGCCTGTAACTTCTTTAATAGCATCATCAACAGCAGATATAACTTTAGAATCTTTATTTGTCATAAAGGGAAATGAGCCCTGTGTTGTTTTTAAATTATAATTCATTTCACCAAAATATTTATGTACAAAATCTTCAATATCTTTTTTTGTAGTTTTCGTAGAGTTTCTTACATTAAACATCATTTTTAGTTTTGCAGGAGTTACATTTGTCACTTCCATGCCTGCTCGAATATCAGTAATTACAAATTGACTTGGAGCAAAAAACTCATCACCGTCATCAAGATTAACACCTGCCATTTTATGTAAAACCTGAGATACTTTGTGTATAGGATTAATTGCTTTTTCAGGATATGCAGCATGACCTTGTACTCCAACTTTTTCTATTACACCGTTTATACTTCCTCTTCTCCCTACTTTGATAGCATCACCAAAAATATCTTCACAAGTAGGCTCTGCAACAACAGCAAAATCAGGTAGAAAATCTTTATCTTTTAAATACTCCAAAATTTTAACGGTTCCATTAACAGCATCACCCTCTTCATCACTGGTTAATAAAATAGATAATGTACCATCAAAAGATTGTATATGTTTACAAGCATAAAGAAAAGCAGCAACACCACTTTTCATATCTTGTGTACCACGGGCTGTTATCACACCATCTTTTTCAGTAGGTTCAAAGGGATCAGTATCCCATCCCTCGCCCGCTGGTACTACATCTATATGTCCCGCGAAACACAGATGTTGACAAGAATCATTAAATTTTTTAAAATAAAATCTATTTTTCACATCTTCATAGTCTAATTCAATACATTCCCAACTCTGACCTAAATACTCAGTTATAAATTCAAATGCACCATCATCATTTGGAGTGATTGATTTAAATTGTAATAATTTTTTAAAAAGTTCTATTTGTGTCATTTTTTTCATTTTTTTCATTTCCTTTTGTAATTAAAGCAATATACCATTTTCAATTGCCTCTTGTTCTATTGGCTTAGTCTTATCATAACTCAAAACAACATCTATTTTTTGTTCACCAATTTTATTTTTTACTTTAACTAAAAAGTCTATTTTCTTTTTTACTTTATTTGTATCTTTCGTGATAATATAAAGATCAATATCTCCACCTTTTAAATTATCATCTATCCGGCTCCCAAAAAGATAAATTTTCCCATCTGTAAAAGTTGAAGTAAAACTATCTTTTATAACTTTAATTTCATATTGACTTAATCGCATTTTGTAATTTTCCATAAATATTTTTTAATAATTCATAAGAGTCTAAAGTAAGCTTAATATTTTCAACTCTTTCATCTATACTAAAGGGATACTCATGTGCTAAAAGATTTCTAATATCCCTCAAACTATCCCATTGAGCTTTATCAATAATTTCTAATTTTTCTAAACTATTTAAAACATCAATCATAGGGATAGATGTATTGTCAATCTCTCTTAGTTCATATAAAACCTGCTTAAAAAGTTTCGCTCCTATTTTATCTTGAAGTTTTGAGAAATTAAATAAAAAACTATTAACTATCCTTGTATTTTTATAGTCTTCAAAAAAGTCACTATCTATTTTTTTGTGTTTTAACTCTTTATAATCTATATCACAGTTTATAAATATTTGATTGCATATTTTTATAGTTTCTTTTAGTTTTGTTGTCATTTTAGTTTTCTCTTATTTTTATATCTGTTGTGTATATTCTATCACATAGTTGTTTGTAGGGGTATTAAAACAATGTATAATACATTAGAAGGTAGTGTCGACTACTTCCCCTTTTTTTAAAGCAAAAGTAACTGTTAGGGTTTGGTTAGATGTATAACTTTTCAACCCATTATATTTTACTTCTTACCTCATCTAAGATATATTGACTATTTTTATATTCTGATTTAAAAAATTCGTATATAGCATCAAAATATTCATTTTCTTCTATAAGTTGTTTTGATTTATTATCTAATTTTAATACACTTAAATTATATGTAGTTAAAAGGTTTATATAGGTTTCTCTTTTCTTATTAGAAATAATTAAAGGCAAAAAACCATTCTTTAGCATAAATATATTTGATAGTAATCTAGCTAACCTACCATTTCCATCAAAAAATGGATGAATAGAGGTAAATTCGATATGACATCTTGTGTATTTTTTTATACTTTGCTCTAAAGTTAAATTTTGTTTTTTTATATCAGAAAATTCGTTGAACCATATATTCATAAGATAATTTACATCATTTGGATGTGGATAAGGATGAAAATCTTTTTTATTATCCTTATTTAAAATATATCTACCATTCTCTATCACTTTATATGTTCCTAGTGGGCATTCTATATCGATATTCAAAGTTGTTTGTACTGCTTTATGAAGTTTAAATATATCCTCCTCTATAAGTAAATCTTTATTTAATAGTTCATAAACTATATCAATAGCTCTAGCATGTCCTACAACCTCTTCATGCTCTCTTAGAGTTATCCCGGATACTGTGAGTCCTTGCTCTATAATAAATGAAGTATCCCCTAAAGATACTGTATTTCCCTCTATCGCATTTGAGGTGTATGTCCATAATATTTTTAATTCATCTTTTACTATCTTTTGTGCTGTTCTTGTCATACCATCATATACATTAGCCATTTTTTATCCCTTTTATAGTCTTCAAAAAAGTCACTATCTATTACTTTGTGTTTTAATTCTTTATAAGCTATATCACAGTTTGCGAATATTTAATTGCATATTTTTGTAGTTTCTTTAAGTTTTGTTATCATTTTATTTTTCTCTTGTTTTATTAAAGCTACTAATGAATTTTAGTTCATATATAATATCTAATTAGAATAAATAGTAATATTAAAGTCTAAATTCTACCTACTTTCAAATCCCCATTTGATATAATCCTTGTAGTGTGAATATGCCACCGCAGTTGGCTTTAACCTACTTTCAAATCCCCATTTGATATAATAAAGGGAAACTTGTCAATATTACTGATGTTGCTTTAACCTACTTTCAAATCCCCATTTGATATAATAATACTGTTTTAACAAATACCATAAGCGGAGCTTTAACCTACTTTCAAATCCCCATTTGATATAATATAATCTTTAGCCTGATTAGTGAAATCTTTGCTTTAACCTACTTTCAAATCCCCATTTGATATAATTAAATTTGCTATGCTATCTACAGGAACGGCGCTTTAACCTACTTTCAAATCCCCATTTGATATAATTATTTGCTATTTTAGTTGTAACTTCTTGTTGCTTTAACCTACTTTCAAATCCCCATTTGATATAATTCAAGGATAAACCTTAAGTTATTTTGATAAGCTTTAACCTACTTTCAAATCCCCATTTGATATAATCATAAATAGTTAATTAATAAATTGACCTACGCTTTAACCTACTTTCAAATCCCCATTTGATATAATTCACTTTAAACCCATCACACTCACGCACTAGCTTTAACCTACTTTCAAATCCCCATTTGATATAATACTATCTATTAGTATTTAATATAAACATAAGCTTTAACCTACTTTCAAATCCCCATTTGATATAATTATCTTCAACCCTATGTTTTACATTTTCATGCTTTAACCTACTTTCAAATCCCCATTTGATATAATAATAGAGTAGGGATGAAGATAGTTAATAAGGCTTTAACCTACTTTCAAATCCCCATTTGATATAATTGCAGAGTCTTTACTACCACTATAGGTAAGCTTTAACCTACTTTCAAATCCCCATTTGATATAATTTATGACAAAAATTGACAGAACAAAAACACGCTTTAACCTACTTTCAAATCCCCATTTGATATAATTATATGTATTAAATACTAATAAATAGTATCGCTTTAACCTACTTTCAAATCCCCATTTGATATAATCAATGCAGTTTTTATTAGTAACCTTAATTAGCTTTAACCTACTTTCAAATCCCCATTTGATATAATTTTGATGGTATTATTTAATAGATTTATAGGGCTTTAACCTACTTTCAAATCCCCATTTGATATAATGATGTCCCTTTATATGCAAAAACTTTAAATGCTTTAACCTACTTTCAAATCCCCATTTGATATAATTTGGATATATTTCTCTTAAAGAATTAAAAGGCTTTAACCTACTTTCAAATCCCCATTTGATATAATCTTTATAAAATGCAATAACATTTCATTTGAGCTTTAACCTACTTTCAAATCCCCATTTGATATAATAAAATGAAAGGAAAAAATTAGATTTTGTATGCTTTAACCTACTTTCAAATCCCCATTTGATATAATTTGATTACGATATTTATACATTTTACAATCGCTTTAACCTACTTTCAAATCCCCATTTGATATAATATTCCGCTGATGCTCTTTTAACAGATGCAGGCTTTAACCTACTTTCAAATCCCCATTTGATATAATTGATACATAGTTGTATAGATGTGAACAATCGCTTTAACCTACTTTCAAATCCCCATTTGATATAATTAAAGCATACTCTGTTGCTCCTGTTGCGTTGCTTTAACCTACTTTCAAATCCCCATTTGATATAATTAAAATAATGTATAGTTCTGTATACTGTATGCTTTAACCTACTTTCAAATCCCCATTTGATATAATTTTAAATAGTATATTTTCTAAAAGATATACGCTTTAACCTACTTTCAAATCCCCATTTGATATAATTTTAAATAGTATATTTTCTAAAAGATATGTGCTTTAACCTACTTTCAAATCCCCATTTGATATAATAAAAGATATTTAGATTTAACATTTGATGTGGCTTTAACCTACTTTCAAATCCCCATTTGATATAATAAACGGGTTCTATAAGTATAAATACTGGTGGCTTTAACCTACTTTCAAATCCCCATTTGATATAATCAACGAGAAAAACTTATTAAAAAGATTTATGGCTTTAACCTACTTTCAAATCCCCATTTGATATAATTTTATTTAAGGTTTTATAGTATAGACTTTCGCTTTAACCTACTTTCAAATCCCCATTTGATATAATTAATAGCAAGCGTATCTATACAACTATGTGCTTTAACCTACTTTCAAATCCCCATTTGATATAATCTAAAAATGAATGGACAGCTAAATCACTTGGCTTTAACCTACTTTCAAATCCCCATTTGATATAATAAAAATTTAATGAAGCTGCAATGTTTGTGGGGCTTTAACCTACTTTCAAATCCCCATTTGATATAATTATGGTTTTTATGATGATGATAAACAAGGTAGCTTTAACCTACTTTCAAATCCCCATTTGATATAATGAAGAAATAATTAAGACCTTCACTAATGAAGCTTTAACCTACTTTCAAATCCCCATTTGATATAATCAGGAATGGGTATTACTCAAATTGACTATGCTTTAACCTACTTTCAAATCCCCATTTGATATAATCAACTATTGTATCTCTTTGAACATCTGCTAGCTTTAACCTACTTTCAAATCCCCATTTGATATAATATATAATTAATCTTACAGATAAGTATGACGCTTTAACCTACTTTCAAATCCCCATTTGATATAATATACATCTTAAATCCCTTTAAAACAGGGCTCTGAGATGACTTATAGCACTAAAAAACCATTAAAGTTTGCGCCTGTTCTGCTATCTTTTTCTCTGGTTTTTCACGATAATTTTCTATGATTTTCATATTTGAATATTGACTTTCTGTAATTTTGATAATTCTTATAGAACCATTTAACGGTGCTGATAATTCTATTTTTCTCTCATATTTTTGTGCTACCACCAAACTTCTACAAAATCTTATGTAAACAGAATACTGAAACATTATAAAACCCAATTCAAAAAGTTTTTTTCTAAATTTACGATATTTATCTAAATCTTTTTTAGTTTCTGTCGGCATATCAAACATCACAAATAAAACCATCTTTCTATACCCACTTATTGCACTATTTATATTTCTCATTCTTTTATCAAAAAAAACAACTCTATATCTTCTCTTTTATTTAAACAAAAAGATTGATAAGAAGATACAATATTTTTAATCGCTTCATTTACTAAAGTTTGTTGGTTTTGATTATTTCTAACTTTTAAATAAAGCAGTCCTACTAATTCTTGCTTATTTTTTGAAGATAATGGATTATCTTTACTAATATTGTTTAAAACATATCTATCTATTATAGGTCTAAATGGCTCTATTAAATCATCTGCTAAATTAAAAGCATTTAATTCACTAGAGTGCCACATACCAAAAGATGGATTTAGTCCGTAAGCTATGATATATCTAATTATTGAACTTCTTAAAATACTATAGCCATAGTTTAAAGCTATATTTCTATTATCTTCTATATTATTTCTATAAAAATCTTTTCCAAATAGTTCTTTAAAATAATAAGAAGCCCCAACTGCTTCAATATTATTTTTATCTCCAGAATTAATTTTTTTTAAAAGTGAATATAAATAATCATCATCTTTAATAGTATTTAATGTATCTGCTTGATTTAAAATCTTACTATATATTACACTTTGCCAAAGACGATTTAATCTAGGCTTGTTTATATTGATTTGTGATTTTTGTATCTTTGAAGTTCTACTATTTTTATATAATCCCATTGATATAGCTGATGGATTATATTTATCATCCACAAATACAACTGATATATTTGCTTTTGCCATATTTGATAATAGTGATGATGTAATAGTTGTTTGTTGGTTTTCAACTATCATTATATCTATATCATCAAGAGATACTAAAGTAGCTGTAAATTCATTTTTTACACTCATTGAGTTGTTTTGATAACTTAAGTAAGATTTGTTTTTGATAAATATTTGTTTAAAAGACATTAAAAAATCCCGACTTTAAGAATAAATCTTGTGAGGCTCGGGAAAACACCTCTTGCTTTAACCAAAATTTTCAAATCCCCATTTGATATATTTGAAGCAGATAAATTATAATCATTTCTATATATCATATTGCTTAAACCTCTGTAATATTTCCAAAAAAATCTATATTTACTATGGAAATAATGGTTGTCTTATTTGGACTAACATTATCTTCTTTAGTCTCCTTAACTTCGCCTTTTTTATTGACTTTGATAAAATTATTGAGATTTATATTTTTAATTACTAATTTATTATTAGAGCCTGTTATATTCCCTCCACCATTAAAGATATAATATTCTACTTTTAAATCTTTAATATTATTAATTTTTATAATATCATTTTTATATAAAGTCATATCACTTTTGTTATTCTCTATTTCATCTATATATCTATCATTTATTTTTGTATTAATATCATTTGATATTGAACTAAAATAGTTTAATCCTACAGCTTGACCTTTTTTTTCAGTATTAAATAATTGTACATTTAAAGTCGATTCATTCATCTTAATAACAAATGGTTCTTTATCTTCTAGCGCTTGTTTAAAATTAGATACAGATAATCTTTCTATATTATTTTTATATAAAATTGCATCAGCTCCACTTTCTATTATCTTTATTTTATGTAATTTTAAAGACTTCACAATCTGTCTTTTCCCATTCTTAATAGCAAAACTACATTTTAAATCTTGTAACTCTTTTGATAATAGTTTATTTTGCTCCAAAAATGGTTTAATATTTTCATTTATAGTATCATTATATTCTTTATGTTGTTTTCCAGTTTTAAAAGTTTTTTTCAACTCTTTTATCTCATTTCCCACACCATTTATTTTACTTCTTAGTTCTATTAACTCTTTTGCATAAATTTCAATAGCATCTATAATCTTTCTTTGTTTTTGTACATCTAGTCTATCTTGTATAGTTTTAATATAATCCAATACCTCTTCATCTTTTCTATCTGTAGCATTTAATCCTACTTGTTTAACTAAAATACTTTTATCAATAGCTATTTTTTCCATCTCAGCTAATATTTCATTATTATTTTTATCTTTAGTTACATAGAGTTTTAAATTACCATCTTTAAAACCTTTCATATTGGTTTTTCTTTTATTATAAGGGCATACATACAATTTATTGGTTTCATATTTATCAACTAAATTTTTCAAATACTCTACAACATTTACACCATCTTTTGATATAGGTACATTAGAAGTTAATTTTTCTTTTAAAGCTTTTGTTTTAAACTTATTTTCTTTTTTCTTAAAATAATTATGAAGTGTATTAATTGCACTGCTTGAACATAAAGCAACTGTAAAAGCATCTAAAGTATGATGATAGTTAGTATTTCTATCTTTTTTTTCATTTTCATTTTTGGGCATAACAGTATGGATACCCCACATATATTTTAGCTCACTTATTGCTTTTCCTGAAACACTAAATATACTTCTTTTTTCACCTTTTCCATATAAGGCTTCTTTTGGATATAAATAATGATTTAGATACTTTTGAATAGTTCTAGTTGCTGACCTTGTATCATTTAGATAGCTATCTTGCCAATGCTCTTTTGCTATAACACTATTTATAATATCTTCTTTTGTTAGCCAATCTTTTTTATTAAATGCCATAAATTTATTTTGCACTCTTCCTTTAAAATCTTCCCATTGTCCTTTTGATTTTAAATACTCTATTGGATGCAAAGAACCTTTATTCTGATTGTGTTTCTTTTTAACCAAAATCTTATTTTTATAAGAATTTATCCATATAACAGACCTTGGTATAAAATGCTCAACTTCTGTTTCATTTTCATCAAAAGCTTCTTCTTCTGTAATAGTTTCTCCTGAATATAAACATTGACAACCATTTTTACCTTGCTCAATATATAGTTTTGCTCTTTCAATATTTTTAGAAGTTTCTTTTAAATTTAAATCAGAATTTTTTAAAAATTTAATAGCTTCATTATTTTTTATTCTATCTTTACTTTGATTTTTATCTATTTTTTCTTTTTCAATTTTAGAGTTCATCTCTTTTGCAGTTTCTATTCTAATCTCATCAATCTTTCCATACTTTTTAATAATATCATTAATAAGTTTTCGCAAAATTGAGATAACTCTTTTTACTTTTGGCGACATCATAGGCTGATAAAATAAATGCTTCGTATCAAAATATGATATATTTTCTTCTAACCATTTTATATCTGCTTTTGTAGGCTCTAATGCTGGAAGATAATCATAAGTGGGCATATCAAGATATTTACTAAAATATCCTAAACTCTCCAATGCTTCATGATAAGCTTTATCCTCTGTTTTAATTATCTCTAATACTTCATTGATAAATTCTAAAGAAAAAGATGCAAAACCATCCATATTTTCCAATATTGCTAAACTTTGAACAAGGTCATCTTCAAAAGTTAAATCATATTTTTCAATTAATTTATTTATATGTTCAACTCTTGAACTATTATTTTTAAAATAATGTAATTCTAATAAAATATCATTATAAAAATCATTTTGTTTATCTTGAAAATCAATATTATACCTATTTAAAATATCTAAGATATTCTTATGTGCTTGTATATTTAAAACTATTTGACTTGATTGTTCAGGAATAGATAATTTTATATCTTTAAAACCAGCCGATTTAAAAATATTATTTGCATTTATCTCTTTTGATGATGGCTCATTTATCCAAAAATCAATAATACTATTTACTTCTTCTTTTGTAAATATTTTAATTTCACCTGTTTTACTATTTACACATTCATAATTATCAATCTTTTGTCTTAAAGTTAATTCTATATTTCTTACATTTGCTAATGGTATTTTTTTATAAGAGCCTTTAGGATTAAATTCATCATAATAGGAACAATACTCAACCATACTTTCAAAACTTTTTAATGGTCGTTGATAAAATGAATTATACTTTCCATAAACAATTTCAATTATAAATTTATCACATTGCTCTTTTGAATTAAATATATCTTTATTGTTAGCTTGAGATAATACAACTTTTTTAAACTCTTCAATATGCATATCTCTATCTAAAGAGTTTCTATAGTCATCTTTTTTATTACGAATTGGGATATTTTGAAAAATATCTTCTAAATCTTTTCTATGAGCCGTTAAAACCATTGAAGGTAATTGATAATCTTTAGCTTGATATTCCTTAGTATTTTTTGTTACTGCTTCATTTATAACACCATCTTCATTTGAGATAGAAAACATATTGTTATAACCTCTATTCGTAAGGATAGAATAAGTACTTAAAATAAATTCTTCTTTTGTAAGATTTACCCCAAATACAGCTTTTTCTCTAATATTATAAACATCATTATCATTTAAATTAAATGAGTTTAAATAAGTTGTAGTATCTCTTATAAAATCTACATTTGCTATTTTATAATCTACAAATACATTTCTTGCATTTCTATTTCTAGCACTTTTTCTCTCATTTCTTCGCCTAGAACTTCTCGCATCTCTTCTATCACTCGCATCAGTTGGCTCTGAAAAAATTATACTATTACTAGTTAATTCATTAAAAGTTATTTCATTATTCTTTTCACTTAACTCTAAAAGTGAAAAACCAATACTATTTGAACCTATATCTAAACCTAAAACTTTTTTATTATTTGAATTATCCATTTCTACCAACCTTCCCTTATTAATTTATAATCTCACAACCTTAGCACCAAATCCACCCTGCCCCGTCAAAGCATCTTCAAAACTCTTCACACTTGGGTGTTGTTCTAAAAATACTTTAACCGCATAAGACAATTTTCCAGTACCAATTCCATGATATACAAGCACCTCATCAAATCCGGCAATTAAACTATCAGAAATAAACTTATCTAAATTTGCTATGGCTTCTTCAGCTCTTTGTCCATGCAGATCCAGTTTCACATGTCCAGATTTTGGTTTGGCAATTGTTACTTTTATATCATGTTTAGATATTTGCTTAACTTTAGGCATATTTCCACCTCTTTTAAGTTCACTTAACGGCACTTGCAACTTTATACCATCATCTGTTTCAATATATGCTTTTTTACCTTTAATAGATTTTAATACACCTTTGTTGTTTCGATATTTGACTCTGTCACCTACTTTTAAATCAAGCGGCTCTTGATGCTTTTGTACTTTTATATCTTTTACTTTTTTATTTGCAAGATTTAATAATTGATGTGCTTCTTTTGATTGAGTTGTTTTGATAGCTTTTTTAGCTTCATCTATGGCATCTTGATATTGTTGTTTTAAAATATTTTTTTCATTTAATACTTGATTATCAATAGTTTCTTTTTGTTCTTTTAATACTTTATTTAACTTCTTATTTCGCTCAATCTGTTCATCTAACTCTTTAATCTTTTGTTGATATTCTCGCTCTAAAACACTGCTTCTCTCAATAAGTTCATTAAGACGATTTTTATCATCACCATAAACTTCTTTTGCCATTTTAACTACATTTAATGGTATCCCATATCGACTTGCAGTTTCAAAAGCATAACTTTGCCCGATAGTTCCTTGCATAAACTCATAAGTAGGTTTACGATTAGCTTCATCATATAATGCAGCAATTAATTCTACATTACTGTTTTCAGCCATCAGTGCAGCTAATCTTTTATGATGAGTAGTGATAATAATTTTGATATTTTTAGCCATCAACTGCTCAATAATAACTTTAAATAAAGATGCCGCCTCATCACTATCTGTACCCAATTCAATCTCGTCAACACCAACAATAGCGTTTGACTTCTTAAACAACTTGCTAAATTCAACCATACGACCGGCAAAAGTAGAAATATCATTTTTAACACTTTGAGGATCATCAAGTACAGCTTGAATATCTTTATAACTGCCAATTTTAGTTTGCTCTTTATCACAATGGTATGGAATAAGATACTTTGACATAAACACGGCACTTAAAATTGATTTTAAAAGCATAGTTTTACCACCGGCATTCACACCTGTAATCATTATAACTTTTTTAGTAAAATCTATATTTATAGGCTTTGCATTATGTAAAGCGGGATGTTTAAAGTCAATTAATTTTTGCTCTTTAACTTTTGGATTTGGCAAGATAAAATTTTTATCATCACTTTTTGCAAAATAAACCCTTGAAAGATAATGATCAAATCTATCAAATTCTTTATTTATGAACGATAAAAACATCAAATGCTTACCTAAAATACTTGAGTATTGTTTACACAATCTATAAAGAATTTCTTCTTTTAGATTTATCAAATCAGATTGCCGCTGTTTATGCTGTGATACATTATGAGGGATTACATAAAAAAATCCAGCACTACTTCTATCGACTACTTTAGCTTTTAGATAATGATTAAATCCAGCCCTTACTAAGATAGCTTGTTCACCATGCACTAAATGTACTTGATGATCTACTAGATAAAGTTGTAATTTTTTACTATTGATAGTTGCATATAAACTTTGTTTGATTTGCCCTTTTATATCATAAAGATTTTTATTTACACGATCTAAATCTTCATCATAGCCTTCTTTTATATTCGCCTTTTCATCAAAAAAACTACTAAGTGTTTTTATCTCATCTGGAATTATAATTTTATCATTCCACTCACCCAACTTATCTTCAAAATTAAATCTTTTTAAATATAAAAAATAGTTAATAATCTTAACAAATTCATAGATCTCATAAAGTTTTAAATCACCTTGCTTTTTTAAATACATCAAAGCAGAATCTAGGTTTTCCACTTTTGGAAGTTGCTTTAGATCATAATTAGATATTTGAGATATTAGCTTATGATGAATATTTATATCACCTTCAAGTATGATTGATTTTTGTCTGGCAAAAAGATTTTGAAGAGTTTCTAAATATTCTTCTAAGTCTAATTTTTTAATTATATTTTGCATTCTTCTTTCTTTAAAACTTTGTATTATAATTTTTTGTATTATAGCATTATAATTCTGTTTTATTTACCTGTTAAATTCGGTCTAAAACCTATTAAATTTTTATCTGTCTCAGTAGTGTCTTCTAATATTTGAGATAAAAGTTCAAATGCTGTTTTTATATGCTTTGAATTTTCATCTGTTTGATTTTGATGTAATCGTATAGTTTCTTCTATATTTTGTAATTTTATTACTATATCTTTATAGTTAAGTGCAAATTGCCTCATCTTTGTAAATATTCGCATTATTTGGATATTTACTTCAATAGCAATATCACTTTTTAACACTGCGGATAACATAGTTACACCCTGTTCTGTAAAAGCATAAGGCATTTTTCTTAATCCCATAATCTCTTTATTGGAAGTCACAATTTGTGACTTCCAATTTTCAAGTTCATCTTTAGTTAGTTAAAACATAAAATCACTGGGAAATCTTTTAATATTTCTTATTGTATAAATTTTATCTTCAATTTGTTTCTCTTTAACTATATCCATTTTAAATGCCTTTTTATGTTTCCACATATCATAGCATTAAAATTTATTTTATTAAAAAGTATGTCATTTTGTAATATTTTCCTTAAATCCCTGATTATAAGGGTTCTTATTACTACCGTATTTTAAATTGTTCCAAAACTGAACCAAGATTGTTCTAGTTTTCTAAAAGGAAAGTTCCCCTTATCTTCTTAGTATTTCTTGTATATTTAGCATATACTAATAAAGTGATACTAGAATTTTTATGTCCTAGCATTGATGATACCCAAAGTATATCTTCACCTGATGCAATCATAAGACTTGAGAATGTATGCCTCATTTGATGCATATTTCTATATTCAAGTCCTGTGTCTATTAAGGCTTTTACCCAATAATGTAATTAAAATTAGTTAAATCAATCCATAAATTAATAAATTTTAAGTATAATTTGAAATAAAAATAAGGGGGAATTATTACAATGAATATAACAGAACAATTTATATCGGATATAATGACTAACTTTGAATTAAATAAAACACAATTTGAACTTTTAGGATTTAGTTATCCACCAGAAGACAATTGGGATAGTAATATTATAAATTACCAAATAAATCAAAGAACTTTTGAACTACTAGTATTATTAAAGGGTAAAATTGCATTAAAAACACAAAAGCAAATAATTAATAATTATGATTTACTTCACAATATGAATATGTCTGATAATCAAATCAACAAAAACGATAAACGATTTGTAGAATTAACTATATATTGTGATGGAGCATGTAAAAATAATCCAGGAGAGGCTGGTAGTGGTATAGCAGTATATAATGATAATGAAAAGCCTATTTTATATTATGGAAATTATGTTATACAAGGTACCAATAATATTGCGGAACTAAATGCATTAAATAAAGCTTTACAAATTGCATCTGATTCAAATACTGATAATATTACAATATATTCCGATTCAAAGTATAGTATAGAATGTGTAACCATTTGGTCATACGGTTGGAAATCTAATGGATGGACAAAAAAAGGTGGGGAAATAAAAAATCTTGATTTAATTCAAAAAATACATAATTTATATGATAATATAAAAGACAAAATTACGATAAAACATGTAAAAGGACATTCAGGCATAGAGGGTAATGAATTAGCTGATAGAATGGCAGTTAATACAATAAAAACAAAAAATATAGAATATAAAAAATATAATTATAATGAATTAAATAATGTTCTTAGTATGAGTTCATACTAAGGATTAATAAATTACCCATATACAATAAGTTTTTCACTATAAGATAAACAAGAATTTTCAATTATACCTTTATTAGATATGCAAAAAGTTCTCTCTATGTTTTGAAATTTATTTAAAATATTATTAGTATTAGAATTTATTTTCTGAGTTTTATTAGTTTCGAATCTTTGTCCATTAAAATAAAATTTAAAAAATCTAGATGCAACAATACCTTTCACTAATAGCATATCAACATAGACTTCACCTTTAAAATTTAAATCTTTTAACTTATCAATTACATTTTGATCATTTCTTAATGATGATTCAAAAGATGAAGCAATTAAAAATAACTCCTGTGTTTCTTCTGTAAAGTAAAAATTACCTTCTTTAATAAAATTCACTACCTACATCCTCTATTAAATCCATACACTCCATAGTGAGTTCTACAGCAACTTCTCTTGGAATTACTCTTATTTCTGTAACATCATCAGACAGATGCATAATTAAATGTCTATGTGTCTTATAAAAAGTATAGCATTTGCCTAGTTTAACAGAACAATTATCATCCATTTTACAATTGTTATTTCTTACTAGTGTGCAAGTTTTATCCCTCTCTGTACCAAACATTTCAAAACCTTTACGAGTGTATGGATAATTATAATTTTCTAATATAGATCTCATAACATGTTCTAATGTTCTTACCATTGGATATAGAATTATGGAACAATCAGGAAAATTAGCATTTATTTTCAGAAAATGTAATGAATTAGCTGTAATATCTATAACTTCTATAGGTAGTTTTGATGTAATACCAGGCATATATTCTTTCATTATTTCTGTATTATCTTTATAAATTATTTCTTTAAATTCTTTAATTTCTGAAAATACATTATAATCTAAATTTTGCAGTTCACTAGCTATAAAGTTAAAATACCCTAATGCCTGTCCTTGTAGCTGTAATTTATTTTTTTTATCAAAATATTTTAAATTTGTAGATATAAGTTTACAAACTTAATCGCCAATTTTATCAGAATCATTATCTATTTTTAAAGTTGTTTTGATCTGTCAACCCTATATCATACTAAGAACTATAAATTCTAAGCAACCATTTCATTTTGTAACATTAACTCTTCAAACTCAACTGGTGAATAATTATTATTTGCACTATGCATTCTTTGTCTATTGTAATATACTTCTATATATTCAAATATAGATTGATTAGCTTTTGATTTAGTTTCATAAATCTCATGATGAGTAAGTTCAGTTTTTAATGTATGGAAAAAACTTTCAGCAACTGCATTATCCCAACAATTACCTTTTCTACTCATACTTTGTATAATTCCATTTTCTTCTAATAAATCTTTATGAGAGTAAGATGCATACTGACTACCTCTATCTGTATGCCATATTAAACCTTTTGGTGGATTTCTATTTTTTAATGCCATAATGAGGGCATCATTAACTAAATCTACTTTCATAGTATCATCCATTGACCAACCAACAACTCTTCTTGAATATAAATCTATTACAGTTGCAAGATATAGCCATCCTTCTGATGTTGGAATATATGTTATATCTCCCACATATTTTTCATCAGGGGCTGAAGCATAAAAATCTCTATTTAAAATATTAGGTGCTACAGGTAAATTATGATTTGAATCTATTGTATTAACTTTAAACCTTTTCTTTTTATTTGCTACAAGATTTAAATCTTTCATAATATTTCCAATTCGTCTTCTTGAAACAATAAGCCCATATAATCGCTCTAGTTTATCTTTTAGCCGTCTTGTACCATATTTGCATCTACTTTGAATAAATATAATCTCTATTAACTCATTAAGTTTATCATCTACTGTTTTAACTATACATCCATTATTAATCCAATGATAATAACTTGAAATATCTACTTTTAATATTTTGCACATTAGATTTTTATTGAAGTTCATTTTATTATCTTTTATCCAGGTATACTTTATTGAACTTCTTTCGCAAAGTATACTGCTGCTTTTTTTAATATATCACGCTCCTGCCTAAGTAGTTTAGTTTCTCTTCTTAGCCTTTTATTCTCTTGTTCTAAAGTTTCTTTGGGAGTTTTGACTATAGATTTAGTTAAATCTTGATTGGCCTTTTTATATTCATTCATCCAATTATAAATTGTCTTAGGATTTACATCTAAATCTTTAGCAATTTTTAGAACTAAATCACCACTATTTAAAACCAACTGTATTGTTGAATCTCTAAACTCTCTTGTATATTGACTATTTTTCATATTTTCTACTTTCTTCATACTTTTATTTTAACTTAGATTTATTTAAGTTCTAAGTATGAATTAGTGTAGCCAGATCAGTTTTGCCTTTTTCCTTAGAGTAAACTGTAAGTAAAAAGTTTTGACTTAATTTATTAGTTATGCTGTAATTCTTTTGATTAGTGTTATTAAGTTCAATTTCTACTGTATATCCATTATTTTCTAATGTTTCTACAATTTTACTTCTATCAAGTCCTAAATCTCTAAAATTACCCATTAAAACACCCCTCATCCTATTTTTACCTATTATATCTATATTTGAATAAATAAACAAATATGGATATGATAAAATACTATCTAAAATAAATAGCTAATTCATTTTAGCTTTTTGTAGAATAATTAAAAATAAATTTTTTATGGGTTAATTTTGTTCCAAAATTGGGCTATAAACGGACAAGCTTTGAAGATTATCCGTATGTGTTAAAATGTTAGATGTGTCTTTATATGGTACTTTATGTATATTTCTATTTTGTCAAACAAAATATGTCATTTTGTAATGCTTTTATAAAATTCTATTAAAGTTCAATTTATAATATTTTTTAGAAATATAGCTTTCATAAATCTTTATATCTTTTAAATTTGGATTATGTTTTATAATGTCGGTAATTTTCTTTTTATTATCACCTATATTACATCCAAGATAAATAGCTTTTATCATACTTGCAGGAAATTTTTCTAAGTATAAATTATTTTTATTTAAACCTATTTTTTCAAGTGGCATAATCATCCTATATTCGTATTCATATTTCCACTCTTTACTTTTTGTAAATAATGTAGATTGTTTATCAATTGTATATAAACATTCACTTGGTCTATTTTCATTATAATCTACTTTTTTTAAATAAATTTCATTTTCTATATTTTCTTTATTTATATAAGTTCTAGTTTTAAAAAAATCATTTTTATAGTCAAATTGAATAATAAAACCTTTGTGTGAATTTGCATAATGAGCCCACATTAAAAGACTATTTACTTTAGTAGTTAAAGATAATAACCCGATTTTATCATTCATCTTTTTATTCAATTTATTATTAATAATCTTCTTACATCTTTGGTTATTTATCATATCTATTAGTATCTTATCATTTACATCTAAAGTAATATTATTAAATCTTATTTGAAACATACCACTTTTTTTATATAACTCACAATATTCTTCTGGTACTCTACAATTTAACATTGTTTTAAAATCATCAATATTATTAGCAATTTTACTTATATAAGGTTTTAATTCAAATGGGTCATTAAAATTTTTTGCTTGAGTAAATTTAATTAAATTATCTTCGAGAATACTCTCAATAATAGTATCAGCATTTTCATCCTCAATACTTATATATTTATAAAGTTTCATCTTCTATTCTCTCTTGAAATATTTTTACACAATCCATACATTAATATCTTTTATATAAATATGTTTTGAAGAACAATATTTTGCATATTATTTTTACTTAGCCTTAGGTCTAAATACTTTTATAATTTCTTCATCACACTCCATAAATGGTTGTTCCATCAAATCTAAACAATATGGAATAGCAGGAAATACTGCATCAAGACACTCTCTTATTGACTTTGGTTTACCCGGTAAATTTACTATTAAAGTATTTTTTCGTAAGCCCGCTGTTTGTCGTGAAAGAATTGCAGTTGGTACAAATTTAAGTGACTCTTGTCTCATCAATTCACCAAATCCAGGCATCATCCTGTCACATACATTTTCAGTCGCTTCGGGTGTTACATCTCTTTTAGATGGTCCCGTTCCTCCTGTAGTAACTATCAAACTACAATTTAATTCATCTGCCATTTTAATCATAGTAGCTTCTATGATATCTTGCTCGTCAGGTATCACTTCATATATCTCTTCCCAAGGAGATATTAAATATTCATCAAGTGTTTCAATAATTGCTTTTCCACTTAAATCATCATATATCCCTGCACTTGCTCTATCACTTACTGTTATTATTCCTATCTTACTTTTTTCCATTATAATATATGTCCTTTATTTTTTATATAATACACTTCAGAAAATTTCAGAAAAAATTCCAAAGCTTTATTGCTGTCTATTATCTTATCTTCCGCACCTAAATATACTTCTATATTTATACCTTTATCAACTATTTTTTGCAACTTTTTTTCATCCCAATTATAATTAAGTAAATCTTCCAAATCTTCAACTGTTCCCATTTTAAAATAATTACTTTTTTCCTCTTGGCTCATTCCACAATTATTTAAAAAATTATCACAATAAGTTTGACAGTCTTTTTTAAAATACATCAGTTGCATTCGTTTATATTTAGTATCTTTATCATTACACATTCCATCGGAATTTGATTTACTAAAATATGATGGCGAAAACAATTGTAAAGTATCTATTCTAGTCTGAGCATTTAAAGTATATTCAAGAGCTTTTTGAGCTCCAAAACTAAATCCACTGATTGTAAAATCAGTTTCAGTCAAATACTGCTTGAAAAGTTCTTTTTCGTTATCTAAAGAAAATCCACTAAAATACAACTACTTCATCCTTTAAAAGTGTTGCTTTTAATTTTAAAATTTCATCTTTGTTTGTACTTATTTTTTCTTGTAATTTAGATTTTATATTTTGTAATAAATTTTGAGAAGATGTTGCCATATCATATTTTTCTACCATAGCAGCAGCTTTCATTTTAGCTTCTTTTATTTCACTTTCAAAAACAACATAAGGTTCATTTAATAAAACTTCAACCCCAATACTACCAGCAAGATTATTTGTAATTTGATTTTCCAATTGTGTTTTAGACGGATAAATTAAATCTTTACTACTAATACCCTCATCAAATAATTGAACTTTTGATTTTGAAATATATGCTTTAGCTGCCTGATAAGTAGCAAGTATATTTTTTTCATCTTCACTTAAAAAGTAATGTTCTTTTTTACCAAACTGAATTTTTCGCTTAGCAGTATCAATATCTTCATCAACTATAGTAGTTCCATCTCTTTTAATCATATTTAATAAAGCTTCATTAACAAGTGTAGCCAGTGCTGCACTGCTAAATCCGCTTGTATCACTTGCTAATTTTTCTAATTCAAAATCAGTTTTTTTACCTTTTAAATAAAGTTTTAATATCTCTTCTCTATCCTTTCTTGATGGTAAAGTTAAAAATACCCTTCTATCAAATCTTCCAGCACGAAGAAGTGCTTCATCTAAAACTTCAATTTTATTAGTTGCTGCTATTACTATAACTCCACTATTCCCATCAAATCCATCCATTTGAGTTAAAAGCTCATTTAAAGTAGCTTCTCTCTCATCATTAGATCCCATTCCTCTGGCTTTTCCAACAGCATCAATCTCATCAATAAAAATAATTGAAGGTGCTTTTGCTTTTGCAGCATTAAAAAGTTCTTTAACTCTTTTAGCCCCCATACCTACATAGATATGAACAAAACTAGCCCCGCTTTGATAGAAAAATGAAACATTTGCCTCACCAGCCATTGCTCTTGCAATTAAAGTTTTACCAACTCCGGGAGGTCCTACAAGTAATACTCCTTTTGGCAAAGTTACATCATATTTTTTATATTTTTTAGGATTATTTAAAAAGTCAACTATCTCTTCAAGTTCCTCTTTTATTTGACTAATTCCTGCAACATCTTTAAAAGTAATATTTGATGTCACTGCTTGAATTGCACTGCTATTTACAGTTGATAGCTCTTCTTGTCTTACTTCACTTTTTTCTAACTCTTCTTGGAATTTATTTTTAGGGACAATTGCTTGTATTTTTGTTTTATATTTTTGTAAAGCAAATGCCAATCCCATTAAAATAAATAAAAATATCACACCAATATAATAACTTCCACTTTGCATAGCATTATCACTTTTTATTAATACATAAATAAATAATACCGTTAAAACAATAGCAGAAATACCCATCATTTTTAAATTCTTATCATTCTTTTCTTGATCTTCTTTATTATTTAAATTCAGAAACATTTATATTCTCCTCTACTTTATAATCATTTATCTCAATCCAATTACCTATCAAATTTATATCACTTTTAACTTCTATTTTATTAAAGAATTGATCGTAACCTGTATATATATTATCTTTTTGTGACTCAATTAATACTTCTAAAGGCTGTTTATTTTCTCTAAATATTTTATTTTTATCTTCTACTATTTTTGTAAGCTCTTGTGCTCTTTGTTTTGATAAATTACCGTCAACTTGATTTTTCATAAAAACACTTGCAGTTCCATCTCGTTTACTGTATGTAAATTGATGCAGATGAGTTAAAGGAAATTTTTTAAGATTATCCATAGCTTCCTCCCACAACTTATCAGTTTCCCCGGGATGTCCAACAATATAATCAGTACCTAAAGCATAACCCTTTAAAGCCAAACTTTCAAAAAGTTCTAAATCTTTTTTAACACTGTTTCTTCGATTCATAAGTTTAAGCATATCAGCACTTGTATGCTGTAAAGCAATATGAAGATGTTTACCCATCCAAGGCTCACTCAAAATCTCTTTAAACTCGTCAGTTATTTGAATAGGCTCAACACTTCCTAACCTAATTCTTCGTACCCCTCTAATCATTGAAATCTTTTTAAGTAAGGCAGCCAGTCCATCATTTGTGCTAATACCTTTCCCGAAGCTTCCTATATTTGTACCCGTTAAAATAAATTCACCAAAACCATTTGAAGCTAATGTAGTAATCTGTTTTAAAATATGAGACTCATCATAACTTCTCGCATTTCCACGAACGGCAGGAATAATACAATAACTACAACTAAAATCACATCCCTCTTGTATTTTAACAAATGCCCTGCTTTTTCCAACCATTTTTTCAATTATAGTTTCATCTATGTGCTTTAAATCGCCTGCTTCAAAAAATCGTGTATCATTTTTTAGAAGTGTATTGATTTTCTCTTTTTCACTGTGTCCAAAAAGTGCATCTATTTTATTATCTTTAAATAAACTCTCACCTTTTGTCCATACACCACAACCTGTAAATATTACTCGTGGATCTTTTGGTAGCTTTTTAAGTGAATTTATATAATTCCTAGCGGTACTGTCAGCACTGTTTGTAACAGTACAAGAATTGATTACAACTATATCAGCATCACTTTCATCTAAAGTATTTTCAAAATCTTTTAGTTTAGTCATCATAACTTGTGTATCAAATACATTTGTACGACAACCGAAGGTTTTAAAATATACTTTTTGTTTTTGCATAATTAATTTTTCTCCAAAATATGAAGGTATTCAAAAGTTTTATCTGCTTTGTGATTTCTATTTTCTGTTTTATCTGCTTTAAATCTTTGATATTCTTTTGTTTCTAAACTATATTTCCCATATCTTTTCATAATTATTTCAACATCAGATTTGCTCATTAATCCCTCATTGTTGTAACTTAAAAATATATATTTAAATTTTGCATTTTTTATTAAATCTTCAAAACTATTATGTACTTCACCTTTTTTACAATAATCTGAACGATTGTATTCTCTTAATCCTGTTTTACCCTTTGGGATAAAATTATCATATTTAGTAATTGTGTTTAATATATGATAATTAGAACTATATTGTCTTTGATTATATGGTGGGTCTAAATATAGAATATCTCCACTTATTTGCTTTATTAATTCATTGCTATCCATATTAAAAACTTGATGGAAATTATCATTTTCTATAAAATGAGCAGGTTGTAAAATTAATTCTTTTGAAGCAGATTTTTTAATATGTTTTAAAAATGCACCATAAACAGAAGCTGTATTTGCAATTTTATCAGCACTTTCAAGAAGTGAAGCTAATAAAAAATAATATAAATTAGAATTAATTTTATTATTATTTTTCCACTCTTTTATTTTAGTTCTAATAGTATCTATTTTCTTACCATTTTCATCATTGAAATATTGTCGTTCACTTCCGCTACCCATACAATAATTTTGATATATAAATCCATTATCAATTAAAGGTAAATTATTTAGCTCTTCTATATATTTTTCTTTATCAATTATACTTTCATGATTTTCAATATAATTTTTATTTAATATATAACTATAATGTTCTAAATCATTACTTATCACTTGTTTTACTTCTTTTTTAAAAGTTCTTCCAACTATTCCAGTACCTGCAAATATATCACAAAAAACTTTTTGAGATAAATCATTACCTACTACTTTTTTAACTTCTTCTTGTATCCAAGAAGATAATTTAAATTTTGAACCTATATAATTCATTTTTTATTCTCACTTTTAACTTCAATAATTTCTAAAGGATTAACACCTAAAAAATTAGCTAATTCTATTACATTGCTTTTTATTGGATTAAACTTATCTGATAAAATATTAGATAATTGATTTTTGGATATTCCTAACATTTCAGCCAATTCTGTTTGTGTATTTATTTCTTTTTTTGCCATAAGCTCTTTTACCTTAAATTTATTAATATTCAAAATTATAACCTATAAAAACTTAAAATACAAATATTTTATTAACTTAATCAAAATTAATTATTAACTTTCTTATTTAATTCTTCTCTCCATTTGTATGGGTCATACCAAAAACAACCTACACAACCATTTTGATCTGTTGCTGTTTCTCCATTCCAATTCTTATCTCCTTCATACCAAAAATAAATACCTGGAAAATTACCTCTAACATTTTCTTTAACACATTTTTCACATTGTCTTGATTTTAGTAAATTATTACTTCTTGTTAATAATATAAATTTTGATTTAATTTCTTCATTGGTCATAGAACTTTGATTCTCTTCTTCGTTACCTTCCCATCTAATTTGTGGAAATTTATGATCTACTTCTAATTCTCGTGGTGAAAATTCTCTTAGAAATAATGCTTCTTCATTATTATAAAGGTTTTTTATTTTTCTAGCTAAATATTGAGAAATTCCTGAACGACTTTTTGTTTCTTCTTTTATTTCTAATGACAGTAATTTTCTATGTACAGTTTTGATATCACAGGTAGAACATTGTATTGTTTTATACCAATTATCATTAAATTTATCTAATTGTATACCTTTTTCCTGTCTCCATACTTGCCATGTCTTAGCCTGTCCAGATTTTAATTCACATTTTGTACAATGCCAATCTAAATCTTTTAATATTTCCCAATCGTGGTGTGATGTTGTCTCAATTTTAAATGGATTATTTGTCATTATCTGTATTAAACCCATTTACTCTTACTTTAAGAAGAGGTCTACCTTTACTTTTTACATATTCTTTTTCTACAATATAGTTTTCAGCTAAATCAGATTTATTTCTAGACCAACTACTCCCATTAGTAACATTAAGTTCCTCATATCCTACAGGTGTATTTTTAACATCTATCCATGCAGATACTCCATTTTTATCTGGACTTGCTAATTTTATAAATAATTTTCCTAATCTTTTATCTGTTCCCATTTTAAAACTCCTTTTTAAAAACATGAATATATTCATGTTTAAATATATAATAATCGCTATTCAAAGCTCTATACCTCCAAATACCACCAACACCAAGCTTTCCACGATTACCTTCAATATTTTTTATAATAGTACCTTTTAATTTTACCTTAAAATTTCTTTTTATCATATCCATACAATAAAATCCAAGTGGAATCACTTCACTATTTTTATAAATATCACCAATAACGATAGCAAAATATCTACCTTTATCCAAATGTTTTAAAGTATTTTCACAAATAATTTTAAACTTTTTTACAAATTCATTGATATTATCAATTTGAGATAAATCACTTTCATTTTGTGTAAATTTTACTATATCCATATAGGGTGGATGCATAAGTACAAATTGTACATTTTTAGAACTGTACTTCTTGTTTGCATTTTCTATATTTTCATCTACTTGTAAACTATCTAATGAATTGCAATTATTTATATAAAAATTATCTTTATAGTTTCCATCATTCATACTTGTATTTACATAATCTAACATTTCAGGATTTATATCAAATCCTACATATTTACGATTTAATTTTTCACACTCAAAAAGTGTTGTACCACTTCCCATAAATGGTTCTAGTATTATGTCATTTTCTTTTGTGTATCTTCTGATTAATTGGTTTGGTATTTGAGGTATAAAATTGCCATGATAAACATTTTTATGCTTACCACTTTTATCCCTTTCCTTTATTATCCAAAGAGAATCAGTATTTATATCTAACTCTTTCCAGTTATCCAAATTTAAATCATTATATTTCATTCTTTAGCCTTTTTTAACGATATAATACTAAAAAAACTAATTTAATTCTAAAAACATTACAAATTGACATATTTTTCATATCTCTAACTATTTATTTGTGAATCAAAAAATCCAGTTGCAGTAGTTCCAGGCAATAAATTTTCAGCTTCAGCTTGCGGCGTTGCCCCTACTACTCTTAGAGTTTGTGTAGGGTAAGCAATAGTAATATCATCGTGAGCTTTAAATGCATCAAGTATCTCCATACCAATCGTACTTCTTAAACTCAGTGTTGCATGTGAATTTGTATGAAACCAAGTTGAAATTGTAATACCATAGACTTCTGCAAATGCAAATACTCTAGGATCTGGATTTGAATTTCTTAATACATATTTTTTTCTCATCTTTTGAAGTCTTTTTCTGGCAAGTTCTGTATAACCTTTTGCATTTGTTGTTGCAACTTCTTTTGCTAATTCTACCGCTTTTTTATGGTTTGAATCAAATGTAATATTTATATCTACCACATCCCAAACTGTTCTTAGTCCGTCAAATGTATAATTTGCTATCATTTCAGTAAAAACATAGTTGTTTGGTATGAAAAATACTCTTCCTGTTCTTCTATTTTTTGAATAACTTGTTAATGTTGTATCTTCTCTAATAGCAATTTTTAATAAAGTAATATCAAGAACATCTCCAACCACTTCTACACCATCTTTTGTAACTTTAATTCTATCACCCGGATTAATAGATCCGCTTAGCATGATTGACATCCAACCAAATATAGACATAAACCAATCTTTTAATGCAATAGCGATACCCGCAGATGCAAATCCTAAAAATGTAACCAGATGAGAAGCATTGTCAATATATGAAAAAAGAACTACAATAATCGTTAAAATAATAAAAATAAAATTGACCAGTTTGTTACCGGTATAATGTTTATCATCATCTTTAACATATTTTTTCATGGCAATTTTAGCAATAATAGTCATAGCAAATAAAACGGCAATTATAATAAGTAATTTAAAAATATTACTGATTTCTGCAGTTATATTTTCATTTGTTTCGGCAATTACCTGCTCTATTTTTTTTGCATATACTTCACCTGTTGTTGATACAATATCTACAACCATATTAAAATCTTTTAATTCTTGTCGAAGCTTAGCCATATCTAATTTTAATTCTTCGGTGGAAGCTATTTTATCTAACTCTTCAAAATATTTTAACTTTTGATTTAGAAAACTCAGAATTTCAACTAATTCAAGGTTAACCTCTTTATATGTAGCCTGATTATCTTTTAATTTTTGAATATAGGAAAATGCCTCAATAATTATAAATGGATTAGTAACATTAGGAGCTTTAGTAATAGCACTTGGTGTAATTTGCTTTCCGATTGGTGAATCTTTATATTCACTAATCAATTCAAGTTCATTTTCTTTAATTTTTACCTTGTTAAATAGCTGATAAGAAAGCTCTTTATATTTTTTACCTTTCCATCGTGAATATTTTTTTGCATCTGCTTTTATTTTTGTTAATTCTTCCTCTATTTTTCTATATGTTAAATAATTATTATATCTTGTAATCCAAATATTATCTTCTAATTCTTCATTTATATCCTTGAGTTTAAATTCAATTGCAACTATTGATTTTTGTTCATCTTCTAATATCTCTTGTTCACTTAAAGTTTGGGCATTAGACCAACCAAATATTATTATAATTAAAAATACATATCTTAATAATTTCATTAAATACCTTTCAATACTTGAAGTACAATATCTTTTGGTACTTCATCAGTTATTTTACAATCACCTAATCCAACCGGCAATATAAACTTAATTTTATTATCCAAAGCTTTTTTGTCTAAGTAAAAATGTTCATAAAAATGTTTGGCAGATTCAACCTTATAAGTTGTTGGTATATCATATTTTTCTAAAAGAGCTTTAACTCTTGAAGCTTCATCTTTGCTCATTAAACCCAACTTTACTGAAACATTATTTGCCATAACCATACCAATACCTACAGCTTCACCATGTAAATATTTTTCATATTTTGTTTCATTTTCAATAACATGACCAAAAGTATGACCATAGTTAAGTGCAGCTCTTAAACCTTTTTCTTTCTCATCTTGTGATACAACCCATGCTTTTGTTTCTACTGATTTTTGTATTGCTACTTGAATATTAGCATCATCATTTAAATCATTTTGCTCCAACCACTCAAAGAAATCAGCATTAAAACAAACTGCCATTTTAATAACTTCAGCAACCCCCGCACTAAACTCTTTTTTTGGTAAAGTTGTTAAAAAATAAGGGTCAATATAAACAGCTTGAGGTTGATGAAATGCACCAACTAAATTCTTACCAAATTTATTATTGATACCTGTTTTACCACCGACACTGGCATCAACCTGACTTAATAATGTTGTGGGAATTTGAATAAAATCAATCCCTCTTTGATAAATAGAAGCACAAAATCCAGTCATATCTCCAATAACACCGCCGCCAAATGCTATAAGCAAAGAGCTACGATTTAATTTATGTTCAAAACAGTGTTCCAAAATCTGCTCAATAGTTTCCATATTCTTATATTGCTCACCGTCAGGAATTGTAACAACACTCAAATTCTTAGCATTTATTTTAGATATTAAATAATCTAAATGTAATTTACTTATAGTTGGATTTGTGACGATTACAACTTTAGTATCAAAGTTTAACTTTTGTAGTTTATCAATTGTAATATCATAAGATGTATTTGGCAGGGAAATATTTACAACCAATTTTTACCTCTTTTTTAATAAATTTTTATAATTGTATCCATTTTAGCTAAATTTGGCTGAGAATTTTATCTTAGTTGTATTAATTTACTTTTATTAATTTTTATAATATTAGAAGAGTTACTTTCAAAATATTTTTTATTGGTCAAAACTTCAATATCTGAATTTTTCGCAGCAAATTCAATATCAAACTTTTCCCCTGTAAGATTTGCAGAAGTAGAATATAAAGTCCCAAATTTTTTAATAAATTTATGATGTAAACAATCTTTATCCACAACCCTGAAACTCTCCCCATTTGGATAAATAAAAGTAGTATTTTTAGAGTTTCTGATTAATTTTCTTTGTTGTTTTGGAATTCTTGTATGAGTTGTTAAAGTTTTAAAACTATCAACGACACGAAGTGTTTTTTGTGTAGTTGGTCTATTTTTAATAGTGCAAAGTTTTTTATTATCACTTGATAAAAAGCCAACCGTAGTATCTGTTTGAGTTAGGTAAACTAAGTTTTTATTCATATTATATTCCTACTCGTTCTACCTCTCCTGAGGTGGAACGAGAGTAATTTTTAGTCTGCCAAAAAGTCTTGAATTGACTTCGGAACTATAGAACTTCCATCTTTACTGGCTTTTATAGCCTCTACTGATGCTAACGCACCTGCAACTGTTGTAAAATACGGTACATTCATTCTCAGCACCATTCTTCTAATTTCTAAACCATCATCTTTGCTTATTTCTTTCCCGTCACTTGTATTAATGGCCATTACAATCTCATTGTTAGCCAAACTATCAGTAATATTTGGACGCCCCTCACTGACTTTTAGAACTTTATCACAGTCAAGTCCAGCTTTTGCAATAACATTAAATGTTCCACCAGTAGCAACTATTTTAAACCCTTCATCTATAAGTCCGCTTGCAATTGCAGGTGCAAATTCTTTATCTAAATCAGCAAGAGAGATAAATACTTTTCCACCGTCTTTTGGTAAAAAGTTTTTAGCTGCATCTTGAGCTTTTGCAAAACTAGTTCCAAAGTTTGAACTAATACCCATAACTTCACCCGTAGATTTCATTTCAGGGCTTAAAATAAGGTCAGCACCGCTAAGTTTATTAAATGGAAAAACTGCTTCTTTTATAGCTACATGGTCTCTCATTTTAGGTCGCAAAACTCCATCACTTTCTTGTACAATATTATTATCATAAACTGCCAATGCATCTCTTAGAGTAACACCCATCATAACTCTTGTAGCTATTTTAGCTAAAGGCATACCTGTTGCTTTACTAACAAATGGTACAGTTCTACTAGCTCGTGGATTAACTTCAATTAAATAAATTTGCCCTTGATGAATAGCATATTGAGTATTCATCAACCCAATAACACCTAACTCTAAAGCCATATTTTTAGTTTTTTGTTCAACCTCTTTGATTAACTCATCACTTAAACTAACAGGTGGTAAACTACAAGCTGAATCACCTGAGTGAATTCCAGCTTCTTCAATATGCTGCATAATCCCACCAATATAAACATCAGTTCCATCAGTGATACAATCTACATCAAGCTCAATAGCTCTGTCTAAAAATTTATCTACAAGTACCGGTGCATCATTTGATACTGATACAGCTTCATCCATATATTGAGTTAATTCAGCATCTGAATAAACTATTTTCATACCACGACCGCCAAGTACAAATGAAGGTCGCACAAGAACTGGATAAGTAACTCTGTTTGCAATTATTAAGGCTTCTTCTATTGTAACAGCTGTTCCATTATCAGGCTGTAAAAGTCCTGCTTTTTCAACAAATGAAGCAAATTTTTCTCTATCTTCTGCTAAATCAATAACTTGTGCAGTAGTTCCAATTATTTTTCCACCGATTCTATGAATATCATTAGCAAGTTTAAGTGGAGTTTGTCCACCAAAATGTACAATAATACCATCAGGGTTTTCAGTTTCAATTACACTTCTAACATGCTCAAAATCAATTGGCTCAAAATATAAAACATCTGATATATCATAATCGGTACTTACTGTTTCAGGATTACAGTTGTACATAATTGTTTCAACACCCATCTCATTTAAAGCAAAAGATGCGTGAACACAACAGTAATCAAACTCAATACCTTGACCGATTCTATTGGGTCCTCCGCCTAAAATAAGAATTTTTTTCTTATCACGAGCCACACTCTCGTTCCCACTCTCCTGAGTGGGAATTTTAGTAATATTAGTTGTTGAATAAAGATAAGGTGTTAAAGCTTTAAACTCAGCACTGCAAGTATCAACTTCATTGTACTCAAAATTAATACCTAAGTTTTTTCGTGCGTTATAAACATCTTCTTCAATTGAATCAATAAGTGCAGCTATCATCTTATCACTAAATCCAAAAGTTTTAGCAAGTCTAAGTAAATCTTCATCTTCAAGTACATTAAGTTCAGCTTTTTGAAGTTTAACTTCCATCTCGTATATTTCTCTAAACTGAGTGATAAACCAAGGATCAATCTTACTTAATTCAAAAATATCTTCATCAGTAAGACCTTTTCTCATACCTTGCATTAAATATAAAAGCCGTGAATCGTTTGGTCTTCTAATCTCTTTTTTGATTAAATCTAAATCACCCGCAATTTCATCAAATCCGCAAAGTCCAGTTTCAAGTGAACATAAAGCTTTTTGCATAGACTCTTTAAATGTTCTACCCATAGCCATCACTTCACCGACACTTTTCATAGAAGTTGTAAGTGTACTATTTGCATTTGGAAATTTCTCAAATGTAAATCTAGGAACTTTAGTAACAATATAATCAATTACCGGCTCAAAAGATGCTGTAGTACCTGTGATATCATTTTCCACCTCATCAAGTGTAAAACCAACTGCAAGGAGAGTCGCAACTTTTGCAATAGGATAACCTGTAGCTTTAGAAGCCAAAGCAGAACTCCTTGATACTCTAGGATTCATCTCAATTACAATCATTCTTCCCGTTTTTGGGTCGATTGAAAATTGAACATTACTTCCACCGGTATCAACACCAATTTCTCTTAAAATATCAAAAGAAGCATTTCTCATATTTTGATATTCTTTATCTGTAAGTGTTAAAGCCGGAGCAACAGTAATACTATCTCCTGTATGAACTCCCATTGGGTCTAAATTTTCAATTGAACATACTATAATACAGTTATCTTTACTATCACGAATTACTTCCATCTCATATTCTTTCCAACCAAGAAGCGACTCTTCTACTAAAATTTCACTAATTGGTGAAGCATCAATTCCGATTTGTGCTAATTCTCTGTATTCATCAATATTATAAGCAACACCGCTTCCACCCCCGGCAAGAGTAAATGAAGCACGAATAATTATAGGAAAACCAATATCCTCTTGAGCTTTAAGTGCATCTTCTATATTGTAAGCATAATGTGATCTTGGTAAATCCATACCAATTTTAATCATCGCTTTTTTAAATAAAAGTCTATCTTCACCTTTTTTGATAGCATCAGGATGAGCTCCTAAAAATTCAATACCTTCTAACATACCATCATCATACATTTGTGTTGCAACATTAAGTGCTGTTTGTCCACCCATAGTAGGTAAAATAGCATCTATATTTTCTTTTTTTATAATTTGAGCAATCACCTCTTTTGTAATTGGCTCGATATAAGTTTGATCAGCAAACTCAGGGTCTGTCATAATAGTAGCTGGATTAGAGTTAATAAGAACAACTCTATATCCTAACTCTTTTAAAGTTTTTGTGGCTTGGGTACCTGAATAATCAAACTCACATGCTTGACCAATAATAATAGGTCCTGAACCTATTAGTAAAATAGACTTAATATCTGTTCTTTTTGGCATTAATATTCCTCGTTTTATGCATTAAAAATTTAATTAGTTTATCTAAAATTTACTTAAAAAATTATGAGTCTTATCTCATAAAACTTTTAGTTATTTTGATCTGTCAACCCTATATCATACTAAGAACTATAAATTCTAAGCAACCATTTCATTTTGTAACATTAACTCTTCAAACTCAACTGGTGAATAATTATTATTTGCACTATGCATTCTTTGTCTATTGTAATATACTTCTATATATTAAAATATAGATTGATTAGCTTTTGATTTAGTTTCATAAATCTCATGATGAGTAAGTTCAGTTTTTAATGTATGGAAAAAACTTTCAGCAACTGCATTATCCCAACAATTACCTTTTCTACTCATACTTTGTATAATTCCATTTTCTTCTAATAAATCTTTATGAGAGTAAGATGCATACTGACTACCTCTATCTGTATGCCATATTAAACCTTTTCTTTTTATTTGCTACAAGATTTAAATCTTTCATAATATTTCCAATTCGTCTTCTTGAAACAATAAGCCCATATAATCGCTCTAGTTTATCTTTTAGCCGTCTTGTACCATATTTGCATCTACTTTGAATAAATATAATCTCTATTAACTCATTAAGTTTATCATCTACTGTTTTAACTATACATCCATTATTAATCCAATGATAATAACTTGAAATATATACTTTTAATATTTTGCACATTAGATTTATATTGAAGTTCATTTTATTATCTTTTATCCAGGTATACTTTATTGAACTTCTTTCGCAAAGTATACTGCTGCTTTTTTTAATATATCACGCTCCTGCCTAAGTAGTTTAGTTTCTCTTCTTAGCCTTTTATTCTCTTGTTCTAAAGTTTCTTTGGGAGTTTTGACTATAGATTTAGTTAAATCTTGATTGGCCTTTTTATATTCATTCATCCAATTATAAATTGTCTTAGGATTTACATCTAAATCTTTAGCAATTTTTAGAACTAAATCACCATTATTTAAAACCAACTGTATTGTTGAATCTCTAAACTCTCTTGTATATTGACTATTTTTCATATTTTCTACTTTCTTCATACTTTTATTTTAACTTAGATTTATTTAAGTTCTAAGTATGAATTAGTGTAGCCAGATCAATTTTTAGTTCGTTGTTTTATATCTTCGATTATTGAAGATTTTATAGGTTCAACGATTATCATTAAATGATCATCATTTTTAAATGCAGTTTTTGAGATAAAATAATCTTGTGCAAAAGTCTCTTTTGAGTTAAGCATATCAGTTTTAAAATCATTAAAATATTTAAAAACATCAATATTTATAATTAAAATACCTCTTTTTATATTATCAGAGATAATCACAGTTCCAACTCGCAAAGTTGGTTGTATTGGTTTTACAATTTTACCATGCTCTATATTTAAGTCTAGTTTTGAGTACCATATTTTATTATTTTGAGTATTGATAATATCATTGAAATAATATCTGCTTTTTTTATTTTGTAGTTTTTGCTTGGGTATAATATAAGAGTGTTTATCTATATTCTTATCTACTCTTATTATTTCATCACCGTTATTGTCTATATATCTAAATTGAACAATGCCGGGAAAGCTTTTAATTATAGATAAAAAAAGTTCATTTATATCTGTATCGTCTTTTTTATTATTTTAGGAATTGAATAAAGTTTTTATTTTCTTTTACCCCGATTAAAGTTTTGGCAAATTTACTGATAAAAGCTGTTAATAAGACATCTTTCTCTTCAAATTGGTATTTTGCTTTTTGAAGTGACAACTGTTTGATGATTTTTTCATCTAAATTGCTTCGATAGATATAATAAGGCAACGCTAAAAACACAACAGCAATTATAAAACTAATAAATAACTTATTTTTCATTCATAATTATATTGTTTATTTCCTTAAAACATTTATAAACTTAACTAATAATACTCTATATTAAATTGATTTGTTTAAATTATCTCTTGCCAATAACCAAACAGCGAAATTCTTATCATGAGTTAATATCTCTAAAACTTTTGGTGATGTTTTATAGTCTTGTGCTATAACTAATTTGACATTCAAAGAAACCTTGCTGTTTTTACCGTAAAAATAATCATAAGTTAAATCCCCATATCTTTCATCCGCATTTGCACTATTTATAGTTATAAATACAAATAAAATTGCTTTAAAAAATTGTTTCATTTTTTATCCTTTTTGTTAATTTGTGATGGAAGTATAGTTAAATAGGATAAAAATAGTCTTAATTAAAAAGGCTAATAAGACTATTTTTATCCTAATTCGCCTAAAGACTGTATATAAAGCTTATTTAGGGCTTTTAATTTTTTATTTGATATAATCAATTCTTAAGAAATAACTTAAATATTTAAATTTTAAGAAAGTAGTTTATTGAAATAAGACTAATTTTATCTTAATTAAGTTACACTTTCGTAATAATTAAAAAAAGGTGAAGATCATGGAAGTATATTTAGATAATAATTCAACCACACAAATTGATCCGAAAGTAAAAGAGTTATATTGTAATACCACAGAGATTTTTGGTAATGCAAATGTAATTTATAAACAAGGGATTGAAACAAGGGCTGCTTTAAATACAGCTTACGATAAAGTTTATAATAGTTTAAATGCCAGTGATGACGATGATATAGTTTTTACATCTTCAACAACTGAAGGGAATAATGCAGTTATAAAAACTTTTTTAGATCTGTTTTTAAAAGGAAGTGAAAAAAATCATATTATATCTACTGTTGCTGAACATGCATCTATTAAATCTCCGCTGAACTATTGTAAAAGTTTTGGTATGGAGGTTACATATTTAGGAACTGATGAAAATGGTTTAATCAGTCTTGAAGATTTAAAAGAGGCAATAACTGATAAAACTGCTTTAGTAACTGTGTTGATGGCTAGCAATGAAACAGGTGCAATTCAACCAATTAAAAGCATAGCTAAAATTTGTCAAGGTAGAGATATACCTTTTCATACAGATGCTGCTCAGGCAATTGGTAAAATAAAAGTTGACTTGTCAGCTTTGGGAGTTGATTATTTTACTTGGTCTGCTCATAAATTTCATGGACCAAAAGGGGTAGGGGGACTTTTTATAAAGCAAAATGCTCCATTTGTACCACTTCTTCATGGAAGTAAAAATGTGATGGGTGGAAAAAGAGCAGGCAGTATTTATAATAATGGTGTATTTGCAATGGCAGAAGCAATAGAGATAGCAAATTCAGATATGAGTGTAGCGTATATCAAAAATCATATCGGTGCGCTAAGAGATACACTTGAAGAGGCAATTTTAAGTATTCCTGATACAAAATCTTATGTACCAAAAGAACATAGACTTAATAATATAGTTGTAGCTTCTTTTAGAGGTATTGAAGGTGAAGCGATGCTTTGGGATATGAATGAAAATGGTATTTATATCTCTACAGGAAGCTCATGTTCTAGTGAAGATTTAGAAGCTAGTGCTGTTGTTGAAGCTTTGGGTGAAAAAGTAGAGATTGCAAATGCAACTGTTATGTTTGCTTTAAGCAAATTTACAACTCATGAAGAGATTGATTATGTAATACAAAAGCTTAAACCAATCGTTGAGAGAATTAGAGAAATATCTATGACTTACGCAAAACAAGAAGCATTTAGCGTTCATATGCACGATTAGAAAATTTTAATTCTACAATATTGCACGATAAGCTCTTTGAAGTACTGACGTACATCTGCAAAGCTCATCGCACAATCTTGAAGTTTAAAATTCCCTACTCATGCATATGAAGTAGAGAACATTAAAAAAAGAAAATAGGAGGATATTATGGCAAGAAGTAATTTAATAAGCGGAAATGTTTGGGAACAATACAGTCAAAAAGTACAAGACAGGATGAATAATCCTGTCGCAATGGGAGAGTTAAACCAAGCAGATGCAGATGCAAAAGGGGCAAGATTAATTGTTGCAGATTTTGGAGCTGAGAGTTGTGGAGATGCAGTAAGATTATTTTGGCTGGTTGATGAAAAAACAGATACGATTATAGATAGTAAATTTAAATCTTTTGGTTGTGGAACCGCCATTGCTTCTAGTGATGCAATGGCTGAACTTTGTATTGGTAAAACAGTTGATGAAGCTATTCATATTACAAATACAGAAGTTGAAGCATTTTTAAGAGATGATGATGGAACTCCGGCAGTACCGCCTCAAAAAATGCATTGTTCGGTTATGGCTTATGATGTTATTTTAGAAGCTGCTGCTCAATATAAGGGAGTGGAGCGAAGTGTATTGGAAAATCAAGATATAGTTTGTGAATGTGCAAGAGTCACAAAACAAGAATTAATAGCAGCTATTAAAGACAATGATTTAAAAACTATTGAAGAGGTTATTGAAACTACAAAAGCCGGAAGTTTTTGTAAATCTTGTATAAGACCGGGCGGTCATGAGCCTAAAGATATTTATTTAGTAGATATTTTAGCTGATGTTAGAGCTGAAATGGAACAAACTAGATTGGAAGAAGCTGCAAATACAACTGAAACTGGAGATAACTCTTTTGAAAAAATGACTATTGTTCAAAGAATTAAAGCAGTTGATGCAGTGATTGATGAATATATCAGACCTATGTTAGTGATGGATGGTGGAGATATGGAGATTATTGATATCAAAGAAAATCTTCCATACTACGATATTTATATCAGATATTTAGGTGCTTGTGGAAGTTGTGCTAGTGGTAGTACAGGAACACTTTATGCAATTGAATCTACACTTAGAGCAAAGGTGGATGAAAACATTAGAGTTTTACCAGTTTAAAAAAAGATAAAAACTTGATATAAAACAAGACAATTTTTGTCTTGTTTTAGTATAATTATAAAAAATAAAATAAAATAAAATAAAAAAGGACAAAAATGAGTTTATTACCAGAAAATGCACAACAAATTGAAGTAGAAGGGGCAACTGTTCCATTTATGAAATACGAAGAAAATGGAGTTACTATATATCAGTTTGATAGTAGTAAAGCAGGACATCCAGAACCTATGATAAATGCTATGACAGGTCTTCAAATGATTCAAGCTGGTGAAAAATTAGAGATGATTAACAGTAAAGCTCCCATGGGATTATTTCCAAAAATTGAAGCAGATTTTAATTTTGATGTTGAAGAGTTAGTTGACGGTAGATTTAAAATTACATTCACAAAAAGAGGTGAAAGTGATGCCGCAACTGATTTTGATGATACTGCTTGTAGCGATGGCGGTTGTAGCTAATGGCAATTTCGCAAGATTTTGCACCGCCATTTAAATTAATAGCACCTTATTTTATAATAGGTGCTATTTTTTTTGTGTTTAGTGTTGCTTTACTTTTTGGCTTTGATGTATCTTCTTTAGATAGTTTAGACAGCGGTACTTTATCATGGGTACATGTATTTTTACTAGGCTTCGTGATGATGGTGATTTTTGGTGCTATGGCTCAATTAGTGCCTGTGGTGCTTGAGGTTGGGCATTTTGCTGTTGAATTATATTATGTGATATACCCCTTGCTTTTAATAGGAACTTTGCTTATGGGATATGGTTTTGTTGCCAGTCCTGCACTGCTGCCTTATGGTGGAATAGTTGTACTTGTTTCATTGCTTATATTTGTACTTGAAACATTTTTAACAATTAAAAAAGTAAAAAAAATGAATCTTGTGATGGTAAGTGTATTACTGGCAAATACATTTCTTTTCTTAGGTCTTATCTTTGGTATATTGATGGCTTTAGGATATGCCGGAACAATTGAAGTTGATATTGATGCACTACTTAAAGCACATATATATTTAGTGCTTGGCGGATATGTTGGAGTTACAATTATGGGGATGAGTTTGATACTTCTTCCTATGTTTTGGCTTTCACACAGTTTTAGTTGGAAGCCTGTTACTTATGCTTTATGGAGTATGAGTTTTGGTGTGATGTCAGTAATGTTTTCAAGTATAACAGGTAGTTTTTTATTAGAGTATATTGGATATCTTTTAAGTATAACTGCACTTATGTTGTATTTTTACCAAATTTATATAATTTATAAAACACGAGTAAGATTAGACAATGATATTTATTTACACTCATTACTGTTTTCTTATGGTAGTTTGGCAGTATCTTTGATTTTGGGTGTTATTTATTTGGTGTTACCAAGTGAAAATTTATTATTAACCATTGGATGGGTGTTGTTTTTAGGATATATTACTTTTGTAATTACAGGGCATTTATATAAAATAGTACCATTTTTAGTTTGGTTTGAAAGATTTTCTCCATTGATAGGAAAACAAAAAGTACCAATGTTAGCTGATATGGTACCGGTACTTAGTGCAAAATTTCAGTTTGGATTTAGTGCAAGTGGAGTGGTCATTTGTGCTTTTGGAATATTGTTAGGTAATAATGATATTTTTAAAGCAGGGATTAGTTTTTTATTTGTGGGTTCTGTATTTATGATAAAAGACTTAATGTATATGATAAATTTTAAATAGGAGATAGGAAAATGGTAAGTAAAGAAGAACTTTTTAAAGCAGTATCAACTGTAAATGATCCAGAAGTTGGATTTAATCTTGTAGAGATGGGTTTGATTTATGATGCATCTTGTGACGAGGAAGGTAAGGTAAAAATTACTATGACACTTAGTACAAAAGCTTGTCCTCTTCATCAGATGATTGTTCAATGGGTTGAAGAAGCGGTTATTAGAGAGTGTGAAGCTGTACAAAATGTTGAGGTTGAAGTAGTTTGGGAGCCGGCTTGGAATATTACTATGGCAACTGATGAAGTTAAAAAAAAATTGAGTGGAATATAAGATGAAGTATCCTGAATTTTTCAACTCAATTGAAACAATAGAATTAGTAGATAATTTATCTGACTTTTTAGGTACATTTGAAGATGGGCTGACAGAATTTAGCTTTCTTGATGTTGTAAAAAGTGCAGGGCATAGTTGTCCTACAGTTGCAGGTGCATATTTGATGACTTTAGAAGGGTTAAAAGCACTTTATAAAGATAAATTGCCAGTTCGTGGAGAGATCTTTGTATCTTTTAAAGAAGATGCCAATGATGGTGTTGCAGGAGTAATTGCAAATGTAATTACGCAAATTACAGGGGCAACTGTAACTTCTGGTTTTAAAGGAATTGGCGGAAACTTTGTAAGACATTCTTTAATGGAATTTGATGCGTCTATTTCATCAAGTGTAAAATTTCAAAGACTAGATACAGGTAAAAGTGTTGAAGTGATTTATAATCCAAGTTCAATACCTGGTAATCCGTTACAGCAAGAACTTATGCAAAAAATTATGCAAAATGTTGCAACACCTGAAGAGAAAACAAGTTTTGGTAAACTTTGGCAGCAAAGAGTTGAGAATATTTTTAAAAATATCTCTGATGTAATTACAATAAAATAGGTAATAGGAACGGTATAAAAAATATGAAGGAAAAATATAATGACAGTTTTAAGTGAATATATGAAAGCAGATCACAGAGCTTGTGATGCTGAATTTGCAAATATGGAAAATGCAGTAGCAGATGAGAATTGGGCAGAAGCAAATACATTATTTGAAAAATTTGTAAGTGATTTAATTCACCATTTTGATATGGAAGAGGAAGTTATGTTTCCAGGTTTTGAAGCAAGAAGTGAAAGTGCCCATTGTAACCCAACACCGGTTATGATTATGGAACACACTCAAATGAGACAATTAGTTAAAGATATGGCAATTGAGCTTGAAGCTAAAAATAAAGATAAATTCTTTGGAATTAGTGAAACTTTAATGATGACAATGCAGCAACACAATATGAAAGAGGAACAAATGATGTATCCAATGATTGATGAATCGATGGAAAATGAAGGTGATATGCTGCTTGAGAGTATGAAAGAACTTCCACGAAAAAGTTTTAAATAAGAATATCTGTAAATGTTTCAAGGACTATCAACAGACCAAGCACCGCCGATAAGTGTACCGTTTAGATTTTTTCTTACAGCACCGTTATTTGGGATATTGATTTCATTAGTTTTCTTATTTTATCCAATAGAGGAAGTCTTTAACAGATATTCTCCTGTATCAATCGGTTTAATACATCTTTTTACTTTGGGAATGTTATCCATGATAATGTTTGGAGCTTTACAACAAATGCTGCCGGTTCTTGCGGGTGCTGTATTTAAAAAACCTTTATTGTTTGCAAATATAGTACATCTTTCATTGGTTGTAGGAACCTTGAGTTTAAGCGGTGGTTTTATATTTTCATCAAAAATATTATTAATAGCAGGAAGTGCATTTTTAAGCATCTCTTTTGGAGTTTTTTTTGTTGTATTGTTACGACTTTTATTTCAAGTAAAATATCTGACAAGTACAGTAAATACAATAAAATTGTTTGCTATTGCCGGAGCTGTTACAGCTTTGTTGGGACTTTATTTAGCGTGGCAGCATATAAGTGGGAATATAAACTCTTATCATTATCTTTTTGTTAATACCCATATTTTATTTGCCAGTTTTGGGTTTGCCATTATTTTAGTAATGGGGGTGGCTTTTCAAGTTGTTCCTATGTTTTATGTTGCACCGGATTTTCCAAAAAATATACAAGAAAAATTTCCTAGGGTTATATTGGGTATGCTGTTTGTTGCAGGAATATTTTTAATTTTTCAGTCAGATTGGCAATTAATTAAAATAATTATTGCAACTTTCGTATCTATTTTTGCATATTATGGATTAAACAGCTTAAACAACAGGAGAAGACCAGTATTTGATGTAACACTATGGTACTGGAAGTTTTCATTTTATTCTTTAATATTAGCTATGTTTTTATTTCTATTTTTTCAAGATATAGTTATTTTATCTTTAGTTTTTATTTTTGGGTTTTTATATTCACTTTTGCAAGGAATGATTTATAAAATTACTCCATTTTTATCATGGTTCCATCTTAGCAGCCGTGGATATTTTTTAATACCAAATTTACGGGAATATATAAAAGAAGATATGATCAAGTTACAATTTTTTATATATATTTCATCTTTTGCATTTTTTATCTTAAGTGCGGTTTTTAATCAACTGTTCTTATATATAGCTTCAGTGCTTTTTTTAATATCAAATTTGATGTTCCTGTTTAATTTAATCACTGCAATTGGAAAGTATAATTCTATTGCTAAAACAGATCCTACGGATGCTTTTAAAATGGAAATAAAATGATAAAATTCAGTAGATGTAAAAGTTTATTTGGAGATGATTTTGAGAAATTGCAAAAAGCTAAAATAATTATTTTAGGAGTTGGCGGAGTCGGCGGTCATGCTTTGGATTGTCTTTATAAAAGTGGTGTTAAGCATATTACAATAGTTGATTTTGATACTTTTGAATTATCAAATCAAAACAGGCAAATAGGAAGTGAAGCTTTGGGTGAGAGTAAAGTTAAACATTTAAAAACCCTTTATCCAAATATAACTGCAATTGAACAAAAAATTGATATTGATTGGGTAGATAAATTTGATATGAGTGAATTTGATTTAATTTTAGATGCAATTGATGATATAAAGCCAAAAATTCAAATAATTAAAAAATATTATAAAAAGCTTATCTCTACAACTGGAAGTGCAAAAAGATTGGATCCTGCTAAAATAGAGTATATAAATATATTTAAAACTTTTAATGATCCCTTTGCAAAAAAGATCAGAGATGAATTAAAAAAAGCAAAATTTAATAAAAATTTTAAAGTTATCTTTAGCAGTGAAGAACCTAAATGTAAAGATATGGGTAGTTTTGTAGGAGTTACCGGTTCATTTGGACTTATCATGTGTTCACTTGCACTTGAGAAGATTAAAAATAAATAAACAAATCTTAAGTAATTTAACGATAAAATTTAATGATATGAACCGATAAAGGATTTTAATATGAGCGGAATAGGCGGTAGTGTTGAGCAGATGACTCAAGCACATTTACGGAATGTACAACAACTAGCAGTTTTTTATACGGGTGACAATAACATATATGCTATTAATATAGCTAAAATTAAAGCATTTATTATCACTGAAGAGATTACAATTAGTAATACTCCAACAGATACACCTATTGTAGAAGGGATTGCAACTATCAGGGGTGAACCAATTACACTAATCAATCTTGACAGATGGTTGGGAAATGACCCACTACCAATAGAAGATTATAAATTAATTATTTTTTGTGAATTTAATCATAAACAAGTCGGATTTCTAGTAAAAGATATGCTTGATATTGTTGAAAAAACAACAGATGAACTTAAAAATTCAGAAGAGCAAAATTCAAAAATTACTTATACTACTTATGTGAAAGTTAATGATAAAGATGAACTTTGTACAGTATTTAACGCCGAACAACTTTTAGTTGATATTGGTTGGACGGATAGCGGTATGGATGATTTACATAAATATGTGACTGATCCTGTTGATAATACTAAAATAATTTTAGCAGCGGAGGACAGTGCAGTTGCAAGAGAAATTTTAATTTCATTTTTCAAAAAGGCCGGTGCAAACTATGAAGTGTATCCAAATGGAACACAGTTGTTAGATAGATTAGCAACTATTAATCCTCAAAGTGTAGGGTTGGTTATTACTGATATTGAGATGCCTGAAACTGACGGTTATCAAGTGGCACAGGCTATTAAAGAAAATTCAATGCTTTCTCATATTCCAGTAGTTGTAAATTCAAGTATGACAACAGCAGCTGTTAGACATAAAATGGAAGATATCGGTGTAGATGGTTTTATTGGTAAAACAGATATTGCATCATTGTATAGTGCTGTAGTAAAATATATTGGATTAGCTTAGACTTATAAGTTATTTTTCCCAAGTTTTTTACTTGGGAGAGCATCTATTTTTTAGCTGCACTTTTTTTCGTAGTTGTTTTTTTGTCCTCATTCTTGCGGGATTTCATGGTTGCAGCTTTTTTTGCCGGTGTTTTCTTTACAGTACCTTTTCTGCCTCTTGAAGTTGGTTGATTTTTAATTATATCTTTTACCTCTTCAAGGCTTAAAGCTTTAATATCTTGCTCATCAAGTCCTTTGGGTAATTTAAAATTCTTTTTACCCTCTTTAATATAAGGTCCGTATCTTCCTATTAAAAGTTGAATTTTAGCTTCAGGAAAATCTTTCAAAAGTGCTTTTGCTTTTGCTTCTCTTATCTCTTTTACCACCTCTAATGCTCTTTGTAAATCAACTGTATATGGATTGTCAATTTTTAAACTGAAATATTCAGATTTGATTTGAATATAAGGACCAAATCTTCCAATATTTACTTTGACATCATCACCATTTTCATCGCAACCTAAAACTTTTGGAAGTTGAAGTAATACAAGAGCTTCTTCTGAAGTAATTCTATCCACACTTTGATCTTTTGCCAAAGATGCAAATTTAGGTTTTATCTCTTTACCGTTTTCATCAACATCATCTTTATGCCCAAGTTGTACAAATGCTCCGTATTTACCAGTACTTGCATATATATTTTTACCAGTTTTTGGATCAATTCCAAGCTCTCTTGCTTCTGCAAATTTTGCCCGTGGTGCATTTTCCTCTTTATCTTTAACATTTTTTACAAAATCTCCATAGAATTCTTGCATAACAGTTTGCCACGCAATCTTTCCCTCTGCTATATCATCAAACTCTTCTTCGATATGTGCAGTAAATCCTAAGTTTACAATATCAGGAAAATGCTCAACTAAAAAGTCATTTACCACTTCACCAATAGGTGCAGGAGCTAATTTTTTATCTTCAGTTTTAATCACATAATCTCTTTGCTGTATAGTTGAAATTGTTGGAGCATAGGTTGATGGTCGTCCAATCCCTTCTGCTTCAAGTTTTTTTACAAGACTGGCTTCTGTGTATCTTGCAGGTGGTTTTGTAAAATTTTGTTCAGTTTCTAGATTTTCTAATTCTAAAACAGTATCTTTTTTAATATTTGGCAAAAACTTTTCAGTGTTGTCTAATGCAGCCTCAGGGTCATCACTTCCCTCAGTATAAGCTTTCATAAATCCGGCAAATACTATTTTAGTACCTTTTGCCTGAAACTCATACTCCTCCTTTTTACCTGCAGTAATTTTGTAAGTTGTATTTGCTACAACTGCCTGTGCCATTTGAGTAGCGATAGTTCTTTTCCAAATTAAACTATAAAGTCTATATTGTGAGTGGTCAAGATATGGTTGGACATCACTTGGTTTTAGATGTAAATTAACTGGACGAATCGCTTCATGGGCTTCTTGAGCACCTTTTGCTTTGGATTTGTAAGCACGAGCTTTACTTAAAGAATATTCTTTTCCATACTCTTTAATGATAACTTCTTTAGCCATATCAGTTGCAGTTTTTGATAAATTCACACTATCTGTTCTCATATAAGTGATTAAGCCACCGATATGGTCAGGAATATTTATTCCACCTTCATAAAGCTGCTGAGCTACTATCATAGTTTGTTTTACACCAAAACCGGCTTTTCTACTTGCTTCTTGTTGTAAAGTTGAAGTGGTATATGGAGGTGCAGGATTTCTTTTGCTCTCTTTTTCTTCAATATTTTCTAATAAATATTTTCCGGCTTCACAAGAAGTTTTAATAATTGCAGCTTCTTTTTCATTTTTAACTTTTGTAACTTTTCCATTTATTTTTGCTAATTCTGCTCTAAAGTTTGGATTTTGGAAATCTAATTTAATTTTCCAAAATTCTTCTGGATTAAATGCTTTTATCTCTCGCTCTTTTTCAACGATAATTCGTACTGCAACACTTTGTACCCGTCCGGCGCTAAGTCCATATCTGACTTTTTTCCAAAGAAGAGGAGATAATTTATAACCAACTGCTCTATCTAAAATTCTTCTGGCTTGTTGAGCATCTACAAGATTTTGATCTACCTCTCTTGGATTTTCCAATGCTTCTAAAATAGCACCTTTGGTAATCTCATGAAAAACTATTCTTTTAATTGGATTCTTTTCAATTTTTAGTGCCGGGATCAAATGCCAGGCAATAGCTTCTCCCTCTCTATCCTCATCGGCTGCCAGATAGATAACCGTATCTTTTTTAATTTGTTTTTTTAAATCTGCTATTACTTTTGTTTTATCTCTTGAAATCTGATATTTAGGTTTGAAATTATCTTCAGGGTCAAATCCTAATGAAGATTTTGGTAAATCCCTAACATGACCCATAGAAGCCATAACAGTATAATCAGAACCTAAAAATTTTGATATTGTTCTTGCTTTTGCAGGTGATTCGACGATAACTAAATTTTTCACATTTAATCCTTATTATATAGATTAGGTTGTTTTTTGAACGAAATAGTATCATAAAAAAATTTAATTTGCTTTAAGTGAACTAATTTTTATATTTTTTAAAACTTTATATTAATAATAAAAATTAAGTAATTCGTATTATAAAAGATAATTTAGATAAACTTTCTACAATTAAATTTTAAGGTATGCTTATGACGCAGGAATATACGAGGTATGAAGATATAGATCAAGATCAACTTCAAAAAGATATTGATGAGATTAAAGAAACAATAGGTGATCCAACACAGGAAGATTTTGATCATTTATTAAAATTAGAGTTATGGGGTAGAAGTGCTACTTTTGGTGGATTTTTTCTTATTTTTGTAATTGCTGGATTTGAAATATCAGCTGGTTTTAGTGGTTTATGGTTTTGGGTTTTATCTGTTATATCTGCTATTTTAATAGGTGTTGGAAATGTAGCAAGATGGGCTGATGTTACTCATCCTATTTTACATGGTGCTTACGATAAAGTACCGGGTATTCCTTATAGATATACAAAAAAAGGTTATGCCGCCGGATGGAGAAGATATATTGATTGGTTAGATTGGATTACACCTGATGCTTGGATGTTTGAACATAATATTATGCACCATTATCATTTAGGTGAATTCGATGACCCAGATAATGTTGAGAAAAATATGTTATGGCTTCAAAAGAAAAAAATACCAATATTTTTTAAATATGCTTTTGTATACATTTTTGCAGCATTTTGGAAGCTTGTATATTATGCTCCTAATACATTAAGAATATTAGAAAATAAAGATAGAAGAAAAAATAAAGAACCCCAAACTTTGGAATATGAGATAAGTCCATTTAAACCAAATGGATTTTTATTATGGAGAGATTATATTTTACCTTATGGTATTGTTAATTTTGCAGTGTTGCCATTTTTATTTTTTCCTTTAGGTATGGAAGCAATTTGGACTGCTTTTACAATTATAGTTATGGCTGAATTATATGCAAATTTTCATTCATTTGCTGTAATTACTCCAAATCATTCAGCTGATGATATTTATCAATTCAGCACTCCTCATAAAACTCAAGGTGAGTACTATTTAAGACAAATTATGGGAAGTGTAAATTATACCACTGGAAATGATTTTATCGACTTTTGTCATGGATTTTTAAATTATCAAGTGGAACATCATCTTTTCCCAGATAAAACACATTTCTTTTATCAAAAAAGTCAACCTATTGTAAAAGATATTTGTAAAAAACATAATTTAGAATATAGACAAGAAAATGTATTTAAAAGATTTCTTATGACAGTTGAATTAATGGCAGGTAAAACTAAGGTTTTAAGAGTAGAGGGAGTTTAAATTCATTTTTTACTAAAATTAGTTATAATGGCTGAATATTTAAAATAATAGGATATAAAATTGTCAGAACAATTATTACAAAAACAAGCTGATACGATTAGATTTTTATCGGCTGATATGGTACAACAAGCAAATAGCGGACATCCGGGTGCTCCGATGGGTATGGCGGATATTGTTACAGTTTTAAGCAAACACTTAAAACTTGACCCAAAAAATCAAAGCTGGTTAAATAGAGACAGATTGGTTTTTAGCGGCGGTCATGCCTCTTCAATGGTTTATTCACTTCTTCATCTTTGGGGATTTGATGTAACTATTGAAGATTTAAAGCAATTTAGACAAACAGGAAGTAGAACACCCGGGCATCCGGAATATAAACACACAGATGGTGTAGAGATTACAACAGGACCGCTTGGGCAAGGTGTTGCCAATGCTGTTGGTTTTTCAATGGCAAGTCAGTATGCTAAGTATTGTTTGAACTCTGAAACTGCTGAGGTTATCGATCATCATGTTTATTGTTTTTGTGGTGACGGCGATATGCAAGAGGGGATTTCTTATGAAGCTTGTGCAACTGCCGGACATCAAAAACTTTCAAATTTAACTATTATATATGATTCAAATGATATTACAATAGAAGGTGATATCAGTATTGCTTGGAGTGAAGATGTAGCAAAGAGATTTGAAGCTATTAACTTTGATGTAATTACAATTGATGGTCATGACTTTGCTGCGATTGATGAAGCTTTAACAAATAGCAGAAATAGTGATAAACCAACTTTAATCATAGCAAGAACTGCGATTGGAAAAGGTGCTGCTACAATGGAAGGAAGCCATAAAACTCACGGAAGCCCTTTAGGTGATGAAGAGTTAAGTGCTTCAAAAACTAAAGCAGGATTTAATCCTGATGAATTTTTTGTGGTAAGTGATGAGGTTAAAAATACTTTTGACAAAACTGAATCTGGAGAACTGTTAAGTAAAGCTTGGAATAAATTAGTTAAAAAAGATTTACCTTTAAGTGAACAAAATGAAACTTTAAATGCTTTATTAAATCCTGATTATTCAAAAGTACAATATCCTGATTTTAGCGAAGTTAGTGATATAGCAACTAGAGATTCAAATCATAAAATTTTAAATGCAATTGCAAAAGCTGTTCCATCTTTTATTGGTGGAAGTGCAGATTTAGCACCTTCAAATAAAACTGAACTTTTAGGCCTTGGAGATTTTCCAAGAGGTAGAAATATTCATTTTGGTATCAAAGAACACTCAATGGCTGCAATTGTAAATGCTATGAGTATTTATGGATTATTTAGAGTATTTAGTGCAACATTCTTTATCTTTAGTGATTATTTAAAACCGGCGGCAAGAGTTGCAGCTTTATCTAATATTCCTGCTCATTTTGTATGGACTCATGATAGTATTGGAGTAGGGGAGGATGGTGCAACTCATCAACCTGTTGAGCAGTTAAGTCAATTTAGAGCATTACCAAATTTTTATACATTTAGACCGGCAGATGCAACTGAAAATGTAAAATGTTGGGAAAAAGCCCTAACTATGAACAGCCCTACTGCATTTGTATGTTCAAGACAAAAATTAAAAACTTTAAAACCAGAAGTTGAATATGGTGAAGTGGCTAATGGCGGGTATTTATTGACAAAAAGAGAAGATGCTACAGTTACACTTATGGCGTCAGGGAGTGAAGTTATGCTTTGTTTACAAACTGCTTGTCATTTGGAAGGTGATTTTGGAATAAAATGTAATATAGTTTCAGTTCCTTGTTTTGATCTGCTTTGTGAACAAGATAAAAAATATATTGATACTATTATTGACCCATCTACAACTGTAGTTGCAGTAGAAGCTGCTACAGCAATGGAATATTACAAGTTTGCAGATCATGTAATAGGTATGGAGGGGTTTGGAGAAAGTGGACCGGCTAATGAACTTTTTGAAAAATTTGGATTTACAATTGGTAAACTTAAAGCCAAGATTAAAGATTTAGTTGGTTAAGTATTGTGGAAGATATTAATAGTGCAGTATTTGGTGTTTCGGCCATTGCGTTATTAATTGGCATTATAGCTTATATATTGACACCGAATAAAAAAATAATAAAAAGGAAAAAAGATGGCAACAACAAATTTTAAGGGAACAGAAGTTCAATTAAGTGGAAATGATTTAAGCGTGGGTGATATGGCACCTGTGGTAACTGCAGTTGGAACTAATCTAAGTGATGTTGAGGTTGGAGGTGCTAAAGATCAAGTACAATTACTTATATCTGTACCGTCATTGGACACTGCAACTTGTGCGGCAGAAACACGAAGATTTAATCTTGAAGTTGGTGCTTTGGATATTTGTATTACAACAGTTATCTCTATGGATTTACCTTTTGCATCATCTAAATTTTGTTCAACAGAAGGTATTGATAATTTAACTGTAGTAAGTGATTTTGTTGAAAAAGACTTTGGAAAAGCTTATGGTGTACTTATGGCTGATAACAAACTAAAAGGTTTATTGGCAAGAACAATTTATGTTGTGGATAGAAGTGGTGAAATTGTTTATAAACAAATTGTTCCAGAAGTTACAGATGAGCCAAATTATGATGAGGTTCTAGAAGCTATTAAAGATGCAAGATAGATAATGAGTCGTTGAAAAATTGAGTGAAAAACAATAAAACACTTCAATTCTTCAGGTCTTTCTTTTTTCTTACAAATATTAAACTAAACTTAAAAATAGAAATTATTCAAAATAATTCAAAAAATTGACATAACTCAATTTTTTTTAGTCAAAAAAGAGATAAACTTTTATTAGTTCCGTATATTAACACAAAGGATTAAATTATGATTATTTTAGATGCGCCGTTTTTGAATCTCCCAGAGATTCCACTAGATCAATTCTTACCGATATTCTTATCATCTTCCGCTGTTTTATTATTTGGACTTTTTTATGTGGCTATTTATACGCTTGTAAAAATGGGTTTTCTAAAAAATATCTATATGCCGTTTGCATATATTTTTTGGTGCCTGCAAACATATTGTATGTATTATGTGGCCAATGCCTTAGGCAATGACCCGTTTACTGTGAAGGCTTTAATGATGGCGATGTTTGGGTATTTATTACTTCCACACCTTTGGTATCATTTAAATCAACGATCAGAAGAAAGATACGAACAATAAAATTAAAGGAGGAAATATGTCAAAAAGAACTGTTTCAGTATGGACAGACAACCGATTCTGGGCTAGATCAGCCGGTTGGGTTACAGGTTTTGCGTCAGTATTACTAATTTGGCTTACATTTGACACATTAGGTCAAATTGCTATGGGTAATGATGATGATCTTAAAAATGGTATAGCTAAAAGGGTTCCAGGACCTACGGTTATCAACTATAAGATCACTTATGAGATGAGTGAAAAAAGAGGTCACGAGGTGCCAGTAATTGGCGGTAAAGAGAAATTTTTTGGTAGAGATGATTACAGCGAGGAAGAAGCTGGTGCATTACTACATTTAGGAAAATTAGGAAGTCAAGCTAAGAACTGTATGAATTGTCATACATTACTTGGAAATGGTGCATACTATGCTCCAGATTTAACAAAAGCGTGGTTGGATCCTGCATGGGGACCAAATGGACCATACTTAGGAATGACAGGGAAAGATACAAAAGAGGAAGCTATGGCTGAATTTTTACAACATCCGTCACAATATCCTACACATGAAAGAATGATGCCAGATTTACAAATTACAGCTGAAGAAGCTAAAGGTTTAGTAGCATTCCTTAAACATATGAGTTCAATTGATACTAATGGTTTCCCTAGAAACTTTGGTAAAAAAGATTTAACTCTTAGACAGAAAAGGAGCAACTAATGACAAATAGTTTAAAATGGGAAGGACAACAACTGGCAACTTGGTATTTTACAGTTGCAATGGTATTGTTTGGAGCTCAATTACTTATGGGTCTAATTGCAGCAACACAGTATTTATATCCTAGTTTTCTTTTTGAAATCTTTGATTTTTCAACTGCAAGAATGGTTCATATCAATGCATTAGTTGTATGGATGGTTTACGCAATGGTTGGAGCTGCTTATTGGCTGCTTCCAGAAGAAACTGGTGTTGAAATTGTAGGGATTAAGATTGCTAAATTAGGATTTTGGGTTTTAACAGCTGCAGTTACTGTTGTTGTTTTAGTATATATTTTAGTTCAATACGGACCTGCAGATATGATGACAATTTGGTTTATTGGTGAGGGTCGAGAATATATCGAAGCTCCAAGATGGGCTGATATTGGTATTGCTGTTGTTTTAGTTGGATTTTTAGCACATGTATTTTTAACTGCAATGAAAGGTGAAAGAACTGGTATTGTTACTGTTCTTATGGCTGATATGATTGCACTTGTTGGTTTATATTTATGTGGTATGGGTTTTACTGACTCTATTTCTATGGACCAATTTTGGTGGTGGTGGGTAATCCATTTATGGGTTGAAGCTACATGGGAAGTTCTTGTTGGTGTATTTGCTGCTTTTGGTTTAATTAAAATTCTTGGTGCAAACAGACAAGTTGTTGAGATGTGGTTATGGATTGAAGTAGCAATGCTGTTTGGATCTGGGATCTTAGGTATGGGACATCACTATTTCTGGATTGGTACTCCTGAGTACTGGTGGGAAATTGGTGCTTTATTTAGTGCACTAGAGCCATTACCATTGGTTGCTATGTTTATTCATGTTACTTATGACTGGGGTAAACAATCAGGTATTGCTAAAGAGGAAGGGAAAGGGAGAACTCCTATTGCTAATACTCCTGCTCTTGCTTGGTTCTTTGCAAATGCATTTGGTAACTTTTTAGGTGCTGGTGTATGGGGATTTTTCCACACATTACCGCAAGTAAATATTTATACTCACGGTACACAGTTTACTAGTGCACATGGTCACTTGGCATTCTTTGGTGCTTATGCGACTATCCTTATAGGTATATTCTATATAGCTGTACAAGGTACAAACGGTATTACAAGAATGAGAGCTACTTTTGATTCAAAAATGGCAATCGTACTTATTAACTTAGGTGTATTTGGTATGACTGTAGCACTTACAATCTCTGGTTATGGACAAGTACTAGTTGAGCGAGCAATGATGGGAGCTACTTGGGAAGCATTCTTTGTATCACAAGATGCACTTTGGTTTGTTCAAGGTCTAGGTTGGAGACTTGTAATGGGTCTAGTTACTTTAGTTGGTTTTATTTACCTAGTGAAAGATTTACTTTCAACAGGTAAATATGCAATTCACGAAAGATAAGGAGATAAAAAATGTTTGAACCATTTACAGATTTAGTTCCAAGTTTTTTTGGAGTGTTAAATCAATATCCGTTAGGATTAACAATTTTTCTTCACACTGTAATTATACTTCCAATGTTTTGGATTTATAAGCAAGAGAAAGAAAGATTAGAAAACGAAGCTGAGTAGATATGTAGAGATATGTAACACTTATCTTGAGTGTTACACTCTTTAAGGAAACTTACTATTTTTTAAGATAATCTTAAAAAATAGTAAGTTAGAATTTTATTAAGTTTAACTTTAAAAAAAGGAAGAAATATGAAATTGAATAAATTAGTATTAAGTACAGTTGCTGCGGCATCATTAATGGCAACAGGTGCAAGTGCATTTGATGCAGATGCAGTTTTTGAAAGAGATTGTCAGGGTTGTCATGGACCTGCTCACCAAGGTGGTGTTGGTTCAGATTTAAGACCAGATGTTTTGAGAACTAAAAATGATCAAACTTTAGCTTCTGTTATCTTAAATGGTAAAGCAGGTTCTGCTATGATTCCATTTAAAAAAGGTGAATCTATTGGTCATGAGTTCTCTCAAGGCGATGCTGATGCAATGGTTAAATATCTTAAAAACTTTACAGGTAAGCAACCAATGATTCTTACACTTGAAAATGTTAAGAAAAAATGGAGAACATTAAATGATAGAATGAAATTATTTAAAAAGTATCCAAAAGCTGTTGATGTAGAAAATGTTACTGATATTTGTTTTGTAACAGAAAGAGATGCTTCTAGAGTAACTTTCTTAGATGGTACAAAAGGAACTAAACTTTCTACTCATCCAGCTGGTTTTGCTGTGCATGTTACAGTAACTAATAAAAGACAACCAAGATATGCATACTCTATCTCTAGAGATGGTTTATTGACGATGTTCGATTTAGCTTCTAAAGGTCAACAAAAAATTGCAGAAGTTAGAATTGGTACATCTTCAAGAGGACTTGCAGTTTCTCCAGATGGTAAATATGTAATGGCTGGTAACTACGAGCCAGGCGGAGCTATTTTATTTGATGCAATGACTCTTGAGCCATTAAAAGTATATCCTACATCAAGTGTAATTAACAACGAAGGTAACATTGAGTCTTCAAGAGTTGCTTCTATTGCTGATACACCATATGGTCCTTACTTTGCATTTGCACTTAAAGATGCTGGTCATGTTTATATTGTAGATTACTCTAAACCTGGTTTCCCAGTAGTTGGAGATATTGCAAATATCGGTAATATCCTGCACGATGCTTTCTTAAATGAAGGTAAAGAGATTGGTAGATACTACATGATTGCTTCTCAAGGTAGTGATGTCATTGGTATTGTAGATTTTAAAACTAAAACATTAGTGGCAAAAGTTTACACAGGTACAGGTTCTAAACCACATCCAGGTCAAGGTTCATCTTGGTATAACGAAAAGTATGGTCAATTACATGCTACAGTTAACATGAATGTTGGTCAAGTAACAATCTGGGATAATAACTGGGATGTTATAAGACAGATTCCAACAGCTGGTGGAGCACTATTTATTGGTACTTCTGAGCATACTCCATGGATCTGGGCTGATAATGTTCTTGGTGGATCTTCAAACTGGAATAAAGTTCACTTAATTAATAAACAAAATTTAGAAGTTGAGAGAATTATTACTGTTGGTAAAGATAAAGGTACTTTAACTAAAGCAGATGGTACAGTTATTGCTTCTTGGAAAGTTCCTCATAAAGATGTAAATCCTAGAATTTTACATGCAGAGCCTGCAAATCACGGTAATTGGACTATGATTTCTGAGTGGAATGCAGGAAGAATCGGAATTTACGAAGCTAAAACTGGTAAATTTGTTAAGTATATTACAGGATTAACAACTCCTACATTTACTTACTCAATTGAGCATAGACAAACTATACCTGGTGCTTAATAAGAATTTTTTCTCTTCCTTCGGGAGGAGAAAATCTTTTAGAAAAAGGTAAGAAGTAAAGATTACTTTTTACCTTTTTTTATATTCAAATTAACAATATAAGGAAAAATTATGAGAATTATTACTTTAATAATTTTATTATTTATTAGTCTTAATGCTAAATATTTAGATACAAAGAGTTGTAAAGAGTGTCACGAAATGATACATTATGAACATACAAACTCAATGCACCATAAATCTTCACTTTTTAAAGATGAATTTCATAGGAAAATTAAAGAAATAACAACTCCTGATAAATATAGTTGTGCTTTGTGTCATATTCCAGCAGCTACAAATTTGAGAGCTATAATAGATGGTACAGAACAACCAAACCCTAGAAGTAAAAAACAAAGCGATGGAGTATCATGTTTTTATTGTCATCAAATCACAAAAGTTATGATAACAAAACATAAAAATATAAATTTTTACAGTTATAAAGACGGTACAAAACCTACTTTTTTTGGAAATTTAAAAAATGTAGATTCTAGTGATAAGCATAAAAGTAACAGTTTAAATGAGATATACAAAAACTCTCAAGTATGTATGGGATGTCATGGCAAGAAATTTAATAAACACGGTGTTCAAATATGCAGTGCAGTTGATGAAAAAGGGAAAACAAGTGATTGTATTGGTTGTCATATGCCAAAATTTCCAGGAGGAACTACAAAACTTAACAAACGAGGAAGAGAAGAATATGCTTCACATGAATTTTTAGGTATTCGCTCTGATGAGATGGTTAAGAAAGCTGTTGAATTAAAGTTAAAATTTATTGATAAAAATTCGGTTGAGCTTACTATTAAAAATAAGATGGGACATGATATTATTATGCAGCCTATGAGATTAAAATATGTAGAAACTACGGTGGAGCGATTTGGTAAAATTATATGGAAGAATTTTGGTAAATATCCAATTGATGATGAGGAAGCTACTTTTACAAGATTATTTCAAGATGATCAAAAGAAGCGTGTATTTCCGCCATTTGCAACAGATATAAAATTTGACAATAATTTAAAAGCAAATAGTACAAAAATTATTACTTATAAATTACCGGAGCTTATCAAAGGGGATATAATTAAAAGTCAATGGATAAGTTATGTAATTCGTCCGGTATTAGCAAGTAGTTTAAAAATTATGGATAAAAAGATGACTAAAAAATATACAGGAGTTAGTGTTAAGTTAGAAGTGGAGTAGATTGTTTGGGGAGTGTTAGGCTGTATATCAGCCTAACAAATTAAGTTATATGCAATAAAATACCACATATTAAGGATAAACCAATTGTTATTCCAACAGTTAGTCTATTGTAATATTTTTCACTAATTTCCATTTTAGTTTCAAGAAACTCTGTAATTTTCATAGCTGGATAAGCCATCAAAATCAATAAAGGTAATGCAAATACAAGTGATAATAGTATATCCATCATTATTTATTTCTCGTAATCATATAATTTAAATTGTTCCCACATTATAGATGCTTTAGGATTTCCAGTATCTTTAGCTTTTTTTATCCAATACGCAGCTTTTTTATAATCTTTTTTTGTACCATGTCCACTAATATACATAAATCCAAGATTTATTTGTGCATCAATATTCCCCGCAATTGATGCTTTTTCATACCATTTTAAAGATTCTTTTAAATCCATTTTTACACCCAGTCCACCTGTATAAAAATAGCCTAAATTGTAAGCAGCTTTTATATTTCCAACATTTGCTGCTTTTTGGAACCACTTAAAAGCTTTTTTATAATCTTCTTTTGAAGCATAAATATTACCCAGCTTTATCCAAGCATGTTCATTCCCTGCATTTGCAGATTTTTCAAACCATTCAAAAGACTCTTTTTGATCTTTTTTTACACCATCTCCATTTGCATACATAATACCAATTACAAGCATAGCACGATTATCTGTATTTTCTGAAGCAATTAAAAAGCTCTCCATAGCTTTTTTATACTTACCTTGTTTATAAAAGTAAATGCCATTATCATAACTTCCTGCAAATAGATATGTGCACAATATGATTGGTATAAATAGTTTTGTTAGCATGTTTTAAATCCCTTTTTTTAGATTTTAAATTATATCTAAAAATACTAAGATTTAATTGATATTTATCAACATAAATAAATTATAAATATGTTAGTATATTGACCTAAAATATAGGATAATAAAATATATGAAGTATATAATCAAATCAGCTTTGTTTGTAATATTTTTATTAAATATTACAAATGCAAACTCTTTAGAACAAAAAGCTTTAACAACTGGAGAGTCAGTATTTAAAGCTTATTGTTGGGGATGTCATCATCAAACAGCAGTGGCATTTGGACCATCATTTGAAGATATCGCAAGCAAAAGAACAGTGGGTGAAATACAAGGACATATAATCAGCCCTAAATCTATGTACAAACAATTAGGACACAAAAGAAGTGTTATGCCGGCATTTGGTAACACATTGTCGCAAAAAGAATTGGATTTAATTACAAATTTCATTCTATCGTTTAAAAAAGGAAATTAATGTTTAGACTTTCAAATTTGATTAAATCAACATTAGAAAATAAAAAAGAGAGATTATTAAATGGTTCTATAATAATATGGAATTTTACAAATAGATGTAATCTTCTTTGTCATCATTGTTACTCTAAAGCGGATGCTAACGGTGAAGACAGTTTAACTTTTGAACAAATTTGTCAAACAATCCCAAGTATGATAAATGCAGGGGTTAAATTTGTAATATTCAGCGGCGGTGAACCGCTGATTAGAAAAGATATTTTTGATATTGCAAATGAGATGAAAAAAGCTGGAATTATGACATATTTATCTACAAACGGTATGTATATAAATGAAAAAAATGCAAAACAAATAGTAGATACATTTAACTATATAGGAATTAGTATAGATGGAATTGAAGAGGTTCATGATTATTTTAGAGCTCAAAAAGGTTCATATAAAAAAGCAATAGAGGGTATTAAACATATCCAAAATGCAGGTGGAAATGCAGGGATTAGATTTACACTTACAAAAGAGACTAAAGAGAGTTTTTATGCGATGTTTGATTTAGTTGAAGAGTTGGGAGCTAATAAACTTTATATTTCACATCTTGTTTATTCAGGTCGCGGGCTTGATAATCTTAAAATTGATATTACTAAAGAAGAACGAAGAGAATATGTAGAATTTATAATCAATAAAGCATTTGAATATTATAAGGCCGGTAAAGATATAGATTTGGTTACTGGAAATATGGAAATGGATGCTGTTTTATTATTAAAAAGATTTGAAAAAGAGTACCCAGAATTTGTTGAAAAATTAACTGCAAAATTAAAAGCTTGGGGAGGGAATAGTGCAGGTAATCGTCTAGGAAATATGGATTGGGAAGGTAATGTAAAACCTGATCCATTTTTCCCCCAATATATCGGTAACTATTTAGAAACTCCTTTTGAGGATATTTGGGCAGGGAAAAGCAGCGATATAGTTGAAAAACTACAAAAAAGTCCAAGAGAGATAAGTGGAAAATGTGCTAATTGTAAATATATAGATATATGTAATGGCGGAAGCAGAAGCAGAGCTTATGCTATACATGGTGATTTATGGGCAGAAGATCCATCGTGTTATTTAACAAATGAAGAGATAAAATAAAGGAAAAATAATGAATAAAATCAAGATTTTATTAGCAATAGTTGCATTATCAGTATCATTAAGTGCTTATGAAAAGTATTTTGTGGTTGAAAGAGAATCATCATCTTTAGCTATAATTGAAAATGGTATTAAATACTCAACTATGAAAAATATGAGAAATATGAATCATGGTGTAGTTAAATTTGAGGGTAAAGACGGTTATGTTATCAGTCGTGACGGTTATGTTATAAAGTTTGATCCAGTTAAAGAAAAAATATTGGCAGAATATAAAACTAGTAAAAGTGCTATTGGGTTTGTAATTGGTAAAAACTATGTGGCAGTTGCAAATTATGATGATAAAAGTGTTGATATACTTACAAGAGATTTAAAACCTTTACAAAAAATAAAAACCGGTTCTAAAAATGTTGGGATTAAAATATATAAAGATTTTTTAATTTTTGCACAAATGGATAATGATAAAATTTCTATTTATGCAAATGTAGGTGGTGTTTTAGGTGATGAAGAGAATGATAAGTATCCTAACTTTCAACTTTATAAAGAATTCAAAGATGTTGGAGAGTTACCATTTGATGCTATGATTCAGGACAATAAATATATAGTTGGATTTTTTACATCTAAACATTTCGGAACTATAGATTTAGATAATATGACATTTAAAAAAGTTAAAATATTTTTAGATGAGGAAAGAAAAATGGTATTAAAAGTACCTCATTTTGGTTTTTGGTCAATTGGCGGAGATAAAGTATTTGTACCAGCTGTTGGAGACAATAAAGTAATGGTATATGATATGAATTTTAAATTTCTTCAAAATATAAAAGTTACAGGAATGCCTGTATTTACAAGTTTAAGTCCAGATAAAAAATATTTAGCTGTTACATTTAGCGGTGAAAAATTTCCAATTATCCAAATAATAGATACTAAAACTCTAAAAGTTATCAAAGCATTTAGTTTTGAAGGTAAAGTATTACATGTTAGGTGGTCAAAAAGTAAACCACTTTTATATGTATCAGTAAATGATGCAAATATTGTAACAGTAATTAATACTAAAGAATGGTATCGAGCAAGAGATATCTTAAATATTGAAAAACCGTCAGGTATATTTATGTATGAAGCACCGGGACTTGAATCTCCAGCAACATCTTTTCAAATAAAAGGACGAAGATATGAGTAAAGCAGTACACCTAGTAGGTGCAGGTCCAGGTGATATTGAATTAATGACAGTGAAATCACTTAGACTTATCAAAGAAGCAGATGTTATTATCTTTGATAGATTGGCAAATCCGTTAATTTTAAAAGAAGCGCCTGAGGGTTGTGAATTTATAGATGTCGGTAAAACAGATGGACAACATCCTGTAAAACAACCAGAAATTAATGAAATAATATATCAATCATCACTAAAGTATGAAAATGTTGTAAGATTAAAAGGTGGTGACCCTTTTGTATTTGGTCGCGGCGGAGAAGAGGCATTATATTTAAAAGAGAGAAATGTAAAATTTGACATAGTACCGGGAATTACATCAGCTATCAGTGTACCGGCTTATGCAGGTATTCCTGTAACTCAAAGAGGAATAGTTAGCTCATTTAGAGTAATAACCGGACATGAAGCACCGGGTAAAGCTGTATCTCAAATAGATTGGAACTCTTTTAACACAGATGAGACTTTAGTATTTCTAATGGGATTACATAATCTTGGTAAAATCAGTAAAAACTTAATGGAAGCTGGAAAGGATAAAAATTATCCGGTTGCTGTTATATCTGCGGGGACAACTGTAACTCAAAAAGTTGTAGTGGGAACTCTTGAAAATATAGAAGAAAAAGCAAAAAGTCTACCGACTCCGGCGATTATTGTAGTGGGTGAAGTGGTTAACCTAAGAGATGAATTAAAGTGGTTTGACTAGAAAAATAAGAGAAACGACTAAAACAGTTGTTTCTCAAACCTCTCTTTATCAATAGTTTTTAATTTAGTATCAATTAAATCATCGTTTTTAAAAGTTCTTAATATTCTTGATAAAGTTTCAGGTGTGATATTTAGAATTTCTGCTATTTCTATATTCTTTGTGTTAAAGAAATCTTCTAGGTTATCACAAATATATTTTGCAATTCTTTCTTTGGCATCTAAAACCAAATGTGTGGAAATTACTTTTTCTAAATTCTTTATTTTTTTAATTAATGATGTCTGTATTTTAAAGGAAAGGTCTGCATTTGTATATATGATTTTTTTTAATTTGTCAAAATCTATTTTAAGCAATTCAACATCTGTAAATGCTTTTGCAGTTGCCGGATAGGGTATATGTTCAAAACTTGCAACTTCTGCTATTAATTCATTTGGATGAAAATATTTTAAGATTATCTCTTTGTCATGTGAAGATATTTTATATAATTTAACAATCCCAGATACTAAAAGGTGTAAATATTTTGACTCATCACCTTCATAAAAAACAATATTGTCTTTACTTAATTTTGTGCTTATTGTAAATTGTTCAATTTGTAAAATAGTTTCTTCATCTAAGTCTTGGAATAAAACTATATTTTTTAATTTAATTTTCATAAGCGAATCATACCCAATACCAACTTAAACTAGAAATAGGAGGAAAGTCCTATTTCTAAAGATAGAATATTATTTAACTGTAAAGAATTCAGTTTTTAAGATGAAAAATTTAGTAGCTTCCTCACTATTTTCTAAATTTAATATTTTGTGCATTTTTGGATTTACAAGATAATATCCAAATTCTACCTCTACAATATCGCCAGTTTTAACTACTGTATCATATTTTATAGCTCTTTGTTCACCTGCTTTTAACATAGTATCTTTAAATACTCCAGTTGCTACCCAAGGCATAGCGGGTTTTCCATCATGACCTAATATTCTAACAAATGGTATAGATTTTAATTTAGTAGTTTTAGTTCCATCATTTACTCTAATATTTAATTTTCCTAGCCTTAATGGGTGTATTAAAAGATTATGAGTAGCTAAGTTTTTAATAGTAATATCAAAACCGCTAGTTATCTTTTTAAATCCAAATATTAAATATTTTGCTAACATTTCAGGTTTATTACGAACGCCGGCGAATCCATGAAAAGTATGTTTTTTTGTAATTTTAATAGTTGTTGCACTACCTTTAACTTGTGGCATATGGCAAGTTATACAGTTCTTTTCCTCATTTGAAGCACCTGTTTCATCAACCCTACATATATTTTGACCATGAGCATTTTCTTTATGAGCATGACATCCCATACACATTTTACCAGTGTAAAAATTTTGATTTGTATAATCTATATTATGAAAAGGTGAACCTGATGTTTTTTTAAACATACCAAAAAAACTTTTTTCTTCTTTATAGATAATTTTTCCATCTCTATTATCTTTGTTGGCTGCAAATATCATTTTTGGTTCTTTTGTTAAGATATTTTTATCATGAGGAGTTGCGTGTTTTTCAATATTTGTAATTGAGTGACAATATACACATGAGATAGCTTCTTCAACTTGTGCTGTATCTTTTGTTGGTATTGCACTTATCCCTTTGCTTAGTGCATCAGTTATTCTTGTGTCTTAAGGAGTATGACACTCATTACAAGTATATTTATCTTTTGCTTTACTAGGGTGTTTATCCCAAATTGCTTTATGTATCTCATCCTCAAATATTGAAGCTTTTCTATGTGCTGATTCATAGAACTCGCTATAAATTGTAGGATGACACCCTTTACATGTTTTGCTTGTTTCGAATTGAGAAGTTGCGTATAAACTTCCTAAAAATAGAAAAAATAGAATTGTTTTTTTCATTTGCTGTCCTTATAAATAAAATTATGAAATATTATAATAATAAAAGTTCAATTGCATTGATTAATATCAAGTATTTAATAATGTATTATAAAAATATTGATTTATATCAAATTATTCTTATAATAAAAATGTTATTATATAATTAAATCTAAATTTAAGGTTGTAATATGAAATTATCAAAGAAAGTAGCAGTGGCTACGGGTATGATTTTGTTGTTGAGTTCAAGCAGTGTTTTTGCTTCTACTTATACTGTAAAATCAGGTGATACACTTTACGGTATTGTGTATAAGTTAGGATTTAATTCTATTGAAGAGGCTGGCTTTAAAGTTCCTTCTGGGGATATTCACATGATTTTTCCTGGTGATAGATTAGAATATAAAGGTAAACATAAGAAAAAAAGATTTAAATTAAAAGAACAAAAAATTGATTTAAAGAAATTTTGTTTTCCAAGTAACCGTTCTATTCATTATAGAGCAAACGAAAGATGTAAGTAAAAGGAAAAATATATGATAAGAATTTTAAAAGGTGCAGCAGTAGGTTTAACAGCTGCTTTATTATTAGCAGGATGTACAACTACTCAAGAGAAAGTAAATACTCCAAAGGTAGATAGAGCAATAGCTTCTGATGCTACGGTAAGTGAAATTAAAAAGCACAGTGAATATGTACAACATATTAAAAGTGTTAAGAAAAAGAAGAAAAGAGTTATCTTAAAGAAATTAAAAGTTGACTTAGATAATTTTTGTTTCAAAGACAATCACTCTATACACTATAGAATAGAAGAAAGATGTAGATAAAAAGAGGAAGAGTTATTCTTCCTCCAAATTAGTTGATATTATTTTTTAATAATATTGTTTTTAGTCGGATAAAAATATTCCAAGCATCTAGCACTGTGAAATCCTCTTGTAAATTCAGGTGAATGAAATTCATCTCCTATTAGTCTCCAATCTTGTGAACTTTTTGGATCTATTATAATTGATTGAGCAACTTTTCTAACAGCTTTGCTTTCACATATAACTGGACCACCACTATTAAATCTTTGCTTTACATCAGCCATACGGCTTGTAGTTACCCAATAATGAGCTCCTATAAATCCAGCCATAGTAATTAAAACAAAAGGTACAGTTTTTTTCCAAGCTTGACCATTTCCAACAAAAGGTCGAGTACCCACAAAAAATGCAGCTCCTAAAGCAAAGGCACCAATAGCTAAATAACCACCTTCAAGTTCTAAAAAATTTTCCATTATGATTGTTCTCCTAAATTAATATATTTGTCTTCCCATACAGCTTCATCATTTGTAAAATATTTAAGTCTTACTTTTTTAAATTCTCTTGATGAATATAAAGACATATGAGATTTAGATTCTATCTCTTTTTCAATATCAGCTATAACCGCATTTGTTTCTTCTTTTGTTTTGCCGTGAACCATTGTAAATAAATTGTATTGCCAGTTGTCATATTTTGGTCTTAAATAACAATGACTTACAGCACTAAATTCAGCTGCTGTTTTACCAATCTCTTCACCATTTTTTTCATCAACATCCCATACAACCATAGCATTTGCATTAAATCCCGCACGCCTATGGTTTAAAATAGAAGCAAATCTTCGCATCATACCGCTTTTTTGTAACTCATCAACAATAGTAAAAAACTCATCATAAGTTATATTTAATTGTTTTATTATATCTTCAAAGGGTTCTGATTTTATCTCAATATCATTTTGTAAAAGCTTAATAACATCCATATGTAAAGGTGTCATATCAATATCTATTTTTTCTTTTTTTACAATTTTTTCTTTTTTGTCACCTTTTCCTGTGGTATCAAGTTTTACAGAAATTTTAAATAATTTTAAAGTTGGTAGCATTATATAATCATTTGCATTGACTAGTTTTACTAAAATCTCAATAGTACGATCTAGTCCAATTTTAGTATCAGGAGAAACCGCCATAGTAAACCAGATATTAAATTTATGATTTCTTTCATAGTTATGTGAAACTCCCGGATGTGCATTGATAATTTTAACTGCATCATCAATTTTATCTTCATCAATTTCAAAAGCCACTAATGATGATTTGTATCCTAAACTTTTAGTATCAAAAATAGCTGATGTTTGTCTAATTATTTTTTGATCTTTTTGTTCTTGAATAATAGAGATAACTTCATTTTCGCTCATATCCAGCTCTTTTGCAATAGACTCGAATGGTTTAGCTGTTAGTGGAAAATTCTTTTGTACTCTTAATAAAATCTCTTGTGTCATTATTATCTTCTTAATATTAAATTTAGAAACAAATTGTATCCAATAATAGTAAGTTTAAAATTAATTCAAGTCAATATTTCTTTATTTCTTTTATGCTAGAATCAGAATTATAATTTAGGAGTATCATATTGGCTTATTTCCCAGCTTTTATCAAATTAGATAATATGGATATTTTAATAGTAGGAGGTGGATATATTGCCAGTGAAAAATTAGAACATCTATTAGATTTTACTTCAAATATCAAAGTAATTGCCCCTCAACTGAGCAATCATATGAAGCAAATGATTGATGAAAATAATTTAGCATATGAAAACAGAGTATATAAAACAGCCGATATTAATAGTTTTGGTGTAGTGATAGTTGCAGTTGATGATATACCTTTACAAGAGCAGATTTTTAATGAAGCAAAACTATTACCAAATTGTTTGGTAAACAGTGTAGACAGTGTAAATTATTGTGATTTTATATTTCCTTCATATATAAAAAAAGATGATTTAACAATTGCCGTTTCTACAAGTGGAAGCTCACCTGCAATGGCAAAACATTTACGGAGATATTTACAAAATCTAATACCAGATTCAATAGGAGATTTTTTAAAAGAGATGAAAAACTATAGAAAAACAATGCAAAAAGGAAAAGAAAGAATGGAATTTTTAGATAAAAAAGCCCAACAATATATATCAACTTGGGAGAACAATCAATAATGAAAGAAAATGAAAATAAATCGAAGAATTTTAAACTTAGCAACTTATTTATAATAGGACTTACAATACTGTTTTTTGTATTAGGATTTCAAGCACTTCAAGATGCACAGCCAGAACACAAAAGTAAAAGAATTTATAAAGAACTTAAAGAATATATTCCATATTATTTAGAAAAAAGAGTTGGTGGATTTAGCATTATGATGAAAGGTTCAAAAGCAAAAGAAAAACCGCCTATTACTGAAGTTTTCAGCAGATTAGATCAACTTGAAAAAGCATGGGGAAAAGATGCTTTAAAGATTGTTGATAATGATTTGATCATTATGGATAAAAATGGTACCGTTATTGGTAAAATATCTTTTCATTTGCCGGAAGAAAAACAGTGGGTAAAAACATTTTTTGAGATGAAATAAAATCCTTTTAGTGCTAAAAAATTATTGATTATTAAATATCTACTACTAATAATATATAATAAATAATAAATAATATTGGAAATAATATGAAATAAACTATACTATCGTTGATAATTGTAGTTTTTTTATTGTCACTACAATTTCTTTTACCACAAAAATAGTTTAAGAAATATAGTGATGAAGAGTTAAGACAAGAGGCATTAAGTCGTGCAATGAAACCAAATCCAAAATCTTATGAGGGGCTTTTAAAAGTACAAGATAATAAAAATAATACATTAACTAAAGAAAAAATTATTCTAGGTAAAGAACTCTATTTTGATGCAATTTTATCGCAAAATAGAGATATTAGTTGTAACAGTTGTCACACCATTGAAAAAAATAAAACACAAATTATAATACCCCAAGAAAATAAGAACGAAAAAATAAGATTCTTATTCCTAAAAAGTTAAAATAATAAAATATTTAATAGGGGTAAAAAATGAGTACAAAAAGAAGAATATTTACAGCAAAATTTAAAACAAAAATTGTTTTAGAAGTTTTAAAAGGTGAAAAGACTTTAAATGAGATAGCAAGTAAAAATAATATAACACCTAAAAATATCCAAAATTGGAAGAAGATATTTTTGGATAATGCAGAGTTGGCAATGGAGCCTGCAAAGGCTATCAAAGAATATAAAGACGAAAACTTAAAATTACAATCTAAAATAGATGATTATGCAAAGATAGTAGGTAAAATGACAGTTGAAAAGGAATGGCTTGAGGAAAAGCTACAAAGCTTGGACTTATCTAATAAAAAAGAGTTGATAGAGTCTAAGCTAACATATATTTCAGTATCAACTCAATGTAAACTTATAAAATTAAATCCAAGCAGCTTATATTATAAGCCTATAGAAAATAAGCATAAAATATCACTCAAAGATAAGATAAATGATATTTATGAGCAAATACCAATATATGGAGCTTTAAAAGTTCATCAGCAACTTTTAGAAGATGGATACAATATAAGTTTGAATACTGTTTATAAATATAGACAAGAGATGGGTTTAAAGCCAATATTAGCAGTTAAAGAGAGTGTAAAATAAACTGTGTAAACCCACCAGTTTCTTTTTAATCACTTCTCATATTTTGCCATAATCTCCTTAAAAAATATACTAAGTTGAGGATAAATTTCAAACCAATTTCTAATACTAGATGTATTCCATTTATTTTGTTGTTCAGCACAAGATAGATACATCACTTTAAAAGCAGAATCTTCTGTTGGAAATGAACCTTTAGATTTGGTTTTTCTTTTGATTGTAGCATTTAAAGATTCAATAGGATTTGTTGTATAAATTAATTTTCTCACAGAATCTGGATATTTAAAAAATGTAGACAATTCAGACCAGTGATTTGTCCAAGAAACAGTAATGTTAGGATATTTTTTACCCCAGATATCATTAAACTCTGTAAGTGCTAATTGTCCATCTTCTTCAGTGTAAGCTGTATAAACTGATTTTAAATCTTTAGCAACTGCTTTTCTATCTTTCCAAGATACAAACTTTAATGAATTTCGTATTTGATGTACTATACATCTTTGAATCTCTGCTTTAGGATAAACTGCACTAATTGCTTCACTAAAGCCATTAAGACCGTCTATAGCAAATATAAGCACATCTTCAACACCTCTTTTTTGAATATCATTTAAAACAGTAAGCCAATATTTAGAAGTTTCATTTTCACCTATCCAAATACCTATAATCTCTTTTTTACCTTCCAATGTAACTCCTAGCATTATATAAGCAGCTATATTTTTAACAACTCTATCAACTCTTATTTTTAATACGGTAGCATCCATAAATATAATTGGATATATTTTCTCTAAGGGTCTTATCTGCCATTCTTTAGCTTTCTCTATCACTTTTTCTGTGATATTAGATATGGTTTGAGTTGATAATTCATAGCCATATAAATCATCAAGATGTAATTGTATATCTCTTACGCTCATACCTTTAGAGTATAGTGATATTATCATATCCTCACTACCATTTAGAAGTATTTCTCTTTTTTTAACTAGTTGTGGTTCAAAGCTTGATTCTCTGTCTCTTGGAATTGCAACATCTATATTTCCATATTTAGATTTTATAGTTTTATCGTTGTAACCGTTTCGATAGTTCTGATTGTCTGATTCTTGATGTTTATCATAACCTAAGTGTGAGGTTAGCTCTTCTTGTGATGCAGTTTGTATTACTTCTTTGAGTATATTTTTAAACTCTTTGGTAATATCATCTAATCCTGTAAATGTTCCATTAGCTATTTGTCTTTTTAATTCTTCTGTATTTAATAAATTCATTATGTAAATCCTTAATATTTTTCATATTTGACATTTTATCAAATAATCATATTTTTGGATTTACACAGTTAGATTTACAGTCTCCAGTTAAACCAATAAATCTATCAATACCAGATAAGCAACATAAAAAATACTCTTTGATCTGTCAACCCTATATCATACTAAGAACTATAAATTCTAAGCAACCATTTCATTTTGTAACATTAACTCTTCAAACTCAACTGGTGAATAATTATTATTTGCACTATGCATTCTTTGTCTATTGTAATATACTTCTATATATTCAAATATAGATTGATTAGCTTTTGATTTAGTTTCATAAATCTCATGATGAGTAAGTTCAGTTTTTAATGTATGGAAAAAACTTTCAGCAACTGCATTATCCCAACAATTACCTTTTCTACTCATACTTTGTATAATTCCATTTTCTTCTAATAAATCTTTATGAGAGTAAGATGCATACTGACTACCTCTATCTGTATGCCATATTAAACCTTTTGGTGGATTTCTATTTTTTAATGCCATAATGAGGGCATCATTAACTAAATCTACTTTCATAGTATCATCCATTGACCAACCAACAACTCTTCTTGAATATAAATCTATTACAGTTGCAAGATATAGCCATCCTTCTGATGTTGGAATATATGTTATATCTCCCACATATTTTTCATCAGGGGCTGAAGCATAAAAATCTCTATTTAAAATATTAGGTGCTACAGGTAAATTATGATTTGAATCTATTGTATTAACTTTAAACCTTTTCTTTTTATTTGCTACAAGATTTAAATCTTTCATAATATTTCCAATTCGTCTTCTTGAAACAATAAGCCCATATAATCGCTCTAGTTTATCTTTTAGCCGTCTTGTACCATATTTGCATCTACTTTGAATAAATATAATCTCTATTAACTCATTAAGTTTATCATCTACTGTTTTAACTATACATCCATTATTAATCCAATGATAATAACTTGAAATATCTACTTTTAATATTTTGCACATTAGATTTTTATTGAAGTTCATTTTATTATCTTTTATCCAGGTATACTTTATTGAACTTCTTTCGCAAAGTATACTGCTGCTTTTTTTAATATATCACGCTCCTGCCTAAGTAGTTTAGTTTCTCTTCTTAGCCTTTTATTCTCTTGTTCTAAAGTTTCTTTGGGAGTTTTGACTATAGATTTAGTTAAATCTTGATTGGCCTTTTTATATTCATTCATCCAATTATAAATTGTCTTAGGATTTACATCTAAATCTTTAGCAATTTTTAGAACTAAATCACCACTATTTAAAACCAACTGTATTGTTGAATCTCTAAACTCTCTTGTATATTGACTATTTTTCATATTTTCTACTTTCTTCATACTTTTATTTTAACTTAGATTTATTTAAGTTCTAAGTATGAATTAGTGTAGCCAGATCACTTACAAGCTTAGAGGAGTTGACATAGTAAAAGCAAATCAAGTATGGAGTACGGATATAACATATATCAAGATTAATGGCGGCATGGTTTATTTAGCAGCTATAATTGATTGGTATTCTAAAGCTGTACTATCTTGGAAAATATCCAACACTATGGATTCAGCTTTAACAATGGATGTTCTAAATGAAGCATTATCGCTATATGGTAAACCTGAAATATTTAATACAGATCAAGGCAGTCAATACACAAGTCATATCCATACACAGACTTTAAAAGATAATGGCATCATTATCTCAATGGATGGTAAAGGTAGAGCTACTGATAATATTTGTATAGAGAGATTCTGGCGAAGTGCAAAAGTTGAAAGAATTTATCTAAATGAATATAACACAATTAAAGAGTTAAAAACTGATGTGAAAGATTATATTGATTTTTATAATCATAAAAGATTTCATCAAACTTTAAATTATAAAAAACCAATGAGTTTTTATTATGATAGTTTAAAAATTAATAATAAGGATTATGATAAATTAGTTGAAATTGTGGCATAAGGTAACAGGTGAAAAAGAGAATAAGGATTTAGAAAAAGTTGTCTTGTCTTCTTGGGGTATTATACTTTTCTAATATCATCTAATCCTGTAAATGTTCCATTAGCTATTTGTCTTTTTAATTCTTCTGTATTTAATAAATTCATTATGTAAATCCTTAATATTTTTCATATTTGATATTTTATCAAATAATCATATTTTTGGATTTACACAGTTAGATTTACAGTCCCGTATTATTTTTTCTATGTTAAAGAACAACACTAAATTTGATATAAATTATTCAAATTTAGCTATTAAAAGTGTTTCTAACTGAAACATTTTTAATAGTTATTTGGTTTTAGTTTTCTCCTTTATTAATTATAGTTGACTTTTTAAACTCTTATAGTACCTAAGTTAGATTAAGTTTTTAGGCGCCCATATTTTTTATTAAGTCCCATCTCGCATATTTTCCATATCTTGCTTTAATACCGTTTCATTAGCAAATAACAAATTTGCAACCAAAGAAGTAAGTAATATAACTTTACCTAATTTCATTTTGTACTCCTTGTTTTTTATTTAGATACATAAGTATATCCTAAAAAAAGCATAACAGCTATAATAAATCGGAAATTTTAAATTTTAGAGTTCTTATCTTAAAACTTCATCCACTATTTTTACAACACCGTCTTGACTGATACTGTCAATAAGAGTTTGACTCATTGGTTTAATATCACTTTGTAAAATTTGTTTAAAATATTCATCATCTAACTCATCTTCTTTTTTTAAAAAGCATAAATCATCATCAAGTAAAAATTTAGCATTATAATACTGATGATTAGCAGCAGCATATGGATATGGTATATACAAAGCAGGTAATCCTAAAGCACTTAGTTCCCAAAGAGTACTGGCACCTGAGCGACTTACAGCAAAATCTGCTTGATCCATTTTATCTAAAATATCAGTAGTAAAATCAAATATATCAGCTTCTATTCCCAATCGTTTGTATTCCTCTTTTACCCTTCGAAAATCTAATTTTCCTGTTTGATGAATAATCTTTATATTATTTTGTTTTAGAAATGGAGCAATATTTATTGCAAAATCATTAATAGCTTTTGCACCTTGTGAACCGCCTAAAAATATAACTGCATTTATACTTTTTCTTACCCTTGCCTTATCAAAAAACTTTTGATTAATCGGATAATCTTTAATAAGTGAGTCCTTTTCATAAGAACTAAATACTGCTTTTGCTTTTTTTGAAGTTATTTGATTTAATTTACCTATCACTGAATTTTGCTCATGAATATAAAAATAAATTTTACTAATAATTGCCGCAAAAGAAGCAGGTGCTGCGCTAAATCCACCTACACTTATTACTTTTGTTACATTATATTTTTGATAAATTGCGCGGCATTTAAATAAAGCTTTTAAAATCATAAATAAAGAATCTAGCTTGCCAATTAAATTTTGATTTACTACACCTTTTGTATTCATAAAATATTTTTGAAATAATTTTGGCTCATTCTCAAACCATTGTTTATCTGCACCCTTGATTGAACCTATAAAAATCACCTTGATATTACGCGCATATAACTCATCAATTAAACTTCTGGCAACTGATAAATGCCCTCCTGTTCCACCGCCAGTTATAACTACAACATCATTCATTTTAAACCTTTTTTATTGGCTTCTTTACTAATAGACAAAACAAGACCAATTGCAATTGCATTTGAGAGCAATGAACTCCCGCCATAACTTAAAAAAGGAACTGCAATTCCTTTTATAGGAATAATTCCTGAAATTCCATAAGAATTTATTAAAAACGCAAAAATTATCATTAATCCAATGCCAAGTGTAAATAAATGATATTTTTCACTTTTCACTTTTCTACTAATTCTAAATATTCTTAAAATCATAAAAAATAAAATTGTCACAATAATAGTCAAACCTATCAAACCAACCTCTTCAGTGATACCGGCAAGTATAAAATCAGTATGGACTTCACTTAAAAATCCAAGTTTTAAGCCACCCTCACCAATACCTACTCCACTGAATCCGCCGTTATGTATCGCATTTAAAGAATGTCCTACTTGATATGCTTCCGGAAATTCTTTTACACGCAGTGCGGATGAGACAAAATCCGGCATAAATGAAAGCATACTGTCTTGAACTCCACTCCACCAACTTTGTATTCTTAGAATTCTATGTGGAGCAATTGCTATAAGAGCTATGAAACCAACTATTACCACCCCAAAGAGAGATAAAAATATCTTATAACTTCTGTTCGCAAACATAAGCATAGTGATTAAAATAGCACCTAAAAGTACAACTTGTCCTAAATCTTTTTGTAAAACTGCCACTAAAAATACTACTAAACCAAAAATAATTCCATAAGGTAAAAGCAATAAAAGTTCTTTGTGAAACGGTATTTTAGCATGAGGCATTAAAACTCTGTAAAAAGAGGAGCTAAGAAAATATATAAATCCGATTTTAAAAAACTCTACAGGAGATAAAGAGATAAAAGGCAATCTAATCCATCTGGTCGCCCCCCCTGATTGGGTCACAAATGAAGATGGTAAAAAAGGCATAAGTGCCATTAAAATAAAAAATAATCCAAATAACAGCCATCCTATTTTTGGTATGATTAAGTCTGGTTTAATATGTGCTAATGTCCACATAAGCACAATGGCCACACTTCCGACTCCAAATTGTCTCATAAAAAAATACAGTTGATTATAATCAAAATATACTACAGTGTATATAGATAAAGAATATGAAAATAAAATACTTACAATAATCAAACTTGAAGCTAATAACAATAATATATAATCCGGTTTATTGTTATCTGTAATTTTTTTAATCTTATTTTGGATAAAATTCATAAATTTATTATAGCACACATTGTCTTTGACAATTTAATTTTATAAAATTATGGAAAAAAATGGGTAAACAAACTACAGAAATTCGCAGAATTAAAAAATTATTCTTTTTACTTATGTTTATTTTTATCACTTTAATAATCTTTATATTTTCTATATCAAATACTATCATTAAAGATAGAAAAATTCCAAAACTTTTAAGCTCACATCAAGACCTTGCAGTGCGTGGAAATATATATAGTTCAGACAACTTTAAAATAGCTACTTCAAAGAAATTATTTAAAGTAAGCATTGATATTAGATGCTTGGACAAAGATAAGGAAGAATTATTTATAAAACTTTTGTCACTTTATAGTGATATCGAACCAAAATCAATAAGAACTAAAATTAGAAAAGGTCGAAAAGAAAATAAATCTAATTTAGTATTGTCATATAAAATTAATTCAAGAGCTGCAAAGAATTTAAATGAATTAAAATATAAATTAAGACGATTAAATGTATTTAAAGCTATAAAAATAAATGGTACCAAAATAACTTATGGATTAAGTATAAGTGAAAGTGGAGAAAAAAGAATTTATCCTTATGAAGATACTTTAACTCCAGTTATTGGTTATATGAAAAAATTTGAAACAAAAACAGGACAAACAAAAGTAAATGGTGTAAAAGGGCTTGAAAACAGATATAATACTGTTTTAAATAATGTAAGTGACGGTATCTTAAAAGGGGAGAGAGATGTCCTTTCATATATCGTTTTTAATAAAAATTCAATTATTAAAATAAGAAAAGACGGGGAAGATTTACATCTGAATATATCTTTAAAACTTCAACGAAATGTTGAGCTGATTTTAGATAAATATAAAGAAAAGTTAGGTGCTGATGAGATTATTATATCTATTATGGAGAGCGCTAATGGCAAGGTATTATCTCTTGCAAGTTCAAATAGATTTAATCCAGGTTATATTAAGCAAGAAGATATACCAAACTTAAATGTTAGTGCTATTGAATATCAATTTGAACCGGGTTCTGTAGTAAAGCCGCTTGCAATTTCATTAGTTTTGGATAAAAATAAAGTTAAATTAAATGAATTGATTTTTGCATATAACAAAGGGAAAAAGAATAAAAAAGGAGAATACCCAAAAGGTATTTATAAAATAGGTCGCTGGTCAATTCATGATGACCATCAATTTAAGAAGCATTATCTTACTGTAAAAGATATTATTATAAATTCAAGTAACATTGGAACTTTACTACTTACTCAAAGATTAAGTGGTCGAGAATTTTATGATGGACTTAAAAGTTTTGGATTAGCTCAAAAAACCGGCATAGATTTACCATATGAACAAAAAGGTTTAATTCACAGTGTACGCCAATATCAAGCAGGGGAAAGCAAAAGAAAAGATAATATATTTAAAGCAACGGATTCTTACGGGCAAGGAATTACCGCAACTTTTATGCAGCTTATAAAAGCATATTCAGTATTTAATAATGATGGTAAATTTGCAATTCCACAAATAGTAAATTTAAAAAATGAACCTCCTCAAAAACAAGTTATCAAAAAAAAGACTGCTAATATAATGAAAAAACTTTTAATTCAAACTGTTCAAGAGGGTACTGGTAAAAAAGCACAAATTGATGGATTGGAAATTGGGGGGAAAACCGGAACTGCAAATGTGGTACAAAGTGGTAAATATATAAGAAAATATATGAGTTCATTTTTTGGCTTTGCAAATGATAAGGCTGGGCATAAATATACAATAGGAGTAACTGTAAATAATCCTATAAATAGAGGAAAATATTGGTATTATTATTATGCATCAAATTCAGCTGTTCCTGTTTTTAAAGAATTGGTTTCTACTTTGATAAAATTAAATTATCTTGAACCTAGTTTAGATATAATGCCAAACAAAATTAATAAATAAAGGCAAATATAATGTTCGGAAGAAATACAGAACTTAAAACTTATGATTATTCAAATGAGGAACTGGCAAAATTTCAATATGCTAAATTTACAACTACAAATGGTGTGATTTGGATAAAACTTACACCAGAAAATACACCAAACACTGTAGCAAATTTTGCAACACTTGTAAATGATGGATTTTACAATGGATTAAATTTTCACAGAGTTATAGACGGATTTATGGCACAAGGAGGATGTCCTGACGGCAGTGGAATGGGTGGTCCTGATTGGGCAATAGAATGTGAAACTCAAGGTGAAGGGCAAACACATAAAAAAGGAAGTCTGTCTATGGCTCACGCCGGACCAAATAGCGGTGGTAGTCAATTCTTTTTATGTTTTGTAGCTTGTCCACATCTTGATGGTGTACATACTGTATTCGGAGGAATCGAAGCACAAGATAAAGATAGCTTACTTGCCTTAGATAATATTGAAGAAGGTGACAAAATAGAAAAAATTAAGATTTTAGAATCAAAAGATTAATATAAAAAGGTTTTTTTAAACCTTTTTATATACTACACCTTGTAGCTTTCTCTATAAGTTTTGTTGCAACTATTTCATTTTCATTTATAATACTGTCAATCTTTAAATCTGCAAAATCATCAATTTGAGCCTGATGGGTAATTTTTAAAATAATAGATATTGTAGGATCTATATCTCGAATTGCTTCGCAAATCAATCTTATTTTTTCATCATTATCAATAGCAATTATAACTGCAGCTGCATTTTTAATATATAAAGAATTTAGCATAGTTTTAGAAGCAGCATTTCCAAAAAATACAATATCTCCTCTTTCATGTCCTATTTTTACATGTTGTCCATTATGTTCAATAGCAACATAAGCTAATTGTGAATTTTTCAATTTTTTTACAATTTTTTGCCCTAAAAGAGAATAGCCACATACAATAATATGATTCTTAATACCGGCACTAATAATAGGCTCTTTTAAAACTTCACTACTCCCTTTATAAAAAAAGTTCGTAAAACTCCTAACATATCTTAAAGTTAATGATGTAAATAAAAGAGATAAGATAACAACTGAAATCATAATTTGATTAATCTCATTATCTATAAGATTATTTGCACTGGCCAAAGCAAAAACTGCAAATGAGAATTCTCCAACTTGAGCTAAAGTTAAAGCTACTTTTGCAGCTCTTTTAGTAAATGTAAATAATCGTAAAATAGTAAAAATAATAATAGTTTTTAGTGATAATATCCCTACTGCTAGAATAACAATAGTGCCAAAGTTTTCTATAAATAAACTAAAATTAACCTGCATACCGACTGTTATAAAAAATACTCCCAATAAAATATCTCTAAATGGTACAAGGTCCGCTTCTATTTGATATTTGTATTTTGTTTCGGCAATCAACATACCGGCCAAAAATGCACCTAAAGAATATGAAAATCCGAAAGTATGTGCAAAAAGTGCAGAGGATAAAACTATAAGTAAAATGGAAGCTATAAATAGTTCTTCAACTTTTGTATCAACTACATATTCTAAAAACTTTGCCGTTACATATTTACCAAGTAAATATAATACAATACCTACAAATATTGCAGAATACAAAGTATTTAAAAGCATATCTCCTAAAGATACGGAAGAATCAGCTAAAATTGTTATCATAAGCAAAATAGGTATTACAGCCAAATCTTGGAATATCAGGATTCCTACGCTGCTTCTACCATACGGTCTATGTATATCACCATTATCATTAAGAACTTTTAATACAATTGCAGTTGAAGATAAAGCTAATGCAGAACCAATAATAATAGATGTTTTCATATCAATATTAAAAACTGTATTTGCTAAAAATGTAAAAAACAATGTTGTAAGAATTACTTGTAGAGAACCAAATACAAATACCTCTTTTTTCATTTGCTTTAAATGATTTACTGAAAACTCTAAGCCGATAGTAAACATAAGAAATACAATACCAAATTCTGCTATATGTGATAAATATTCCTGATTGATATTTGCAAAATCCATGAAAACAACTATAGTTATTCCTGTAAATATATATCCTACTATTGGCGAAATATGGAATCTCTTTAATATTAAGTTAAATACCAGTGATAAAAAAAGTACACTTACTATTATTGCTAGAATATCCACTCACTCTTCCTTAATCTAAATTTTTTAATTATAACATAAATAAATAAAACACAAATTATAATACCCCAAGAAAATAAGAACGAAAAAATAAGATTCTTATTCCTAAAAAGTTAAAATAATAAAATATTTAATAGGGGTAAAAAATGAGTACAAAAAGAAGAATATTTACAGCAAAATTTAAAACAAAAATTGTTTTAGAAGTTTTAAAAGGTGAAAAGACTTTAAATGAGATAGCAAGTAAAAATAATATAACACCTAAAAATATCCAAAATTGGAAGAAGATATTTTTGGATAATGCAGAGTTGGCAATGGAGCCTGCAAAGGCTATCAAAGAATATAAAGACGAAAACTTAAAATTACAATCTAAAATAGATGATTATGCAAAGATAGTAGGTAAAATGACAGTTGAAAAGGAATGGCTTGAGGAAAAGCTACAAAGCTTGGACTTATCTAATAAAAAAGAGTTGATAGAGTCTAAGCTAACATATATTTCAGTATCAACTCAATGTAAACTTATAAAATTAAATCCAAGCAGCTTATATTATAAGCCTATAGAAAATAAGCATAAAATATCACTCAAAGATAAGATAAATGATATTTATGAGCAAATACCAATATATGGAGCTTTAAAAGTTCATCAGCAACTTTTAGAAGATGGATACAATATAAGTTTGAATACTGTTTATAAATATAGACAAGAGATGGGTTTAAAGCCAATATTAGCAGTTAAACCAATAAATCTATCAATACCAGATAAGCAACATAAAAAATACTCTTACAAGCTTAGAGGAGTTGACATAGTAAAAGCAAATCAAGTATGGAGTACGGATATAACATATATCAAGATTAATGGCGGCATGGTTTATTTAGCAGCTATAATTGATTGGTATTCTAAAGCTGTACTATCTTGGAAAATATCCAACACTATGGATTCAGCTTTAACAATGGATGTTCTAAATGAAGCATTATCGCTATATGGTAAACCTGAAATATTTAATACAGATCAAGGCAGTCAATACACAAGTCATATCCATACACAGACTTTAAAAGATAATTACAAATATCACTCAACAAAGACACCGTATCACAAACACTTGGACACTTACAAATTTGAAATATTCTCTAACAACATTTTAGCATAAAGTGTCCAAGTGTTAATTTATTTTTGACATAATTTTTCTCATTGATGTACCTTTTAGTTCAACTCTATGTGAAGAATGTACAATCCTATCTAATATTGCATCAGCAACAGTATCATTATTTAAATAATCATACCACTGTGATACAGGAAGTTGAGAGGTGAGAATTATTGATGATAAGTCAACTCTACTTTCTATAATTTCTAATAAATTTGTAGCATCATCAGCTGATAATGGATTTATTCCAAAGTCATCTAAAATAAGAATACTATATTTGCTAAGTTTTCGTAAGAAATTTGTATATGTTCCATCTGCTCTTGCGATTGATATATCTTCAAGTATTGTAGGAACTCTAATATAATAAGCTTTAAATCCATCCATGATAGAACGATTAGCTAGTGCTTGTGCGAGATAAGATTTACCAGTTCCTGTTTTACCTGTAATGATAATATTTTGATAATTTCTTATAAAGTCCATATTTGCTAATCCTAAAATTTGTTCTTTATTTAAACCTCTTGTTTGCTTATAAACTAAATCTTCTAAAGTTGCTTGCTTATCTTTTATTTTTGATATATTAAAATTAAGTTTAATCCTTCTGTTGTGCTGATGTATCTCTTGGGCTTCAAGTAGGTTGTAGAGTTTCTCATTAAATGATAATTTATCATAATTTCTATCTTCAATTTGTCGTAAGTATGCTGTTTTAAAGCCTTCTAATTTTAATTCACTCATTTTATTTGTTACTGTTTCTTGGTTCATTTTTTTCTATCCTTTTTATTTATATTCTGTATTACCACGAATATTACTGTGGTTATTTTGTGCTATATTTATAATATTATTAGCAGGCTTTTTATAATAAAGCTTTTTTGATAATATTGATTTTATAGATGCAACTGTAGTGGCATTAATACTCATTGCATATCCTAAAGCTAAATCAACTTCATATTTTTCATATTGTTTTGCCAATGAAAGAATGGCATTTAGTTTTCTGTATGCATATGATGGAAATTGCTCTTGTTCTAATTTCATCTTTGTAAACTCTACAGTTTGAACCCCTATACTTTTTGCCCAGTTTAAATATCTTCCAGGATTAAACTTCGCATCTTGATATTGATGATTTTCAGGTTGGTGCTCTTTAATAGTTGAATATTCACTATCATAATATCTTGGATGTGTGGCAATTAGCTTTGATTTATGATAAATCTCAACTGTAGATGTTGAGTATCTTACCTCTACTTTTTCTCCTAAATATTTAAATGGTACTGAGTATCTAGCACTTTGAAGCTCTATATGATAATCTATATTTACAGTTGCTATTTTAAACTCTTTATAAATATATTGATTAGCTGCTAGTGGTTGCAAGTATGGTTCATCTAACTCTTTAAATAAAGTATCTCTACTTTTCTTTAATCGTTTCATAACCTTAGAGTTATAAATATCAAGCAATGGAGATATAGCATCATTAAGTTCTTCAACATCAAAAATTTTCTATGCCGAAGAACGGCTAATATCCATCTTTGAATTGCTTGAACTCCTTGTTCTGCTTTTGCTTTATCTTTTGGTTTATATGGTCTTGCTGGTTCAATTACACACCCATAATGATTTGCCATTGCTTTATAACTTTCATTTAAAACAATCCCATCTTTATTATTTGAAATAACTGCACTTTTTAGGTTATCTGGTACTAATATTTTAGGTACTCCTCCAAAGAAGTTAAAAGCTTTTGTGTGCGACTTTATAAAGTATTCTTGCTTTTGACTAGGTGTTGCATCTACATATGTATAACCTGATGCTCCTAATACTGCTACAAATATTTGAGCTTTTGAAATAACTCCTGTTTTACTATTATAAATAGGAACAGTAACACCACTATAATCTACAAATAATTTTTCACCATTTAAGTGTATTTGTCTCATTGATGGGTTTAATTTCTTTTTATATTTATGATAATAAGTTTTAAATTGAGTGTATCCATAACCATCAGGATTCTGCTCTTTATACTCTTGCCATAACAATAGATATGTAACACCTTTTTTACGAATTTCTTTATCAATATATTCAACATCAGGTTTAGGTCTTGAAGATTGCCTGTGTAATATAGTTTGTTCAGGGAAAAGCATTTTATACATAATATTTTCATCATGCAATAAAAAATCTTCCAGTTTATCTGGTAATATCTCAAATCTTCTACAATATTCAGCTGCAGCAGATCTAGATACACCAAGACTCTTTGCTATTCTCCTATATGAGAAATCCATTTGATACTTTAATTTTAGTATCTCTTTAATCTGTTTCATTAAAACTCTCCTCATTGATACACTCCTAATATTTTTAGAAGTGTAGTTTAATATGGAGAATATCTCAAACTTAAATTAGTTTTAATCCAGCAAATAAACTTAATTTAAACTTTCCTATCACTTTTTCAACCAAAGTGTCCAGATAAAAAGTGATACGGTGTCTTTTTGTTAACCGCTAGGGTGTCTTTTTAGAAAGTGATATGGTGTCTTTTTGGGAGTGATTTTTGCAGATAATGGCATCATTATCTCAATGGATGGTAAAGGTAGAGCTACTGATAATATTTGTATAGAGAGATTCTGGCGAAGTGCAAAAGTTGAAAGAATTTATCTAAATGAATATAACACAATTAAAGAGTTAAAAACTGATGTGAAAGATTATATTGATTTTTATAATCATAAAAGATTTCATCAAACTTTAAATTATAAAAAACCAATGAGTTTTTATTATGATAGTTTAAAAATTAATAATAAGGATTATGATAAATTAGTTGAAATTGTGGCATAAGGTAACAGGTGAAAAAGAGAATAAGGATTTAGAAAAAGTTGTCTTGTCTTCTTGGGGTATTATAAATTTACAAATAAAAAACAACTAAAAATAAAACTAAAAGAGATCCAACTATCAAATCACTAAGAAACTAAAAAAGAAAAGAACAATGTAAAAAAGCATAAAAGTACAGAAAAAAAGAGTAAAAAAAAGACCTTAAAAGTTGGCAGCGACCTACGTTTCCACCAGGGACCCGGCAGTATTATCGGCGATGAAGAGCTTGACTTCCAGGTTCGAAATGGGACTGGGTATTACCTCTTCTCTATAACTACCAACATTTAAAGACTCTCGTTTTTGATTTCGCTACTAATAAATTATATAAAAAAGTAAATTTTTTAATAATTTATCTCCGCGATGTGACAGAAGTCACATTTAATATTGCACAATGCAATATTTGAGTATAAATATTGATAAAAATATAAGTTGTTAATAGTCTTATTACACAATTTGATATAGTTAAGTTAATAATAAAAGTATTATTACACTTAATAAGATAGTAGCTTTTAGAATAAAAAAATAAGCCAGACGATCTATTAGTACTAGTCAGCTAAACACATTACTGTGCTTACACACCTAGCCTATCAACCAGCTAGTCTTGCTGGGATCTTCAGGGAAAGTTCATCTTGGAGTTGGCTTCGAGCTTAGATGCTTTCAGCTCTTATCACATCCGTACGTAGCTACCCAACGATGCTCTTGGCAGAACAATTGGTACACTAGTGGTACGTTCACCCCGGTCCTCTCGTACTAGGGGCAAATCTCCTCAACTTTCCTACGCCCACGGAAGATAGGGACCGAACTGTCTCACGACGTTCTGAACCCAGCTCGCGTACCGCTTTAAATGGCGAACAGCCATACCCTTGGGACCTGCTTCAGCCCCAGGATGCGATGAGCCGACATCGAGGTGCCAAACCTCCCCGTCGATGTGAGCTCTTGGGGGAGATCAGCCTGTTATCCCCGGCGTACCTTTTATCCTTTGAGCGATGGCCCTTCCATTCAGAACCACCGGATCACTATGACCGACTTTCGTCTCTGCTTGACATGTACGTCTTACAGTCAGGCTGGCTTGTGCCATTATACTCAACAACCGATTTCCATCCGGTTTGAGCCAACCTTTGTAAGCCTCCGTTACTCTTTAGGAGGCGACCGCCCCAGTCAAACTACCCACCAGGCATTGTCCTCGGACAGGATAACTGTCCAAAGTTAGCTATTCAAATATTCAGGGGTGGTATCTCAAGGGTGACTCACTATGTACTAGCGTCCATAGATCATAGTCTCCCACCTATCCTGCACATGAATATCCAAATAGCAGTGCCAAGCTATAGTAAAGGTGCACGGGGTCTTTCCGTCTTTCCGCGGGTAGGAGGAATTTTCACCTCCACTACAATTTCACTGGATCCCTGGTTGAGACAGCTCCCATCTCGTTACGCCATTCATGCAGGTCGGTATTTAACCGACAAGGAATTTCGCTACCTTAGGACCGTTATAGTTACGGCCGCCGTTTACTGGGGCTTCGATCAAGAGCTTCGCGCACTTTAAAAAAGGGCGCTAACCCCATCAATTAACCTTCCAGCACCGGGCAGGCGTCACACCTTATACATCCACTTACGTGTTAGCAAAGTGCTGTGTTTTTGGTAAACAGTCGGGAGGGACTCTTTGTTGCAACCTCTCGCGCTGCGGGGAGTAAATCCCCTCACGCCGAGTAGGCACACCTTCTTCCGAAGTTACGGTGCTAGTTTGCAGAGTTCCTTAACCAGGGTTCTTCCACGCGCCTTAGAATACTCATCCCACCTACCTGTGTCGGTTTGCGGTACGGGTAATGTACAATATAGTTAGTGGCTTTTCTAGGCACGACAGTATCATCGATTCAGTCTGCTCTCCGAAGAGATTAGACTGCCTGTAAGATCTCGGTCTCGTGTATCCCGGATTTGCCTAAGATACGACCTACGTCCTTCGACCAGCTATTCCATCAGCCAGCTCGATTAACTCTATGCGTCCCCACATCCCGCTTGTACATTAGTATAGGAATATTAACCTATTTGCCATCGTCTACCCCTTTCGGACTCGACTTAGGACCCGACTAACCCTACGATGACGAGCATCGCGTAGGAAACCTTGGGTTTTCGGCGTTAAAGATTCTCACTTTAATTATCGCTACTCATGCCTGCATGCTCACTTCTATCCGCTCCACCACTCCTCACCGGTATGGCTTCAATGCTGAATAGAACGCTCTCCTACCACTCAGTATAAATACTGAATCTATAGCTTCGGTGCATATCTTAGCCCCGTTATATTTTCGGCGCAGAATCACTAGACCAGTGAGCTGTTACGCTTTCTTTAAAAGATGGCTGCTTCTAAGCCAACTTCCTGGTTGTCACAGTAACTCCACATCCTTTTCCACTTAGATATGACTTTGGGACCTTAGCTGATAGTCTGGGTTGTTCCCCTCTCGACATAGGATTTTATCACCCTACGCCTGACTGCCATGATTACACATATAGTATTCGAAGTTTGATAGGGTTTGGTACCACGGTAAGCGGCCCTAGCCCAGTCAGTGCTCTACCCCTATATGCTACTACATGACGCTATACCTAAATATATTTCGGAGAGAACCAGCTATCACGAAGTTTGATTGGCCTTTCACCCCTATCCACAGGTCATCCGAGCACTTTTCAACGTACACCGGTTCGGTCCTCCACTGGCTCTTACACCAGCTTCAACCTGCCCATGGATAGATCACTTCGTTTCGGGTCTGCAGCATCTGACTAATTCGCGCTATTCACGCTCGCTTTCACTACGGCTTCGCACTTGGCTTAACCTTGCCAGACACCACAACTCGCAGGCTCATTATGCAAAAGGCAGTCCGTCACCCTGTATAAAACATAGGGCTCCGAATGATTGTAAGCTAATGGTTTCAGGTACTATTTCACTCCCCTCACTGGGGTACTTTTCACCTTTCCCTCACGGTACTTGTTCACTATCGATCTGTAAGTAGTATTTAGGGTTGGAGGATGGTCCCCCCATATTCAGTCAAAATATCACGTGTTCCGACCTACTCGTTCGCTATCTTAGTTCCACATAAATGTTTTCGCATACGAGGCTTTCACTCTCTACGACGTTGCATTCCAACAACTTCTGCTAACAAATATGCTAAATATAGCCGCCCTGTTCCGATTTCGCTCGCCGCTACTGACGGAATCTCAATTGATTTCTCTTCCTGAAGGTACTGAGATGTTTCACTTCCCTTCGTTCGCCTCTATAATAAATTATAGATAACATACATCACTGCATGCTGGGTTATCCCATTCGGAAATCCCCGGATCAAAGCTTCTTGGCAGCTCCCCGAGGCTTATCGCAGCCTAGTACGTCCTTCATCGCCTCTTACAGTCAAGGCATCCACCATTAGCCCTTAATAGCTTATTGATATTAAAGGTTGAATTTGTATTTTATTGCTAAAATACGATTAACTTTTGTTTTGCGAATAACTATTTCTAGTTATTCAATGATTATTCTTTGGCTACTATCTTATTAAATGTAATAAATACATAAATAAAATAATATAAAATTGTGTCATATAACAACATTTTTGATTTCATTGGAATGAACACTTTAAAAAGTGTCAATCTAATTCAATTTAAATATAGTTATATTAATAATTGTTCAAAATAGTTTACACTATTTAGAAAAATTAAAGACTATTAACAATATGTTTTTAAATAACTTTTTGATTCCGAAAAATCAAATATAAATCTTTTTATAAAGACTTATATTTAACTTTTATTTATCGCTTAGAAGTTTCAAAGATTGAAGCGTAGCATACTTTAGTATGTGAGCTTTAAGCTTTGGCTTATAAATGATAATGGTGGGTCTAGGAGGACTTGAACCTCCGACCTCACCCTTATCAGGGGTGCACTCTAACCAGCTGAGCTATAGACCCGTTGTTATAAAATGTTTTTAAATAAATAAATGGTGGAGAATAGCGGGATCGAACCGCTGACCTCCTACGTGCAAGGCAGGCGCTCTCCCAGCTGAGCTAATTCCCCGTAAATAAATAATCTTTATAAACTAAATAAGGAAACAAATTTCTTTGCCTATACTTTTATATTTGTGTATTGATTTAACAATACTTTGTTTTCTATGATTAAAGAAATGAATCTTTAATCAATCTCTGAAAGGAGGTGATCCAACCGCAGGTTCTCCTACGGTTACCTTGTTACGACTTCACCCTAGTTACTAAATCCACTGTGGAAGGTAGCTATTTTAGCATCCCCGCTTCGAATGAATTCAACTCCCATGGTGTGACGGGCGGTGAGTACAAGACCCGGGAACGTATTCACCGTGACATTGCTGATTCACGATTACTAGCGATTCCAACTTCAAGCACTCGAGTTGCAGAGTGCTATCCGAACTGGGAGATATTTTGAAGATTTGCTCCACCTCGCGGTATCGCGGCTCTCTGTATACCCCATTGTAGCACGTGTGTAGCCCTGGCCGTAAGGGCCATGATGACTTGACGTCGTCCTCACCTTCCTCCTGGTTACCCAGGCAGTCTGTCTAGAGTCCTCAGCCGAACTGTTAGTAACTAGACACGAGGGTTGCGCTCGTTGCGGGACTTAACCCAACATCTCACGACACGAGCTGACGACAGCCGTGCAGCACCTGTATAACAGCTCCGGTAAACCGGCACTTTTATATCTCTACTAAATTCTGTCTATGTCAAGGCCAGGTAAGGTTCTTCGCGTATCGTCGAATTAAACCACATGCTCCACCGCTTGTGCGGGTCCCCGTCTATTCCTTTGAGTTTTAATCTTGCGACCGTACTCCCCAGGCGGTACACTTAATGTGTTAACTGCATTACTGCTATGTCTAGCATAGCAACAACTAGTGTACATCGTTTAGGGCGTGGACTACCAGGGTATCTAATCCTGTTTGCTCCCCACGCTTTCGCATCTTAGCGTCAGTAATGTTCCAGTAGATCGCCTTCGCAATCGGTATTCCTTCTGATCTCTACGGATTTTACCCCTACACCAGAAATTCCATCTACCTCTCCCATACTCTAGGTAATCAGTTTTGGAAGCAGTTCTATGGTTGAGCCATAGGATTTCACTTCCAACTTAACTACCCGCCTACATGCTCTTTACGCCCAGTGATTCCGAGTAACGCTTGCACCCCTCGTATTACCGCGGCTGCTGGCACGAAGTTAGCCGGTGCTTATTCATATGATACCGTCATTATCTTCTCATATAAAAGGAGTTTACGCACCGAAATGTGTCATCCTCCACGCGGCGTTGCTGCATCAGACTTTCGTCCATTGTGCAATATTCCCCACTGCTGCCTCCCGTAGGAGTCTGGACCGTGTCTCAGTTCCAGTGTGACTGATCATCCTCTCAAACCAGTTAGGCGTCATAGACTTGGTGAGCCATTACCTCACCAACAATCTGATACCGTACAGTCTCATCCCAAAGCTATAAATATTTCCCTTGCTCACTTATGTGATAAAGGCATATAGAGCATTACAAGTCGTTTCCAACAATTATTCTCTTCTTTGGGGCAGATTAACTATATATTACTCACCCGTGCGCCACTTAGCTGACAAACTAGCAAGCTAGTTCCGTTCTCGTTCGACTTGCATGTGTTAAGCACGCCGCCAGCGTTCACTCTGAGCCAGGATCAAACTCTCCATAAAAATTACTCTATATAAATATACAGTAAATAGTTTTACGATTATTCAATCTTGACTTTAAGTTTTACTTAAAATCACTGAATTTATATCTTTATATTACTATATCGATACAAATCCAATTTATTTTTATAGTTACAAAATTGTAAACTACAATAGTTTAGACAGAGAATTTTGTATTCTCTTATTTAGTTTATAAAAATTACTCTATAAACTTTCATTTATTTATTTAACATTTATTTTTTAAAGATCATCCAACTTCTAGTCCTCTTCCTTATTCTCTTAGGTGCCGTACTGTTATTGGACGCGAATTATAATAGAATCTTTACTCCTTGTCAAGAGTTTTTTATTAATGTTGGCTTAAATTTTGGAATTCTTTTTGAAAGTCAATATATGAGAGTAGAAAGAAGTTTATCTTCTTTCTGATTTTATAGTTTTTCTATTACTTTGATTAAAAAGTTAGCAGAATTCTTAGCTGAAGTTTCTAAAAATTCATCAAAATTAAATCCAGCATCCATATCTGCTGTATCACTAATTGCTCTTAAAATTAAACAAGGAACATTTAAAGCATCACATACAACTGCAACACTAGCACCCTCCATCTCCAAAGCATCTGCATTAAAAGTATTTGCAATAAATTCTTTTCTTTTTTCATCTGCTACAAATTGGTCACCTGTTGCAATAATACCTTCAATGATTTTTATATCATTTTGTTTTGCAACTTCAAGTGCGATGTTTTTTAAATTTTCATCTGTATTTACATATACTTCACCACCGGGAACATATCCATAAGGATGTCCAAAAGCAGTTATATCCAAATCATGTTGAGAAAGCTTATTTGCAACTATTAAGTCGCCAATTTTAAGTTCAGGATTAATTCCACCTGCAACTCCACTGAATAATAAAGTATCACAACCAAACTTTTCTATCATGGTTGTTGCTGTTAGTGTAGAAAATACTTTTCCTATTTTACTATATGCAATCACAACATCCAAATTACCATATTTTGCTTCATAATATTTATTATTTGCAAATTCTATTGTTTTTACATCTGTAAAATATTCTAATAGAGGAGTTATCTCCTCTTCCATTGCACCCATTATTGCTAATCTAGTCATTTAATTGTCCAATCACTTCTTCTAATGTTTTCATACTGTTTACACATACTGTAGTTGCATCAACACCTTTTCTATTAAGTCCCTTAAGCACTGACCCATTACCAAATTCAATATATATATCTATATTATTTGCATTTGCCTGAACTGATTGTTTGTATAAAACCGGTTTAATTAACTGATTGCTTAAAAGTTCAATCGCTTCATCTTTAGTGTTATAAGCTTCAGAAGTTACATTTGAAATTACAGGTACTTTAAATTCATCATTTATAAAGTCGTTTAAGTATGGCTGTAATTTTTCAATTGCCGGTTCTAAAATAGGACAATGACTAGCTACACTCATAGCTAAAACGATAGCTCTTTTTGCACCAGCTTCTTTAAATGTATCTACTAAACTTTCAAGATCTGCTTTACTTCCAGCTAATACAACTTGTCCGTCAGTATTATAGTTTGCTGCCCAAACTTTTTTACCTGATTGTCTAGCTGTTTCACATAAATCTTCTACAGTTTTATCATCAAGACCAAGAACAGCCATCATCCCTGCACCTACTCCATCACAAGCATCAGACATAAACTGTCCTCTTTTGTGAACCAACTCAATTGCATCTAAATAATCAATTGCGCCGGCACTTACTAATGCCGAAAATTCACCTAAAGAATGTCCTAAAACAAACTCAGGCTTAATATCACATTTTGAAGTAAAAATTGTATTTGCAATAGCACTTACCAATAAAATAGCAGGTTGAGTATATTGAGTTTGATTTAGTTTATCATTTTCTTCAAATAATAATTCTTTAAAATCAAATCCTAATCTATCACTTGCTTTTTCAATCATCTCTTTTGCAATATCACTATTGTCAAAGAAATCTTTTCCCATACCTGCAGATTGGCTGCCCTGCCCTGCAAAAATAAATGCTACTTTTTTTATCATCATTTAACTACAGTTTCCTGAACCGCAACATCCGTCTTCTTTATGATTGTGTGCAGCTTCTGGTGTATCACAGGAATCATCACCACAACCACAACTTCCCATTGCTGCCAATCCACCTACTACGCCTGTTTGAATTTCTTCTTCAGTAGCTTCTCTAACAGATAAAATTTCTACTGTAAATATCAGATCTTTTCCTGCCATAGGGTGATTATAATCAATTATTACTTCTTCATCTGTAAATGAAGAAACTACAACTTGTACTGTTTCACCATTTTCACCGGTTCCGTAAAGTGACATACCTTCAACTAATTCAACTCCGGCAAATTGTTCTCTTGGTAAAGTTTGAATTGCTTCTTCATTTACTTCACCATAAGCATCTGCACATTTAACTGATACATCTGTTTTAGCTCCTGTTTCCATTTTTACTAATTCATTTTCAAGACCAGGTATAATTTGTCCTGTTCCTGAAATAAATTCTAATGGAGCTCCTCCAACATTTGTATCTAAATCTTCACTTGTTTTTGCATCTTTTAAACTATATTCTATAGCTATAACTTTTTTTTTCAATTCTTATTCCTTTGTTTTAATTTGTATTTGCTAAATTTCTTTGTGCTTTTTTAGCTTCTTTTGTCTCTGGATAAACATCAATTAATGTTCCATAAAAATTCGCTGCATTATCTAAATCATTTATTTTTTCAAAAGAGATGGCACTATGCAGCAAAAGCTTTGGAATATATTTAGCTTTATCATATAGAATCATACTTGTTTTAAAGTGATGTATCGCATCTTTATATTTTTTACGATGAAACCATATCTCTCCAAGATAGAAATTAGATTCAGCCGGTCTATATTTTTTTTCAATTAAATATGTAAATATTGGTATTGCATTTGTAAAATAATCTTTTTTAAATAAAGCTTTTGCATCTGCCAATAACTCTTTCTTTGGCTTATCAAATTGTTTTTTTCGTTTACTGGATATTTTTTTAGATTTTTTAGAAGACTGTTTATTAATAAAAGTTACCAATTCATCAAATCTCTTTTTTGAAACATAATTTTTATTGATATTATTTAACAATACAGTTAATTCATCAATTTTATTTTGTAGTAATTCAATATTATCATTTTGGATTTTTGAATATTCTTCAAAATTATTTTTTAATTCTTCTATATTATTAGTATTATATAATGTAGCGTCTTTAGTTTCTTCTAATGATGAATTTTGTATTTTTACATCTTGTGAAACTTTATTCAACTTTAAAACATTTGAATTTAGTTTTCTACTGTCACCATCGACAATTGATTCTAAACCCTCAATTCGCTCACTTAGAATTTCAAGATTTGATCGTGTATCATCAATTTTACGATCAAACTTGTTTAAGTTATTTTTATTTTTTAATGTAACTTTTTCAAATGAAGTTAATCCATAAGGTGCAGGAGATTCTAAATCTCCTGCACCAAACACAGAAACTTCTTGGGCAAAAAGTACACCGCTAGCCACAAATAATATTAAGCTAAGTAACTTCATATATTAAACTATATATCTATGGTAAAAGTTTGTGGTCAACTCTTCTATTTTTCTTCCAACACATTTCTGACTTATCAGTACATAGTGGATTACTCTCTCCAAAACTAATTAAAGTAATTTTATCTGCTAATATACCATCACTAACCAATGCGTCTTTAACTATTTTTGCTCTTTTTAATCCTAATGCATAGTTATACTCGTCTGTACCCCACTCATCACAGTTACCTTCAAGCTTTATTTTTATACTTGCGTTATCAGAAACCAATGGACTGATTATCTCATAGTTCTCTTTTTCAATTGCTCTCATTGTATCTGTAAGGTTATATTTATCAAATGCAAAATGAACAGATCTTAATGATATATCTTTTCCATCTATATTACTAGTAACAACATTAATATAAGCCAATTTATCACCTATAGATACTTTGTCTCTTTCAACTAAAGAAGTTTCTGCTTTAGTATCTCTTTGCACCTGTTCTTCTGCACTACTCTCCTGCTTTGCTGAACTATCATCATAACCAACATCTTTAGTTGAACACCCACTCGCAAGTAACATTACTAGTGTAGAAGCAACTATCAAACTTATTTTTTTCATAAATATATCCTTTAATTTTTTGTCATTATATAATAAAAATTCTTAAACTACCAATCTAATGATTGTAACTTTCCACTCTTCAATGGAAATAAAAAACTTTTATTATAATTTACTCGAATAATTCCTAAATAACTTTTGCCCTTATAACTTTTTATAAATAAAATAGAATCTCCATCTTTAGAAAACTTTGGAAACTGATTTCTTCCTGTGGTTGTTAATCTTCTTACAAAGTCACTTTGTGTAGAGATAAGATATAGATTAAATGAATTTCTTCCAAATTCATTATCTGTTTCCCTACTTGAATATACTACATAATCATCAAATGTAGTACATTGACTATTGTTTTTTCCATGATAAACAAGTCTTTCAACCCCTTTTTGTCCAATAGTTTTGGCAAATATATTTGGATATTTTAATCTATCTGATACAAATACCACTTTAGTATCATCTTCAACAAAGCTGCCACCTACATCTATACCTTTATATTTTGTTAATCTTGTTTTTATTTTTGTTTTATAATCATATATATAAATATCAGGTTGATCATTTGGGGCCATAGTTAAAATAATCTTTGAATCTTTAGCACTTATATCAGAACAAACAATCATACCATTACTTGAGTGGATATTTTCTATATTCTGATTATATAAATTTTGCTTTTTCAAAATTGGTTTAAAACCGCTGTATGAAGTATAATAGAAAGATTCTTGATTGGAATTTGTCCACTTTGGAAATATATTAAGACCTCCTTTTACAACAACTTTTTGATATGTTAAAGTATAATCTGAAATAACTATTTCACTCTCTTTAGCATCTTTATATCTTGAAAATATTACAAGTTTATCCATCCATTCAATTGTCGGGGCATTTAAGTATTTATTTACTTCAATAGAAATTTTATGTGATAAAAATGGATATTTTTGTTTTGACGATGAGGAATAAGACTTATATAAAACAATTTCATCTTGATTTACATCATAAAGTTTCATATTCACTATTATATCTTCACTATTAGTCATCTCTATATGTAAATTTAAAAATAGATCAACATTATCCTTCTTGAGTTTATCTAATTTTGATGCAGCATTAAAATATTCTACAAACTTTTTATCTACAGACTGAAAGTGTCCGCTTACGGATAAATCTTTTTTAATAAGATTTTTAATCTTTTGTGCCAATGGAAGCTTTTGAGATTCGCTTGAAACTGATATTTGAATTGTTGGTATATTTTTCCCTATATTAACAATCTCCATTTTAGCATCTATTGCATACATATAGCTAATCATTGATAAATATATTAAAATTATTTTTCTATAACTCAATTCTTATCCTTTAGTAAAAAATATTATAAAAGTATATCCAAAATTTCATAGTATTAATTTAATTTTTTTCTTTTGTATTAAACTCTATTTCTATATTAACTTTACTTTTAGGAGGTGGTGGAAAATCAAGAATTTTTTGTTTTTCTAAAAATAATTCCAATTGGCTGTTAAATGCCCCATCATCTGAGTATTCAATAATTATATAATCAAATTCACCGCGAGAATTTATTGTAATAATAGCAGCAGCCGATAAATTATCAATGCGTAATAATTGATTGTATCTAGAATATAATATTTTATGTATAGAGGAAAAATACTTATCATTTGCATATTTTGCTTCACTGGAAGTTATTTTTTTGATTTTTTGATTTTTTGTATCTGTTAGCTTTGATATAGCAACTTTTTCTCTTTTTACCTGTTTCTCAAATTTTGATTTAAATCTGCTGGAAATAGAACTTTTCTTTACATTACTTACTTTTTTCTTTTTGACAATAGTTGCTTTTGTTTTAACATTTGCAAATAATGATTTTAAATCACTTCGTTGTTTAGCGCTAACTGATGATGACTTCTTAACAACACTTTTAGCAATTTTAGTATCTTTTATGTGTATTTGCTTAACTATACTTTTCTTTTCACTCTTTTTATCTTTTAGAACTATAACTTCAAGTTCTAAAACAGTATTTTTTGAAACAGAATCAATTTTTTGAACATCTTTTGCAGAGATATAAATTAGGAATAATAATAATAATAAAAAATAAGAACCAAAAGCAATATAAGCAGATATATAAAGGTCTTTAGTATTACCCATCTGTAATTAACGCAACCTTATAAAATCCTGCTTCTTTCACAGTTTTTAATATAAAAATTATATCTTTATATTCCAACCCCTGATCTGCTCGGATATGAATGGACATATCACGATTTTTATCTTTTGCAAATAAAACAAAACTATCAGCAAAGTTTAAAAATTTATAATTTTTTTTATTGACTTTAATCACCCTGTCTTTTGTAATTAAAATATCTATTTTTTTTATCTGTTGTACTTTATGACTTCTACTTCCTTTTGGAAGATTGATATTTTCTTCATATTCTAAAACTGGTGCAGTCACCATTAATATTGCTAGTAATACAAGCATTACATCAACAAGTGGAGTAATATTTAACTCAGGCTTTTGATTATAATCATACAATCTTATTTCCTAGAAAGAAGAATTTGTGATTGTGACTTTATGTATGTATTGAATTCATAAACTTTTCGTGAAATAATTTGATGAAAAGTATAAGCAAATATTGCTACAAAAATACCTGCTGCTGTTGCAACTAAAGCTTCACTAATAGCGGGAGCTATAGTACCAAAGCTGACTTTTGAATGTGTAGAAAACTTTGCAAATGTTTCAAGTATACCTACCACTGTTCCAAATAAACCAATAAATGGAGCGGTTGAAGATATAATTGACAACCACGATAATCCAATACTTTCTTCTCTTATTAAAGAAACTTCACAAGCTTCAAATATCTCTTTAGAAAAAGAAGCTCTTCCCACACAGTTAACAAGTTTGGATAAAGGATTAATATTGGCATCATTTATTAAATTATTTAATGAAGACTTTTCAATATTTATTAAACTGTTTAGCTGATTAAGTCTATATACAAAGATCCATATAGTAAGAATAAAGTAAACAGACAGTGATGCTAAAACTAATATTGTTATAGCATTACTATTAGTTAGGTAATTTAATAATATATCTATCATTTAGAGTTTTTTTAAGCGAATGAACTTATTTTTGCATTAACTGCTGCCATAGAAACATTAGCATCTTTAACAGAATTAACTAATTCTTTAGCTGCTTCTAATCTAGCTGCAGTATCACTAGTTTCATCAGCATTTAGTGCAACTGCACCATCTACTAAAACATCTACAGAATCTTCTGTAACCTTAACATGTCCCCAGTTAATAGCAACTGCTTCAGTAGAATTTTCCTTTTCAATCTCAATTACACCAACAGTTAGTGATGATACCAAAGAAGAGTGATTTGGCAATATACCAAACTCTCCCTCTTTTCCAGGAAGAGATACTGACTTTATATCATCATTAAATATCTCTCCGCTCGGTGTTACTATTGATAATTTCATTGTATCCATATGTTTTTGCCTTTCCAGTGCTTTTAAGATTTCATACTTTTAGCTTTCGCTATTGCTTCATCAATTCCACCAACCATGTAGAATGCATTCTCAGGTAACTTATCATGTTTACCATCAATAATCTCTTTGAATCCTCTAATAGTTTCTGCAAGCTCAACATATTTACCAGGACTCCCTGTAAATACTTCAGCAACAAAGAATGGCTGAGATAAGAATTTTTCAATCTTTCTTGATCTTTCAACTATTAGTTTATCAGATTCAGATAATTCATCCATACCAAGAATTGCAATAATATCTTGTAAATCTTTATATTTTTGTAAAATTGCTTGAACACCTCTAGCTGTATTATAATGCTCTTCACCTAAAATATCTGCACTTAAAATTCTAGAACTTGAATCAAGAGGATCAACAGCAGGATAAATACCTTTTTCAGCAATCTTTCTGTTAAGTACTGTAGTTGCATCAAGATGCGCAAATACTGAAGCAGGAGCTGGATCAGTTAAATCATCTGCAGGTACATAAACAGCTTGAACTGAAGTAATAGAACCTTTTTTAGTTGAAGTAATTCTCTCTTGAAGCATACCCATTTCTGATGCAAGGGTTGGTTGATAACCAACCGCTGAAGGAATTCTTCCTAAAAGAGCTGACATTTCAGAACCTGATTGTGCAAATCTAAAAATATTATCAATAAACATCAACACATCAAGACCTTTTTCATCTCTAAAATACTCAGCCATTGTAAGACCAGTTAAAGCAATTCTATTTCTAGCTCCCGGAGGCTCACTCATTTGACCATAACATAATGCAACTTTATCAAGTACATTTGAATCTTTCATCTCGTAGTAAAGGTCATTTCCTTCTCTTGTTCTCTCACCAACACCGGCAAATACAGAGTAACCTTCATGTTTAAATGCAACATTGTGAATTAATTCCATAATAATAACTGTTTTACCAACACCAGCCCCTCCAAATAGTCCTACTTTTCCACCTTTTGAATAAGGAGCAAGTAAATCAACTACTTTAATACCAGTTTCAAACATCTCTGTTGAAGTTGACTGCTCTTCAAAAGCAGGAGCATCTCTATGAATTGACCATCTTGGACAATCATCACTAACAGGAGACCCTTCATCAACCGGCTCACCAATTACATTAAAAATTCTACCTAGAACTTCTTCACCAACCGGCACTTGAATTGGAGCACCTGTAGCGGTAACTTTTGTTCCTCTTGTCAGACCCTCTGTCATATCCATTGCAATTGTTCTAACTCTACCATCACCGATATGTGCTGCTACTTCTAAAACTAATCTTTCTTTTGTACCTTGTACTTCGATTGCTTCGTTAATCTCAGGTAAGTACCCGTCGAATTCAACATCAACAACGGGACCCATAATCTGAATTATTTTACCTTCCATCTATTCTCTTCCTTTACTATTATTTAAGTGCTTCAACACCAGAAATAATCTCAATTAATTCTGTTGTAATTGAAGCTTGTCTTGCTTTATTAAATTCTACTGTAAGTGAATCAACTTTTTCTTTTGCATTCTTTGTTGCATTGTCCATTGATTGCATTCTAGCACTGTGTTCAGCAGCGAGAGAATCAATTAATGAATAATACATATTAAAATCTATATATTTACCTGTTAACTCGTCAAGTACTTCATTATCATCATCAGGTTCAATCTCTAACATAGAACCAGTTTGTTCTACAGAAACTATATCAAAACTAATTGGTAATAAATCTTTTACTCTTAACTCTTGAGCCAACATATTTAAAAAACCATTATAAACTAATATTACTTTATCTGTAATACCGTTATTAAAATCTTCATATACTTCTTTAATAAAATATGCACCTTTTTCATAAGTTGGTGCAGAAGTAAGTCCTAATTCTTGTTGTGTTAATTTAACACCTTGAAAATTAAAATAATCAATACCTTTTCTTCCAGCAGCTCTTAATCTTACGGTTACACCTTTTGCTTCATAATCTAACTTTAATTGTCGTACTTGTTTAATTGTAGCCATATTAAAACCACCACATAAACCTTTGTCAGCAGTTACTAAAACAATGTCAACTGTTTTTGGATTATCATTTGACACAAATGCACGACTTAAATTCTCATTATCTTGTACTTTACTTATTTTATTAGCAATTTCAGATAAAACATCACTTATCTTAATTGCATAACTTTTTGCTTGATCAGCTAATTCTCGTGTTCTTCGTAACTTTGCAGAAGAAACAAGCTTCATAGCCTTAGTTGTCTTCTGTGTATTTTTAACACTTCTAATTTGTCTTGATATATCCTTTAAGTTAGCCATTGCTATTCCTTACTTTGCACCAAATATAATTAAAAACTCATTTATTGCAGTTTCTAAGTTTGCCTTAATATCATCATCAATTTTTTGCTTAGCTTTTAAATCATCTAAAATATTAGAATATTTTTGCTCAATAAACGGATGAAATTCTTTTTCAAACTGAACAATATCACTAATATCAAGACTATCAAGTAAACCATTAACACCTGCATATAAAATAGTAATTTGTTTTTCAATTGTAAGTGGCTTATTAACACCCTGCTTAAGAAGTTCAACCATTCGTTGACCTCTTTCCAACTGTGCTCTTGTTGATGCATCTAAATCAGAAGCAAACTGTGAAAAAGCTTCAAGCTCTCTATACTGTGCAAGATCTAGTTTTAATGTACCCGCAACTTGTTTAGTAGCTTTAATTTGTGCAGCTCCACCAACTCTAGATACTGATAAACCAACATTAATAGCTGGTCTAATACCTGAATTAAATAGATCAGTTTCTAAGAAAATTTGCCCATCTGTAATAGAAATTACATTTGTTGGAATATACGCAGCAACATCACCGGCTTGAGTTTCAATAATTGGTAATGCAGTCATAGAACCACCACCTAATTCATCATTAACTTTCGCAGCTCGCTCTAACAATCTTGAGTGAAGATAGAATACATCACCAGGATATGCTTCTCTTCCCGGAGGTCTTCGTAAAAGAAGTGACATCTCTCTATAAGCAACAGCATGTTTTGTTAAATCATCATAAACAATTAAACAATGTTGACCATTATCTCTAAAGTACTCACCCATTGTAACACCGGCATAAGGTGCTAAAAATTGTAATGCAGCACTTTCAGATGCATTTGCAGTAACAATAGTAGTATATTCCATAGCTCCCGCTGCTTCTAAAACACCAACAACATTAACAACAGTAGATGCTTTTTGACCAATAGCAACATAGATACATTTTACATCTTGACCTTTTTGGTTAATAATAGCATCAATTGCAATTGTAGTTTTACCAGTTTGTCTATCACCAATAATAAGTTCTCTTTGACCTCTACCAATCGGTACAAGTGCATCAATAGCTTTAATACCAGTTTGTAACGGTTCATGAACAGATTTTCTAGCCATAATACCAGGTGCTTTTTCTTCAACAAATCTTTTTTCTGTAGACTCTATAATACCTTTACCATCAACTGGTTCACCAAGTGCATTTACAACTCTACCTAAAATATTTTGACCAACAGGGATTTCAAAAAGTTCACCAAGTCTTTTACAAGATACACCTTCTCTTAAACCAACACTTGAACCTAAAATAACAACACCAACTGCTGCTTCTTCTAAGTTTGAAGCAAGACCTCTAGCTCCATTTTCAAATTCTACAATTTCACCAGCCATAACATTCTTAAGACCGTAAACCTGTGCAATTCCATCTGCAAATGAGATAATTTTACCTGTCTCATTTACATCTACATTTAATTCAAAATTATCAATTCTTTCTTTTATGATAGAACTAATTTCATCTGCTTGAATTTTTGTACTCATCAATTTTCTCCTTTATATTTTAATAAATCAAAACGCTTATAGCGTCGTGTCTAAACTGCTTTTAATATATGTTCAATCATTTGCGACTTCAATCTATCCTTAGAGAAACCAATCTCTACTCCTAAACCTTCAATATCAACTTTGATACCATCATAGTCACAAACATTTTGAGTAAGTGCTAAAGTAATATCAAATTTCTTAGCAAATTTCTCTTGGATTGAAGAAAGGTCACTTCCATTCAATTCAACATTTGTATAAACTATACCTTCATAACTGTTAGTTAAAACAGCTATCTCTTTTTTTAATTCATCAGCAATATCTGGAATTATATTTAATCTTTTATTAGATGCTAATAACTTAAATAAATTTTCAATACTCTTGTCGCAATCATCAATAAAAGAACTAATTAATTTCACTTTTTCATCAGAACTTACTTCTGTTGAATTTATAATAGATAAAAATTTATCATTACTATACGCTGTTGCCGTATCTTTAATATTGCTATAAATAGCTGAGGCACTATCAATATCTCTACCAATCAATAACGCTTTTACATATCTTTTTGCTACTAAATTACTCATCTTATGCAACCTTCTTTAAAACAATATTTGCTAATTCATTTTGAGAAAGAGCAATACTGTCTGAACTTAATAATTCATCAAGAATTTCGTTAACAACTTCTTTTTTTACTTTTCTTGTTTCAATTTCAATTTTTTCATCAAAACTTTTAGAAAGATTTGCAATCTCTTGCTCTACACTTTCTTTAATTGATTTTTTAATTGAATCAATATCCGCACTAGCAGTTTCAACTATTTCATTAGCTAACTTTTTAGCATTTTCAAGGTCACTCTTCGCACCTTCCACTCTCATCTCAGATTCTTTTAGAACTTGTTGAACTTTATCTAATTCAGCTTGAATAGAAGCCGTTCTACCAGTAAAAAACGCTTTTGCTTTTTCTGCTAATAAATAATATAATATAGCAATAAAAATTAAAAAGTTTACAGTTCTTGGAAGAATATCAGTTTCTACACCGGCATCACTTGCAAATAAAGCCAGTGGAGTTACACAAGATAATATAAATAATAATTTTTTCATCTTACCATTCCCCTTATATCGAACTAATTTTGAGCTTCAAGCTCTCTTTAAACATAGGCATACTAGAATTTAAAGATTCTTTTAAAGACTCTTTTTCTATTTCTAATGCTTTTACAAAGTCATTATACTTTATATCTAAAGCAGCTTTTGCAGCTGAAAGTTTTGAATCAGTTAACTCTTTTGCTTCTGTAATAGCTTTTTCTCTTATTAAAGAAGCTTCATTTTTAGCTTTGGCAATAATTTCTTTTGCCTCAACCAACATACCGTCTATATTCGAACCATTATTTTTGGCATCTTCTAAATCTTTTGCAATAGATTCCGTTCTATCGTCCATGTGCTTGAATAAAGGTTTATAAAGACAGCTATTTAATCTTGCAAGTACAAGCAAAAAGACAATACCTGAACTAAGCAGTAATATTGGACTAATGTCTAACATTCATCTCTCCATACATATTTTTACAGTTTAGTTATACATAAACTTGCGGCAATTATATCTAAATTAATATTTGAAATAGTTTAAAAGAGATTATTATTTTACAAAAAAAGATAAAAGTTTCTCAACATCTTGATCTGAGTTAAGTCCAATTTTTAAATAATTTTTACCGGTTTTTACAGTAAAATCTTCTTTCATTAGAATATTGATAACATTTTGGATCGGTTTAAAATTTATCTTTGTATTTATTTTTTTTATATCTTTGACAGTATTTGTATTTTTTAAATTTCTTACTAATTGTTCAATTTCTCTTACACTTAATTGTTGTCCAATAATAGAATCAACAATTAATTTTTGTTTATCTTCATCCAAACAGATTAAAACTTTTGCATGACCTGCTGTAATTTTATTAGAACCTAACATTTGCTGAGTATAAACACTTAAAGTTAATAATCTTAATATATTTGTAATTGAGCTTCTGCTTTTTGCAACCATTTGCGATAATTCATCATGAGTAATATGATGTTCATTAATAAGTCCAGCATAAGAATATGCAAGTTCTATAATATTTAAATCATCTCGTTGTATATTTTCAATAAGTGCTAACTCTCTTAATTTAGAATCTTCAACATCTAAAACTGTTGCATTTATATTTTCTAATTTGGCTAACTTAGAAGCTTTTAATCTTCTCTCCCCTGCAATTAAAATAAATTCATTCCCATCTCTTGTCAGAACAATTGGCTGAAGCAGCCCATGTTGTTTTATTGAAGCACTTAACTCTTTTAATTTTTCTTCATTAAAGATTTTTCTTGGTTGATATGGATTAGGTTTAATTAAATTAATATCTACAGATATGATATTTGGTATTGTAGCAGTACTATTATTGTCATAAGCAGTTTCTACTTCACTTAATAATTCACTTAATCCTCTACCTAGTGCCATAATAATATCCTTACTGCAAAATAGCTTTTGCCAAATTAGTATATGCTTTTGTACCAATAGCTGTTGGATCATATAACATTATCGGCTTACCAAAACTTGGACTTTCCGCAAGCTTAATATTTCGTGGGATTACAACATAAGAATTATCATTTAATTTGAATAATTTATTTTCAAAATGTTGTACAAGGTCTGCAAATACCTGCTTTGAAAGATTATTTTGAGCACTATACATAGTTGGTAAAAAACCTTTAATATCAAGTTGTCTGTTTATAGTTTGTCTGACTAATTTAATTGTATTAAGCAACTGCGCCAATCCTTCTAATGCAAAAAATTCACACTGTATAGGAATAAGAACAGAATTCGCCGCACTTAAAGTATTTATCGTAATTGGGCCAAGAGCCGGTGGAGAATCTATAATAATATAATCATAATCATCACGAATTAGATCAATTTTTCTTTTTAATACTAATTCTCTATCTTTATTGTTATTATAAAATTCTTTTTCAATACCAACCAGCCCTATATTTGAAGGTGCAACTTTAAGATTTTCAATTTCGCTGTCAAGAATAATTTCATGTAATTCTTTAGTACCAAGCATCACATGATAAATATTATACTCATAAGTATCTCTATGAAATCCCAAACTAGTTGTAGCATTTGCTTGAGGGTCAGCATCTATTAGAAGCACTCTCTTACCTTCAAGAGCTAAAGCAGCACTTAAATTAACAGCTGTAGTAGTTTTTCCTACTCCACCCTTTTGATTTGCTATTGTTATTATTTCTGTCATCTTAAGCTAAAAACCTTTTTAATATCAATTGTAAGTGAGCCATCACTATTTAAAATAGTATTTTTTAATAATATTTTGCGATTTTCAATATTTGTTGAAAAATCATTATTCTTATGAAATTCTATCTCAAACTTTCTAAATATCTGCTTCCATGATGGATACATTTCTAAAGAATCAAAGTATTTATTTAATAAATCATTAATATTTATATCAATATCCAAGTAGCCAAAGGCATCATTCACTTTGTGTAAATTTAATCCAATTCCACAATAAATCAAGCCATTACTTATATGAGTAATTGTACCGCCTATCTTTTTATTTTTACAATAAAAATCATTTGGCCACTTTAGCAAAACCAATGAATCTAAAGTGTTTAAAATATCTTTTAATATATAGTTAAAATATATTGAAGCTGATTGTAATGGTAAATCTTTAGGCAGGTCATCAAGAGATACTACAAAAGAAAAAAATAAATTTCCCTTTTTCCCTTCCCAATTATTATCTCTGCTGCCAATTCCATTTATCTGATTTTGGGTAATTATTGCAATTGGATTTTGGTAGCTATGTTTTTTTATATATTGTTTTAGATAGCTTTGCGTTGAATCAACACTATTAAGAAAACAAAGTTCCACGTTCTAACCTAGCGCCTCTTATATAATCAACTACATTCATAGATTTTTTAGATGCAGGTTGTATCTCAATTATTTTTAAAGTTCCAATTTGACATCCAACTAGTATAAAATCTTTTTTGATTTCTAAAATTTGCCCTGCAGTATTAGATGAAGTTTCCTCTACTAATTCACACTCCTTGATTTTTAATCCAGAACTTAAAAATATACCCGGCCAAAATTTATATGCTTTAAATTTTTGATATAATTTTTTGGCATTTATAAACTCTACCTCTCCATCATCTTTGATTATCTTTTTACAATGACTCACCTGAGATAAGTTTTGCTTCTTTGGGATAATTTTATCGTAGTTTTCAAGTGTATCAATAGTTAATCTACTGGCAATTTGTGATAGTTCATCAAAAAGCTGGGCAACATGCATAGTTGGAGTTATTTTTATATATTCCAACCCTAAAATATCTCCACTGTCAAGTCCCTCTTCCATCATCATAGAGGTAACACCAGTATATTTATCATCATTTAAAATTGCTTGCTGAATAGGACTTGCGCCTCTATATTTTGGTAAAAGTGAAGCATGAAGATTTATACAAGGGGCAATATCTAAAATAGTTTTTGGTAAAATTTGTCCATATGCCGCAACAATTATAAAATCAGGCTTTAAATCCTCTATTGTCTTTTGAGGACCTATTTCTTTTAAATTATTTGGCTGATATATAGGCAATGACAATCCATTATCCAAACAAAATTGTTTAATATGAGGAGGAGTTAGAATTTGTTTTCTACCAACTTTTTTATCCGGCTGTGTAAAAAGTGCAACTATATTAAAATCTTGCTCTAATAATCTTTCAAAAATTACAGTTGCATAATCAGGTGTTCCCATAAAAACTATTCGCATATTATCTCCTAGTAAAAAGTGTTCCGCTATTATGTTTATTTTCTAATAAATACTCTTTAACATGAATTAAATCAAATCCACTTGTTAAATACATCTCTTTATTGTTTTTAAGTAAAAAATCTGCTGCTTTTAACTTAGTTACAATTCCACCAGTAGCAAACTCACTATTTGCACTATGTTCTACATTTAATAGCTCTTCATCAATTTTATTTACTATCTTTTGAAGTTTAGCATTTTTATTAACATGAGGATTATCATCATAATATCCATCTATATCTGTTAAAATTACAAGTAAAGAAGCATTAAAATGATATGTTATATGTGCTGAGAGTTGATCATTATCTCCAAATACAAGTTCATCTACTGCTGTTACATCATTTTCATTTATAATTGGTACTACATTGTTTTCTAAAAGTGTATTTATTGCATCTTTTGCATGGTTAAGTCTTTGATTGTCTTTAAATATAGAAGCTTCTAAAAGTATCTGTGAACAAATAATATTATATTTATTAAATTTTCTTCTGTAAGTGTCTAACAAAAGCGGCTGACCAATTGAAGCTAAAGCTTGTTTGTTTGCTATTATATGTTTATCAAGCTGTAATAAAGTATACCCCGCAGCAACTGCTCCTGAACTTACTAAAATTACTTCGTTTCCTTGTTCTTTTAATAAAGCTATTAATTCAACAAGTGCCAATAATCTATCAAGGGCCAATGCCCCATCTTGTGTTAAAACCGCACTTCCAACTTTTAATACTAATCTTTGCATTTTTGCATACTTACTAAATCATAAAGTGCAAATTTAATACTTTTAACATTTTGATTGGTAACTGATGAAATTGGTAAAATAAAATATGGTAAATCATCATTATATTTATTAAAAGTTAAATCTTGAATGTAATATTTTTTCTCTTTATCGAATCCAAAGTCATTTTCACTAACTATGTCTAGTCCAATATCTTTAATAAATTGTTCAACTAAATCATTTAATTCTTCAGGATTAATTGCATCAACTTTTGTTAAAGCAATTGCAAATTTTCTTTTTGATAACTCTTCTGAGAATTTAGCAACTTCTTCTTTTAAAATATTATATTGATCTAAAGATGTTCTATAATTTGACATATCAATAGTAAATAATAAAGTTTGTGTTCTTTCAATATGTTTTAAAAAATCTAGTCCTAAACCTCTACCTTCACTGGCACCATCAATAATACCAGGAATATCTGCCATCACAAATGAACTATATTCGCCTACATCAACTACTCCAAGATTTGGAATCAGTGTAGTAAATTCATAATTTGCGATTTGAGGATGTGCATTTGAAGTTGTTGAAATTAAAGTTGATTTCCCAACATTTGGATAACCAACAAGTCCAACATCTGCAATTAATTTTAACTCTAATCGAATCTTTTTTGTAATACCAGGAAGTCCAGGTTGTGAATATTTTGGAGTTTGATTTCTTGAACTTTTAAAGTGATAGTTACCTAATCCACCTTTTCCACCTTGCACCAAAAGATGTTTCTCACCCTCTTCAAGTAAATCTAACATAACTTCATCAGTCTCTACATCAATTACCTGAGTTCCAGGTGGTACTCTCAACATTAAATCAGGCGCCGACTTTCCAGTCATACGACTTCCCATACCTTGACGACCATTATCCGCAGCTAAAGTTCTTCTACCTTTATACCACGAAAGTGTATCTGTATTATTATCAACTACAAATAATACATCTCCGCCTTTTCCTCCATCACCACCGTCTGGTCCACCTTTTACGACAAACTTTTCAGTACGAAATGATGTACACCCTGGTCCACCTTTTCCTGATGTAACAGTAAATTCAGCTTTATCTACAAACATAAAAACTCCGTTTTAACTTAATTATTTTTTATTTAAACAAAAAAAGGCACTATAGCAAATATGCCACAGTGCCTTTTTTAAAAATTTTATCTACGACTATGAAGCGTAAACAGAAACTTTTTTTCTTTTTTTATCTTTAACTTCAAATTTAACTTCACCGTCAATTAAAGCATAAATTGTGTGGTCTTTACCAATTCCAACACCATTACCAACATGTACTTTTGTACCTCTTTGTCTAATGATTATGTTACCAGCTTGCACTTGTTCACCACCAAATTTCTTAACACCAAGTCTTCGACCTGCTGAATCTCTGTTATTCTGTGTACTACCTTGACCTTTCTTGTGAGCCATCTATATCTCCTTAAGCCGCTATTTTAGTAATTCTAATTTTTGTGAAGCTTCTTCTGAAACCTCTTTTTAGTTTACTATCTTTTCTTCTTCTTTTCTTGTAAATGATAACTTTTTTAGCTCTACCTTCTACAATAACTTCTGCTGTAACTGTTGAGTTTGCTACATCTTTACCAGTTTTTAATGTTGTTCCATCATTAACTGCTATAACATCTGCAAATTCAATAGTATCTTTTGGTTCTTTACTTAGTTTATCAACATCTAAAATATCACCTTCTGATACTTTGTATTGTTTTCCACCAGATTTAATAATTGCGTACATTGTACTAATCCTTCTATTTTCGTGAAGCGTATTTTAACTTCTTTTAGTTTAAACTTTCTTTAAGCGTAATAAATTTTATTAAATATTTTTTTATTTGTGAGGTTTCACCATCCACTTTTTAAATGGTTGCAAACTATCAATATAATCAGCTACATCTTCTATCTCTTCTTTAGTTAGCGGCAATTTAGGCATAGCATTGGCAGGATAACCAAAGCTTCTAAATACCATTCCCGGTTTTTCAACATAAACTTTAACTTCTTCTTTAGTTCTTGTATATGATACTAAATTAAAATCTTTTCCAAGACTACCACTCATATTAATGCTATGACAATTAGCACAATTAATAAGATAAATCTCTTTTCCTGCTTCAACTGAAGCATATATATTTGTAACTATCAACAGTAAAATAAAATTTAATTTCATCTATAACCCTTTATTATAATTTTTTGAAACTTTATCTAAATAAGATAAAAATAGTCTTAATTAAAAATATTAAATAGGATAGATTTTGTCTTATTTTATTATTTTAACCTAAATCTATGAATAGAAGTGCTACAATAAGACTATAATAAATTAAAAATATAAGGAACAAAATGAGTGAATTTTTAAATACGGATAATGATTCTGGTTTGCCTGACGGTCATCCATGTCAAGTTTATATGGATGAAAATCAACTAATAAGAGATATAATTGAAAATATTAATAATATAAATATACAGGACAATAAAGAACAATTTCTAATGTTTTTTGAGCAACTTTGTTTAATAGAAAAACATTATGCAAGAAAAGAGAATCAACTTTTCCCATATCTTGAAACTTACGGCTGGACTAGTCCAAGTCAAAATATGTGGGCATTTCATGACCAGATAAGAGATGAGATAAAAGTGGTATGGAAAAATATAAAAGAAGATGATATTGTACAATTAAGCCAAAATCTACAAGTACTGTTTAAAAGTATTGACCACCTTATGCAAGTAGAAGAACATAGACTTTTACCAAATGCGATGAGTTATTTAAGTGAAGATGATTGGAAAGAGATGAGAGCCGGTGACGCGGAGATTGGTTGGATGTTTGATAAAGCTCCGGCACCATATCCAGAAGTAACAAGCGAAGATTACATCCATCCAAGCCAAGATACTAAAAAGAGAAAGTTACCTTTTTCATTAGATGGAAGAATAAAATTAAATGAGGGATATCTACTGGAAGACCAATTAAATCTTATGTTACAATTTATGCCTGTAGACTTAACTTATGTAGATGAAAATGATATTGTTTTATTTTACAATCGAGGGGAGAATAGAGTATTCCCAAGAAGTGCAGGTATTATAGGAAGAGAAGTAAAATTTTGTCATCCTCCTAAAAGTGTTGATCAAGTTTTAATGATTTTGCGAGAATTTAAAGCGGGAAGAAGAGATGAAGCAGAATTTTGGATAGAGTTTAAAGAAAAATTCATACATATCCAATACTTTGCAATAAGAGATGAAGATGGTACTTACAGAGGTGTAATTGAGATGAGTCAAGATGTTACTCATATACGAAATCTAAAAGGGCAACAACGATTACTTGATTGGGAATAGATAGTATTAAGTTAAATGGTAGCAGTGCCATTTAACTTATTTACAGGGACTGTAAATCTAACTGTGTAAATCCAAAAATATGATTATTTGATAAAATATCAAATATGAAAAATATTAAGGATTTACATAATGAATTTATTAAATACAGAAGAATTAAAAAGACAAATAGCTAATGGAACATTTACAGGATTAGATGATATTAGAAAAGAGTTTAAAAATATACTCAAAGAGGTAATACAAACTGCATCACAAGAAGAGCTAACCTCACACTTAGGTTATGATAAACATCAAGAATCAGACAATCAGAACTATCGTAACGGTTACAACGATAAAACTATAAAATCAAAATATGGAAATATAGATGTTGCGATTCCAAGAGATTTGCAAGTGTGGATTCCGCTACGCTCCATGAGAATCGAGCTTTGAACCACAACTTGTTAAAAAAAGAGAAATACTACTAAATGGTAGTGTGCAAAAATCACTCCCAAAAAGACACCATATCACTTTTTATCTGGACACTTTTAATAAAAAAGTGATAGGAAAGTTTAAATTAAGTTTATTTGCTGGATTAAAACTAATTTAAGTTTGAGATATTCTCCATATTAAACTACACTTCTAAAAATATTAGGAGTGTATCAATGAGGAGAGTTTTAATGAAACAGATTAAAGAGATACTAAAATTAAAGTATCAAATGGATTTCTCATATAGGAGAATAGCAAAGAGTCTTGGTGTATCTAGATCTGCTGCAGCTGAATATTGTAGAAGATTTGAGATATTACCAGATAAACTGGAAGATTTTTTATTGCATGATGAAGATATTATGTATAAAATGCTTTTCCCTGAACAAACTATATTACACAGGCAATCTTTAAGACCTAAACCTGATGTTGAATATATTGATAAAGAAATTCGTAAAAAAGGTGTTACATATCTATTGTTATGGCAAGAGTATAAAGAGCAGAATCCTGATGGTTATGGATACACTCAATTTAAAACTTATTATCATAAATATAAAAAGAAATTAAACCCATCAATGAGACAAATACACTTAAATGGTGAAAAATTATTTGTAGATTATAGTGGTGTTACTGTTCCTATTTATAATAGTAAAACAGGAGTTATTTCAAAAGCTCAAATATTTGTAGCAGTATTAGGAGCATCAGGTTATACATATGTAGATGCAACACCTAGTCAAAAGCAAGAATACTTTATAAAGTCGCACACAAAAGCTTTTAACTTCTTTGGAGGAGTACCTAAAATATTAGTACCAGATAACCTAAAAAGTGCAGTTATTTCAAATAATAAAGATGGGATTGTTTTAAATGAAAGTTATAAAGCAATGGCAAATCATTATGGGTGTGTAATTGAACCAGCAAGACCATATAAACCAAAAGATAAAGCAAAAGCAGAACAAGGAGTTCAAGCAATTCAAAGATGGATATTAGCCGTTCTTCGGCATAGAAAATTCTTTGATGTTGAAGAACTTAATGATGCTATATCTCCATTGCTTGATATTTATAACTCTAAGGTTATGAAACGATTAAAGAAAAGTAGAGATACTTTATTTAAAGAGTTAGATGAACCATACTTGCAACCACTAGCAGCTAATCAATATATTTATAAAGAGTTTAAAATAGCAACTGTAAATATAGATTATCATATAGAGCTTCAAAGTGCTAGATACTCAGTACCATTTAAATATTTAGGAGAAAAAGTAGAGGTAAGATACTCAACATCTACAGTTGAGATTTATCATAAATCAAAGCTAATTGCCACACATCCAAGATATTATGATAGTGAATATTCAACTATTAAAGAGCACCAACCTGAAAATCATCAATATCAAGATGCGAAGTTTAATCCTGGAAGATATTTAAACTGGGCAAAAAGTATAGGGGTTCAAACTGTAGAGTTTACAAAGATGAAATTAGAACAAGAGCAATTTCCATCATATGCATACAGAAAACTAAATGCCATTCTTTCATTGGCAAAACAATATGAAAAATATGAAGTTGATTTAGCTTTAGGATATGCAATGAGTATTAATGCCACTACAGTTGCATCTATAAAATCAATATTATCAAAAAAGCTTTATTATAAAAAGCCTGCTAATAATATTATAAATATAGCACAAAATAACCACAGTAATATTCGTGGTAATACAGAATATAAATAAAAAGGATAGAAAAAAATGAACCAAGAAACAGTAACAAATAAAATGAGTGAATTAAAATTAGAAGGCTTTAAAACAGCATACTTACGACAAATTGAAGATAGAAATTATGATAAATTATCATTTAATGAGAAACTCTACAACCTACTTGAAGCCCAAGAGATACATCAGCACAACAGAAGGATTAAACTTAATTTTAATATATCAAAAATAAAAGATAAGCAAGCAACTTTAGAAGATTTAGTTTATAAGCAAACAAGAGGTTTAAATAAAGAACAAATTTTAGGATTAGCAAATATGGACTTTATAAGAAATTATCAAAATATTATCATTACAGGTAAAACAGGAACTGGTAAATCTTATCTCGCACAAGCACTAGCTAATCGTTCTATCATGGATGGATTTAAAGCTTATTATATTAGAGTTCCTACAATACTTGAAGATATATCAATCGCAAGAGCAGATGGAACATATACAAATTTCTTACGAAAACTTAGCAAATATAGTATTCTTATTTTAGATGACTTTGGAATAAATCCATTATCAGCTGATGATGCTACAAATTTATTAGAAATTATAGAAAGTAGAGTTGACTTATCATCAATAATTCTCACCTCTCAACTTCCTGTATCACAGTGGTATGATTATTTAAATAATGATACTGTTGCTGATGCAATATTAGATAGGATTGTACATTCTTCACATAGAGTTGAACT
>CBDETN010000028.1:0-399791 GCA_965242915.1 Arcobacteraceae bacterium
ACACATATAATCTAAAGTTGAATTTTTATCTCCTCCTCCAACCATTATCCCTTGCCCTCGTTCTAAATCATCATCTTGTTCTATAATATCATCAATTGTATTTGAATATTTATCAACTAATTTATTTATAAAATTAAAATCTAAATAAGAACCATACACTAAAATTCTCCAAAGAGAATCATTATCAATCAATTGCTTTTGAGCTACTAATTTAAAGTCATTCTTTTCTATAATAAATATTTTAAAAGTTGAATAAAACCTACTTGGCTTTAATGAAATATATTGAATTTCATTTTTTAATATATTGTTATTATTATGCTTATATGATATAACCATTACTGGTGTTGTCGCACCTTCAAATACTTCTTCATTTACAGAGTATAAATCAAAAATATTTTCAATTAAAAATTTATTTAAAAATACTGTCTAAATTGTTTTGCTTGTGAATTATAAAATATTTTACTTGTAATAATAAATGATATTTTTGTATTAGAAGTACTTAAGTCACTCACCCTTATTAAAAATGCTTGTGCTATCTCTTTATTGCTAAATCCAATATCTTTATTTTCTTTTTTAGCTCTATTTTTTATATAACTATTAATTAGCTTTGTATTGCCTCCTCCTCGTTTATACGGAGGATTACCAATAATATAATCTAGTTTAATACTTTTAAATTTTTGATTAAACTCAGCATCTAATTCAAAAAAATCTGAATTAAAAAAGTTTTCATTTAGTAAATTTGGAAATTTAAAATCCTCTATATCTTTTGGTTTTTGATAATCCAGCAAGGTAATGCATAAAGAAAATATGGTAACCATAATTGCATCACTATCTTTATCAATTCCAAAAATATTTTCTTTTAAGATATTTTTAATTTCTTCTTTAAAATATTTGATGAAACATCGACATTTGATGTTTCAATATATTGAGATATTAATTTTCTTAATGTTTCAACTAAAAATATTCCAGAACCACAAGAGGGGTCTAATACTTTACAGGTATAACTTTTTTTATTTATTTTAAGATGCTTATCTACTGTATTTGAAAGTACATAATCAACCATGAAAGTTGGAGTATAATATGCACCTTGTTCTTTTTGATTTTCTTCACCAATAAAATATTCGTATACATTACTAATAAATTCAATGGGAATAATTGAAAAATCATAAATAACAAATAGTGATTGCTCTCCAGTTGATAATTTAGTTCCAGAAATCAGGTCTATTAATATTTTTAAATCTGCTATTGTTACATTTTTTTCTTCATCTAAGAAGGGAAACATATCACCATTAAATTGTATTTTCAAATATTCAAATAATTGATAAGTTTTCTCTTTAGACTTTAAAATATCTTCTAATTTCTCGTTGGTAATAGTTTGTTTTTATTCCATCTATCAAGATATTAACTTTTCTATCAATCAAGTATCTAATAAAAATTATTCTACCAATTAAACTATTTGCAACTTTTGCTTCAAGACTATTTAATAATAATTTTCGTGCATCTTTAATATTCTCTAATAAGTAGTAATTTACTCTATTTGATGATTTGAAAGACTCTTTATATTTTTCTAATACTTTTCCTGTAACAAGAGACAAGTAACTAAAATCATCTTTATCATCAAATTTTTCTAATGTTTTATTTTCTCTGATATAATTAAATCCATTATATATTTCAAATGTTCCATTAGGAAGATTTAATATAATAATTGGTGTTTCATTAAAATTCCAACAGTTTTTAAAAATAATTTCTTTTTCTTCTTGAATATTTTCAGATGAAGTAATATTAAAAAATAATATAAATATTTATTTTGAAAGTAGTAAAAAGACTCTGGATTTAAAATTTCTTGCAAGATATAATCCACTCTTTTAGGAAGTAGATTATTGAAATCATCTTTACCAATAATGTACAAACCATTATCTTTTGTTAAGCCTAATCTATTATAAATTTTATCCATTAATACACTTTTCCTTTTTATATTGGTAGTATAGCATAAAAATAAATTTTAATTTAAAAACATTACAAATTGACATACTTTTCATATTAAACTTCCAAAACTCCATCAATTTCTTTCATTAATTTATCAGTACCTACAAGAGCATTTATAATTTTATTATAGTGTTTCAAGTCTGTTCTGCTTAACTCTCTTCCTACTCTATCTTTAAGCCATTTTTGAGCAGGTTGGTAGCCACCTATATAAAATTCCCATGCTACAAGTGGAATATTTATTATTGATATATTTTCATTTAGTTGTAAAGATACTTTTTCATCTTCTATGCTTGCATCTTTTTTAGTTAGTTTATTGGTAATCATCATATCACCATCACCACTTATATCTATAATTCTATCACTTAAACTATCATCTTCCATAAGATGCAATGCTCTTATTTTTCCACCTAACTCTACAAGTTGCCAAAAGTTTTCTATACTTGGATATGGAACTCTTGGAAAGTCTATCTTCAAAAACTCTTTATATTTATCTCTATACTTTGGACTATGTAAAACTGCATAAATATAATCTAAAATATCTATAGGTGCAAATGTAGTTTTATCATCTTCTTTTTCAGGTGTGAATTTTAGATTTAATTCTTTTTCTATATCTACTACTATTTCAATATTTAGGTTTGGTATTCTTGTATTATCTAATGAATTTTCATCTTGGTATAAATAAAGTGGAAAAGTATAAGGATTAGCATTTGCTGTTTCAGTAATATGTAAATCATTCATTATATTTGTAATAAAAGTATGCTGATATTTTTGTGTTTGACATTGTCTATTTGTTATAAATCCAATATTGTCTTTTTTAAAGTGTTTCATAACACTTTCTCTACTTCTTTCAATGAAATTCTTTTCATAATAAATATATCTAATATCAAATGTTCTATAAGCAAATGGCTTTATAGAATCTAAATTGATAGTAGCTATTTCTTTTATTTTATCAATTTTAAAACTACTATTTTCTTTTACTTTCATAATATTTTGAATATATGATTTGTCATTATTGAAAAAATTTACAATTTTAGATTCTAATTCTTTCTTATTGCTATCAATTACTAAACCATCTCTTGATGTAGCAATACCAACACAATCAAGATTAAATAAATCTTTTATATAGATACCTTTATTATAGTATTCTTGTAATTCAAAATTTTGTTTAAAGAAATAAAACTCAGGTTCTCTATATTCAATTTTTTCAAATGGCAAACTTTTTAAACTATTTTCACTTAATGTTGTATATTTAAAATCTCTTTTTCCATATAAATCATATAAGTAAAGTTCTGCAAGTTTTTTGGTTTTGATTTTCTTTTTAATTCCAATAATTATGGCAACACCCTGCATAATATCAAATATATTTTCATCTTTACTACCATCTGGGCAAACTTCTTTTTTCTTACTATTTCCATGTAAATCTATTATATAAATTTTATCAAATGTTTTTAAAAGATGGTATCTCATACCTCTAAAAGTAGGATTATCCAAATAACTATGATTAGTAATAAAGGCTAATATACCCTCTTCATTTTTTTGAATATAACTCTCACTATATCTTATAAATTTAACATAGTCATCATTTAGCCATTTTGGATTTCTCTCTTTTAATTTTGAGCCATCCCACTCTTTTTTATAATCTTCAAGTAGTCCATCTATAAAATCATTTTTATTTGATGAGTGTCCACTATAAGGTGGATTTCCCATCACAACCATCACAGGGGTTTCTTTCTTTATCCTATCTGCTTCTTTTGATTCATTTGCTAAATATGAACTAAATAAACTTCCTGTTGATTCATGGTGTGATTCTAATGAGTTTGTAAGAAATATATTAAATCTTTTTTGTTTTATTTTCACTTGTAGGTTTATATCCTGTTTCCATCAAAAGCAAATCTAACTTTAGATGAGCCATAGCATAAGATGCCATTAGTAACTCAAATCCATTTAATCTAGGTATTAAATCTTTCTCTACATAACTACTCCACGAACCAAAAAAATCTTTTTTGATAAATTTTATAGTTTCTGCCAAAAATGTACCTGTACCTGTCGCTGGGTCTAGTATCTGTACTTCGTGTACCTCTTTTTCTTTTTGTCGTAAGTTTCCACTTTTTGTATAACCTGCATCTACATCATCTACTTTTATCTTTATTTTACTATCATCAGTAAGTCCATCTTCTAAACCAAACTCATCTTTAAGAACTTCATCACAAGCACGAACTATAAAGTTTACAACTGATTGAGGTGTGTACCAAACTCCTCTAGCTTTTCTAAGCTTTGGATTATATTCACCTAAAAAAGTTTCATAAAAGTGAATTATAGGGTCATTCATACCACCTTTTTTTCCATAATCAACAAAAAGTTTTTCGATATTTGTAGCCAAAAAATATTTCAGCTAAACTATCAATAATCCATATAAGCCTATCATCACAATCAGCCCCACCAATATAATTGAAAAGTCCTCTTAAAAAAGGATTTGATTTAGGTATAAGGTATTGAGCTTCTTGTCTGCTAAAATCTTGTAAAGTTTTATCGTGAAGTCTAGCTGTAAATAATCCCATAAGCAATAGTTTGAGCATAAATATCTGCAAAACTTTGAGGTGTAATATCATGTATAAGTGTGGCTTTAAATACTTCCATCTCATTTCTTAAAGAATTATTTTCCTTCACTATCAATATCACTTAAAATTGCCTTTTCTATTACATCTTCAAGAAGCCTTGCTTTCCCAGCCATAAGCTTTGCCAACTTTGATGAACTTGTAATAGTTTGAGATACAAAAGTTGTAAAGTTTAAAATGTTATTTGTAAAACTAGAAAAGTTATCTTCTATAGGTATGATTATATTATTTTCTATTTTTGCTATAGAAATTTTTTGTATTAATTCGCCATTTTTATAAAATAAAAAATCTAAATAATCTGTAATGATAAGATTATCAAGTGCATTTTTGTACCTATCAAATTGCTCTTTATTTATTTTTTTTACCACTAAGGTCTTTATCCCCAATATCTTTAGCTTCAATATATCCAATAGGTATATCTTTTCTTGTGATACTATAATCAGGAGCACCAACATCTCTTATTCTTGCAGGTTCATTTGTAACTATAATATTATCATCATTAATAATATCATTTAAAAAGTGTTTCAAGATGTCCTCGGTAAACTATGCTCTCGTGCATTTCCTGTTTGAAATAGTCTATTTACATTAGTTAGGTATGTTTGTATATTTTGCATATAAGATACTTTTTATTAAATTTGTATATTGTACTAAAAATACTATTAGAAATTATCCTTTCTTCATAAATATAGTAAAATCATTATTTAGATAGTTGTCTTTTGTTTTCATCATTGGACTTAATTGTTTGCAAAATTTAGTAACTTCATCAACTTGAAGGTTGTTATAACTGTGAGATTTTAAGAAATTAAATATTAAAACCCTTTGTACAAACTTCAAAACACTTTGTTATAAAAGGTATAAACCTCATCAACAGTAAGGATATTTAAAGCACCGCTGCAAATATAATAATCACCTTTGATCAAATTATCGGTTAAAATATTTTGTTTTTTAAATTCTTGAAAAGGTAACCGTTTTTTACATACAGTAACCATATCCTCTTCACAATCTATACCAAAATATTTTTTGCGGTAATTTATTATTTACTTCTAAATATTTATAATATTCACCAAAACCACACCCTACATCAATTATAGAAGAGGTTGCAATCTCTTTTTTAATAAATTTAGTAATAATCTCAAATCTTTTATATTGAGTATGCTTTGAGTTCCAACGCACACCTTGTGCTGATATACCATATTCATTTATGGCTTTTTGGTAAAATTTATTATTGTGTTCTTGTGCCAAGTTGTTCTTATACTTACACCGTTATCTTCTATAAATTTAGAAATTGTTTGAGAATGTGTATGCTCATAAGCTTTATCATATACAATTCTTTTTATCCCACTTGCAATTAAATTTTTACTACACTCGCTGCAAGGTTCAAGTGTTACATAAATAGTTGCTCCATCTATACTTATACCCTCTCTTGCCGCCCAAATGATAGCATTCATCTCTGCATGTATCTCATAAGTTTTTGACCACTCATGATGCTCACTGGTATATTCACCATCCCAATGGTCATTACAGTTTGTAAAACCTGCCGGTGTTCCATTGTATCCGGTACTTAATATCCGTCCATTTTTTACTATTACCGCACCCACCTGCTTTGATACACATTTAGAAGCAGTTGATAACTCACGCGCTATATTTACAAAGTTTTCATCACTTAACATTTTAAATCAACCTTATTTTTAATTATGTTATTATTATAGCAGATTATTTCATCTATAAAGATGATGACAAAAGGAAATTAATATGTTTCAGAAAATATTGCTAGCTATAACACTTTTATCAGCAGGACTGATGGCAAAAAGAATATACTTTAAATTTACAAGGTAACGAAGCGAAAGAAACACTTACAATAAAAGTTGATTTTGATATTGAAGAAAATGGTAAAATTAAAGCAGATCAAAGAGTAGATATTAGAAATATCCCAAATTTCAGATCTCTTAAAATTATTACTGCCTCAGGACTAAAAGGTACTTTAAAAGATGAAAGGGAAGTGATAGTATACTACAAAACTTCACTTGAAATATCAGGACTTAAAATAAGAAATTTATATAAAGTAGCAGATGCCAGAGTTTATGGAGATGAGAGTAATATTTCTATAACATTTGATAAAGACCACTATCAAAATATCATCTCATATTTAAGATACCACAATGTCAAACAAGATGTGATAAAAGATATTAACAATATGTATGGAACTTGGACTGAAATAGAGTAGGAAACTACTTTATTCCTATAGGCAGATATCTTCTCATCTTTTTGATCTCTCCCAAGTCAATCGCTTGCATTAAAAATTCTTTTTCATCATCTCTAAAAGTATTTCCAAAAGGGGTAATGATACCGCTGCTTTTTGCCATCTCATCATTTGCACTATCTGATATTAGTACAAAACATTGATTGGCAACTGCAAGGGCTTGGGATAATGTTTCTAAATTTTCTTTTCGCAAAATTCCCCACATAGCAGGAATTAAAACTAGATCAGCTCCTCGTATTTGTTGCCAAAGGTCGATAAATCTAAGCTCAAAACAGATTAAGCAAGCTACTTTTAGACCATTAATCTCTACTATTTTAATATCTTTTTTTTCTCCGGCAGTAAAATATTTTTTTTCATCATTTAAAACAAAAAGTTCATATTTTGATTGAGTGTGTACTATTTCACCCTTATTAAAAATAAATAAAGTATTTATATGTTTGTCTTCTTTGGCTTGGGTTAAAGTCAAGGATATAGTTTTTTTCATTTGATAACTCTTTTAAAATTTCAATAGCTTTTTTTGATATTGCTACTGCCTCATCAAGTCTATCATAAGCATAGCCGTTTAGACAAAGTTCAGGCGCTAAAATAAAAGCACCTTTTGGTGCTTGGTTTATTAAAGATATTAATTTATCTAGATTTTCTTGGAAATTGTCAGTTGTTTTAAATTGTAAAGATACTAAGTTCATATCAAATTCTAAAAATCATCAAAATTGATACTTCCCTTAGAATAATTAACTACATTTCCTTCAAAAAAGTTAGTTCTTTGATCATTAAATGAAGAGTAACCATCTACCCAAGGAATTGGATGTTTTACATTATATTCCGGTTCATAACCAACTGCCATCAATCTTTGGTCTCCTAGATATTGAATATATTGTTTTATAATTCCATCTGTAAATCCAAGAATTTGACCTTGAGTAATATATGCGCCCCATTCTGATTCTATCTCTACAGCATCTCTGACCATTTGTCTTACTTTTTCTTCCAACTCTTTTGTAAAAAGTTCTGGTCTCTCTTGTCTTGTACTGTTAATCATATGTTGAAATAATAAAAGATGAGTTACTTCATCTCTTTGGATAAATCTAATCATCTGGGAAGAACCCAACATTTTTCCAGATTTTCCAAGCGCATACATAGATGCAAATCCTGCGTAAAAATACATACCCTCTAAAATTTGATTTGCAAACATACCTAAAACAATATTTTCATCTGTAGGGTTTTCCCCAACTGCTTTAAATGTATTTGCTATAAATAGATTTTTCTTTTGAAGCATATGGTCAGTTTTCCACATATCATATATCTCATCTGTATTATCAGAAATTGATTCAACCATAACGGCATAAGATTTACTGTGATTTGCCTCTTCATAAGCTTGACGGGAGAGAATTGCATTTATCTCTGGTGCTGTAATATATGGATTCATATTATCCATAATATTATTTGTTTGTAAACTATCCATAAAAATAAGCTGGCTAAGTACCAAATCATACATTCTTTTCTCAGCAGGCATTAAAAACTTATAATCTTTGGCATCACCTGTCATCTGTACCTCTTTTGGAAACCAAGTATTACCCTCCATAGTATCCCAAAGATTTAATGCCCATTGATACTTTGCTTTTGTAAAGTTAAGCATACCATCTGGATTTCCTCCAAATGTTCTTCTTTCATTTATAGTTTCACTACTCTCGGGATTGTAAATTACTTTTTTATTATTTTTTATATCCATATTATTTTCCATTATTTTATTGACACCCGACACATTCTTGGCTTCTATCTTCTACATCTGTAGCTTCAGGTGATTGACTTCTTAGGTAGTATGTTGATTTTAATCCTAATTGCCAAGCTAAAGTATAAATCTCATGTAAGTATCTACCGCTTGCTTTATCTAAACTCATAAATATATTTGTACTTTGACCTTGGTCTATCCACTTCTGTCTAATTGCTGCTGCTTTTATAATATCTTTTTGTTCAACTTCATAAGCAGGAATATAATGAGCCCAAGTGTCCGGACTTAGATTTGGAGCAACTACAGGAATTAAACCACTCATATTTTCTTCAAACCATTTTCTTTTAAATACAGGTTCAATAGCTTGCGTAGTTCCAACTAAAATAGAGATTGAAACTAGTAGGTGCGATAGCCATTAGGTAACCATTTCTCATACCCTGTTTTTTTACAGTTTCCCGTAATTCATTCCAATCATACCCATCATCAAATAAATCTTTTTGTATCAATGCTTCAACAGCTTGAGGTGAGTGATCCATCGGCATAATACCTTTTGACCATTTTGAACCTTCAAATGTAGGATAGATACCTTTTTCCACAGCTAAAGAAGAAGATGCTTTAATAGTGTTATAACTAATAGCTTCCATTATTTTATCAATCTTTTTAAAATGGTCATTTGAACCAAAAGTCAAAGCTGACTCAGCTACCATTTGAGCTTCACCCATCACACCAAGCCCAATTGCTCTTGTTTGTAAGTTTGTAGCTTTTACTTTTCTAAGCGGATAAAAGTTTAATTCTATTACATTGTCAAGCATCCGTACAGCTATTGGTACTACTCTTTCAATATCCTCTTTTGTATTTATACGGCTTAAATTTTACAGAAGCTAAGTTACAAACTGCGGTTTTACCATCAGTCTTTTCTTTTTCAACGATAAAAATCTTTTTACCGTCTATAGAATCTAAAGCAGTAATTTTATTTGCTTTTTTAACTATACCGCCGTCAACTACAACCTCTTCATCTTCCTCATAAACTTTGATATCTCCATCTTCAAATTCTAGTTGAATTTTATAGTGATTTGGCTCAGTATTTTGGAAAATTTCTGTACATAAATTTGAACTTCGTATAAATCCAGTGTGGTCATTTGGATTGGCTCTATTTGCATTATCTTTAAAACATAAGAAAGGACTTCCAGATTCAAAATAAGAAGTTAAAACTTTTTTCCATAAATCTTTTGCTTTCATTTGCTCTTTAGTGATACTAGGATCATTTTCATATTCTTCATATCTTTTCTTAAACTTTTCACCCGTTAATGTTGCTAAATCTCTAACTTCGTAAGGGTCAAATAAAGTCCAATGCGAATCTTCTAAAATTCTTTCCATAAATATATCACTGATCCAAAGTGCAGGGAAAAGATCATGTGCTCTTCGTCGCTCCTCTCCAGAATTTTTCTTTAAATCAATAAAATCAACAATATCCATATGCCAAGGCTCAAGATAAACAGCAATTGCACCTTTTCTCGTACCTAACTGGTCAACTGCAAGTGCGATATCATTTGTGATTTTTAAAAAAGGAATTGTTCCGCCAGCTGCTCTTTTGTGACCGTCAATCATACCTCCAAGACTTCGAATACTATTCCAATCCCAACCAATACCACCACCATATTTAGATAAAAGTGCCATCTCTTTGTAAGAATCAAAAATACCTTCAATATTATCAGGACTACTTCCAATATAACATGAACTTAACTGATGCCTATTTGTTCTGGCATTTGATAAAGTCGGAGTTGCAAGCATAACTTCAAATTTTGAAATTACATTATAAAACTCTTTTGCTTTTTCTTGCTTATTTACTTCATTTTGAGCAAGGAACATAGCGATTCCCATAAACATTTGCTGCGGTAACTCAATAGGTTCACCATCACCATTTTTAATTAAATATCTATCATATAAAGTTTTTACACCCAGGTAATTAAATTGTAAATCACGATCAGGAACGATAATAGAATTTAAATCATCTAAATCATATCCATTTTCAAGTGCAGGGATTATTCTTCCGGCATCTTGCCCGTATTTAATATAATCCTTTAGATGACAATAAGCATTTCCCTTTATTCCATGAGTAACTTTACCAACTCTGTGATAAACATCATATAAAAAAAGTCGTGAAGCTACAAATGTCCAATTTGGTACATCAATATCAATCTTTTCAACTGCTGTTTTAATCAAAGCATCTTGAATATCACTTGAACTCATACCATCAATAAATTTAATTTGAGCATCAATTTCCAATTCACTTTGGCTTACGCCATCAAGACCATTCGTAGCTGATACCGTATGTTTTTGAATTTTAGTAATATCTAAAATTTCTTTTCGTCCATTTCTTTTTGTAATCATTATTGACATAAAATATCCTATTATTTGAGAGTAAATATGAAATGGATTTTAGCAAAATTTTGCTTAAAAATCGAAGTCATTGATAGTCACTAATACTCTATAAATTATTTAAAAACTCTTTTAAAAATTGCATCTACATTTTTAGTATAATAATCAAAATTAAAACACTCTCTGATTTGTTTTTCTGATAAACTTTTTCTTAACTCTTTATCATCAAGCAGGTGCTGTAAATATAAACTTTCACCTTTTTTATTTGTAGTTGCATTACCTTGCTGAATCTCTTCCCAAACTTTCATAGCATTTCTTTGAACGATTCTATAAGCATCTTCTCGACTCACACCTTGAAGTGGAAGTTCAAGTAATACTCTTTGAGAAAATACAAGTCCACCGGTAAGGTTTAAGTTTTTCATCATATTTTTAGGCATTACAGTTAAGTTTGCAATTACATTGTTCATTCTGTGAAGCATAAAATCACAAGTGATAAAAGTATCTGGCAGCCAAAATCTTTCAGTTGACGAGTGAGAGATATCTCTTTCGTGCCATAATGCTACATTTTCCATAGCAGGGATTGAATATGCTCTGATAATTCTTGCAAGTCCAGTAATATTTTCAGTTAAAATAGGATTTCTTTTATGAGGCATAGCTGAAGATCCTTTTTGCCCTTTAGCAAAAAATTCTTCACACTCATATACTTCTGTTCTTTGCCAATGCCGCACTTGAACTGCAAATTTTTCAATTGAAGAAGATAATAAAGCAAGCGTAGTAGCCAGTCTTGCATATCTATCTCTTTGAATTACTTGATTTGATACAGGTGCCGGCTTTAGTCCTAACTCTTTACAAGTATACTCTTCAAGTTCCAAAGGAGCATGAGCAAAGTTACCCATAGCACCGCTTACTTTTCCTACAGCGATTACTTTTTTAGTTTGTTTTAAATTTAAAAGATGTCTTTTCATCTCATCATACCAAACAGCTAAAACAAGACCAAAAGTGATAGGCTCACCGTGAATTCCATGACTTCTTCCAACCATTAAAGTCATCTTGTGTTCTTTTGCTCTTTTCTTGATAGATTTAATCATCATTTTTAACATCTTTTATAATTAAATCTAATGATGAAGTCATCTGAAGTGCTACTGCAGTATCAACAGTATCCGAAGATGTCATACCATAATGAAACCATCTAGACTCATCGCCGAGAGTTTCTGCAACAGAAGTTGTAAATGCAATTAAATCATGTCTGGTAACCGCTTCAATTTCATCAATTCGCTCTACATTAAAACCGGCATTTTTAACTATTTTCTCAGCATCATCTTTTGGTATCTTACCCAGCTTTGACCAAGCTTTAACTACGGCTAATTCTACATCTAACCATGCTTGGTATTTTGCCTGCATGGTCCATTTGCTGCTCATCTCTTCTCTTGCATATCGTTCAATCATCTATAAATCCTACTCTTTAATTATTCATTACTTTTTAGTATGATATACTATCGAAGATTTACTAAATGTATAATAAAAAAAGGTCGTAAAAAATGCCATTTATCTTAAAAAAGTTTAAGACTATTTTGGGACAAAAAGTTCAATTCTTTTTACAAAATGAAGTTGGATTATCAATATCTCAAAGTCAGAAATTACTTGCAAAGGGGCGGATATTTGATGAGAATCATAAAAAATTACAAAATGGGCAGATTTTACATTGTGAATATGTAAATGTAGCTTTGTTTGAAGGTCATACAAGAGGATTAAAGCCTATTTTTACTACAAAAGATTTTGCGATTTTCGATAAACCGTCGGGGATTATGGTGCATCCAATTTCAAGAGATACTAAATATACACTCTTGGATGAAATTCGTTATCATTTTGGCGAAAAAGCAAATTTGGCTCACAGAATAGATTTAGAAACTTCAGGACTAGTTCTAATTACAAGAAATCGTCTTGCAGATATTGAATTAAAAACAATGTTTGAGAACAGAGAATATACAAAAAAATATTTAGCCCTTGTAAAAGGAAAAATTGATAAAGATATAAAAATAGATACCCCAATTACCAAAGACGGCGGTATTATAGGTGTTAAAATGAAAGTAGATATTAATGGAAAAGAATCTACTACTTTAATAAAACCATTAAAATATAATGAAAATAAAAGACAAACTTTAGTAGAAGCTACAACGCTAACAGGAAGACAGCACCAAATACGAGTACATTTGGATTCAATAGGTCATACTATAGTAGGTGACCCTATTTATGGAGTGGATGAAGTTATAGCAGATAAATATTTAAATAAAGAATTATCAAAAGAAGACAGGATGAAATTTATAGGACATGATAGACTTATGCTTCATGCTCTCTATTTAGAATTTGAATATGATGGTATCACTTACAAAACTTATTCAAAGCAGAGCTTTCCGTAAAATCAAAAGAGAGTGTAAAATAAACTGTGTAAACCCAGCAGTTTCTTTTTAATCACTTCTCATATTTTGCCATAATCTCCTTAAAAAATATACTAAGTTGAGGATAAATCTCAAACCAATTTCTAATACTAGAAGCATTCCATTTATTTTGTTGTTCAGCACAAGCCAGATACATCACTTTAAAAGCTGAATCTTCTGTTGGAAATGAACCCTTAGATTTAGTTTTTCTTTTTATAGCAGCATTTAAAGATTCAATAGGATTTGTTGTATAAATTAATTTTCTCACAGAATCTGGATATTTAAAAAATGTAGACAATTCAGACCAGTGATTTGTCCAAGAAACAGTAATGTTAGGATATTTTTTACCCCAGATATCATTAAACTCTGTAAGTGCTAATTGTCCATCTTCTTCAGTGTAAGCTGTATAAACTGATTTTAAATCTTTAGCAACTGCTTTTCTATCTTTCCAAGATACAAACTTTAATGAACTTCTTATTTGATGTACTATACACCTTTATATCTCTGCCTTAGGATAAACTGCACTAATTGCTTCACTAAAGCCATTAAGACCATCTATTGCAAAGATAAGTACATCTTGTACTCCTCTTTTTTGAATATCATTTAAAACTGTAAGCCAATATTTACTAGTTTCATTTTCACCTATCCAAATACCTATAATCTCTTTTTTACCTTCTAGTGTAACTCCTAGCATTATATATGCAGCTATATTTTTAACTACTCTATCAACTCTAATTTTAAGTACTGTTGCATCCATAAAGATTATTGGATATATCTTTTCTAAGGGTCTTATTTGCCACTCTTTAGCTTTTTCGATAACTTTTTCTGTAATGTTAGATATGGTTTGAGTTGATAATTCATAACCATATAAATCATCAAGATGAAGTTGTATATCTCTTACACTCATACCTTTGGTATAGAGTGATATTATCATATCTTCACTACCATTTAGTAGTATTTCTCTTTTTTTAACAAGTTGTGGTTCAAAGCTTGATTCTCATGGAGCGTAGCGGAATCCACACTTGCAAATCTCTTGGAATCGCAACATCTATATTTCCATATTTTGATTTTATAGTTTTATCGTTGTAACCGTTACGATAGTTCTGATTGTCTGATTCTTGATGTTTATCATAACCTAAGTGTGAGGTTAGCTCTTCTTGTGATGCAGTTTGTATTACCTCTTTGAGTATATTTTTAAACTCTTTTGTAATATCATCTAATCCTGTAAATGTTCCATTAGCTATTTGTCTTTTTAATTCTTCTGTATTTAATAAATTCATTATGTAAATCCTTAATATTTTTCATATTTGATATTTTATCAAATAATCATATTTTTGGATTTACACAGTTAGATTTACAGTCCCTATTTGGCTTATTTCTTTATAAATATTTTTTATTTTCAGATTTTGAGTAAAAAATTAAAATATTTGAGGATTTAGCTTGAATTTTAGCTGTGAAAATAGTTTATTTGGGGCTAAATTCACAGTCTGAAGGTTTTGTTATGTAATTTTTTAGAATAAACATGCTTCCTGTATAAAGTTAACACCACAAATATTTTCAATAAAAACATCAATTTCATATCCTTGTGTAATATTCATAAAAGTTTCTTCTCCAATACTGTAAAAGTCAGGGTGACTTATAATATCGTCAATATTTAGTTCGTCATCTTCTAGTAATTCAAAAATTACATATTCCCCTTTACCTTCAATATTAGCTGCATACATTCCTCTATGTGAATTAATTACTTCTATTATAGCTTTCATATTTATCTCCGTATATTTTTACATAACGCCATAACTGAAGGACAAGTGGGTATAACGGCTTTTATATTTAAAATTTAATATATCTTAATGCGACACATAAAAGCTCGAAACTACCGACAGTACACTTGTTCTCTTCCTGTGAGACTGTGAAAGAACTCAATCCCAAGTTATATAAAATATTCTACACTAAATCAACTAAAATTAACCATCTTAAAACCATTAAAAAGGTATAATATATACTATATAAAGGCAATTATATGGGTATATACAAACAAGGATTAGATAGAAATCAACAACTTATTTTTCCACCATCATTAGATGAATTAGTAGATAAAGATAATATAGCTAGAGCAATAGATGCTTATGTAGAAATACTAAATATTTCACAATTAAATATAAAAACCAAAAAAAGTTTAATTACAGATGGTCAACCAGCATTCCATCCAAAGTTACTTTTAAAAATATACATATATGGATACCTCAATAAAATAAGAAGTAGTAGAAAGTTAGAAACTGAAATAAAAAGAAATATTGAATTGATGTGGTTAACTCAAGGACTAACACCAAGTTATAAAACTATAGCAAACTTTCGTAAGGATAATCCTAAAGCTTTACAAACCATATTTAAAGAGTTCTCAATTTTACTAAAAAATATAAATTTAATCACTGGTAATTTAATAGGAGTTGATGGGGCATTCTTAAGAGCCAATGCATCTAAAAATACTCTTATTATGAAAACAACTATAAAAAAAGATTTACTAAAAATAGATGAAGATATTAAAAACTATATGACTATATTAGACACTCTTGATAAAGAAGATAAACAAAGTGATAATCTTCAAATATCCACTTATGATATTGAAAAATTAGAAGAGAAAAAGAAGCAACTTCAAAAAGATATAGACCTACTAGATAGCTTAGGGAAAAATCAATATAATAAAACAGATAAAGATGCAAATGTTATGAGCAAACCAGCACATAACCTTATGGCGTATAATTCACAGATTGCAGTAGATGATAAATATAAATTTATAGTTGCAACAGATATATCAACTAAAGGTAGTGACTTAGACCAACTTCATAATATGGCTGTAAAATCTAAAGAGATAGTAGATAATAAAGATATGATAGTAACGGCTGACAAAGGCTACTATAGTTCAGTAGAAATTAAAAAATGTGCAGATGATAATATTAATGTAATAGTACCAGAAAGAAATACAGGGCAAGTACAAAAGAATAGAGATAAGTTTAGTAAAAATATGTTTATCTTTAATCATAAAACCAATAGCTATACTTGCCCAAATCAAATAACAATACCAAAATCTATAACAACTTTAAAAAGAGATAATAGATTACTATATGTATATAGAGTATCTCAAACTATTTGTAAAATTTGCCCTATGCAAGATAGATGTTTAGGAGATAAAACTAAATATAAACAACTATTCCGTTGGGAGTATGAAGAGATAGTTGAAGAACATCATAAAAAAATGCAAACTAAAAAAGCAAAAGATATAGTTAAAAAAAGAGGCTCAAAAGTAGCGAATAGCGGTTGCGCAGCAAACTTTCTTTAGTAATAGTTGAACACCCATTTGGAACAATAAAAAGAACATTGGGTTGGGATCACTACAAATATCACTCAACAAAGACACCGTATCACAAACACTTGGACACTTACAAATTTGAAATATTCTCTAACAACATTTTAGCATAAAGTGTCCAAGTGTTAATTTATTTTTGACATAATTTTTCTCATTGATGTACCTTTTAGTTCAACTCTATGTGAAGAATGTACAATCCTATCTAATATTGCATCAGCAACAGTATCATTATTTAAATAATCATACCACTGTGATACAGGAAGTTGAGAGGTGAGAATTATTGATGATAAGTCAACTCTACTTTCTATAATTTCTAATAAATTTGTAGCATCATCAGCTGATAATGGATTTATTCCAAAGTCATCTAAAATAAGAATACTATATTTGCTAAGTTTTCGTAAGAAATTTGTATATGTTCCATCTGCTCTTGCGATTGATATATCTTCAAGTATTGTAGGAACTCTAATATAATAAGCTTTAAATCCATCCATGATAGAACGATTAGCTAGTGCTTGTGCGAGATAAGATTTACCAGTTCCTGTTTTACCTGTAATGATAATATTTTGATAATTTCTTATAAAGTCCATATTTGCTAATCCTAAAATTTGTTCTTTATTTAAACCTCTTGTTTGCTTATAAACTAAATCTTCTAAAGTTGCTTGCTTATCTTTTATTTTTGATATATTAAAATTAAGTTTAATCCTTCTGTTGTGCTGATGTATCTCTTGGGCTTCAAGTAGGTTGTAGAGTTTCTCATTAAATGATAATTTATCATAATTTCTATCTTCAATTTGTCGTAAGTATGCTGTTTTAAAGCCTTCTAATTTTAATTCACTCATTTTATTTGTTACTGTTTCTTGGTTCATTTTTTTCTATCCTTTTTATTTATATTCTGTATTACCACGAATATTACTGTAGTTATTTTGTGCTATATTTATAATATTATTAGCAGGCTTTTTATAATAAAGCTTTTTTGATAATATTGATTTTATAGATGCAACTGTAGTGGCATTAATACTCATTGCATATCCTAAAGCTAAATCAACTTCATATTTTTCATATTGTTTTGCCAATGAAAGAATGGCATTTAGTTTTCTGTATGCATATGATGGAAATTGCTCTTGTTCTAATTTCATCTTTGTAAACTCTACAGTTTGAACCCCTATACTTTTTGCCCAGTTTAAATATCTTCCAGGATTAAACTTCGCATCTTGATATTGATGATTTTCAGGTTGGTGCTCTTTAATAGTTGAATATTCACTATCATAATATCTTGGATGTGTGGCAATTAGCTTTGATTTATGATAAATCTCAACTGTAGATGTTGAGTATCTATTTAATCGTTTCATCACTTTTGCATTGTATATATCAAGCAATGGAGATATAGCATCATTAAGTTCTTCAACATCAAAGAATTTTCTATGCCGAAGAACGGCTAATATCCATCTTTGAATTGCTTGAACTCCTTGTTCTGCTTTTGCTTTATCTTTTGGTTTATATGGTCTTGCTGGTTCAATTACACACCCATAATGATTTGCCATTGCTTTATAACTTTCATTTAAAACAATCCCATCTTTATTATTTGAAATAACTGCACTTTTTAGGTTATCTGGTACTAATATTTTAGGTACTCCTCCAAAGAAGTTAAAAGCTTTTGTGTGCGACTTTATAAAGTATTCTTGCTTTTGACTAGGTGTTGCATCTACATATGTATAACCTGATGCTCCTAATACTGCTACAAATATTTGAGCTTTTGAAATAACTCCTGTTTTACTATTATAAATAGGAATAGTAACACCACTATAATCTACAAATAATTTTTCACCATTTAAGTGTATTTGTCTCATTGATGGGTTTAATTTCTTTTTATATTTATGATAATAAGTTTTAAATTGAGTGTATCCATAACCATCAGGATTCTGCTCTTTATACTCTTGCCATAACAATAGATATGTAACACCTTTTTTACGAATTTCTTTATCAATATATTCAACATCAGGTTTAGGTCTTAAAGATTGCCTGTGTAATATAGTTTGTTCAGGGAAAAGCATTTTATACATAATATCTTCATCATGCAATAAAAAATCTTCCAGTTTATCTGGTAATATCTCAAATCTTCTACAATATTCAGCTGCAGCAGATCTAGATACACCAAGACTCTTTGCTATTCTCCTATATGAGAAATCCATTTGATACTTTAATTTTAGTATCTTTTTAATCTGTTTCATTAAAACTCTCCTCATTGATACACTCCTAATATTTTTAGAAGTGTAGTTTAATATGGAGAATATCTCAAACTTAAATTAGTTTTAATCCAGCAAATAAACTTAATTTAAACTTTCCTATCACTTTTTCAACCAAAGTGTCCAGATAAAAAGTGATACGGTGTCTTTTTGTTAACCGCTATGGTGTCTTTTTGGGAGTGATTTTTGCAATCACTTTTTAGTTCGTAGCAAAAAAAAAGTACTCGGTGAAAATGCACTCATCATGTTTACATACAATTTTAGAAGACTTTTAAACCTTATAGGGATAGCTTTGTTTAAAAAACTGTGTTTAGCCATTAAAAACAAAGATTTAACCCAAATAAGGGAAGAGATAGCGGAATATATCTTGGTGTTTGGGGTTTATTTGGCTTATTTTTTAGTAAATATTTTTTATTTTCAGAATTATAGAAAAAATATTATATTTTTGAAAAATAACTAATTTAATTGACTGTAAAATTAGTTTATTTGGGACTAAATTCACAGTCTGTGTGATTTGTTGTATTTGCTACTATTATGACGGTTTATTTTTATTAAATATTCTTAAAATTTCTATTTCTTTTTTGATTGGTCTTATTCTATAAATTATAGTATAGCCTTTATGAATCATATCTCTAATATTTTTATCTTCAAAATATTTTGATTGTCTGTACATTATTGGATTATCAGGGATTAAATTTATACTTTCTTTTAATCCATTTTTAAATTTCATACTTGCACTAGGTTTATCTAGTGCAATGTATTTTATGATTTGTTTAAGTTGTTTTGAAAATGTAGGTTTGTGTATTATTATCATTTTTGTAATGATTCAGTAAATGTATCAATATCATTCCAGAAATCTGTATTATTAATCATTTTAACTTTACCACTATCTATATCGTTAATATCTTGTTGTAATTGTTTTTGTCTATCATAAAAATATGGGTCATATTCTAGATTTTTATCTTTTTGGATTGTAACTTCATTTTTGAATTCTTTTAAAAGATTTAATAAGTTAGGAACGAAATTATCTTGAACTTGTAATGTTAATGTTTGCATAGTAAACTCCAATAATTTATTTATATATTATTGTAGCAAAACTTAAGTGAATTTCACTTAAGTTTATATGGTTAATTATTTATACAGTTTCCACCACTACATTTAAAACCAATTGGACATTGCGTATCATATGAACATTGTTTTGTTCTATTAACACCCATATTACTTCGTGGACTACTATATTGTTGTACTCCAGCTCTATTAACTGATTTCATACATGTACCTGTAGAACTATATTGTGGTTTAACACATTAATAACCACTTCCACAATTAAAATCTGAACTACATTCTGATGAACTCTTTTTGTATAATGTAGATGTTGTATTGTAAGATGGAGTTTGATAATTTTTCATATAATTAGTATTTTGCTTTTTTAATGTGTTAGTTTGTTTCATCATAGAATTAGATAAATTATTTAATCCATTTAAAAATTCATTAAAGTTATTTTGTGCTTTAATATCTTTTTGATTTTTGAGTTGAGTTTGTTGTTTTTGACTCTCTATTTCATAGTTATATTCTTGATTTGACATTGGTGAAATACAACCCGCATAACCAATTTGAGCTTTTGCCATAAAAGCACTTGAATGTAAATATCCTATTGCTTTTTTATTTTTTGCTATTTCTCCAAATGTACTATTTTCACTTGTAAAAGAAGCTAATTTATCAAGCATTTCATTTGTAATATACATCATGGTTTTATAGCCTTGCGAAGCATTAGGTTTACTTTTAAAACGCATTTCTGAAATAGTACCATGGCTATGTTTAGCATCTATAATAACAGATATTAATGAGTCAAAATGTTTAAGGTACTTTGGATTAGTTATATTTTTTTGATTACTAATCCATCGAATATTACCTTCTGAACAATATTGATAGCCATATCCCCTTAGTGCCTTTATATTATCTTTTGATAGTGGTTGTAAACTATAATTTGTTTGATATGGTACTTTATATGGCTTACCTTTAATAAATACCATAGCTTTATTATTTGGATTAAATTGTGTTTGACCACAACCATTTAATATAAATATTACAAATAGAATTGATAAAGAATAAGATATTATTTTCACAATGATACTCTATCTATAATATGTATATCTTGTTCATTTAAATTTGTATTTATTGTTATATTAAAACTAAATCTTTTTGAATATTCTAAAAATTCATTAATATTCATATCAAATGAAAATCTAGTAATTGCTAATGGTTCAGTATTATTTTCTAAATATATTTTTAAATCATTATAATTTAATGCAACTTCTGTTGTATCAACATTTATTGTTTGATGTTTTCCATTTTTATTAAAAGTTATACTTAATGGAAAATATTTTTCCTTATCAATATTTTTGTCTTTAATTAGTTCTAAAAATGGACTTTTAAAATCTTCTTTATCTAAAGATATATTTCCTTTATGATCACCATATTGTGTTGTAGCTAGTATTTTTGTATCACTCATGTAAAACTCCAAAAATTAAATTTACCAATTTATTTTTATAAATAGGCATATATAAATTTTAGACTTAATTTATATTTTCAGAAATTTTGATTAAACTTTTTAAAAAGTTTTGAGCCAATCACTTGAAAATAAAATATTTAATGATGGTTTATTTTATAATACCCCAAGAAGACAAGACAACTTTTTCTAAATCCTTATTCTCTTTTTCACCTGTTACCTTATGCCACAATTTCAACTAATTTATCATAATCCTTATTATTAATTTTTAAACTATCATAATAAAAACTCATTGGTTTTTTATAATTTAAAGTTTGATGAAATCTTTTATGATTATAAAAATCAATATAATCTTTCACATCAGTTTTTAACTCTTTAATTGTGTTATATTCATTTAGATAAATTCTTTCAACTTTTGCACTTCGCCAGAATCTCTCTATACAAATATTATCAGTAGCTCTACCTTTACCATCCATTGAGATAATGATGCCATTATCTTTTAAAGTCTGTGTATGGATATGACTTGTGTATTGACTGCCTTGATCTGTATTAAATATTTCAGGTTTACCATATAGCGATAATGCTTCATTTAGAACATCCATTGTTAAAGCTGAATCCATAGTGTTGGATATTTTCCAAGATAGTACAGCTTTAGAATACCAATCAATTATAGCTGCTAAATAAACCATGCCGCCATTAATCTTGATATATGTTATATCCGTACTCCATACTTGATTTGCTTTTACTATGTCAACTCCTCTAAGCTTGTAAGAGTATTTTTTATGTTGCTTATCTGGTATTGATAGATTTATTGGTTTAACTGCTAATATTGGCTTTAAACCCATCTATTGTCTATATTTATAAACAGTATTCAAACTTATATTGTATCCATCTTCTAAAAGTTGCTGATGAACTTTTAAAGCTCCATATATTGGTATTTGCTCATAAATATCATTTATCTTATCTTTGAGTGATATTTTATGCTTATTTTCTATAGGCTTATAATATAAGCTGCTTGGATTTAATTTTATAAGTTTACATTGAGTTGATACTGAAATATATGTTAGCTTAGACTCTATCAACTCTTTTTTATTAGATAAGTCCAAGCTTTGTAGCTTTTCCTCAAGCCATTCCTTTTCAACTGTCATTTTACCTACTATCTTTGCATAATCATCTATTTTAGATTGTAATTTTAAGTTTTCGTCTTTATATTCTTTGATAGCCTTTACAGGCTCCATTGCCAACTCTGCATTATCCAAAAATATCTTCTTCCAATTTTGGATATTTTTAGGTGTTATATTATTTTTACTTGCTATCTCATTTAAAGTCTTTTCACCTTTTAAAACTTCTAAAACAATTTTTGTTTTAAATTTTGCTGTAAATATTCTTCTTTTTGTACTCATTTTTTACCCCTATTAAATATTTTATTATTTTAACTTTTTAGGAATAAGAATCTTATTTTTTCGTTCTTATTTTCTTGGGGTATTATATTTATTATTTTATAATATTCTTGTATATTTAAATCTGACAATATCTCTGAATTATTTATTTCAATTAAATCATACATTATATTTTATCTCCTTTATAAATGTAGTAATTTTTACCCTCTTATCTGTCCATTACCATAAATCTTAAATTTATAAGTAGTAAGTTCATTTATCCCCATTGGTCCTCTTGCGTGAAGTTTATTTGTACTAATTCCAACCTCCGCACCAAATCCAAATTCTCCGCCATCTGTAAATTGTGTACTCGCATTTAGATATACACAAGCCGAATCAATATTATTTAAAAATTCTTCTGCATTTGTATAGTTTTCTGTGATAATTGCGTCACTGTGTCCTGAACCGTATATAGAGATGTGTTTAATCGCTTCATTTACATCTTTTACAATTTTAATTGATAGGATATTATCTAAATATTCAGTATCAAAATCTTCAGTAGTTGCAAGTGTTACATCGATTACTTTTTGAGTATTTTTACAACCTCTAAGTTCTGTATCAAATTTTGCAAACTCTTTTTTAAACATTGGTAAAATTTCTTCTGCGATATTTTCATGTACCAGCATAGTTTCCATAGCACCACAAATACCAACTCTTCTACACTTTGCATTTAAACATACATCTAAAGCTTTTTGAATATTTGCATCACAATCTATATATGTATGACAAAGTCCTTTATCATGTTTTACTACCGGAACAGTTGCATTTTTACTTACAAATGAGATTAGTGCTTCACCGCCTCTAGGTATTATTAAATCTACAAATTTATCTTGTTTTATTAAATTTGCCACACCTTCTCTTGAGCTGTCCGGTAAAAGTGAAATGGCAGATATTGGTAAATTATTTGCAACCAATACTTCTTGTAAAATTTTAGCAATAGCTTTATTTGAAAATTCTGCTTCTTTTCCACCTTTTAAAATACAGATATTTCCACTTTTAAAACAAAGTGCCGCTGTATCACTTGTAACATTTGGACGACTTTCATAAATGATACCAATCACGCCAATTGGTACAGAAGTTTTTTGGATATTCATACCATTTTCAACAACCCAGCCATCTAGCGTTCGACCTATTGGTTCTTTTAAAGAAGCTATCTCTTTAATAGCTGTTGCCATTGCTTGTACTCTTTGTTCATTTAATAAAAGTCTATCCATTAAAGCTGAACTTAGATTATTTATCTCTCCAGCTTTCATATCTTTTGTATTTTCTTCTATAATAAAGTTTTGATTTGATATTAAAGCATCTGCCATATCCTTTAAAACTTTATTTTTAACAGCACCACGCAAATTTGCAATAACACCACTTGCATTTTTTGCGTCTTCTAAAAAATTTTGCATTGTAAAAATCCTTTGTTTATATAGCGTGAATTATACTATACTATAATATTGATTAAGTGCTTATGTCACTTACTTAATCACTATTTTGCAAACCTAAAATTTTCACACCATAGTTAGTCTAATTTCTTAAAAATATTACAAATTGACATACTTTTAATAAAAATAGTAGGAGTATTAAAATGGAACTTATGTTAAGTGAAATAGAAACAAAAATATATGAAATTAAAAGTGTAAAAGTGATGCTTGATAGTGATTTAGCAGAGCTTTATCAAGTTGAAACAAAAAGAATAAATGAAGCAGTTAAAAATAATCTTGATAAATTTCCTCAAGAATTTTATTTTGAACTATCTAATGATGAAGTAGAAACCTTAAGGTCGAAAAATTCGACCTTTAAAGAAAGCTTAAAGGGTAGAAAATATTTGCCCAAAGTATTTACAGAAGAAGGTGTGTATATGTTAGCAACCATACTTAAAAGTAAGGTTGCTACAGATCTTACATTGCATATAATAAAAACTTTTAGTAAAATCAGAGAGTTTAGTTTAAACTATAAAGATATAGTAATAGAACTAAAAAATATGCAAAATGATATAAAATTAAATAAAGAAAATATATCGCAGAATTCACAATATGTAAAACAAGCTTTTGAGTTATTATCACAAATATTAGAGGATACAGCAAATAAAGATAAAAATTTAATAGGTTTTAGACCGCACGAAGAAAGCTCTTAATTTATAAAATCCATAAAAAAAAGGAGGTAAATAAATACCTCCCTTTTTAACATCAGTTAAAAGATTGTTGCAGCTTAATTATTTCTTAAGTTTGATTTATTATGGCTATATGTCTAATTTTAATATAATGCAATTAAACTAAAATATGGAATAAAATTTATGGATTAAATAGCGATACTACAACATCACAATTTAAAAGTCACTCCTCAAAGATTGGAAATAGTGGATATATTATATAAATATTGATGATTTATATAAAGCATTGCAAAGTAAATTTCCATCACTCTCTCTTGCTACTATATAAAAAAAGAACATTCACATGTAGTTTGTTCAAAATGTGATGCAATTATGGATATAGACTTGGACACATCAAATATATTAAACCAAGCAAAAGAGATTAGTCATTATACTTTAGATAAAAGTTCAATAATATTTAATGGTCTTTGTCCTAAGTGTTTAGACTAGTTAGTCTACCTTTTTAGCTTCAATATCAACAGTAATTCTTACTTTTTCACCCAATACAAAAAATCCAGAATCTAAAGTTTTATTCCAAGTGATACCAAAATCTTTTCTTTTGATTTTACCCTCTAGAGAAAAACCTAATTTTGTATTTCCCCACGGATCTTTTATAACACCATTATTTTCATAATCAAAAACTACTTTTTTTGTAATCCCTTTTATTGTTAAATTTGCTATTAATTCATCACCAGATATTGATAAAAGTTCAAAAGTTATACTAGGAAATTTTTCTACATCAAAAAAATCATTTGATTGTAAGTGTTTATCTCTTTTTTCATTTTGTGTATTGATAGACTTCACAGAAATATCACCTTGAAGTTTTGTCAATTTTTTAGTCTTTTCATCATATTCAATCACTGCATCAAATTTATCAAAAGTACCATATACATTAGTTATAGCTAAATGTTTGATTTTAAACCCAATTTTTGAATGACTTAAATCAACTTTATATGTTGAAGCGAAAACTACTGAACTTACTAATAACCATGCTAATATTATTTTTTTCATAATATCTCCTTTTTTGTTTACATATAAAAATTATAGTTAATATAGATTAATCAAATATTAATAAGTTTATATAATTAACTGATGTTACTATAATTTAAATTATAGTATTTAATAAAGCTGTTACAATTTAGACTAAAAACATACTATTTTACTTACTACAAATATCACTCAACAAAGACACCGTATCACAAACACTTGGACACTTACAAATTTGAAATATTCTCTAACAACATTTTAGCATAAAGTGTCCAAGTGTTAATTTATTTTTGACATAATTTTTCTCATTGATGTACCTTTTAGTTCAACTCTATGTGAAGAATGTACAATCCTATCTAATATTGCATCAGCAACAGTATCATTATTTAAATAATCATACCACTGTGATACAGGAAGTTGAGAGGTGAGAATTATTGATGATAAGTCAACTCTACTTTCTATAATTTCTAATAAATTTGTAGCATCATCAGCTGATAATGGATTTATTCCAAAGTCATCTAAAATAAGAATACTATATTTGCTAAGTTTTCGTAAGAAATTTGTATATGTTCCATCTGCTCTTGCGATTGATATATCTTCAAGTATTGTAGGAACTCTAATATAATAAGCTTTAAATCCATCCATGATAGAACGATTAGCTAGTGCTTGTGCGAGATAAGATTTACCAGTTCCTGTTTTACCTGTAATGATAATATTTTGATAATTTCTTATAAAGTCCATATTTGCTAATCCTAAAATTTGTTCTTTATTTAAACCTCTTGTTTGCTTATAAACTAAATCTTCTAAAGTTGCTTGCTTATCTTTTATTTTTGATATATTAAAATTAAGTTTAATCCTTCTGTTGTGCTGATGTATCTCTTGGGCTTCAAGTAGGTTGTAGAGTTTCTCATTAAATGATAATTTATCATAATTTCTATCTTCAATTTGTCGTAAGTATGCTGTTTTAAAGCCTTCTAATTTTAATTCACTCATTTTATTTGTTACTGTTTCTTGGTTCATTTTTTTCTATCCTTTTTATTTATATTCTGTATTACCACGAATATTACTGTGGTTATTTTGTGCTATATTTATAATATTATTAGCAGGCTTTTTATAATAAAGCTTTTTTGATAATATTGATTTTATAGATGCAACTGTAGTGGCATTAATACTCATTGCATATCCTAAAGCTAAATCAACTTCATATTTTTCATATTGTTTTGCCAATGAAAGAATGGCATTTAGTTTTCTGTATGCATATGATGGAAATTGCTCTTGTTCTAATTTCATCTTTGTAAACTCTACAGTTTGAACCCCTATACTTTTTGCCCAGTTTAAATATCTTCCAGGATTAAACTTCGCATCTTGATATTGATGATTTTCAGGTTGGTGCTCTTTAATAGTTGAATATTCACTATCATAATATCTTGGATGTGTGGCAATTAGCTTTGATTTATAATAAATCTCAACTGTAGATGTTGAGTATCTTACCTCTACTTTTTCTCCTAAATATTTAAATGGTACTGAGTATCTAGCACTTTGAAGCTCTATATGATAATCTATATTTACAGTTGCTATTTTAAACTCTTTATAAATATATTGATTAGCTGCTAGTGGTTGCAAGTATGGTTCATCTAACTCTTTAAATAAAGTATCTCTACTTTTCTTTAATCGTTTCATAACCTTAGAGTTATAAATATCAAGCAATGGAGATATAGCATCATTAAGTTCTTCAACATCAAAGAATTTTCTATGCCGAAGAACGGCTAATATCCATCTTTGAATTGCTTGAACTCCTTGTTCTGCTTTTGCTTTATCTTTTGGTTTATATGGTCTTGCTGGTTCAATTACACACCCATAATGATTTGCCATTGCTTTATAACTTTCATTTAAAACAATCCCATCTTTATTATTTGAAATAACTGCACTTTTTAGGTTATCTGGTACTAATATTTTAGGTACTCCTCCAAAGAAGTTAAAAGTTTGTGTGCGACTTTATAAAGTATTCTTGCTTTTGACTAGGTGTTGCATCTACATATGTATAACCTGATGCTCCTAATACTGCTACAAATATTTGAGCTTTTGAAATAACTCCTGTTTTACTATTATAAATAGGAACAGTAACACCACTATAATCTACAAATAATTTTTCACCATTTAAGTGTATTTGTCTCATTGATGGGTTTAATTTCTTTTTATATTTATGATAATAAGTTTTAAATTGAGTGTATCCATAACCATCAGGATTCTGCTCTTTATACTCTTGCCATAACAATAGATATGTAACACCTTTTTTACGAATTTCTTTATCAATATATTCAACATCAGGTTTAGGTCTTAAAGATTGCCTGTGTAATATAGTTTGTTCAGGGAAAAGCATTTTATACATAATATCTTCATCATGCAATAAAAAATCTTCCAGTTTATCTGGTAATATCTCAAATCTTCTACAATATTCAGCTGCAGCAGATCTAGATACACCAAGACTCTTTGCTATTCTCCTATATGAGAAATCCATTTGATACTTTAATTTTAGTATCTCTTTAATCTGTTTCATTAAAACTCTCCTCATTGATACACTCCTAATATTTTTAGAAGTGTAGTTTAATATGGAGAATATCTCAAACTTAAATTAGTTTTAATCCAGCAAATAAACTTAATTTAAACTTTCCTATCACTTTTTCAACCAAAGTGTCCAGATAAAAAGTGATACGGTGTCTTTTTGGGAGTGATTTTTGCACCAAGCTTTGTAGCTTTCCCTCAAGCCATTCCTTTTCAACTGTCATTTTACCTACTATCTTTGCATAATCATCTATTTTAGATTGTAATTTTAAATTTTCATCTTTATATTCTTTGATAGCCTTTGCAGGCTCCATTGCCAACTCTGTATTATCCAAAAATATCTTCTTCCAATTTTGGATATTTTTAGGTGTTATATTATTTTTACTTGCTATCTCATTTAAAGTCTTTTCACCTTTTAAAACTTCTAAAACAATTTTTGTTTTAAATTTTGCTGTAAATATTCTTCTTTTTGTACTCATTTTTTACCCCTATTAAATATTTTATTATTTTAACTTTTTAGGAATAAGAATCTTATTTTTTCGTTCTTATTTTCTTGGGGTATTATAAATTTTTATGTAAACAAATATACAAATTCACTTACTACTATTTTAAAATCTACAAAAAAAAGTGAATTAGTAAATATATTTGCTATAAAACTAAAAAAAGTTTTAAGGGGACCAATTACAGCTTGGGCAGAAGATATTTTTACTAGATAAAAATAAAAAAATCTTTTGCATTATTTAAATTAAATCTATAAAATCACTTTTATAAATAATCACTTCTTTTGTTTGTCTGTTAAAAATAAATCTTTTATCGCCTTGTTTTATCCTATCAAGTATAATTGATTTTATTTCCATATCACTTTTATTATTTTGTTTCATAAAAATAAAAAAATCTTTAATATCCATCATTCTAAATTCAAAATGTTCTTTTTTTTCATGAGATGAAGCAGAATTTGATTTATCAGAAATTTGATAAATATTTCTCATCTCATTAAAAGCAGATTGTAATAAATTTATTTCACTTTGAAAAACTTCTATTATTTTATCTTGATTTTTTTCAAGTCTGTTAATTTCACTTTTATATTGTTTTTTCATCCATTTAAGTGATTTTTTTAAAAATAAAATTTGCTCATTTTTTACTATTAATAAATTATCAAGATTATCTTTATTATTAAATATTTGTTTGGTTTTTATAACAGTATCATCAAGATAAACAAAAATTTTACCATCTGTTTTTTTTGATTTCAATTTACCCTGTTTAATACGATAATGAACACCTTGTAAAGAAAGACCTAGTATTTGTGCAGCTTCACTACTTGATACTAATCTTTCCACATCATATCCTTTTAATTTTTATTACTGTCTATTTCAATTATTGTATGAACATTACCTCGAGGATTAAAATCTGCAACAATTTTTAACCATCTTGGTTTTAATCCCTCATATAAAGCATCAAAAATCTCATTTGCACTATTCTCATGTGATATATGTCTATCTATAAAAGAATTTATATAAAGTTTTAAAGCTTTTAACTCAATAACTTTTTTATTTGGGGTATATTCTAGCTTTATATTTGCAAAATCAGGGTAACCACTTCGTGGGCACTTACACATAAATTCTGGTAACTCTATTTTAATAGTATAATTCTTTTTATGTTCATTTGGCCAAAAATTCTCTTTACTTTTTATATCAAATGCTTTTATCTCTTTTTCACCATACTTCATAGATAACTTCCTACTTACACATCAAGATGTTCAACATCTTTAGCGTGATCTTCTATATATTTTCTTCTAGGCTCTACTTCATCACCCATAAAGAGAGTAAATGTATCTGAAGCTACTTCTGCATCATCAATAGTTACTTTTAAAAGTCTTCTAGCCTCTGGTATCATAGTTGTTTCCCAAAGTTGTTCAGGATTCATCTCTCCTAGACCTTTATATCTTTGAATATATGCACCTTTTTTAGCATTTCCTTCAATCTCTTCAAGTAATTCAATTAAATCTCTATCACCAAATAAAGATAAATCTCGCTCACCTAATTTATTAAAAATATATGTTGCTTCTCCAAAATATGATGAACTAAATAATTCATCATCAATTATTAACTCTTCAAGACCCTCAGAAGTTTGAACAAATAGATGAATTTTATTTTCATTTACTGTTTTACTTAATATATTATAACCACGATCTGTTAAGAATTTTTCAACTATTTCAAATAACTTATCATTTGGAAGTCCAACATATTCTTTATTTTCAATTAAATATTTTAATACTTCCACAAGTGAATATCTTTTTTCAAGATTTTCAAGCATCGCTCTATAAGCAGCTACAATTTTAAAGAAATCTAGCAAATCATTGTATCCCATACCTTCAAATTCAAAACTTTCTAATCCATTTTCAATCAAATAATTACTAAGTGCGGTATTATCTTTTAAATAAATTTCATTTTTACCTTTTTTGTATCTGTAAAGAGGTGGTTGAGCAATATATAAATATCCTAAATCAATAATTGGTCTTAAAAATCTAAAAAAGAAAGTTAATAACAATGTTTGAATGTGGCTACCATCAACATCTGCATCTGTCATGATAATTACTTTATGATATCTTATTTTATCAGTATCAAAATCTTCACCAATACCACAACCCATAGCTGTAATCATATTTCTAATCTCATCTGATTTTAAAATCTTATCAAGTCTAGCTTTTTCAACATTTAAAATCTTACCTTTAAGCGGTAAAATAGCTTGATAAACTCTATCTCTACCTTGTTTGGCAGAACCGCCGGCAGAATCCCCTTCCACCAGATATAATTCTCTAATAGCAGGGTCTTTACTTTGACAATCAGCAAGTTTACCAGGAAGAGTTCCAACACTTACACCACTTTTATTTCTTGTTAAATCTCTTGCTTTTTTAGCTGCATCACGACCTCGACTGGCTGCTAATGCTTTTTCCATTACAAATTTTGCTTGTTGTGGATTTTCTTCAAAATATTTATTAAGTGATTCTGATGTTAATTTTTGACAAATCGGTTTTACATAACTAGAACCTAGTTTACTTTTAGTTTGTCCTTCAAATTGGGGTTCAGGTACTTTAACACTAACAACTGCTATTAATCCCTCTCGAACATCATCACCGGTAATTTTAGTATCTTTTTCACTTGCCTTTGCATTTTCTTTTACATATTTAACAATACTTCTTGTTAATCCGGCTTTAAAACCGGTTTCGTGGGTACCACCATCTACTGTTCTAATATTATTTACAAAAGATTGTGTTTTTTCTATATAACTGTCATTATATAATAATGCAATATCAACTTCTACACCATCAGCTGATACATTAAATGAAATAGGTTGAGTAATTGCAATACCTTTATTTACATCACTTACAAATTGTGCAATTCCACCTTCAAAATGATAAATCTCTTTAGTTCCATCTCTTTCATCTTTAAGTTCAATAGTAATTAATGGATTTAAATATGCAACTTCTCTAAATCTTTTAGATAAAGTTTCAAAAGAAAATTCACTAACTTCAAAAATAGAAGTATCTGCTAAAAATTCTATTTGTGTACCGGTTTTTTTACTTGTTCCTATTGCTTCTAAAGGAGCTTTTGGTATTCCACAAGAAAATTCTTGATAGTGAATTTTTCCATCTCTAAAAATTGTCATTTTAAGATCAGATGATAATGCATTTACAACCGATACACCAACCCCATGAAGTCCACCAGATACCTTATATGTATCTTTATCAAATTTACCACCGGCATGAAGAACTGTAAGTACAACAGTTGCAGCACTTATTTTTTCACCTTCATGTATATCAGTTGGAATTCCACGACCATTATCACTTACTATAATAGTATTGTTTTTTGTGATTGTTACTTTAATAATATCACAATATCCAGCCATAGCTTCATCTATAGAGTTATCAACAACTTCATAAACTAAATGATGAAGACCTCTCTCATCAGTAGAACCGATATACATACCAGGTCTTTTTCTAACAGCTTCAAGTCCTTTTAGGACTTTAATATTACTAGCTCCATATTCGTTACTCATATTTTTTCCTTATTTCTCTAATTAATTTTTTTTATTTTTCTAAAATAATAGGCATAATAATTGTTATAAATTTATCATCTTCCAAATAAAATGGTAAATTTGATTCATTAAATCCTACAGTTATATTTTCATTTGTTGTTGTACTTAAAAAATCTAATAAATATTTACTGTTTACTGCTATATAAAATGTATCATCTATATTTAAATCAACATCAATTTGAGTTTGTGCTTCACTATCTTCATCAACACTTTCAAATAAAATATTATTACTTGTAAATGTTATTTTAATATTTGGTTTAAGAGATGTTATTAATTTAATAGATTCTATAAGTGATGCTTTTGATAATTGAAAACTATATTTTAAGTTATTAGGAATTATTCTTTCATAATCAGGAAATTTACCATTGATTAATTTTGTAAAAAATTTCATGTTTTTATTATATATTACTAAATTAGTTTCATCATAACTAATAGCTGCATCATCAAAAAATAGTTTTTGAATTTCAATAATTGCTTTTTTAGGTATGATTATTTGTATCTCTTCATTAGATAAATTTTCTAAATTTGAAACAGCTAATCTTCTTGTATCAGTAGCTACAAAATTTATTTTATTTGTTTTAATATCTATTAATGCACCATTTAATTCAAATTTAGGATTATTATTATCAATTGAAGGTGTAATTTTTTTAATAGAATTTATTAAATTTATAATATTTATATCTAATTGTTTTAAATTAGTTAATTGAGGAAATGAAGGATATTCATTTGCATCATACATTGGTAATTTAAAGTTAGATCTACCTTGTTTTATATTTAGGTCATTATTGATAACTTCAAATATAATATCATTATCTTTAAGTCTTCTAATAATATTTAATAAATTACTACCATTAACAGTAGATTTACCATCATCAAAATCAGTAATAGTTTCACAAATAGATTCTAATCCCATTTCATAATCTGTAGATCTTAAAGTTAAATGATTTTGACTTACTTCAAAATATATATGTGAAGTAATTACACTTGCATCTTTTTTTTCTAAAAATGGCTGCATTGAAGAAATGATATTTTCAATGATATTTTTACTTATGGTAAATTTCATTTTAATTTCCTTTTATATTAAAATTTAGTAGTAGATAGTAGTCTATGTGAATAGATGAAAACAATGTTAAAACCATTTAGTAATGGTACTAAAGTTGTGTGAAAACTTTTTTAAAATTATTCACATCTATTCACATAGACTAATTCAAATAAATAAATTTTATTTGATATATTTACTTTTTTTAATAATCCTTATTTATAAATTTATTTTTTAGATTTTCAAGAAGCAATCTAAAGTTTTCATCTTTTTCTATCAATTCATTTGCTTTAGAAATATTTTTAGAAACAGCACTATGATCTTTCATACCAAGATTTTTTGCAATTTCCGGCATAGAGTTATGAGTAAGCTCACGTGCAAGAAATATTACAATTCTTCTTGCAGTTACTGCACTTGCAGTTCTTTTAATTTTTAAATCACTTGGTTTGATATTTAATTCACGTGCTACTACATTGATAATATCAGGTAATTTAACATTGTCTTTTATCTCTTGAATTTGATCTTTTAATAAGTTTTGTACCAAGTCAAGATTTATTTCGCCGCCAAGTAAATCAGCTGTTGCTCTTATTTGAATAAGTACACCCTCTATTGCTCTAATAGAATTATCAAAATTTGTAGCTATATAATTAACTACATCTTTATTTAAAATAATACAATTAAGTTCACTCTTTTTTTCAATAATAGCAATTTTTGTTTCAAGGTCAGGAACTTTAATGTCAGCCATAAGTCCCCACTCAAATCTACTTTTTAATCTCTCTTCAAGTCCAGCTATCTGAGAAGGAAGTTTATCAGCTGTTAATACTATTTGCTTTTTTGCAGTATGAAGTTCATTAAAAGTGTGAAAAAATTCTTCTTGAGTTCCCTCTTTACCACTTAAAAATTGAATATCGTCAATAAGAAGTAAATCACATTTTCTATAAGTACTTCTAAAATGTTCCATATTTTTACTTTTAATTGAAAAGGTAAAAGCATTCATAAACTGTTCACTAGTAAGATAAATAACTGTTTTACCTTTTTCAATGGCATCATTACCTATTGCCTGAAGTAAATGAGTTTTTCCTAAACCGGTGCCACCATAAATAAAAAGTGGATTATATTGAATACCTGGTTTTTTGGCAACTGCAAGTGAAGCATTGTATGCCATTTGATTTGAACTACCTACAACAAAAGATTCAAAAGTAAAAGATGGATTTAAGAGTGTAGTATCTGCTATTTGTGCAGATGCAGATTCATTTAAGATTTCTTTTTTTGTTCTTCTTTTTTCACCGGTAACTTTTATCTCAATAGTTGGTTTTGTACCTTTTGCTGATTCAAAAATATTTTTTATATTTGAAGAAAATTTAGTTTTAATATAAGAAGCAATAAATTTATTAGGAACTTCAAATACAGCTAATTCATCACTTGAACTAGCTTTTTTGTAAACTATCTGCTGTAAGAATTTTTCATAATCATTTGAAGTAACTTCTTTTTGAAGCAATAGTAAAATTTCTTTTGTAGTCAAAACTTTTATTTCCTAAATATTTTATACTTATTATATCTAAATTTTATTAAAGAATTGTAAATTTATAAAACTATCTTTCATCGGACATCTTGGTGTAATTACGAAATTAAAAATTTCTATTACACAACAAAATCTCGTGAAAGTCTAAAAAAGTGAAGAAATTCACTTTTTATTAACGACTTTCACCATTCCAAGCTATTGATTGCTTTCCATCTTCATCAAATGAAACAGCCGGCATACCCATAATATTATATCCACCGTCAACATAATGAATCTCACCGGTTACCGCACTGCTTAAATCTGAAAGTAAATACATACCGCTATTTCCAACTTCTGTTGTAGTTACATTTTGTTTCATAGGAGAGTGTGCTTCATTCCATTTTAACATAAATCTAAATTCACCAATTCCAGCTGCTGCTAAAGTTTTAATAGGACCGGCAGAAATTGCATTTACTCTAATACCATCTTTTCCTAAATCTTCTGCCATATACTTTACAGTCATTTCAAGTGCTGCTTTTGCTACACCCATAAGATTGTAATTTGGAATATATTTAACACCGCCATAATAAGAAAGTGTAAGTACACTAGAGTTTTTACTCATAATCGGTTTAAGAGCTTGAGTTATCTCTATTAAACTGTATACAGATACATTCATAGCAACTTCAAAGGCATCTTTTGTAATATCTGTAAATCTACCGCTAAGTCCATCTTTTGGAGCAAATGCAATAGAGTGAACGATAAAATCAATTTCACCCATATCTTTTTCTAAAGATTCTTTTAAAGCTTTTATCTCTTGAGGATTTGATACATCACAAGGATATAATCTACCATTACAACCTAAATCTTCAGCAATTGGAGCTAGTTTCTTTTCAAATCTTTCATTTAAAAAAGTGATAGCTATCTGGGCTCCTTGCTCTTGACATTGTTTAGCAATTCCATAAGCTATTGATTTATTATTGGCAATACCTAGAATTACCCCTTTTTTACCCTTCATTATCATTCAAAACTCTCCTATTTTATTTTTTACTTGTTATATTAATCATATCTTTAAATTGCTCTACATCCCAAGATGAAGTACCGATTAAAGTCCCATCTACATTTTCAATATTTAAAATTTCTTCTAAATTTGACGGTTTTACACTTCCACCATAAAGTAATGGCTTATCAATCTTTTTCTTAATTTTTCTGTGAATAGTTGCTATATCTTCAACAGAAGCAACCACTCCGGTACCAATCGCCCAAACAGGTTCGTAAGCTAAAATCATATTGTCATAAGTTAAATCTATACCATCAAATTGTTCCCATATATAACCCAAAGTTTCAGTTAATCCAGCTTCTTTGATTTCTAAAGGTTCACCCACACAATAAATTATTTTATATCCGTGTGATTTATAATAGTTAAATTTTAAAGCTATCTCTTTTTGAGTTTCACCTAAAATGTGTCTTCTTTCACTGTGACCGATTAAAATTGTTTTAATTCCAAATTCATCAAGTTGTTCAGTACCTATTTCACCTGTATATGAACCATTTTTTACACAATAAGCATTTTGAGCACCTAGAGACAAATTTGAAACTGTATCAAAATCATTCAGAGCAGTTGCAGTTGGAAAAATATAAACTTCATTATTTATATTTTCATCTTGTAAAAATTTATTTACATTTTCCACAAATTCTTTTGTACTTTTTCGAGTATGATTTGTTTTAAAATTACTAGCGATTATTTTCATAAAAATCCTTTATATTAAATAAAATACGATTATATCATAAATTAAATTTCTCTTTTATTTTATCAAAGTTGGCTTCACAGATTCCTTTGTTCGTAATAAGTCCAGTAACCAGTCTTGCAGGGGTTACATCAAATCCATAATTAATAGCAGGTGAATCTTTTGGAGTTATCAATACTTCTCGTACATCTCCGTTTTTATCTATACCTTTTATATATTTAACTTCATCTTCACTTCTAAGTTCAATAGGTATCTCTTTAACCCCATCAATAATATCAAAATCAAAAGTTGAAGCAGGGATAGCTACATAAAATGGTACATCATTATCCTTTGCCGCTAAAGCTTTTAGATAAGTTCCAATTTTATTTGCTACATCTCCACTTGCACTTACTCTATCTGCACCTGTTATCACCATATCTACCTGACCATCTTGCATAAGGTAACCACCTGTATTATCTGCAATTATTGTATGATTTATTCCACTTTGAGTTAATTCCCATGCTGTTAAACTAGCCCCTTGATTTCTAGGACGCGTTTCATCTACCCATACATGCACATCAATTCCTCTTTTTTTAGCTTCATAAATTGGTGCCAGTGCTGTTCCCTCATCAATAACAGCAAGCCATCCTGCATTACAATGAGTTAAAATATTAATTTTTGTTTTATTCTTTTTCTTTAAAATTTCTTCAATAATATCACAACCATATTTTGCGATTTTCTCACTCTCAAGTGCCTCATCATCATTTAACTTAATTGCAAATTTCAGTGAATCATTTACTAAATCATTCGAATCTTTTAAAAGTTCCATCATTTTATCAACTGCCCACATAAGATTTACAGCTGTTGGTCTTGATTCTCTTATTAATTTTGCTTTTTGCTTTAACTCTTCATAAGATTTTACTTCTCTAAGAGCAGTATATATTCCAAATGCAGCGACACTTCCTATAACTCCGGCACCTCGTACAGTCATATCTTTTATAGCTTCAACTATTTCATCTGTAGTTTTTAAAACCTTTGTTTCATACTCAAAAGGTAATTTTGTCTGATCAATTACTTCTAAAAATTTATCATCATTTAACCATAATGCTTTATATTTACCTCTCATTTTATTTTCTTACCTTTATTTATTTTCTAATTCTTTTATGATGTTATCAAAATCACTCACATATGACTTGTCTTGAATAACTCTATATTTTTCATATTCACCCTCTGCTTTTAGTTTTGCTTCAAGTGCAGATACTTTACCATTATGTAATAAAATAGGATAATCAGATAATTGTAAAAACTTATCTAAAAATATTATCCAATCTTTCATATTTATAACAATACCACGACTTGCTTTATTTTCGGCCAAGTCAAGATATGCTGATACTATTCTTTCTAACTGCTTTATATGTTCGTGATTTAGATAATTTTTAGCGACACTTACATCTGATTTTAGTATCTTACCATTTGGTGAGTTTTTCCATGTTTGAAGTCCTATATAAATTTTTTCAACATCAACTTCACTATATATTATCTCTGCTGCTGTCTTACCACAAATTGCCCAGTGCATTTTATTTTGTACTGTTGCAAAAAATTGTTTTGTAGTATCATCATTTAAATCATAATCAGCACTTAGTGCATAAATATCTGTAACTTTTTGATAAAATCTTCTCTCACTAAGACGAATTTCTCGAATTCTTTCCAATTGTTCTTCAAAATAATCTATACCAAAATGATGAATCTTTTTTAATCTCTCATCATCCATAGTAAAACCTTTGATGATATATTCATGTAGTACTTCAGTAGCCCATTTTCTAAACTCTGTAGCACGATGAGAATTAACTCTATATCCTACTGCCGTGATTGCTTTTAGATTATAATATTTTTTATTTCTTTTTACTTCCCTATTGCCTTCTTTTTGAACTTGTAAGAAATCCTTACAAGTTGAATTTCCCATTAACTCTTGCTCTTTATATATATTTTTTAGATGTAAAGTTATATTTTGTGGAGTAGTTTCAAAAAGTTCTGATAAATCTTTTTGTGTAAGCCATAATGTTTCATCTTGAAAATACACATCTATATTTACTTTTGCTGTATCAGTTTTAAATATTATAAAGTTTGGTATTTGTTGTAAATTATTCATTTATATTCCTTGATAATTTTATATATCATAGCATCAAATTTTTGTTTTTTTAAAAAGTATGTCAGTTTGACATATTTTATCTTTTTATAATCTCAATTATCTCTTCAACTGAATCTATACTATCATATCTCATCACAAATTCTCTTGCAATTTCTATAACCAACTCTTCAGCTTTAGCTCTTTGCTCTTTGTTTTTTATTCCTCTTATCTCTTCAACTCCGGCAACCCCAAAAACTCTTCTTGCCATTTTACAACCTGCAAATCCTACACTATCTCTTAAAATTGATTTTAAAAATTGACTTTTGTATTGCTCTAAAGTTGAATCATCAATATATCCATCAGTTATCAATGCTGAATCTTTTTGACTATCCCATAGTTCAAAAAACTTTTCATCAAACATCTCTAACATCTCATAGGTGGTTTTAAGTAACCATTTTTTATATTCTTGATCACCAGTTACAATATGATGGTGTATATAATTATTAACTAAATTTGCCAATAATGCCCCAATATCAAATCCAAAGGGACCTACAAATGCAAATTCAGGGTCTATTACATAAGTTTCATTATTGTTTAGCATAATAGAACCTGTATGTAAATCTCCATGAATTAAAGTATCTGTTTGAGTCATAAATTTATATTTTAAATCAAGCACGCGTTTTTTAAATTCCATATCATTAAAAACTTTAGCAGCTAATGGATTGTCTTTTACATTTTCATTGTCATTTGTTTCATTTTCCATAAACGCAAATGTAAATACAAAATCTTCTGTAAGTTTACAAAGTTCTGTATTGTCATTAAACTGTTCAATAAGCTCTCTTTTTTCATCACTTTGAAGATATAGTGATGAGGTATAAAAAAGAGTATTTGCCAAGTATGTGGAGATATGGGAACTTATGTTTGGATAAATTTTTTTATCAATTAATCCAGCTCGTAAAATAATATGATTGTCAAGATACTGCATAACAACTACACTCATATTTTCACTGGTATGATAGAGCTTTGGAATAAAATTAGGAACAATTTTTTTAAACTTTTTTAAGGCTCTTATCTCATAAGTCATTCTTTCACGACTTAAAGGAAATTCTTCACCTACACATCTAAGATAAGGAACTGCTTGTTTAACAATTAAGGCTTTTTTAGGATTGGTAGTTGATTTTACAATATAAACAAAGTTTAAATTACCATCTCCAATTTCACTTGCTTCAAAATCATCTTCATCAAAGAACTCCATAACTTCTTGAATCTCAAAAAGGTAATTAATTACACTATTTTTATCTAATACTTTGTACTTCATTTTTGATTGTCCTCACTTTGATTGGGGAATTAGTCTATTATTATACCTAATTCCACTTAATGATATTACTCTACAATATGCCCAACAAACTTAGAACTGTTATCTAAAATCTTACCACCCTTTCTAAATCCAAGACCACAACCTTCGTAAGCATAAAACACACCTGCTTGATAATAATCACCAGCTTCATCTTGTGGAAATTCAACATACTCTTGATAGATAGGTTTAAAATTATCATATTCGCCATCGGTCTTAACATCAAGTGAATTATCAGCATTTATAATTGCTGTATTTGCACCCTCTCTTCCAAAACACATCTTTTCTACTTGCTTTTTATTCTCCAACGGTTCAAAAGATGTTTCAAGTAATAATGGATGATTTGGATAGAGATCCCAAAGAATTTTCATAAAACCTTTACTTTGAAACATCAAAGTATATGCAGGATTTACTATGATTACTTTTTGATTGTTTATAAGCTCAGTTAAAATCACAGCTAACTCGCCCTCATCTATAGCAATATCTTCCCAAGGAATAAGCTTAAACCAATACTCAAAATTTACTCCATCTTTAGAGATACCGTCATCACTAAACTCTATCTTTTCCATATACTCAAAATCGGTTACATATCCGGCTTCCGTTGCTATATGTTGTAAAAGTTTTACAGTATTTTCCTCTTCTAAATCACTGCTGATAGAAGTAAAAAGAATCTTGAAATTCAAATCTTTATAGTTCTTTTCAAAATCTTCCAATGGAGTTTCTAAAGTTATAAATCGTTTGAAATTATTTCCTAAAGCTTCATATAAAGAGTTAAAAGCACTTGCTTCATCCAGTCCATTAAATTTTAACATTGCCCACTGGATAATTGAAGTTTCAAAAAGTGAAGTTGGAGTATCTGCATTAAATTCAATAAGTTTAATAGGCTTCCCATCAATCCCGCCGGCTAAATCAAATCTACCATACAAATGCCAATGAGCATCATCTTCCCAACTTTTTTTAATAATCTCAACTAGATTAAAAGGGATATTTAACTCATGGAACAAATTATTTTCAATGACATATTCCCCCGCCTCGCAAAACATCTCATAAAGTTCATTTGAAGCTTCATAATATGCATCTACCTCTTTTTCATTTACTACGACAACTTCATCAGATATATAAGAAGTGTTATCTTCATCCGTATGCCAATGAAATCCAATAGATTCTAAATAGTCAGTTGTTAATGGTTTTAGTTTTTTTAATTTCATTTTATTTTAACCACCAAAAAAACTTTTTGATCTTGTACTAGTTCTCCTCTTACTTCCAAAAAAACCACTTTTTTTAGATGCAGTTGATTTTCTAGCACTGGCAGTTTTTGCTTTATTAAAACTATTTACACTTCTTGAATATGCTGATGGGCTTTTGTAACTTTTACTTTTTTGATTGTTAAAGTTTTGGTTGTTAAAAAGTTTATTTCCTATATAGCTTCCTATCATAGCACCTGCAATTGAACTTAATAAAACTTCACCTAATCCCATACCGCCGCTGCTTATAGATGCTTGTTGCGGATTTGTTAAATTTGAAGTTCCATTGTCTATTTTAACTTCTTCTTGTTTTACTAACACATCAATTTCTGCTTTTGTTAATATTCTCTCACTTCCGTCTAATTCTCTTAATACAATTCGGGTATCTTTGCTTGGATATTCATTAACAATCACATAGCCGCCGTTTGGTGTTTTTTCTATGATTACAAATGCACCTTGCTTTTGACTTGCGTTTGTGAAGGCATTTGATTGCTGATTGTTTTGTCCATTATTTTTATCTTCACAACCTGTAAAAGATGCTAACAGTAAAGCACCAAGTCCGCCGACTACTGCATAATTTGATACTTTTTTTATATAATTCTTTTTATTCATTGTTCCTCTTTTATAATAATTTAATAGCTTTTTGCATTAATTCAATATGGTAATTTTCTTGAAAATTAATAAAGTTAAAGAATTGTGATAATTCTTCATCTTTAACTGCTGCTGCTAATTTAACACATTCTTCTTTTGCAGCTTCTTCCTCTTCAACGCCATCAAGTAAAAATTTCTTAATATCATCTCTTTTATAAATTTGCTCTAATATCATTCTAGGAATTGCTAAGATTCCCATCTTTGACAGCATATTGCCAAAGCATTTTAAATGATACTGTGATTCATCTATTAAATCTTGATATACATTGTATAAAATGATATTATCTGTATAGTTTTGCATATACGAATATACAAATATCAGCTCATATTCTTTGTATGTTTCTTCAAAAAGAAAAATTGTAAAAGCATCAGTTGAAGTTTTATCCAAATCTTTATTCTCATAAATTCGCTCTTTGTTAAATGCTGTTATATCACCATCATTTTGAGTATCTGCTAGAAGTAAATTAAGTCTTTGAATCATATAATATTCATCAGAGATAATACGAGCAGACATAACCGATTGGTCATAGTGCTTCATAACAATTTTAATCTCATCAATTATAAACTGGAAATACCCGAAGTTTGTACTTTTTTCAATATTTATATCATCTTTTTCATAGCTGTATTTGGTATTTGTATCTTTTAATTCATTCGACATCCATTTTAAATGCCGATACTGCATAGTTGCGAATTCATATAATTCACTTTTAATTCTCTCATTTTTAACAGCAAACGATGAAAAAAGTATTTTTAGCCATAGTTCGTGTTTAAGTTTATAGATTTTATCTAATGTCATATAGAAACCTTTTTTAAATAAATAATTAAATTGGAGTATATCCAATATAAGGTATTTTATTTATAAAGCTATTTTATAGGTCTAAATCCAATAATATTTTGTTGTCGAAATTGACTGTAAAAATGGCTTATTTTTTCTAATTTTCTAACTTTTTCATTAATTTAATAGTTGATATATCTTTTTTATTTCCTCTTTTTTCAAGATGTTTAATTATCATATCAAATCTTTCTTGATTTAAGTGTTGCCCAAATTTAAATTTTGCTTTTATCTCATTTGGAATTAGTTTACAAATTGTTGTAGCATTTATTGCTTTTTGATAAATATTTTCATTAAGAGGTTTATATTTACCTTCTTTTTGTAATTTTTTCATTAATTCCGATAATACTTTAACTTTTTCATCATAATTTTCAACAAATTGAATTTTACCATCAATTATGATTTATTTAAAAAATCGAGTAGCTGGACAAGCTAATTCATCATTTGAACTAAAGTAAGATTGAATCATAGAATATGATTCAACAACGCAAAATGAAGCAAATTGAGACTTAATAAAAAATATGGGCGCCTAAAAACTTAATTTAACTTAGGTACTATAAGGGTTTAAAAAGTCAACTATAATTAATAAAGGAGAAAACTAAAACCAAATAACTAGTTAAAATGTTTCAGTTAGAAACACTTTTAATAGCTAAATTTGAATAATTTATATCAAATTTAGTGTTGTTCTTTAACATAGAAAAAATAATACGAATAAGTTTGTTTGCTACAGCAATAACAGACTGCTTAAAGGTTTTGCCTTCACTTCGTTTTTTATCATAATATGCTTTGAGTGTTTCGTTCCAAACTGTAGCTGCTCTTGCCATATGCCAGATTGAGCGTCTAAGATGTGAGTTTCCTCTTTTTGAGATAGAGCCTCTTATATTTACAGAAGTACCACTTTGATCTGGCTACACTAATTCATACTTAGAACTTAACTAAATCTATAGTCAAAACTCCCAAAGAAACTTTAGAACAAGAGAATAAAAGGCTAAGAAGAGAAACTAAACTACTTAGGCAGGAGCGTGATATATTAAAAAAAGCAGCAGTATACTTTGCGAAAGAAGTTCAATAAAGTATACCTGGATAAAAGATAATAAAATGAACTTCAATAAAAATCTAATGTGCAAAATATTAAAAGTAGATATTTCAAGTTATTATCATTGGATTAATAATGGATGTATAGTTAAAACAGTAGATGATAAACTTAATGAGTTAATAGAGATTATATTTATTCAAAGTAGATGCAAATATGGTACAAGACGGCTAAAAGATAAACTAGAGCGATTATATGGGCTTATTGTTTCAAGAAGACGAATTGGAAATATTATGAAAGATTTAAATCTTGTAGCAAATAAAAAGAAAAGGTTTAATATGGCATACAGATAGAGGTAGTCAGTATGCATCTTACTCTCATAAAGATTTATTAGAAGAAAATGGAATTATACAAAGTATGAGTAGAAAAGGTAATTGTTGGGATAATGCAGTTGCTGAAAGTTTTTTCCATACATTAAAAACTGAACTTACTCATCATGAGATTTATGAAACTAAATCAAAAGCTAATCAATCTATATTTTAATATATAGAAGTATATTACAATAGACAAAGAATGCATAGTGCAAATAATAATTATTCACCAGTTGAGTTTGAAGAGTTAATGTTACAAAATGAAATGGTTGCTTAGAATTTATAGTTCTTAGTATGATATAGGGTTGACAGATCAATCGTTATATTATTGAAAATGGTAAAGTAAAATATTTATATGATATATTACTGAGTTACTTGAGTAAATAAGATATCCTATATCTAGATTAGTTATATAAACTAGATATAGGATAAAAGTAAAAATAGAATATTTAGATGAGTTCTTTCATTGCTTCAGCTGTTTGTCTAATTTCCCATTGAGAATGTGAATCCAATCTTAATTTAAAATAATTATCTAATTGAGTAGGCATAAATGCCCCCCAGATTTGGCTATATGCTGCTTGTGGAATTATTCTTCTGGCTTCTTGTGGCTTAATACCATTTTCTATAGCTTTCATATAATTTTCAACACAAAGATCAATTAATGACTGTGTATTAATATCATTTACCATTACATCTTTCATTTTATCACTAATGTAAAAATCAAAAGGTACTCTTTTCCCACTAACATATCTTCTAGATAATTCTTGCCAACTAATTCTATGTCTAACCATTTGTGATCTAGTTGGTAAATCAATTTTATATAAAAAAACATGGAAATTCTTTTTAATAATATCAGCTTCTTCTTGTGTATTATAAATTTTTCTAATGTCAAAAGAGTAAAAATCTTTATCTTTCTCAAAATCATACACTATTGCTCTGTAATTAGTTAAAAGGTATTTCTCGTTTTCAACTAGTTCGCCAAATTTTTTAACATTACTATATTCTTTATTTAATAATTCTTTATGTTGTGGATTATGAAAATCTAGTAAAACGGGAACAAATTCAAATGAACTTGATGGTAATCCCATTGATTCTGCCATTAATCTATTATATAATGTTTCACTTCCTAGTGCTTTTGGAGATTGATAACATATTGATGCGACTTGGGTTATAGCTTGGATTCTATTTTCTTCAGATAAATTGGCCTTAGAAAAATCCCAATGTTCGATAAATGCGATATCATCACCTAAGATATTATCTTTTCTATTAATTCTATTTATTTCCATAATTTTCCTTTAATATGTTATAATGCTTAACTTAGATTAAGTATTATAAATTACTATTATTAAATACTTTGATAAGTACTTAATAATAGTAACTATAACAAAATTTAACACTGGGACTTGCCATTCTATGACGGGCAAGTTCTTGAAGTAAAGCACGACTGACTCCTGAAATATAAAAAGTGTAAGTTAAATGTTCTAATGTTGAAGCATGTTTAAATTTATTTCCAACTCTGTCAATAAGGTCTTTATCTTTTTCTCCACCTTCATCGCTATTGTCAAAGCTTTGCCAACAAGTCCTAATTGCATGAGCACAAACTTCTAAAGATGAGTGTTGCGTAAGTGTAATTTGCATAATAAATTTCCTTTTATTTTAATTCATAGATTATACATAATAATATCAAAAACTCATATTAAGCAATTTTTAGTTACAATCCGCGAAATAATAAGTAAGAGATATTAAAAAGGAAAGAAATGAGAGATATTAGAAATATTGCCGTTATCGCACACGTTGACCACGGTAAAACTACTTTAGTAGATGAGTTACTAAAGCAATCTGGGACATTTGGAGAAAGAGTTGAGCTTGAAGAAAGAATGATGGATAGTAATGATATTGAGAAAGAAAGAGGGATTACTATCCTTGCTAAAAACACAGCTATTGACTATAAAGATACAAGAATTAACATCATAGATACTCCAGGACATGCTGACTTTGGTGGAGAGGTTGAACGAGTTCTTAAAATGGTTGATTCTGTTTTATTACTTGTTGATGCACAAGAGGGTGTTATGCCTCAAACTAAGTTTGTTGTTAAAAAAGCTTTAGAATTAGGACTTAGACCAGTTCTTGTGGTAAACAAAATTGATAAAGATGCTGCTATGCCAGATAGAGTTGTAGATGAAGTATTTGACCTATTTGATCAAATGGGTGCTACAGAAGAGCAACTTGAATTTCCAGTTATTTACGCAGCAGCTAAAAACGGATATGCTAAAGTTAATTTAGAAGATGAAAGCAAAGATATGATTCCATTGTTAGATATGATTTTAGAAGAAGTTCCAGCACCATCAGGAAGTGATGACAATGGTCTTCAACTTCAAGTATTTAATTTAACTCATGATAACTTCATCGGTAAAATTGGTGTTGTAAGAATCTTTAATGGAACTATCTCTATGGGTGAAAATGTAATCCTTGTAAAAGCTGATGGTGAAAAAGTTAAAGGTAGAGTTAGTAAACTTCTTGGATTTAAAGGTTTAGAGAGAATGGATATTGAAAAAGCCGGTCATGGTGATATTGTTGCTATTGCAGGTTTTGAAACTATTGATGTTGGAGATTCACTTTGTGACCCTAATAACCCGATGCCACTTGATCCTATGCACATTGAAGAGCCTACATTATCTGTAACATTTGCAGTAAATGATTCTCCATTAGCTGGTACTGAAGGTAAGTTTGTAACTTCAAATAAAATTGATGAAAGACTAGCTGCTGAGATGAATACAAATATTGCTATGAATTATGCACCAAAAGGTGATGCAGCATTTGAGGTAAATGGAAGAGGTGAGTTACAAATCACAATTTTAGCTGAAAATATGAGAAGAGAAGGTTTTGAGTTTTCAATCTCTAGACCGGAAGTTATCGTAAAAGAGATTGATGGTGTTAAGTGTGAGCCATTTGAACATTTGGTTGTAGATATACCTGATGAGTTTTCTGGTATTGTAATCGAAACTTTAGGTAAAAGAAAAGCCGTAATGTCAAATATGGTTCCAATGGGTAACGGACAAACTAGAGTTGAGTTTGAAATTCCTGCTCGTGGTTTAATCGGATATAGAAATGAGTTCTTAACTTCTACTAAAGGTGAAGGTGTTATGAATCACTCATTCTTAGAGTTTAGACCATATTCTGGTTCTGTTACAAGTAGAATGAATGGTGCTTTAGTTTCTATGGAGCAAGGTGAAGCTGTTGCATATTCTATCTTTAGTTTACAAGATAGAGGGTCTATGTTTATAGCACCACAAGATAAAGTTTATAGCGGTATGGTTATTGGTGAGCATGCAAGAGAAAATGATCTTGATGTAAATCCAGTTAAAGCTAAACAACAATCAAATGTAAGAAGTTCTGGAGCTGATGAAGCTATTAAAATTATTCCTAAAAGACAAATGTCTTTAGAGCTTGCTTTAGAGTGGATTGAAGATGATGAGATTGTTGAAATCACACCTATTAGTATTAGAATCAGAAAAAGAGAATTAGATTCTAGTATGAGAAGAAGAGCAGCTAAACAAAAAAAGAACGCTGAAGCTTAAAAACTAAAGGATTAGAAAATTAAATTTTCAGTTAATAATCCATGTCCATGTGGAAGCAGTATAAAATATAAAAAATGCTGCCAACCTTTCCACAAGGGCAAAATCCCAAAAACAGCTCTTGAACTTATGAAGTCAAGATATGTAGCATATAAGTTACAACTTCCAAAATATATTATAAATACCACACATAAAAACAACAAAGATTATTTAGATGATTTTAATTGTTGGGAAAAACAAATTTTAGAATTTAGTAAAAATTGTGATTTTCAGGAGTTGAGTATAGTAGAATTTATTGATGGTGAGTTAGAAGCTTATGTAACTTTTAGGGTACAATTAGTTTGCAAAATGCAAGATAACTCATTTACTGAAAAAAGTAAATTTATAAAAACAGATGATAAATGGTTTTATCATAGTGGAGATTTTGATGGCAAATGAAAATAATTTAGATTTAAAAGATGATCAGATAAGAGATGTATCAGCAGAAGTTTTAGATCATATGATGTACCCTAGAAACTATGGAGAGATGAAAGAAGCACAAGGTGTTGGTATGGGTGTGGATATCAAAACCGGTGAATTTGCAATGGTTTACATACATGTAGTTGATGGTATTTTAAATGCCATTCAGTTTGGTGCAAATGCTTGTCAAGATACAGTAGTAGCAGGCTCTTTATTTACCGAGATGATAAAAGGGGATACTCTTGAAAATGCAAAAAAAGCTGCGCAACTTATGGATGAAAAGTTAGAAACTGCTCCAAAAAAACAACAAGCTTGTTCAAGATTGATTTTAAGAGGATTTGATGCAGCTGTTAAAAATAGAGAAAACAGATTAAATGGTATTGATGAGGATATGTATAAAATCAACGTTAAAGAAAGTTGTGAAATCGAAGAATAAACTTTTATGTATTTAATTAATTTTCAGATAAAATAATGAATATGAAAAAAAAGGATATAAACATGGCAGATAAATTTAGACTGGTAACCAGAAGTGATATGGATGGTTTGGTATGTGCAGTTATTTTAAAACAAATGAATTTGATAGATGAGATAACATTTGTACATCCAAAAGATATGCAGGATGGAACTATAGAAATCACATCAAATGATATTATTACAAATTTACCATACTACTCAAATGCGCATTTGGTATTTGACCATCATGAAAGTGAAGCGATGAGAAATGAGAAAGCAGATAACTATCATATCGATCCCAAGGCTCCTAGTGCAGCTAGAATTGTTTATGATTATTATGGTGGAAAAGAAAAACTTCCTAATATCTCAGAAGATATGATGACGGCGGTTGATAAAGCTGATTCTGCTCAATTTACTATAGAAGATATTTTATTTCCAGAGGGTTGGGAGCTATTAAGTTTTTTAATGGATTCAAGAACCGGTCTTGGAAGATTTAGAGAGTTCACGGTATCAAATTATCAACTTATGATGGATTTAATTGATTATTGTATTGACCATGATATTGATGATATTATGAAGCTTCCGGATGTGGTTGAAAGAGTTAATTTATTTAATAAATATGCGGATAACTTTAAAGACCAACTTGAGAGATGTTCTACTGTTTCTCACAATCTTATAGTGCTTGACTTAAGAGAAGAAGAGATTATTTATCCGGGTAACAGATTTATGATTTATGCTTTAAATCCCGGCATAAATATCTCAATTCATGCTTTATGGGGTTTTCAAAAACAAAATACAGTATTTGCTACAGGTAAATCAATTATAAATAGAAGTTCAAAAACTAATATTGGTGAATTGATGTTTAAATATGGCGGCGGCGGTCATAGTGCTGCGGGTACTTGTCAAATCGATAATGATAAAGCCAACGAAGTTTTAGAAGAATTAATCGAAGCTATTAATAACGACGGTTAATGTATAAAAATGTATTTGATAATCATCTTTTAAACAAAAAGGGCTTTAGTGCCTATATGTTTTATGGGCAAAGTGATTTCTTAATTGAACACTATGCCTCTAAAGTTGCTTTATCATTTACCTCAAGCGACGATATACAAAAAGTATATTTTGATGAGTACAACTATGATGCTTGTCTCAATATATTATCTCAATCTTCACTTTTTTCATCACATAATATTTTGCTTATAAAAACAGTGAAAAAAATTCCAAAGAAGGAAGTTGACAAGCTAATTGAAGCTTGTAATATAAATCAAGACTCTCATGTAATCTTTGCATGTATGGGGGAAACTGATTTTAAAACTATGGCAAAAAGCTTTACCGCAAAAACCAATAGTGCTGAGGTGCGATTTTTTGCACCGAATATTGGTGAAGCTCTTAAAATATTAAATGATGTTGCGGAAAAACAAAATATTAGTTTCGCACAAGGTGCTTTGATACATCTTTATGAAATGCATGAAAAAGATTTGTCATTATGTATTAGTGATATTGGTAAGTTATCTATTTTACAAGAAGAGATAACTGTAAAAACTATTACAAATCAATGCTTTGGAATGGGAGCAGTGTCCATTGATGATTTTCTAAATAATTTATTTCTAGGTAACCACTTTAAAAAAGATTTATACAAATTATTAGAAGAGGGTATCAATGAAATTTACTTAGTTAATCAAATGACATCATTCGTCCAGCAATTGTTTACAATCAATACTTATCTTAAACTTCACGGTACATTAAATATTATTGAGATTTGGGGGTATCCACTTCCTAAAAATATTGCAAACGAGAGAGCAAATATAGCTGTAAAATTTTCGCAAGATCAATATACTTTTATGTTAGAGCAACTTTTAAAGTTGGAACTGGAGTTAAAAAGCTCTAAAATTATCGATTCAAACAGTTATATCCAAGCTTACATAAGAAGATTCTCAGCTTCACTTAGATAAAATCAGCCTCCAAAAGGGAATCTGCCCTTTACCTTGCTGACTAATATAAATTATTCGGCTTATTACCAAAAGGAGAAAACAAATGGCTAGAATTAGACATTATGAAACTATGTTGATAGTTAAACCAACTCTTACTGAAGAGGAAACACAAGGTCAAATCGAACTTGTAAAGAGCATCATTGAAAAGAATGGTGGAGAGATTAAAGCAACTGATAACATGGGTTCAAGAAAATTGGCTTATGAAATTCAAAAAAATAAAAGAGGGTACTACTATGTATTCTATTTTACTGCACCAACAGAATCAATTCTAGAGATTGAAAGAAATTATAGAATTAATGAAAACATCTTAAGATTTATATTTATTAAATTTGAGAGTAAAAAAGAGATTGCTCATTGGACTAAGCAAACTGAAGCGGCACAGAAAAAACAAAAAGCAGTTAAGTAGTCACTTATGTATAATAAAGTAATAATGATTGGAAACTTAACAAGAGATATTGAATTAAAATATATCCCAAGTGGTGCTGCAATTGCAAAAAGTGCGATTGCTACAAGTCATAAATACAAAACACAAACAGGCGAACAAAAAGAAGAAGTTTGCTTTTTAGATTTTGATGTATTCGGTAAACAAGCTGAGATTTTAAATCAGTATGTTAAAAAAGGTTCTAAAGTTATGCTTGAAGGTCGTCTTGTCTTAAACAGATGGACTGCTCAAGATGGATCAAACAGAAGTAACCATACATTAAGAGTTGAGAATTTTAAATTTTTAGATTCAAAAGCTGATAGTAATAATATGCAAGCACAAGGTGGATATGGACAACAACCAGCACCTCAACAACAATACAATCAACCTCAAGGTGGTATGCAACAAAATGCTCCTCAACCAGAGCATAAAATACCAGAAATAGATATAGATACGGATGAAATTCCTTTTTAGGAATTTATTCATAAAATTCAAGGATAATAAAATGGCTGAAAGAAGAAGATTCGCAAAAAAATATTGTAAATACAGTGCAATGAAATTAGAAGGAATTGATTATAAAGATTTAGATCTTTTAAAAATTTCAATGAGTGAAAGAGGTAAGATTATGCCTAGAAGACTTACAGGTACTTCTAAAAGAATGCAAGAAGAAGTTGAAGTTGCTATTAAAAGAGCAAGACATATGGCACTTGTACCATATATCGTAAATACTCATAATATAGCAGATTCTGCTTACGCTAGAAGCTAATTCTAAATCAAAATAAAAAAGGTAGGAAAATTTATTCCTACCTTTTTTTATGCTTAAAAATATAAAACTAACTTCTCTTTTGTCTTTGTGCGTGGGTTAAAGCTACCGCAATTGCATCAGTTATATCCAACGGCTTTATCTCCTGCTTTAAATTTAATAATCTTTTTACCATAAAAGCTACCTGTTCTTTTGTAGATTTTCCATTTCCTGTAACTGCTTTTTTAACTTGCAAAGGTGTATATTCACTAAAGTTACCCAACTCTTGAAGTATCTTTAAACTCATTGCTCCTCTAAATTGAGCAAGCTTTATCACTGATTTTGGATTATGAGCAAAAAACATATCCTCAATGGCTACTTCATCTATAGTATGTTTAGCCAAAATCAAATCCAATCCCTCAACCAATTCTACAATTTGCTCTTGAAGTATCCTGCTTTTCATTTTAATCAGTCCGGCTTCTATCAACTTTGGCTTTCTATTCGTCACATCCAAAATCGCATAACCACAGTTAATAGTTCCGGGGTCTATTCCTAATATTTTCACTTTTTCACATCTTTCACATCAAAACTTTTCACGTCTATTTTACTACAAAACACCCTAAAAATCCAATGGAGATTTTATCTCATTTTTATTTAATTTTTTTACTACATATGTGTATTTCAATAAATCTAACATTATGCAGTTTTATTACGATTTTGCCTTAATATACATACATAATGTACTGTTATCATCTAAATACCGATATAAAACATACATTAAAATCATACAATAAAATAAAAATATTCTTTAAAAGTATGTCATATTGACATACTTTTTAATAAAAAGACTAATAAATGCTTTATATACTATGTTTTCTTCACTTTTAATAACATACATTTAGAATGTAATGTTATTGGTTATTTTAAGGCTAAGTTATATAGAATGTATGATTAATAAATAGTTATATCTAAGATGAATAATTCTATTTAACTATAATCAATAATTAAGGAATTGAAAAATGGAAGAAGAGTATAAACCTAAAAGTAAAATCATAGCTGTAATATTAAATATTATTGCTATTGGTGCAGGATATCTTTATGTTGGAAAATTTAATAAATTACTTTTAATTTACCCTTTATTAACTTTAATATCATGGTTTTTTTATTATATATCAACCATATATCCTATCGGATATATGGTTTTATTACATTATGGAATTTTTATATTTGCATATTTATATGCTTCATATGATGTAATAAAAATAATATCAAAAAAAGAAGATAAAAATATAAAACAAAATAAAAATATTTTTGTTTTTTTATTTGTTGTTGTATTTTACATATCACTAGTTTTGATATTAATGTTTAGTCCTATTAAAAAATATAAAGTTCCATCTGGAGCAATGAAATCAACAATAATCATAAATGATCAAATTATTGTTATAAAAGATACTAAAAATATTTTAAGAGGAAATATTATTGCTTTTATGTATCCAAAAAATCCAAAAATACACTATGTAAAAAGATGTATAGCAAAAGGTGGAGATATTATTGCTTTAAATAATAAAAACCTTTTTCTACTTCCAAAAGAAGGTGACAAATATGTCAAAAATAATTATCCAAAAGAGAATATAATTAAAATTAAAGATAAACTATGGGTTATAAATCCTTATAAACTAAAGTATAAAGGAATACATAACGATAAAAATGTAATAAAAAAAGACAAATATATTAAAGCATTATTTGATATGGAACCAATCCTAGTTCCTGATAATCATTTTTTTGTTATGGGAGACAATAGAGATCACAGTAATGATAGTAGATTTTGGGGAACGGTACCAAAAGAATATGTTATTGGTAAAGCAAAATCAATTTATATAAATTTTAGTGATTTCAGTAGAACTGGAATGATTATAAAATAAGCTTTTAAGTAGTGTGGATATAACAAAACACACAGACTGTGAATTTAGCCCCAAATAAACTATTTTCACAGCTAAAATTCAAGCTAAATCTTCAAATATTTTAATTTTTTACTCAAAATCTGAAAATAAAAAATATTTATAAAGAAATAAGCCAAATAAAGCCCAAGCACCAAGATATATTTTGCTATATCTTCCCTTATCTGTGTTAAATCTTTGTTTTTAATAGCTAAACACAACTTTTTAAATAGAGTTATCCCTATGAGGTTTAAAAGTCTTTTAAAATTATATGTAAACATAATAAGAGCATTTTCTCCAAGTACCTTTTTCTTACCACGAACTAAAAAATGATCCCAACCTAAAGTTCTTTTTATAGTTCCAAATGGATGTTCAACTATCGAACCTCTTTTTCTAACTATTTCTTTGGCTTTTTTAGTATTCATTTTAAAAGTATAATCATCAATGATTGTTTCATGCTCCCATCTGTACATTTGTTTATAAAAAGTTTTATCAGATAAGCAGTTTTTTTTCAACGGACAAGCTTTACAAATAACACTAGATAATCTATATACATCTAACATTCTATTATTTCTTTTATATTGAGTTTTGCTGTTTGCTAAGATTTGATTATTCGGGCAGATGTAGCAATCATCTTGCTTATTATATAAAAATTGGTTCTTTGAGAACTTTGAATCTTTAATTTTCTTTTTAGTTGCTGTATTTCTTAAAGGTACTATTGTTTCTATACCATCATCAACACATTTTTTAATCTCTACACTTGAATAATAACCTTTATCAGCAGTAACTATCATATCAGGATTGTTTATAATCTCTTTGGATTTAACAGCCATATTATGAAGTTGATCTAAATCATGACCATTTGTTGATATATCTGTTGCAACTATAAATTTATATTTATCATCTACACTTATCTGTGAATTATAAGCCATAAGATTATGTGCAGGTTTGCTCATTACATTTGCATCTTTATCTGTTTTATTATGTTGCTCTTTGCCTAAACTATCAAGCAAATCTAAATCTTTATGAAGTTGCTCTTTTTTATCTTTTAATTTAATAATATCATCAGAAGATATATTTAATTTAGAATCATCTATATCTTCCTTATCAAGAGTATCCAAAAGCTCCATATAACTTTTTATCTCTTTATCAATTTTAGCTAAATCTCTTTTTACAGTCTTTTTCATAATCACAGTATTTTTAGAAGCATTAGCTCTTAGAAATGCTCCATCTACACCAACTAACTCACCAGTAATAAGTTTTAAATCTTTCATTAAGATTGAAAACTCTTTGAATATTGTTTGCAGTGCCTTTGGATTATCTTTTCTAAAATTTGCAATAGTTTTATAACTTGGTATTAACCCTTGTGTTAGCCACATAAGTTCTATATTTCTTTTTATCTCAGTTTCTAACTTTCTGCTACTTCTTATTTTATTTAGGTATCCGTAGATATATATTTTTAATAGTAGTTTGGGATGGAATGCTGGTTGACCATCAGTTATTAAACTTTTTTTGGTTTTTATCGTTAAATCAGATATATTTAATATTTCTACATATTCATCAATTGCTCTTGCCATATTATTTTCATCTACTAACTCATCTAATGATGGTGGAAAAATAAGTTGTTGATTTCTATCTAATCCTTGTTTGTATATACCCATATAATTGCCTTTATATAGTATATATTATACCTTTTTAATGGTTTTAAGATGGTTAATTTTAGTTGATTTAGTGTAGAATATTTTTATAACTTGGGATTGAGTTCTTTCACAGTCTCACAGGAAGAAGTTTCCACCTTTAAAATCCCTTAAAAATATAGAAAATTAAGCCACAATTTCCACCTCTTCTTTTTCTATATATTCAAGATATTTAAGAGGATTATATATCTCATTATTTTTATAAAGTGAATGCGCCAATAAAATTATTTTTCTCATTACTGCTATTTGTGCTAAGCTTTTACATTTGCCTCTACTTAGTAATTTATCATAAAAGTATTTCATCTCATCATTATAGATAATTGCTGACATAGTTGGCATAAATAGTATTCCTCTTACTAATGGTAAACCTTGTTTAGATATTTTAGCTTTATGATTTACTGATGTTCCTGATTCTTTTTTAATTGGATCTAGTCCAGTTAAAGCTGTAATATGTTGTCTTGATGCATTTGGGTATCTTAGTTTTACTTCTATTTTTAATAGTTTTAGCAAATGATGAACTTTGATATGCTCCAACTTTAAAACATTTGATTTTTTGTTTTTCACAATAGCTTTCTAGCATAGTAGAATAACTACCTGTTGATTCATATACAAATATTATTTCATCAATATCTTTTTTTATTTTCCCATATAGTTTTTTTAATTTACTATATAACTTTTTTAATCCATCAGGACTATTTTCTAACTCTAAATCCATTTTATTCAATGGTATATAAATTTGCAATGTTGACTTCGCAACATCAATTCCGATATAATTATCCACGAGAACCTCCATTAAGTGAAGAGTTCGGTAGCATAGGCTTTCGCCTATGTGATATATACACTAAACCTACTTTTTCTTGTAAATGCAGTCTGATATTTTCTACCGACTCTGTTTCCACTCAAGTTTTTTAGTTTAGTTATTTATCTTCTTCCCAGACTCATTTTTGTACAATGTACAATAACGGTTTCAACAAGGATGTACAATATACCTAACCTTACTCTTGTAGTTTTTATTATACTACTTCTTGGGTGGTTTGGCATGATACAAGAACGAGGCTACCACGGCGATTATTCGAGATTTTAAGTGTCACATTAAGATACTAAAAAGAGCAAATAATCAAGCCGTTAAATCGCCCCGTCCTTCAATTTAGCCGTTAGTCTTACTTGAAATTTGAACAACTAGAAAATAGAAAGATAAAAAAATGAATGAAACCCTAAAACTATCAATATCTAATGAATTTAGAAATACTCAAATGGGATTTATTAGAATAAAAAAGAATCTTGATATATCTAATTTATCAGATGATAAAACAGAAATATATTTAAAAGAAGTTATTTTATCAACACCTATTGAAGATGTAGAATCAATAGGTAAAAATCACTATTTTAAAAATATTAAATATAATGCAATTTTAACTGTAAATTCTCATACATTTACAATTATAACTGCAAAACAAATTAGCAAAAAGAAAATATAAAGTTTTAAAAAATTTAAAAATTTATAATTTCTGTGACGCAAACTGTGACACAGTTACGATACAATATTAAAATATCGTTAGAAAGTTTTACTTAGTTTGCAAAGAAAGTGCAAATTAACTAAAATATAATACTAACTTTTAAAGTGGATTTGTAGTCTTAAGACTAACAAATCTTTGGAGAGGAACAAGTGTTAAGACGCTCAAAAGACTGAATTTACAAGCCTAAACAAAGAGCAAAGTAATTCAAACTTTTAAGTGGTCAAATCACACATGTCCCTCAAGTCAGTCGCTACCTAAAATCTACTAAAAACTTAAATAATTCAACTAAATTATTACCATAAGTAACACCTGCCTTTTTCAAAATTTAACTCTTGTATTTTTCCTATAATTCATAATATTTAATTTATACATACTGCTTTTTTATATACATCTTTATCATATCTTTTATTATTTTTATATAATGAATGAGCGATTATTATCATCTTTCTCATAACAGCTGTTTGTACGCAAGTAGTATGTTTACCTTTTGATATTAATCTATCAAAAAATATTTTAAAATTATCATCATATCTAATTGCACTCATTGCACCTAAAAATATCGAACCTCTATAAAGTACTGAACCAGCTTTACTAATTTTTGATTTTGATTGTATTGATGTACCTGAACTTTTATCTATTGGATCTAATCCTGCTAAGGATGTTATCTGTCTTTGGTTTGCATTTGGATATTTTATAAATAAGTGAAGTAATGCAATGCCCCCTATATCAGCTATACCTGTAATAGATGTTATATTATTATACCCTTGTAATAATTCATCATCTGCTGCAATAATAATTTTAATTTTATATATTATTTCACTCTCTTTTTCTTTTAAATATTTAATATTCTTTTCTAAATCTTTTATTGCATATTTTGAACCATCTTTAGCTTTTAATGCTTCAAGATGATTAGAATTTTGTACTCTTTGTTTAGTTGTAAACTTATAATATCCCATAAGCTCTTTTATCTCTTCAACCACTTCATTGTATACAGGTACTTTAATTTCACCTTTCCGTGCTAGATGAATAGCTTTAGATAATACTTGAGCATCTAGTTTATCTGATTTTACTCTTTGTCCTAATGCTTTAGCATGATTAGAAAATTGGCTAGGGTTAATTATAAAGCATTTTATATTTTTATTATTACAAAATTTAGTTAATATACTTGAATAACTTCCAGTTGGTTCATATATAAATACTAAATCTTCATACTCTTTTTTATATAACTTTTTTAATTTAGATATTAATTTTCTCATACCCGTTATATTGTTATTGATTTCAATATCTGTATTATTTATAGGTATATGCACTGCAATTAATCTTTTACTTATATCCAATCCGATAGAATTATACATCGTAAGCCTCACTTTAATTTAAATTTGAGAGCTTGTTAGCCTATGAGTTTAAATACTCTCATAGGTGATTTTAAAGTAGCTTTGTTACATATAATTTTGCCTCATAAATACGATCTAGTTTTATCTTATTTTATGTTTTATAAATTATAAAAACTAATAAGATTAACAAAAACTGATCTAGTCGCTACTCAAATTTGTAATGTAACTATCTGACTGACTTACAAGCTAGTTTAAACTAATATTCTAATTTAAGTTTAATTAACCGCTTTAGGCGTTATCCGATATATTACTTTATTAAACTCTGTAAAAGTATTATAACAAGTTAGATATGAGTCGTTATATCAAAGGTATTTTTAAATGGAAATGAAAACATTAATAGACAGAAAAAAAGAAGCTTTAAATAATGCTGAAAAATTTAAAAACAATAATAAGGTATTCAATTCTTTCATTAAACTTTCTAATAATATACAAGAAGAAATTAAAAATTTTAGAGCTAATAAAATTGAGATAGAAAAAAATACTAAATCTATTCAAAATGAATTTTTACTAGATTTACTACAAAATAATATACATACTAAAAAATATAAATATTCTAAGTATAATTCAATTGATGAAGATAAAGAATTAGATGAATATATTGAAATTTATACAAAATATAGTTTCAAAGAACATTATGAAGTCAATCATTATATTACTAAAAATGAATTATGGAATAAATTTCCAAATATAAGATCATTAAATGATCATGCTAGTCATAAAGGTATCCCAGGAATTTTACCAAAATTTTATGCACAAGTTTGTGAAAGATTAGAAATTGAAGGTGCTGGTGGTTCACCACTAGATAAAGCAATACACTATTAATGATATAACAAAACGTTGGAAGAAGTTTCCACCTTTAAAATCCCTTAAAAATATAGAAAATTAAGCCACAATTTCCACCTCTTCTTTTTCTATATATTCAAGATATTTAAGAGGATTATATATCTCATTATTTTTATAAAGTGAATGCGCCAATAAAATTATTTTTCTCATTACTGCTATTTGTGCTAAGCTTTTACATTTGCCTCTACTTAGTAATTTATCATAAAAGTATTTCATCTCATCATTATAGATAATTGCTGACATAGTTGGCATAAATAGTATTCCTCTTACTAATGGTAAACCTTGTTTAGATATTTTAGCTTTATGATTTACTGATGTTCCTGATTCTTTTTTAATTGGATCTAGTCCAGTTAAAGCTGTAATATGTTGTCTTGATGCATTTGGGTATCTTAGAAAAAGATATAATAGAATAATACCACTTTTTTCACCAACACCATCTATTGAAACTATATTATCATATGATTTTTTTAATGATTTATCATCTTTTATAATTTTTAATATTTTAGATATTAGAGTATCTTGTTCTTTTTTTAAATTCTTAATTTTTCTTTGTACCTTATTTAATACATAATTATCTTCAAGGTTATATGTTGCTGCTTCAAGATAGTTAGATAGTCTATTTTCTTCTTTTACTAATGATTGATAGTATTTCATCAAAGATCTTATTTGATGGGCTTTAGTATCTCTAAAAGGTACTTTAATATCATTAGGTTCAGCTAATATATACATACGAGATAACATTCTAGCATCTACTTTATCTGTTTTACTTCTATTTTTAATAGTTTTAGCAAATGATGAACTTTGATATGCTCCAACTTTAAAACATTTGATTTTTTGTTTTTCACAATAGCTTTCTAGCATAGTAGAATAACTACCTGTTGATTCATATACAAATATTATTTCATCAATATCTTTTTTTATTTTTCCATATAGTTTTTTTAATTTACTATATAACTTTTTTAATCCATCAGGACTATTTTCTAACTCTAAATCCATTTTATTCAATGGTATATAAATTTGCAATGTTGACTTCGCAACATCAATTCCGATATAATTATCCACGAGAACCTCCATTAAGTGAAGAGTTCGGTAGCATAGGCTTTCGCCTATGTGATATATACACTAAACCTACTTTTTCTTGTAAATGCAGTCTGATATTTTCTACCGACTCTGTTTCCACTCAAGTTTTTTAGTTTAGTTATTTATCTTCTTCCCAGACTCATTTTTGTACAATGTACAATAACGGTTTCAACAAGGATGTACAATATACCTAACCTTACTCTTGTAGTTTTTATTATACTACTTCTTGGGTGGTTTGGCATGATACAAGAACAAGTGTAAACTACGGATATTTCAAGCTTTCAAGTGTCGAATAGATAAAATTTAAAGACTGAAGTGTCAAGTCGTTTCGCCCACTTGTCCTTCAGTTCAGTCGTTATATGCAAGGAGAATTAATGCTATCTAATATACCAGATATTAAAAGATGTTCCATTTGCAAAAAAGAAAAATCATTAAGTGAGTTTTATCCACTTAAAAGTGGTAAATATGGTGTTGATTCCAAATGTAAAATATGTGATATTGAAGAGGGTAGAAAATTTAGTAGAACTAAAAAAGGTTTAATATTTGAAATTTATAGAAATATTAAAAAAAGAATAAAAAATCATCAAGATAATATATTACATTTTTCTAGAGATGAATTTTTCAATTGGCTAAATAATAAACAACAATTTTTTGACTTACATAAAACATGGGTAAATAATAATTATATAGTAGATTTAAAACCTGCATGTTATAAAATTGATTCAGATATGTCATACAAGTTAGATAATATGAGTATTGCTACTTCAAAACAAGTTAAAGAAAAAATTGCAAAAGATAGAAAAAGTGGTGCTAATCATGCTTTCAATGCAAATATCAGTAAAGCAGTTATTCAATATACCAAAGATGGTAAATTTATTAAAGAGTTTCACTCTATGCACTATGCAGAAAGTCAAACAGGCGTTCCAAATGGTGCAATTTCTGATGTTTGTACAGGAAAAGGAAAAACAGCAGGTGGATATAAATGGGAATACAGTACAAATACACTTAGTAAAACCAAATTTGGAGAAAAGATTGAAATAAAACATTTAAATGACTTTTTATTTGAAGATATTGAAGAAATTTTAGGTAATGAAATATCAATAGATACCGAAAAAGAAGAAATGGTTAAATGCAGAATTGGTCAAGGTAAGTTTAGAGAGCAACTAATTGAATATTGGAAAGGGTGTTCTGTAACGAATTTTAAAAAAACTGAACTTTTAATTGCTTCACATATAAAAGCATGGAGAAGTTCTAACAACAAAGAAAGGTTAGACCAATTTAATGGATTATTATTAATACCAAACCTAGATAAACTTTTTGACAAAGGATATATTTCATTTGACAATAACGGTAAGATTATAATATCTAACGATTTAAAAAATTATGAATTATTAGGAGTTAATCCAAATATGAAAATAAATATTAAAGAAGAACATAAAAAATATTTAGAATTTCATAGAAGCGATGTATTCGAGGCATATAACAAAGCCTAGAAAAGGAACAAGTGACCCATCAAATTTTTAAGCCTAAACTAACTAAAATGTAGTGGTTATAAAAAGAAGTCAGCAAACTGTTGGAGGGTTACCGTCCCTCACTTCAGTCGTTAGTCTAAAAATAAATCTAAATTTCTAAGAAAATCTTTTTTGTGACACAAACTGTGACACAGTTACGATACAATTTAAAAATCGTTATAATAATAACGTAAACATTTAAGGAGAATACAATGGCAAAATGGGCAGATTATTTAATCTCAGCAGTGAGATATAATACAGAGCATACACATATAACTGATCTTTATGTACATGAAGATAAAGAAGATTCAGTGGGTAAAGGTGAAATATATTCACGTCAAGAAATTGTTGACAAAATTAATTGTGGAATATCAGTTATAACAATATTTAAGAATACAGAGGGCAAATGGAATAAAGGACAAAAAGTTTCTGTAATTAATGTCAATGGTATTCAATACTTAAAAACCATTGATAATGGACGAGAAGAAGATAATTTAGAAAATTTACCTGAGTTCTAATATCGAGACTAACAAATCGGAGGAGAGGAACGAGGCTATAACGGCGATTATTTGAGCTTTTAAGTTTCGCATTAAGAAACTAAAAGTATGAATATTTAAGTACGACTATCGCCATCGTCCCTCACCTTGGACGTTATACAGTAGTTATGATAAATTTAAAAGACTGTAAAAGATACAAAAGTTAAGGAATAAAACATGAATGAAATCATTTGTCCAAATTGTAAACAAGCTTTCAAAGTAGATGAAGCTGGTTTTGCTGATATACTTAAACAAGTTCGTGACCATAAATTTGAAGAAGAATTAACAAGTCGACTAGATATTGCAGAAAAAGAAAAAAATAGTGCAATAAAAATTGCTGAAGCTAATCTTAAAAACTCTCTACAGGAAGAGTTAACAAAAAAAGATAAACAACTAACTGAACTAAAAACTAAAAGTAATACAGAACTTGCTGAAATGAAATCTAAAATTGAGAATGTAGCAACTGAAAATAAATTAGAGGTTTCAGAAGCCATTAAAAAAATAGAAAAAGAACGTGATAATTTACTTAATGATTTAAAACTTAAAGAAACTGAAAAATATAGTGCAGTTAAACTAGCAGAAGCTACTGCTAGAGAGTCTTTACAAGCCGAGTTAACAAAAAAAGATAAACAATTCACTGAATTAAAAACTAAAAGCGAGACAGAAATTGCTGAAATGAAATCTGAAATTAAGAATGTAGAAATCGAGAAAAAAATAGAGGTTTCAGAAGCCATTAAAATAATAGAAAAAGAACGTGATAATCTCGTGAATGATTTAAAAATTAAAGAGACTGAAAAAAATAGTGCAATTAAACTTGCAGAAGCTACTATTAAAGAGTCTTTACAAGAAGAGCTAACAAAAAAAGACAAACAATTAACTGAATTAAAAACTAAAAGCGAGACAGAAATTGCTGAAATGAAATCTGAAATTAAGAATGTAGAAATAGAGAAAAAACTAGAGCTTTCAGAAGCCATTAAAGAAATAGAAAAAGAACGCGATGATCTTATTAATAATTTAAAAATTAAAGAGACTGAAAAAGAATTACTTGAAGTATCTATTAAGGAAAAATTCACAAATAAACTAGTTATAAAAGATGAAACAATTAAAATGAAAGATGATGAAATAGATCGTTTAAAAGACTTTAAGCAAAAACTTTCAACAAAAATGGTTGGTGAAACATTGGAACAACATTGTGAAATTGAATTCAATAAATTACGGGCAACTGCTTTTCAGAATGCTTATTTTGAAAAAGATAATGATTTAAGAGGCGGTAATAAAGGTGATTTCATTTATAAAGAAAATGATGAGGCAGGAAATGAAATTATTTCAATTATGTTTGAAATGAAAAATGAGAATGATGAAACTGCAACTAAAAAAAGAAATGATGATTTCTTTCTAAAACTAAATAAAGACCGTAAAGAAAAAGACTGTGAATATGCAGTTTTAGTATCTCTTTTAGAGTCGGAAAATGAATTCTATAATACAGGTATAGTTGATGTTTCATATAAGTTTGACAAAATGTATGTAGTTCGTCCACAATTTTTCATTCCAATAATCACACTACTTAGAAATGCAGCAATGAATTCAATGGAATATAAGGCAGAACTAAATTTAATGAAAAATCAAAATATGGATATTACAAATTTTGAAGAAAAAATAAACACATTTAAAACAGGATTTGCAAAAAACTATGATTTAGCTAGTCGTAAATTTAAAACAGCTATTGATGAAATTGATAAAACCATCAGTCATCTTCAAAAAACAAAAGATGCTCTATTATCATCAGAAAATAACCTAAGATTAGCTAATAATAAAGCAGATGATTTAACTATAAAAAAGTTAACTCATGGGAATCCCACAATGAAATCAAAATTTGATGAACTACCTAAAAAATAAATGTATAACAAATCCTTCAGACTGTGAATTTAGCCCCAAATAAACTATTTTCACAGCTAAAATTCAAGCTAAATCTTCAAATATTTTAATTTTTTACTCAAAATCTGAAAATAAAAAATATTTATAAAGAAATAAGCCAAATAAAGCCCAAGCACCAAGATATATTTTGCTATATCTTCCCTTATCTGTGTTAAATCTTTGTTTTTAATAGCTAAACACAACTTTTTAAATAGAGTTATCCCTATGAGGTTTAAAAGTCTTTTAAAATTATATGTAAACATAATAAGAGCATTTTCTCCAAGTACCTTTTTCTTACCACGAACTAAAAAATGATCCCAACCTAAAGTTCTTTTTATAGTTCCAAATGGATGTTCAACTATCGAACCTCTTTTTCTAACTATTTCTTTGGCTTTTTTAGTATTCATTTTAAAAGTATAATCATCAATGATTGTTTCATGCTCCCATCTGTACATTTGTTTATAAAAAGTTTTATCAGATAAGCAGTTTTTTTTCAACGGACAAGCTTTACAAATAACACTAGATAATCTATATACATCTAACATTCTATTATTTCTTTTATATTGAGTTTTGCTGTTTGCTAAGATTTGATTATTCGGGCAGATGTAGCAATCATCTTGCTTATTATATAAAAATTGGTTCTTTGAGAACTTTGAATCTTTAATTTTCTTTTTAGTTGCTGTATTTCTTAAAGGTACTATTGTTTCTATACCATCATCAACACATTTTTTAATCTCTACACTTGAATAATAACCTTTATCAGCAGTAACTATCATATCAGGATTGTTTATAATCTCTTTGGATTTAACAGCCATATTATGAAGTTGATCTAAATCATGACCATTTGTTGATATATCTGTTGCAACTATAAATTTATATTTATCATCTACACTTATCTGTGAATTATAAGCCATAAGATTATGTGCAGGTTTGCTCATTACATTTGCATCTTTATCTGTTTTATTATGTTGCTCTTTGCCTAAACTATCAAGCAAATCTAAATCTTTATGAAGTTGCTCTTTTTTATCTTTTAATTTAATAATATCATCAGAAGATATATTTAATTTAGAATCATCTATATCTTCCTTATCAAGAGTATCCAAAAGCTCCATATAACTTTTTATCTCTTTATCAATTTTAGCTAAATCTCTTTTTACAGTCTTTTTCATAATCACAGTATTTTTAGAAGCATTAGCTCTTAGAAATGCTCCATCTACACCAACTAACTCACCAGTAATAAGTTTTAAATCTTTCATTAAGATTGAAAACTCTTTGAATATTGTTTGCAGTGCCTTTGGATTATCTTTTCTAAAATTTGCAATAGTTTTATAACTTGGTATTAACCCTTGTGTTAGCCACATAAGTTCTATATTTCTTTTTATCTCAGTTTCTAACTTTCTGCTACTTCTTATTTTATTTAGGTATCCGTAGATATATATTTTTAATAGTAGTTTGGGATGGAATGCTGGTTGACCATCAGTTATTAAACTTTTTTTGGTTTTTATCGTTAAATCAGATATATTTAATATTTCTACATATTCATCAATTGCTCTTGCCATATTATTTTCATCTACTAACTCATCTAATGATGGTGGAAAAATAAGTTGTTGATTTCTATCTAATCCTTGTTTGTATATACCCATATAATTGCCTTTATATAGTATATATTATACCTTTTTAATGGTTTTAAGATGGTTAATTTTAGTTGATTTAGTGTAGAATATTTTTATAACTTGGGATTGAGTTCTTTCACAGTCTCAGAGGATAGGAACAAGATACCCAATGGCTTTTTAAGTAATTCTAGTTTATACTTTTAATTGAAGTTATAAACTAATAAAAACTTTTATTAAGGGTATCATGTCCCTCACTTCAAGCGTTATATTCAAGAAATCAAATTAAACTGAAATTTTGAATATTAATTAAAAAAAGGGAAAATTATGTTTTTAACTAAAAAAACAATGTTAAGTTTAGTATTTATATCAATACTAATTTCAGGATGTAGTAGTAGCAATAATAGTAATTCTAATAATGATACTGTTATTGTAAAAGAATTTATCTCTTTAGATCAAAGAGCAAATTATGAAAATGGCTATGTAGTTATTGATGAGAATACAACTGCTCTCTCTTATTCTGGCGTACTTCTACATAAAGAAAGTGATGCTACGGAATATGATTCATATGAAGGTTTAGGTATGTTTACAGAAAATAAAAATTTTCCTACAATTATTATGTCTTCAGAAGATAGAGAAATGCCTGACTTTCGAAATATGGAAGTTAATATTCCTAATTATACTGATGGATATGTTTGTTCTGATATTACATATCAAGATAAAAATTCTACTGTAATAGAAGATAGTCAAGTGTTTATAGCTGTTGCCCATGGTTGTATAGGAAAAGGAATCAATGAAGGTAGTGTAAAAGATATAAATTTAACATTAACACTGTCAATGTTTGTCGGAGGTACAAGTCGTATCGATATTATAGATGATAAAGCATATCTAAATACAGAGCATAAAATAGATGACAACTTTTTTCTCTCAGGAGGATTAGGGACAAGAGCTTACAATCAAATCTTTGATTTAATAAAAAATAATCCTGAAGTAACAACTATTGTTGAAAAACAAGTTTCAGGTTCAATCCATGATGATATTAATATGCAAACAGGAAGATTAATAAGAAACGCTGGTTTATTTACACATGTAGAAAGTGACAGTGATATTGCTTCAGGTGGTGTTGACCTTTTTTGTTCAGGAAAGCAAAGAACTATGGAAGATGGTGCAAAACTTGGTGTACATTCTTGGTCTGGTAATGGAGTAGAGGCAGGAGAGCTTTCTGTTAATGATCCGTTACATGATGATCAAATAGCATATTTTACTGAAATGTTAGGTAGCCCAATAGGTGAAGAATTTTATTTCTTTACAATTAATAGTGCTATTGCAAATGATATTCATTATATGACTACTGATGAGATAGAAGAATATAAGATATTAACCAACTAAAATAAATATGTATATAACAAATCATACAGACTGTGAATTTAGCCCCAAATAAACTATTTTCACAGCTAAAATTCAAGCTAAATCTTCAAATATTTTAATTTTTTACTCAAAATCTGAAAATAAAAAATATTTGTAAAAAATAGACTAAATAAAGCCCAAACAACAAGATATATTCTTCTATATCTTGTCTTATCTGGGTTAAATCTTTATTTTTAATGGCTGAACACAGTTTTTTGAATAAAGCTATCCCTATAAGGTTTAATAGTCTTCTAAAATTGTATGTAAACATGATGAGTGCATTTTCACCAAGCACTTTTTCTTTAGAACGGACTAGAAAGTGATCCCAACCTAATGTTCTTTTTATAGTACCAAATGGATGAGACTGTGAAAGAACTCAATCCCAAGTTATAAAAATATTCTACACTAAATCAACTAAAATTAACCATCTTAAAACCATTAAAAAGGTATAATATATACTATATAAAGGCAATTATATGGGTATATACAAACAAGGATTAGATAGAAATCAACAACTTATTTTTCCACCATCATTAGATGAATTAGTAGATAAAGATAATATAGCTAGAGCAATAGATGCTTATGTAGAAATACTAAATATTTCACAATTAAATATAAAAACCAAAAAAAGTTTAATTACAGATGGTCAACCAGCATTCCATCCAAAGTTACTTTTAAAAATATACATATATGGATACCTCAATAAAATAAGAAGTAGTAGAAAGTTAGAAACTGAAATAAAAAGAAATATTGAATTGATGTGGTTAACTCAAGGACTAACACCAAGTTATAAAACTATAGCAAACTTTCGTAAGGATAATCCTAAAGCTTTACAAACCATATTTAAAGAGTTCTCAATTTTACTAAAAAATATAAATTTAATCACTGGTAATTTAATAGGAGTTGATGGGGCATTCTTAAGAGCCAATGCATCTAAAAATACTCTTATTATGAAAACAACTATAAAAAAAGATTTACTAAAAATAGATGAAGATATTAAAAACTATATGACTATATTAGACACTCTTGATAAAGAAGATAAACAAAGTGATAATCTTCAAATATCCACTTATGATATTGAAAAATTAGAAGAGAAAAAGAAGCAACTTCAAAAAGATATAGACCTACTAGATAGCTTAGGGAAAAATCAATATAATAAAACAGATAAAGATGCAAATGTTATGAGCAAACCAGCACATAACCTTATGGCGTATAATTCACAGATTGCAGTAGATGATAAATATAAATTTATAGTTGCAACAGATATATCAACTAAAGGTAGTGACTTAGACCAACTTCATAATATGGCTGTAAAATCTAAAGAGATAGTAGATAATAAAGATATGATAGTAACGGCTGACAAAGGCTACTATAGTTCAGTAGAAATTAAAAAATGTGCAGATGATAATATTAATGTAATAGTACCAGAAAGAAATACAGGGCAAGTACAAAAGAATAGAGATAAGTTTAGTAAAAATATGTTTATCTTTAATCATAAAACCAATAGCTATACTTGCCCAAATCAAATAACAATACCAAAATCTATAACAACTTTAAAAAGAGATAATAGATTACTATATGTATATAGAGTATCTCAAACTATTTGTAAAATTTGCCCTATGCAAGATAGATGTTTAGGAGATAAAACTAAATATAAACAACTATTCCGTTGGGAGTATGAAGAGATAGTTGAAGAACATCATAAAAAAATGCAAACTAAAAAAGCAAAAGATATAGTTAAAAAAAGAGGCTCAAAAGTAGCGAATAGCGGTTGCGCAGCAAACTGATCTGTCAACCCTATATCATACTAAGAACTATAAATTCTAAGCAACCATTTCATTTTGCAACATTAACTCTTCAAACTCAACTGGTGAATAATTATTATTTGCACTATGCATTCTTTGTCTATTGTAATATACTTCTATATATTCAAATATAGATTGATTAGCTTTTGATTTAGTTTCATAAATCTCATGATGAGTAAGTTCAGTTTTTAATGTATGGAAAAAACTTTCAGCAACTGCATTATCCCAACAATTACCTTTTCTACTCATACTTTGTATAATTCCATTTTCTTCTAATAAATCTTTATGAGAGTAAGATGTATACTGACTACCTCTATCTGTATGCCATATTAAACCTTTTGGTGGATTTCTATTTTTTAATGCCATAATGAGGGCATCATTAACTAAATCTACTTTCATAGTATCATCCATTGACCAACCAACAACTCTTCTTGAATATAAATCTATTACAGTTGCAAGATATAGCCATCCTTCTGATGTTGGAATATATGTTATATCTCCCACATATTTTTCATCAGGGGCTGAAGCATAAAAATCTCTATTTAAAATATTAGGTGCTACAGGTAAATTATGATTTGAATCTGTTGTATTAACTTTAAATCTTTTCTTTTTATTTGCTACAAGATTTAAATCTTTCATAATATTTCCAATTCGTCTTCTTGAAACAATAAGCCCATATAATCGCTCTAGTTTATCTTTTAGCCGTCTTGTACCATATTTGCATCTACTTTGAATAAATATAATCTCTATTAACTCATTAAGTTTATCATCTACTGTTTTAACTATACATCCATTATTAATCCAATGATAATAACTTGAAATATCTACTTTTAATATTTTGCACATTAGATTTTTATTGAAGTTCATTTTATTATCTTTTATCCAGGTATACTTTATTGAACTTCTTTTGCAAAGTATACTGCTGCTTTTTTTAATATATCACGCTCCTGCCTAAGTAGTTTAGTTTCTCTTCTTAGCCTTTTATTCTCTTGTTCTAAAGTTTCTTTGGGAGTTTTGACTATAGATTTAGTTAAATCTTGATTGGCCTTTTTATATTCATTCATCCAATTATAAATTGTCTTAGGATTTACATCTAAATCTTTAGCAATTTTTAGAACTGAATCACCATTATTTAAAACCAACTGTATTGTTGAATCTCTAAACTCTCTTGTATATTGACTATTTTTCATATTTTCTACTTTCTTCATACTTTTATTTTAACTTAGATTTATTTAAGTTCTAAGTATGAATTAGTGTAGCCAGATCATAATCCTTGTTTATATATACCCATAAATTACCTTTATATGGTATATATTATACCTTTTTAGTGGTTTTAGGATGGTTAATTTTAGTGATTTTATTGTAGAATATTTTATATAAATTGAGATTGAGTTCTTTCACAGTCTCTGACAGACTGTGAATTTAGTCCCAAATAAACTAATTTTACAGTCAATTAAATTAGTTATTTTTCAAAAATATAATATTTTTTCTATAATTCTGAAAATAAAAAATATTTACTAAAAAATAAGCCAAATAAACCCCAAACACCAAGATATATTCCGCTATCTCTTCCCTTATTTGGGTTAAATCTTTGTTTTTAATGGCTAAACACAGTTTTTTAAACAAAGCTATCCCTATAAGGTTTAAAAGTCTTCTAAAATTGTATGTAAACATGATGAGTGCATTTTCACCGAGTACTTTTTTTTTGCTACGAACTAAAAAGTGATCCCAACCCAATGTTCTTTTTATTGTTCCAAATGGGTGTTCAACTATTACTAAAGAAAGTTTGCTGCGCAACCGCTATTCGCTACTTTTGAGCCTCTTTTTTTAACTATATCTTTTGCTTTTTTAGTTTGCATTTTTTTATGATGTTCTTCAACTATCTCTTCATACTCCCAACGGAATAGTTGTTTATATTTAGTTTTATCTCCTAAACATCTATCTTGCATAGGGCAAATTTTACAAATAGTTTGAGATACTCTATATACATATAGTAATCTATTATCTCTTTTTAAAGTTGTTATAGATTTTGGTATTGTTATTTGATTTGGGCAAGTATAGCTATTGGTTTTATGATTAAAGATAAACATATTTTTACTAAACTTATCTCTATTCTTTTGTACTTGCCCTGTATTTCTTTCTGGTACTATTACATTAATATTATCATCTGCACATTTTTTAATTTCTACTGAACTATAGTAGCCTTTGTCAGCCGTTACTATCATATCTTTATTATCTACTATCTCTTTAGATTTTACAGCCATATTATGAAGTTGGTCTAAGTCACTACCTTTAGTTGATATATCTGTTGCAACTATAAATTTATATTTATCATCTACTGCAATCTGTGAATTATACGCCATAAGGTTATGTGCTGGTTTGCTCATAACATTTGCATCTTTATCTGTTTTATTATATTGATTTTTCCCTAAGCTATCTAGTAGGTCTATATCTTTTTGAAGTTGCTTCTTTTTCTCTTCTAATTTTTCAATATCATAAGTGGATATTTGAAGATTATCACTTTGTTTATCTTCTTTATCAAGAGTGTCTAATATAGTCATATAGTTTTTAATATCTTCATCTATTTTTAGTAAATCTTTTTTTATAGTTGTTTTCATAATAAGAGTATTTTTAGATGCATTGGCTCTTAAGAATGCCCCATCAACTCCTATTAAATTACCAGTGATTAAATTTATATTTTTTAGTAAAATTGAGAACTCTTTAAATATGGTTTGTAAAGCTTTAGGATTATCCTTACGAAAGTTTGCTATAGTTTTATAACTTGGTGTTAGTCCTTGAGTTAACCACATCAATTCAATATTTCTTTTTATTTCAGTTTCTAACTTTCTACTACTTCTTATTTTATTGAGGTATCCATATATGTATATTTTTAAAAGTAACTTTGGATGGAATGCTGGTTGACCATCTGTAATTAAACTTTTTTTGGTTTTTATATTTAATTGTGAAATATTTAGTATTTCTACATAAGCATCTATTGCTCTAGCTATATTATCTTTATCTACTAATTCATCTAATGATGGTGGAAAAATAAGTTGTTGATTTCTATCTAATCCTTGTTTGTATATACCCATATAATTGCCTTTATATAGTATATATTATACCTTTTTAATGGTTTTAAGATGGTTAATTTTAGTTGATTTAGTGTAGAATATTTTATATAACTTGGGATTGAGTTCTTTCACAGTCTCCTTGGAAGGAAGAACAAGTGTACACTGCGATTTTTTGAGCTTTAAAGTTTCGATTAGATAAACTATAAAGACCGAAGTTTCAAGTCGTTATATCCACTTGTCCTTCAAGTCAGTCGCTACCTAAAATCTACTAAAAACTTAAATAATTCAACTAAATTATTACCATAAGTAACACCTGCCTTTTTCAAAATTTAACTCTTGTATTTTTCCTATAATTCATAATATTTAATTTATACCTACTGCTTTTTTATATACATCTTTATCATATCTTTTATTATTTTTATATAATGAATGAGCGATTATTATCATCTTTCTCATAACAGCTGTTTGTACGCAAGTAGTATGTTTACCTTTTGATATTAATCTATCAAAAAATATTTTAAAATTATCATCATATCTAATTGCACTCATTGCACCTAAAAATATCGAACCTCTATAAAGTACTGAACCAGCTTTACTAATTTTTGATTTTGATTGTATTGATGTACCTGAACTTTTATCTATTGGATCTAATCCTGCTAAGGATGTTATCTGTCTTTGGTTTGCATTTGGATATTTTATAAATAAGTGAAGTAATGCAATGCCCCCTATATCAGCTATACCTGTAATAGATGTTATATTATTATACCCTTGTAATAATTCATCATCTGCTGCAATAATAATTTTAATTTTATATATTATTTCACTCTCTTTTTCTTTTAAATATTTAATATTCTTTTCTAAATCTTTTATTGCATATTTTGAACCATCTTTAGCTTTTAATGCTTCAAGATGATTAGAATTTTGTACTCTTTGTTTAGTTGTAAACTTATAATATCCCATAAGCTCTTTTATCTCTTCAACCACTTCATTGTATACAGGTACTTTAATTTCACCTTTCCGTGCTAGATGAATAGCTTTAGATAATACTTGAGCATCTAGTTTATCTGATTTTACTCTTTGTCCTAATGCTTTAGCATGATTAGAAAATTGGCTAGGGTTAATTATAAAGCATTTTATATTTTTATTATTACAAAATTTAGTTAATATACTTGAATAACTTCCAGTTGGTTCATATATAAATACTAAATCTTCATACTCTTTTTTATATAACTTTTTTAATTTAGATATTAATTTTCTCATACCCGTTATATTGTTATTGATTTCAATATCTGTATTATTTATAGGTATATGCACTGCAATTAATCTTTTACTTATATCCAATCCGATAGAATTATACATCGTAAGCCTCACTTTAATTTAAATTTGAGAGCTTGTTAGCCTATGAGTTTAAATACTCTCATAGGTGATTTTAAAGTAGCTTTGTTACATATAATTTTGCCTCATAAATACGATCTAGTTTTATCTTATTTTATGTTTTATAAATTATAAAAACTAATAAGATTAACAAAAACTGATCTAGTCGCTACTCAAATTTGTAATGTAACTATCTGACTGACTTACAAGCTAGTTTAAACTAATATTCTAATTTAAGTTTAATTAACCGCTTTAGGCGTTATCCGATATATTACTTTATTAAACTCTGTAAAAGTATTATAACAAGTTAGATATGAGACGTTAGTCTCATTTATAAATTTAACATTAGGAATAAAAATGCTTACATATAAAGAAAAATTAGAAACTTGTTCAGGATGTGATTGGAATGATAGTCAAGCACATAAACTATATCATGATACAGGATTAAGTTCAGGCATTATTGAAGAATTAAATCTTAATTCAGTAAATGAAGTTGAAAAAGCATTTTCAACTTCAATATCAAAATCTAAATGTTATATTTTATTAGGTGGAAGAAGAACTAAAATTAGAGTTGAAAATGAATATATTTTTCCTAAAAAATTAATTGATTTGATACCAAATATAATAAGATAAACTTTTAAGTGCTATTGTAGTCTAAAGACTAACAAAGCACAGGAGAGGAACGAGGTTAAAGTCGCGATTTTTCAAACTTTTAAGTTTCGCATTAAGAAAACTAAAAAAGCTAAGATTTAAATACGACTACCACCATCGTCCCTCAGTTATGACGTTATATGATAGGATAAGTAGCCAATTGTCAGCAAAGTGTCGTAACTGACAAACTAAAAAATATAGTATAATCCATTTAAATTTTCACGGAGAATAAAATGATTATTAAAAACTTAAGATTAGAAAATGGTTGGTCTCAAGAAAAACTAGCAGATTTAACAAATTTAAGCACTAGAACTATTCAAAGAATAGAAAAAGATGATAATGCAAGTTTAGAATCATTAAATTTATTAGCTTCAACTTTTAAATTAGATATTAAAGAATTACAAGAAAGATTAAAAAATAAAGACAATCAAACAACAAATCAAAATAAAACTAAAAAAGATAAAAAAATAGTAATTTTTATCTTAGTTAATTTAATGTTATTTACAATAAATATGATTACAAGTACAGAACACTTATGGTTCATATACCCACTTCTTGGATGGGGAATACCATTATTTTATAAGAAATACAAAGAACAAAATAATCTAGCATAGATGAAGTCATATAACAAAATGTTGGAAAAAAAACAAGGTTACCCTGCGATTATTTAAGCTTTTATCTTGTAAAGTAACTTAAATAATAGTTTGAACTTCAAAGTATTTATACCACCTTGTTTTTCAACTCAAACGTTATCTTAAAAAAGGAAATTTTATGACATTATGGAGTTCATTAGCACTAATTGGTGCAATGTTTTTATTGGCGGCAAGTCCAGGACCTGGAGTATTTGCAACAATATCAAGAGCTATTGCAAGTGGTTTTGCAAATGCAAGTTTATTAGTAGTGGGTATTGTTGTTGGAGATATTATATTTTTACTATTAGCAATTTATGGACTAAATCTTGTTGCGCAAGTTTTAGGGGAATTTTTTATTTTAGTTAAATATATTGGTGGTGCATATTTAATATATTTAGGATATAAAATATGGACATCAAAAGTTTTACCACATGAAATAGTTGGAAACAATGAATTATCTTGGAAAACAAACTTTTTTAGTGGATTATTAATTACATTAGCAAACCCAAAAGTAATTATATTTTATTTAGGTTTTTTACCTGCTTTTATGAATTTAGAAATTTTAACAACAATTGATATTGTTATTGCTATTATAATAGTATCAATAACACTAGCTTCTGTATTGTTAAGCTACGCATATATGGCAACAAGAGCAAGAAAACTTTTAAAAAGCCAAAGTGCAATGAATAAATTAAATAAAACCTCAGGTGGTGTTATGATAGGTGCTGGTTCTTTATTGATATTAAAAAACTAGTAACATATAAGAACTAAGATAACAAAACCTCATATAATAACAACATAGCAATTTAGCTATCATAAATAGTAGAGTGAGTATATATAATATATCGGACAAAACCTAAAACGGCTAGTTTTCTTAAATAAGAAAATTAGTTAGTTTCACTCCAAGTCAGATAGTTATACTAAAAATTTGAGTGGCGACTGAATCGGTGAAAACTAGATTGTATAATACCCCAAGAAAATAAGAACGAAAAAATAAGATTCTTATTCCTAAAAAGTTAAAATAATAAAATATTTAATAGGGGTAAAAAATGAGTACAAAAAGAAGAATATTTACAGCAAAATTTAAAACAAAAATTGTTTTAGAAGTTTTAAAAGGTGAAAAGACTTTAAATGAGATAGCAAGTAAAAATAATATAACACCTAAAAATATCCAAAATTGGAAGAAGATATTTTTGGATAATGCAGAGTTGGCAATGGAGCCTGCAAAGGCTATCAAAGAATATAAAGACGAAAACTTAAAATTACAATCTAAAATAGATGATTATGCAAAGATAGTAGGTAAAATGACAGTTGAAAAGGAATGGCTTGAGGAAAAGCTACAAAGCTTGGACTTATCTAATAAAAAAGAGTTGATAGAGTCTAAGCTAACATATATTTCAGTATCAACTCAATGTAAACTTATAAAATTAAATCCAAGCAGCTTATATTATAAGCCTATAGAAAATAAGCATAAAATATCACTCAAAGATAAGATAAATGATATTTATGTACAAATATCACTCAACAAAGACACCGTATCACAAACACTTGGACACTTACAAATTTGAAATATTCTCTAACAACATTTTAGCATAAAGTGTCCAAGTGTTAATTTATTTTTGACATAATTTTTCTCATTGATGTACCTTTTAGTTCAACTCTATGTGAAGAATGTACAATCCTATCTAATATTGCATCAGCAACAGTATCATTATTTAAATAATCATACCACTGTGATACAGGAAGTTGAGAGGTGAGAATTATTGATGATAAGTCAACTCTACTTTCTATAATTTCTAATAAATTTGTAGCATCATCAGCTGATAATGGATTTATTCCAAAGTCATCTAAAATAAGAATACTATATTTGCTAAGTTTTCGTAAGAAATTTGTATATGTTCCATCTGCTCTTGCGATTGATATATCTTCAAGTATTGTAGGAACTCTAATATAATAAGCTTTAAATCCATCCATGATAGAACGATTAGCTAGTGCTTGTGCGAGATAAGATTTACCAGTTCCTGTTTTACCTGTAATGATAATATTTTGATAATTTCTTATAAAGTCCATATTTGCTAATCCTAAAATTTGTTCTTTATTTAAACCTCTTGTTTGCTTATAAACTAAATCTTCTAAAGTTGCTTGCTTATCTTTTATTTTTGATATATTAAAATTAAGTTTAATCCTTCTGTTGTGCTGATGTATCTCTTGGGCTTCAAGTAGGTTGTAGAGTTTCTCATTAAATGATAATTTATCATAATTTCTATCTTCAATTTGTCGTAAGTATGCTGTTTTAAAGCCTTCTAATTTTAATTCACTCATTTTATTTGTTACTGTTTCTTGGTTCATTTTTTTCTATCCTTTTTATTTATATTCTGTATTACCACGAATATTACTGTGGTTATTTTGTGCTATATTTATAATATTATTAGCAGGCTTTTTATAATAAAGCTTTTTTGATAATATTGATTTTATAGATGCAACTGTAGTGGCATTAATACTCATTGCATATCCTAAAGCTAAATCAACTTCATATTTTTCATATTGTTTTGCCAATGAAAGAATGGCATTTAGTTTTCTGTATGCATATGATGGAAATTGCTCTTGTTCTAATTTCATCTTTGTAAACTCTACAGTTTGAACCCCTATACTTTTTGCCCAGTTTAAATATCTTCCAGGATTAAACTTCGCATCTTGATATTGATGATTTTCAGGTTGGTGCTCTTTAATAGTTGAATATTCACTATAATAATATCTTGGATGTGTGGCAATTAGCTTTGATTTATGATAAATCTCAACTGTAGATGTTGAGTATCTTACCTCTACTTTTTCTCCTAAATATTTAAATGGTACTGAGTATCTAGCACTTTGAAGCTCTATATGATAATCTATATTTACAGTTGCTATTTTAAACTCTTTATAAATATATTGATTAGCTGCTAGTGGTTGCAAGTATGGTTCATCTAACTCTTTAAATAAAGTATCTCTACTTTTCTTTAATCGTTTCATAACCTTAGAGTTATAAATATCAAGCAATGGAGATATAGCATCATTAAGTTCTTCAACATCAAAGAATTTTCTATGCCGAAGAACGGCTAATATCCATCTTTGAATTGCTTGAACTCCTTGTTCTGCTTTTGCTTTATCTTTTGGTTTATATGGTCTTGCTGGTTCAATTACACACCCATAATGATTTGCCATTGCTTTATAACTTTCATTTAAAACAATCCCATCTTTATTATTTGAAATAACTGCACTTTTTAGGTTATCTGGTACTAATATTTTAGGTACTCCTCCAAAGAAGTTAAAAGCTTTTGTGTGCGACTTTATAAAGTATTCTTGCTTTTGACTAGGTGTTGCATCTAAATATGTATAACCTGATGCTCCTAATACTGCTACAAATATTTGAGCTTTTGAAATAACTCCTGTTTTACTATTATAAATAGGAACAGTAACACCACTATAATCTACAAATAATTTTTCACCATTTAAGTGTATTTGTCTCATTGATGGGTTTAATTTCTTTTTATATTTATGATAATAAGTTTTAAATTGAGTGTATCCATAACCATCAGGATTCTGCTCTTTATACTCTTGCCATAACAATAGATATGTAACACCTTTTTTACGAATTTCTTTATCAATATATTCAACATCAGGTTTAGGTCTTAAAGATTGCCTGTGTAATATAGTTTGTTCAGGGAAAAGCATTTTATACATAATATCTTCATCATGCAATAAAAAATCTTCCAGTTTATCTGGTAATATCTCAAATCTTCTACAATATTCAGCTGCAGCAGATCTAGATACACCAAGACTCTTTGCTATTCTCCTATATGAGAAATCCATTTGATACTTTAATTTTAGTATCTCTTTAATCTGTTTCATTAAAACTCTCCTCATTGATACACTCCTAATATTTTTAGAAGTGTAGTTTAATATGGAGAATATCTCAAACTTAAATTAGTTTTAATCCAGCAAATAAACTTAATTTAAACTTTCCTATCACTTTTTCAACCAAAGTGTCCAGATAAAAAGTGATACGGTGTCTTTTTGTTAACCGCTAGGGTGTCTTTTTAGAAAGTGATATGGTGTCTTTTTGGGAGTGATTTTTGCAATTTATGAGCAAATACCAATATATGGAGCTTTAAAAGTTCATCAGCAACTTTTAGAAGATGGATACAATATAAGTTTGAATACTGTTTATAAATATAGACAATAGATGGGTTTAAAGCCAATATTAGCAGTTAAACCAATAAATCTATCAATACCAGATAAGCAACATAAAAAATACTCTTACAAGCTTAGAGGAGTTGACATAGTAAAAGCAAATCAAGTATGGAGTACGGATATAACATATATCAAGATTAATGGCGGCATGGTTTATTTAGCAGCTATAATTGATTGGTATTCTAAAGCTGTACTATCTTGGAAAATATCCAACACTATGGATTCAGCTTTAACAATGGATGTTCTAAATGAAGCATTATCGCTATATGGTAAACCTGAAATATTTAATACAGATCAAGGCAGTCAATACACAAGTCATATCCATACACAGACTTTAAAAGATAATGGCATCATTATCTCAATGGATGGTAAAGGTAGAGCTACTGATAATATTTGTATAGAGAGATTCTGGCGAAGTGCAAAAGTTGAAAGAATTTATCTAAATGAATATAACACAATTAAAGAGTTAAAAACTGATGTGAAAGATTATATTGATTTTTATAATCATAAAAGATTTCATCAAACTTTAAATTATAAAAAACCAATGAGTTTTTATTATGATAGTTTAAAAATTAATAATAAGGATTATGATAAATTAGTTGAAATTGTGGCATAAGGTAACAGGTGAAAAAGAGAATAAGGATTTAGAAAAAGTTGTCTTGTCTTCTTGGGGTATTATAGTTCTCTTGATATTGTAGATTTAGATACTTCAATTAGTTCTGCTATTTTTGTGATTGTATAGTTCTCGTTTTTATAAGCAAATATTTGATACCTTAAACCTAAGGTTAATTGTTTATACTTTTTCATTTAATGCTCCATTTATCCTGTAAGATATGTAGCTTAAATTGTATATCAATTAGCCTTACTATCTTATATTTCTAAATGTTGCACTTTAAGTGTGAATGTTCATAGTAAATCTTTTTTTATAGTTGTTTTCATAATAAGAGTATTTTTAGATGCATTGGCTCTTAAGAATGCCCCATCAACTCCTATTAAATTACCAGTGATTAAATTTATATTTTTTAGTAAAATTGAGAACTCTTTAAATATGGTTTGTAAAGCTTTAGGATTATCCTTACGAAAGTTTGCTATAGTTTTATAACTTGGTGTTAGTCCTTGAGTTAACCACATCAATTCAATATTTCTTTTTATTTCAGTTTCTAACTTTCTACTACTTCTTATTTTATTGAGGTATCCATATATGTATATTTTTAAAAGTAACTTTGGATGGAATGCTGGTTGACCATCTGTAATTAAACTTTTTTTGGTTTTTATATTTAATTGTGAAATATTTAGTATTTCTACATAAGCATCTATTGCTCTAGCTATATTATCTTTATCTACTAATTCATCTAATGATGGTGGAAAAATAAGTTGTTGATTTCTATCTAATCCTTGTTTGTATATACCCATATAATTGCCTTTATATAGTATATATTATACCTTTTTAATGGTTTTAAGATGGTTAATTTTAGTTGATTTAGTGTAGAATATTTTTATAACTTGGGATTGAGTTCTTTCACAGTCTCAGAGGATAGGAACAAGATACCCAATGGCTTTTTAAGTAATTCTAGTTTATACTTTTAATTGAAGTTATAAACTAATAAAAACTTTTATTAAGGGTATCATGTCCCTCACTTCAAGCGTTATATTCAAGAAATCAAATTAAACTGAAATTTTGAATATTAATTAAAAAAAGGGAAAATTATGTTTTTAACTAAAAAAACAATGTTAAGTTTAGTATTTATATCAATACTAATTTCAGGATGTAGTAGTAGCAATAATAGTAATTCTAATAATGATACTGTTATTGTAAAAGAATTTATCTCTTTAGATCAAAGAGCAAATTATGAAAATGGCTATGTAGTTATTGATGAGAATACAACTGCTCTCTCTTATTCTGGCGTACTTCTACATAAAGAAAGTGATGCTACGGAATATGATTCATATGAAGGTTTAGGTATGTTTACAGAAAATAAAAATTTTCCTACAATTATTATGTCTTCAGAAGATAGAGAAATGCCTGACTTTCGAAATATGGAAGTTAATATTCCTAATTATACTGATGGATATGTTTGTTCTGATATTACATATCAAGATAAAAATTCTACTGTAATAGAAGATAGTCAAGTGTTTATAGCTGTTGCCCATGGTTGTATAGGAAAAGGAATCAATGAAGGTAGTGTAAAAGATATAAATTTAACATTAACACTGTCAATGTTTGTCGGAGGTACAAGTCGTATCGATATTATAGATGATAAAGCATATCTAAATACAGAGCATAAAATAGATGACAACTTTTTTCTCTCAGGAGGATTAGGGACAAGAGCTTACAATCAAATCTTTGATTTAATAAAAAATAATCCTGAAGTAACAACTATTGTTGAAAAACAAGTTTCAGGTTCAATCCATGATGATATTAATATGCAAACAGGAAGATTAATAAGAAACGCTGGTTTATTTACACATGTAGAAAGTGACAGTGATATTGCTTCAGGTGGTGTTGACCTTTTTTGTTCAGGAAAGCAAAGAACTATGGAAGATGGTGCAAAACTTGGTGTACATTCTTGGTCTGGTAATGGAGTAGAGGCAGGAGAGCTTTCTGTTAATGATCCGTTACATGATGATCAAATAGCATATTTTACTGAAATGTTAGGTAGCCCAATAGGTGAAGAATTTTATTTCTTTACAATTAATAGTGCTATTGCAAATGATATTCATTATATGACTACTGATGAGATAGAAGAATATAAGATATTAACCAACTAAAATAAATATGTATATAACAAATCATACAGACTGTGAATTTAGCCCCAAATAAACTATTTTCACAGCTAAAATTCAAGCTAAATCTTCAAATATTTTAATTTTTTACTCAAAATCTGAAAATAAAAAATATTTGTAAAAAATAGACTAAATAAAGCCCAAACAACAAGATATATTCTTCTATATCTTGTCTTATCTGGGTTAAATCTTTATTTTTAATGGCTGAACACAGTTTTTTGAATAAAGCTATCCCTATAAGGTTTAATAGTCTTCTAAAATTGTATGTAAACATGATGAGTGCATTTTCACCAAGCACTTTTTCTTTAGAACGGACTAGAAAGTGATCCCAACCTAATGTTCTTTTTATAGTACCAAATGGATGAGACTGTGAAAGAACTCAATCCCAAGTTATAAAAATATTCTACACTAAATCAACTAAAATTAACCATCTTAAAACCATTAAAAAGGTATAATATATACTATATAAAGGCAATTATATGGGTATATACAAACAAGGATTAGATAGAAATCAACAACTTATTTTTCCACCATCATTAGATGAATTAGTAGATAAAGATAATATAGCTAGAGCAATAGATGCTTATGTAGAAATACTAAATATTTCACAATTAAATATAAAAACCAAAAAAAGTTTAATTACAGATGGTCAACCAGCATTCCATCCAAAGTTACTTTTAAAAATATACATATATGGATACCTCAATAAAATAAGAAGTAGTAGAAAGTTAGAAACTGAAATAAAAAGAAATATTGAATTGATGTGGTTAACTCAAGGACTAACACCAAGTTATAAAACTATAGCAAACTTTCGTAAGGATAATCCTAAAGCTTTACAAACCATATTTAAAGAGTTCTCAATTTTACTAAAAAATATAAATTTAATCACTGGTAATTTAATAGGAGTTGATGGGGCATTCTTAAGAGCCAATGCATCTAAAAATACTCTTATTATGAAAACAACTATAAAAAAAGATTTACTAAAAATAGATGAAGATATTAAAAACTATATGACTATATTAGACACTCTTGATAAAGAAGATAAACAAAGTGATAATCTTCAAATATCCACTTATGATATTGAAAAATTAGAAGAGAAAAAGAAGCAACTTCAAAAAGATATAGACCTACTAGATAGCTTAGGGAAAAATCAATATAATAAAACAGATAAAGATGCAAATGTTATGAGCAAACCAGCACATAACCTTATGGCGTATAATTCACAGATTGCAGTAGATGATAAATATAAATTTATAGTTGCAACAGATATATCAACTAAAGGTAGTGACTTAGACCAACTTCATAATATGGCTGTAAAATCTAAAGAGATAGTAGATAATAAAGATATGATAGTAACGGCTGACAAAGGCTACTATAGTTCAGTAGAAATTAAAAAATGTGCAGATGATAATATTAATGTAATAGTACCAGAAAGAAATACAGGGCAAGTACAAAAGAATAGAGATAAGTTTAGTAAAAATATGTTTATCTTTAATCATAAAACCAATAGCTATACTTGCCCAAATCAAATAACAATACCAAAATCTATAACAACTTTAAAAAGAGATAATAGATTACTATATGTATATAGAGTATCTCAAACTATTTGTAAAATTTGCCCTATGCAAGATAGATGTTTAGGAGATAAAACTAAATATAAACAACTATTCCGTTGGGAGTATGAAGAGATAGTTGAAGAACATCATAAAAAAATGCAAACTAAAAAAGCAAAAGATATAGTTAAAAAAAGAGGCTCAAAAGTAGCGAATAGCGGTTGCGCAGCAAACTTTCTTTAGTAATAGTTGAACACCCATTTGGAACAATAAAAAGAACATTGGGTTGGGATCACTTTTTAGTTCGTAGCAAAAAAAAAGTACTCGGTGAAAATGCACTCATCATGTTTACATACAATTTTAGAAGACTTTTAAACCTTATAGGGATAGCTTTGTTTAAAAAACTGTGTTTAGCCATTAAAAACAAAGATTTAACCCAAATAAGGGAAGAGATAGCGGAATATATCTTGGTGTTTGGGGTTTATTTGGCTTATTTTTTAGTAAATATTTTTTATTTTCAGAATTATAGAAAAAATATTATATTTTTGAAAAATAACTAATTTAATTGACTGTAAAATTAGTTTATTTGGGACTAAATTCACAGTCTGGATGTTCAACTATTACTAAAGAAAGTTTGCTGCGCAACCGCTATTCGCTACTTTTGAGCCTCTTTTTTTAACTATATCTTTTGCTTTTTGAGTATTCATTTTAACAGTATAGTCATCTATGATACTTTCATGCTCCCATCTATACATTTGTTTATAGTTTGTTTTATCTGATAAGCAAGATGATTTTAAAGGGCAAGATTTACATATAATACTAGATAATCTATATACATCTAACATTCTATTGTTTCTTTGATATTGAGTTTTACTATTTGCTAATATCTGATTGTTTGGGCAGATGTAACAATCATTGTCATGATTATAAGTAAATTGATTTTTTGAGAACTTTGCATTTTTGATTTTCTTTTTGGTCGCTGTATTTCGTAAAGGTACTATTGTTTCAATATTATCATCTACGCACTTTTTAATCTCAACGGAACTGTAGTAACCTTTATCAGCAGTTACTATCATATATGGATTATCAATAATCTCTTTAGCTTTAATAGCCATATTATGTAATTGATCTAAATCATGCCCATTTGTTGATATATCTGTTGCTACTATAAATTTAAAAGTATCATCAACTGCTATTTGTGAATTATAAGCCATAAGATTATGTGCTGGTTTGCTCATTACATTTGCATCTTTATCTGTTTTATTATGTTGATTTTTACCTAAGCTATCAAGCAAATCTAAATCTTTATGAAGTTGCTCTTTTTTATCTTTTAATTTAATAATATCATCAGAAGATATATTTAATTTAGCATCATCTATATCTTCCTTATCAAGAGTATCCAAAAGCTTCATATAACTTTTTATCTCTTTATCAATTTTATATAAATCATTTTTTACTGTCTTTTTCATAATCAAAGTATTCTTAGAAGCATTGGCTCTTAAGAATGCTCCATCTATACCTACTAGTTCACCTGTGATTAAATTTATATCTTTTAAAAGAAGTGAGAACTCTTTGAATATAGTTTGTAGTGCTATTGGATTGTCCTTACGAAAATTTGAAATAGTCTTATAACTTGGTGTTAAACCTTGTGTTAGCCACATAAGTTCTATATTTGTCCTCGTACCTGCGAGATTTCATCTTTTTATCTCAGTTTCTAACTTTCTGCTACTTCTTATTTTATTTAGGTATCCGTAGATATATATTTTTAATAGTAGTTTGGGATGGAATGCTGGTTGACCATCAGTTATTAAACTTTTTTTGGTTTTTATCGTTAAATCAGATATATTTAATATTTCTACATATTCATCAATTGCTCTTGCCATATTATTTTCATCTACTAACTCATCTAATGATGGTGGAAATATTAGTTGTTGATTTCTATCTAATCCTTGTTTATATATATACCCATAAATTACCTTTATATGGTATATATTATACCTTTTTAGTGGTTTTAGGATGGTTAATTTTAGTGATTTTATTGTAGAATATTTTATATAAATTGAGATTGAGTTCTTTCACAGTCTCCTAGGAGGAGTAACAAGTGTACTGTCGGTAGTTTCGAGCTTTTAAGTGTCGCATAAAGAAACTTGAAAGTTCTAATTATTAAGCCGTGATATCCACATCGTTCCTCACCTTAGGCGTTATCTGATGTAGTAAATAATAAATTCTACTTAAATACTTATATAAAAGGAAATAATATAATGATTAACGATAAATCAGTAAAAGAAAAGTATTTATTTATAATGAAAGAGTTAAGAAATAAAATCATATCATCTGAAACATTAACAAAAGAAAATAATCAAATTATGATTGAATCAACATCATTGCAACTTAGAATGATATTAGAATTAATATCATATTTATTTGTTATAGTAAATCAAGATAAATTTAATAGTAAACAAAAAGGTGATTGGAGTCCAACTAAATTAATTGAGAATTTACAAGATAAAGTTTCTATTTTTTATCCAACACCTTGTTATCTTATTGAAGATGAAACTGGTGAACCTACTGTTATGCCAAGAGGTTTTAGTCATGCTTTAAATATATCTGAATTAAAAGAAGCTTATAAAAATTACAACAATGCTCTTCATGCCTTTCATCCATTTAAACCTAAAAAACTAAGTAATGATGAATTACGAATACTTAATCAAAATACAATACAACAAGTTAAAGAATTGTTGGGTAATCATATTATAACAATAAAAGGAACTAATAATTTATATAGTTTTTTACATACAGAAATTGATTTTAATACAAATGATATATTAAAACCTATATATATGAAACAATATAATGTTCAAATAACTGATGAAAAAGTATTATTAAGAATATTTAATCATCAGTTACAATAAAATATAATTAAATAAGAGATAATAAATAGTTTATCTTATAAAATTTACATATATCTATTTTCAGTATATTTTCATTGAATTTTAGATAGTATTAAATTAACAAACTAAAATTAAAAGGATTCAATATGCCAAGAGGTGAAAGAACATCTGATAGATTAAAACAAGAATTAGTTGAAGAATTATGTACACGCATAGGTTGTATTTTTGATGATACAATATATAATCCAAATAATGGAACTATCACAAAGAAATTATTGCAAGAGGTTTGTAATAATATAGGTTTTACAAATTATGCTACATTAAGTAAAACTGAATGTGCAAATAATATATGTATAACTTTAAATTTAGAGTGTGATAATATTGATTTTAATGACGATGATGATACAGGTTCAGCTGGATTTATTGAAAAAATATTACAAAAATTACCGTAAATTAAATGAATACTTTAATAACAACTCAATACTTTAAAGAATATAGAAAAGAATTGGGTTTTACAAATCAAGGTGATGTAAAAAAGTTTTTTGCAGGGAAAGATATAACACCCACTGTTGATTACAACTATATAGAATTATTAAATACTAGGCTTATTGAGATAATTATAAAAATAAATTCATTAGTTTCAAAAGATATTAATGTAATTAAAATAGATGAATTTTGTACTGATAATGTAGAATTAGTTTTTAATAAATTAAAAGATAATAATATTATACAAAGATTAAATAATCAAGGGAGAAGACCTGAACAAGTATATTTCTCATGGATGAGAGGATATATTATTTCAAATTATTTTCTTAAAGCATTGAGTAAAATATTTGAAGTAAGTCTTGAAGATATATCATTAATTGGTGATGATGATTTAGTAAATATAGAATCATTCAAAAGAACACCAACAGCAGATTTAGAAATTGCATTAAAAGATGGTAAGAAATTAAGAATTGAAGTGCAGTCTGGATTTGTAGGAGTAAATGATATTAAACAACATAAAGTTTTAGAAGCAAAAAGAATTTTTGAAACTGATGGTATAGCTTCATTAGCAATTCATTTTGATTTATTTAATGGACAAGTAGCATTCATTAAACTAGATGAAATAGAAGATGATAGTGTAAATTGGATTACAAGACAACAAATGGAAGGTCAAACTGTTTTTAATATAGAACAAAATTATTTTACTTGGAAATTGACTGAAACACCACCTTTGTTAAATGAAATATTTGTAGATTAAAATGATTGATAAGAAATTTAAAGTTTTAGATTTATTTGCAGGAGTTGGTGGACTTAGTTATGGATTTGCACATGATGACAATTTTGAAATTTTAGCAGGAAATGAACTTTTACCTGATATGGTGAAAGCATACTCATTAAATCATCCAACTGTTAAGATGTATAATTGCGATATAAAAGATTTTGGACTTAAAAATCTTACTGAAGATTTACAAATAAAAAAAGGTGACATTGATTTAATTGTTGGTGGTCCACCTTGTCAAGCATTTTCAACTGTTGGAAAAAGATTAATTGATGACCCAAGAGGTCAACTATTTCAAGAATATTATAGAGTTTTAGAAGAATTAAATCCTAAAGTATTTTTATTTGAAAATGTTAAAGGACTTTTGTCTATGCAAAAAGGTGAATTGTTAAAAACAATATTATCACTTTTTAGGTCATTAGGCTATAAAGTAAAATATGAAGTTTTAAATTCAGCAGATTATGGTGTACCTCAAATTAGAGAAAGAGTAATAATAATTGGTACAAAATTAAATCAAGATTTTGAATATCCAAACAAAACTCATTGTAATTCAAATGATAATAATATTTTTAACCAAGAGTTAAAACCATATTTAACTTTATCAGAAGCTATAAGTGATTTACCTTTCATTAAGAGCAATGAAGAAAGTTTTAAATATAGCAGTAAATATAATAATGAATTTCAAAAACTAATGAGAATAAAAGAACCTAAAAAGTTAATGGATCATAATGCTCCAAAAAATAATGATAAATTAGTAAAGCTTATGGAATGTTTACCTGATGGAGGAACACCACAAGATATACCAGAAGAATTACGCCCAAAAAGTGGATTTAAAAATACATATTGTAGATTATGGTGGGAAAGACCAACACCAACAATTACACGAAATTTAAGCACTCCATCATCTTCAAGATGTATACATCCAAAAGCACCACGACCGTTAACAACTAGAGAGGGTGCAAGAATACAATGTTTTCCAGATAACTATATTTTTTATGGTTCAAGAAGTTCAAAAAACTTACAAATAGGTAATGCTGTACCTACTTTTTTATCAATAGCCTTGAAAGATTCAATTAAACAGCACTTAGAAACAGATAACAATTCGTTCAGACTGTGAATTTAGTCCCAAATAAACTAATTTTACAGTCAATTAAATTAGTTATTTTTCAAAAATATAATATTTTTTCTATAATTCTGAAAATAAAAAATATTTACTAAAAAATAAGCCAAATAAACCCCAAACACCAAGATATATTCCGCTATCTCTTCCCTTATTTGGGTTAAATCTTTGTTTTTAATGGCTAAACACAGTTTTTTAAACAAAGCTATCCCTATAAGGTTTAAAAGTCTTCTAAAATTGTATGTAAACATGATGAGTGCATTTTCACCGAGTACTTTTTTTTTGCTACGAACTAAAAAGTGATCCCAACCCAATGTTCTTTTTATTGTTCCAAATGGGTGTTCAACTATTACTAAAGAAAGTTTGCTGCGCAACCGCTATTCGCTACTTTTGAGCCTCTTTTTTTAACTATATCTTTTGCTTTTTTAGTTTGCATTTTTTTATGATGTTCTTCAACTATCTCTTCATACTCCCAACGGAATAGTTGTTTATATTTAGTTTTATCTCCTAAACATCTATCTTGCATAGGGCAAATTTTACAAATAGTTTGAGATACTCTATATACATATAGTAATCTATTATCTCTTTTTAAAGTTGTTATAGATTTTGGTATTGTTATTTGATTTGGGCAAGTATAGCTATTGGTTTTATGATTAAAGATAAACATATTTTTACTAAACTTATCTCTATTCTTTTGTACTTGCCCTGTATTTCTTTCTGGTACTATTACATTAATATTATCATCTGCACATTTTTTAATTTCTACTGAACTATAGTAGCCTTTGTCAGCCGTTACTATCATATCTTTATTATCTACTATCTCTTTAGATTTTACAGCCATATTATGAAGTTGGTCTAAGTCACTACCTTTAGTTGATATATCTGTTGCAACTATAAATTTATATTTATCATCTACTGCAATCTGTGAATTATACGCCATAAGGTTATGTGCTGGTTTGCTCATTGCAAAAATCACTCCCAAAAAGACACCATATCACTTTCTAAAAAGACACCATAGCGGTTAACAAAAAGACACCGTATCACTTTTTATCTGGACACTTTGGTTGAAAAAGTGATAGGAAAGTTTAAATTAAGTTTATTTGCTGGATTAAAACTAATTTAAGTTTGAGATATTCTCCATATTAAACTACACTTCTAAAAATATTAGGAGTGTATCAATGAGGAGAGTTTTAATGAAACAGATTAAAGAGATACTAAAATTAAAGTATCAAATGGATTTCTCATATAGGAGAATAGCAAAGAGTCTTGGTGTATCTAGATCTGCTGCAGCTGAATATTGTAGAAGATTTGAGATATTACCAGATAAACTGGAAGATTTTTTATTATAATACCCCAAGAAGACAAGACAACTTTTTCTAAATCCTTATTCTCTTTTTCACCTGTTACCTTATGCCACAATTTCAACTAATTTATCATAATCCTTATTATTAATTTTTAAACTATCATAATAAAAACTCATTGGTTTTTTATAATTTAAAGTTTGATGAAATCTTTTATGATTATAAAAATCAATATAATCTTTCACATCAGTTTTTAACTCTTTAATTGTGTTATATTCATTTAGATAAATTCTTTCAACTTTTGCACTTCGCCAGAATCTCTCTATACAAATATTATCAGTAGCTCTACCTTTACCATCCATTGAGATAATGATGCCATTATCTTTTAAAGTCTGTGTATGGATATGACTTGTGTATTGACTGCCTTGATCTGTATTAAATATTTCAGGTTTACCATATAGCGATAATGCTTCATTTAGAACATCCATTGTTAAAGCTGAATCCATAGTGTTGGATATTTTCCAAGATAGTACAGATTTAGAATACCAATCAATTATAGCTGCTAAATAAACCATGCCGCCATTAATCTTGATATATGTTATATCCGTACTCCATACTTGATTTGCTTTTACTATGTCAACTCCTCTAAGCTTGTAAGAGTATTTTTTATGTTGCTTATCTGGTATTGATAGATTTATTGGTTTAACTGCTAATATTGGCTTTAAACCCATCTCTTGTCTATATTTATAAACAGTATTCAAACTTATATTGTATCCATCTTCTAAAAGTTGCTGATGAACTTTTAAAGCTCCATATATTGGTATTTGCTCATAAATATCATTTATCTTATCTTTGAGTGATATTTTATGCTTATTTTCTATAGGCTTATAATATAAGCTGCTTGGATTTAATTTTATAAGTTTACATTGAGTTGATACTGAAATATATGTTAGCTTAGACTCTATCAACTCTTTTTTATTAGATAAGTCCAAGCTTTGTAGCTTTTCCTCAAGCCATTCCTTTTCAACTGTCATTTTACCTACTATCTTTGCATAATCATCTATTTTAGATTGTAATTTTAAGTTTTCGTCTTTATATTCTTTGATAGCCTTTACAGGCTCCATTGCCAACTCTGCATTATCCAAAAATATCTTCTTCCAATTTTGGATATTTTTAGGTGTTATATTATTTTTACTTGCTATCTCATTTAAAGTCTTTTCACCTTTTAAAACTTCTAAAACAATTTTTGTTTTAAATTTTGCTGTAAATATTCTTCTTTTTGTACTCATTTTTTACCCCTATTAAATATTTTATTATTTTAACTTTTTAGGAATAAGAATCTTATTTTTTCGTTCTTATTTTCTTGGGGTATTATATTGTATACAGGTACTTTAATTTCACCTTTCCGTGCTAGATGAATAGCTTTAGATAATACTTGAGCATCTAGTTTATCTGATTTTACTCTTTGTCCTAGTGCTTTAGCATGATTAGAAAATTGGCTAGGGTTAATTATAAAGCATTTTATATTTTTATTATTACAAAATTTAGTTAATATACTTGAATAACTTCCAGTTGGTTCATATATAAATACTAAATCTTCATACTCTTTTTTATATAACTTTTTTAATTTAGATATTAATTTTCTCATACCCGTTATATTGTTATTGATTTCAATATCTGTATTATTTATAGGTATATGCACTGCAATTAATCTTTTACTTATATCCAATCCGATAGAATTATACATCGTAAGCCTCACTTTAATTTAAATTTGAGAGCTTGTTAGCCTATGAGTTTAAATACTCTCATAGGTGATTTTAAAGTAGCTTTGTTACATATAATTTTGCCTCATAAATACGATCTAGTTTTATCTTATTTTATGTTTTATAAATTATAAAAACTAATAAGATTAACAAAAACTGATCTAGTCGCTACTCAAATTTGTAATGTAACTATCTGACTGACTTACAAGCTAGTTTAAACTAATATTCTAATTTAAGTTTAATTAACCGCTTTAGGCGTTATCCGATATATTACTTTATCAAACTCTGTAAAAGTATTATAACAAGTTAGATATGAGGCGTTATCTGAAAAAAATTAAATATAATCTTTTCTCGTTAAAGTTACATTAAAAACCATACTTAAATTAATAATATGTGATATATTAACAAATTATATGATATAATCAACCTTATTAAGGATATAAAATGTTAATTGACTTTACGGTAGAAAATTATAAATCTATAAAAGATACTACAACGTTCACAATGGAGGCTACAGCTATAAAAGACCATTCTGAAAATATATTTAATGATAAAAATAAAATACTATTAAAATCAGCTGTAATTTATGGTCCAAATGCAAGTGGCAAAAGTAACTTACTAGATGCAATGGATTTTATGAGAAGTTTTGTTGAAAGTTCTGCTATTGACTACAAACCAAATGAAAAAATTTATGTAGAATCATTTAAATTAAATACACAAACCAAAGATAAACCATCATTATTTGAAATTACATTCATATCAAATGAAATAAAATATAGATATGGATTTAGACTTGATGAAAATATTGTACATGATGAATGGTTATTTCATACTCCTAATATTCGAGAAACAAAATTATTTATCAGAACAAAACAAGAATTTGATTTATCTAAAGCTTTTTCAGAAGGTCGTCTTATTGTTAAAGAAAATAAAACAAGAGAAAATGCACTTTTTTTATCGGTTGTAGCACAATTTAATGGAAGTATTTCAAAAAATATTAGTGATTGGTTTAATCAGTTTAATATTACTTCAAATGTTGATAAAAATAAATTTGAACATTACACAGTTGATATGCTAAACAATAAAGAACATAAATCTAAAATTCTTCAATTACTTTTATCAGTTGATATGGGAATTAAATATGTTGAACTAAAAACAACAGATATTGACTATGACTCTATTCCATCAAAACTTAAAGAAATGATTAATCAAGATGAAATAAAAGAAGGTAGTTTAACACGTGCAGAAATAATTACTAAACATATGCAATATGATAAAAATAATGAATATATTGCAGATATAGATTTCAAATTACATAACGAATCTACAGGAACAAGAAAATTTTTATTACTTGCTGGTCCTATTGTTGAAACATTATTAAATGGTGAAATTTTAATTATTGATGAACTAGATAATAGTTTTCATACTCAAATGACTGAATTTATTGTTGAATTATTTAACTCGAAAGAAACAAACCCTAAAAATGCTCAATTAATTTTTGCAACTCATGACACAAACTTGCTAACACATAAGTTATTTCGTAGAGACCAAATTTGGTTTGTTGAAAAAAATATCTATGGAGAAAGTGAAATATTTTCTTTAATAGATTTTGGAGCTAGAAAAGACACTTCTCTTGAAAAAAATTATTTAGAAGGTAAGTTTGGTGGTGTTCCACATATTTATAATTTATATGCTGAAAATACAAATGAACTTTTAGATTAGGAATAAAATTATGGGAACACATGATCATTTTAAAAAAGCAAAAGCACAACGAAAAAGAGTTATAAAACAAACTAAAGCTATATCTAAAAGAGTTTTGATTGCCTGCGAAGATACAAAGTCCTCAAGATTTTACTTCACAAAGATGATAAAAGATTATGGACTTAGAGGACAAGTTGCATTTGCAAAACATTTAGGAACAAATCCAATGAAAGTTCTTGAGGCAATTAAAACTCATCTATTAACTGATTCTAATTTTGATGAAAAATGGATTGTAATTGATAAAGATAGCTATTCCAAACAAGAATTTAACGGAGCTATTGCTAGTGCAAAAATATTAAATATTAATGTAGCATATTCAAATGAAGCTTATGAATTATGGATATTGCTTCATTTTAAAGAACAAACAGCACATATAGATAGAGTTAAATTAAATCATGAACTTAAGCACATAATTGATTATGAAAAAAACAATGAATTTATTTATGAGATTATTAAATCTAAACAAAAAATAGCTATTGAAAGATCAAAAGTATTAATTAAATATTTTAAGGATACAAATGGAAATATTGAGCCATTTAATGATAATCCATCAAATACAATTTTTGAACTTGTAGAGTCACTTGAAAAGTTAAAAGATAACAAATCGTACAGACTGTGAATTTAGTCCCAAACAGGCTAATTCTACAGTCATTTTTACAGTTAATTTTTTAAATATTTTAGATTTTTTCTATAATTTTCCAAAAATAAAAATATTTGTAAAAAATAGACTAAATAAAGCCCAAACACCAAGATATATTTTGCTATATCTTGTCTTATCTGGGTTAAATCTTTATTTTTAATGGCTGAACACAGTTTTTTGAATAAAGCTATCCCTATAAGGTTTAATAGTCTTCTAAAATTGTATGTAAACATGATGAGTGCATTTTCACCAAGCACTTTTTCTTTAGAACGGACTAGAAAGTGATCCCAACCTAAAGTTCTTTTTATAGTTCCAAATGGATGTTCAACTATCGAACCTCTTTTTCTAACTATCTCTTTGGCTTTTTTAGTATTCATTTTAAAAGTATAATCATCAATGATTGTTTCATGCTCCCATCTGTACATTTGTTTATAAAAAGTTTTATCAGATAAGCAGTTTTTTTTCAATGGACAAGCTTTACAAATAACACTAGATAATCTATATACATCTAACATTCTATTATTTCTTTTATATTGAGTTTTGCTGTTTGCTAAGATTTGATTATTCGGGCAGATGTAGCAATCATCTTGCTTATTATATAAAAATTGGTTCTTTGAGAACTTTGAATCTTTAATCTTCTTTTTAGTTGCTGTATTTCTTAAAGGTACTATTGTTTCAAAAGTAGCGAATAGCGATTGCGTAGCAAACTTTCTTTAGTAATACCATCATCAACACACTTTTTAATCTCTACACTTGAATAATATCCTTTATCAGCAGTTACTATCATATTAGGATTATCAATAACTTCTTTAGATTTAACAGCCATATTATAAAGTTGATCTAAATCATGACCATTTGTTGATATATCTGTTGCAATTATAAATTTATATTTATCATCTACACTTATCTGTGAATTATAAACCATAAGATTATGTGCAGGTTTGCTCATTACATTTGCATCTTTATCTGTTTTATTATGTTGCTCTTTTTTATCTTTTAATTTAATAATATCATCAGAAGATATATTTAATTTAGCATCATCTATATCTTCCTTATCAAGAGTATCCAAAAGCTCCATATAACTTTTTATCTCTTTATCAATTTTAGCTAAATCTCTTTTTACAGTCTTTTTCATAATCAAAGTATTTTTAGAAGCATTGGCTCTTAAGAATGCTCCATCTATACCTACTAGTTCACCTGTGATTAAATTTATATCTTTTAAAAGAAGTGAAAACTCTTTGAATATTGTTTGCAGTGCCTTTGGATTATCTTTTCTAAAATTTGCAATAGTTTTATAACTTGGTATTAACCCTTGTGTTAGCCACATAAGTTCTATATTTCTTTTTATCTCAGTTTCTAACTTTCTGCTACTTCTTATTTTATTTAGGTATCCGTAGATATATATTTTTAATAGTAGTTTGGGATGGAATGCTGGTTGACCATCAGTTATTAAACTTTTTTTGGTTTTTATCGTTAAATCAGATATATTTAATATTTCTACATATTCATCAATTGCTCTTGCCATATTATTTTCATCTACTAACTCATCTAATGATGGTGGAAATATTAGTTGTTGATTTCTATCTAATCCTTGTTTATATATATACCCATAAATTACCTTTATATGGTATATATTATACCTTTTTAGTGGTTTTAGGATGGTTAATTTTAGTGATTTTATTGTAGAATATTTTATATAAATTGAGATTGAGTTCTTTCACAGTCTCCTAGGAGGAGAAACAAGGTAATAGACGCGAAAATATCAAGCTTTTAAATGTCGCATTGATATACTTAAAAGATTAAATATAAAAGACGTTAGCTTACCTTGTTTCTCAAGTCAGTCAGACGTTATACTAAAGGACAAATTAACAATGGATAAAAACAATACTAAAACAGAAGATATTCAGGAAGTACTAGCATCAAGATGGTCAAGACTATGGGCTTCAATAATTGATACAATGATATTTGGAATATGTATGGCATTAATTATATATTTTACAAATGGAATTGAACTAGTTAATGGAGAGATGATTACTAAGGAATCAACTCCATATTGGGTTATAATTGAATTATTGAATTTGTTATTATTTATGGGAATTAATTATAAATTCCTTATTAATAATGGTCAAACAATTGGTAAAATAATTTTAAAAATTAAAATTGTTGATTTGAATAATGAATTACCTACAAAAAGTAGTTTACTTAAAAGATATTCATTTTATTTTTTACCACCTTATATACCAGTTATTGGTGGTATTATATCAACACTAAATATACTATTTATTTTTGGAAAAGAAAAAAGATGTATTCATGATATTATTGCTAAAACTAGAGTTATAAATATTAAAGTATAACAAAACACACAGACTGTGAATTTAGTCCCAAACAGGCTAATTCTACAGTCATTTTTACAGTTAATTTTTTAAATATTTTAGATTTTTTCTATAATTTTCCAAAAATAAAAATATTTGTAAAAAATAGACTAAATAAAGCCCAAACAACAAGATATATTCTTCTATATCTTGTCTTATCTGGGTTAAATCTTTATTTTTAATGGCTGAACACAGTTTTTTGAATAAAGCTATCCCTATAAGGTTTAATAGTCTTCTAAAATTGTATGTAAACATGATGAGTGCATTTTCACCAAGCACTTTTTCTTTAGAATGGACTAGAAAGTGATCCCAACCTAATGTTCTTTTTATAGTACCATGTAGTGTAACGGAATTCACGCAGTGCAAAATGGATGTTCAACTATCGAACCTCTTTTTCTAACTATCTCTTTGGCTTTTTTAGTATTCATTTTAAAAGTATAATCATCAATGATTGTTTCATGCTCCCATCTGTACATTTGTTTATAAAAAGTTTTATCTGATAAGCAGTTTTTTTTCAATGGACAAACTTTACAAATAACACTAGATAATCTATATACATCTAACATTCTATTATTTCTTTTATATTGAGTTTTGCTGTTTGCTAAGATTTGATTATTCGGGCAGATGTAGCAATCATCTTGCTTATTATATAAAAATTGGTTCTTTGAGAACTTTGAATCTTTAATCTTCTTTTTAGTTGCTGTATTTCTTAAAGGTACTATTGTTTCAAAAGTAGCGAATAGCGATTGCGTAGCAAACTTTCTTTAGTAATACCATCATCAACACACTTTTTAATCTCTACACTTGAATAATATCCTTTATCAGCAGTTACTATCATATTAGGATTATCAATAACTTCTTTAGATTTAACAGCCATATTATAAAGTTGATCTAAATCATGACCATTTGTTGATATATCTGTTGCAATTATAAATTTATATTTATCATCTACACTTATCTGTGAATTATAAACCATAAGATTATGTGCAGGTTTGCTCATTACATTTGCATCTTTATCTGTTTTATTATGTTGCTCTTTTTTATCTTTTAATTTAATAATATCATCAGAAGATATATTTAATTTAGCATCATCTATATCTTCCTTATCAAGAGTATCCAAAAGCTCCATATAACTTTTTATCTCTTTATCAATTTTAGCTAAATCTCTTTTTACAGTCTTTTTCATAATCAAAGTATTTTTAGAAGCATTGGCTCTTAAGAATGCTCCATCTATACCTACTAGTTCACCTGTGATTAAATTTATATCTTTTAAAAGAAGTGAAAACTCTTTGAATATTGTTTGCAGTGCCTTTGGATTATCTTTTCTAAAATTTGCAATAGTTTTATAACTTGGTATTAACCCTTGTGTTAGCCACATAAGTTCTATATTTCTTTTTATCTCAGTTTCTAACTTTCTGCTACTTCTTATTTTATTTAGGTATCCGTAGATATATATTTTTAATAGTAGTTTGGGATGGAATGCTGGTTGACCATCAGTTATTAAACTTTTTTTGGTTTTTATCGTTAAATCAGATATATTTAATATTTCTACATATTCATCAATTGCTCTTGCCATATTATTTTCATCTACTAACTCATCTAATGATGGTGGAAATATTAGTTGTTGATTTCTATCTAATCCTTGTTTATATATACCCATAAATTACCTTTATATGGTATATATTATACCTTTTTAGTGGTTTTAGGATGGTTAATTTTAGTGATTTTATTGTAGAATATTTTATATAAATTGAGATTGAGTTCTTTCACAGTCTCGGAGGAGAGGAACGAGGCTATAATGGCGATTATTCGAGCTTTCAAGTTTCGCATTAAGACATTTAAAAATTCAAGTAGTCAAGCCGTTAAATCGCCCCGTCCTTCAATTTAGACGTTATAAATTGTTCCAGAATTGATCTAAGTATATTGATAATTAATGAAAAGATAAGGTTGTAAATGTATTAGAAATAGCTTTATATAGATGTTTGTGTTTAAATATATCTAATACGATAGAATTTACAATCAAGTTATCGTTGGATTAATGTTTTTTATACACAAAAAAGGAGTAAAGTATGAAGAGAGTAGTTTATATGACTTTAGCATTGGTTTTTAGTGCTGTTATATCTAGTGCTTTAGATTATAAATCTGAAGTAAGTAATTGGAAATCAGATAAAGATGTAGCAAAATGGATGAGAAATAATTGGCATTTTGATAAAAATTTAGCAAAAAGTGTAGTTAGGAAAATACGAAGTGAAGGTCCTGGTGCAGTTACTGTAAAATCAGCAGAAGAAATATTTGAAACTTCTAAAGGTTGGTGTAAAGATGCTGCAAATTTTGCAAAAGATACTTTAAATACAATAAATCCAGAATATAAAGCTGGATATATTTTTATTAACAATAAAGTAAAAGGTGCGCCAAACCATTGGGTTACCGGATTTAAAAAAGAAGGTAAACTTTATGTTATGGATTATGGTGCCGGTTCACATTGGAAGTCAATGATGGGACTTCATGGACCTTATGATTCTATAAAAGAATATGAAGAATACCTTTCAAATATAAATGCAAAGAATTTTGAATTGGATTTTGCGATATGGGCATCATCAGATAAAAAAAGCAATGCAAAGAGCAAAAATTGTTTTAAGAAAATTTGATAGAAATAAAGATGGGAAAATATCTTTTAAAGAAGGTCCACCACCTATGAAGGCGAATTTTGAAAGACTTGATGATGATGGGAACGAATATTTAAATGAAGAGGAGTTACAATCACTTCCACCAAGAAGATAAAATAAAAAACCCTCACAGAAATTCTGCAAGGGCTTTTTAATATATTATGAATTTGTGTCAAAAACCAAGAGAAAACTTTTTTCTTGCAAAGGAAGTTTACTATAGTAAACAACTGAAGCAAAAAATAGTTTTATAGTCGTGTTATTGGCACAAATTAAACTCTAGCTTCTTCTCTTCGCTGTAAGTATTCCCAATCTCTATCAACAAGTTTTTGTTTTTCAACAATAATATGTTCATATTCAGGTGTAAACAGATGTTTAAATCTAGGTTGTGCTGCCAGATAATCTCTAACAGAAACAATATTTTTTGGTCTATAAGTAATATTTAATTCTCTACCATCAATAATTTCATACAATGGAAATACTAATGAATCAGTAGCTAAATCAGATACTTCAATTGTTTGATGCGGTTGAAATTTCCACTCTGTTGTACAAGCTGACATTGCATTTATATAAACAGGTCCATTTGTATCAAATCCTCTTTGGATTTTTTTAATCATATCTTTCCATTTGTTTGGAGCAATTTGTGCAACATAAGGAGCACCGTGCGCAGCCATAATTGACATCATATCTTTTTTATGTTGTTTCTCTCCATAAGAATCAGACCCTGCTGGAGTAGTTGTAGCACTGGCACCTATTGGTGTAGAAGAACTTCTTTGCCCTCCTGTGTTTGCATAAACTTCATTGTCTAAACAAACATACATCATATTATGACCTCTTTCAAAACATCCAGAAATCCATTGGAAACCGATATCATAAGTAGCACCATCTCCACCAAAAGCTACAAATTTAGGTTCAGGTGTATCAGCACTAATTTTACCTTTGTTTCTTAAAGCTTTATTTGCAGCTTCAACACCTGCTATAGCAGTAGAACTATTTTCAAATCCTATATGAATCCAAGAACAATCCCAAGAAGTATGAGGATAAACAGCAGTACAAACTTCTAAACAACCCGTACTAGCACTTACAACCAAGTTATCATTAGTTGCATTTAAAATCTCTCTTACGATGATTGAGTGAGCACACCCGGGACAAAGTACATGAGCACCTTCAAATCTCTCAGCTGCCGTAGAGAAAGTTTTTAAGTTTTTAATCTCTTTATTTCCTTGTGGCATTGCTGCCCCGCCAATTAAACTACAACCCATCTTATCTTCCTTCTGTATAGTATTTAAGTTCTGGACCTCGTACACCAATCCATCTTTGAATTGCGCCATTTAGTTTTCCAGCATTTACTTCATCTTGAGCATCTTTATAAATTACCTCAAGTTCATTAACAGTCATATCTCTACCACCAAGACCATAAATAATATTACTCATCATTGGTCTAGATTCTGTATTAATAAGAGCAGATGAAACATCTTGGAATAATTGTCCTAATTGTCCACCAGGTGCTGATCTATCCATACATACAATAGCTTTTGCATTTGCTAACATGGAAGCTAATTGTTCAACTCTTGTTGGTCTAAATACTCTAGGCATTAAAATACCAGCTTTGATACCTTGCTCTCTCATATTATCACAAGCAATTTGAGCAGTTTCATAAGTTGTACCCAAACATACAATTACAATATCAGCATCTTCAAGCTTGTATTGTTCAATCATATTATATTTTCTACCGCTTAGCTTTTCAAATTCAGCAAATACTTCTTCAATAACTTTTGGAGAATTCATCATAGCATCATTTTGTTTTGCTTTATGTTCCATATGCCAGTCAGATTCTGTTTGAACACCGTGAGTTACAGGCTTGTCAAAATTCAACAATGAATTAACAGCTACAAATTCTCCAACAAATTTACCAGCAGCTTCATCACTTAACGGAATAACATTTTGTGCTGTATGTGATGTCATAAAACCATCTTGGTTTGATATAACAGGAAGTCTAACATCTTTATGTTCAGCAATTCTAAATGCACATAAAGTTAAATCATAAGCTTCTTGTGGATTACAAGCATCAATTGAGATCCAACCAGATTGACTAGTTAAATATAGATCTGAATGGTCACCATTTACATTTAATGGAGCTGCAAGAGCTCTATTTATTAAACATAAAACAACTGGTAATCTCATTCCAGATGCTTGATACAAAGTTTCAATCATAAGTGCTAAACCTTGAGATGCTGTTGCAGTTGCTGCTCTAGCTCCCGCCGCACTTGCCCCTATACATCCCGACATTGCAGCATGTTCAGATTCAACCATAACAATCTCACCATCTACATAACCATTTGCATGTAAAGTTGCATACCCCTCAACAGTTCCTGTTGATGGTGTAATAGGATATGCAGCCATTACATCAACGCCAGCTTGTCTTAAAGCTTGAGCATTACTAGCATTTCCATCCCAAATTTCAACAGCATTTAATTCCATTGTTTTTTTATTTTGTGCCATAAATTACTCTCCTTTTTTTTTCGATGTTTTCTGTGGCCATTGGTTCAGAGCATCTTCATTTTTAACTTGTTCATTGAACATTACAAGTGATTTTGGATTTGTCGGACAAACTTCCGAACAAATTCCACAACCTTTACAGTGATCATAATCAATCCCTACCATCTCTTTATCTCTTGAGATAATAGAAGTATCTGGACAATATAACCAACAATTTTGACAATCTATACAAAGGTCTAAATTCCAAACTGGTTTTACAACTCTCCAATCACCTACATATTTATTCATAGAGTTTGTTTCTGCAATATCTCTATTTTCTGGTTGAACATTAACAACAGTATGGTCAATATCTCCATTGAAAGAATAAACAGCAGCTCCTGGAACTAACTCATCCCAACCTTTATTCCAAATAGAATTTTCAAAGGTATCCGTACTTCTATATAAATTAGTTACTACTTCATTTCGTTGTGCCATATTTAACTCCTATTCCACTTCATCGTAAGCTCGCTGAATAGCAAGCATATTTGCATCAATAATTTTTTGAGGAAGTTTTGCCAATACTGATTTCATAGAATTTTTAAAATATTCGATATCAAACATTCCACTAACTTTCATAAATGCTCCAAGTACTGGTGTATTTGGAATTGGGCGACCTATAGTTTCTTGTGCAATTTTAAAACAATCAACAACAAATACTCTATCTTCAATACCTTGAAGCGCAGGAATTAATTCAATTAATTCTGACTTACCAAGGTGAGAAGTAATTATATACTTTGTAGTATCTTTCCCATGTTGAGTAATATCATCTGTAAAAGCCAATCCTGGATCAATTACAAATACATAATCAGGATGCATATATTTTTCATGATTTAAAATTTGTTTATCATCAATTCTGTTATAAGCAGTCATTGATGCACCTCTTTTTGCAGAACCATAAAAAGCAAATGCTTGTACTTGCTTTCCTGTTTCAGCAACAACAGAACCTAACCCTTTAGCTCCTGTTACGGCACCTTGACCTGCACGACTGTGCCATCTAATTTCTAGCATAGTTTCTCCTATTTTTTATAGTGTTTTTTAGGCACTGATAATTGTGTGCATTTATTTTAAAGAAATACAACTTATATTATGCTTTAAAATTAGTGTTTTTTATCATTTTTACAGCTTCTAATGAATCCGTAACAATATTGTCCGTATATTTCAATAAGTCATCCTTCTTACCATAACCGCAAAGCACCGCTACACTACTAATTCCAGCTTCTTTCCCTGCAATAATATCAAGTTTTGTATCACCAATAATAAATATATTTTTATGTGGTTTCAGTTTCATATTAACTAAACATTTTAAAACAGGTTCCGGGTGTGGTTTTGGATTTTCCACCTCTTGTCTTCCAATGATAGTTTCAAAATGATGCATCACTCCAAGATGTTCAAGCAAAGGTATGGTATATGCAGTTGTTTTTGTAGTTACAATTGCTAATCTTGCAAAAGTTGAAGCTAGTTTTATAGATTCAATAGCATTTGGTAAAAGCGTAGTTTGGGCTTTTGATATTTTTCTATACTTTTTTTTATATGATGTTACAAAATCCAATACTAAATCTTTAGCAACTCCCAAATTTGCATACATTACATCCAAAGGATAACCGATCTCATTTTTTATATCTTCATCATCGCCGTTAAATTCAAAATTCAACTCTTTAAATGAATGATAAAAACATCCCACAATTGCATCTGTACTATCTATTAAAGTACCGTCTAAATCAAACAATATTACTTTGTCCATTTTTTTCCTTTTATTCTTTAATCCAATCTTTTTGATTATGTGTTACACCTATTAAAGTATCAGATACATTTTTTATTTTGTCATTTACCACTGTTATTGAATTTGGAATATATAAGAAAAGATATGGAAAATCATTACTGATCCTGACAAATATCTCTTTGTATATTTTACTCAAGTTGTTTTTATCAATAGTAACAGCACCCTCTTCTATTAAATTATCTACTTTTTCATTTGAATAACCAACTAAATTAAAGCCGCCTTTTTTATCACTTTTACTATGCCAAAGTGGTTGAGCATCGGGCATAAGTGCCAATCCCCATCCTAAAATAATAGCATCAAAATTTCTTGGGTGTACAATAGTATTTAAAAAAGCCTGCCACTCCATAACTCTTATTTTCATTTTTACACCAACTTTTGAGAGCTGATATTGTAAAATTTCAGCTGCATTTACCCGTATTGAATTATTTGCATTTGTAATTACTTGAAATTCAAATGGATTATTTTCATCGTATCCCATCTCTTTTAAAAGTCTTTTTGCTTTTTGTATATTTTGAATTGGACTTTTGACATCCTTATTAAATGCAAAAGTGTCAGGCAAAAACGGTCCTGTACAAACTTTAGCATGACCAAAAAACAAAACATCAACCATCTCTTGTCTGTTGATAGCCAAACTTAATGCTTTTCGTATTCTTATATCTTTAAATTTTTCACCTTTTAAATTAAACCCTAAATAGGTATATCCAAAACTGGGCTTTTCAAATATTTTAAAATCTTTTTTAAATTTATCATTGATTTGTCTATCTATTTGAATAGGGGTGAGTCCTCCGATATCCAGCTGTTGTTGTTTTAATGTATAAAATGCTGTTGTAGTATCCGGAATAAATTTATATGATATTTTATCTATTTTAGTCCGCCCGTCAAAATAATCATCATAAGCTGTCAAAACAATATCAGATGAGATACTTAACGATTCAAGTTTATAAGAGCCTGTTCCTACTGGATTTTTATTAAACTTACTTGTCATTAAATTTTTTTCATCTTTAAGTAAATGTTTAGGCAAAAGTCCAGTCAGCCAAATCTCCAAAGCTTTAAAATACGGCTGCTTATAATTTATCTCTAAAGTAAATTTATCTAGTTTTTTAACACTTAGAACTTTATCAAAACTACTTTTGGTTGGAGTAAAAACTTTTGGAGAATTAATCATATTAAATGTAAATATTACATCATCTGCTGTAAAAATATATCCATCATGCCATTTAATATTTTCCTTTATTTTAACTATTAATTTTGTAGGAGTTTTAAAATGATAACTTTTTGCCAAATCACAAACTACATTGCCATCTTTGTCATATTTAAAAAGACCGTTAAATATCCATTGAGTTATCTCACTGCTGGCACTGTCTGTTGAAAGAATAGGATTTATTCTACTTGGATTTGATGATATGGAAAGATTTAGCGTAGATGCGTAAATAGATGATAAAAAAAAAGATAAAAATATTAAAAGTCGCATAATGAATTGTACATAAAAAAAGCTGAAAAGATTTCTCTTTTCAGCTTTTTGTAGATAATTATTTTGCCATTTGGCAAAGAATAAATAATATAAATTATCTTTTTGAGAATTGAGGAGATCTTCTCGCTTTTCTTCGTCCCGGCTTTTTTCTTTCCACGATTCTTGCATCTCTTGTCATTAAACCATAAGGCTTAAGAACTGCTCTAAATGTTTCATCAAACTCAACTAAAGCTTTTGAAATACCATGTCTTAAAGCATCAGCTTGTGCAGAATATCCACCACTAAGAGTTTTAGCTACGATATTTACAGATTCTAATTGCTTAGTAACTTCTAAAGGAACTCTTACTCTTTTTTTAATAGCTTCGTGTCCACCTAACCAGATGTCTAAAGGTTGACCATTTACTGTAATCTCACCTTTACCAGCTTCTAACCATACTTTAGCTATTGCTGTTTTTCTTTTTCCTGTTGCATATACTTTTGCCATAATTACGCTCCCTTAACTTGTGCAGTGTGAGGATGATCAGCACCTGCATATACTTTTAAATTTTTAAGCATTTTTGCACCCAATTTTGTTTTAGGAAGCATACCTCTAGTAGCTAGTCTAAATAATTTTTCTGGATTATTTTCTAACATATCTGACATTTTGTGTGTTTTTGTAGAACCAAAATAACCTGAATGACTAAAGTATTCTTTGTCTTCCATTTTCTTACCTGTAAACTTTGCTTCTGTAGCATTGATAATAATAACATTATCTCCACAATCAACATTTGGTGTAAAGAAAGGTTTATTTTTACCTCTTAAAATTGTTGCAACTTCTGTGATAATTCTACCAAATGTTCTACCAGATGCATCAATTACGATCCAGTCTTTTTTAACATCAGCTTGATTTATCATTTTTGTAAATTTGCTCATGACTTGTCTCCTTCTATAAATTAAGTTCGGAATAATAGCAGGGTTTCCTTAAGAGGAGCTGAATTTAAGTTTAAATTAATCATAGTTTAAATACAAGTTGTTATAAACATCATAAAATATGAAATACTTTTATATATTTTAATGTATAATCACTTCATGTTTAATAAAGAATTCCTAAAAACCTTAACAGTAATGTATGTAGAAGATGATACCAGTATTAGAGAATCTCTTGGAGCTATACTTCAAAAAGTATTTAAAAAAGTCATACTGTGTATTGATGGTCAAGATGGTATTGACCAGTTTACATCATATACTAAGACCCAAGGCGGTGAAATAGATGCAATTATTGCTGACATTAATATGCCAAAGAAAAGTGGATTAGAGATGCTTGCGGACATTAGGAAGCTTGATAGTGATATCCCTGCTATTTTCACAACAGCACATGGTGAAGCAAATTTTTTAATGGAAGCAATTAAATTAAATGTATCATATTACGCTTTAAAGCCAATCAATACACCGCTGCTGTTAGAAAATATACAAAAATTCTGCTTGTCAAAACATCAACAAAAATTAATTCTAAAAAAAGAAAAAGAATTATCAGCTTATATTGATATTATTGATAATGTGGCAACTATAGTAAAGATTGATACTGACGGTGTTTTTATTGATGTCAATGAACAGTTTTGTGAAGTTTCTTCATATACAAAAGAAGAGATGATAGGACAAAATATTACAAGTATTACACATCCTGATATATTGGCTTCCACATACAAAGATATGTATAAAACAATAACCTCTGGTCAAAATTGGGAAGGTTTATATAAGTGTATTGATAAAAACAAAGAATTCTTTTATTTGCGATTATCAGCAATACCTGAATTTGATGATAGTTCAAATGAGATGAAAGGGTGTGTTTTTATTGGATTTATTGCCACTGAGGATGAACAAGAGAAACGAGATACGATGCAAAAAGTGCGTCAAAACATTATTGATCAAAAGAAGAGAGAAACACAACTAAATAATAGAATTAAAATATTAGAAGCTAAGCAAAATAGACCGGCACCTCAGCCTTTAGTTGATATAAGTTTTATTCAAGGCACCTTGGAAAAATGTAAAATAAAGAATGTTAAATTATTAAATCAAATTAAACATTATGAAAAAGGTATTGCAACACTAGAGCATAGACTATCAACTATTGCCGAGGCTGAAATATCTAAACGACAAGACCTTATGGAAAGAAATAAAATTTTACAGAAAGAAAAATCAACACTACAAGAAAGTTTAATTTCTACAAAAAATCAACTTAATAAATATGAAAAGAAGAAGAAAAGATGACATTTATAGATTTTAAAAAGTTTCTTTTAGATGCAGATATCACCTTACCAAAGTTTGCAAATTTAATTAAAGTGAGTGATAAAAATATTCAATCATATAAAAACAAAGGTGAAGTTCCCAATACTATTGCTGTAATAGCTAAATCATTTGCTCTTATGACTGCTAAAGAGATTAATTATAAAGATCATATTAAAGAGCTAAATCTAAAGAAAAAGAAAAAAGAAGGCTCTGGTTTTTCATCAAAAAAAGACCAACCCACTACTATAACTAAAACCACATAGATTTTTAAATTTAATAGTAATATAATATAGACTTTCTATATATTTACATATCTTTTACTACAATTACATATAAGTTTTCAAAGCTCTGGCTAATCAATTTAATTATAAAATCACAACTAATATAAAATAAGCAGGTTTCGTAAATGGACATTAAAACTATCAAAACAATGGAAAAAGTGACTCCGCAAACACAAAGTGGCGGCTTTTCAAGGCTTGCTATTGCATTTGTATTTATTGCAATTGTATTTATATGGACATCGTTTACTCATGGCGAAATACAAAATAATACATTTTTAATAATCGGTGCTGTTTTTGGTGCATATATGGCTATGAATATTGGTGCCAATGATGTTGCAAACAATGTAGGACCAGCTGTGGGAAGCGGCGCTTTAACAATGTTTTGGGCAATAGTTATTGCTGTAATATTTGAAGGTGCCGGAGCATTAATAGCCGGCGGGGAAGTTGTAAAAACTATCAAAAAAGGTATTATAGATCCGGGGATGATAGATAACCCTGAAATATTTATCTGGGCTATGACCGCGGCATTGTTAAGTGCTGCTGTGTGGTTAAATTTTGCAACATACATTGGAGCTCCAGTTTCAACTACTCACTCAATAGTCGGTGGAGTTATGGGTGCAGGGATTGCTGCTGCCGGATTTAAAATTGTTGCTTGGGGTACTATGGGTAAAATTGCAGCATCTTGGATAATTTCTCCATTTTTGGGTGGAGTTATAGCGGCGTCCTTTCTGTACTTTATCAAAAAGAAGATTATTTATAAAGATGATATGCTGGGAAGTGCACAAAAGATTGTACCATTTTTAATTGCAGTTATGGCTATGGCATTTTCAACTTATTTAATTTTAAAAGGTGTCAAAAAGATTGTTAAAGTTGATTTTTTAACTGCATTGGCATTAGGTACTGCTTTTGCGGTGACTACTTATTATATTGTTCGCCCTATGATTGTAAAAGCTGCCCAAAAACTTGAACATACAAGAGTGGGGGTAAATAGTTTATTTACTATCCCTTTGATATTTGCAGCAGCCCTTCTTAGTTTTGCACATGGTGCAAATGATGTTGCGAATGCTATTGGACCGCTTGCAGCTATTAATGATGCAATTATGAGTGGCGGCATATCTGAAAAAGCAGAAATTCCTTTTTGGGTAATGTCCGTAGGAGCTATAGGTATTGCTGTCGGTCTTGCTTTATATGGACCAAAACTAATTAAAACAGTTGGTTCGGAGATTACGGAACTTGATCAAATGCGAGCCTTTTCTATCGCTATGGCAGCATCTATCACAGTAATCATCGCTTCTCAGTTAGGACTTCCTGTTTCTTCGACGCACATTGCTGTCGGCGGTGTTTTCGGTGTTGGTTTTTTACGAGAATATTTGGATAACAGCGAAAGTAGATTTCTAGAAAATGTTAAAGAAAAATTTAAAAAAGATAAAAAAGATTTAGAAAAACTTCAAACAGAATTTGTTAATTTTGAAAAAATAGATACAAAATCCAAAAAAGATTACGAAAAAATTCTTGAACTTTATAAATTAATTGAAGAGAAACAAGAACTTGTAAAAGTTGAGAAAAAAGAATTTAAATCTGCTAAACAAATTAAATATGTAAAAAGAGATGCTGTTAAAAAGATTGTGGCTGCGTGGATCATCACTGTACCCGCTGCAGCAACTTTAAGTGCTGGAGTATTTTTTATGATAAAAGGGATTATGTCTTAATCTCTTTTTGCTATAATAACTTTTTTTAAGGAGTCATTATAACAGCTTTAATTTCAATACTTTCAATATATTTCTTTATATTAATTGGATTTATGGCCAAAAGGATATTTCAAGATGATATAAATGAAAAAACTTTAATACTTTTATCAATATATTTTCTACAGCCCATGCTTACATTTTGGGGTTTGACAAGAGCCCCAATTGATTATAACCTGATCTTTGCACCATTTTTATACTTTATAATTATAACTGTCACTTTGATCTTTTTAATCTTAATTTCAAAAAAACTATTTAAAGATTCAAAAGAACAATCAATTTTTATAGTTGCTTCGCTTATTGGAAATACCGGTAATTTGGGGATACCACTTGGAATTGCGTTGTTTGGGGAAGATAGTGTTCCTTATACAAGTATCATAAATATAGCCAATATATTTTTTATATATACTATTGGAATATATTTTTATGCAAAAGATAAATTTAATTTTAAACAATCCATCAATTCTATGATAAAGATACCAATACTTTGGTTTGCTATTTTAGCTTTGATTTATAATTATCTAGAATTCCCGATAAATACACAACTAGATAAAGTTTTACAAATGGGCGCTTACGCTACTATTGTTTTACAATTAATTATCTTTGGTGTCTATTTAAGTCAAGCTAAAATCAAATCACACAATTATAAATTAAGCGCAAGTGTAACTTTGGTAAAACTTATTATTTTACCGCTTATTGGATTAGGTATTATATTAGTTTCGGGACTTAACAATTATATTGCATCTATTTTAATGGTATCCCTTATAGTACCGCTTGCAGTTAATAATGTAAATATATCAGCACTTTATGATTGTAAACCGCTTGATGTAACAGCCTTAGTTTTCATATCAACTATATTGTTCTTATTAATTTTATACTTTGATTTGGAAATTATTCATCTTAATTTTAATTTTAAGTAAAATTACAATTAACTTAAAATAATGTATAATCCACCCATGATTTATAATATATTAATAATTAATAAAAGTGAAAACTTAACTCAATTTAGAGATACCCTTAATAAAATAGAACCAAAGGAGATATTCTCTACAACAAACCCAAAATCTATTCGTTCACTTCTTAGCACTAAATCTATACATATTATTATCGTAAATCCTAAAGACATATCTATTAAAGAGCTTAATACAATTTTAACAACATCACAATCACTTAATCAACATATACCAATATTAGCCATAGGCAATCATGATGATATATCTTTTCACGAAGCAGACTTAATATACGATTTTATAGATATAAAATAAAATATTCAAATAGCATTTAATAAAATTAAATTTTGCTATATATTATATAATAAAGAATTGGCACATGAAGCTAATATAGAACAACTTCTTTATATAGATAATTTGACAAAATTCCCAAATAGAACAAAACTTATAAAAGATGTAAAAGATGAACAACTTGGTATTACCTCTTTAGCAATTTTAGATTTAAATTCATTTAAAGAGATAAATGATTTTTTTGGGCATAAAATCGGGGATAATATCTTAAAAGGTATTGCCTCTTTAATTAATGATACAATTGCACAATATCAAACAAAAGTTTTGTTATATAAGTTTTCAGCGGATACATACTGTCTGGCAAATACAAGTTTAACAAATAATGAATTTAAAGAAGTCATTATTAATATTGTTAATATAATTCAAAATAAGGTATTTGTAGAGGGTCAACATGAAATTGATGTTCGTATAACAGCAGGGATAACATTTTCTGCTAAAAATAATAAGTTAGTTACAGCTGATCTTGCACTTCAAGCAGCTAAAAAAGATCATAAAGATTATTTGGTTTTTTACGATGAACTTGATAATTTACAAGAATACAAAAACAATATGATTTGGACAAAAAAAGTTAAAAATGCTATAGAGAAAGATGATATTATTGTATATTATCAACCTTTGGTAAATAATCAAACACTAAAAGTTGATAAATATGAATGTTTGGTAAGAATGATAGATGGCGACAAAGTGATATCTCCATTTTTCTTTTTAGAGGTTTCTAAAAAATCAAATCAATATTCACAAATTACAAAAATTGTAATTGAGAAATCTTTTAAAGAATTTGAAAACCTGCCGTTTGAATTCTCTATAAATGTATCTTACGAAGATATCGAAGATGAGAACTTTCTTGATTTTATTAAAGCAAAATTTAAAACATATGATATAGCACATAAAGTAGTTTGGGAAATTCTTGAAGATGAAGGTATTAAAAGCTACGATGTTTTACAACACTTCATTGATGAAGTTAAATCTCTTGGTTGTAAAGTAGCCATTGATGACTTTGGAAGCGGTTATTCAAACTTTGAACATTTACTAAAAATGAATGTTGATTATTTAAAAATAGATGCATCTTTAATCAAACATGTGGCAACTGATGAAAACAGTTATCAAGTTGTAAAAACCATTATGGAATTTGCAAAAAGTTTAAATCTTAAAACAATCGCGGAATATGTAGAAAGTGAAGAAATTTTTAAAATTACAAAAGAACTTGGTGCTACTTATTCACAAGGTTATTATTTCGCACCACCATTAGCTAAACCTGATCTTTATAATTTCTAACTCAAATTATTAAATCTTATGTGTGGAATTGCAGGTACCTCTTTTAATCCAAAATGTGATTTTAAATATATAACCAAGCTTATGTCCAATCGCGGACCTGATTTTTGTGATATAAAACAAATCAAAAATAATTTTTTCGGACATTCTCGTCTTAGCATAATTGACTTAAAAGATGAAGCCAATCAGCCAATGCTTTTCAATAATATTTTAATAGTTTTTAACGGCGAAATATACAATTATAAAGAACTAATCAAAAATGAAAATTTAGAGTGTGAAACTTCCAGTGATACTGAAGTTTTAATTCGACTTTATCAAAAATATGAAACTGGTTTTTTAAATCTTTTAAATGGAGCTTTCAGCTTTTGTATTTATGATATTAAAAAAGATAAGTTTTTTTGTGCAAGAGACAGATATGGTAAAAAGCCATTTTATTACTACAATCAAAATGATAAATTTATTTTTGCAAGTGCAATAAAACCTATTATTAAAATTTTAGGATTTACGCCAAAGATCAATAAAGTTGCGTTATGTCAATATTTACAATATTTTGTACCATTGGCTCCAAATACTTTTTATACAGATATTTTAAAGCTGGATGCCGGTACTTTTTTAGTTTTTGAAAAGGGAAAATTAACTACTAAAAAATATTATAAAATCAATACTTCTAAAAAGATACACGATGAACCGACTGCTTTAAAAAATATAGAAGAGATTTTAATCTCTTCTATTGAAAAAAGACTAGTCAGCGATGTTGAAGTTGGAAGTTTATTAAGCGGTGGGATTGACAGTAGTTTGATTTCGGCTCTTTGTACTAAAATTAGCGGTAAACAGCTTAAAACTTTCAGTGTAGGATATGAAACTCATAAACAATACAGCGAATTGAATTATGCTCAAACTTTAGCTGATCATATTAAAAGTGACCACTATCCTTTAATTATAAATAAATGCGATTTTATAGATTCTTTAGATGATGTTTTAGAAAATCTTGAAGAACCACACGCAGATCCAGCTTCCATCCCTTTATATCTATTAACTAAAAAAATTAACCAAACTGGAATCAAAACTGTTTTAAGCGGGGAAGGCAGTGATGAGCTTTTTTTAGGTTATGATAATTATGCTAAGTTTTTAAAATATTATCAATTTAAAGAAAGTTTGTCTGTCAGCCAACATGATTTTTTAGATGGAATTGTAGGAGCTTTGTCAGCTCAAACTAAAGAGAGTGAATATCTAAAAAGAGTTATTAAAGGCGAAAATATTTATAATAGCTTTGGGGAGATATTTACACCAACTCAAAGAAAAAAGCTATTTGCAAAAACTCCAAATTTTAAAACCGAAAAGCCAAAAAAAGATCCTGTTGATTGGATGAGCTATATTGATACCAAAATTTGGCTGGGAGAGGCACTTTTAAGCAAAGTAGATAAAATGAGTATGGCAAATTCTGTTGAAACCAGAAATCCATTTTTAGATTTTAGATTAGTTGATACTGCTTTTAGTATAGACAATAATTTAAAAGTTGGAAACACCAATAAATATCTTCTTAAAAAAGTTGCATCTGCATATTTACCGCAAGAGATTATCCAAAGACAAAAAAAAGGTTTTAATTCTCCTTATAATGAGTGGCTTTTTGAAGAGTTTAAAGATGATATTTTAAATACTATTATTAAAGTCAATAATCAAACAGATTTTTTTAATGAGAAATATATAAAATTCATTTATGAGTCAGCCAGAAATAATAAATTCAAACAACACCTTTATGCCCTCTGGCTTTTTAGTAAATGGTATGACAAAACATATCTTTAGCAAATATTAGATAAAATCAAAAAATATAAAATAAATCAGATAAGAGAAAATAATGGCACAAACAATAACAGAAAAAATATTTAGTGAACATGTAGGCAAAAAAGTATATGCAGGGGAAATTATAATATCTCCAATTGATATGGTAATTGGAAACGATATTACAACTCCAATTTCAATTAAAGCATTTGAGGAAAGCGGAGTTGAAAAACTTGCTAATCCTGATGGATTCAGTATAGTTCTTGATCACTTCATCCCTGCTAAAGATATTGCTTCAGCAAATCAAGCTAGAATTTCAAGAGATTTTGCGGCCAAACATAACCTTAAAAATTTTTTTGATGAAAAAGATATGGGTATTGAACATGCACTTTTACCAGAAAAAGGTTTGGTTATTCCAGGTGATGTGATAATTGGTGCAGATAGTCACACTTGTACACACGGTGCATTAGGGGCTTTTAGTACCGGTATGGGAAGTACAGATTTGGCATTTGCTATGATTACCGGTGGAAATTGGTTTAAAGTACCTGAGTCTATTAAAGTTATATTCACCGGTAAGCCTCAAAAGTTTGTAACCGGGAAAGATCTGATTTTAGAGATTATTAGAATGATCGGTGTTGACGGAGCTTTATATAAAACTTTGGAGTTTACCGGCGATACAATTCAATATTTAACAATGGATGATAGATTTGCATTATGTAATATGGCTATTGAAGCCGGTGCGAAGTCTGGGATTGTAGCAGTTGATGATATTACTAGAGAATTTTTAGCTGATAAAGATTTAAGGGATACACCTAAAGAGCATTATAGTGATGAAGATGCAACTTATTGTGAAGTACTTGAAATAGATGTATCTAATCTTGAACCGGTTATTGCATATCCTTTTTTACCTGAAAACGGTCATCCTTTAAGTCAAGCGGTAAAAGACCATATCAAAATAGATCAAGTATTTGTGGGAAGTTGTACAAACGGTAGACTAAGCGATTTAAAAGTTGCATCTGAAATTTTAAATGGTAAAAAATTAGCCAGCCATGTTAGAATGATTGTAACTCCCGGAACACAAAAGATTTTAAGAGAAGCCAACCATCTTGGATATATAGATATCTTGGTTGATGCAGGTGCAGTGGTTTCAAATCCAACATGCGGTGCATGTTTAGGTGGATATATGGGAATACTTGGCGACAATGAAGTTTGTATCTCCACAACTAATAGAAACTTTGTTGGAAGAATGGGAAGTAGAACTTCTAAAGTTTATCTTTCAAACAGTGCAGTTGCGGCAGCTTCTGGAATCAGCGGGTATATCACAGACCCAGCAACTATTTAGTGTATAGGGGATAGGGTTTAGTGTTTAGTGAAAAACAAACCCTAACCCCTACTCACTATCCCCTAATCACTGAATTACCTTGTGTAATTCTTGCAGGAGGCAAAAGCAGCCGAATGGGGGAAGATAAATCGCTTCTTCCCTTTGGTAAATATCCAACATTGATTGAGTATCAGTATAATAAACTTTCTCAAATATTCTCAAAAGTCTATATCTCTTCCAAAGCCGATAAATTTGATTTTACAGCAAATCTTATTTTAGATAATGCGGATATTTCTTCTCCAATGGTTGCATTACAATCTATATTGGAAAAATTTAACAATAAAGTATTTATTATAACTGTAGATATTCCACTTGTAAAACAAGAAACTATAAATATACTTATTAAAAACTCAAATAATTATGATATAACAATTGCTATAGATAAAGATAAGATACATAATCTTTGCGGTATATTTTCTAAAAATTTACTAAATAAAATCAATACATACCTAATAGATAACATACATAAAATAAATTATTTAATTAAAAATTCAAAGACAAGTTATATAAATTTTGAAGACTCTTCCCAATTTATCAATATAAATACAAAAGATGAATATAAGAAAGCGATAAATATTTATAAGAAATACTAATTATTCATATTAGCTGACCACTGTTCAGTTTAAGTTATCTATTATTTTTTTTGTGATAATCTACCATCAGTTATTTTAAACAAAACAAAACAACATAAAGGAAACAATATGGAAAATAGAAATCTTAAAAAAGATTTAGAACAATTAGATGCTATCTTAAAAGAGCAAGGTATCTCTAGAAGAGATGCAATGAAGATAATGGGTCTTGGTGGTGCTGCATTTATGGTAGGTGGAACTGAAGCTGAAGCTGCAACTTCTTTAGAAGCTAGCAGTGCTAAAGGTAAAATCTTAATTATTGGTGGTGGTTTAGCTGGTATGTCAACAGCTGCTAGACTTACAAATAGTTTATCAAATCCTGATATTACCGTAATTGAGCCAGAAGCTAATTCTTGTTCTTATCAACCAGGTCAAACATTAGTTGGTGCCGGTCTTTGGGAAAAAAGTGATATTATTTATAAAAGAGATGATTTTGTACCAAGTGGTGTAAAAATTATTAAAGAAAAAGCTGTAGAATTTGATCCAGATAACAATACAGTTACAACTGATAAAGGTACTAAAGTATCTTATGATTATATGATTATTGCTGCTGGTGTTAAACTTAACTATGCTGGAATTAAAGGTTTAGAAGAAGCTGGTGAAGCTTATTCTGCAGGAAATAACTCTAAATTAGTTAAAGTTCTTGATTCTGTTGGTGCATCTTCAATTTATACTGCTGATGGAGCTGTTAAAACTTGGACAAATATGAAAAAATTTGTTGCTGCTGCTAAAAGTGGTAAAAATGTTAAAGGTGTATTTACACATCCAAACACACCAATTAAATGTGGTGGAGCTCCAAAGAAAATTATGTATCTTATGAACTCTAGATTAGAAGAAGCTGGTGGAAACGCTAGAGCAAACGCTGATTTACATTTCTATCCAAACGGTGGTGGAATGTTCGGTATTAAAAATTACCATCTTGCAATTGTAAAACAATTTGAAGCTAGAAATATGAATTATTCTTACAAGCATAACTTAGTTGAAGTTAAAAATGGTGTAGCTATTTTTGATCATCATTCAAAAGTTAAAGGTAATTATGATGAAGATTTAGAAGAATACGAAATGATTACTAAGCATGAAAGAGTTGAAGCTGATTTTGACTTTATACATATTACTCCTCCAATGAAAGCTCCGGATGAGATTGGTAAATCTAAAATTGGTTCTAAAAAAGGCTGGGTACCGGTTAATAAAGAAACATTACAACATGCTAGATATAAAAATGTTTTTGCATTAGGCGATATTGCTGCTGTTCCTATGGGTAAAACCGGTGGAACTGCAAGAAAACAATATAAAGTTGTAGTAAACAATGTTATCTCTATGATGGAATCTGGAAGTATCCCATCAACTAATGTTAAATTTGCAGGATATACAGTATGTCCACTTATTACAAGTATCGGTACTGTTATGTTAGCTGAGTTTAACTGGGCATCTAAGAAAACAGGTGACGGTTCAAATGCAGCAATGATATCATGGCTTGATCCTACTAAAGAAAGATACATCTGGTGGTTATTAAAATTCTACTTGCTTAAACCAATGACAGTTTATGGTATGTTAGCAGGAAAAGCATAATCTTATAACTCTTAAGATTAACTTTTTAAAAAGCCCTAAGCCTTTTGGTTTAGGGCTTTTTTATTGACTTTAATATATAATACCAAAATTTTTAAATTAGGATTAAATTTATGAAAAAAGAACTATTAGTTTATATTGGTATATTTTTATTTTTAGCAATAGGAATGCACTTCAAACAGTGGATAGACCATCCAATAGACCATTTAATTAATTTACCACATGGTGGTGCATTTGGAGTACCGGGAACACTTCATCCATTTGTATTTAGTTTAATTGTTTATTTAGTAGTATGGTTACCAAGATCAATATTTAAAAAGAAGTCTAAAGATTAATCTTTAGACTTCTCATCTCTTGAAACTTGATAATTTAAAATCACTATCCAAATTACAGCAATATCTATTAATACATCAGCTAAATTAAATATAGCAAAATCAAATCCACAATGCCAATAAACATAATCAACTACACCGCCATGGATAAATCTATCATAAATATTACTAACACCTCCTGCAAAAAGTAAGGCAACCGGCAAATAATAAATTTTAAAAATATCTTTATTGAAAGCTAAGTATATAAGTCCGCTTATCATTAGAACTATTTGAATATATTTTAAATACTCCTGCAAAAATTCAAACATAGAAAATGCCACACCATAATTATATGCAAGAACTAAAGAAATACAATCCCAGTGTTTAACCCAGCCTTCTACAAAAATGAATTTTATATATTGATCAACAATAAAAAGTACAATAAAAAGTGAACCAAATATAAAGAGTTTTCTTAGCATAAATTCTTTTTAATAAAATCTACTAATTTTGACATGCTGTCTTCTACTAGTTTCTGCTCTTTTCCCTCAAGTAAAAGTCTGATTTTATTTTCAGTTCCGGAGTATCTTATTAAATCTCGAAGCCCTAGTTCTCTAAATTCTTGAAGCAACTCTTCTAATCCTTTAATTTGTTCTAAGGGAACTTTGTCTTCAACAATTAAATTTTTAAGAATTTGAGGGTAAAGTTCAAAAGGATTTAGTATTTCACTGGCTTTCTTTCTACTGCTAATAATCATTGCAATAACCTGAAGTGCTGAAGCTAATCCATCACCAGTTTTAGCAACATCACTAAAGATAATATGTCCGCTTTGTTCTCCGCCAAAATTGATATTTTGTTCTCTCATAATTTCAAGAACATATTTATCACCGACATTTGCTCTGTAAAGTTTAATTCCATTTTTTTCTAAATAATCTTCTAAAGCTTTATTACTCATAACAGTTGCTACACAACCACCACCTTTGAGTAATTTTTTTGATTTTAAATATGTTGCTATTGCACCTATTAATTTATCCCCGTCAATAACTTCACCATTTTCATCAACCACTACAAGTCTATCAGCATCACCGTCTAAAGCAATCCCAATATCAGCACGATGATTAATTACTAATTTACCTAATGCTTTTGGATATAAAGCACCACACTCATCATTAATATTAAATCCATCAGGTTTATCATTTACAGTAATTACATCAGCACCTAATTCTTCTAAAATTGTAGGACCTACTTTATATGCCGCACCATTGGCACAATCTAAAACAATTCGCATATTATTTAATGTTAAATCTTTTGGAAACGAGCTTTTAATAGATACAATATATCTTCCAATTACATCATTAATTCTTTTTGCCTTTCCTATATTCTTATCAGTACATTGAAATTTTTGTAATAATTTATCATCATAAAATATATCTTCAATCTCTTTTTCGATATTTGTACTAAATTTATTTCCATGAGCATCAAAAAATTTAACACCATTATCTTCAAAAGAGTTATGTGAAGCACTTAGCATTATCCCTGCGTCACATCTCATAGATTCAGTTAAATATGCAATAGCAGGTGTTGGCATAGGACCTATTTGTATCACATCAAATCCAACAGATGTAAATCCGCTTACAAGAGCATTTTCTATCATATAACCACTTCTTCTAGTATCTTTACCCAATAATATTCTTTTTGTTTTTGAATGTTTTTTAAAATAAATTCCAGCAGCTTGTGCTAACTTTAATGCAGTCATTGCATCAAGAAAAATCCCTGCTTTCCCTCTTACTCCATCTGTCCCAAATAGCTTCATTTAAACTTCTTTCATTTAGTTTTTAATATATAATTCGATTTTATCTAATATATACTTAAAAATTATATACTTGCTCAAAGCTAATATTAAGATAAATTTAAGTATTATTGCAGACTTAAATTTTATGAACAAGGATTAAACAGCTATGGCAAATCATAAACAAGCTGCAAAAAGAGCAAGACAAACAATCGTTAGAACAGAAAGAAACAGATTCTATAAAACTAGAATTAAAAATATCGTTAAAGCAGTATTAGTTGCAGTAGAAGCATCTGATAAAGAAGCAGCAGCAGCAACAATGAAAACAGCAAACAAATATTTACACCATTGTGTAAGTAAAAAAATTCTTAAAAAAGAAAATGCTGCTAGAAAAGTTAGTAGATTACAAATTAAAGTAAACGCAATATAATTTTTTTTGACCACTTTATTAAAGGTGGTCACTTTTCATTCACCAAATTAACTAATTAGGTACTTCAATGTTACAAGACAAACTACAAAAATTTATTGATAGATTTAATGAAATAAATGATTTATTAATACTTCCAGACACTTTAAAAGATATTAAAAAAATGACTGTGCTCTCAAGAGAACAATCAGGTATTAAAAAAGTTGTTGAAGCTGCACGTGAATATAATCAAATTATAGAAGATATTGAAGAAAATAAAATGCTTCTAGGTGATGAAGAATTAGCAGAATTAGCAAAAGAAGAATTAAAAGAGTTAGAAAAAAGAAAGCCTGAATTAGAAGAAGAGATTAAGATTCTTTTACTTCCAACTGACCCAAATGATAATAAAAATATCTATATAGAACTTCGAGCAGGAGCTGGAGGAGACGAAGCTGGTTTATTTGTAGCGGATCTATTTAGGACATATATAAAATATGCTGAAAATCAAGGTTGGAAAACTGAAATTATGAACTCAAGTGAATCTGAAGCCGGTGGATATAAAGAGATGATATTTCTTGTAAAAGGTGAATCTGTTTATAGTAAGATGAAATTTGAATCTGGAGTTCACAGAGTACAAAGAGTTCCTGCAACAGAAACACAAGGTAGAGTTCATACATCTGCCATTACTGTTGCTATTATTCCTGAAGTTGATGATATAGAGATAGAAATAAAACCAGAAGATTTAAAGATAGACACAATGAGAGCATCAGGATGTGGTGGTCAATCTGTAAATACGACTGACAGTGCTATTAGAATTACACATATACCTACTGGGCTTGTCGTAACAAATCAAGACCAAAAATCTCAACATAAAAATAGAGATAAAGCTATGAAAGTTTTAAAAGCCAGACTTTATGATATGCAAGAACAAGAGAGAATGGAAAAAGAGGGAGCTGATAGAAAAGCCCAAGTTGGAAGCGGTGACAGAAGTGCTAGAATTAGAACTTATAATTACCCGCAAGGACGAATCTCTGACCATAGAATCAACTTAACATTATACCGGCTTGATGCTATTATGAACGATGGTCTTTTAGATGAAATCATTGATCCTTTAATCGCTGACCATCAAGCTAAACTTATGGAGATGGCAGGAGTATAAAACCATATTCTGATCTGATGTTACGATAATCTAAATTTACAAATTTACCAGAAATAGAGAGTGTAAAATAAACTGTGTAAACCCACCAGTTTCTTTTTAATCACTTCTCATATTTTGCCATAATCTCCTTAAAAAATATACTAAGTTGAGGATAAATCTCAAACCAATTTCTAATACTAGAAGCATTCCATTTATTTTGTTGTTCAGCACAAGCCAGATACATCACTTTAAAAGCTGAATCTTCTGTTGGAAATGAACCCTTAGATTTAGTTTTTCTTTTTATAGCAGCATTTAAAGATTCAATAGGATTTGTTGTATAAATTAATTTTCTCACAGAATCTGGATATTTAAAAAATGTAGACAATTCAGACCAGTGATTTGTCCAAGAAACAGTAATGTTAGGATATTTTTTACCCCAGATATCATTAAACTCTGTAAGTGCTAATTGTCCATCTTCTTCAGTGTAAGCTGTATAAACTGATTTTAAATCTTTAGCAACTGCTTTTCTATCTTTCCAAGATACAAACTTTAATGAACTTCTTATTTGATGTACTATACACCTTTATATCTCTGCCTTAGGATAAACTGCACTAATTGCTTCACTAAAGCCATTAAGACCATCTATTGCAAAGATAAGTACATCTTGTACTCCTCTTTTTTGAATATCATTTAAAACTGTAAGCCAATATTTACTAGTTTCATTTTCACCTATCCAAATACCTATAATCTCTTTTTTACCTTCTAGTGTAACTCCTAGCATTATATATGCAGCTATATTTTTAACTACTCTATCAACTCTAATTTTAAGTACTGTTGCATCCATAAAGATTATTGGATATATCTTTTCTAAGGGTCTTATTTGCCACTCTTTAGCTTTTTCGATAACTTTTTCTGTAATGTTAGATATGGTTTGAGTTGATAATTCATAACCATATAAATCATCAAGATGAAGTTGTATATCTCTTACACTCATACCTTTGGTATAGAGTGATATTATCATATCTTCACTACCATTTAGTAGTATTTCTCTTTTTTTAACAAGTTGTGGTTCAAAGCTTGATTCTCATGGAGCGTAGCGGAATCCACACTTGCAAATCTCTTGGAATCGCAACATCTATATTTCCATATTTTGATTTTATAGTTTTATCGTTGTAACCGTTACGATAGTTCTGATTGTCTGATTCTTGATGTTTATCATAACCTAAGTGTGAGGTTAGCTCTTCTTGTGATGCAGTTTGTATTACCTCTTTGAGTATATTTTTAAACTCTTTTGTAATATCATCTAATCCTGTAAATGTTCCATTAGCTATTTGTCTTTTTAATTCTTCTGTATTTAATAAATTCATTATGTAAATCCTTAATATTTTTCATATTTGATATTTTATCAAATAATCATATTTTTGGATTTACACAGTTAGATTTACAGTCCCGTGAAAAAGAGAATAAGGATTTAGAAAAAGTTGTCTTGTCTTCTTGGGGTATTATAAATTATCAATTTGTTTGTTGCTTCCTAAGATAATCACTTTACAGCTATTGTCTATTCTGCTCATTACCATTTGCATAGTTTTATTACTCATATTTTGAGCTTCATCAATAATAATAAATGAGTTAGATAAAGTACGACCTCTCATCTCCCCTACCCACATGGTTTCGATCCCATAATTTTCTATCATAGTTTCTATTCTTAATGCAACTTCTTTTTCGTCTAATTCTTTGTACTGTAGTTTGTCTTTATTTGCATGTTTCTTTTTGTGTTCACTTCTAACCATATGATTTAAACTATCCATTAAAGGATGATTATAAATTAGAAATTTTTCTTCTAACCCAGGCAGATAGCCTACATCTTCACCTTTGTCTAAGGATTCAATTGAGTTTCTGATATATATAATTTTTTGGTATTGTTTTTTTCTTACAAGTTTAATCGCACCACTTAAACCTAATAATGTTTTACTACTTCCAGCTTTTGCATCAACAACTAAAATATTAAAATATGGTTCATTTATAGCATTTGAGAAAAATAATTGTTCTTTATTTAGTGGTGTTATAATTTGATTCCGAATCTCTGCTTCATCTAATATTTGTATCTTTTGATGCTCTATTGTTGCTAATACAACTTGATCTGAGTTCTTTACATTAAAACAATACGAAAAATTATGATACTTGTAGTTTGTATCATAGTTTGTAATATTTTGATTGTTCAGATTTTCAAGGTCATCAAAGTCTATTTGAATATTTTTAACAAATTCATAGTCAAACTCTTCTTTGCTGCCTTGAAGAGAGTTTGCTTTTAAGCCTACAGATATAGCACGAATTCTTGCCATAATATCTAAAGATAAAAATTCAACTTCTTTACTGTAGTGTTGTGAACTAAATGAAGCTAACTCTATAATCTTTCTATCGTTAAATATATTAAGTGCTGTATTATCAGATTTTACATCATACTGTTCTTTTGAAATCACATCAATTATTGTTTTATCTATATTCATTGATATAATTTTATGATTATTTATTGTTTTAGTTGATGTTACTGTTGTATTTTCCAGAATTCTTGCAAATTCTCTTGCTTGGAAATTTATCTCATCAAAACCGCTTTTTTTGCTATCTATTTCATCTAAGACGGTTTCTGGAATGATGACCTAGATTTGTGCCATTTTGCGACAGTTTAAATAGGTTTGTAGCATCTTCAAGTATAATATTGGTATCCTAATACAAAATATTTAGAAAAACTCATTAAGCATCTTTTCGAGGAAAGTTTGCTCCACAATCGCTATTCGCTACTTTTGGTGTTTGTTTTAAAACTCTATAAATTACAAAAGCTCCTATGCCTAATGTTATAAAAGTAAAAGCAAAAGAAAATGTTTTTGTGATTACATATCCTACAATTAATAGTGACAATACAGTTGGCACTTCATTATAAGCTCTAAAAAAGTTTCCACTTTTTGTATAATTTTCATTTTCTAATTGTTTTCTATAATGTTCCAGAGAAAATGAATATGCCATCAATACAATAACTACTAAAATTTTAGCATACATCCATATATCACCCTGTAGTAGATCAGATCTAAGGTATAACATCCAAACGCCACTAAATACTGTCGCCCACATAGCAGGAAGTCCTATATATTTGTACATTTTATATTCTTGAATTTTTATAATTTCTACAAAGTCCGGTTTATCTTTATGTTCTGTATGATATACATATAATCTTGGTTGATAAAAAAGCATTGCCATCCATGACATTACTGCCATAATATGAAATGTAACAATCCATAAGTAATAATCCATAATATCCATTTAATTTGTCCTCATTCTTTCGGAGTTTCACTTCCTTATTTTTTTAATCCACTCATCAAGTGTTTTTTCAAATGCTATACCATTTGATTGATAAAGCTGTAAATCTTCCTCTAGGTATTGTTGTTCGCACCAACCACCAAAGTCATGTGGATATTTATATCCTACAGCATTATCTTTTATATTTGCCGGTATCTGAAGTATTTTACCATCTTTTATTTGTGATAATGTTTTATTTATGGCATTATAACTACTATTTGATTTTGGACAAGATGCCAGATATACAATACATTGTCCTAAAATAATTCTGCCTTCAGGAAATCCGATTTTATTACAAGCCGTCATTGTACTTACTGCTAAATTTAAGGCATTTGGATTTGCATTTCCTATATCTTCACTGGCAAATATTACAAGTCTTCTTGTTATAAAATCAATACTTTCTCCACCTTCTATTAATCGTCCTAAATAATAAAGACTAGCATCTATATCACTGCCGCGAAGTGATTTAATCATTGCACTTGTAATATCATAATGACTATCTTTTGAACTAACGCCATCACCCATACTGTTATTTCGTAATTGTTTTAAAGTATCTAATGATATCTCTTTGTGTATTTTACTGGCATATTCTAGCAGGTTTAAAAGTGCCCTGCCGTCACCGCTGGAACTGTTTATAAGATATTCAAAAGATTCTGTTTCAAGTGTAATATCAAGCGTATTTATAGCCTTATTTAAAAGTTTTTGCAAGTCTGTTTTTGTAAGTGATTTAAATTCATATAAAAAACTTCTAGAACGAATTCCTGCAGTTAAAGTAAAAAATGGATTTTCTGTACTGGCTCCTATTATAATAGCAGTATAATTTTCCATTACAGGCAGTAAAACTTCTTGTTGAGTTTTTGATAATCTATGAACCTCATCTATAAAAATTAGAGGCTTCATCAATGCACCATCATATCTTTTAAATACAACTCTTAACTCTTCAATTTTGATACTTGTAGCGTTAAAGTAGTAAAAATCCAGTCCACTTTGCTTTGCAATTATTTTTGCCAAAGTTGTTTTTCCGGTACCTGGTTTTCCATAAAAGAATAGATGTGGAATCTCTTTTTTCTTGATAAGTTTATAAAGTGCCTTATCCTTGCCTACTATGTGCGTTTGACCTACAAACTCTTCTAAAGTTGCAGGTCTAAGTGTATTTGCTAGATTATGCATACTCTAGTTAGTATTCGTAGTCGTCTTTTATTTCTTTTTTGGACAAAGCTTTCATATAGTTTCTTAAGTCCTGATATTCTCTACGCTCAAGATATCTGGTCTTCCCTGATGGTAAGTTATTCAGCTCAATACCACCAAAGTTTACCCTTTTCAGATCTACAATAGGTGAACCAAAGTGCGCAAAGAATCTTCTTAGTTCTCTATTTTTACCTTCACTGATTGCAACTTTCATAGTAGAAAATTTAGCTCCGTTTTTTTGGATTTGCCAACCATTAAATGGTTTAAATTCCATATTGGTAATTTCTGTTTTATCATGTGCTCCAGCAGTTGCATCATCCAGCATTATACCTTTTTCCATAGCCATCAACATAGCTTCAGTTACCGGTCCTGCAATTTTAATTTTATATACTCGCTCCAGATTTGAGTGCATTAAAGAGTTTGCAATATTTACATTATCAGTTAAAAGTAAAACACCTTCACTGGCATAATCCAATCGCCCTACTGATAAAAAATGAGCAAATTTTTTGGGTAATATATCAAAAATTGTTGTTCTGCCTTGAGGGTCATTTTTAGATACTATTTCACCTTTTTGTTTGTTGTAAACTATAACAGTTGAAGCTCTTTTTTTATCAACTTTTACTGTTCTGTCATTTACTTTTACTATCGTATGCTCATTTACTTTTGTAGCCATATCAGTAATAACTTTACCTTCAATAGATACTTTACCCTCTTCTATTAATTTGTCAGCTTCTCTTCTGCTGAATCTACTATTATGTGAAATAAATTTATTTAGTCTAATTAGTTCTTCTGCCATTATTTTATCCCCGCTTCTATTAAGTTATGGATATGTAATACCCCTACTAGCTTTTCATTTTCATCTAATACTAAAAGTAATTGAATTTTAAAATCTTCTATAATTTTTAAAGCATCACTCGCTAATATATTTTTATCTTTTATTGATTTTGGATTTTTAGTCATTATATCTTCAACTTTACAGTCAAGTGAAAAATCATCTTTTAACATTGCCCGCCGTAAATCCCCATCACTCAAAAGACCAACCACACTATTGTTATCAACAACAATAGCATTTCCAAGCCGCCCTTCACTCATTGTTACAATTGCATTTTTTAAAATTGTTCCACGTGAAACTATCGGTAAATTTTCTTTTCTTAATAAATCATCTACTTTAATGAATAGTTGTTTTCCGAGACTTCCTCCCGGATGAAAAGATGCAAAATCTTCTTTTTGGAAGTTTTTATTTTTCATCAAACAAATTGCCAATGCATCACCTAAAGCCATAGTTAATGTTGTAGATGAAGTTGGTGCTATGTCAAGAGGACAAGCTTCCTTTTCAATACTAATATCTAAAAATACATCAGCATAGCTGGCTAATGTAGAATTTTTGTCTCTGGCCATAGCAATAAGCGGAATATCAAATCTTTTAAGATGAGGGAGTATTTGAATCAATTCTTCACTCTCTCCGCTGTAACTAATACCTAAAACAATATCATCTTTTCCTATCATACCCAAGTCACCGTGCATAGCTTCTGTTGGATGTAGAAAAAAACTACTTGTACCGGTACTAGCTAATGTAGCAGCCATTTTAGCTCCTACTAGACCAGATTTACCAACACCTGTAATAATTAGTTTACCTTTTACAGATGAAATTAGTTTAACAGCTTTTTCAATTTCGTCAGAAATCTTAGAAGCTGCAAGTTCTAATTCTTTTGCTTCAATAAGTAAAACTTCTTTGGCAATGGCTTTAAAATTCATAATTCATACCTTAAAACTACAATTATTGGACTATTAAAGTTGGTACAATCATTGGATACTTTCTATATTTTCTTATACAATGTTTTCTAACAACTTTTCTTAATTCTTCTTCTAAAGATCTTGGGTTATTTAATAAACCTTCTTTGATATGTTCTAAGAAGTGGTGTAATAAATCTTCAAGTTCTTTAGATAAATAACTTTCTTGTTTAGTATCAACTAAACCAAATGAAGCAACTTTAATAGGTCCGTCAACTTTTTGGTCAGCTTGACAAATTTGTGCGATAATCATAACGATACCTTCATTCGCCATTGTTTGTCTGTCCATAACTATAGCATTGGATATTTTTCTATTTTTTTGATTATCAATATATGTTTTACCGGTTTTTACTGACTTAACTTTTTTAATTGATTTTGGTGAAATCTCTACTTGCTCACCATCACTTAAAATATATACATTTCTTTCTAATACACCACATGCAATTCCTGTTTCAGAATGTCTTTTTACATGATTATATTCACCATGCACCGGTAAAAAGAACTTAGGTTTAGCAAGTCTTAAAAGAAGTTTTTGCTCTTCTTGAGCAGCATGTCCAGAAACATGAATATTATCATAATTTTGATATGCTACTTCAGCTCCAGATTTTTGAAGATTATTAATAATTGCAGAAACACTAGCTTCATTTCCAGGAATTGCTTTAGCAGATAAAACAACTGTATCTTCTGGTTTAATCTTTATGTGTCTATGTTCATGAATTGACATTCTAAATAATGCACTCATAGGTTCCCCTTGAGAACCAGTTGTTACTATTAAAACTTGATTGTCAGGAAATTTATTTACTTCATGAGCATCAATAAATTGATCTTTTGGATATTTTAAATAACCTAAAGTCATAGCAATATCTAAGTTCTTTTCCATACTTCTACCAATAATACAAATTTTTCTTTTAAACTTAATCGCTCTATCTATTGCTTGAGCAACCCTATGAAGATTTGATGAAAATGTTGACATTAATATTCTACCTTTGGCTTTCGCAAAAATAGCATCAAATGTAGGTCCAACAGTAAGTTCAGATTTTGTAAATCCAGCAGAATGTGAATTTGTACTATCACTTAAAAATGCCAATACACCTTTTTCTCCATAGTATGCAAATCTATGTAAATCAGTAGGATAACCATCTACAGGAGTATGATCAATTTTAAAATCTCCAGTATGTAAAATAGTACCTGCTTCACAAGTAATAGCAAGAGCAGAACTATCAATAATAGAATGTGTAATATGCATCCACTCTACATCAAACTCCCCTATTCTAATAGGTTTTCTTTTTTGTACAGCTCTAAAATAACTTCTATGTTGTTTCATTTTATGTTCATCAAATTTAGCACCAATTGATTCTAAAGCTAAAGATGTACCATATACAGGTACTTGAATCTCTTTAAAAAAGTAAGGCATAGCACCAACATGATCTTCATGTGAATGTGTTATAACGATACCTGCAATTTTACTTCTAATTTGTCTTAAATATGTAAAATCAGGTATCAATATATCAACACCATGCATAGAATCATCAGGAAAACTCATACCAACATCAACAATAATAGCACTGTTATCAGTTTCTATTACCATCATGTTTCCACCAATTTCACTTAATCCGCCAAGTGGAGTAATTCTAACTTTTGCATCAGTTTTTAAATTTAATTTATTATGTGGGTTAAGTCTCTCTTTTTGGATATTGTCATTTATCTCAAATGCCTTTTTTAGGTCATTTGTCCAGCCATTACCGCTAGTTGGTACTTTTCTTTTTGGTTTTACAGTTTTTCCTGCTGGATTTTCAGGGGAACTTTTTTTCTGCTCGTTTTGCTTATGGTCACTATTGTTACTGTTAGATTTATTTTCTGTTATTTGAGCAGGTTTTTCTTGAGCTTCATTAACTGTAGCACTAGTTTGTACTTGTTGTGTGTTTTCTTCCATTTTGTATTTCCTTATAAATATGGCTATACAAAGATGCTTCAACCTCGTGGGGTCGAATAGTTTGCTTGAGTTCAAGTTCATCAAATATATTTTCTAATAAAGTTTTATCATAGTTATTAGATAAATTCTTTAATAGTTTTTTTCTAGGTTGGCAAAAGCAAAGTTTTAAAAACTTTTTAAATTCATCATCTACTTTTTTATCCATATCTTTTTTAATATGAATAACAGCAGAATCCACTTTTGGCGGCGGACTGAAACTTTCAGGTGGAACAGTTATCACTATTTCACTCTTTTTTGAAACAAGTTTTGTAATTACACCCAATGCTGAAAAATCTTTGTCCCCAGCAGATGCACTAAACTTATTTGCAACCTCTTTTTGTACCATAACGATAATATTCTCACAATTATCATCGTCTAAGGCTTTTAATATAATATTTGTCGCTATATAATACGGTAAGTTTGCTATTAAGTCATATTTACTGTTATATAACGATTGATTGTCTCCCCACCGCTCTATTACATCTCCTAGAAGAATTTTAAAACGACCGGAATCAATCTCTTTGATAAACTCGGCTTGCAATATGGCATATAAATCTCTATCGACTTCATACGCTGTTACATCTTTGCACTTGACTAATTTCTTTGTCAAATCACCTAAGCCAGGCCCAATTTCTACGATATGATTATCGTTAATGGGCATCGATTCGATGATCTTAAATAATACTGATTCGTCTTTTAAAAAGTTTTGTCCAAACCTTTTTTTTGCTTTTATGTTTGTCATAATATAAAGATGAGTCTATCCAAAGTTAGCTTAGACTTAAATAAGATAAATTTACAAGCTGCTTATTTAAAGTGAATGATAATTATATGTTTATAGAATATTAGATATAATTGTAAAAAATATCAATTATGAAAGAGATTCAATGAGTTATTTCGCAAAAAGAATAATCCCCTGCTTAGATGTAGACAATGGAAGAGTTGTAAAAGGTGTAAACTTTGTAGGACTTCGTGATGCAGGTGATCCTGTTGAAGTTGCTAAACGATATAATCGTGAAGGTGCTGATGAGATAACATTTTTAGATATTGGTGCTTCTCATGAAGGTCGTGATACTATAGTTGATGTTGTAAAAAAAGTTGCACAAGAGGTATTTATACCACTTACAGTAGGTGGTGGTATTCGTAAACTTGATGATATTTATAATTTACTAAATGTAGGTTGTGATAAAGTTAGTATAAATAGTAGTGCTGTAGTTCGTCCTGACTTTATTAATGAGGCTGCAAAGCGATTTGGGAGTCAATGTATTGTTGTAGCAATTGATGTTAAAAAAGTATCAGATGGCAGCTATCATGTGTTTGTAAAAGGTGGCAGAGAAGATACTGGACTTGATGCGTTAGAGTGGGCAAAAGAGGTATATGAAAGAGGTGCCGGGGAAATTTTACTTACCTCTATGGATGCTGATGGTACAAAAGCCGGATTTGAAACAAATATAACAGGGCAAATAAGTAAGGCTATAGAGATACCTGTAATTGCTTCAGGGGGTGCAGGGACTATGGAACATATAAAAGAAGCTTTTGAGTGTGGTGCAGAGGCTGCTCTTGCCGCTTCTATCTTTCATTTCAAAGAGATTGATATTATGGATTTAAAACGATATTTAGCAAAGAATAATATACCGGTAAGGTTGTAAAAATGATTAAAAAGAGTATTTTATTAACTTTATGTTTTATATTACCGGTTAGTTTATTTTCTTATGAATTAAGTTTTAATAAAAAGTTTTCTAGAAAAGTATCATCTGATATATTGACATCTTTTATCAATATAACGGTTGAAGATAAAAAAGAAGATTATATAAATGATAAAATAGAAATTTTTAATGAGTATATAGAAGAAAATATAGATGTAATTAAAAAGAATGGTAACTTTAATTTGACACCTAAATATAGGTATTATAATAAAAAACAAGAGTTTGTAGGATATATAGGTAGTTTAAGATACAGCATTGAATCTAAAGATGCTACGAGTATAAATATGTTTATAAATGGATTAATAGATATAAAAAATAAATTTAATACAACTAAAATTAAATTAAATATTTCAAATACAACTTGGAATGTTAGTCAAAAACTCCATGAAGACAGTTTAGATAATTTAAGACACGAAGCTATAACATGGGTCACATTTTATGCTGCTAATTTATCAAAACAATGTATCGTAAAGAGAATTGATATTGATAATAAAAGTAATCAAAATGTAATAATAAGAGCAATAAGCAGGGCTGTATCGGCTGATTATGCAGAGATTACCCCAATTCAAGGGGAAAAACAAATTTCAATAAATCCAAACTATACTTTGGAGTGCAAATGATAATTTGTGCCGGAAGAAATGAAACTTTTCCTTTCGCTACACCTATGGGCGTAGGATTAGTTGAAAGTGCTATAAATCTTACAAGATTATGTTTGTTTGATAAGCCTGACTATATACTTTTTATTGGAAGTGCAGGAAGTTATGGGGAATATAATATTTTTGATATAGTAGAGAGTAGAAGTTCATCTAACATAGAATTGTCATTTTTAAGCGGGGATAGTTATACTCCGCTTGATAATGTTTTAAAATCTGATAATAAGTTAGTAAGAGACCAAACTATTGTAAATAGTTCAAATTATATCTCAACTAATGATGAATTATGTAAAGAATTTAAACAGTATGCAATTGGAATTGAGAATATGGAATTTTATTCTTTACTCCAAGTTGCTCGTGAGTTTGATATTGATATTGCGGGTATATTTGTAGTTACGAACTATACGAATAAAAATGCACATCAAGACTTTATAAAGAATCATAAAGAAGCTATAGACAAATTAATTGATTATATAGAGGATAAAAATATAATTGTTCCACTGCCTTCAAAGGTTCATAAATGAACACATTTCAGTCTTACACATCTAAAAAAGCAAAGCAGTTTGCTTTTTTTAAACGATGTTCCACATGGAACACTCAGCAAAAGGAAAAAATATAAAAACAATCTATGATTACACTTTAAAAGAGTTACAAGAAAGTTTAAAACCATCTTTTAGAGCAAAACAAGTTTATAATTGGATCTATAAAAAATATGTAACTTCATATGAAGATATGAAAAACTTGCCAAAAGATTTGAAAGAAAATTTAACTAAAATTTTCCCTATTGATATATTAAAAATTATCAAAGTTGAACAAAGTACAGACGGAAGTATTAAATACCTTTTTATGCTAAAAGATGGAACAACCGTTGAATCTGTACTGTTATTAATGAAAGAAAAACAAAAAGATGAAGATGGTAATATTACAAAAAGTGAGAAATATACTTTTTGTATCTCATCTCAAGTTGGATGCAAAGTAGGGTGCACATTTTGTCTAACAGCCAAAGGTGGATTCACCAGAGATTTAACAGCCGGAGAGATTGTAGCTCAAGTAATGTATCTAAAAAAAGAGAATAATATTCCTGAAAATAAAAGTGTAAATATAGTATATATGGGGATGGGTGAACCACTTGATAACTATGATAATTTAATACAAGGTATTAAGATAATTGCACAAGAGGATGGTTTATCAATTAGTACAAGAAGACAAACTATCTCAACAAGCGGAATAAGCAGCAAGATAGAAAAATTAGGTAAAGAAAATTTAGGTGTACAGTTGGCTATATCTTTACATGCAGTTGATGATGAACTAAGAAGTGAATTGATCCCAATGAATAAAGCATATAATATTCAATCAATTATAGATGCAGTTAAAAAGTTTCCAATAGATGCACGAAAAAAAGTGATGTTTGAATATCTTGTAATAAAAGATAAAAATGATGATATAAAATCAGCAGATAAACTAGTGAAACTTCTAAATGGAATTAATGCAAAAGTTAATCTTATTTATTTTAATCCTTATGATGGAACTCCATATCAAAGACCATCAAGAAATAATATGATAAAATTCCAAGATTATTTAAATGGTAAAGGTGTCCTTTGTACAATTAGAGAATCAAAAGGTTTGGATATTTCAGCAGCCTGTGGGCAATTGAAAGAGAAAGAGAGTAATATATAATGGATACATTAGATTTAGTATTTGTAATATTTTTAGGAATAGTTTTAATTGGTGGAATGGCATCACTATTTATTTATATGAAAAAGGAAGATTAAAATGGCAATAACAAGATTTGCACCAAGTCCAACAGGATATTTACATATAGGCGGTTTAAGAACTGCATTATATAGTTACCTTTGGGCAAAAAAAACCAAGGGTGAATTTAAACTTAGAATTGAAGATACCGATCAGGCAAGAAACAGTGAAGATGCAGTTAAAGCAATAATTGAAGCTTTTGATTGGGTTGGTATGGATAGTGATTGTGAAATTGAATATCAATCTAAAAGAGGAGATTTATATACTAAATATATCAATCAATTATTAGATGAAGGCAAGGCTTATAAATGTTATATGTCTAAAGATGAATTAGCCGAGCTTCGAGCTACACAAGAAGCTAATAAACAAACTCCAAGATATGATGGAAGATATAGAGATTTTACAGGAACTCCTCCTGAGGGAATTGAGCCTGTAATTAGGATTAAAGCTCCACTTGAAGGGAAGTTAGAATTTGAAGACGGTGTAAAAGGTTTTATGAGTTTTGGTGCTGACCAAGTAGATGACTTTGTAATTGCAAGATCTAATGGAATACCGACTTATAACTTTGTAGTAGCTGTTGATGATCATTTAATGGGTATGACAGATGTGTTAAGGGGTGATGATCACTTAACTAATACTCCAAAGCAAATAGTAGTTTATAATGCTCTAGGCTTCGATATACCGAAGTTTTACCATATCCCAATGATAAACAATCCTCAGGGTAAAAAACTATCTAAAAGAGATGGTGCAATGAATGTAATGGACTATAAAGATTTGGGATATTTACCAGAAGCACTTTTAAACTTTTTAGTAAGATTAGGATGGAGTAATGGAGATCAAGAGATATTCAGCATTGACGAAATGTTAGAACTTTTTGACCCAAATAATATTAACAAATCAGCCTCAGCATATAATGAAGAGAAGCTATTATGGTTAAATGGACATTATATTAAAAATGTAACAAATGAAAGATTGGTAAAAGAGTTAAAATATTTTGATTGTGAATTACATGGTCATGACAAAAAAGAGATGTTATTGGATTTATGTAAAGAGAGAGCAAATACTTTAATAGAATTAAAAAAAGCAATTGATAATATTTTAGCAGTACCATTAAGTTATGATAAAAAAGGTGTAAAGAAATTTATTAAAGAAACTACAGTAGATATGCTGGAAAATTATATGACTATATTAAAAGAACATAAAGAAACTTTACATCTTCCTGTTGATATTGAGTTAGTAACTAAACCGTTTATTGAGACAAATGAACTAAAATTTCCACAGCTTTTTCAACCAATTAGAATCAGTCTAACAGGTGGAACACAAGCCCCATCGGTTTATGATGTGATAGCAGTTTTAGGTGTAGAGGAAAGTATCAAAAGAATTCAAGCAGCAATTCGTCAGAACTTCGGAAAAGAAGATGCTTAGAAAGACAACTTCATTTATACTGCTTTATTCTTTTATTATTATGGTATTAAGTGGAGCTATGCTCTTTATATCACCGTTTGGAAGATTATCTATGATGATAAAGTGGGAGATGTTAGGATTGGGAAAGATGGAATATCAAGCACTTCATCTTATCTTTATGTTAGTATTCACACTTGCCGGAATTTTGCATACATATTTAAATTATAAAGCTATACTTCACTATTGGAAAAATAAATCTAAGAAAATAGTTATTTTTACTAAAGAATTTTCATTGGCAACAGCAGCTGTAGCAGGTTTATTTTATGCAACAGTTTCTCATGAGCCATTAACTGAAAAATTTGTTAAAATGAATAAAAGCTTTAATGATTATTGGGTAGAAGACTTTAAAAAGAAAAGAATGGAGCAGATGATTGTGATGAGAGAAGAGATAATTAAATAATTATGCTACAACAATATATAGAAGCAATTGAAAAAAGTAATATAATATCAAGAACTGATACTGTTGGAATTATTACATTTGTAAATGATGAATTTTGTAAGATTTCTGGTTTTACTAAAGATGAGCTAATAGGTAAAAATCACAATATCGTAAGACATCCTGATGTTCCTGCTTCAGATTTTAAACTTCTTTGGGATACCATAAAGAATAAACAAACATATAAAAGCACAGTAAAGAATCTCAGTAAAGACGGCTCAACTTTTTATGTAAATACAACAGTAACTCCAATACTTGATAAAGATGACAATATTGTAGAATATATAGCAATTCGCTATGATGTTACAAAAGAAGTACTCTTAAAAAAAGAACTTGAAAAAAAAGAGTATGAGCTGGAACAATTAAATGAATCTTTAGAAATAAGGGTAAAAGAACAAACACAGCAACTTCAGGAATTAAATCAAACTTTGGAACTTAGAGTTCAAGAAGAGATTGTAAAGAATGAGGAAAAACAAAAAGTAATGTTTTGGCAATCAAGACTTGCAAGTCTTGGACAAATGCTGGCAAATATAGCTCATCAGTGGAGACAGCCTCTAACGGAACTAAGCCTTGCCACATTTAATATTAAAAAGGCAGCAGTTAATAAAAATGATGAAGACGTAAAAAAGTTTTATGTTGAAAGTAAAGATATTATTAAAAATATGTCAAATACAATAGATGATTTTACAAATTTCTTTAAACCTGATAAGCAGAAAAAATATTTTTATTTAAAAGATAGTGTTAATGAATCACTTTCAATTTTGAAAAAGATTATTAAAAGAGAAAATATTATCATAGAAACTAATTTTATGAATATAGAAGTACTTGGTGTTACAAATGAATTATCTCAAGTAATAATAAATCTTATTCAAAATTCAAAAGATGCTTTTAATCAAAATAATATTGAAGAAAAGATTATAAAAATAACCACAAGTAAGAAAGATCGATGTGCAATTATTAAAATAGAAGATAATGCAGGGGGGATAAGTGAGGAAAATATTGATAAAATATTTGAACCGTATTTTACAACAAAACATTCAAGCAGTGGTACCGGGTTAGGACTTTTTATGTCAAAAATGATTTGTGAACAAGCTTTTAACGGTACAATTTTGGTTGAAAGAAATAAAGATGGGATAACTATTATAATAAAAATTCCTTTGGAGAGTGAGAATGGATAATAATTTTTTAAAAGAATTAAAAGTATTATTGGTTGAAGATGAAGAAAACCTGTCTCAACTTTTAAAAAATGCAATAGGGGATAATTTTGATAGTTTTACTATTGCAAACAATGGGAAAGATGGGATAGAGAAATTTAAAGAAATATCTCCTGATCTTGTAATTACTGATATAATGATGCCGGTTTTAACCGGTCTAGAAATGGCTAAAGAGTTAAAACAGATAAAACCGAATATATCTATTATTATACTAAGTGCCTTTAGTGATAAAGATAAGTTATTAAATGCTATAGATGTAGGTATAGTTAAATACTTTATAAAACCATTTGATCCAGATGAACTTTTAAATTATATCATATCAATTAGTTCAACCTTAGGAAGTAATTTAATTTTACTAGCAGAGCAATTTAAATTTAATAAAGTAACAGGTAGTTTATATAAAAATAATAAACTTGTACCTCTTTCAAGAAAAGAAAAAGATTTTTTACAGTTAATGGTGCAAAAAAGCCCGGAAGTTATTAATGATGTTTGTATAAAAAGTGTACTTTGGAAAGATGAAGAGGTTAGTGATGAAAGACTTAGAACTTTTATAAAAAGGCTTAGAATTAAAACTTCCAAACGATTGGTTCAGAATGTAAAAGGGCAAGGGTATCAAATTGCACTTGCATAAGAATAAAAAGATGAAAGTGGAAAGCTATGATGATAATATGGCATAATCCAAAATGCAGTAAATCTAGAGAATGCATCAAGGTTCTTGATGAAAAAAATATTGACTTTATTATTCGTGAATATTTAGTAGACAGCCCTAGCAAACTGGAGTTAGAAGAATTAATAAGTATAATGAATATTTTGGATATTCGGGATATGATGAGGACTAAAGAAAGTGAATATAAAGAACTTGATTTGGCTAATAAAGATAAAACAAGTGAAGATTTAGTTGATGCTATGGTTAGATTTCCAAAGTTAATTGAGCGACCTATTGGAATAAACAGTGGTGTTGCTACGGTAGGGCGACCTTTAGAATATAGGTCTTTATTCTTTTCTTTTTAGTAAAGAAAAGAACTAAAAGAAAATCGGTGTGTCAGTTATGATTTTTGGGATTTTTATCTTGTTTTTCTAAAAATGTAAAACTTGCTACGCTCAAACACTTACATTTTCTTCACGAAAAAAAAGATAAAAAGTCTTATCCAAAAATTATAAAGCACACCATCCCAGATAGCAAACTTCTAAATACTAAAAAATACTCATCTTTTCTATATAAGTACAAACTACAATATACTGGTACAATTTGATATTTTCGGAAAAAATAAAAGGGAAGAGAAGTTTAAATATTTATACTAAAGTCAAACTTGACAACAAGAAGAGTAAATTTACTCTTCTATTCTAATCATCGCAGGTGTTGACAAAACAACACCAGAACTTTTAAGCTCCTCTAGAGCTTCTTTTATATCTTTTTCTTTACAAGTATGAGTAGATAAAAGTAAATTTGCTTTATCTTTATCACATGGTTTTTGAAGCATAGTTTTAATAGAAATATTTTTATTTCCTAAAATAGTGGCAACTTTAGCTAAGACACCACTTTTATCTTCTACTTGCATTCTTAAATAATATTTTGTCTCAATATCATCTTTTGATGCAAGTGTTAATCCGTCCTTTAATGGCTTCTTGAAGCCTAACATAGGTGAACCTTTACCTTTTCTTGCGATATCAATAATATTAGCTATTACAGCACTTGCTGTTGCGTCACCACCAGCTCCTGCTCCGTAAAACAAAGTTTCTCCAACTTTATCTCCGATAACACTAATACCATTCATTACACCATCTACTTTTGCAATCATTTCATCATTTGAAATTAGCACACTATGAACTCTTAATTCTACTTCAGTATCTTTTTTGTCCTCATTCTTGCGGGATTTCATCTTTGCAATTCCAAGTAATTTAATTGCATAGTTAAATTCTTTGGCAAATTCAATATCTTCAGCACTGATATTTTCAATACCTTCTATTAAAATATCTTCCGGTTTGGCATCAATTCCGTAAGCGATACTTGCTAAGATTAAAAGTTTATGTGCCGCATCAAATCCACCAACATCAAAAGTTGGATCTGCTTCTGCATATCCTAACTCTTGAGCTTCTTTTAAAATTACATCATAAGGGATATTCTCATTTATCATTTTATCAAGCATATAATTACAAGTACCATTTATGATACCTCTGATTGATTCGATGTGATTTGCAGTAAGACCATCTCTTAAAGCATTGATAATTGGAATACCACCGGCAACTGCTGCTTCATATTCAAAACGCCCTGCATAGGGTGTTTCTTTAGTCAATGCGATATCTTGGGCTATGGCTTGTAATTCATATCTGTGATAAGCCAGTAAAGCTTTATTTGCAGTAACTACCGCTTTACCTTTTTCTAATGCTTTTTTAACAACTGCATAAGGTTCTTCAACTCCACCCATAAGTTCAACAATCACATCAATAGAATCATCATTTAAAAGATCATCTGGATTGTCAGTTAATTTGATGCTTACATCTCTTTTTTTATTTAAATTATTTACTACTCCTGCAACAACTTTAATTTCAACTCCAGCACGAGCGGTAATTATATCTTTGTTATCTTCTAAAATTTTACAAACACTAGTACCTACAGTTCCAACTCCAACTATTCCAACTTTCAACATCTATTTATCTCCATCTTCATATTGTTTTAAAAACTTCTGAACTTTTAAAGCAGCTTTTGCAATTCTTTCATCATTTTCGATAAGAGCAATTCTAACCCATCCTTCACCATCATGACCAAATCCCACACCTGGACTCATAGCAACTCCCGCTTCGGATAGTAGTTTTTTAGAAAATTCCAGAGAACCTAAGTGTTGCACGCATTGTGGTATTTTTGTCCATATAAACATTGAGGCTTTATTTCTTTTAATATCCCAACCAATTTTTCCAAACTCTTCTATAAATTTATCTTGTCTATGATTATATTTTTGGGTAATTTCATTTACACAATCTACACTTCCATTTAATGCAGTTGCTGCTGCTACTTGAATAGGTGTAAACATTCCATAGTCAAGCCATGATTTTAATTTAGTCAATGCTCCAATTAGTTTTGCATTACCAACAAAAAATCCAATTCTCCAGCCTGCCATATTGTAAGACTTGCTTAATGTAAAACTTTCAACAGCAACATCTAGTGCACCTTCAACTTCCAGAATAGATGGAGTTTTATATCCGCCAAAACTAATATCTCCATAAGCAATATCACTAATGATATAAAATCTTTCTCTTTTTGCCATAGCAACCAATCTTACATAAAAATCAGATGTAACTGTTGCTGATGTTGGATTGTGCGGGAAGTTTACTAAAACATATTTTGGTTTTACATGAGCAAATTTAAAAATATTTTCTAAATCTTCAAAAAACTTATCTTCATCAATATTATAGTGCTCATCAAATACTAATTTTAAATCTTCTACAACTCCACCAGCTAAGATAAAAGAATAAGCATGGATAGGATAAGTAGGTGTCGGAACTACTGCTACATCACCCGGATTTGTGATTGCATAAGCCATATGAGAATAACCATCTTTAGATCCAATTGTTGCAATGGTTTGAGTTTTGGTATCTAAAGTTACACCATATCTTCTTTTATACCAAGCTGCAATTGCATCAAGAACTTCAGGTATCCCTTGTGACGGCGAATAGCCATGAGTACCACTGGTTCTGGCACTTTTTACCAAAGCATCAACAATATGCTCTGGAGTATCTCCATCTGGATTTCCCATTGAAAAGTCAATAACTTCCCGACCCTCTTTTTTTAATTTTACTTTAATATCATTAATTTCTGCAAAAACATATTTTGGTAGATTATCTACTCTATTAAATTTTATTTCATCAAACATTTTTTCCCTTTTTTACCTAACTATTATGCTAAGTCCTCTTTTAATATTTATTAAAGTATATAAATCTGTTATTTTAATATACTTTGTTTCACGTGGAACCTTTGTCTTGTAACCTTTGTAAACTCTATCTTTTTTTATAACTTTCAGTACATTTAGATGATTATCGTAAAATGCAATATATGGAAACCAATGATTTAAATTTCTACTGATAACTTGCAAAGAAGTTGCATCAGTCACTTTAATAAAATATGGTTTTAAAGGCTTCTCTAAAATCACTTTTTCATTATTATCTACTTTGACAGCATCTGTTATATTGGCGAAATTAACATCAATGTTATATCTCCAAAATGAATCAGTAACTTTTTCAATATCTAAAATATGGCAAGATTTTAATTTTAGCTCTTCAGTTAAAATTAAAGGATCAAGTGCATATTCGGCGTTAAATACAATTGTCCATCTCATTGTATTTATCTTTTTATTAAATATATTTGATTTTGTAAAATAATAAGAATAGCCCATACCGCGAAGTGTATCATTAAGTATTTTTAATGATTTAATCGGATCATTATTCGTTATAAATTCTATATTTATCTGTTTTGGTTTTTTAAACTTTAAATGCAGAAGACCATTTTCTTTTAATGTTTCTAAAAGTAATTTGTAGTTTAACTGATCACCTGTGATAAAATTTTTTTCTTGAGTTCTAAATAAAATATGTATTAGATTATTATGAAGATTAAATTGCTCTTTCCCCATCAAGTTTTCTATTTTGTTTAATAATTTATTAGCACTTAATGTACTAATAAGAATAAAAATTAAAAAAAGAATTTTCTTCATCTGTATTACTTCTTTAATGAATGAATCAAAATACCAGCAGCAACTGATACATTTAAACTATCAAAATCATTACTCATAGCAATTGAAACTTTTTGGTCAAGTTTTTTTATTGTTTTATTTGATAGGCCTTTTCCTTCACTACCTAAAAATAAAGCAATATTCTTATAATCATCTTTTTGAAATTTACCAACTTCAATCCCATCCATACTTGCCCCTACTAAAGTAAAACCTATTTGTTTAAGTTCATTCATTACATCTGCATTATTATGAATTAAAGCTACAGGCATATCAAGCATAGCACCGCTGCTGGTTCTTACAATTGCCGCTGTATTTAAGTTCTTTAATCCACAAACTATAATCGCACCAACACCTAAAGCATAAGCAGTTCGCACAATCGCACCAATATTTCCAATATCTGTAAGTCCATCCAAAACTAAAATAAAGTCTTTTTTCTTAATATCATTTAATGTTGAATATTCAAATTCTTCAATATCAAGTAAAAAACCTTGATGGTTCCCACCGCGTGCAAGTGCTTGCGCTTTCATATTATCAGGTCGTACTATTTTTCTATCAAGTTTCGTGAACTTGTTAAAAAGCTGCTTATCTATCTCTTTTGTTAAAAATATTTCATTAATAATTTCAGGGTGTGTATCTAAAATATGAAATACTATTTGTTTACCATATACTATCATATCGCGATTTTATCTAAATATAAGTTATAAAGTGTTTAGGCGGTTAATGTGTTATAGATATCTTTTATAGATTGTCCGGTTAGTTTTGAGATAAGTTTTGCTTTTTGTTTTGGAGGAAGCTCTAATTCTTGAATATCTTTAAGGGTAATTTGTTCACCTTTTTGTGAAACTGTACTGTTAATAATAACGACCCATTCCCCTTTTATAGTTGTTTTTTTAAGTTGATTATATATATCTGCAGCAGTTCCTTTAAAACTTTGTTGATACATTTTTGTAAGTTCTTTAACTACAAAGATCTCTCTTGCCGCATCAATCTCTTCGATTTGTGCAAGAAGTTTTAAAAGTCGATGAGGTGATTCGTAAAGTATGGTTATAAATTGACTCTCACAAATGCTTTGAAGCTGATTTTGTCTATTTTTACCTTTATGCGGTAAAAATCCAAAGAAAGTAAATTCTTTTTTCTCAAATCCACTCATTGTATACGCAGTTAAAATTGCGTTTGCCCCAGGAAGTACATCATATTTTATATCATTTTCAATACAAAAGTTTACTAAAACAGCGCCTGGATCACTAATGCAAGGCATACCTGCATCACTTACATATGCTACATTTTTTGATAATAAGAATTCTTTATTTTCATCAGTTAAAAATGCTTTTTCATTATGAGAATGAACACTTTTAAATTCTTTATTGTTAATATCAATTTGAATATGGAGTTTTTGAGAGATAAGTTGGATAAGTCTTTTTGTAACTCTTGTGTCTTCACACAAGATAAGTTCCGCTTCCTTTAAAACTTCCAGACTTCTTAAAGATAAGTCGCCTAAATTTCCTATTGGAGTCGGAACGAATGTAAGCATGATAAAATGCTTACTTTTGCATACCGTATTTAGCTTTGAATTTCTCTATTCTACCAGCAGCATCAACAATTTTTTGTTCACCTGTGAAGAATGGATGACAAGCATTACAAATATCTAGCTTCATAGTCTCGACATTTGATTTTGTTTCAAATGAGTTACCACAAGCACATGTAACTGTACAAGCTTTATAATCTGGATGTATATCTTTTTTCATCTTTGATTCCTTTATCTTTTTTATTATTAAAGAAAGGTCAAGTCTAGATGTTGCCCTTCAATAGTTTAGTTTTTGGGTTGTGATTATACAAATGTATTACTTAATATTCAATTAATTAAAATTTAACCTATATAGTAGTAAAATAAATAATCTTAAATTTATCGGTGGTACTTATAATGAAAGAAATAATAACTTTACAAAGTTTAGTTGAGGAAGAAGTTTCCACCTTTAAAATCCCTTAAAAATATAGAAAATTAAGCCACAATTTCCACCTCTTCTTTTTCTATATATTCAAGATATTTAAGAGGATTATATATCTCATTATTTTTATAAAGTGAATGCGCCAATAAAATTATTTTTCTCATTACTGCTATTTGTGCTAAGCTTTTACATTTGCCTCTACTTAGTAATTTATCATAAAAGTATTTCATCTCATCATTATAGATAATTGCTGACATAGTTGGCATAAATAGTATTCCTCTTACTAATGGTAAACCTTGTTTAGATATTTTAGCTTTATGATTTACTGATGTTCCTGATTCTTTTTTAATTGGATCTAGTCCAGTTAAAGCTGTAATATGTTGTCTTGATGCATTTGGGTATCTTAGAAAAAGATATAATAGAATAATACCACTTTTTTCACCAACACCATCTATTGAAACTATATTATCATATGATTTTTTTAATGATTTATCATCTTTTATAATTTTTAATATTTTAGATATTAGAGTATCTTGTTCTTTTTTTAAATTCTTAATTTTTCTTTGTACCTTATTTAATACATAATTATCTTCAAGGTTATATGTTGCTGCTTCAAGATAGTTAGATAGTCTATTTTCTTCTTTTACTAATGATTGATAGTATTTCATCAAAGATCTTATTTGATGGGCTTTAGTATCTCTAAAAGGTACTTTAATATCATTAGGTTCAGCTAATATATACATACGAGATAACATTCTAGCATCTACTTTATCTGTTTTACTTCTATTTTTAATAGTTTTAGCAAATGATGAACTTTGATATGCTCCAACTTTAAAACATTTGATTTTTTGTTTTTCACAATAGCTTTCTAGCATAGTAGAATAACTACCTGTTGATTCATATACAAATATTATTTCATCAATATCTTTTTTTATTTTTCCATATAGTTTTTTTAATTTACTATATAACTTTTTTAATCCATCAGGACTATTTTCTAACTCTAAATCCATTTTATTCAATGGTATATAAATTTGCAATGTTGACTTCGCAACATCAATTCCGATATAATTATCCACGAGAACCTCCATTAAGTGAAGAGTTCGGTAGCATAGGCTTTCGCCTATGTGATATATACACTAAACCTACTTTTTCTTGTAAATGCAGTCTGATATTTTCTACCGACTCTGTTTCCACTCAAGTTTTTTAGTTTAGTTATTTATCTTCTTCCCAGACTCATTTTTGTACAATGTACAATAACGGTTTCAACAAGGATGTACAATATACCTAACCTTACTCTTGTAGTTTTTATTATACTACTTCTTGGGTGGTTTGGCATGATACAAAAACAAGTGTAAACTGCCGAAGAACCAAGCTTTTAAGTGTCGATTAGATAAACTTTAAAAATTTAATTTTCAAGTCGTTTCGCCCACTTGTTTTTCAACTCAGCCGTTATATATAAGGATAAAATTAAATTGACATACATAGTTCCAAACTTTTTTATAGAAAACAATAATAGTAATCTTATTAAAATTGATAATCTATTTTGTTTAAATTATATCACTAAACAAAAAAGTGATTTTATTTCAGTTAGAACAACAATGCATTGTATGATTATATTATTAGATGGCTCTAAAGTAATACATTTAAAAGATACAGATATTAATGTAAATTCAAATGAAATTTGTTTTTTAACTCAAAATAATTATTTTATGAGTGAAAGAATAACTACAGATTTAAACTATAAATCACTTATTATTTATTTTGATGATAAATTCATTTTTGATTTAATACAAAAATATAAAATAAAAATTAATTCAACAAATTAAAAAAACATTATAAAATTAGATTATTCACAAGATATATTATTGAAAAGCAATATATCTTTATTTCAAGAATATATAATTAAAAAATTAGATAATAATCTTTTAAAACTTAAAATTGAAGAAATAATTTTACATTCTCTAAGAATAAATAAAAGCTTATTTTCATCATTTATACAATCTATAACATCAACAAGTCAAGATAGAATAAAATTTATTTTAGAGTCAAATATAGATTTAATTCAAACACTTAATGATATGTGTAGTATAACAAGATTAACACAAAATCAACTAAGACGTTATATTAAAAAAGAATATAATCTTACTCCAAAAATTTGGATTTATACAAAAAGACTAGAAAAAGCAACGTTAATGTTAAAAAATACAAATAAAACAATAACTGATATATCCACAGAATGTGGATATTCAACAGTTTCATGGTTTATTTCTCAATTTAAAAAACAATATAATCAAACTCCTAAAGAATTCCGATATAAAATATAACTTTTCTTGTACTTTTTATTTTTTATTTTTTGTAATATGTTAATAACTTAACAAAAAGGAGAAAATATGAAATTTACATTAAAGAATGTAATCGTATTAAGTTGTATTGTTTTATTTAGCAATACTTTGTTTGCAAAAGGTTTAACATTAAAGAGTGGAGATATGATAGGACAAATATCTATGAATCAAGTTTTTAATGGATTTGGATGTACTGGAAAAAATATTTCACCACAACTTGAATGGAATAATGTACCAAATGGGACAAAAAGCTTTGCTATAACTATTTATGACCCAGATGCACCAACAGGTAGTGGATGGTGGCATTGGGTAGTTTCTGACATATCAAAAGATACAAATCAAATTTTATCAAATGCTAGTGTATTAAATATATTACCAAAAGGTACTATTCAAAGTAAAACAGATTTTGGAAAAAATGAATTTGGTGGTGCTTGTCTACAAATATCACTCAACAAAGACACCGTATCACAAACACTTGGACACTTACAAATTTGAAATATTCTCTAACAACATTTTAGCATAAAGTGTCCAAGTGTTAATTTATTTTTGACATAATTTTTCTCATTGATGTACCTTTTAGTTCAACTCTATGTGAAGAATGTACAATCCTATCTAATATTGCATCAGCAACAGTATCATTATTTAAATAATCATACCACTGTGATACAGGAAGTTGAGAGGTGAGAATTATTGATGATAAGTCAACTCTACTTTCTATAATTTCTAATAAATTTGTAGCATCATCAGCTGATAATGGATTTATTCCAAAGTCATCTAAAATAAGAATACTATATTTGCTAAGTTTTCGTAAGAAATTTGTATATGTTCCATCTGCTCTTGCGATTGATATATCTTCAAGTATTGTAGGAACTCTAATATAATAAGCTTTAAATCCATCCATGATAGAACGATTAGCTAGTGCTTGTGCGAGATAAGATTTACCAGTTCCTGTTTTACCTGTAATGATAATATTTTGATAATTTCTTATAAAGTCCATATTTGCTAATCCTAAAATTTGTTCTTTATTTAAACCTCTTGTTTGCTTATAAACTAAATCTTCTAAAGTTGCTTGCTTATCTTTTATTTTTGATATATTAAAATTAAGTTTAATCCTTCTGTTGTGCTGATGTATCTCTTGGGCTTCAAGTAGGTTGTAGAGTTTCTCATTAAATGATAATTTATCATAATTTCTATCTTCAATTTGTCGTAAGTATGCTGTTTTAAAGCCTTCTAATTTTAATTCACTCATTTTATTTGTTACTGTTTCTTGGTTCATTTTTTTCTATCCTTTTTATTTATATTCTGTATTACCACGAATATTACTGTGGTTATTTTGTGCTATATTTATAATATTATTAGCAGGCTTTTTATAATAAAGCTTTTTTGATAATATTGATTTTATAGATGCAACTGTAGTGGCATTAATACTCATTGCATATCCTAAAGCTAAATCAACTTCATATTTTTCATATTGTTTTGCCAATGAAAGAATGGCATTTAGTTTTCTGTATGCATATGATGGAAATTGCTCTTGTTCTAATTTCATCTTTGTAAACTCTACAGTTTGAACCCCTATACTTTTTGCCCAGTTTAAATATCTTCCAGGATTAAACTTCGCATCTTGATATTGATGATTTTCAGGTTGGTGCTCTTTAATAGTTGAATATTCACTATCATAATATCTTGGATGTGTGGCAATTAGCTTTGATTTATGATAAATCTCAACTGTAGATGTTGAGTATCTATTTAATCGTTTCATCACTTTTGCATTGTATATATCAAGCAATGGAGATATAGCATCATTAAGTTCTTCAACATCAAAGAATTTTCTATGCCGAAGAACGGCTAATATCCATCTTTGAATTGCTTGAACTCCTTGTTCTGCTTTTGCTTTATCTTTTGGTTTATATGGTCTTGCTGGTTCAATTACACACCCATAATGATTTGCCATTGCTTTATAACTTTCATTTAAAACAATCCCATCTTTATTATTTGAAATAACTGCACTTTTTAGGTTATCTGGTACTAATATTTTAGGTACTCCTCCAAAGAAGTTAAAAGCTTTTGTGTGCGACTTTATAAAGTATTCTTGCTTTTGACTAGGTGTTGCATCTACATATGTATAACCTGATGCTCCTAATACTGCTACAAATATTTGAGCTTTTGAAATAACTCCTGTTTTACTATTATAAATAGGAACAGTAACACCACTATAATCTACAAATAATTTTTCACCATTTAAGTGTATTTGTCTCATTGATGGGTTTAATTTCTTTTTATATTTATGATAATAAGTTTTAAATTGAGTGTATCCATAACCATCAGGATTCTGCTCTTTATACTCTTGCCATAACAATAGATATGTAACACCTTTTTTACGAATTTCTTTATCAATATATTCAACATCAGGTTTAGGTCTTAAAGATTGCCTGTGTAATATAGTTTGTTCAGGGAAAAGCATTTTATACATAATATCTTCATCATGCAATAAAAAATCTTCCAGTTTATCTGGTAATATCTCAAATCTTCTACAATATTCAGCTGCAGCAGATCTAGATACACCAAGACTCTTTGCTATTCTCCTATATGAGAAATCCATTTGATACTTTAATTTTAGTATCTTTTTAATCTGTTTCATTAAAACTCTCCTCATTGATACACTCCTAATATTTTTAGAAGTGTAGTTTAATATGGAGAATATCTCAAACTTAAATTAGTTTTAATCCAGCAAATAAACTTAATTTAAACTTTCCTATCACTTTTTTATTAAAAGTGTCCAGATAAAAAGTGATACGGTGTCTTTTTGTTAACCGCTAGGGTGTCTTTTTAGAAAGTGATATGGTGTCTTTTTGGGAGTGATTTTTGCAGTTAATGTTACAAAATGAAATGGTTGCTTAGAATTTATAGTTCTTAGTATGATATAGGGTTGACAGATCATCAATTGATGTATTGGATAGTCATATAGAAAGATTAAAAAATAATTACTGAACAAGTGTAATTTAAGGGAATCACACTTAGATTTTGATACAATAATATATAAATAAATTATTGGAGTTCATTATGCAAACAATGGCAGTGCAAATTAAAGATAACTATGTACAAAACTTTATGAGTTATGTTAATAATCATAGTGAAGATATCACTATTTCAAAAGATAAAAATTTAGAACTTGACCCATACTTTTATGAAAGACAAAAAGAATTACATCAAATCAAAGATGATATTGATAACGGTAAAATTAAAATGATAGAAAATGACGACTTCTGGAGTGATATAGATAATTTTGTAGAAACTCTACAAAAATGAGAATAATAAATAATCCAGATTTTTCAAAAGTATTAAAAAATATACTTCAATATATAGCAAATGATAAGCCGTCAGCTAGTATCAAATTCAAAAAAGAATTAAAAGAAAATATCAAAAATATTATAGATAATCCATATATGTATCCACCATCAAATTATTTTGATGATAAAGATGTAAGAGATATGACATATAAAAAATATACTATTATTTATCAAGTAAATTTAGATAAAAATACAATTGAAATAATGAAGATATTTAATAGAAATAAACCGTCATAGTAAGACAGATACAACAAATCAGAGGAGACTAACAAGGTTAAACTGCGAAAATATTAAGCTTTTATTATGTCAAGTTAGATACATTAAAGACCGAATATTCACGAAGTTATACCACCTTGTAGCTCACTTTAGGCGTTATCCAAAGAAATAAAATAGCAATCTCGGAGTAGTTTTAATTTTAAAATCACTATACAATTAGATATAAAAGAATTGAAAAGAGCCAAAATGAAAATAACAACAAAAGATGATTACATTCAAAGGGTATGTAAAGTCATTTTATATATTGAACAAAACTACAATACAGATTTAACTCTTGAAGAGTTATCAAAAGTTGCAAGTTTTTCAAAATATCATTTTCATAGAATTTTCAAATCTATTGTTAATGAAAATTTAAGTGATTATATTAGAAGAGTAATATTACAAAGTACAACCTTAAAATTTAAAACAAATCAAAAAATTACCCAAATTGCATTAACAAGTGGATATGAAACAAATGCCTTTTTTTCAAAAGCTTTTAAAAAGCATTTTGGAGTTACTCCAAAAGAGTTTAGCCAAAATGCAAAAACTAAAAAAGGAAGCGAAATGCAAGAGCCAAAAATTGTAGAATTAAAACCAGTTGAAGTTTTATATGTTAGAAAAGAGGGAGATTATAATGAATCAGCAGGAGAAGCTTGGGAAGTATTAATGGGCTTCGCCTATAAAAATAAGATAAAATACAAAAAGAATCTTATGGGAAAAGATGCAATGATGTTTGGAATAGGACACGATGACCCAAATGTTACAGATACAGAAAAATTAAGATTTGATGCTTGTATCAGTTGGGATGACAAAACAGTTCAACCAGAAGGTGAAATATCAAATAAAATAATTGATGGTGGGGAATATGCTATGTTTATCCATAAAGGAGCATATGAAAATCTAAAATCAACTTACGATATGATTGGAGATTGGATAGTTGAAAGTGGTATTAAAATAGAAGATAAACCAATGTTTGAAAAATATCTAAATCGAGACCCAAGAAGAACAAAACCAGAAAACTTAAAAACAGAGATTTATGTACCAATTAGCTGATATGGATAACAAAACCTACAGACTGTGAATTTAGCCCCAAATAAACTATTTTCACAGCTAAAATTCAAGCTAAATCTTCAAATATTTTAATTTTTTACTCAAAATCTGAAAATAAAAAATATTTATAAAGAAATAAGCCAAATAAAGCCCAAGCACCAAGATATATTTTGCTATATCTTCCCTTATCTGTGTTAAATCTTTGTTTTTAATAGCTAAACACAACTTTTTAAATAGAGTTATCCCTATGAGGTTTAAAAGTCTTTTAAAATTATATGTAAACATAATAAGAGCATTTTCTCCAAGTACCTTTTTCTTACCACGAACTAAAAAATGATCCCAACCTAAAGTTCTTTTTATAGTTCCAAATGGATGTTCAACTATCGAACCTCTTTTTCTAACTATTTCTTTGGCTTTTTTAGTATTCATTTTAAAAGTATAATCATCAATGATTGTTTCATGCTCCCATCTGTACATTTGTTTATAAAAAGTTTTATCAGATAAGCAGTTTTTTTTCAACGGACAAGCTTTACAAATAACACTAGATAATCTATATACATCTAACATTCTATTATTTCTTTTATATTGAGTTTTGCTGTTTGCTAAGATTTGATTATTCGGGCAGATGTAGCAATCATCTTGCTTATTATATAAAAATTGGTTCTTTGAGAACTTTGAATCTTTAATTTTCTTTTTTAGTTGCTGTATTTCTTAAAGGTACTATTGTTTCTATACCATCATCAACACATTTTTTAATCTCTACACTTGAATAATAACCTTTATCAGCAGTAACTATCATATCAGGATTGTTTATAATCTCTTTGGATTTAACAGCCATATTATGAAGTTGATCTAAATCATGACCATTTGTTGATATATCTGTTGCAACTATAAATTTATATTTATCATCTACACTTATCTGTGAATTATAAGCCATAAGATTATGTGCAGGTTTGCTCATTACATTTGCATCTTTATCTGTTTTATTATGTTGCTCTTTGCCTAAACTATCAAGCAAATCTAAATCTTTATGAAGTTGCTCTTTTTTATCTTTTAATTTAATAATATCATCAGAAGATATATTTAATTTAGAATCATCTATATCTTCCTTATCAAGAGTATCCAAAAGCTCCATATAACTTTTTATCTCTTTATCAATTTTAGCTAAATCTCTTTTTACAGTCTTTTTCATAATCACAGTATTTTTAGAAGCATTAGCTCTTAGAAATGCTCCATCTACACCAACTAACTCACCAGTAATAAGTTTTAAATCTTTCATTAAGATTGAAAACTCTTTGAATATTGTTTGCAGTGCCTTTGGATTATCTTTTCTAAAATTTGCAATAGTTTTATAACTTGGTATTAACCCTTGTGTTAGCCACATAAGTTCTATATTTCTTTTTATCTCAGTTTCTAACTTTCTGCTACTTCTTATTTTATTTAGGTATCCGTAGATATATATTTTTAATAGTAGTTTGGGATGGAATGCTGGTTGACCATCAGTTATTAAACTTTTTTTGGTTTTTATCGTTAAATCAGATATATTTAATATTTCTATATAAGAATCTACTGCACGAACCATATTATTTTCATCTACTAACTCATCTAGTGATGGTGGAAATATTAGTTGTTGGTTTCTATCTAATCCTGTTTTATATATACCCATATATCAGCCTTTATATAGTATATATTATACCATTTTGAAAGTTTTAAGATGGTTGTTTTTAGTTAATTTAGTGTAGAATATTTTATATAAATTGAGATTGAGTTCTTTCACAGTCTCCTTGGAGAGAGAAACAAGGGTACAGTCGGAAATTCCAAGCTTTAAAGCTTCGATTAGATAAACTTTAAAGATTAGAGTTTCAAGTCGTATTATCCCCTTGTTTCTCAACTTAGCCGTTATATGGAGTAAAATATGGATAATAGCAGTAATAGATTTGTAGATAGATATTTTGAAAGTGAAAGTATATTATTAAAAATTGAAAATAATGAAAAAAAAGATTTGAATACTTTAATGACATATCTTGAAAATTTACATTCACTTGGAGATAAGCTTAAAGATAAATATCAATGCAATATTAAGAATATTCCAGAATTTATTATTTTAAGAATAATTAGAAATTATTTTCATCATATAAATGATATAGAAGACTATAGTATGTTTGTTGAATTGGAAGGATGGGGTATATTTGAATATAATAGACACCTGATAATACCATTAAAAGATTTTGCAAAAAGTTTAAAAAACTTTATTGATAAGAGTAATAAAAAATATTTAGATAAACAAATAGAATTAATAACTGAATTTATTGAAATTGATATTATTAATAATGTAGAACAATTATGTAGTTTTGAAGAAATTTTAATAGATGAAAATAAATACGAGTTGGGTATTGATATATTCAAATATGTTTATAATATTTCTAATATTATTGCAGATAAATGTCGAAACATAAATGAATTAAAAAATAAACAAATAATTATAAATCTTGAATTAACTTATACAGAAGAATATAATATTCCAAAAAGGGATTATTTAGGTATGCCAGGAAATATACCAATAATGACTACAAAAGGTTTTGTTTTTCCAAAAAATTGTAATACTATTCGGAAATCAATATAATTCTAAATTATTTAATCAAAAATATTCCCAATGGGAATATTCATGATTTTAGATATTTTTATAATATGCTCTAAATTAAAATGCTTTCCTTGTCTATTGTTTTCTGCATTTGTATAAAATGTAGCAGTTGTAAATCCCATAGATAATGCCATACTTTCTTGCGTAATCTTTTTATCTAATCTCAATTTTTTTATATTCTTTGATATAAGTTTATATTGTTCTTCTATTTCATCATTCATTATTTCAGTGTAAATTTCCATTTTTATAACCTATAAGTTAAGTTTTAGAATTATATAGATAAAATTCATCTAATGTTATAACCATATGGTTATAATCTAAATTATAGGAGGATAAAAAGATGATGAAAAAATCTTTAATCGTAGCAAGTTTATTACTTGCAGGGACAAGTGCAGTAGCACAAAGTGAGTATTTTATAGGTGCTAATTTAGGAACTATAAAAAGTGGAGCAACACTATCTGGTACAGCAACATATGACGGTAATGATATTTCTGGTTCTGCATCTGATTCTGATAGAGATACGAATATAAATATCAAAGCTGGTATTATCAATAACAATAATAGATATTCTATTCAAACTGGAAAATTATATGATGAAGGTGAAGTAACATATACTTCAACAACTTTAAATTATGATAGACTTTTTACAGAAACTAATGGATTTACTCCATTTGCAGGTGTTCATATTGGTAAAGGTAAATTTGAAATTTATGGATGGAATACAACAGGTACAGAATATGGTATTCAAGCAGGTGTATTGAAAGATTTAAAGAAAAACTTTCAATTTGAAGCTGGATTAAGATATACAAAATCTAATGCAAGTTTTTCTGTAAATGAAGCAGGTACATATAATGGTAAAGCATATAATATCAATGCAACATTAGAAGCAGATGATGCTACAGCAATGTACATTGGTATAAATTACAAATTCTAGATTTTACTTAAATATTGAAATTTAACAAAATATAGGGGAGACTAAACTCCTCTATAAAATCAAACTCACATATCATCCACATATAACAAAATATTGGAAGAAAAACAAGTGTAAACTGCCGAAAAACCTAGCCTTTAAGTGTCGATTAGATAAACTTTAAAGATTGAATTTTCAAGTCGTTTCGCCCACTTGTTTTTCAATTTAGTCGTTATCCAAAGAAAAAATCAATAGTAGGATTAAATATGAGTATTAAAGAAGAAATCGGAAATCATATATTAAGTGATATTGAGTTAGTTCATAAAATTCAAAAACTAATGGTCAAAATTGAAATTATGAGTGACAATGAAAGAGATATGTTATTAGCTGGATTTTCAAGGAATGCAATAAGTCACTTTGTATCAATAAATATTTTAATAGATAAAAAATTATATAATTCTGCATTTGCACTTATGAGAGTATTTTTTGAAAATATTGTCAAACTAAGATATATGTATTATATTATGAATGATGCAAAAATTACAACTATTTATAATGCAAATAGTTGGGATAATCATTTTCCTACTATGCAAGAAATGACAGATGAAATAGATGACTTCATTGGTATTGAACTTTATTCAGAAATCAAGCAAAATGCTTATAAAATGATGTGTGATTATACACATACTGGAGCAAATCAAATTAGAAGAAATTTTAGTGAAACAGAATTAACAGTTGAATCAAACTTCAACGATGAGTTAATTTTAGAAACATTAAAAAATAATAAATCATTATTAAAAACTGCAATAGTTGTCTTTTTAGAAAGTATTGGATTTAGAAATGGATTTATATCAAAAGCTGAAATGGACAATTTTTTAGAGTATTAGCATAAACTAGGATAACAAATCATTGGAAGAAGTTTCCACCTTTAAAACTCATTAAAAATATAGAAAATTAAGACATAACATCCACCTCTTTTTTTTCTATATATTCAAGATATTTTTCTTGATTATATCTCTCATTATTTTTATATAAAGAGTGAGCTAATAAAATTATTTTTCTCATTACTGCTATTTGTGATAAGCTTTTACATTTACCTCTACTTAATAATTTATCATAAAAATATTTCATTTCATCATTATAGATAATAGCTGACATAGTTGGCATAAATAATATTCCTCTTATTAAGGATAATCCTTGTTTAGATATTTTAGCTTTATGATTTACGGATGTTCCTGATTCTTTTTTAATTGGATCTAATCCACTTAAAGCTGTGATATGTTGTCTTGATGCTTTTGGGTATCTTAGAAATAGATATAATAGAATAATACCACTCTTTTCACCAACACCATTAATTGAAACTATATTATCATATGATTTTTTTAGTGATTTATCATCTTTAATGATTTGTAATATTTTAGATATTAGAGTATCTTGTTCTTTTTTTAAATTCTTAATTTTTCTTTGTACCTTATTTAATACATAATTATCTTCAAGGTTATATGTTGCTGCTTCAAGATAGTTAGATAGTCTATTTTCTTCTTTTACTAATGATTGATAGTATTTCATCAAAGATCTTATTTGATGGGCTTTAGTATCTCTAAAAGGTACTTTAATATCATTAGGTTCAGCTAATATATACATACGAGATAACATTCTAGCATCTACTTTATCTGTTTTACTTCTATTTTTAATAGTTTTAGCAAATGATGAACTTTGATATGCTCCAACTTTAAAACATTTGATTTTTTGTTTTTCACAATAGCTTTCTAGCATAGTAGAATAACTACCTGTTGATTCATATACAAATATTATTTCATCAATATCTTTTTTTATTTTTCCATATAGTTTTTTTAATTTACTATATAACTTTTTTAATCCATCAGGACTATTTTCTAACTCTAAATCCATTTTATTCAATGGTATATAAATTTGCAATGTTGACTTCGCAACATCAATTCCGATATAATTATCCACGAGAACCTCCATTAAGTGAAGAGTTCGGTAGCATAGGCTTTCGCCTATGTGATATATACACTAAACCTACTTTTTCTTGTAAATGCAGTCTGATATTTTCTACCGACTCTGTTTCCACTCAAGTTTTTTAGTTTAGTTATTTATCTTCTTCCCAGACTCATTTTTGTACAATGTACAATAACGGTTTCAACAAGGATGTACAATATACCTAACCTTACTCTTGTAGTTTTTATTATACTACTTCTTGGGTGGTTTGGCATGATACAAGAACGAGGCTACAGTCGCGATTTTTCGAGCTTTTAAGTGTCGCTTAAAGATATTAAAAGAGCAAATAGTCAAGCCATTAAATCGCCCGTCCTTCAATTTAGACGTTATCTGAAAAAGCAAATATTCATAAAAATATCAAATTATAAAAATAATAGTAAATTTTAGATAAAATGAATATTGTAAATTAAATTTACATTTAAAATATATATATTATTTAAAAAACATTGCAAATTGACATATTTTTATAAAAATTAAATTTTTTATGTTAATGTTTTATACTTAAAGAAGAAGGATTGTTACTTGGCAAAAGCAAAATTAAATGAGAGATTAACAGAAGATATTGTAAGAGAACACTTTAAAAAAGATAAATTATTTTCTACAATAGAATTAGAAGAACAAACATCACAAATACCTAAAATAAATAAGCTTTTAAAAAATGCTTCAAAAAGTGGTAATGGAAGAGGTATGCCTGAATTTATTATAACGGTAGATGATGAAAAAAAATTACTTATAGTAGTTGAATGTAAAGCTGATGTATTAAAACATGAAAGTAAAAATCAAGATAAATATAATGAATATGCAGTAGATGGTGTTTTATTATATTCATCATTTTTATCAAAAGAATATGATGTACTATCTTTAGCAGTTAGTGGCACAAAAAAAGAAAATATAAAAGTTTCGTATTTTGTCCAAAGAGCAGAAGAAAAAAAACAAGAAAGAATTTTTGGAAATAGATTAATTAGTATAGATGATATTTTATCAGGACTAAGACAAGATACTGCTAAAAAAAATGAAAAAAATGAAAAATTACTTGAATATTCTCAAACATTAAATAATCAATTACACAAATTAAAAATAAAAGAAGACAAAAGAAGTTTATTAGTAAGTGGGGTATTAATTGCACTTGATAATAAAGATTTCTATAGAGATTATGCTGGAATATCAAGCAGTAAAATATTAGCCAACACATTAACAAACACAATTGAAGAACAGTTGAATAATGAGGATTTACAAGGCGACAAAATAAAAAGACTTATGGAAAATTATAATTTTATTAAAACACATCCAAGTCTAATACAACCTAAAAAAACAAAAGATTTAAAAAGTTTAAAAGAACTTATTGATGATATAGATGAAAATATAAATGGTTATGTACGAACATATAAATATTATGATGTTTTAGGACAATTTTATATAGAATTTTTAAGATATTCTAATGCAGATAAAGGATTAGGAATAGTTTTAACACCACCACATATAACTGATTTCTTTACAGATATAGTTGATGTAAAGTCAACAGATATAGTATTTGATAATTGTACAGGTACAGGTGGATTTTTAGTTTCGTCTATGAAAAAAATGATTAATAAATGTAATGGCGATTTAAAACAAGAGGAAAGTATCAAAAAGTCACAATTATATGGAGTAGAATATCAACCAGAGATGTATCCTCTTGCAGTATCAAATATGTTTTTACATGGAGATGGTAAAAGTAATATTTTTAGTGGAAGTTGTTTTGATAAAGATATTATTGAATTATCAAAAAGTAAAAAGCCTACAGTAGGTTTTTTAAATCCTCCTTATAAATCAAATAAGGATGATATAGAAGAGTTTGAATTTATATTAAATAATCTAAATTGTTTAGAAAAACATGGACTTTGTGTTGCAATTATTCCTATGAGTTGTATATTAGCTCAAACAGGAGAAAAATTGAGATTAAAAGAAGAATTATTATCAAAACATACTTTAAAAGCAGTTTTTTCTATGCCTAATGAACTTTTCAATAATTCAAAAGTAGGTGTAATATCTTGTATTATTGTGACTCAAGCACATATTCCACATTCTAAAAGAAAAGAAACATTTTTTGGTTATTTTAAGGATGATGGATTTTATAAACGAAAAACAAAAGGTCGATTTGATTATGATAACAAGTGGAATGAAATAAAAGAACAATGGTTAAATCTCTATGAAAACAATAAAGAAAAAGCAGGTTTTAGTGTTACAAAAAAAGTAAAAGCAAGTGATGAATGGTGTGCTGAAAGTTATATGCAAACGGATTATTCTACATTAAACCAAAATGATTTTCAAAAAATCATAAATAACTATGTAGCTTTTAGAGTAACAGATGAAACTAATTAGTTTAAATGAAATATTTGATATTAGAGGTGGTCATTCCCTTGATTTAAATAAGTTAACTATATCAACTGAAAAAGAAGGTATAGCTTATGTATCAAGAAAATCAGGAGATAATGGCATAAGTGCTTATGTTAAAAAAATATCTTCTATACGAAGTGGTAAAGCTGGTGAACTAACTTGTGCTTTAAGCGGTAATGGTGTTTTATCTACATTTATACAAGAGAGAGATTTTTATACATCATACCATGTAGCAATTTTAACTCCAAAGTTTGAATTAACTAAAATGGAAAAGTTTTTTTATTGTTATAGTATTTTAGAAAATCAATACAGATTTAATTGGGGTAGACAAGCAAATAAAACATTAAAAGATATACAAATACCATCATATAATGATATTCCTAAGTGGGTATATACAACAAAAATACCAAATATTATGAAAAAACCTTTAATTAATAAAGGATGCAATCTAAATGTTGAAACTTGGAAATATTTTAAACTTGGAAATATATTTAATATAATAAAAGGGAAAACACCAAAAAATCAAACTGAAGGGAGTATTAGCTTAATAAGTGCTACTAATTCAAATAATGGTTCATCAAAAAAAATAAATTCTTTGAATAATAAAAATAAAGCAAATACAATAACAGTTTCTTCAAATGGTTCTATTGCTGAATCTTTTTATCAAAATAAAGATTTTTTTGCAACAGGAGACATAAATATATTAGAGTGTGAAAATATCAATGTATATACTGCTTTATTTGTAAATACAATAATTTCTAAAGAAAAATTCAGATTTAATTATGGTAGAAAATGGGGAAAAGAAAAAATGCTAGAACACAAAATCAAACTCCCATTAATTAACAATAAACCAGACTGGGAATTTATGGAAAATTATATAAAATCATTAGATTATTCAGCATCACTGGATAATTCAGATAACAAATCGTAGAAATCGAATTAGGAAAAGCGTTACATAATCCGTATTTAAATGCAGGTGAAAGTGAAAAAGTTACAATGATACATTTATTTGGAATAAAGTATGGAGAAATTATTATAGAAAATAATTTTTCTTTTAAAGAAATTGCGAAACAAGCTGGAATTAGTGAAACCTATGGAGCAGAAATTAGTAAAGGTGTAAATCTTTCAAAATATGTAAAAATCATATAGCTTTAAAAACAAATTAAACAATGAACTTTAACTGAAGTTCATTTGAGCTAAAATTAATTATGAAAATTATTTTACTGCTTTTATTCTTGTTTTCCAATCTATTTTCTCAGGTAGATATAACACTTTCACATAAAAATATAAAACCAGGTTCTACTTTTGCTGTTATTTTACAAAGTGATAAAAAGCTTATCCAAGCACCAAATGTAATCTTTAAAAATAAAACTTATCAAATGTTTACTATATTAGGCAGCATCAAAAAATATGAAGTTTTCTTACCTGTGGATTATCATGCAAAACAACAAAAAGAAAATGTGCAAGTTAGATATATAGAAAATAAAAATATTATCAAAAAAAATATTTCTATTAAAATAGTTGATGGCAAATATAAACAAAATGAGATTATAAAAGTAGCTAAAGGACAAGTTACTTTATCTTCAAAAAATAAAGAGAGAACAAAAAAAGAGTACGCAATAGTTTATAAAAATGTATATTCTTATATAAATCCAAAAAACTATATAGGAAAATCTACATTTTCAATGCCTATGAATAGTAAAATTACAAGTGATTTTGGAAATGCCAGAATCTATAACGGCAAAACAAAAAGCTATCATAGCGGTACAGATTTTAGAGCAAAAGTAGGCACCCTGATTTATAGTGCTAACGATGGTAAAGTTGCTTTGGTGATGGATAGATTTTATCTTGGAAAAGTTGTTTATGTTGATCATGGACGAGGTGCATATACTTATTATTGCCATATGGACAGTTTTAAAGTAAAAGATGGTCAGGTGGTAAAAAAGGGTGATATTCTTGGAACTTCTGGAAAAACAGGCAGAATAACGGGACCACATTTACATTATGCTTTAAGATTATACAATACTACGGTTGATCCTTTACAGTATACATCTTTACACAATAAAATTATCAAAATATACCATTAATAAGAGTATTACGGAAATTTTGCTATTATAATGTCTTATTAGATATGAGGTAATAAATAGATGAAAATAAATTTTAAAGAATTAGCGAATAAATATCAAACACCATATTATGTGTATGATTTTGATGATATTACAAAACAATACAATGAACTAAAAGATGCTTTTAAAGCAAGAAAATCTTTGATATCTTATGCGGTTAAAGCAAACTCAAATTTAAGTGTGGTACAACATTTAGCAAAGCAAGGTGCGGGTGCTGATTGTGTAAGTATAGGCGAGGTTAAAAGAGCTTTAAAAGTGGGTATTCCAAAATATAAAATCATTTTTTCCGGTGTTGGGAAAACTGATGATGAGATAAGACAAGCCTTGAAATTTGATATTTTGATGATAAATGTTGAAAGTGAAGCGGAACTTAGAAGAGTTGCACTTATGGCAAAAGAGCTCAACAAAGAAGCTAGAATAAGTATAAGAGTCAACCCGAATGTTGATCCAAAAACACATCCGTATATCTCAACAGGACTTCATGAAAATAAGTTTGGTGTAGATTTGGATACGGCAAAAAGAATGTATATATTTGCTAAAAAAAGTGAAAATCTAGACCCTGTTGGTATCCATTGTCATATTGGCAGCCAGCTTACTGAACTTGAACCAATTAAAGAAGCTGTAAGTATAATAGCAGATTTAGTTAGAAATTTAAAATCAGCATTAAAAATTGAATTAAGATTCTTTGATGTCGGTGGTGGATTAGGTATCGTTTATGATAATGAAACTTTAATAGATACATACAAATATGCACAAACTGTTTTAGATAGTTTATTTGGACTTGATATTACTGTTGTATGTGAACCGGGAAGATTTATAGTTGGGAACAGCGGAACTTTTGTAACTAAAGTTTTATATGAAAAAGTAAATGGTGATAAAAGATTTGTAATAGTTGACGGGGCTATGAATGATTTACTTAGACCGGCACTTTATGATGCATATCATAAAATTAAAGTATTAGATAAAAGTGATGATAAAAGTTTTTGTAATGTTGTAGGTCCAGTATGTGAAAGTGGTGACTTTTTTGCTAAGAATATTGAATTACCTAAAACAGAGCATAATGACCTAATATCTATTGCAAGTGCAGGAGCATATGGTTTTACAATGGCAAGTAATTATAATACAAGAGGTAAAGTTGCAGAGATCGCAGTTGAAAATGGGCAAGACAGACTAATAAGAAAAAGAGAAACTTTTGAAGATTTAATTGCACTTGAAGAAGAATATTTACAATAAATATATTTTACAGCTATGCTATAAAGGATAAAATAATGAACGAAGAGATAGAGTTAAAAAAACTAAGAGATACTTTGGACAATATTGATGATGAGGTTTTAAAGCTTTTAAATAAAAGAATGGAAACTGTTCATAAAGTTGGAGAGGTAAAAGCTGCAAGTGGTGGTGCAATTTACAGACCTGAACGAGAAAAGGCTATTATAGACAGACTTGAAGTATTATCAAAAAAATCTAATGGAAGTTTAAATAAAAATGCTATCGAGGCTTTGTTTTTAGAAATCTTTGCCATTTCCAGAAATCTTGAATTACCAGAAAATATTGCATATCTAGGACCTGAAGGCAGTTTTACACATCAAGCTGCGGAGAGTCGTTTTGGTGCTATGAGTGCATATTTGTCAATTGGTTCAATTACCGGAGTTTTTAGAGAAGTTGCTAATGGTAAGGCAAAGTTTGGAGTGGTTCCGATTGAAAATAGCAGTAATGGAATTGTAAGTGATACTATCACTTGCTTTGGTAAATATAATTTAAAAATTATAGCAGAAGTTATAGTTGATATCCATCATACTTTAGCATCAACGGTTGATAATGTTAAAGATATTAAGCGAATATATTCAAAAGATATTGCATTTGACCAATGTCATAAATTTTTAGAAGATTTAGGACTTGATGAGATAGAATTAATACCGGTTGAGAGTACTGCAAAAGCAGCAAAATTATCAGTAAAAGAGCCAAACAGTGCTGCGATTTGTTCACATGTAGGTGCAAAGATGTACAATCTTCCGATTTTGTTTGAAAATATTGAGGATAAAGGGAATAATCGTACAAGATTTTTAATAGTATCTAATTTTAATAATGGTCAAAGCGGCGATGACAAAACTTCTATTTTAGTACAATTATCAAATGAAGCTGGGGCATTAGTAAAATTTTTAAATGATTTTGATAAAGCAAAAATTAATTTAACAAAAATAAAATCACATATTGTAGAAGGAATTTCTACATTCTTTATAGAATTTAATGCACATAAAGATGAAGAAAAAGTAAACAAAATATTTAATAAGTATAAAAATGAGATAAAATTTTTAGGAAGTTATGTAAGGGAAGCAGATGACATTTAATAAAGTTTTAGATGATGTAAAAATATATGAAGCTGGAAAGCCAATTGAATTAGTTATAAGAGAATATGGTGTAAAACCAGAAGATATTATAAAACTGGCATCAAATGAAAATCCTTATGGAACCAGCCCTAAGGTTGTGGCAAAATTAGAAGAAGTTGCAAAAAATGCTTTTGTATATCCTGACGATAGTATGTATGAATTAAAAGAGGCTTTAGCAGCTAAATTTAAAGTAGATGAAGAAAATATAATTATAGGTGCGGGAAGTGACCAGGTAATTGAGTTTTGTGTGCATGCAAAATGTGATGCGAATTCAAAAATACTTATGGCTAAAACTACTTTTGCCATGTATGAGATTTATGGTAAACAAACTGGCGCGACTATTTTAAAAACATCAAGCGATGAGCATAATTTAGATGAGTTTAAAGAAATTTATAAAAATAGCGGCGCAGATATAATTTTTCTTTGTCTGCCGAATAATCCTTTGGGAGAATGTCTTGATGCTAAAGATGTATATGAATTTTTAGATGAGGTAGATGAAAATACTTTGGTGGTGCTTGACGGTGCTTATCAAGAGTTTGCTTCTTATAAAGACGGTGCTAAAGCAATCAGTCCAAGTGATGTAATTGTAAAATATCCAAATGTGATTTATCTTGGAACTTTTTCTAAAGCTTATGCATTAGGCGGTATGAGAGTTGGATATGGAATCGCACAAAATGATATTATAAAAAATCTTTATAAGTTAAGACCGCCTTTTAATATTACAACACCAACACTTGCCGGGGCAATTGAAGCACTTAAAGATGAAGAGTTTGTAAATGATTGTATTGTTAAAAATTTTGAACAAATGAAAAGATATGAACAGTATGCAGATTCTAAAGGTTTTACATATATACCTAGTTATACTAATTTTATCACTATATATCTAGATGGATATATTTCAAAAGAGGTAGCTCAAAATTTATTAGAGCGTGGTGTTATTGTAAGAGATATGACTGGATATGGATTTAATGCTATTAGAATTACAATAGGAACACAGGAACAAAACAGTAAAGTATTTAAGATATTGGATTCAGTTTTATAGATGAATAAAATTTATTATAGTTATGAAGAGTGTTTGAAGGATTGTAAGGTATTATTACCACAATTAAAAAACTATAATCCAGATGCACTGGTTGCAGTTGCTCGCGGTGGATTAACAATTGGGCATTTATTGGCTCAAGGACTGGATACAAATAATTTATTTACTATAAATTCAGTACATTATAATGATACGAAAAAACTTGATAGTTTTAAAATAACAAATATTCCAGATTTAGAAAATTGTAAAAAAGTTATTTTAGTAGATGATATAGTAGATAGTGGTGAAACTATAATGGAGATTAAAAAAATATTAGAAAAAAAATATTTATATTGTGAATTTAAAATTGCAACAATATTTCATAAAAAGAGTGCATTAATTAACCCAGATTTTACAGTTAAAGAGGCAACTAAATGGATAGATTTTTTCTGGGAAGTGGATTTAAAATAGATGAATATAAAAAATAAAAATATAAAAGAATTAGAAGAGTTAGCGCAAGATATTAGAGATAGAATAATAGAAGTGGTATCCAAAAATGGTGGACATTTCAGTTCAACTTTGGGTGCTGTTGAACTTACAATTGGTATGCATAGAGTATTTGATGTCAATCATGACCCTTTTATCTTTGATGTATCACATCAATCATACCCTCATAAACTTTTAACCGGTCGTTGGAAAGAGTTTGAAACTTTACGACAGTTTGGCGGATTGAGTGGATTTACCAAACCAAAAGAATCAGAGTTTGATTATTTTGTTGCAGGGCATAGTTCTACTTCTATATCACTTGCAGTTGGAGCTGCTAAAGCTATCGCACTTAAAGGTGAGAAAAGAGTTCCTGTAGTGATGATTGGTGATGGTTCTATGACCTCAGGTATGATTTATGAAGCTTTAAATGAATTAGGAGATTTAAAATTACCTGTTGTGATAATTTTAAATGACAACGAGATGTCAATTGCCAGACCAATTGGTGCAATTAGTAAACATCTTAGTAAACTTCTTGCAGGTAAATTTTACCAGGGATTTAGAGATAAGGTTGATTATATTGTTAGAAATTATATGCCCGAAGGGACTGATTATATAGCGAAGAGGATTGAAGAGAGTATGAAGCTGATTACTCCCGGTATTCTTTTTGAAGAGATGGGGATAGATTATATTGGACCTATTGACGGGCACGATATTGATGAGGTAATTGATACTTTAGAATTAGCAAAGAATTTAGGAAAACCTGTAATTGTTCATGCAAAAACGACTAAAGGTAAAGGTTATGAAATAGCTGAGGGGCATCATGAACATTGGCATGGTGTTGGAGCTTTTGATATTGAAACCGGTGAATTTAAGAAAAAGTCCGGCGGGGCAAAATCTGCAACAGCTGTTTATAGTGATGCTCTATTAGCACTTGCTCGAAAAAAGAAAAGTGTAGTTGGTGTTACTGCTGCAATGCCAAGCGGTACCGGTATGGATAAACTAATTGAGGAATTTCCAAATAGATTTTGGGATGTTGCAATTGCAGAACAACATGCAGTTACTTCTATGGCTGCTATGGCAAAAGAGGGATTTAACCCTTTTGTAACAATATACTCTACTTTTTTACAAAGAGGTTTTGACCAAATAGTTCACGATGTTTGTTTGATGAACTTACCTGTAACTTTTGCCATTGACAGAGCAGGGATTGTTGGGGCAGATGGGGAAACTCATCATGGAACTTTTGATATTAGTTATCTAAGATTTATCCCTAATATGACTTTATTAGCTCCAAGAGATGCAAGAACTTTAGAGTTTGCTGTTGAATTTGGATATGAATTACCAAGTCCTTGTGCCATTAGATATCCAAGAGGTGCATTTGATGAATTGGATTTTGAATCAACCAAGTTTGAATTGGGGAAAGCAGAAGTTTTAAAAGAAGGTTCAAGCAGTAAAGTTTTTATAGGGTATGGTGCGGGAGTCAGTCGAGCTGTTGCAACTGCCAAACTGTGCGATAAAGATATTACGATAGTAGATTTAAGATTTGTCAAACCTTTGGATAAAGAACTTTTAAAAGAGTTGGCAATTAGTAAAAAAGAGTGGTATGTTTTTAGTGACAGTCAAAAAGAAGGCGGGGTAGCAAGTGCAATTTTAGAATTTTTAAGTGATGCCCAAATGGATGTAAAAGTAACTTCTTTTGAATATGAAGATGAGTTTATTCAGCATGGGGATACTAAATTACTTGAAGAAAGTTTAAAGATTTTACCTAATCAATTAGCTCAAAAAATATAAAAACTTATATTTTATTTTAAATTTGATACAATAAGTATTAATCATATGGAGAGCTATTATGCGTGGTGATACAAACTTTTTTAATAACACTACGGAAGAATTTAAAACAATTTATTTTGTTTTAAAAGAGATATTGCTATCTGAAAAAATAAATAAATTATTTCAAGATTTTGCTGACCTTGTAGATGTATCTATTACAATAATTGACCTGCAAGGGAATGTATTAGCAGCATCAAATTGGCAAAATATTTGTACTGATTTTCACAGGGTAAATGATACAACATGTAAAAGATGTGTCGAAAGTGATACTGAACTTGCAAATAATTTGGAAAATGGAAAAGATTTTACAATATACCAGTGTAAAAATGGATTGATTAATTGTGCATCACCAATTATAATTAAAGGGCATCATGTAGCAAACCTTTTTATTGGACAGTTTTTCATCGAAAAACCAGATTTGTCTTTTTTTCAAGCACAAGCAAAAGAGTTTGATTTTGATGAAGTTAAATATATGAAAGCGCTTGAAAATGTACCTGTAGTCAGTGAAGAGAAATCAAAAAGAATACTAAGTTATCTTTCAGGATTTGCTCAGCTTGTAGCGGCTATGAGTCTTGAAAAGTATATGTCAGAAGAAAAAGATAAAATAGTTGCTAAAAAAAATGAAGAATTAATATATTTAAATAATAATCTTGAAAATAAAGTAAAAGAGAAAACTAAAGAAATTGGTGAAGAGTGTGAACTAAAAGAATTTTATTTTAATAGTATAAATATCTTGATAGTTGCATTAGATACAAATGGTATCATAACAATGATTAATAAAGCAGGGCGTGATATCCTTGGATTTAAATATGATGAGATAGTTGGTAAAAATTGGTTTGAAATTGGAGTTTTGCCGGAAGATATTGTAGATGATGTAAAAGCATACTTTTTTAAGATAATATCAGGTGAATTAGAATTGGGGGAAGAGAGTTATGAAAATGAACTTAAATCTAAAGATGATAAAAAAAATATTTTTTCTTGGTCTAATTCAATTCTAAAAAGAGATGGTAAAATTATAGGTGTTTTAAGTTCTGGAATTAATATTACAACAGAGAGAAGGCAAGAGCAAGTTATATTAGAGCAGTCAAGAATGGTAGCAATGGGTGAAATGGTAGGAAATATTGCTCATCAGTGGAGACAGCCTTTAAGTGTAATATCTACAGCTGCTACAGGTATGCAAATGCAAAAAGAGTATGGTCTTCTTACTGATAAACTTTTTAATGAATCTTGTGAGGCTATAAATAAACATGCACAATATCTGTCAAAAACAATAGATGATTTTACAAACTTTATTAAAGGTGATTTAAAAGCAGTTAAGTTTAATTTGAAAAATGATAGCGACAGTTTTTTAAAATTGGTTGATGCAACAATAAAAAATTATCATATAAATGTAGTTCTAGAACTTCAAGAACATATAAATATCAAAGGATATCCTAATCATTTGATACAATGTTTTATAAATATCTTCAATAATGCAAAAGATGCATTAGTAGAAAACAACAGTGAAGATGACAGATATATTTTTATTACGCAGCGAATTATTGATAATAATGTGCTTATAAGATTTAAAGATAATGCAGGTGGAATTCCAGATGATGTATTACCTAAAATATTTGAACCTTACTTTACAACTAAACACAAAAGTCAAGGTACGGGACTTGGACTTCATATGACATATAGATTAATTGTTCATGGGATGAAAGGTACTATTAAAGCTAAAAATGTAAGTTTTGAATACAATGGTAAAGAATATACAGGTGCTGAATTCATAATTACACTACCAATATTTAAATAATCAGAAGTTTTAGCTAATCTTCTTTGAAATAAAAATTTGTTTATCGAATTCTTCAACATCATGAAGTTTAAATTCTATCACAGATTCAACATCAAAACCACAAAATTCCAGCTCTTTTGTTAAAAATTCTTTTGAATGATAATATTGTTTTATAGTTCCACTTTCTTTTTTATATAAATCTTTAATTGATGAAAATAATGTAATATCAGTTTTTAGTATTTTATTTTCATATAAAGCATCAATGGCAATAAATTTATCTGTCATATCAATAGTTAAAGAACCTTGCGCAACTTCTTCAAAGCCATACAAGGTATTTACATCAAATACAAAGTAACCATCTTTTTTTAGGGTTTTAAAAGCACAAGTAAAAAAGTTTCGGATATTTTTTTTTGGGATATAATTTATTACATCAAATATAGCAGTTGCACAATCAAATTTTTCATCAACTTTACATAAATCTATACATTTGGCATTAATCTCTTTTTGATGACAAATTTCAATTTGTGAAGTACTGAGGTCAATGCCAAAAGTTTCAATCTTTGATGATTTTAGGATCTCTAAAAAAGCACCTTTACCGCAGCCGATATCAAGCAAACTTTTTGGTTTCAGTTCATCTATAATATCTTTAAAAGTATTGTGTAGGGCTTCTGTCTCATCATCAATTTCAAGATATTGTTCAATTTGGGCATATAAGTTAAGTCCTTGCAAGCTTTTCTCTTAAATCTAAAATTTCCTCTTTTTTTGCATAAAATGAATTTTTATTTGCGATTAGGTTGGCACTTGAATACATAATGGTATCCCCGACTTCTAAACCGTTTTGTTTCATAGTAAGACCAGTTTCTACAATATCTACAATACAATCACTAAGACCTACAAGCGGTGCTAATTCTATTGAACCATAAAGCTTAACAATCTCAACTGCCATAGCTTTTTTTTCAAAAAACTTTTTAGCTATTGTAGTATGTTTGGTAGCCACTTTAATGCTGCTTGCATTCCAGTCAATTTGCTCACCTTTTTTAAGTCCAATTGCAACTTTACACTTTCCAATTTCAAGATCAAGCAGTTTCATCAAATCATATTCTTTCTCTTCAAGTACATCAAGACCAACTACACCCAAATCAGCAGACCCATACATAACATAAGTTGGTACATCTTGGTTTCTTACATTTAAAAATGTAAAACCAGCTTTTTCTAAAATAAGTTTTCTATCTTCAAATACAAATTCTTCATTAAACACTTTTTCAAATTTTTCTAAAGTTTGTTCAGCAATTCTACCTTTTGGTAAAGCTATTGTCAGCATACTTTTCTCCTGTTTTTTATTATTTTCCTCATTGAATTAAATACTAAATCTTTTTTATATTTTATATTTTTAAAATATTTTATCAGATATTTAGAGTCCTCACCTGTGAAATATACATTTAAATTATATCTTTTTTCACAATCTTTAATCGGTAAAATAATTGACTTTAATATCGCATAACTTATTGCATCATCGGTATTAAGCGGCATTTTATCTAAATTTACTTTTTTTGTAAAATTAAAATGTAGTTTTTGCGATATTTGCGGATAAAGACCAATTAATTTTTTGATACCGCTTAAAATAAAACCGCCTTTATGGTTACCATTTTTCATAACATCAACTGTAATAGCACTTCCGCAATCTACTATAACACCATTTTTGATGTTTTGACAGGCAATCTTTCTATCACCTCCCATCCCTTTATACATGGTGTCAAAATCTAAAAATCTTTCAATATTAACAGCTTTTGGGTATTTTTTCAAAAACTTATTCATTGCTTTATCATTTACGCTTATAAAATATATTTTATTTTTAATTGTCGGTAAATCTTTTAATTTAGCATCAACACCAACTTTAAACTTTTTTCCGTGATGAAAAAAAGCAAAAGTAGTATTTCCAATATCACATAGGGTCATTTTAAATAAAGCTGATTATTTTAATTTGATATACTCATCATCAAAGTATAAAGTATCACCAATTGCAATAGTTTTAGAAGTTTCATCAAAATCAAAATCATAAACTTTTGTAGTAGAAAAATCACTACTTAGATTTATTAAGTATCCTTGTGATTCTAAGGCATATAATGAAGTTCCAAACCCAAGTGAATAAATTTTTGCAAATTTAAATTTTCTTGATACTATCTCTTCTAGCTGCAAGTTTAATTTGATTATTTTACCATCAAGTGTTGAAAGATATAAATTATCAGCAGCTGATATAATATCATTGATTTCATAATCTCTAATACTAAACGAGTTATCTGCTATAGATAAAACTTTATTTGGAGTTGCTACAACCATTGCGTCGTTAATGACTTGTAAAAATATCACATTGTTTATTTGACCGCTGGGGTCAACATTAATTGTTTTAATAATTTTATTTGTATCAATACTTACAAGTATAATTTTCCCGTTTAATGTAGGAAAGATAGCAATATCATCTAAAAAGATTGGATTGGCAATTTTTGTGTCATTTAGCAAAGAGCTGGCTAATTTTTCTTTTAGCTTGAACTTTTGTGTAGCTAAATCATATAATACAATGCTGTTATTAGAAAGAATCAATGCTGCTAAATTTTCTTTTATTGAAGCGGCTACTACATTTTGTCCTAAATTGATGATTTTCTTTCCAACAAGTAAGTTACCTGTTTTATCCGAAGCAATTATCGAGGAATCGACTTTATTTAAAAAGCTGTAGCCTTCAGGTAAAGAATAAGTTGAAACTCCATCTTTATTGATTACTCTAAAATCTTCCAGAGTTGCTCCATCTTTATTTAGCGTTGCTATCTCGCTTGAGATTCGTGTTGAGCTATAATCAAAATCATAAGTTTCTTCCGGTTCAAAATATTGCTTGCCAGAACATCCTGTAAAAATATAAACAGCTAAAATTATACTTAAAAATAGTTTCATCAATTTCCCTTATTTTGTTAATAAATAGTGATTTAATTTATTAGACAATTTTAAAACAGGAGAATTTGCAGGGATTAGTTTTAGTGTTTCTTTTGCGTCAGTATATTTTAAATTTAAAGTTTGCATTAATGCTTTTTGAAAAATAGCATATTCTTTTAGTAAAAACTTAGAATTTAAAATAGTTTTGTTTAGTTTTTCTAAATCATTTTGATCTATCGCCATATTAAAAGAAGAAATTTCATCTATAAATTTAAGATTTACAGCTGTATTTTGTTTACTCGCAAGATGGTTTGCTATTGTTAAAAGTTTTGGATTTGTATCTTTTAAAATAGCCGATGCAGTGGAATCCTGTGGATTCTCTAATAAAATATTAAATGCTGTATTTGCTTTGATTTTATTTTGTGTTTCTAAATATTTATTTATATTTATTCCTGCAAATGCTACAATGGTAAGTGCAGCACCACCAATTATAACTAGTTTGTATTTTTCCCAAACTTTTTCTAATTTAAAAAATCCTTCAAAAAATTTTTCTTCTGTTGAAATTTCTTCTTTTAAAAAATTTACATGTTCTTTAATGCTCATATTTTATTTCTCCAATTAATTATAAATAATCATTAATAATACTATTATTTAGATTAAGATACAATAATCACTTAATTAAAACAAGGGAAAAGAATGAAAAAATTATTGATTTTATTGCTTACAGCTACATTATCATTCTCACAAACCGTAAAAGAGGAAGAGAAAGTTCCCACAAGGTTGGAGTCTTACGGAAAACTTCAGCAAGTGATTGGTGCAGTGGAGAGAATATATGTAGATGATATTAAACTTGATGAGATAGTTGATAAGGCTATCAAAGGTTTAATGCAAGAATTAGATGCTCATTCATCTCATATGGACAAAAAATATTTTAAAGAATTTAAAGTACAAATGAAAGGTGAATTTGGCGGTCTTGGTATTGTTGTCGGGATGAGAGACGGTGCTTTAACTGTAATTTCTCCTATTGATGATACTCCGGCTTCCAAAGCAGGTGTAGAGTCCGGCGATATAATTTTAAAAATAGATGATAAATCAACTTTAAAAATGACTTTAAATGATGCTGTTACTTTGATGAGAGGTAAAGTAGGCACTCCTATTGATATTACAGTTGTAAGAAAAGGAGCTTTAAAACCTATAAAAATTCATATTGTAAGAGGGATCATTAAAGTTAAATCAGTAGGTTATAAAACATTGGGAGATGTTCTTTATTTAAGAATCGCATCTTTTGATAACAATGTAGAAAAACAACTTATAAAAATAATTAAAGAGCATAAAGAAAAAACTAAAGGGATAATTTTAGATTTACGAAATAATCCGGGGGGTTCTTTAGGTCAATCAATTAAAACAGTAGATCTATTTGTAGATGAAGGGATAATTGTATCTCAAAAAGGCAGAGATCCAAAACAAGACAAACATTATGATGCTACTAAAGAAGCGACTCTCACAAAGGTACCTATGGTAGTACTTGTAAATGGTGGAAGTGCAAGTGCCAGCGAAATTGTCAGCGGTGCTTTACAAGATCATAAAAGAGCAATAATAGTTGGTGAAAAGACTTTTGGAAAAGGATCGGTTCAGGTAGTTTTACCGTTAAATGATGTGGAAAATGAAGCTATTAAACTTACTATTGCAAAATATTATCTTCCCAGCGGTAGAACTATACAAGCCAAAGGGGTGACACCGGATATTGAATCTTTTAGAGGGGAAGCAGTCAAAGCAAAAGAAGATGAATTTTCTATTAAAGAAAAAGATTTAAAAAAGCATCTAGAAGTAGAGCTTGAAAAGGTTAATGGAGAAAAGCCAAAAAAAGATACCAAGAACAATAATAAAAAAGATAAAACAAAACTAACACAAGAAGATTTATATAAAGACAATCAGTTAAAAACTGCTGCTGATATTTTAAAATCTCTAATATTAATGAGTGAAAAATAAAAGGAATAATATGAAGATAAATGATATTACAGCACTTGGTCTTTGGCCCCAATCAAAGAAAACTACAACCCAAAAAGGTATTTTGGAATTAGAAGACTTAGGGTACAATCTATTTTATATTGGTAAAAATGCAGACCTTTACACATGTCCAGGTGATGATCCAAAAGTGCTTTTAGTGAGAAGTGATCGTTGTTCAGTATTTGATATTCCTCTAAATCTTGAGATTGAAGGGAAAGGTGTTTCTCAAACTGCTATTTCAAATGATGGAGCAGCCTTTGCTAAAGAAGCTGGAATTAAAACAGCTATTTTATTGGAAAATGTAGATAAAACTTTAAGTATAGCTGGCAGATGTCAGATTATGGAACTATGTAAGCCTTTAGAGGCTGAAATTGATGGAGATGTTGTCCAGTTTGAATTTATATTTAGAAACTATCTAACCGGTTCTTTATTTGAAGCATCTCAAAATGGAAATGACCCTTATGGATTAAACTTGCCAAATGATTTAGAACAATGGTATAAGTTTGATACACCAATTTTTACACCAACTACAAAAGGTATAAAAGATGAGCCATTAAATTCAGATATTGTTAGAGAACTATTCCCCCAGATTATTTCAAGTCTTGAAAAAATGTTCAAAGATTTTACTCAATTTGCCCAAGACAATGGTATTATTATAGTTGATACAAAACTTGAAGTGTTTATAAATGCAAAAGGTGAGTGGATACTTGGAGACGAAATTTTAACACCAGAGAGTTCAAGATTTATTGATAAAGAAAATTTCGATAAAGGAGATTATATCTCAATGGATAAGCAAATTCTTCGTAATTTTGCTAAAGAGAATAGTTGGAAAGAGAAAGCAAAAGATTTACAACCAGGACAAAAATTAGATGTGGAAGTTCCAGATACAATTAAAAATATAATTATAAATGGATATGAAACTATCTACAGTAGATTACATAAATAGACTTTGTTGGCCAAATTGTTATAAGGCAATTTTAGATACAATCGCAAAATAGTGTATAAGTAAAATTATGCTACAATCTAACGACTTATTACAAAGGTAAAGACTAATGAAAGCAATTATAAATATAGGACTTAAAAAAGGTGTTTTAGATTCTCAAGGTAAAGCAGCTCACCATACACTTGATACTATTGGATTTAAAGATATAGTAAAAGATGTAAGGATTGGTAAGCAAATTATTATGGAACTAAACACTTCAGATGAAAATAAAGCAAAAGAAGAAGCAACTAAAATGTGTGAACAACTTTTGGCAAATACAGTAATTGAAGATTATGATATTACAATAGAAGCATAACAATGAAACAAAAAGTAGTAGTATTACAATTTCCAGGAACAAACTGTGAGTATGATACAAAATATGCCTTTGAACAGCTAGAAACAGATGTTCAAATCATTTGGCATGAAGAAAAAGAATTACCCGAGGATACCTCTTTGGTGGTTATTCCAGGTGGATTTTCTTATGGAGACTATTTAAGAAGTGGAGCATTGGCAAAATTTGCACCTATTATGGATGCTGTTAAAACTTATGCTTTAAATGGCGGAAAAGTGCTGGGTATTTGTAACGGTTTTCAAATCTTAACAGAAACCGGACTTTTACCGGGTGCTTTGAAAAGAAATGATAATTTACATTTTATCTCTAAGCATCATCACATAAAAGTTATAAACAATGATAATGATTTTTTAAATAAATTAAGTATTGGAGATATATTAAATATTCCCGTAGCTCACCACGATGGAAACTATTTTATTGATGATGAAGGTTTACGGCAATTAGAATCAAATGGGCAAATTTTATTACAATATTGTAATGAGAATGGAGAAAACCAAGTATTAAATGGAAGTGTAGAGCAAATAGCAGGAGTTTGTAATAAAGCTAAAAATGTATTTGGTCTTATGCCTCATCCTGAGCGAGCAATGGAAACATTACTTGGTTGTGATGACGGTATAAAAATGCTTCAAGGTTTTCTTAAATAATTTATAAATAAATAGGTGTAAGTCATTAAAAAATTATTTGCATCTGTTATCTATTCTTTTTTATTTGTAGTCTATTTATCAGCAGATTTGGTAGATACGAATACTATAGTTTTACAAACACCCAAAGAACTATATCTTAAATATACGAAGTATCCAACTTCTGTGTATTCTCAACAAAGATTTACAGTCGAAGTGGAAGCTAGAATTCTATCTAATGATGATGACTATTATGATATAGTGACAACATATTCTAATGAAAAGAATATAGATATTTTGGACGAGGATATCTCTTGGCTGCCTCAAGGAAATGAAGATAAATATACTGCAAAAATCACATATAAAGCAAGAGATAAAGATTTTGTATTACCTACATTAAAATTAGCTGTAAGTCAATATGATAAAGATATAGATTTTGTGATACTTAAACCACCAAAAATAAAGTATAATAAAATAGCAATAAATCAAGAAAGATTTTCAAATGTTATAGCAGATGATTTACAAATAAAAGAGATTAAAGTCAGGCAGTATAATAATAAAATGCTTATGCTGGTAGTTCATATAGAAACCATCAATGGAAATCTTGAAGAGTTTAATATCAAACGATTTAAAGAGCAGGGGGTTGAGAGTTTTGAAGATCATTATCCTTTGCAAATTGTTTATTACTATATAGTGGTTCCAAATTATCTTGATAGTATTGAATTTGATTATTATAATCCTAAATCATCTTCATTTGTGACTGTTGAAGTACCAATTATACTTGAAGAAGATTTGGTTAGTACTCAAACTGATTTAAATCCACATGAGGGTAATTTGTTATTTTATAAGCAAGCTAGCAGTTTAATCGTAATTTTACTCTTTATGTTATTCTATGTGAAAACAAGATATAAAATATTTGGTTTATTTATTTTTATTTTTATAATAGTATTTATAAAACTTATTTTACCAAATGAAAAGGTTTATCTTCAAAAAGATACCAAAGTGTATATTTTGCCTACAAAATTATCAACAGTATATAAAATAACTGATAAAAATGATGAGGTGGAGATATTAATGAAAAGAGAAAACTTTGTAAAAGTGTTGTTTAAAAATAAAAATATAGGATGGGTAAAAGAAAATGATATTTAGTAAAATAAGGGCTATTTTTACAATTATACAAATGGCAATAACTATCACAATTACGATAATTTTAATGTACCTTTTTAATAACCATAACAGAGCTATTAGAAGAGCTTGGGGTAAATTGCAAATGACGCTCTTGGGGATAACATTGGAAATTGAAGGTGAACCTGATCCAAATGCAACTATGCAGATTATGAATCATCAATCTGTGATAGATATTATAATATTTGAGTATCTGCACCCTAAAAATGTAGCTTGGGTAGCCAAAAAAGAGATAGCAGACCTGCCTTGGTTTGGACATATTTTAAAAGCTCCAGATATGATAATAATCCAAAGAGAAAGTAAAAGCAGTTTAATAAAATTAATCAAAGATACTAAAAAAAGATTGGATGAGGGTAGACCTGTCGCTATTTTTCCAGAGGGTACAAGATCAAATGGAAAGAAAATGCGTAAATTTAAAGCAGGAGCTAAATTAATTGCTGAAAAAAATAATTTACTTGTTCAGCCGGTTGTAATAATAGGTACAAGAGATATTTTGGACTCACAAAATTTATTACAAAAAAGCGGTGTGGTTAAAATTATATATCTTACTAGTGTTAAGGCAGTAAGAAAAACACCTTGGTATGAAGAAATAGAAGAAAATATGCGAAAAGTTTTTGAAAAAGAGATAAAGGATGAGAGAAGATGCAATTTAGCTGGCAACTAATTTTAGCTGTTGGAAGCGGTGGGTTCTTTGGAGCTGTTAGTAGATTTTATATTAACACAGTAGTGTCAAAAAATTTCCCTCATGATTTACCTCTTGCAACATTGGGAGTAAATATTATCGGTAGTTTTTTCATAGGTATTTTAATCGCTTTATTCTTACATATAACACCATCTGAAACCACAAGAGTATTTTTAATTACAGGATTTCTAGGTGCTATGACAACATACAGTACCTTTGCAATTGAAAGTTTCTTTTTATTAAATAGTTCTCTTTTTTATGGAGTATTGAACATAGTTTTAAATGTGGTAGGCTCAATAGTTGCAGCGGGAAGTGGTTATAAGTTATTGTTAAAAATTATGTAGTAGGAAAGTATTATATATTCTTAAGTAGTAAAAATGTATAATCTCCGATATTAAAAAATTAGGAGACTTATTATGGGTATGCCAGGTGGATTTGAATTATTTGCAATTGTTGCAGTGGTAGTGTTACTTTTTGGTGGTAAGAAAATACCAGAATTAATGAAAGGTTTAGGTCAAGGGATCAAAAACTTTAAAAGTGCTGTTAAAGAAGATGAACCTTCAGAAGTTGCTTCAAAAGATAGTGAAAAACTAGAAGTAAATGAAACAAAAACTACTTCTGAAAAAGAAGACAAAACTACAACAGTATAAGAATTTATATTGCAAAAAATTGTAAAAGAGTTTATCGAGCAAAAGCTTGATAGACAAATAGTATTAGAAAAGCCTAAAGATCGTTCTTTAGGTCACTTCGCAACACCCGTTGCATTTTCATTAGCAAAAGAATTACGAAAAAATCCTATGATGATTGCCGAAGATTTGGCAACTAAATTTGATGGTGATGCTATGTTTGAAAGTGTTCAGGCTGTTAAGGGATTTATCAATTTTAAATTATCAGAGAGTTTTTTATCTGCGAAAATAGATGAGGCATTAGCAAGTGGAGACACATTTGCTAAGGGAAAATCTAACGGACAAAGAATTCTTTTAGAATATGTCAGTGCAAATCCGACAGGACCGCTTCATATCGGCCATGCCAGAGGTGCTATTTTTGGAGATACGCTTTTAAGAGTTGGTCGGTATTTAGGATATGATATAAGAAGCGAATATTATATAAATGATGCCGGTGCGCAAATGGATTTGCTTGGATTATCTGTATATTTAGCAGGTAGAGAATCTATTTTAAAAGTGGCAGTTGAATATCCTGAACAATATTACAGAGGTGACTACATCTTTGATATAGCTAGACTGTGTGAAGAGAAATTCGGTAAAAAGATTTTTGAAGATGCTATAGGAGAAGATGAATTAGCACAATTTGCAAAAGAGGAAGTGATAGCTTTAATTAAAAGTGATATGTCTAATTTAGGTATTGAATTTGATAATTATGTAAGTGAAAAGTCTTTATATGCAAATTGGGATGAAACTAAGGCTGTATTAGAAGCTAACGGAAGTATGTATCAAAAAGATGGAAAAGACTGGATAAAATCAACTCAACTTGGCGATGATGTCGATAGAGTGGTTGTAAGAGAAAACGGGGTGCCAACTTATCTTGCAGGAGATATTATTTATCATAAGCATAAATATGATAGAAAATTTGATAAATATATCAATATCTGGGGTGCAGATCATCATGGATATATTACAAGGGTAAAAGCTGCTGTAAAATTTCTTGGTAATGACCCTGAGTCATTGGAAATTATACTTTCTCAAATGGTTTCTTTACTTAAAGGCGGTGAGCCTTATAAGATGAGTAAGAGAGCCGGTAATGTGATATTGATGAGTGATATAACTTCTGAGATCGGTGCTGACAGTTTAAGATTTATATTTTTAACTAAAAAAAGTGATACGCATTTAGAATTTGATATTGATACTTTAAAAAATCAAGATAGTTTAAATCCGGTTTTTTATATCAATTATGCACACGCAAGAATTAATCAGCTATTTAAAAAAGCAGAACTTAACTTTGATGATGTAAAAGATGCCAGCTTGGAAGGTATCAATCAAGATACTAAAGACATGGTATATGAAGCATTATTGCTGCCGTCTATTTTAAAAGAAGCTTTTGATAAACGAGATATGCAAAAAGTAACTGATTACTTACAATCTTTAAGTGCTTCGGTTCATCGATTTTATAATGAACATAGAATAGTTGGAACTGCTTCTGAAAAAGCATATCTAAAATCTTTGAGTATGGTTGCCTTATCAATAAGAACAGGGCTTAAAGTGCTTGGAATAACTGCGAAGGAGGTAATGTAAAATGCTTAAATGGATAGGAATTATTTTTGTAGCAATATTGATATATATGATTGCAACAGGAAATATGGGTGGTGCTAAAAAAGCTACTCAAAATTATAGTGATGTTATGAGAGGTGGAAAGTAGTTTTTATAAACTACCTTTCTTTATCTCATCTAAAAATTCTTCCATTTGATATTTTTCTCTGTATGCTTCACTCATTAAGTGGATTAAGATATCACCTAAATCGACAATGGTCCAATCATCAGTTTCATCAATTCTAAGAAATTCTTCGCCATCGCCTTTAAGGGCTTCTTTTAAGTAGTTGACCAAAGAGTAGGCATGTTTTGCATTTAAAGTAGTTGCTATTACTACTTGATCTACTAAATAATTCTTGCCGGTTAAATCTATAGCTTCAATATCTTCCGCTTTTCTTTCATCTAAAACTGCAATAATTTTTTTTATTCTATTTTCCAAAGTTTTTTCACCTTTTCTTTTATTTTGTTCGGTATTAAAGTTATATCCAAATTTTCTCTAATTTTCGTTGAACTTATATTAAAATCTACTTTTAATGTTATAAATTCATCAGTTTTAATATTATCTCTAGATGCCACTACAAATTTAACCAGCTGTTTTAGTTCATTATGTTCTTCCCAAAGATGAAGCTTTTTAAGATTATCTGCCCCAATAATCAGATAAATATTTTTACAATTCTTATATTTGTTTTTTATATATTTAATTGTTTGAATTGTCGGTGTTGCCTTATTTTGTTTAATTTCATAGTCGCAAACTTCCACTTGTTCTAAATCCTGACAAAGCTCTTTTATAAGTTCATATCTTACTTTTGGATCAAAAGATGAATGATATTTAAAAGGATTTAAGAAAGCCGGGACAATTATAAGTTTATCAATTTTCAAAGATTTTAAAGCTTCTTTTATAATGGCTTGATGTCCTAAATGCGGTGGGTCAAAACTTCCACCAAAAATTGCTATATTCACTTTTATCCTATTTTGCGGCAGTTATAAAATCAACTGTCTCATCTAACTGATATCTTCTCTTGCTTATTACAACTCTTTTTGCTTGATTAAACCAACTTAGTTTTAATCGGTTTATATTTATTTTTGGGTACTTAGTTAATAAATATCTTTTAATACTTTTTGCTTTCTGTTTTGCCAATATCTTATTTTTTAACTGATATACAACAATATGAATAGAGATCTTTTTATTGTCACTTAAAATTTCCCCTAAAACATCTAAAGAAGGTTTAGAATCAGAGTTAAGCTCTGCACTAAGAGGCTTAAAAGTAATATTCCTTAATGTAATTGTTTTAAATCCAATTAAATGGTTTTTATATTCAAAATTACCTTTTTCATTTAATTGTTTTACCGCATTTCTAGCAAGTGCTCCTGCTGGATAATAAGAAAGATATTCTTTCCATGCTATTTTTTCTTCCGGTGTTCTGCCAAGTTTATTTAAAGATAAAGCTCTATTGTATAGTACATCTTGACTTTCAGGAATCAATTTTAATGATGCTCTGTAATATTGCAGTGCCTTAATATATTCTTTTTTATCAAAATAATTATGAGCCAAATATGTTAATGCAAGTAAATTCTTTTTATCAAGCGTTAGTGCTTTTAAATAAGCACTTTTTTCATTGTTATATTGCTTTAAAGATGCATAAGTTACTCCTAACCAGCTATAATAATCAGAATTTTTTGCTTCAAGAACAATAGCTTTCTTAAAATGTTTTAATGCTTTTTTTGGTTCATCCTTTGCTAATAAAAATCGACCATAATAATAATGCGTTACTGCATAATTTTCATCAGCAGACACCTCTTTCTTAAAATGTTTATATCCATCATCATAATTATTTTGTTGAAGATAATATTCTCCCATAAACTGTTTTGTTGCACTGCAACCTGTGAAAATTAGAAAAATAAATAAAAAAATAAAGATAAGACTTATTGTTTTCATAATACATCCTTGATAAATGATTTGTATAAAAATATTCTACAAATAATATTCTAATATGTGGCTTAATTAAAATTATGGACTAAATGAAGCTCTTAATAACTAAAAAAGCCCGACAAAATCACTCTTAGAAGCAAACTTTATCGGGCTTTTATATGGTACGCCTGGAGGGATTTGAACCCCCAACCACCGAGGCCGAAATTCCAAGCCATTAATGTATCATCTTATATCAATATAACTTAAATGATATCAAAAGCCGACACGAAGTGATCTGTCAACCCTATATCATACTAAGAACTATAAATTCTAAGCAACCATTTCATTTTGTAACATTAACTCTTCAAACTTAACTGGTGAATAATTATTATTTGCACTATGCATTCTTTGTCTATTGTAATATACTTCTATATATTCAAATATAGATTGATTAGCTTTTGATTTAGTTTCATAAATCTCATGATGAGTAAGTTCAGTTTTTAATGTATGGAAAAAACTTTCAGCAACTGCAGGACTGTAAATCTAACTGTGTAAATCCTTAATATTTTTCATATTTGATATTTTATCAAATAATCATATTTTTGGATTTACACAGTTAGATTTACAGTCCTGCAGATCATGGGTAACCGTTCCACGATATTCACGTATCTCTTCTTCGTCAAGACTATCAACATATGCCTTGCCCATTTTGATTAGTTCAACAGCGTAATCGTATAGCTTAGGAAAATAATCAGAAGTAAAATGTACATTATTATCAAAGTCAAATCCAAGCCACTCTACAGCATCTTTAAGAGCCTCAACATATTTCGTGTCTTCTTTAGTTGGATTTGTATCATCCATTCTAAGGTTGCAGTGACCATGATAATCACGTGCAATACCAAAATTTATAAAGATAGACTTAGCATGTCCAATGTGTGGGAACCCATTAGGCTCTGGAGGAAATCTTGTAACAACCTCTTTATACTTGCCTGACTTTAAGTCCTCTTCAACTATTGTACGTAAATTTTTTTTGCTCTCATTCATTATTATTAAACCTTTTGATTTTGAAACTTTTATAAGAATTGTATTTTATCAAATTAGAGCTTATATATAAAGAGTTTACTTTTAGAGGCTATTCATGATTAAATTTGTTCCATACATAGTATTAATAAAATAGTCCCCATAAAACAGCTTAAAGCATAGGTTTATTGGAAAAACTATTTCATAGAAGCCTTTAATATACTATATTTTATCATACAATTGTTTTATTAAATGAATAATTAGATAAAATTACATTAAATAAAATTCAAGGACAAATAATGATTAAACATATAGTATTTTTTAAGCTATCGCCTGAAGGTAAACAACAGCAAGATGAGATAGTTATAAAGTTAAACAATCTTAAAAATGAGATTGATTTCATCAGAGCATTGGAAGTTGGTGTAAACTTTGCACAAGAAAATAGAGCATTTGATCTGTCTTTAACGGTAATTGTTGATAATAAAGAAGCTTTAAATGCTTATGCAATACACGAAAAACATATCCCTGTAGTAAACTTTATAAAAGCATTAGCATTAGAATCTAAAGTTGTAGATTATGAGATTGAAAAGAAGGTTGAAAATAGTGAATTTGGAAACGCAACAATTATCAAAAAAGCAAATGTATATTTTGATGGTCAAGTTACAAGTCGTACTGTAATCCAAGCTGATGGCACTAAAAAGACTCTTGGTATTATGAATCCATGGCATTACACATTTGGTACTGAACTTGCAGAGCATATGGAAATTTTGGCGGGGGAAGTTGAAGTAACTTTACCAGATGACAGTAATGTAGAAATTATCAAAAGTGGAGAGTATTTTGAGGTACCTGCAAACAGTGAATTTACTATAAAAGTTAATACTGTTACTGATTATTGTTGTACATATATAGAATAAATTTTATATTCTAACCTAGAGTTCTTTTACTCTAGGTGCAATATCAATTTCATCAATTCCTATAAAATCATTTTGTTTATATTGTTCAATTGCCACTCTTCCAATCATAGCTGCATTATCACTACAATATTTTAAATCAGCTAACAATAATTCATCACAATTAAATTGTTTTAACAATATATCTATTTGTTTTCGCAAATGTAAGTTTGCACTAGCGCCTCCTACTATTGCAAATCTAACAGGCGATTGTTGCTTGAAGTATTTTTTTAATTTCATTATTAAATGTGCCACAGCAGTTTTTTGAAAACTTGCACATATATCTTTCTTGTCTTGTAATGATAATTCACCTAACTTTAAAATCTGTACCCGAACGGCATTTTTAAGTCCAGAATAACTAAACTCTATATTTGGTGACTGTCGTAAAGGTATTGGAAAATTAAATCTGTTTTCATCACCTTTTTGACTATATTCTTGCACTATTGGACCACCTGGGTATCCAAGTTCTAACATTTTAGCTACTTTATCAAAACTTTCGCCAAAACTATCATCACTTGTACTTCCAACTATTTTCATATCATTTAAACTTTTTACTTCAATTATCTGGGTGTGTCCGCCTGATACTAATAAAACTGTAATGGGCATTTTTGTATCTTCTTCAATAAAAAGAGAATAGATATGACCCTTTAAATGATTAACTGAAATTAATGGAATATCTAAACTAAGACTTAAAGCCTTTGCCATTGTAACACCTTCCATTAATGTTACAGAGAGCCCAGGGGTAGAAGTGACTGCTATTGCTTTTAAGTCTTTAAAATATCCTTTACATTCTTCCAAAATTTTAGGAAGTGCTTCTATATGTAATCTTGCAGCTAGCTCTGGAACAACACCGCCATATACGCTATGTTCTAACTCTTGTGATATCTTTTTATGATAAATTAATTCATTTGTATCAATTTTAGTAATTGCGATACTACTGTCATCACAACTTGATTCAATACTTAACAACATTAATCTACTTCCCTCTCTACCCACTCAACAGCACAACTCAACTCTCCATATCCACTGTCAGCATTTATATGTCCTGCATCATCTAATATTTTAAGCCCAATATTAAGTTCACTTTGTAAATCCATAACCTCATTGGTTGTCATATATGGGTCATTTGTACTACTAACCATAATAATCTCTTTTGCTTTTAAATCTTCAACTATAGGATAAGGAAAAAAAGTTTTTATTTCTTCTATTTGACACTTTTGACTTACAGGAGCTACAAGCATAAGTTTTTCTATAGGTTTAATATTATACTTGTTTACAAAGTGAAACCATAATATATTTGCCACAGAATGACAAATGACAGTATCAGGATTAAAATGGTTAAACTCTTTTTCTAGAAATTCTAGCCATTCATCAAGTTTTGGCATATCCTTATTTGGAAACTGGGGAAATGATACTATATAATTTTTTTTAATTAATTCAGTTGCTGTCCAAGTTTGCCAATGTGGATAATCACTTCCGCCTAATCCGTGCAATATTAAAACTTTTTTACCCATTAATCAGTATCTCTTACACATCTAAAGAATTTGGGATATGTTCTATTTTCATAATACAATGTTCCACTTTTAATATATAAATAATAACCATACCTGTTAAAAGTTCTCCACGTACGGCTAGATGTCCAATATCCCTCTTGTTTAACATGTCTAAAAGCTTTATTAATCATAATTTCATCATCTCTTGTTTTATCAACCATATATACACATTCTTCTTTTTCGGGCAATCTCCAGTTTGTGTAACCACCAAGATCAAGTTCTTCACAATATTCAATTGCCTCATCTTGGGACCCAAGCAGAACAGTATTCGCTCTAGTATCCTGCCACATTAAATTATTAGTCTTATCAATAACATAAGAGCCATTTTTCAATAAGCCAGCACCCAGTAAATAAAAATAACTTATGAATAAAATAGATAAAATTTTCACATTAAGCCTTTATGGTAAACTTCTTTCTCTCAAGTCTATCTTGTATTTTTATATCAAGAATTTCAATATTTAACTTATCCTCTTCTAAAAACACAAGCCCAACCAATTCTTTACATTTTTTTTCATTTTTCACTGTCGGTGTATGTTTTTTCCATTCTTCAAACTTTTTTTCATAAATTTCAACTATTTTCTCTTCTTGAAATCTTCTCTCTAACACCAATGCAATTGTAACAATTAAAAGCATTATAAATGGTATCATCATATCACCCATCACAAAATCTCCTTACCTCTTTATCTTGTGCAAAAATATCATCTATATTTGCAAGTTTTGTATTATTAAATTTATTTAAAGCTTTTATTGAGAGTTGTGCAATATCTAAAAAGCCGATTTCTCCTTTTAAAAACTTTTCAACACCTACTTCATTTGCCGCATTTAGAACAACACCTAAATTTTCATTATGCAAAAGTTCATCTTTTACTTCCCAGATATTATATCGGTTGCATTCAATCTTTTTAAATTCTAAATTTTGCAGCTTCAATAAATCAACCGGTTCTAAGATTTGTTCTTCAACGTTGGGTAAAATTGCATAAGATATTGGAAGTTGCATATTTGCATGTGCTAAATGTGCTGTTGTACTTCCATCGGTAAAATTAACCATAGCATGAATGATAGATTTTGTTTCAATTATAGCATCACAGGCAGTTGTATTAAATAACCACTTTGCTTCAATAAGTTCAAAAAGCTTATTTGTCATAGTTGCGCTGTTTATTGTGATTTTATTTCCCATTGACCAGTTTGGATGATTTAAAGCTTCTTTGATAGTTACATCTTTTAACTTATCAAGAGGATAATCTCTAAAGCTTCCACCACTTGCAGTGATAGTTAAACTATCAATTTTTTTGGTTTTATCCATTAAGTACCAAAGTCCAAAATGCTCGCTGTCTATTGGTGTAATATATGAAGTATCTATAAACTTTCCTGCAACTACTAAACTTTCTTTATTTGCAAGTGCAACTTTTTTCTTACATTCAATAGCTTTTAAAGTTGGTTGTAAACCAAAAAAACCGACAAGTGCATTTACTACTAAGTTTGAATTTGAATTTTCAATAGCATCTAATATAGCTTTTTGACCAGATTGAACATTATTATGATTTACTTTATGAATATCTTTTTCTTCTGCGACAATTACAACTAAAGGATTAAACTCTTTTAACTGTTTATTTAAAAGTTCAATATTGTATCCTGCAACTAATACTTCAATCGTTAAATCAAATTTCTTTGCAATTTCAAGAGTATTAACCCCTATTGAACCTGTAGATCCTAGTACTATCAAACAAATAACCTAAGAAGCACAAGCATAATTATTCCACCAAATAAATATCCATCCGTTCTATCTAAAATACCGCCATGACCCGGTAAAATATTTCCACTGTCTTTAACATCGGCTTCTCTTTTTAAATAACTTTCAAACAGATCACCAAACACAGAAGCTAATGCTACAGTAGCAGATATTAATAAACTTAAAAATATCCCCAATTGCTCTGGAGCAAAAATCAACCCTAAAACAGAAGCAGTTATTATACCGCCAAATACACCTTCTAAAGTTTTATTTGGACTTGTTGGACAAAATGGTGTTTTCCCCTGACTTCTTCCTACAAAATATGCTCCAATATCAGCACCTGCAACTACTGCTACAAGCCAAAGTAATGCTCCCATTCCAAAAGAGATATAAAGTGAAAGTAGAAAAAGAAATGATACGATAGGGTACATAAGCGGTATAAATAATTGCTTGTTTAACTCTTTAGTATAAGCTAAAACAGAAGCTAAAATAATACCAACTACAAAAACCAAATCTTCAGGCTGTGGATAAAAACTTGCTGCCAGCCAAATAATAGAAGCGAAAGTATAAACTTTACTATCCTCAATATTAAAAAGCTGCATAGCTTCATATACAGCTATAATCATTAATACACCTAACATAAACCACGTAAGCAAAAATGAATCAACCATCCCCATAACTAAAAATGCTACTAGTAAAGCAAGACCTGTTTTTATTCTTGTACTGCTTGTATTTATTATATCCAGCATATATTGTCCTATATTTATTTTATATTATAAATCCGATTATACACACATTATGCTTTTAGTATAATTTATAAATCAACTGCAAGCATGCGTGATTTATAAAAGTTATACTTAACGTAATTAAATGTATAATGCAGCCCATGAGATACTTACTATTTATATCTATTTTATATTCTGCTGTTTTTGCCGATATTCACTTTAAAGAAACCAGATATATGGCTGCACTTGATTTAGACAGACCGATGCTTGGCAGTTTAAAATTCCAAGATGACAATATGATTATTACTTATACAAAACCCACTTTGGAAACTATTAGTTATTATGATGATAAACTTACAATTACAAATGACGATGATACAAAAGAATACTCATTTGAAGAATATCCACAGGCACAATACATGGGCTTGATTTTAAAAGCAATTCTTCAAGACAATTACACTTCATTAGATGAATTTTTTGAAATTAAAAAAGAAAACAAACAAGTAATACTTGATGCTAAAGCCTCTCTTTATAGTACTATAACCTATATTATAATTGATAAAGATGATAAAAACAATGTAACAAAAATCATTATAAACATGTCAAATAAAGACCATATTACAATTGAAATCATTAATTAAGTTTTCTAATCTCTTCCTCTTCGGGATTGCCTTAGTTTTATTTTTTATAATACAGCCGCATAATAAAATATCTTTAGAATTATCTTCTATGCTTACAGGAGAAGATAAAAAATTTTATCAACTGTCAGAAAAATTCAGTTATGTAAAAACTTTTTTAGTATCAGTTGAAGGATTTGAGAAAAAGGATTTAAAGAAATTAAAAGAGATTAAAAAAAAGTTATCTAAGCATCCGGAAATAACTATTAATAACCAGATAAACAATAAACAATTTCAACAATTTAAAAAAACTTATAATTTATATTTAAATGACTTAAACTATGAAAGCAGTGATCAACTTAATACAAAAAAAGAACTTGAAAAAATTTATAAGAAGATGGTCTCATCTCCATTTTATTTTAATCTAAATCTTAATGATCCGCTTGGTATTATTAAAAAAGACAGTATCCCTAAAGATATTAAATTCAAAAATGGCAATTTAGTCTTGGGAGATTATGGTTATCTTGCAATTTTTTCAATAGAATCAAAAACAGATGAGAAATCCAGAATAAAAATATATAATGATATTCACACAATTTTGGCCAAATATGATAATATCAAATTCTTCAGTTCAATCTTTTTTTATGTAGAAAATTCAAAAGAGATCCAAGCAGATGTCAAAAAAATAATTATGGTATCAATGGTGCTGCTGGGTATTCTTTATCTTGTATTTTTACGAAATATTTATCTGTTTGTTAATATTGCTGTTACTTTGGTAACTTCAGTGATTATTGGACAGATTGTAGTTACCTATATTTTCCCGCAAACTTCAGTCATAGCTTTAGTATTTAGTACAGCTGTTACCTCTGTATCTATTGATTATATGTTTCATCATTATTTACATAACTATTATAATAAAAAACTTGGATTTAACAAAGCTGTATTTTATGGTTTTTTAACAACCGTAACAGCTTTTATATTAATATCATTTATCAACTTCCCGCTTATTGAACAAATATCTATATTTACGATTGTATCGCTTATTGTTGCATATGTTCATTTTGCTTTTATATATCCTCATTTAGAAATTAAACATAAAGAACCTTATTCTAAAGAAAATTATAAAAGTCCTTTTACTGTTAAAGGTTATAAGATTCTTGTTTTTTCTATTATAATTGTTGTTATATCACTGTTTTATGCTAAATTTGATTTTAATATAAAGAACTTGGATTATCAAAATAAAAACTTGCTATCTACAGAAAAGTTTTTTAAATCAAACCTGAACCAAAACAAAAAAGCTTCAATTCTAATCACAGGAAGCAGCTGTGATGAAGTGATAGCACATGCAAAAATAATTAAATTCATGGATAAATATAGCACTGTGCCGCTATCTTCACTTCTTTCACAAGAGGAATATATCAATAAACTTCAAGAGATTAAAAAATTTAATTTCCTAAAATTAAAAGATGAATTGAACTTATTGGAGACTGATATTGGATTTAAAAATGATTATTTTAAAAACAGTTACAACGACAAACTGCTTTACCCTCCTTATCCAAAATATACACAGCAAATGATTCAAAGTTTTGGATTTGATTTAGTTTATGATGAAAACAAATATATCACCTATGCTATGATTAATCCAAACAAAATAGATGAGATATTAGCTTTAGAGTTTACAAGAAGTGCTCAGTCAAAAATACTTTTTGAGAATTCTTTGAAAAAAGTTTATAATGAATTGGTTCTTTTTGGGGGCTTAACCTTACTACTTATCATATCTATTTTGGCAATGGTTACCAAAAAAAGATTTTTACAGGCGTTTACATATATTCTTTTTCCGGCATCACTGATACTTTGTTACAGTTGGTTTATACCGCTTAATATTATGCATATTTTTATGGCATTTGTTATTATGGCTATTGGTATTGATTATGGAATTTATATGAATGAACCAACCTTGTCGCACAATACAACATTGGCTATTATTTTTTCATTGATTTCTACATTTGCCGGATTTGGGGTATTGGTAATTAGTGGTATTAACTCTTTATTTTCTATAGGGATAACTGCTGTTATAGGGGTTGCGGGGATATTATTTTTACTTTTATTTCAAAAAAGGACAAATCACAAATCTTAATACTTTATTTTAGTTTATTTGAGTTACTATATCCACAACTTTCGAAGCATATCCCCATTCATTATCATACCAAACAATTAACTTTATCATCTTTCCCTGTTTTACATCTGTAAATCTATGGTCAAGTATCGTAGTATAACTTTCGGCTTTAAAATCACTGGAAACTAAAGGTTGCTCATTGTTCAATAAAATATCAAATTTCTGATTAAGGGCATAAGTTTTACATAAATTTATAAGCTCATCTTTTGAACACTCTTTTTTTATAAATAAAGTAACATTTATAACTCCAACAGTATCAGTCGGTACCCGCAATGAACTTGATGCAATAATATTGGAATTGATATCTGGCATTATATATGAACAAGCTTCAATAGTAGTGGTATGACTTGGTATTATATTTTGTGTAGCACTTCGTCCAAACTCAAAATTACACTCAACATCTCTATCATAATTTCCTATACAAGCGCTGTCTAAAACTTTTTGATGGTTAAGTAGCGGATGTATAGTTGTAACATCTCCGTATTCTATTTCATAATTATCATCAATAATCTTTAAAATAGGTAGTATAGCCGTAGCATTACATGAACTGGTCGAGATAATTTTATGAGTATCTAAATTTAGTTTATCTTCATTTACCCCTAAAATTACATTTATATCAGCATCTTTTTTTGGATGGGTTAAGAAAATAGCTTTGACCGCTAATTTTCTAAGTTCATTAGTATCTGCTTTACTGCCGCTTGCATCAATAATAAAATCAATATCAAGTGCTTTTAAATCAATATTAAACAGGCTGGACTCATTTAAAATTTTTATTTTAGAATTTTTATTTTCTATAAAACCATTAACCACTTCAAACTTATCATCTAATCTCCCGTAAGTAGAATCATAATTTATAGAGTAAGCAATATTTTCAATATTTGAATTTAACTCATTGATAGCAATAATATCAAGTGCTTTATTTTCTAAAGCAATTCGTAAAATTGCTTTACCGATTCTACCAACTCCGTTTAATAATACTCGCATTAAATTATATTTTAGTCTTCAAGGATAAGTGCTTTAACACCAGGTAAAATTTTACCTTCAATAAGTTCTAAAGATGCTCCGCCGCCCGTAGAAATAAATGTCATATCATCTTCATCCCCTGTTCTTCTTACTAAATCAGCGGTATCTCCGCCACCTACAACTGTTGTAGCATAACTAGAAGCAACTGCGTGAGAAAGCTTGGTACTTCCTTTTGCAAATTTATCCATCTCGTAAACACCCATTGGTCCATTCCATAGAATTGTATGTGCGTCTTCAAGTGCCTGTGCAAAAAGTAGTGATGATGCCGGTCCTATATCCAGACCCATCCAACTTTCAGGTATCTCTTGAACCGTAACTGCTTTTGCAAATGCTTCACTGTCAAAAGCTTCTGCTGCTATAACATCAACCGGCAGATAAAATTTTACACCTAATTTTTTAGCTTCTTCCATTATTTTAAGTGCCTCTGGGATTAACTCTTCCTCAACCAAAGAGTTTCCAATTTCATGACCTAAGGCTTTTAAAAATGTAAATGCCATACCACCGCCTATAATAATTTTATCTACTTTTGGTACAAGGTTATAAAGTGCTTCAAGTTTTCCAGATACTTTACTTCCCCCCACAATAGATACAAATGGTCTTTTGGGCTCTTCAATAATATGGTAGAAAAATTTTATCTCTTTTGCCAATAAAAATCCAGCTGCTTTTGAGTCAATATCAAAATATTGTGCAATACCCTCAACAGAAGCATGTGCTCTATGAGATACACCAAAAGCATCATTGATAAATACATCTGCTAAAGATGCTAAAGTTTTTGATAATTCAGGGTCATTTTTAGTTTCACCCTCTTCAAATCTCATGTTTTCCAACAGCATTATCTCACCGCTTTGCAGATCATTTGCCATTGCAATTGTTTCATCACAAATAACATTTGGAGCAAGTTTTATTTCTGTCTTTAAAAGCGTATGAAGTCTTTTAGCTATTGGTTTTAAACTGAATTTATCTTCAAAACCATTTTTAGGTCTTCCAAAGTGTGAAGCTATTATAACTGCACAATCGTTATCAATACAGTATCTAATAGTATTTAAAGCACTTTTTATTCTTCTATCATCAGTAATATTTTGATACTCATCAACTGGAACATTAAAGTCACATCTTATAAATATTTTTTTATTAGCTATATCTATTTTATTTATCTCTTGAAGTTTCATAAATTTTCCCTAATTCTTCGCGATATGAACAGCCATATCAACCAATCTGCAAGAGTATCCCCACTCATTGTCATACCAAGCTAAAACTTTTACCATTCTATTGTTTACAACTTGTGTAGTATCAAGAGGTACAACGGTACTTGTCTCTTCTCCACAAAAATCAGATGAAACTCTTTTTTCAGTATCAACTCCCAAAATTCCTTTCATAGCACCATTTGACGCATCAATAAAAGCTTGATTTACAGATTCTACTGTTACATCATTTTTTAATGTTACTGTTAAATCTACCATTGATACATTTGGAGTTGGAACTCTTATAGCTTGACCATTTATTTTCCCTTTCAAGTGTGGTAAAACTTTAGCAATTGCCTTTGCGGCACCTGTTGTTGCAGGTATTAAATTAACTGCTCCGGCTCTGGCTTTTCTTGGGTCTTTTTTATCTTTTGCATCTAAGATCGGCTGGCTGCCGGTGTAAGAGTGAATTGTAGTCATAAGTCCACACTCAATTCCAAAAGCATCATCTAAAACTTTTGCTACAGGAGCTAAACCGTTTGTAGTACAAGAAGCATTTGAAACAACTGCTTGACCATCATATTTATCTTCATTTACACCCATTACAAATGTTGCCGTATCATCTTTTGCAGGAGCTGATAATACAATTTTTTTAATTCCATTATCCAGATATGGCTGTACTGATTCTTGTGTTAAAAATGCACCTGTACACTCTAAAACTACATCAACACCAAGTTCGGCAAAGTTAAGTTTAGCAGGGTCTCGTTCGCTTAAAAGTTTAGCTTTAGTTCCTCGTCCCTGCGGAGTTACACCATTTCCTATATAAATATATCCATTTTCTACACGAATATCATCTCTTTTTCCATGCACAGAATCATATCGAAGTCCATATTGAATCATATCTTCAGCACCGCTTGCATTACAAGCAACCAACTCAACATCATCTCGAGAAGCAACTATTCTAGCTACACATCTTCCAATTCTACCTAATCCATTAATCGCTATTTTTAAAGCCATAACTACCCTTTATGTGTAATATTATTTGCATCATATTAGCAAAAAGTAGCTATAAATACGGTTAATGAAATTTTTAAATAAATTCTTCTATATTTTTAAAGATTCCATCTATTAATCTTCCTCTAGCTTCAATTGAAGCCCAAGCTATATGAGGTGTAAATAAAACTCTATTTTTGTTTTTTATTTTTAACAGAGGGGATGTTTTTTCAATTGGCTCACAAGTCACAACATCTGTTGCAAAATAAATTTCTCTTTTATCCAATTCATCAGAAATATCCTGCTCATTTACAATTCCGCCGCGACCAAGATTTAATAAAATAGCTTTCTCTTTTAAAAGTTGTAAATTTGTTTTATTTATTAAATTTAAAGTTGTATCATTAAGCGGTGCGTGTATTGAGATAATATCGCAGGTTTTAAGTAACTCTTCTAAACTAACTTGAGCATATTGTAAATCATTATTCTTGCCGCTTGTTGAATAATAGCAAACATCACATCCAAAACTTGAAGCTATAGAAGCTACTTTTTTACCTATATTTCCAAGTGCTATAATTCCCCATCTTTTACCGTCAAGTTCATAAAATGGTTTATCTATATTTGTAAAAATATTACTGTTTTCCCAACCACCGCTTTTAACAAAATTATCGTAAAAATTTATTTGTTGAATAAATTGTAATGCAAATGCGAATGTTAGTTGAGCAACACTTGAAGTTGAATACCCTGCAACATTTTTTACAGTAATTCCTTTTTGTTTTGCATATTCCAAATCTATATTATTCATTCCAGTAGCTGCTACACAAATAAGTTTTATATCACTATTATCCATAATCTCTTTATCAATAACCACTTTATTTGTTATAATTATTTGAGCATCTTGAACTCTTTGTAATGTTTGTATCTTTTTTGTACTAGGAAAGCTAACCACATCTGCCAATGTATTAAACATATCTAAATTAATATCATCACCCAGTGTTTTTCTATCTAAAAATACTATCTTGTGCATAGTAATTCCTCCGTCATCATACTTTAATTTTTTTATGTAAAATAATAACATAATTTATTGTGAATATTAATGATTTATAACTTATAATATCAAACTAATCAAAGGAGAGTAAATTGAAGTTTTTTATTGTTTTAATTTTAATTTTGCTTAATCTGACAGCATCACAAAAAAGTGATGCACTTTCATATCTAAATTCATTAAGAAATAGTGCCGGCTTATCAAGTTTGAATAATAATAAAATATTAGAAGAAGCTTCTCAAAATCATTCAAATTATATTAATGATATATGGACTAGATTCTCTATAAACTTAATGCATAAAGAAGATAAAGACATATATCCAAGTTCTTACTATACGGGAAAAACTTCTAAAAAAAGAGGAGTTTACAGTGGGTATAAATCTTTATATTATTTTGAAAACTTATCAGCAGGTCACAAAAATATTTATGCTTCTATTGACAGCTTGATGGGAGCAATTTATCATAGATATGAATTTCTAAGGAATAATATTGATGAGATTGGTATAGGGATAAATAAATCTAAAAAAGGTTATCTGGTTTATACTTATAATATGGGTAACTCTATTCTTAATATACTTTGTCAAGGGGACAGCTTCGGTGGGAAAGGCAAATATGTTTATAAAGCCTGCGCAAAAGAAAAGTTAAGACTTGAAAAAACACTTTATTTAAACACAAAAGATCATTTATCTCAAAACTCACCTCAATATGTGATCTGGCCTCCTAAAAATGGTAAAAATATCCCTACTGTATTTTTTGAAGAGTTTCCAGATCCTTTACCTGAAATTTCCGTTTCCGGTTATCCAATATCTATAGAGTTTAACAGTTACTATTATGACAATCAAGATATAGAGATTAAAGATTTTAAATTATTTGATTCTAATAATAATGAAATTTTAGATACTTTATTAATGGATTATTCAAATGATCCAAATGATAAACACACTAGATTTCAATTCACTCTCTTTCCAAAAAAAAGACTACATTGGAATCAAAAATATAAGGTGTTCATTAATTATTATGTAGACAACAATTTAAAAACAATAACATGGAATTTTTTAACTAAAAAATTAAATTATCCATACTATACAATTAAAGAGATAAACTCTACAATAAAACTTAAAACTAACACCTATTATATACTTTATATGGAACCTCTACATAACAATGATATTTTTAAATCATGGAGGTGTACTCGTAAAATAGAAGCTAAAGCTTCCATTAAATCTATTGATAAAAATACTCTTTTAGTTAAGTTTGATAGTAAAATTGGAGATAAATACCATATCAAACTATCAAACTCAAAAAAGATAACTATACAAATAGCATTAGAAGATAATGCTGTAAGACAATAAAAACTTATTTATCGCTTACTTTTTTAATTAATTCTTTTACATTTTCCAAGGCTGTTTCACTGCTGTTTTTATCAAAAGATAATGCAACTGCCATTCTTCTGCCTATATGAGATTGAGGTTTCCCAAAAACTCTTAAATATGAATTTTTAGTAAATATAGATGGGTGGGCTTCTACTACAGGTGTAAAAGTATCATTCTTTGCTTTATATGCGGCGCTTGCACCTGCACCATAATCAATATAATCTAACGGCAACCCAAGAACAGCTCTTATATGTAAGGCAAATTCACTTTGAGATTGTGTAATCATAGTTACCATTCCGGTATCATGAGGTCGCGGACTTACTTCACTAAAATAAACCTCATCGCCTTTTATAAAAAGCTCAACACCAAATAAACCACGACCGCCTAAACCATCTGTAATTTTTTGTGCAACTTCAATTGATCGTTGTTTTGCTAATTCAGACATCTCCATTGGCTGCCATGAAAAAATATAATCACCGTCTTTTTGGATATGACCAATAGGCTCACAAAAAATCGTACCCGTTTCATTTCTTACTGTTAACAAAGTAATTTCATAATCAAAAGTTATAAACTCTTCAACAATTAATTCACTGGCATCTCCTCTGGCCTCTTTTGCTATCTCCCAAGATTTTTCTAAATCATCATCACTATAAGCTATACTTTGACCATGACCGCTACTACTCATAATCGGTTTTATCACACAAGGGAAACCTATCTTGTTTGCAGAATTTTCTAACTCATCAAAGGTTTTAACAAATTCATATTTTGATGCCGGAAGTTTTAACTCTTCACAGGCAAAAACTCGAATATTTTTTCTATTCATAGTTTTATTTACAGCCTCAGCATTTGGAATCACATGAAAACCTTCTTTTTCAGCCTCAAAAAGCGCAGATATACTAATAGCTTCAACTTCAGGTAAAATGAAATCAGGTTTTTCTCTTCTTATTACATCTAAAACTTCATTTTCATCTTTCATATTAATAACATAAGATGTATTTGCTACAAGATGTGCCGGAGCATTTGCATAACTATCTACTGCAACAGTTTCTACCCCTAGTCTTTGAGCTTCAATGATAACTTCTTTGCCTAACTCTCCACTTCCTAGAAGTAGAATTTTTATACTGTTTGCTTTTAATGGTGCTGGAAATTGCATATTTTAAATTCCTTAAATTTTTATATTGTTATTTTATAATAATTTCAATAAAAATGTGATTTAAAATTTGGCAATAAAAAAAGTTGATGTGTACTACAATTTATTGGAAAAATAATTTGGGTTTGGTTTTTTCTTGATATTAAAAAATCTCCCCAAAATTATAATTTTTGCACCGATTTTTGGTTACTTTTTTAGAAAAAGTAACATGTAAACTAATAATATTAATAGAAAAATAACTTGATAAAGTATGACAGAATACCTTGATCTATAATACCCCAAGAAGACAAGACAACTTTTTCTAAATCCTTATTCTCTTTTTCACCTGTTACCTTATGCCACAATTTCAACTAATTTATCATAATCCTTATTATTAATTTTTAAACTATCATAATAAAAACTCATTGGTTTTTTATAATTTAAAGTTTGATGAAATCTTTTATGATTATAAAAATCAATATAATCTTTCACATCAGTTTTTAACTCTTTAATTGTGTTATATTCATTTAGATAAATTCTTTCAACTTTTGCACTTCGCCAGAATCTCTCTATACAAATATTATCAGTAGCTCTACCTTTACCATCCATTGAGATAATGATGCCATTATCTTTTAAAGTCTGTGTATGGATATGACTTGTGTATTGACTGCCTTGATCTGTATTAAATATTTCAGGTTTACCATATAGCGATAATGCTTCATTTAGAACATCCATTGTTAAAGCTGAATCCATAGTGTTGGATATTTTCCAAGATAGTACAGCTTTAGAATACCAATCAATTATAGCTGCTAAATAAACCATGCCGCCATTAATCTTGATATATGTTATATCCGTACTCCATACTTGATTTGCTTTTACTATGTCAACTCCTCTAAGCTTGTAAGAGTATTTTTTATGTTGCTTATCTGGTATTGATAGATTTATTGGTTTAACTGCTAATATTGGCTTTAAACCCATCTATTGTCTATATTTATAAACAGTATTCAAACTTATATTGTATCCATCTTCTAAAAGTTGCTGATGAACTTTTAAAGCTCCATATATTGGTATTTGCTCATAAATATCATTTATCTTATCTTTGAGTGATATTTTATGCTTATTTTCTATAGGCTTATAATATAAGCTGCTTGGATTTAATTTTATAAGTTTACATTGAGTTGATACTGAAATATATGTTAGCTTAGACTCTATCAACTCTTTTTTATTAGATAAGTCCAAGCTTTGTAGCTTTCCCTCAAGCCATTCCTTTTCAACTGTCATTTTACCTACTATCTTTGCATAATCATCTATTTTAGATTGTAATTTTAAGTTTTCGTCTTTATATTCTTTGATAGCCTTTGCAGGCTCCATTGCCAACTCTGCATTATCCAAAAATATCTTCTTCCAATTTTGGATATTTTTAGGTGTTATATTATTTTTACTTGCTATCTCATTTAAAGTCTTTTCACCTTTTAAAACTTCTAAAACAATTTTTGTTTTAAATTTTGCTGTAAATATTCTTCTTTTTGTACTCATTTTTTACCCCTATTAAATATTTTATTATTTTAACTTTTTAGGAATAAGAATCTTATTTTTTCGTTCTTATTTTCTTGGGGTATTATACTTTGTTGAGTGATATTTGTATTATACAGCTTACACTGAAGAAGATGGACAATTAGCACTTACAGAGTTTAATGATATCTGGGGTAAAAAATATCCTAACATTACTGTTTCTTGGACAAATCACTGGTCTGAATTGTCTACATTTTTCAAATATCCAGATTCTGTGAGAAAATTAATTTATACAACAAATCCTATTGAATCTTTAAATGCTGCTATAAAAAGAAAAACTAAATCTAAGGGTTCATTTCCAACAGAAGATTCAGCTTTTAAAGTGATGTATCTGGCTTGTGCTGAACAACAAAATAAATGGAATGCTTCTAGTATTAGAAATTGATTTGAGATTTATCCTCAACTTAGTATATTTTTTAAGGAGATTATGGCAAAATATGAGAAGTGATTAAAAAGAAACTGGTGGGTTTACACAGTTTATTTTACACTCTCAATTTACAGTCCCACAGTGTATAAGTCAGGATTAGTTTTTACTAATCCTGTATATTCACAATTATATTTTTTGTAATAATATCACTACTTTTTAATACAACTTTTACATTGGAAAACAATCTTTGTCCTGCATAGTTTTTACAAACTACTCTAGCACCGATCATCCCTTCTTGCAATTTGGCAATACCATTTTGAGCATCTACGATTATAGCAGTAAAAGATTTTTCTAAATTTTTATCTGCCCATCTTGCATATTTTCTATCTTCCAAATCCCAAACCAAACTTGCAATATCTCGCTCTTTTACACTGATATCTTCACAAATGTCTTCGATATCTGCGGGAATTTTTCTGATTTTTAGAATTCTATGTAAAACCAAATCCGCATATCTTCTAATTGGCGAAGTAAAATGTGAATAATCTTTAAATCCCAGACCAAAATGTCCTATTGATTTTGAACCGTATCTTGCTTGTTGCTGTGATTGGATTATAAGTTCATCTACTTCATTTTCAAGTCCTACATTAGCAGCTTTACTTTGAATAGATTCAATAGTCTTATGAACATTATCTTTTAATTTGGCATTAAGACCCAGCATATTTACATCATCTATTAATTTTTCAATACTTTTGGCTTTTGGTTCCTCATGAACTCTGAATATTCCAAAACCTTTTAATTTCTTTGCAGCTTCGCAGTTAGCAAGCAACATACACTCTTCTACTAACTTATGAGACGGGCTTGAAGTTTCAATTACAACACTTTGTAACTCTTCATTCTCATCAAGCTGTAAACTTAACTCCTCAGTTCTGAAATCAAAACCGTTTTGTAATCGTTTCTTTCTAAATTTATCAGTTAAAGAATAAAGTTTTAAAATATCTTCATAGCCTTTTGTTTTATCTTTAATTACATCATCAATCTCTTCATAACTATATTTATTTTGTGACTTTATCGTAGCTTCAAAAACTTCACTCTTAACTACTTTAAGTTTTTTAGTATCTAATTTTATTTTAAATACAAATGCGAATCTTTTTATATCTGGCTTTAATGAACATAAATCGGCGCTCAAAGAGAAAGGTATCATTGGCAATACTTTATTTGGTAGATAGATTGAAAATGCTCTTTTTCTAGCTTCCAAATCCTGTGTACCACCCTCTTTTATAAAAGCACTGACATCAGCAATCGCGACATAAAGTATATTTAAATCGCTGTCAAAATAAATTGCATCATCATGGTCTTTTGCAGTTGCCGGGTCAATTGTACAAAATGGCAGATCAGTTAAATCGACTCTATCGCACATTTTAAATTCATCGTTTATATTTGTAATATATTCTTGGCTTCTAAAATTTTGTTTGTATAGATACAATGATATTTTTTCATCAATTTTAGTATCACTGATATTTCCTAGTGCAGATACTATTTTTTCTTTAGCTATAAGTAAAATATCGCCATTTTTATAACTGCTTAAAGATATATTGAAAGTCAGTTTAATATTATCTTTTACACTATAAGTTTGACTATCTTTGATAAAACATAAAATTTCAGCATCGCTTCTTTCAATTATTTTAATAACTTTTGCCTTAGTTTTATGTCGTGGATTAAAAATCATCTGTATCAAAACTAAATCATCATTATACGCACCGTTTAGTTTATCTAATTCAATAAAAATCTTTTGCATATCTTTATTGATAAATTGCGCAACATTCTTTTTCACTAAAATTTTACCAATTTTATATTTGGTATTTAAGATATACTTATTGTCAATTTCTTTGATTATACCTTGACTAAGCAGTGTACGGTCTTGTTGTAATAGTTTTTTGATACTTTTTTGATACAAAGACAATCCTAAATGTTTTTTATGTATAATAACTAACATTATCATTACACGAGCTTAGACTCTTGATTTATAAAGAATAGCTTAAATGAAAGGTAAAATTTAAAAAGTGCATACTTTTAGGTTTTATCTTTAAAGTACTATGAAAAAAGGTACAACAAACCATCATTTTTCAATTTTAGCAAATAAACGAATAATCAATGACTTAACAAAAGAGGTAGTCATAATAGTAACATTAAATGATATTACTGCTGAAGTGAAATAAAAGACGGCTTTAATATTATGTATATTCAGGATAATGCAGGCGGAATACCAGAAGATATAATTGCTAAAATATTTGATCCGTATTTTACCACAAAACATCAGTCTCAAGGGACGGATATAGGATTATATATGAGTAAAGATATCGTAGAAAAACATATGAACGGACTACTTAGTATAAAAAATATAAATACAACTTTAGATGGACAAGTTTATAACGGTGCTTGTTTTAAAATTGCTATACCTATAAAACTCAAACTGAAATATTATTAAACTCTAATCGATATGTCATACAAGTGATAAGCATATTTCCATGCTAGGCGTTAGATGAATACCTTTTCGGAAGAAATATATTTACCTCTTATATGAATAAAAGTATATTTAATAAAGATGAATAGAATATGAATAAAGCACTAAAATAATATCTCTATTAAAGGGACTGTAAATCTAACTGTGTAAATCCAAAAATATGATTATTTGATAAAATATCAAATATGAAAAATATTAAGGATTTACATAATGAATTTATTAAATACAGAAGAATTAAAAAGACAAATAGCTAATGGAACATTTACAGGATTAGATGATATTAGAAAAGAGTTTAAAAATATACTCAAAGAGGTAATACAAACTGCATCACAAGAAGAGCTAACCTCACACTTAGGTTATGATAAACATCAAGAATCAGACAATCAGAACTATCGTAACGGTTACAACGATAAAACTATAAAATCAAAATATGGAAATATAGATGTTGCGATTCCAAGAGATTTGCAAGTGTGGATTCCGCTACGCTCCATGAGAATCAAGCTTTGAACCACAACTTGTTAAAAAAAGAGAAATACTACTAAATGGTAGTGAAGATATGATAATATCACTCTATACCAAAGGTATGAGTGTAAGAGATATACAACTTCATCTTGATGATTTATATGGTTATGAATTATCAACTCAAACCATATCTAACATTACAGAAAAAGTTATCGAAAAAGCTAAAGAGTGGCAAATAAGACCCTTAGAAAAGATATATCCAATAATCTTTATGGATGCAACAGTACTTAAAATTAGAGTTGATAGAGTAGTTAAAAATATAGCTGCATATATAATGCTAGGAGTTACACTAGAAGGTAAAAAAGAGATTATAGGTATTTGGATAGGTAAAAATGAAACTAGTAAATATTGGCTTACAGTTTTAAATGATATTCAAAAAAGAGGAGTACAAGATGTACTTATCTTTGCAATAGATGGTCTTAATGGCTTTAGTGAAGCAATTAGTGCAGTTTATCCTAAGGCAGAGATACAAAGGTGTATAGTACATCAAATAAGAAGTTCATTAAAGTTTGTATCTTGGAAAGATAGAAAAGCAGTTGCTAAAGATTTAAAATCAGTTTATACTGCAAAAATCACTCCCAAAAAGACACCATATCACTTTTTATCTGGACACTTTGGTTGAAAAAGTGATAGGAAAGTTTAAATTAAGTTTATTTGCTGGATTAAAACTAATTTAAGTTTGAGATATTCTCCATATTAAACTACACTTCTAAAAATATTAGGAGTGTATCAATGAGGAGAGTTTTAATGAAACAGATTAAAGAGATACTAAAATTAAAGTATCAAATGGATTTCTCATATAGGAGAATAGCAAAGAGTCTTGGTGTATCTAGATCTGCTGCAGCTGAATATTGTAGAAGATTTGAGATATTACCAGATAAACTGGAAGATTTTTTATTGCATGATGAAGATATTATGTATAAAATGCTTTTCCCTGAACAAACTATATTACACAGGCAATCTTTAAGACCTAAACCTGATGTTGAATATATTGATAAAGAAATTCGTAAAAAAGGTGTTACATATCTATTGTTATGGCAAGAGTATAAAGAGCAGAATCCTGATGGTTATGGATACACTCAATTTAAAACTTATTATCATAAATATAAAAAGAAATTAAACCCATCAATGAGACAAATACACTTAAATGGTGAAAAATTATTTGTAGATTATAGTGGTGTTACTGTTCCTATTTATAATAGTAAAACAGGAGTTATTTCAAAAGCTCAAATATTTGTAGCAGTATTAGGAGCATCAGGTTATACATATGTAGATGCAACACCTAGTCAAAAGCAAGAATACTTTATAAAGTCGCACACAAAAGCTTTTAACTTCTTTGGAGGAGTACCTAAAATATTAGTACCAGATAACCTAAAAAGTGCAGTTATTTCAAATAATAAAGATGGGATTGTTTTAAATGAAAGTTATAAAGCAATGGCAAATCATTATGGGTGTGTAATTGAACCAGCAAGACCATATAAACCAAAAGATAAAGCAAAAGCAGAACAAGGAGTTCAAGCAATTCAAAGATGGATATTAGCCGTTCTTCGGCATAGAAAATTTTTGATGTTGAAGAACTTAATGATGCTATATCTCCATTGCTTGATATTTATAACTCTAAGGTTATGAAACGATTAAAGAAAAGTAGAGATACTTTATTTAAAGAGTTAGATGAACCATACTTGCAACCACTAGCAGCTAATCAATATATTTATAAAGAGTTTAAAATAGCAACTGTAAATATAGATTATCATATAGAGCTTCAAAGTGCTAGATACTCAGTACCATTTAAATATTTAGGAGAAAAAGTAGAGGTAAGATACTCAACATCTACAGTTGAGATTTATTATAAATCAAAGCTAATTGCCACACATCCAAGATATTATGATAGTGAATATTCAACTATTAAAGAGCACCAACCTGAAAATCATCAATATCAAGATGCGAAGTTTAATCCTGGAAGATATTTAAACTGGGCAAAAAGTATAGGGGTTCAAACTGTAGAGTTTACAAAGATGAAATTAGAACAAGAGCAATTTCCATCATATGCATACAGAAAACTAAATGCCATTCTTTCATTGGCAAAACAATATGAAAAATATGAAGTTGATTTAGCTTTAGGATATGCAATGAGTATTAATGCCACTACAGTTGCATCTATAAAATCAATATTATCAAAAAAGCTTTATTATAAAAAGCCTGCTAATAATATTATAAATATAGCACAAAATAACCACAGTAATATTCGTGGTAATACAGAATATAAATAAAAAGGATAGAAAAAAATGAACCAAGAAACAGTAACAAATAAAATGAGTGAATTAAAATTAGAAGGCTTTAAAACAGCATACTTACGACAAATTGAAGATAGAAATTATGATAAATTATCATTTAATGAGAAACTCTACAACCTACTTGAAGCCCAAGAGATACATCAGCACAACAGAAGGATTAAACTTAATTTTAATATATCAAAAATAAAAGATAAGCAAGCAACTTTAGAAGATTTAGTTTATAAGCAAACAAGAGGTTTAAATAAAGAACAAATTTTAGGATTAGCAAATATGGACTTTATAAGAAATTATCAAAATATTATCATTACAGGTAAAACAGGAACTGGTAAATCTTATCTCGCACAAGCACTAGCTAATCGTTCTATCATGGATGGATTTAAAGCTTATTATATTAGAGTTCCTACAATACTTGAAGATATATCAATCGCAAGAGCAGATGGAACATATACAAATTTCCTACGAAAACTTAGCAAATATAGTATTCTTATTTTAGATGACTTTGGAATAAATCCATTATCAGCTGATGATGCTACAAATTTATTAGAAATTATAGAAAGTAGAGTTGACTTATCATCAATAATTCTCACCTCTCAACTTCCTGTATCACAGTGGTATGATTATTTAAATAATGATACTGTTGCTGATGCAATATTAGATAGGATTGTACATTCTTCACATAGAGTTGAACTAAAAGGTACATCAATGAGAAAAATTATGTCAAAAATAAATTAACACTTGGACACTTTATGCTAAAATGTTGTTAGAGAATATTTCAAATTTGTAAGTGTCCAAGTGTTTGTGATACGGTGTCTTTGTTGAGTGATATTTGTATTATACAGCTTACACTGAAGAAGATGGACAATTAGCACTTACAGAGTTTAATGATATCTGGGGTAAAAAATATCCTAACATTACTGTTTCTTGGACAAATCACTGGTCTGAATTGTCTACATTTTTCAAATATCCAGATTCTGTGAGAAAATTAATTTATACAACAAATCCTATTGAATCTTTAAATGCTGCTATAAAAAGAAAAACTAAATCTAAGGGTTCATTTCCAACAGAAGATTCAGCTTTTAAAGTGATGTATCTGGCTTGTGCTGAACAACAAAATAAATGGAATGCTTCTAGTATTAGAAATTGGTTTGAGATTTATCCTCAACTTAGTATATTTTTTAAGGAGATTATGGCAAAATATGAGAAGTGATTAAAAAGAAACTGGTGGGTTTACACAGTTTATTTTACACTCTTATTGAGAACGAAAAAGTTTTTTAAATTTGCAGGAATATTAGCTTTAAATGTAGTTGATAAATCTTTATCTTTTTAGTCTTCCTAAAAATGACCTAGGACTTTTATATCCTCTTAAACTATAAAGCTTTTTCTGTGTTTTAGGATCAATTATAAAAGTTGTTGGTGTTCCATTTGGCTTAAATTTTGTAGGAAAATCATCCATTTCTACATCAATACTTACATAAACATAGTTTTTATTTATAAACTCAATTACTTTTTTATTTGATAGGGTTTCGTTTTCCATTTTTGTACACCATGGACAATATGGACTATGTGTATACATCAAAATATTTTTATTTTCTTTTAAACCTTTAGCAATTGCATATTCATAAGAATCTGCATGCTTTAATTCACTGGCACCTACTAATGTAATCGTGAAGCAAAAAAATAATAACTTAACAAACCATTTCATATTACAATCTTTGCGGCATCTCGTCTTTAAATGCAATACTCTCTGCTTTTTCTAAAAGCTTCATAGCTCCACCTAAAATAAAATCAGTAGCTAATTGAGACCCTAATTCATCACAATGAGATATTAATGCTGTTGCTGTTTTCCACATAATATTTGTGCCGTCTGGATATCCTATCATTGCTTGAAGATTAACTACATCACCATCTATTGTGGCATTACAAGCAACTGGGGCCGAACACCCTGCACCTATTTTACTTATAAAATCTCTTTCCACTTTAGTACAAATAAATGTTGGTTCATCATTTAAACTCATTGCAATTTCCCGCACTTTATCGTTAGATGCAACTATCTCAATACCAAGTGCGGCTTGTCCCATAGGTGGTATCATATTTTTTAATTTTAACTTTTTTGTATATGGAATATCTTTTAATAAATTTAATCTGTGAAGCCCTATCCAGGCTAAAATAATAGCATCATATTGACCATCAGCTAATTTTCGAAGTCTTGTATTTATATTTCCTCTTAAATCTTTTACTATTAAATCAGGTCTTTTCTTTAAAAGCTGCATTCTTCTTCGCAAACTGGTAGTTCCTACAACCGCATCTTTTGGTAAAGCTTTTAAACTTTTATACTTATGAGATAAAAACACATCGCTTTGATCTTGTCTTTGTGTAATAGCAACTAACTCTAACTCTTCAGGGATATAAGTAGGTACATCTTTTAAACTATGTACTGCCAAATGTGCATTTCCTGCTAACATTTCATCTTCTAGTTCTTTTGTAAAATGACCTTTACCGCCGATTAATGCCAAAGGCTTATCAAGAATTTTATCGCCCTTACTTACAATTTTATTTAATTCAACTTCTATATTAGGATATGATTTTTCGATTCTATCTTTAATATGATATGCCTGCCAAAGTGCTAAATCACTTGCTCTTGTTGCTATTATTAATTTTTCCATTATTTACCTCCTATAATATATTAATCAACTTTTATTACTAAAACAGAATAAAAGTTGTATATATTATTTATGTTTGTATTAAATTTAATTTGTTAAATTTTTTTACAATTCACAGTTAATTACATCATTAAATAATCTTCATTTCCTTGTGAATAAAGTGATTTTTATATCACCTAAGAAAGCGTATTATTTTGATTGTATAAACTCACCTATTTAGGAAGCTATGGAAGTGTTTTATCTCTTACCATCCATAATAGGAGGCTGTGAGCATAAATCAAAAATTAAGATTAAGGATGTGTTATATTTTTTGTAGGAATTGATATTGCTAAAGCTTTTAGTGTTTGTAGTGTAATTGATGATAAAGAAGAGATGATTATTAAACCATTCCCTTTTAACTCATCTATTGATGGATTTAAAAAACTAATCAATAATATTGTATCACTTAATTGCGATACTAGAGATATTATAATTGGTATGGAAGCTACAGGACTTTTATTTGAAAATCTTTATAGATACCTAATAGAGTTAAACTATAATGTGATATTATTAAATCCATATCAAACTGCACAATATAGGAATATGGTTACAATGAAGTATGTTAAAAATATTTGATAAACCAATTAGTTCAAATGAAGTTACTAAAGAAGATGAAGATTATATCTCATCTGTATTAGATAATCTTAGAACAATCCCTAGTGTATCAGACAAAACATTATTAGCAGTACTTGCTGAATGTGGTAACATTGATAGATTTAAAGATGCTAAGTCTTTGATTGGTTATCTTGGACTTTATCCAACACAAGAACAATCAGGTAATACTCTAAAATATGGTCATTTAGCTAAAAGAGGTGCTAAGTATGCTAAAAAAGCATTATATCTAGCCTCAGTTGCAGCTGTACAACATAATAGTGAATTAAAACAAATCTTTAGAAATCATGTAGCATCAGGTCGTGCAAAAAAAGAAACTTTAATAATAGTTGCTAGAAAACTAGCATATATTATTTGGGCGATTTATAACCATAATAAACCTTATGATCCAACTCGTGTATTTGTAGCACATCCTTAATCTTAATTTAGATGTAATTAACAGTAAGTTGTAAAAAAACTCAAACAAATAATTTAATACTATAAATTGGCATATTATTTAAAACAGCCAATACCATTTTACTTGTTTACGATGAAATAAATTTCATCTTCAAAATACTATTTTTCATAGTACTTTAAAGATAAAACCTAAAAGTATGCACTTTTTAAATTTTACCTTTCATTTAAGCTATTCTTTATAGGAAGGCTTCTATTTTAAATATTTTAAATATTTATTTCTCATTGGGTCAATCTCTCCATCAAAGAAAATTGTTGGTGTTCCTTGAACCAAAGCATCATCTGAAAGTTTTAATCCATATTTCAGTTCATCTTTTATCTCTTTTGAATTAATTTGTTTCATAGTAAAATTAGTTTTTAACTTCTTATTAAAAATATCCAAAACTTTTTTATTGTCTTTTTCTTTATACGCATCAAAATCATTTTCAAATTCAGCTGTATATACTTTATAATCTACATTTTTTATACCTTTTTTATGTGCAAGAATTGAAGCTTTTACCAAAGTTTTTGCTGTTGGATGCATACTAAGCGGCATATGAATATAATATAAAGCTATCTTTTTAGGATTCTTTTTTACATCACGAATTAATTCAGGAATAGTATTAACACAATTGGGACAAAGTGGATCACTAAATACTACCATCTTATGTTTAGCGTTAGCATCTCCTGCAATTAAAAATTTTTTATCATAATATTTGGAATCTAATTTTGGGTACATTAATCTTTTAAAAGATATGTTATTTTTTATATTTATTAAATCCGGTGCTATCATTTTACCATTAGAAAAAAGCATATCTTTTACATTTATCTTCTTTCCCTTAGCTTCTAAAGCTATATCAAAAACATATCCTATCCAACCGTCTTGTTTTAAATCTTTTTTAAAAAATAGTTTTACTTCATTGATTTTAATTCTTGGATTTTTGGCAACTCTTTGCTTCTCAAATTTTATAAGTTTTTCTTCAAGTGTTTTTGCAAAAAGATTAGTACTGAAACTAATGCTTAATAGACTTATTATCGTCAATAATTTCAACATCGATAACATCTTCATCTCCTTTTTGTTTTGGTTGATTGTAATTATTAAATTCTGTATAACTATAAGTAGTTTGTGTATAGCTTGAATTATTTGAGGCCCGTGGTTTAAATTTAAATATTTTACTAAAAATTATAGTAAATAATCCAAATTGTAAAAGTATCCCTATAATATCGGTAAAAAATCCCGGAACAATTAGAAGTATCGCTCCAATAGCTTTACCCACACTGGACTTGACAAATTCATCTTGTGTAATCTCTCCATTCTTAACAGCATTTATTTTTTCACTTAGAGAAAATTTAAAATTCTTTAAAATTGTAGTTCCGATAACTACAGTTAAAAGAATTTCCACAAAAGTCAGCAGCCCGCCAATTTGACCAGAAATAGTTGATGAAATCATCACTTCTAAAAATAGATAAATTAAAAAATAAATCAAAAGATCAGCCCCTTTAAAGTTTCAATAACTTTATCAATTTTTACTTCTTGTTTTTCTAAAGTTTTTCTATCAACAATCTCTACTAAGCCCTCTTTAAGTTGCTTACCGACTACAACGGCATAAGGGAAACCTATAAGTTTAAAATCACCCATTTTGAAACCGTAAGTATCTTTTTTTCCATTTCTATCGTCAATAATTGTACTAATACCAGCACCTTTTAAATCTTCATAGATTTTCATTCCAACTTCTAGTTCATCTTCTTTTTTAGCATTTGAAACTATTACATCTACTAAATATGGTGCAGTTGATTGAGTCCAAATACATCCGGATTCATCGTGATTTTGTTCAATAACTGAAGCTACAAGCCTACTAACTCCAATTCCAAATGTTGCCATCTCAAATGGTTTTGATTTACCATTTTCATCACTAAAGTGTGCTTCTAAAGCAGATGAATATTTATCTCCTAATTGAAAAATATGCCCAACTTCAATACCTTTTTTAAAGCTTAGTTTTCCACCGCAAGAACATTTTTTGGTTACATCTTTATTTTGTAACTGTTCATAACTTAATTCGTTTAAACTTTCAACTTCACTTTCATCTTCATAAATAGTTTCAATATTTGCACCATAATCACAAGTATCGCATACTAAGATAGTATCTTCACCACTATTTGCCAAAACATGAAACTCTTTACTTCCACTTCCGCCAATTGCTCCACTGTCTGCTTGAACTACCCTAAAATCAAGTCCAAGTCTAGTAAAGATTTTTTTATAAGTTTTTTCCATAAGATCAAATTCTCTAATCATATCTTCTTTTGAAGCATGAAAAGAATAGCCATCTTTCATTAAGAACTCACGACCTCTTAAAATTCCATATCGTGGTCTACTTTCATCTCTAAATTTAGTATTTATTTGGTATAAATTTACAGGTAAATCTTTATAACTTTTAACTCTATTTTTAACCATCTCAACCATAGCTTCTTCATTTGTAGGAGATAAAACAAAATCATTTTGATGTCTGTCTTGTATTCTTAACATCTCTTTGCCCATATCCTCAGCTCTACCACTTCTATCCCAAAGCGACATAGGTGTCACAAAACTTAATTGTACTTCATTACATCCTGCATTATCTAACTCTTCTTTTACAATTGTGCGAATTTTATCTAATACTATTTTTCCCAAAGGCATAAAATTATAAAGCCCGGCACCTTCTTGATTTACAAAACCACCTCGCACTAAAAATTTATGTGACGGCAAAACCGCATCACTTGGATTTTCTTTTGTTGTCGGTATAAATAATCTGCTAAATCTCATTCTAATTTTTCCTTAATGCTTGTTCGCATTTTTCTTTCTCTTCTAAGTCTTCTAAATTCTCTAATCCACAAAGTGTTTGTACTGTATTTATCAATCTGTCACTTTCGCTGCATTTTGAAGCTTTTCGCAAATTTGATGTCGTTATATGCAAAAATTCACTCATAACTGTTTGACAAAGTTTTGTAATATTTTTTTTATCAACATCACTTATAAACTTTTTACTTATTGCATTTTGTATTTTTTTCTCTATAATCTCATTTGAATTTGAATATATTTTTTTTAATAGAGGCTCAACACCTAAACTTCCAAGCCACACATAAAATTCTTTAGTCATACTTCCAATTATAGAATAAGCTTGTTTTGCCTGCCCGCTTCTTGAATCTAAATTCTTTTGAACAATATATTTTAAATCATCAACAGCAAAAACTTTTATACTTTTCAGTTCCATAGTTTCTATATCTCTGGGAATTGCAATATCAAACCAATACCTTTGAAAATTAACATCCTCAACTAACTCTTTGGTAATAATAGGATATGGTGCTGATGTAGCGGTTACTAATAATCTCATCTCATTTAAAAGTACAGATAATTTTTCATAAGGTTCAATCTCAATCATATCAGATGTGTATGATGTATTACTTGCGATAACTGTGGCAGCTAATAATTGAGCTTTTTTAATATCTCTGCTGGTTAGTACAACGGGGAAACCATCTCTCAGGAATGTTCGAATTGTTAATTCACTCATCTCACCTGCGCCAATTACCAAAGCTTTTACTTCTTTTGGATTGACAAATATCTCTTTTGCTTGTGCAACAGCAGCAGATGCAACAGAAACAGAGCCGGTTCCTAAACTTGTAGTATTTCTTACATTTTTAGCACATTTAAAAGCATAATTTACCAGACGAGTTAGTTTATTACTAATAAAAATTTTATCTCTTGAGAATTTAAAAGCATCTTTAAACTGACCGGCAATTTGAGTTTCCCCGACAACCAAACTATCCAAAGATGATACTACCGTAAACAGATGATGAACTGCACTTTCATCTTCATAAGTATCAACAATATTTTCAAGTTCTTCAATGCCAATATGTGATTTCTCATCTAAAGCTTCTAAAATACTTTTAGTGGCTTTCTTTATATCACTGACACTTGCGACAATTTCAACTCTGTTACAAGTAGATGTTAATATTGCTTCATTGATATAATTACAATCAACAACTTTACTTAAAAAAGCTTCTTTTTCTAAATCATTACCAAAAGCTAATCTTTCTCTTGTACTAATATTTGTATTTTTATGCGTAAAGCTAATAACTAAATAATGCACTGTTATAAATCCCTTGTTTTATATAATATCATAACTTATTGATTATGATACTAATGTATGTCGGAAATTATACAGTTTTTTTGCTTTAACCTTAACTATGAAAATTATCTTTATAGTCTTCTTTGATTTGTAAAAATTCATCAACATTAGCAAAAAATATATCTACAAGTTTTGGGTCAAAATGTCTATCTCTTTCATCTTTAAAAAACTGAAATATTTTCTCATCACTCCATGCTTTTATATAACATCTATCACTTCCTAACGCATCAAATACATCTGCAATAGCTGTAATCCTTCCGTAAATATGTATAGCTTCACCCTTTAGTCTGCGAGGATAACCAGTCCCATCATATTTTTCATGATGCTCATAAGATACTATTGCAGCTATTTTTAATATGGCTCTTTTAGAATCTTTGACTTAATAAAAAATCTAAGAAATAAAACTTAGCTTAGAAAATTAATTTCAGGCATAAAAAACCTCAAATGGAGTTTTAAATCCCAAACTTTTCTTAGTCTATGGTTTAATCTATCTTGTATAAATCTAATCTCCTTTTGTTTGATGGAATTTATTACATTATCTACTTCAATAGTTGCTCCCCCTTTCTATATGCAGAATTATTATTTTTAGATTTATTTTAAAACTTTTGAAATTGCTAAAACACCAGCACCTAAAAAAATAATTAGTGCAATAATTGCAGTAACATTAATAACCGTTTCCATTTTTATCCTTTTAATCTGTTATCACTAAGTATAAAATAAAACCACTTATGCTATCCTTATATAAAGCAATAAATGAGTAAGTATAATTTTATTTACTCAATATTCTTAATCTATTTTATATACTGATTTTAAAAGTTCAACAATAGTATCTTTAGATATATTGCCAAGATTATCACTCTTTAAAATATTTCTAACTCTATCTTCATCATCAAGTAAAGTAATTAATCTTACAATATCTAATAAGTGTTTTTTAGCATCTGTCAAGCGAACTGCTAAAATGGGACAAATTTGTATCCAAATCAAAAGAAAATTGGGCATAAAAAAAGCCCCTAACCAAGGGGCTTTTTTATATTTGTAACCAACTAACTACACTTTAATGGTGCGAATGAAAGGACTTGAACCTTCACGCCGTAAAGCACCAGATCCTAAGTCTGGCGTGTATACCAATTTCACCACATTCGCATTAGATGTAGTTAGTTGGTTATAATGGTACTCCCAGCAGGATTCGAACCTGCGACCTACGCCTTAGAAGGGCGTTGCTCTATCCAGCTGAGCTATGGAAGCATTAAAATAATAAATTATAAATGGGGTAAGTAACCGGAATCGAACCGGCGACCTTCTGAACCACAACCAGACGCTCTAACCGACTGAGCTATACCTACCATCAGAATTTTATAATTTATTATAAGTTTTTAAATAACATGGTCGGAGTGAGAGGATTCGAACCTCCGACCCCCTGGTCCCAAACCAGGTGCGCTAACCAGGCTGCGCTACACTCCGTTTATTCTTGGACGAGAATTATAACTTAAAACTTAATTCCTGTCAAGGCATTTTTCAATGAATTGTTAAATTCTTTTAAAATTGTATTAATCCATCAACCGGAGAGCTAGCTGTCGCATATGGTTTTTTAGGAATTCTTCCCGCTTTATAACCCATTCTTCCTGCTATTACCGCATGTTTCATAGCTTCTGCCATCATAATTGGATTTTGCGCTTGCGCAATTGCAGTATTTGTTAAAACAGCTTCTGCTCCTAATTCCATAGCAATTGCAGCATCACTTGCACACCCTACACCTGCATCAACTATCACAGGAATATTTACTGCATCTTTAATAAATGCAACATTATATCTATTTTGAATTCCTAGACCACTTCCTATTGGAGCAGCTAAAGGCATAATTGCATCAGCCCCGGCATCTTCTAATCTTTTCGCAATTATCGGGTCATCATTTGTATATGCCATTATAACAAAACCTTCTTTTTTTAGGATTTCACAAGCTTTGATTGTTTCAATTACATCTGGATATAAAGTTTTTTTAGCATCACCTATAACTTCAAGTTTAATAATATCTATTCCAGTAGCTTCTCTCATAAGTCTAAAAGTAGTAATTGCTTCTTCCGCTGTGAAACACCCTGCACTATTTGGAAGCAATTTTATATTTGTGTCTTTAAAATAGTCAAGTAAATTTTCTTCATTTGTATTTGTGATATTTACTCTTCTAATTGCAACTGTAATAAGCTCACTGCCACTTGCAAGTGTTGCATCTCTTGTAGTTTGAAAACTGTCATATTTTCCACTTCCTACAATTAATCTACTATTAAATTCATAATTACCTATTTTTAAAATATTATCGTTCATTTATATATTCCTTATATTTTTTAATTTATTTACTAAAGAAACTCTTAGCTAAAGCTAAATCATTTTCGAGATAATATCTAAATTATCTTTATAACTTTTTAATCTGTTTAATTAATTCTTCCGGAGTGAGTGAATAATTATTCTCATCATAATTTAAAGCTGCCATCGTATGAGCCAAACTTCCGCTAATAGTTGCATTCAAAGTATCATATCCTTGAGCTAAAAGAGAACCAATAAGTCCACTTAACACATCTCCACTGCCGCCTTTACTCAATAATGATGTCCCTATGGTATTTATATAAATCTTTTTATTTTGTGCTATTAAAACATTTGCACCTTTTAATAAAATGGTTACTTTTGGATATTTTTTACTAAAATCTTCTAAGTATTTGAATCTATTGTTCTGTAATTCATCAATTGAGATATCTGCTATATTACACAGTTTTAAAAGAGAACAAAATTCTTTTGGATGTGGAGTTAAGACAATATTTTTATTATCTAATATGTTAACAATATCTTTATTGTAAAAAAAGTCTGCATCTATTACTTTAGGTATATTTTTGTTTAAAAGCTTTTTATCACAAGTTTTTCCCAACCCCATACCTAAGCAAATAGCAGTAGTATTTTGTGGCAAAGTTTTATTTTGCATAATATGATTAGGAATTTTCTTAATTTCTTTTTTACTGATAGCTGTAATTAGCCCGCACCCAAAAGCAAATCCGGCTTCAGATGCTAAAAGCCCTGCACCTTTTTTATCACCAATAACCACTGCTAAATGTCCAAAACTTCCTTTATGGGATGATTTTCTCTCTCTAAGCGGAAGCTTTATATCTTGTTTATCAAGTAAGAATTTATCAGTTTTATCCTCATAAAGCTCTCTTTGCACTCCCAAATTGGCAACTATTATCTTTCCTACATAATCTTTGGCAAAATCTGTAAATAATGATTTTTTTAATGCGCCCATAGTAATAGTAGTATCCGCATTAAAGCATATTGGAGATATTTGTCCATTACTATTAATCCCGCTTGGTATATCGCAAGCTATTTTAAAACCATCTATTTTATTTAACCTTTGAATGATTTTCTGACTTTTTTCATTTAAAGCTCTTGTTAATCCTGAACCAAAAAGACAATCGACAATGATATCACTTTTATAAATTTTATCAGAAATTTTTACCCCGACTAAATTTGCTCTTTTTAGTTGTAGTTTTGCCATATTTGATTTAGCACCATATGGCAAATATAATTTCACTTTATAAAACCCGTGTAATAATCTTGCCAAGGCTATCCCGTCAGCCCCATTATTTCCGGCACCGCTAACTATAAATACTGTTTTATCTCTTTTAAACTTTTTACTTATAAAATCAAGCATAGCTGTCGCTGCATGTTCCATAAGTATATCTTCACTTAAAGCATATTTTTCATAACATTTTTTATCTAAAGTGGTTACCTCATCAAATACTTTTTGCATATTTCTTCCTATTTCTTTTTAAACTTCCAACCATCAACTTCTAAACTTTCGATAATTTTATCTTTTACATCACCTTGAAGTTCAAGCCATTCATCTTTAACTGCTCCCCCGCAAGTTAACTTTTTCTTTAATAGTTTGAGTATATCTTTTTTTTCTTTATCACTCATATAAAATCTGCCTACTAAAGTCATAGGCTTGCCTTTTCTTTTTTCAAAAGTAAATACAAGTTGATGTTCACTCTTACTGATTTTTGACTTAATAAAAAATATGGGTGCCTAAAAACTTAATCTAACTTAGGTACTATAAGGGTTTAAAAAGTCAACTATAATTAATAAAGGAGAAAACTAAAACCAAATAACTAGTTAAAATGTTTCAGTTAGAAACACTTTTAATAGCTAAATTTGAATAATTTATATCAAATTTAGTGTTGTTCTTTAACATAGAAAAAATAATACGAATAAGTTTGTTTGCTACAGCAATAACAGACTGCTTAAAGGTTTTGCCTTCACTTCGTTTTTTATCATAATATGCTTTGAGTGTTTCGTTCCAAACTGTAGCTGCTCTTGCCATATGCCAGATTGAGCGTCTAAGATGTGAGTTTCCTCTTTTTGAGATAGAGCCTCTTATATTTACAGAAGTACCACTTTGATCTGGCTACACTAATTCATACTTAGAACTTAACTAAATCTATAGTCAAAACTCCCAAAGAAACTTTAGAACAAGAGAATAAAAGGCTAAGAAGAGAAACTAAACTACTTAGGCAGGAGCGTGATATGTTAAAAAAAGCAGCAGTATACTTTGCGAAAGAAGTTCAATAAAGTATACCTGGATAAAAGATAATAAAATGAACTTCAATAAAAATCTAATGTGCAAAATATTAAAAGTAGATATTTCAAGTTATTATCATTGGATTAATAATGGATGTATAGTTAAAACAGTAGATGATAAACTTAATGAGTTAATAGAGATTATATTTATTCAAAGTAGATGCAAATATGGTACAAGACGGCTAAAAGATAAACTAGAGCGATTATATGGGCTTATTGTTTCAAGAAGACGAATTGGAAATATTATGAAAGATTTAAATCTTGTAGCAAATAAAAAGAAAAGATTTAAAGTTAATACAACTATAATACCCCAAGAAGACAAGACAACTTTTTCTAAATCCTTATTCTCTTTTTCACCTGTTACCTTATGCCACAATTTCAACTAATTTATCATAATAAAAACTCATTGGTTTTTTATAATTTAAAGTTTGATGAAATCTTTTATGATTATAAAAATCAATATAATCTTTCACATCAGTTTTTAACTCTTTAATTGTGTTATATTCATTTAGATAAATTCTTTCAACTTTTGCACTTCGCCAGAATCTCTCTATACAAATATTATCAGTAGCTCTACCTTTACCATCCATTGAGATAATGATGCCATTATCTTTTAAAGTCTGTGTATGGATATGACTTGTGTATTGACTGCCTTGATCTGTATTAAATATTTCAGGTTTACCATATAGTGATAATGCTTCATTTAGAACATCCATTGTTAAAGCTGAATCCATAGTGTTGGATATTTTCCAAGATAGTACAGCTTTAGAATACCAATCAATTATAGCTGCTAAATAAACCATGCCGCCATTAATCTTGATATATGTTATATCCGTACTCCATACTTGATTTGCTTTTACTATGTCAACTCCTCTAAGCTTGTAAGAGTATTTTTTATGTTGCTTATCTGGTATTGATAGATTTATTGGTTTAACTGCTAATATTGGCTTTAAACCCATCTATTGTCTATATTTATAAACAGTATTCAAACTTATATTGTATCCATCTTCTAAAAGTTGCTGATGAACTTTTAAAGCTCCATATATTGGTATTTGCTCATAAATATCATTTATCTTATCTTTGAGTGATATTTTATGCTTATTTTCTATAGGCTTATAATATAAGCTGCTTGGATTTAATTTTATAAGTTTACATTGAGTTGATACTGAAATATATGTTAGCTTAGACTCTATCAACTCTTTTTTATTAGATAAGTCCAAGCTTTGTAGCTTTTCCTCAAGCCATTCCTTTTCAACTGTCATTTTACCTACTATCTTTGCATAATCATCTATTTTAGATTGTAATTTTAAGTTTTCGTCTTTATATTCTTTGATAGCCTTTGCAGGCTCCATTGCCAACTCTGCATTATCCAAAAATATCTTCTTCCAATTTTGGATATTTTTAGGTGTTATATTATTTTTACTTGCTATCTCATTTAAAGTCTTTTCACCTTTTAAAACTTCTAAAACAATTTTTGTTTTAAATTTTGCTGTAAATATTCTTCTTTTTGTACTCATTTTTTACCCCTATTAAATATTTTATTATTTTAACTTTTTAGGAATAAGAATCTTATTTTTTCGTTCTTATTTTCTTGGGGTATTATATTACTATTTTTTCAATGTATATCCATTAATATAATATCAGGTTCATAATCCTCTACACTGTTTATTGCATCAACCGAATTTGTAACTGTACTAGTCACTGCAAAGCCTAAGCTTTTAATTGCACTTTTTATATCCAGCGCTACGATTGTTTCATCTTCAACAATAAGTATTTTAGTATTAATCATAATCATTCCAGTTTATTTCTACGCTTACTCCATCTACGGAATTAATTTTAATTTTACCGGCTAATTGATCTTTTGCCAAAGTGTTTACCAAAACTAATCCAAGTGAATTAGATATATTATTTTGGTCGTATCCTATCCCATTATCACTTATATATAATTTATATATCTGATTTTCTTTTTTTAAACTAATATTTATATTTCCATGTTTCTTTGGAAAAGCATATTTTAATGAATTTGTGATTAGTTCATTTAATATTAGCCCACAATAGATTGCCTTCTCCATTTTTAATTTTATTTTGATATCAAAGTAAATATTGATATCACTGTCATAACTTTTTTTTATCTCCTCTATTAAAAGATCAAAGTACTCATAGGAATTTATATGAGAGATATCATCTTGCTTATACAGCAGTTCATGTAAATGACTCATGGCATTGATTCTATTTTGAATAGTGATAAGCATATCTTGAAGTTTATCATCTTCTATCTCGTCTGCTTGAAGTCTTACTAATGATACTATGGTTTGCATATTATTTTTTACTCTATGATTTAACTCTTTTAGCAGTAGTCCTTTTTCATCCAAGGCTATTTTTAAATCATTGGTTTTTTCTTCAACTTTAATTTTAAAACGCTCTTTCTCATTTTGCTGCTGGGCTATAAGTTTATTATTTACCTCATTTTTCTCTTTTTGAAGACCATTGATTCTATCTGCAAGTGCAACAGAAAAGATAATAGCTTCAAGAACAAGAGATATCTCAACAAAGTAAGGACAATATTTATAAATATTAAAAATACCACTACTGGATAAAAGCATAAAAAACATAGCAATAAAAATAATAAACCAACCGATTAAAATAAAATATGCTTGACGATTCTTTTTAAATGCAGAATATATAGTTATAATTATCAAATAGATAAATAAACATAATGTTAATATATTTCTATACTTATCATATTCATCAGTTACTATAAAAATAATAGTAGAGATAAAAATTAAAATTAAAATTAAAAAAATATTTAAAATCTTATTTAACATTTTATATTTTTTAATTTGTAAAAAATATTTGGTAAAGAATCCTAAAGCAAAAACCGGCAATGCAACAATAAGTGGAGCAAATTGAATAACACAATTAATCCAATCAGCTTTAAGTAAATATATATAAGAAAGACCAACATACATCACATGATGTATCATAATTCCAAACATATAAAATACATAATATAAATAACTAATATCTTTAGTAAAAAAGTATATAAAAAGGTTGTAAATGGCTAATATAAACATCGCACCAAAAAATAACGCTAAAACAAGCTGATGCTTTATCTCTTTTGTATAAAATTTATCAGTTTCCCAAATATTTAACTTGACAATCAAGGTCGTAATATCAGAATGTACTTTTAAGTAATATGTTTTGATGTCATGTGGTTGTAAAATTATTTTAAAAGTAGGATTAATGGTTTTTCTTTTTTGATTTATAGTGAACAATCCATCTTGCTGTGGAACATAATTATTATTTGGGTTAAAAAACTTAATATTTGTTGTAAGTGAATTATCATATTCTATAATCTTTTCAATACGCTTATTCGTTTGATTTTTTAAAGTAAATTTTATCCATACATTAAAATCAGGAGCATATCCAAATCCTAAAAGTTGTTTATCATTTTTTTTAAATTCTTTATCTTTTATCTGAATATCTTTGATAGTTAAAGATTTAGTTTTATCGATATATATTTGTGAAGATGGAAGTAAATCATAAAACTGCGTTTTTTCATCTATACTTAGTGAACTACCATAAATTATAGAACTAAAAAGAATTAAAAATACTAATTTTACACTAAACATAGTTTATTGTACTACAAAATCGTTAAAACTGTGACGCTAACTGTGACGTTAGAGTTGTAAAATATATAAAAGAATTAAATATTGGAAGATAAGACGATAAAGGACAAGATAAGATGGTTGAATTATTAAGTGTACTAAGTATAGGTTTCCCCGTAGTAAGTATTTTTCTTTATAAAAAAAATAAACAAATAACAAATAAATTAAAAATAAGTGATGAAAAAGTACAAAATGGTGAAGTAGAAATAGCAACATTAAATAAAAAAGTTATAAGTATAAAAACTTTACTTGATGATATAAAGCGATTAGAAGATATGAGTCTAGACTGTAATCTTTCAAATGTATGACAGATAGGGAGTTAGAAGCTGGTTTAAGGTTTAAATCTTTTTCCATTTCTACCCACAGAACAATTTTCAGTTATCACAACTTAAATTTTAAAAATCAATAAACACTTTTCAATGTTTCAAATAATATTATAGCTAAATAGTGCTTAATGCCTGATGTTATAAGGCTTTTACAGTATATTAATAGATGTATTAAATCTATTCAATTTTCTCTCTCTGACTATCTGGCGAAGATTGTTTTGCTAAGCTTTGACACCAAAGCGGATATAACCACTACAGCAATATTATAAGCATTTAGTAAAAGGTAGCATTACAATAGCTGAATATGAAACTCTCCTACAGTCCAAGAATATTTTACCTTAGCTTTTTCTTGAACAAGTTTAAGAAAATAGGTAATGTATAAATATACTACACTACTGTAAGAGTTGAATAAATGAAGCTTCCATAATAAAAAAAACAAGAACCGTGAGGTTCAAAAAAAGAAACAATAAAAGATTAACTCTTATTGCTTATTTATGCTACATACTGTATTATATCTCCATTAGTTCCTATAAAGTAACTACCATCTAACAGTAAATCATTTCCTATTGCTTCATAATCTATATGATTTGATATAATACTTGGTACATTATCTATGTTATAACATTCTTCAATTAGGTTATAAGCGATATCACTCATAGATTGGTCTTGATAAATAATGACATCATCTACTTTTTCAATAGCTTCTGTAATATCTTTAACTAACTGTTCATCTAGTAAAAATTGAACTGCCTTTAGTTGCTCTTGGTCTAGTTCTTCTAATTGTTCCAACTGTTCATTTAAGTTAATAAGATTTGCATACTCTCCAACTATAATACCCCAAGAAGACAAGACAACTTTTTCTAAATCCTTATTCTCTTTTTCACCTGTTACCTTATGCCACAATTTCAACTAATTTATCATAATCCTTATTATTAATTTTTAAACTATCATAATAAAAACTCATTGGTTTTTTATAATTTAAAGTTTGATGAAATCTTTTATGATTATAAAAATAAATATAATCTTTCACATCAGTTTTTAACTCTTTAATTGTGTTATATTCATTTAGATAAATTCTTTCAACTTTTGCACTTCGCCAGAATCTCTCTATACAAATATTATCAGTAGCTCTACCTTTACCATCCATTGAGATAATGATGCCATTATCTTTTAAAGTCTGTGTATGGATATGACTTGTGTATTGACTGCCTTGATCTGTATTAAATATTTCAGGTTTACCATATAGCGATAATGCTTCATTTAGAACATCCATTGTTAAAGCTGAATCCATAGTGTTGGATATTTTCCAAGATAGTACAGATTTAGAATACCAATCAATTATAGCTGCTAAATAAACCATGCCGCCATTAATCTTGATATATGTTATATCCGTACTCCATACTTGATTTGCTTTTACTATGTCAACTCCTCTAAGCTTGTAAGAGTATTTTTTATGTTGCTTATCTGGTATTGATAGATTTATTGGTTTAACTGCTAATATTGGCTTTAAACCCATCTCTTGTCTATATTTATAAACAGTATTCAAACTTATATTGTATCCATCTTCTAAAAGTTGCTGATGAACTTTTAAAGCTCCATATATTGGTATTTGCTCATAAATATCATTTATCTTATCTTTGAGTGATATTTTATGCTTATTTTCTATAGGCTTATAATATAAGCTGCTTGGATTTAATTTTATAAGTTTACATTGAGTTGATACTGAAATATATGTTAGCTTAGACTCTATCAACTCTTTTTTATTAGATAAGTCCAAGCTTTGTAGCTTTTCCTCAAGCCATTCCTTTTCAACTGTCATTTTACCTACTATCTTTGCATAATCATCTATTTTAGATTGTAATTTTAAGTTTTCGTCTTTATATTCTTTGATAGCCTTTGCAGGCTCCATTGCCAACTCTGCATTATCTAAAAATATCTTCTTCCAATTTTGGATATTTTTAGGTGTTATATTATTTTTACTTGCTATCTCATTTAAAGTCTTTTCACCTTTTAAAACTTCTAAAACAATTTTTGTTTTAAATTTTGCTGTAAATATTCTTCTTTTTGTACTCATTTTTTACCCCTATTAAATATTTTATTATTTTAACTTTTTAGGAATAAGAATCTTATTTTTTCGTTCTTATTTTCTTGGGGTATTATATACTTTTTATGATTCATTAACTTTTGAATTGTATAGATAGGAATACCATTGATAGCTAAATGTGAAGCAAATGTATGTCTTAAAGTATGAAGTACCACTCTATTCTTAGAGTCCTTAACATCAAGGTCTTCATTAAATAATTTATCTATGATAGGTTTTAATCTCCCTTGTATTATTCGTTGTGTTAGTTTGTTATGTTCTCCAAAACTTATTACATAATCATTAACTGATAATGTATCTAAATATATTTCAAGTTCATCTATAATCTGCTTTTGTAAGAATCCAGTATATGTAGAATCAGTTTTAATATTTTTTAGTGTTACTGTTCCATTATCTAAGTTAAAATCCTTTTTCTGTATTTCTAATATTGTACCAATTCTTCCACCCGTTAGTAATGATAACTCAACAAATAAAAGTAGTAATTTATTATCTTTAATTTTATCTTTTAAGATACTTATCTCTTTAGTTGTTAAAAACCTTTCTCTATTATTGTCAATATTTAATCGGGGAATACCTACAAGTGGGTTAATATATTTTAACTCTCTTTGTTTAATATTATGGTTTATCATTGCCGAGAATAGTTCTCTTATCCCGTTTACGGTTTGATTAGCTTTTCCTAAATTTGATATATCTAATAGGAAATCTTTAATTTGTTGTTTTTTAATATCTTCTATATTCTTTTTTCCAAACTTTGGATAGATATATACTTCATATTTTGCTTTTCTATCTTTACCTATATTTTTATCAGTAAAGTATATTTGAGCCAAACTATCAAGAGTTGTAATTATCTTCTTTTTTTTAGTTGCTATAAGTCTAATATCCTTACCGTTTTTCATTTTAGATATTTGCTCTGCCCTTAATTCTACGGCATTTACTTCCCTATATCCTTCTGAATAATTACCAACTTTTACCCATTTTTTTGTTTCCGTAACTATGTCTTTATATGTAAAATAAAATGCTTTATCTCCATCTTCTAGTAAACTGTAGTACACGCCGACTTTTTTTGTTTTTATTCTCTTACTCATAATATATAATTCCACTAGTAGTAAGGCTTTGAATAGGTTGTATTTATTTTTTAAATATCTACCCTAGCATTGTAAAACATAAGATTACATTTTAATAAATCGCAACAACCCTTTTATTTAAAGGGAGTTAAGACAACTTAGGATAACTTTAAGAAAGTTCGTAAATAGTATTATTTAGAAGATATGATTCAAACTTTACAAAAAGACCGTATGATGACAAAAGAGGAAAATACAAAATATAAAACTTCACTTAGTGAATATCAAAAGCAATGTGAAGATTTTAAAAACAGCAGCTCATCTAGGCTATCTGCTAGAAAACAAGATTTAGAAAATGAGAGGCAAAAAAATGACTTTAGTATGGAAGAAATAAAAAACTGTAGAGCAAATATATCCAGACTAGAAACGCAAATAAATGAAGAACAAAAAAATAATAAAAAATTATTAGAAGAACAAAAAAGTATGAAAGAAAAACCACAACTTCGAGAAAATGATGAAGAGAAACTAAGGCAGAAGTTTAAAAATCTAGCAACAATAGAAAATAATCAAGAAAAAAGGAGAATGAAATGAAAGAATTAATAACTAAAGCGATTAAGAATATGACAAGAATATATACAACAATTCAATAAGCCACATTTTTGCCACATTTTTATTATATAATAATACAAAGTAGATTAGCATTAGTGGTTACTTCTTAAATTTAAAAGGAAGTAAGTGGGTATATCAGAATGAAAGGAAATAAGATGGGAATTTTAAATAAAATTATTGTAGGGGTAGACAATTCAAAAATAGCTGATGAAGTATTAAAGAGGGCATTCTTATTAGCAAGTGGAGAAAATTGCTCTATAACTGTTGTTCATACTATTAGTGTACCTTGGTTTGATACACCTGATTATTTTGGTGGTGAAGAGGTCAAAAAGATAGATGAATCAGAGATAAAAAAGAAAATAGAAGAGAAAGTTATAAAATTAAATCAAGATGCAAATATCAACTGTTCGGTACTAGTTTGCAGAGGGGATGTTTCAGATAAGATTATCCATGAAGCAAATCAGCAAAATGCCCAATTAATTATTTTAGGAGCTCATAGCAAAGAGGATTTAACGACAAAAAAGTTTGGCTCAACAGCACAGAAAATTACACAAAACAGTCATATTCCTGTATTAGTTGTAAAGAATTTGGCTAACCAAAATTATAAAAACATTTTAGTACCTACTGATTTATCAGATTTTTCTCAAAAAAGTATTTTATTTACAAAAAAGATTTTTAAAGAGGGTACTATAAAACTGGCATATATTTATCAACAACCGGTTGATATGGATATGGATTTTTATAATCTTACATATGAAGAAAAACTGACATTAAATAAAAAAATAGAATTTTATGCCAAAAACGATTTAAAAAAGTTTAAAAAAGATGTTGGTATAGAACAAGGTGATTTTATAGAAAGTTCAACTATTATTGAAAATGATTTGATAAACTTTATAGAAAAAAACAGCACTGATTTAGTAATCATAGGTTCTCATGGGGTTAAAAATATAAAATCATTTTTATTTGGCTCAACTGCATCCTTTTTGATGAAAGAATCACCATCTGATATTTTGGTTTATGTACCTTAATTGAATTGATATTTTGATATAACTAAGAATGATTGAAAATCTAAAATCTTTTCTTATCCCAGCTTTGGCTATTTATGGTTTTTTAATACTTTTTTTGTATTTTGTACAAGATAGGTTTATTTTTGCGGGTGCTTATTTTTTTAAAGGAATAGTTAAACAAAATAAGTACATAGCAAAAGAAACAACTGAGTTTTCTTTGATTACAAATGATAAAATAAAATTAAGCGGTGCGATCTCTGATAAAGGTAGTGATTTACTTTTGATATTTTTTGGCGGAAATGCCGAAAATGCTACAAACTTTGTAAGTTTGATGAATAAATTTGATGGAGTTGATACAGTTGCTTTAAATTACAGAGGTTATGATAAAAGTGAAGGTAAACCCAGTGAACAAAAGCTATATTCCGATGCACTTGAAATATATGATTATTTTAAAGACAAATATAAATATATCATACCTGTAGGTAAAAGTTTAGGCTCTTGCGTTGCGACATATCTTACAAGCAAAAGGAAATCAAAAGGAACAATTTTAATAGTTCCTCTTGACTCCGCACTTGAAGTGGCAAAAAATCTTTACCCGATTTTCCCAATAAAATTATTATTAAAACATCCGTTTAACTCTATTGAACATTTAAAAAATATTAATTCCCCTATTGCAGTGCTTATGGTAAAAGATGATGAAATTATTCCAAATAAAAATACTCTAAATTTAAAAGAAAATATAAAAGAATTGGCTTTATTTACAGTTGTAGAAAATAGTGGGCACAATATAATAATGCATAATGAAAGGTTTTTAAAATTTATGATTCAAAGTATTGAAAGTTTATCTGGTGAAAATAAATAACTTTGAGAAAACTGCTTTAATTTACAATGATAAAAAAATTGGAGCTTTTTATTCTGCTTTAGATATTCTCAAAGCTGCAAGAACTAGAGACGGCAAGTTGAAGATATGAAATTCATAGCAGACTGCCATCTAGGGAAAATTGCCAAATATTTACGAATATTTGGATTTGACACATTATATTTTCAAACTATTGATGACAATGATATTATCAAGATTGCGAAAAAAGAAAACAGAATCGTTCTTACAAGCGATGTTGAACTGTATCAAAGATTAAAAGACACCAATATCCTTTATATCTATCATGGAAAGTTTGAAGAGCAGCTTTTGGAAATTTTCAACTATTATAATTTTTTTGATAAATGTGTTCCTTTTACTTTATGTATTGAGTGTAACGGTGAACTTAAGAATGTACTTAAAAATGAAGTGATAGATCATATACCGCCAAAAACAAAACTTTATCATGATGATTTCCTAAAATGTAAAGAGTGCGGCAAAGTGTATTGGCAAGGTGATCATTTTAAGAAAATGCAAAAATTTGTAAATAGTTTTATTTCAAAAACATAGGAGGATATGAAGTGGTCAACATAAACATAAAAATAGCAGATATTACACAAGAGCAAGTATGCGCAATAGTAAATGCAGCAAACAGTTCACTGCTAGGCGGCGGCGGTGTTGACGGTGCAATTCATCGTGCAGGCGGAAAGCAGATATTAAATGAGTGTCGAAAGTTAAGAGAAACAATATATCCAGATGGATTGCCAATAGGTGATGCCGCAGCTACAACGACCGGAGATATGAACGCAAAATATGTGATACACACCGTTGGTCCTGTTTATACATCTTGTGGAAGTCGTTGTGAAGAACTTTTGGCAAACTGTTATCTTAATAGTTTAAAATGTGCCAAAGAGCTTGGATGTAACTCTGTCTCATTTCCAGCAATCTCTACGGGTATTTACGGCTATCCAAAAAATAAAGCTGCTAAAGTAGCTTTTAAGGCAGTTGAGTCTTTTTTGAAAGAAAATAGTGATATGGAAGTAAATTTTATATTTTCTACACAAAACAGTAAAGATATATTTCTGGATTCTATATCAAAACAGCTTGAGTAACTTTCAGGAAACTCATAAATTCCTTTGGATATTATCACAATATATAAAAATCAACAATTAAAAGTTCAAGGATCTTAATGATAGATTACACGAAAAAGTTAACAACTCACCGAGAGTTTTACCCCTCATCAGATTTAGACTGGTCAGTTGAAAGTGACAGAGGTCGTATCATATCTTCACCTGCATTTAGAAGACTTCAAAAGCGTACTCAGGTTTTTGCTTTAGAGTTAAATGCAGCTGTACGAAGCAGGCTTACACATTCACTGGAAGTTTCTCAAACTGCTCGGTTTATCGCTAAAACTATTTTAAAAAAGCTTGATGATGAAAACTTAAAAAAGTTAGAAAATGCTTTTATCTCCACTGCTGAGATGGCTAGTTTGCTTCATGATATTGGAAATCCTCCTTTTGGTCATTTTGGGGAGATGGCTATAAATGAGTGGATGGCTAAATGTTGCAGTAAACATTTAGATAATTTGGTTGAAAATAGTGAATTAAAAGAAAAACTGGTAAAAGATTTATGCTCTTACGATGGAAATGCACAGGCTATAAGAATAGTACATAAACTTCAAAGATTAAATCTTTCTTACACTCAAACTGCTTCTGTTATTAAATATACAAGAGGTGCATTTGAAGATAAGCCGCAAGATACACAATTGTCATATTTGAAGAAAAAGCCGGGGTATTATTATAGTGAAAAAGATTTTGTAAATACTATTTTAGATACTTTAGATATAAAATCAGGTCATAGATTTCCTATCACCTATATCATGGAAGCAGCGGATGATATTTCGTATCTTAGTGCAGATATAGAAGATGCAGTTGACAAAGGGATACTTACACTTGAAAAGATTTATGAGCTAATCATTATTGAAACTGAGGTTGTAAATAAAAAATACAAAAGTAGTGCCACTATGCTTTTGGATATTGTAGAAAAGAATTATAAAAAAGCAAAAGAGAAAGAGGATGAACCTTATCAGTTTAATATGTTTTTAACGCTCACAAGAGCTCAACTTATTTTTAAACTTGTGGAGTATGTTGCAGATTTATATATCGCTAATCATGATGCTATTTATGAGGGCTCTTTTAACAGTGCATTGTTAGAGTTTGATAAAACTCATGAGTGTTCAATCGCTGTAGAAATATTGCAAAATATATCATATAGATATATTTATACTCATAAACAAGTTCAGACTTTAGAGATAAAAGGTCACTCTATTATCCAAGGGTTATTTAATATTTATGAACCGCTGTTAAGCTTATCAACACAAGAATTCGAAAAATTAACAGCTGACAAAAAGATTGATTGTTTAGTGTGTAAAAACTTACTCGAAAGACTCTCGCAAAAACATTTTGCAGCTTATAGAAAAAGCATTGGTGAGCTAAAAAATGATAAAGATTATCCACTGCTGGAATGGTACTATAGAGCAAGGTTTGTGATAGATTGGATTAGCGGGATGACTGATGATTATGCATTGCATGAATATAAAGAGTTATCAGCTTAATATTTTATTTTTTAAAAACCTCTGAATACTTTAGGTATAAAAGCATCTTGCCCAATATTAGCTGCATAATTTAATTCATCCAATAATCTATTTTTATCACGGGGCAGAGTACCTGAAAGATGTAAAGCATTTGATGCATGATTTGATCTAAATATAACTTTGTTTGTTGGATTTAAAAGTTCTATAAATTCTTTTTGTTCCTCTATTATCTGGAAGTCGTTTAACATAATAAAATCATCAAAATTCCTATAAAACTTACTCTTAATATCCTCTTCTAAACCCAGCTGTAAAGTTGATAGATAGTTTACTGTTGTTTGATTAATGATAGACGCTGTTTTTTGGATATGCTCTTTTGAATAATTTTTACCGCCAATTCCTAAGATAACCGTTGCGGATATTTTTATATTGGCATTTGAGGCTTTATTTAACGATATTTTTATCTCATCAGAAGTCACACCTTTTGTAATCTTCTTTAAAATTGTATCACTTCCTGTTTCAATTCCAAAGTAGATAAGGTTTAAACGATTTTCACTTAAAAGTTTTAGTTCATCATCACTTTTTGCCAATAGATTTTGAGCAGTTGCATATACTGAAACTCTTCTCAATTTTACAAATGATTTTTTAAGATATTTCAAAATTTTTATTAAATACTCTGTAGGTAAAGATAACGCATCACCATCTGCTAAAAATACTTTATGGGCATTTGGGAAAGAGAGCGATAATATATCTATCTCTTTATAAATATCTTCTATCTCTCTTACTTGATATTTTTTACTTTTATACATACTGCAAAAACTACAATTGTTATAACTGCATCCGTATGTAGCTTGTATAATAATATTATCAGCTTCTGCCGGTGGTCTATAAAGTGGATATGAGTAGTTTATCATAAAAGGATTATATCAAATATATTTTGATTGAATTGTTAAATTAATAATTTATTTGCATCCTAAAGTATCTTGGAAAATGGTTGTCTATTCTTTCCTCCATATTGATTGGAAATATTTTCACAATGGCAGGTTTTATAGATTCAAAATATTGTTTATCTCCTCCCATATATTTAAGCTGTTCAAAGTTGCCGTTTTTTAGTACTGTTACTCTAATCTTTGTATAGCCATTTGTACTTTGGGTCTGTATATTTAAAAGTTGTTTTATATTCTCATTTATAGTATCTTTTGTACTTCTTAGAAAATTATTTATTAACCGTGTTTGTTCTTTTTTATCTATAGCATTATTTGCGATTATTACTTTAGGTTTCACTTCTTCTTCGATAGTTTGAGTTTTTTTTACTTCTATAACAGTTTTTTCTATATTAATAGACTCTTTTTTAATTTCTTTTGTAACTATAGAAATTGTTTGTGTTACCTCATCTTGAGATTCATTTGTAAAAAAAAGAGAATATCCACCATATATGATACCGGTAAATACAACCAGTACACCAATATTTTCAAGAAAATTTCTAGTCTTACCCCGCAAATCAGTCCTTTTAACAATTTATCTATTATAATTTTATTTGCCTTAAATATCTATTTTAATTTCCGCATAAATAGCCCTACAAGAATAAAACTCAGCGCTGCAATTACTATTTGTTTTGGTACTTCATCAAAAAATACCCAAGACCAAAATATAGCGAATATTGGTATTAGATATGCAACTTGAGACATAAACTGAACACCTACTTTTTGTACTAAATTTATCCGTATTAAAGAGGCTGTTGCTGTTGGTATTACTGCTAAATATATAATTGCTAAAAACGGATAACTTAATATTGTAAAACTCTCAAATGGTACAAATAAAACAAAAGGAAACATCATAACAGATGCCGTCATAAACATAGAACCTGAACACACAAGAATATGGATATGTGATATTTTTCTTATTAAAAAACCAGAAATTATATATCCAAATACAGCTGTTAACATCGCTATTTTTCCATATAAACTTTTTTTCTCTCCTGTTAAAAAGTCATCTCCTAAAAGGATAAATACCCCTACAAATCCTAAAATCACACCAAATAGTTTTAAAAATGTAAACTTTTCATCATTTGTAATGTAGTGAGATAATATTAAGGCGATAAAAGGTCCAACAGCTAACATCACAGAAGCAGTACTTGCACTTATATATTGTTGTCCCCATGAAATAAGGTAAAAGGGTATAGCATTATTTAAAATACCTATAAGTATTAAAATTGACCAAGTTTTTAAATCTTTGGGAAATGATAATCTCTTTAGAAATACAAAAAACAGTAAAAAAAGTGATGCTAAAAATATTCTTCCAAAAGCTATCACAAATGGAGGAAAATCATTTAATGAAAATTCAATAGCTACAAATGCGCTTCCCCAAATAGCAGAAAGCAGCATTAACCAAAAATAGTCTATAAATGTAGGGATTGTAAGAGTTTTCATAAAATAGATATTAGTTTAATTTTCTTGCATATATTTTAAGAAGTATATATGAGAATATAATAGCAGCGATTGTTCTTATAAGTATAACCATAGTAAAATCTGCGCCAAATATCACAAACAGTAAAGTATCTTCAATAATAGCATGACATATCATAAGAAAAGTTCCTATATAAAAGAGGTCAGCTTTAGAAATTGTACCACTTTGTGCTTCTTTTATTAGTATTCCTGCACCGTAAGTGATACCAAGGAAAATCCCAACGGTTAAAGAAAATCCTTTACTTACATTTTTTTCACTTTTTTTAATAAATTCTCTTGTTTTGATAAAATTCATGATAAATATAAGTACGGTTATCAGTAAAATAATTTTGATACTTAAATTTATGGCACTGCTAAAAGAGCCAATTAAAAGTGATGGTAAAGTATCATAAGTTGTTTTGGCAAATACTGCATCTGACAAGGTTGCTTCAAACCAACTGCTTGGCATAAGAGATACTAAAAATGCTATAGCCAATCCACCAAAAAATCTAAGAGAATATGAATAAAAGTTTGATATACCAATTTTCTTCATAATAACACTCTCAACTACTAAAGAGTGACAAACTCCTAAAAATACAGCTAAGATAGACCATTGATGAGGGGTCAAATCCAAAGGTGCTGCAAAAGCAACAGCAGCATAAAGATTTAAAAATATTCCACTGATAATCGCTAAAGATGCTTCAGAGGGAAGTCCTAAAAATGAGGTAAAAGGCTCAATCAAAAAAGATATATAAGACAAAGTATTATAAAAATATAAAATATCAGCAATGATATAAATAGGTATTACAAGTTTTAAAATTATCCACGCACTTTGAATTGATGTTTTTAGAGTTTGTTTATAATTCATAAGAAAAATTATATCAAAGTTAAGTATAATTAGTCTTATGAAAACTATAAAATATAATAGCAAAGAAGTAATCGTTTCAAAAGTGGTATGCATAGGTCGAAACTATGTAGAACACATAAAAGAATTAAACAACGAAACACAGGATACTATGGTTGTATTTAACAAACCAAACTCTGCGATAACTGATAAACTTTATTTTATAAGTGAAGATACAAGATTTGAGGGTGAAATTTGTTTTTTAATTAAAAATGGAAAAATAGATGGCGTTGGTTTTGGGCTTGATTTGACAAAAGCTGACATCCAAAATAAAATGAAAACAAAGGGTTTGCCTTGGGAAAGAGCAAAGGCTTTTGATAATTCTGCTGTTTTGGGAGAGTTTGTGACTTTTGATGGTGATATTAAAGAACTTAGACTAGAACTTTTTATCAATGATGAATTGATACAATTTGCCAATTATGACTTGATGATTTATAAACCAAAGGATATGATAGAAGAGATAAAAACTTTTATGACTTTAGAAGACGGTGATATAATCATGAGTGGAACGCCTAAGGGTGTAGGTAATTATAAGCTTAAAGATAAGTTTGTAGGAAAAATATTTTGTGAAGATGATTTGCTTGTAGAATCATCTTGGATAGTTTGTTAGAAAACATTATATAACCTTATGATAGAACTTTTTATTTTTATAATTATTTTTGCAGGATTAGAAGTTTTTGAATCTAATTGGCAAAAAGCAGATACATTTTATGGTGTAATTAAGAATAACTATATAGTGTATCAAAAAAGTTTATTATTGTATTTTTTCTCAAATCCGACATTTATTTATACTTTGTTTTTATCCTTTTATTTAAATAATTTTACTTTTTGGATGAGTTCTATTATCATTTTAAAATTTGCCGATATCAGCTTTCGGCTTCATCTAATGCAAAAAATAGATAAAGATGAACCTCTTAGCGATATTATACCTATTGACATGAGTATGAATAATTATTTACGATATATCAATGTAGTGATTTATCCACTTTGTTTTATTTTTGCCAATCTTGGCTAAACCCCTTTTAGATTTATACTTACTTGGGTTTTAAATAATATATTGTTATAATACTATATTGAGACTAATGCTTGAAAGGGTTTTATACAGATGAAATTTTCACTAATTTATGAGATAGCAACAAAAAATGCAGTAAAAATTGATATAAGTTCAACATTAAATGAAGCTATTGATTTAATGTATAAATACAATCATAGAAATATAATAGTAGTAGATAAAAATAAATTCTTTATCTTAACTGCAAATGATATATTAAAATTAAAATTAAAAGGATATGATTTTTCAATTGAGATATCAAATATCAAATTAGAGATACTGCCAACTATAAATAAAGATGCAAATATTTTAGATACAATGTCGTTTTTAGAAGACAGTATTGAACATATTTGTGTTGTGGATGATGATGGCAGTTTATTTGGCATATTAACATATACAGATATTATAAGTCATATTGATCCAGAGTCATTGATGGAAAATTATCGCTTGGCAGATTTGATGAATATGAATAAAAATATTCAAAAAATATCAAAAGATACATCAACAACCGATGCTTTAAGAAATATAGCAGATAATGATTTTGATTGTGTTGTTATATTAGAAGAAGATTTACCAATAGGTATCCTTACAACAAAAGATATTATGGACTTAATAAAAAGAAGTCCGGACTTAAATCTTCCAGTAAGTAATTATATGTCATCTCCTGTAGAATCTCTAGATGAAAGTTCTACTATAAAAGAAGCTATTACTTTTATGAAAGAGAAGCATTTTAAAAGAATAATCATTACAAATGAAAATGGTGAATTTACAGGATTAATTTTACAAAAAGAGTTGATTTCACTCTCTTACAGCAGATGGGCAATTTTGATGAAACAATATTCTACAGAACTAAACGAAATAAATACTGTTTTAGAACAAAAAAATAAGAGATTTGAGAAAATGGCTTTTACTGACCAATTAACAGGTTTATATAATAGATATAAATTCACAGAATTATTTGTATCAGAATATCATACAATGGCACAAAGAGATAATAAAATGTCATTAATAATGTTAGATATAGATTTTTTTAAAAAAATAAATGATAAATATGGTCATAATATTGGTGATAGAGTATTATTGCAAATGTCAAATATACTGCTTAGACACCTAAGAAATGTAGATATAGTCGGCAGATGGGGCGGTGAAGAATTTCTTATTTTGCTTCCGACAGCAACATTGGAAAATGCCAAAACATTAGCAGATAAACTAAGAATTGCGATACAAGATTTTGATATGGATGAACACTTAAAAGTAACTGCAAGTTTTGGTGTTGCGGAAGTGAAAATAGGTGATGATATTAAAAGTGCTGTTAAAAGAGCTGACGATGCTCTATATGAAGCTAAAAATAGTGGCAGGAACTGTGTAAAGACTAAGGTTGATTAAAATTTGCTGTGTTTAAAAAACTCTTATTTCAGAATAAAATAAGAGACAACAGCTCCAAATAAAACTATTATTCTACTTGTCGAGGCATCATATTTTCTTCTTAAAGAAAAAAAACCTATAACAGCTACTCCAATAAGCATTATTAACTTTTCCATATTATTTTAATCCTTAATTTTATGTTGGTACAATTATACTAAATGTAGCACCTTTATATTTTTCATCGTTACAAACTTCAATCGTTCCATGAAGTTTTTCAACAATTTGTTTTGTTAAATACAAACCTATACCAGTACCATCCCCCTCTGCTTTTGTCGTAAAATTTGAGATGAATATTTTATCTATAATATCTTCTGGGATTCCACCTGCATTGTCTGATATTTTTATTATTACTGTATTGTTTTCTTTTTTTAATTCAAAAATTATTTTTCTATCTTGAATATCATTCTCTATAAAAGCATCAGTGGTATTATTTATTAAGTTGATAAATATATGTTTAAATTCATTTGGTAAACAAAATAATTCAATATCTTCATCCCCTAAAATTTCGGTTTCTATATTATCTGCTATTAAACCATCTTTCATTAACAATAATGTTTCATCAATTATTGTTTTAATATTAGCATTGATTTGCTTCTGATTTGGTCTAAAAAAACTCCTAAATTCATCTATAGTTGATATTAAATGTTCTACTTGATGCTCTACTTTTTCACTCACTTCTCTTATATCTTCACTGTTAGCTAAAACTCCATAATCTAATCCTAAAGATAAAGATTGAACATGTAATCTTATGACACCTAAAGGCTGTTTCCATTGATGAGCTATGGCATCCATCATCTCTCCCAATGCTGCTCTTTGTGATTGTTTGGATATAAGTTTATCTTTTTTTCTATTCTTTTTAACTTCATTTTTAACTTTTTGCTCAAGATTTTTATTTAACTCTTTTAGTTCTGCTATTTTTTCTTTAATCTCAAATTCAAGATTTTCTTTATATTTTAAATTTCTATAAATAAAATAAAAAATAATTAACATAATAAAGAATACAATTATAATTAATCTTTTATAGTCATAAAGGATATTATCCAAATATTTACTATAGGAATATGAAACTAAATAAGCAACAACTTTTTTATCTTTAATATTTTTTATAGGTAAAAATGCAAGTATCTTTATTTTATCGTTAAATTGTGTATGCAAGGCAAATGGGATTTTTAAAAATATATTCTTATCAATATTCTCTTTTAATGGAGTTAAAAATTGTTTTATATCATCTAGCTCTTTTGCGTTTGTATGTCTATCTAAAGAAAACATATAATTTTTATGCTCAACACTTTGAATATATTTTGAGGTTAAATGTTTTGTTTCCCATGTTTTTACATCAAAGATATGTTTATCAACTATGAAATGTGTATGTATTTTATTAACAACCATTAACTTATCTTGAATATAGTTAGTTGATAAAGCTATCTCACCAGCTCCTATATGATTATTTCTCTCATCGAAAAGAGGATAAACATACCTAATAGCATGACTTGATCTTCCTTGCTCAAATCCAAGGATAGGTTTCTTTGTTTCATTTGTGTATTTATAGCTGTATCTTACATCTGTTAAATCATCATCAAATTTATCTGGTTTATGCATTCTTAAAAAAGTAGTATTATCCCTAAATTGGAGGTGAAACTGATGTACACCTTTTTGTTTAATTCTAAGATATAAAGGTAATAATAAATTATATAGTTGTTTTCGTAAAACAGCTCTTTGTTCTACAGATGCATTTTGTGCTTGAGAAAATATATTCATAATTTTTTTATCATTTTGAACAATACTAGCAATTGATTTAGCATCTGTTAAAAAATTATCAATTGTCAAAGCGTAATGAATCTCTAAATCTTTTATTTTTTGATTATATTCCGATGATATTCTATCGTTTTTATCTTGAGTAATAAAATATAAAAATGCACCATAAGAAACAATAAATATAGATAATATAATAAGTTTTAATTTAATATTATTTTTTATCATATTTTATTGTACCCCTTAGAAATTTAATAGTTATTGTACCATTATTTACCCCTTTATCCCATCAACTCTAGGAGATACTAAAAAACCAAAAAATACTTTAATATATAACATAAATGGTACAGTCCAAACAATAGCCGACCATAGATATAACTCGCTTATATATTCTTCATAAAATGGAATTAACCCTCTCATTAGTGTTGCTGCAATTATAAATATTACCATCAAGTGTGTATAGATATTTGATGTAAGATGTCGCCCTGTATGTATCCACCCGATTATTATCATGATCATCAAATATGCAAGTCCCAAACCGCCGCTTGTTATAAAATGTCTAAAATGATTGATACCAAAAGAACCATCATTTAATATATCCCAACCCATCAAAGCATAACCTGCTGCTAACATTATAAAAATTGGTGCTAAATACCAAATATATGGTTGATTTAAAATATTTTTATCCTTTAAAATATAATCACCGGTAATTGCTAATATTGAAGCCCCGCAAGCTAATCCTATCCAACCAAGTGCTGAATTTGTTGTATATAAGAATTCAACTATTGTAAATATTATCACCGTAAATACTGCAAGATTTGTCACAGGTGGCCGTGATATATAAATATCATCAATACCCTTATCTTCCATTAGTTCATTAACTGCTTCCATATTTACTCTTCTCATTGCAAGTAAAATTAAAACAACAATAAATCCCAGTGCAACTTTTAAAATAGACATAGAATCAGATACAGCATATCCTAATTTTGATGCAAAAAACCAAACTTCAATACCAAAAATAGTAACTAAAACATATCCTAAACTAGCATGTCTTTGGAGTTTATCCAATACCGCATCTTTAGCAAACCATATAAGCCAACCTAGCATTGCTAAATTTAAAATTGCGGTTAACCAAATACCAGTAACATCAATAAACCAAAAAGAAAGGCGTCCAAGTACCCACAAAGCCATAATATTCCAAAGTCTCTTACCTATAAAAGGTACCATCCCCGGAAATAGTTCAGGTAATCCTGTAGTTAAAAATGCCATAACACCAGCGGTTAATATTCCAAATAACATCTCATAAACATGCCAAGTCAAAGTATCATTCATAAAAGGAATATTTATAACCCCACTCCAAACCAATCCCCATAAGATCATAGAAATTATCATATAAGGAGCTAAAAGTAAAAATACTGGTCGAAATCCATAAGCTAAATATGGTGGTACATTCTTCTCATCAGGATAATATAGATAATGATTTGTTGCGTGTAATTTTTCTGAAGAAACTTCGTTTTGTTCTTTATTTTTCATTATTTAGCTCCCATAAGTTGTAATTCGAAAGTATTAATTATAGTTTCATCTTGTAATATTTTCGCAGTTTCTTCATAAACAAATTTATCATCTCTTTGTTTTTGAGGTAAAATATAGTCAAACTCTTTTACAATATGCCCAGGATCAGCTTCAAGTAAAAGTATCTTGTCACTTAGTCTTATAGCTTCCATCAAATCATGAGTAATAAATAATATGCTTATCTCTTTTTTATCAATCATTTCTATTAAAATAGTTTGTAACTCTTGTTTTAAACCAATATCTAAAGCTGAAAAAGGTTCATCAAGAAATAATAAAGATGGTTTAACCACTAAAGCTCGAGCAAAACTTACTCTTTGTTTCATCCCACCACTTAAATCTTTTGGAAACTTATCAAAATCATCCTCTTCAAGCCCAAATTTAAGTGCAATATCTTGTGACATCTTAATAGCTACATTTTTATCCCAGCCTTTAGCTAAAAGTCCAAGCGAAATATTGTCAATCACATTTTTCCAAGGAAGAAGTCGCCCCTCTTGAAAAGTGAAAGATGAACTAACAAATGAGTTTGATACCTCTCCCTCTTCAACATCAAGCAGATCAGCACAAAGATGAAGCAAAGTTGTTTTACCGCCGCCACTAGGACCAACTACACTTAAAACTTGTCCTTTTTCCAAAGTAAAATTTATATCTCTTAAAATTTCAGTAAACCCAAAATGATGATTTAAACCTTTTACCTCTAACTTCTCCATAACTCAACCTCTCTTTTAATTGGCTCTAAAATAATATACTCAATAAACATCAATGACCCAATCATAATAGTTACAAGTGCTAATGCTGTTGGGGTATCAAGATGACTTCTTGCAACTGCTAAACTAGCTCCAATACCATCGCTAGTAGCTAAAAGTTCAGCCATAACAACAATTTTCCAAGCCATACCAAGCCCGCTAACCCAAGCAGGAAAAACATAAGAAAATATATGAGGAAAATAAACATCAACAAACTTCATATGCCAAGGCAATTTAAAACTATCTGCCATCTGCTTTAAGTCACCATCTAAAGTACGAGTACCTTGCAAGGCACCTACAAATATAATAGGAAAAGATGCCACAACAACTGTAAATATAACAGTTTCATCACCCATACCAAACCAAATCATAGCCAACACTATCCAAGCAATTGGAGGCATACCAACTAAGACTGTAACAATAGGGCGACTCATCATAGAAGCTGTAGCAAAAAACCCAGCCAAAAGTCCAAGCATAGAACCAAATACTAAAGATATTGCAAATCCAGTAAATGCACGATATAAAGTGATATTTATTTCAGTCCAAACAGCATCATCCTGAAGCATCAAATTTAATGTCTGAAAAGTTTCAAGAGGTGATGGTAACACTAAGTTACCATAAACTTGATTTCCTACATCCCAACAAGCGATAAAAAGAAGTATGGAAGCTACTGCTCCCCAACCACTCCAAAGGTATGCAGGAAAATCTTTAATTATTTTTAGAATAAAATTCATATATAACCTTTGTATTGATAATCAATATCATAATTATAGTGAAATTAATATATATTATAGCTTATACTGATTATTTTTTAATATAAGATATAAAAATTTTATTTAAGTTATAAATTGTCTCTTACCAATTGTACGGCTTTTACCATATTTTTTAAACTTGGTTTGACCTCTTCCCATTTTCTAGTTTTTAAACCACAATCTGGATTTATCCATAGTTGTTCTTTTGGTAAAACTTCAAGAAGTAGTTTTATCTGTTGTACTATTTCATCTACACTTGGAACTCTTGGAGAGTGAATATCATAAACTCCTGGTCCTACTTCTTGTTTGTAACCAACCTCCTTAAAAATTTTTAGCAGTTCATTTCCACTTCTTGCTGTTTCAATAGAGATTACATCTGCATCCATAGCTTCAATAGTTTTAATAATATTATTAAATTCACTATAGCACATATGAGTATGGATTTGGGTCTCTTTTTTAGCACGACTTACTGCTATTTTAAAGTCCCTAAGTGCCCATTTTTCATAAATTTTTATCTTTTCATTTCTAAGAGGATAACCCTCTTTAAATGCTGCTTCATCAACTTGTATGATTTTAATACCTGCATTTTGCAGGTCATTTATTTCATCACTTAATGCTACTGCGATTTGTTTTGAAACTTCGTCTCTTGGCTTATCATCTCTTACAAATGACCAATTCAAAATAGTTACAGGACCTGTTAACATACCTTTCATTATTTTATCTGTTTTACTTTGCGCATAAGTTATCCACTCAACGGTCATAGGTTTTGGTCTGCTAATATCTCCATATATAAATGGCGGTTTTACACATCTGCTTCCATAGCTTTGCACCCAGCCGTTCTGACTAAATCCATATCCTTTAAACTGCTCTCCGAAGTATTCAACCATATCATTTCTTTCAGGTTCGCCGTGAACTAATATTTCTATTCCACACTCTTCTTGAAAAGCAACACAATCATCTATATATTCTTTCATTTGTTTTTCATAATCTTCTTTAGATATTTCATTATTTTTAAAGTCTCTTCTAGCTTTTCTAACTTCAGGAGTTTGCGGAAATGAACCAATGGTTGTAGTTGCTAAATCTTTATATCCTAAAATCTCTTTTTGAAGTTTTATTCTATCTTCATATTTACCATCTCTTTGAAGTTTGCTAATGTTTGCTACTCTATCTTGTACGACTTTATTGTGAATTAAAGTAGAAGTTTTTCTACTATCGTTCGCTTTTGTATTCTCTTGTAAAGAAATATTTTCTTTTTCATCTAAACTATCAACACCATTAAAAAATAGTTTTGAAACAAATGAAACTTCATCAAGTTTTTCTACTGCATAACTTAACCAATTTTTAATCTGCTCATCAAGTTTTTCTTCATATTTTAAAGTGAATGGAGTATGTAAAAGGCTACAAGATGAACTTACTATAATATTGTCTCTGTTTACTTTTTGTGCGATAGTTTCTAAAAGTTTGGTTGTTTTTAAAATATCATTTTTCCAAATATTTCTACCATCAACTACACCAGCAATTAGTTTTTTGTCACTATTAGCAACTAATTCAAGAGATTTTAAATTGTCATCTCCATATAAAAAGTCAAGTCCAATAGCCCAAATAGGAGTATTAACCAAAACTTTTGTAGCTTCGTTTGAGTGTTCAAAATATGTAGTTACAACTATGTTTATATTCTTACTAACAATTGCTAACTTATCATAAGCTGGTTTGATAAGGCTTAATATTTTTGGTTCATTATCACTTACAAATATTGGCTCATCAATTTGTAAAGTAATATTCTCATCAAGTTGTGAAATCTCTTTTAAGAGTTCTTCGTAAATTGGTAAAATTCTATTAAATAGCTCATAAGTATCTCCTCTATCAGCTCTTTTAGATAATCCTAAAAATGTAATAGGTCCTATTAAATTGATTTTTGTTTTTATTCCTAACTCTTTTGCTTCATTATACTCATCAATAATTTTTGAAGCATTTAATTTATACTTATCATCAAGTGATAATTCAGGTACGATATAGTGATAATTTGTATTAAACCACTTTGTCATCTCCATAGCAACACTTGATTTATCTCCTCTAGCCATAGAAAAATACAACTCTTCATCTTTTAGATTTCTAAATCTTTTAGGAATAGCTCCTAACATAACAATAGTATCGAGCATATTATCATAAAGTGAAAAATCATTTGAACTAATATATTCAATACCAGCATCTTTTTGATAATTCCAGTGTCTCTTTTTAAGTTCACTTGCAACTACTTTTACTTCATTAAATGAGCAATTTTTAGCCCAAAAATTCTCTAATACTTTTTTTAACTCTCTTTGTTCTCCAATTCTTGGAAATCCTACTATGTAATCTTTTGACATTACTTTATCCTTTAATTTTTTATTTTTAGATTGTTTTATTTGAAATTATGATTAAAGATAGGATATAGGAGGATGTATGCCAGTTCTGCGAAATGCAAAATATGTTGTATAATACGAACATCTAGGTATATAAATATTATATAAAAGTATTAATTTTGTTTTTAACTTATAAAAACCATTACAATAACAAGGCTTTTCATTTAAAATACAAATAGTTTCTAAGACATCACAAGGTGGGTCATTTTCATCTAATTCTTTATCTTCTTTTGCTATTTTATTATGCAATAAAGAGTATATTGATGATACTTGACTTTGTAATTTATTTTGTACAGTATAGGCTAGTATAGCTGAGAATGTAAAATACTTTTTTCCAAAGCCATTAGGTGATTTCATTTTTATCCTTATGTATATGAGATTCTATCACATATACTATTTAATTAAACTTTACTAAACCAAAAATATAAATTGTGAAAGAAAAATAATAATTACAATAAATAGTAAGATATAACTTTTAAACACTAAAAGCTAAATACTGAAAATATATCATCAATGATAAATTAATATCATTAATTTAACTTACTTAATAATAAAACCCTTCATCAGGAAGTTTTCCACCTATAGTTTTAGAGTTATTCTTTTTTAGTACATTAAAGAAAAACTCTAAATCTTTTTTAGCATCTTTTGCCGTAACTGCATTTAATTGAACATACTCAATTGAATCAGTAACGCCTTGGGCATCTAACATTTTTACATATTTGACAGCTAATTCACCAGCCTCTTTTGGATTATTTTTATACCATTTTAATGATTTAGCATACTCTTCATTGAATCTTTTAATTACATATTTATTGTTAGATATATTACCAACTACTGCCATTCCAGCTTCTGGTATTTTGGTTTCAACTTTAAAAGTTTCTCCCCACTCTTGCTCTAACATATTACTTCTATATAAATCAGGTGCGATTAATTTTAATGGGAAAGATCCTGTCTTTCTTAATGCTATTGAAGTTGCAGGTTCTGCTAATAAAGCATGATCAACTCTTCGCAAAATTAGCATCTGCATCGCATCAATTGGCGAATTTAAATATCTAAGTTTAAAATCTTTTTTTGGATTTAAACCTTGTGCTTTTACAATCTCTTCAAAAACAATATCCGGCATATCTGCTCGAAATGGCATAGCTATTTCACAGCCAACAAAGTCTTTTAAAGTTTTTTTAGTTTTATCTCGTGTAAGTATTCCTAATATTCCCCAAACAGAAACATTTAAAAGTTTTATATCTACACCTTTATTATATAAATTGGCTGCTACATTAGTAGGAACTGCTATAAAATCTGCTCCGCCTCTTAAAGTAAAAGCTCTAAGTTCATCTGGACTTTTCCATAACCTAAACTCAACTTTTTTAACCACATCATCTAATGCACCAGTTTCAATCATATGAAAAAGTGGATGTGACACAGATGCCATTGGACCACTTAATACTAACTTTTCTAATTTTTGTGCTGCTGCATTTATTGTAAACAATAATGCAACTATCAAACTTAATTTTTTTATCATTTTATTTTCCTCGTAAATCAAGACTTCTTTATATGTATTGATAACCATTATCAATACACGAATGATAGTAAAATTAAACTTAAAATTTAATTAATAATGATAATAAGTATCAATAGATATTGTCAAAATAAAAGTTAATTTAAGTTATATTTATTATAATAACAACTTAATTAATAAACTAATAAGGAGAAAAGATGGCAGAGAAAATATTGGCATGTGATAATGATAACTGTTTAAAAAAAGATGAGTGTGAAAGATACGGACTTTTTAAGGCTGGAGCAAAAGAGTATAAAACATTTAATGGTACTCCGGCAAAGGGTTGTGGAAAATTCATAAAGAATACAAAATAGATAATGAATATTAATTTAAAACAGATAGCTACAATTAGATTGCCTTTTTGTAGTTTAGATGAGGTTTAATAATTAGTTATCCTCACATAATAGAACTAAAATTAAAAAGTTATTTTTAACAATAAAAGATATAATGATGTAAATTAACAGGATTAAATATGATTGAAGTTTTTGTTTTAGCTTTTGCACTAAGTATGGATGCATTTGCAGTATCAATTGGAATTGGTGTAAAAAGTAAAAATTTTAATAAATTTTTAGCCTTAAAAGTAGCATTTTTATTTGGTCTTTTTCAAGGAATTATGCCTTTGTTTGGCTATTTTGCGAGCATAGGACTTGGAAGTTTTATAGAATCAATTGACCATTGGATTGCATTTTTACTTTTAAGTTTAATTGGTGGTAAAATGCTGTACGACAGTTTCGGAGAAAATATAGAAGATGAAATATCAAGTATCACAAATAAAGTGCTTCTACTACTTGCCATAGCAACAAGTATTGATGCTATGGCAGCAGGTTTTACTTTAGAATTATTAAAATTAAATCCTTATGTGTCAATGTTAATTATAGGTGTGGTTACATTTATGTTTAGTTTTATTGGAGTTTATATTGGAACTAAAAACGGTGCTAAATTAGAAGATAAAGCCGAAAAAATTGGAGGAACAATATTAATTGGAATTGGTATAAAGATTTTAATTGAGCATACTTTGATGTAATGTTTTTAAAGAAGAATATTATAAATAACTATCTCAAATAATCATATAGGCTTCCGAATACTCTGGCTATATGCATTTAAGTATTGGTATCACTTTAATTCCACTATATTATATGGAAAAATATCCTTACTCTTTATTATTTTATCTACAAATCTATTTTTTGTATTTTGTGATATTTTTTTAAATATTTAAAAAAACCTTGCAATGAAACCAATGAGAAATCGCAAGTCTTATATGCTGTTTTGTATTAATTGTTAAATTTCGATATTAAATTATTTTAGGAGATTGATACATTACAAGGCTTTTCTAAAAATTTATAGGGGTTTTAAGACCCTATAAATTAAAATGTAATTGCAATTGCAACTTCTAAATTTTTTGTATCATCAATGGTACAACCTGTTTCACCATCAAAATCACCATAAGCAATACTTAATGTTACATTATCGCTAAATCCATATTCTAAACCTAAGTCCATCTCAGTTGCATCTACACCCTGAATATCTGCATTTATATATGTAGCATTAGCAGTTAAATCATCACTAATTGCATATGATAATGGAATAATATAAGCTGAAGTATCTTTGGTGGCACTTGAAGTAATAGATGTTTTTTCAAATATCATACCCGGTGCAAAATCATCTCCGCCTTTCATCCCTTTTTTTAGATTTATATAAGATAAACCGGCAGTAAATCCAGTTGATACTTCAGAACTTGCCGTTAAAAAATAACCTTTTTGAGTTGATGGATCTAAAGAGACACCAATCATATCTATTTTTTTAGACATATATTCAGCACCTAGTTCAATACCGGCAACCGTACCTGTAATATAACTTGTAAGTACTTTATTTTTATTTTCTTTATCAGCTGCAGCTGCCGGAGTATTTCCATCACCTTTGTTTGCATAACCTTTAGCATATCTTGCACCAATCATAAAAGCACCAACTTTTGCATCTACTCTTATTGCAGTTGCACCTGTATCACCTTTATTTTTATCAGCCTCTTCCTCATTAACTATTTTAGAAATTACAGTAACTTTTATATCTTTAGCAACCGGTACATTAACACCAACTTTCCAAGATTCACCACCATCATCAAAAGCATCTGTACCATAAGTGAAATTTGGTGCAAGACCTAATACAACTTTACCTTTACTATCCATAATCGGTAATACTGCATAAGCATGTTTTATTCTTAAATCTTTATTTGCAGCTGCATTTGCTTGATTATCATCATAAGCTGTAAAAGTAGTATAAATCTCTAAACCATTGTCAGATTTAGCATCAAGATTTAAATTAATCTCCGCTGTTCTTTTGTTGATTGTAGCAGTGTCACTTTTCTCTTGCACTTGTTTTAATTCAATATCTCCACTTAATTCTATATTATCAATATTTGGAGCTGTTACAGTTCCTGCAACTGCACTTGAACTTAACCCGGCAACTGTTATAGCTGCTGCCATACTTAATTTTAATCTATTTTTTAACATTTTTTATTTTCCTTTATTTTGTGTTATAATAAAGTTCAATATTTTTATATTGAACACTTTGGCTAGAGATGTTTACTTTGAACGGTTCATCTTTAGCTTTTTGACTTTCTTTTCTTTTATGCAACTTAGTCGCATTAGAAAGTGGCATTCTATATTATAAGAGCTTAAATGCGACTGAGTCGCACTTTATCTTTTGATAATATAATTTTATTTATTTCATTCGTTTTCTAAAGAAACCTACTTTATAGGTTTTACTAAAGAAACTCATTTCATTCGTTTTGCTTCTATCCAAATAACTGCATCTTGACTTAACTCTTTACCTTTATATGTTTTATCACTACCTGCACCCAATGCACAAAATCCCCAGAATCCAGCCTTTGGAATAGCAAATGTAAATTCACCATCTTTATTTGCTTTGATACCCATAGTTACAAAACTATCTTGAGGAGCTTCAAATCTTGCTTTACCCATAGAGTTTGTATCTAAATTTACATCTCTGTTAATATACTCAACTTCTATTTCAGCATAAGGTACAATTTTCCCGTTTGACTTTACAATACCTGTAAAACTACCGTGCTCCCAGATAGCATAAGGTTTTGTAAGTGGTACTATTTCAGCTTTTAGACCTAGGTCTGTATCCCAATCTGTAGGAGTACCTGCAACATTTATAATAGTTTTTGTAATTTGTTGAATATAGATATCTTCATTTGCTTCATAGTATGGAGCTGGTTTTAGTATCATCACATGATCACCCATTCTTCTTGCTTTGTATTTTGAAGCATAGGCATGTCCACTATTGTGATTACCTTTAAATGTAATCTCTTTTAAAGTAGATTTTAAATCTTTTTTCTTCTCTTTATTGATTACATAAAATTCTTCAACAGGTGCAAAATTTTTACTATCGTGCTGTTTACCCATATCCATAGTATGTTCATCTGCAAATGGATGTGTAAATACATGTCTCAACTCAATTGTTTTTCCTTTTTCTAATGCCATATTTGGTGTGTAAAGCATCTGAAAATGTGCTGCTGCACTTGTAGCTAATATAGTTGTCGCTGCAACTGTACTTAGTATCGTTTTTCTCATTTTATTTCCTTTTTAAATTTAATTGTAATAATCACTATCATTAGATAGTTAAAAATTTAGCTAAATGCTAACTTCCAAGTACCTAAATACTTACAAATTAACACTTAGCACCTGAAAGCCGTAAATAAAACTAAACTGCTTTAGTTTTATAGGCTTGGAACCGTAATTGTTGTGCCAATGGCACCAATGAAGGCATTACTCTGTTATATCAGAACCCTTAATATATACTTGATGACCTTCACCGGCATCAAAAACTGCATTATAAGTTCCATTTGGTTTATTAAATGTAACTTCACTATCTTCACTCATTTTTGCATTAAAGATAGCTTTTCCTTTTTGTTCAATTTTAAACTTCACACCACTTGCACTGCTGCCATCACTAAATCCACCTTCACAAGTGATAGTTCCATCACCATTGTCAAAGCAACTCATAATAGCCGTATGTGCAAAAAGCGAACTTGAAGCTATAGCTAAACTAAGGACTACTTTTTTAATCATTTTATTTTCCCCCTTTCTTAAGATTTCTTTCATTATTTTTATATATTTCAGCAGTTTTTGTACGAATTCTTAAACCACCTTTCCAATTTATAGTCTTAGATGGATACAATCCTAATATAAGAGCAATAGAAGCAACAGTTACATAAAAATATGTCATAGCCTCAACTCCGCTCCAGCCATACATAGTCCCTAATGTAAAAACTCCAGAGGAGATAACTACGCCTAAAAACACTGGGAAGAATATAGCAAACATCATCCACTTATAACTATTTGTCTGCATCTTAACAACAATCATAGTAGCTATACAAGGTGGAGTAAGAAGCATAAATATAATAATAGCTACTGCATGAAGTGGTGTATATCCACTATTTTGAGCTATCGCATCTTCTGCTCTTTGAGAACTCACTTGGTTGTTTTCATATAAACTCCCCAAAGTTGCTACTGCACTTTCTCTTGCTGCAAATGAACTTAAAAATGCTACATTTATCTTCCAGTCAAATCCTGCATATTGCGTGACAGGCTCTACTGCTTTTCCCGCCATACCCAAAAGTGAATTTTCAACTTTTTCATTTTTAATATTTCTTAATATTCTATTTCTTACCTTGGCAAATTTTCTTAAAATTCTATTTATTTTTTTTGCTTCTTTATCTTTTCTTGGTTTGATAAACTTAAAGTAACTTGCATTTAAAGCTTTATAATTTTCATCAACTGCTAATGCTCCACTTCTTGAAGTAGTTGCCATCCTTTTTGACCTGTAGCCATCATAATAGTTCAATAGATCTGCAATCTCTTCTTTTGTATCCACCTCTTTATAGTATTTTGAAGTTTTTGCTTTCTTATCAAATACAGCCAAAGATTTAACTAACTGTTGATCATACTTAGTTTGTGATTCCTTGCTTATTCCTGGTAGTTGTAACATCGCAAAAAGTACAATAGCAACAGCTAAAACAATAGTAAGAACTTTATATATATAAATCCAAACCCGCTGAGCTGCACTTAAAAGCACACCTTTAATCGTAGGCAAATGGTAAGGCGGAAGCTCCATAACAAATGGTGCAGTTTCACGAGTTTTTAGAAAAGTAGTTGTTAATATTTTAGCAACTATTAAAGCTGTAAAAATTGTAGCAGTTGATATAAAAAACATCATAATTGCCATATCAGGCTTAAAAAATGCACCTAAAAGCAAAGTATAAAATGGAACTTTTGCCAAACAATTCATATATGGAACTGTTAATATTGTGGCCATTCTTGCTCTATCATCAGCTATCCCTTTTGTTGCCATAACTCCAGGAACGGCACAACCCCCAACCATAGCACCACCTAGAACTAACGGCAAAGTAGATTGACCGTGAAGTCCAAACTTTTTAAATATTCTATCAAGTATAAAAGCCATACGAGGCATATATCCAACATCTTCGATAATAGCAATAAGTGCAAAAAGTATAAAAAATATAGGAATATAGTTTATTAAAGCATTTGCACTGTTTATCATCCAAATGGCAAAATCAGTTATCATAGGAACATCAGTTAGAAATGGAGCTGGAGATATATCTATCACAAAGTTTTTAACAGCTGCAAGAAGCGGCCAAGTATAATCAGTAAGTTTATAACCACCAACAATAGCAAGTTCATAAATCAAAAACATAATACCAAATAAGATAGGCAGTGCCAACCATCTGTTTAAGATAATTTTATCTGCTTTGTCTGTTAAAGTCTCACACCCTTTTTTTGTCTCTTTTATAGCTTTATGATATATAATATCAGCAGAATCATATCTAAATGTTGCTAAAAATGAAACAGTATCTTTATCATACAAGGAATGAAACTTATCCTCCTCATCCTTTGCCATATCCTTTATATCAAAGTATTCTTTTTGTAGATGCTCTATGATGGTTGTATCACCCTCTAAAACTTTTATAGCCATCCATCTTTTGTTTAAGCTTGAACGGCTATCAATAATTTTATCTTCTATAGCTTGTATATGCGGCTCTAGCTCTTCATAATTTATCTTAAAATCTTCGTAAATTTCTTTTGCTTTTGCTGTATCAACAATAGCTTTCATAATCTCTTTGCCACCTATACCTTTAGCTCCGCTAGCTTCAACAACCTGACAACCTAACATCTCAGAAATTTTTGAACTATCTATCTCTATACCTCTTCTTTGTGCCACATCCATCATATTAAGTACCACAACTACAGGCATACCAATTTCTAGCAATTGAAAAGTTAAATATAGATTTCTTTTGATATTTGAAGCATCTATTACATTTACTATCACATCAGGATTTTCTTCTATAATAAACTCTTTTGCTACTCTCTCTTCAAGTGAATATGAACTAAAAGAGTAAGTACCAGGCAGATCAACCATCTCAATTTTATGGTTATCATACTTAAAATTACCGGTTTTTTTATCTACTGTAACGCCAGGATAATTTGCTATATGTTGGTCTATTCCACTTACAAGATTAAAAATTGTAGATTTACCACAATTTGGCTGACCTGCTAATGCTACTCTTATTTTGCTCATATATTTTCTACTTCTATTAGGTTTGCTTCACTTTTTCTAAGCGTAATGGTGTAATTATGTATTTTTAACTCCATAGGATCATATAAAGGAGCTTCTCTTACTATCTCAACTTCACTTCCGGCAACAAATCCCATATCAAGAAGTTTATGCATAAGTTTTCCAGATGTATGAAGCTTTGCAATTTTATATTTTTGACCTTTACCCATACCATCCAATCTTCTATTTAGCTGCTTACCTTGACCTGAACCATCTTGCTTTAATCTCATTTAATTTTACCTTTTTAGAATCAATTTTGATAATTACTATTGAAATAATAACAAAGAGGAACTTTAATATAGCTTAATATTGATAGTTGTTATCAATATTAATAATATGAACTATTCCCAATAAAATTCGTCATTAGGCAGTTTACCACCTATAGTTTTAGGATTGTTTTGTTCCAAAATACCATAAAAAAATTCTAAATCTTTTTTGGCATTAGAAGCATCTACACTATCTAAATTAACATATTCAATACTATCAGCTACACCAACAGCATCTAGCATTGGTAAGGTTTTTACCATTAATTCTCCAGCTTCTTTTGGATTTGCTTTATACCATGCTAAAGATTTATTGTATTCCTCTTTAAATCTTTTTACAATATATTCATTTTTAGCAATATCTCCAAGTACCGCCATCCCCGCTTGTGGAATTTTTGCTTCAACTTTAAAAGTTTCTCCCCACTCTTTTTGCAAATCTGGTCCTCTATACAAATCAGGAGCAATTAATTTTAAAGGAAAAGATCCTGTTTTTCGCAAAGCTATAGAAGTAGCAGGTTCAGCTAAAAGTGCATGATCAATTCTTCTCATGATCAACATCTGCATAGCATCAACTGGACTTCCTAAATATTTAAGTTTAAAATCTGTTTTAGGGTCTAACCCTTGTTTTTTAACAATCTCTTCAAATACAATATCCGGCATATCTGCACGAAACGGCATACCTATCTCTTTACCTTTAAAATCTTGCAGAGTTTTTAGATTTTTATCTCTTGTCAAAATTGCTAATATCCCCCAAACTGAGATATTTAAAAGTTTTATATCTACACCTTTATTATAAAGGTTTGCTCCAACATTTGAAGGAACTGCAACAAAATCAGCACCTCCTTTTAAAGTCAAAGCTCTTAATTCATCTGGATTTTTCCATAATTTGAATTCAACTTTTTTTGCTACATCATCTAATGCACCAGTAGCCACCATATGAATAAGTGGATGAGAGACAGAAGCAACTGGTCCACTTAATACTATCTTTTCTAATTTATTAAAAGCAGTTGCATTTATTGTAAATAATAATGCAGCTGCTAAACTTAATTTTTTTATCATTTAATTTTTCCTTTTTTATATTTAGCACCCAATTTTGTAGCATATTTTAAAAGTTCTTTATATTGTTGTGCTGTTAATACTGCTCTTACATTATTTATACACTGCAAGTGTGCTTTTGTCAAATCAGTTCTAAGTTTAGAAATAGCATCAACTATCTCATATTGAGATTTAGCTGTATTTGTATCAATAGCAATATTGTCAGCTAGTTTTAACTCTAGTATTTTAATATCTTTTGATGCTTTTATTACATAAGGCACTGTTTCTTTTTTAATCTTTTGAATAGCTTTGATTTGCTTTTGTGATAATCCCAAATTTGAACTTTGAGGATGATGTAAACTCAATCCTGCTAAAAATGGTAAATTATTTGGCACTAAAAAATAATCTTTTGGAAAATTCTCTTTACCTTTATAAAACTGTCCTTGTTCTCCTGCCATCTTTGCTAACTTTGCTCCAAAATCTCCTCTTGGTACATTTGGTTCTGCCATTAATAGTGTTGCTACACCTAAACTTAATCCTACTGCTACTATTTTTTTATAAATCAAAATTTATCCTTTGGTTAAATTGTGTAATCATTTTTATAATTCCTTTTGTGTACCATATAAATGGTATATTTGATTGTGTTTTTTATTTTCTTCACAAGTATAATGTTTAATATTTGATTTTGTTAATAATCTGTGCTTTACTACACAACTATTAATAGAACAATTTTGACAAATATCTATTGCATTTTCTTTTAAACCACGACTCTGAAAAGATTTAAAAACACTTAGTATTGTATTTTTTTCATAATGTTCAATATAGTAAGATATTAAACTACATCTAGTATCACTAGATGCGAACATATCTTCTACTTTTTTTATCTCACTTTGATTTACTGCACTACAAAATTTTTCATAAGTATTTACAACCATTTTATTTACTCCTTTATATATTATTTTCTTGAACTAATGATTTGTAACTCAAAATTTTTTTCAAATTTACGATGAATTCTATTGTTATCAAGTAAAAATTCTATTTCCAAATATTCATCAATATTTGTATCTTCATTAGATTTCAGATTTATCACTCTATTATTTTTTTCATCAAATTGAAAAGTGCTAAATTTATTTATCTCAGCTATTACTTGTGGCGGCATATTTTATCCTTTTGCATTAAATTTTATATCTTTAAAGAAGCCTTGCAAATACTAGTTATTATGTCAAGCTAATAATTTGTATTATTGTTATCTATGAAATTGCAAGTCATTTTTTTAGGAGAAAGACTAGGAACAACTGCAAGACTTCTTTAACAATATATAGGAAGCAAGAAAGTTATCCCTTTTTAATTCCTAAATAAACATTTATATCTATAACCTCTTTTGTTCTTATATTTATAACTTTATTATTTGATTTATCAAATCTAAAAGTATCTATTTTAGTTGTATTTTTCATAAAATATCAGCCTTAATTTGTTCGCACCATTTTTCAATTCTATCATCAGATAATTCATCTTGATTGTCTTCATCCAATGCTAGTCCTACAAACCTATCATTTTCTATTGCCATTGATGCTTCATGATAATACTCTTCACCAATTTCCCAGTGACCTACAACTGTTGCACCATTTTGAATAAGTTTTTCATATATTATTCCCATAGCATCTAAATAAAAATCACAATAACCATCTTGATCACCTAAACCAAATAATGCTACAGTTTTACCAGAAAAATCAATTTTGCTGAATTCATCCCATATATCCAACCAATCATCTGGCAGTTCACCATCTCCCCAAGTATAAGAACCTAAAATAACTTTATCATATTCAGCAATAGATGTTATTCCACCATCTGCTATATCAAAATATGGTATATTCTCTAAATTATTAGATATTTGTTGTGCTGCACCTTCTGTGTTTCCAGTACTACTTGCATAAAATATTGCTGCTGCCATTACATCTTTCCTTTTTATATAAATCATTTAACGAATATGGTATGATTTTTATCATATATTCGCCACAGGTTTCCTCTAAAAGAGGTACTTTTATCTCTATGTGTTTATCAAAATTTTCATTTCTTGGATATACAAAATAGATATACTTTATATCGCCATTTTGAATAATATTAGTGGCTTTCGTTACCTCATATTGCAATGAGAGATTATTTTTATCCATATCTTTAAAAATTGGAATAACCCTTATAGCTTCATGTTTAACTGGAATTATATCTATACAGTCAGTACCTTTTTCTACAAATCTATTTTTTGTATTTCTTGATATTTTAGTAAATACAAATTCAAAGAACTTTTGATCTAAAGTTTCCTTAGTATTTAGTTTGTTAAATATATTTGTACATTGTCCTCGTACCTGCGGGGTTACACCATTGAAGCTCATCTACATATCCTTTTATAATATTGATAATTGCTATCAATAAAAGTATAGGGAATTAAAGCTTTAATTATACTTAATATTGATAGTGGTTATCAAAAAGAATAAGTTATTGAAATATTATTTGCGAAAGCACAACAACAACCATCATTAAGCCAAAGAAAAGATAATGAAAAAATTGTGAAAACCATTTTATATGTTTTAGTTTTTGCATAATTATAGGCACAACATAAAAGGAAAGTGCTAATAATAATCCAATTGTTGCTTTAATATGAAGTAAAATATTTATAGTTTCAAGATGCAAACTAAATAGATACAATCCACTAAAAATTAGGAATATATTGTTAATCTTGATAATGCTTCTGGCTTTCATACCGGTTAACGCATCTATATCCATATATGCTGACTTATCATATTTTGATTTAAGAACCGGAATAATAAAAGTCCTAAAACTTACAACCCCTATAAAAAATATTGCTGATATTATATGTGTTATTTTTGCAAGTATGTATATTGTCAAAATCATCTCCTTTTTTATTATTAATCTTTAATGTAATTTTATGCTTCTTGTTTTTTCTAACTTTTGATTTGAATATTTAATATCTTTTTTTGTAAACACAACTGCAAAATAATCTTCACCATCATCATATCGCAGAAGATAATTTAAAGGATTTGATATAAGTTTCAGCTTCATACTCTTATAATCAAATTTTGGCAAAGGAAGTTTTATAAATTCAAAATTCCAAGTTAAAAAATAAAAGTTACTATTTTTATCTATAGCATAACCACTAAGAAGTTTTTGTTTATTTTCTGATATTTTAATATATGCCAAATCTAAATTTTCGGGATAGTTGATTTTATTTACTTCTATTTGATTATTTTGTCGTTTTATATTAAATAGTTGATTTTTACTATCAAGCACTAAATATCCCTTGTCATAAGGCTTCATATTTGTAGGTTTTCCCCAGATATGAAGTGCCGGGTATATAAAATCATTTGTTTCTAATTTGGTATTCAGCCGGGCTGTTAGAGTATCAACTACACCATTATCATAATCATATATAAAAGCTCCCTTGTTAGTGATATTAAACATCTCTTCAGGAAACTTTATCATCCCTTTGTTCTTTTGCGGGTTTAAAAGAGGATATAATTCAACTTCAAGCTTTTTCAACATATTTGGATTGTAACTGAAACCTAATCTTGAATTCTTTATAGTATTTTTATCAAATTTAACACCATCAATATTAAGTGGTAATTTTCCCTGAATATCAAGATTTCGCCAATATACAAATGGTAAATATGACTCATAAGTGGTTCTATTAAAAGTTTTTTTATCTTTGATTCCATACTCAAATTGATGATGACCAAAGTTTTTCTGATATACAAAATCTTTTGCGATATTTGAGTAAAATATATAATATTTATTGAACTCTTTTTTATAATTTTCTTTATAATCTATATAACCGCCGTAAAAAAGTGCCAAAATAACAAATACTCCACTTACTTTAAAAAATATAGAACTTAATCTTTGCTCCTTAATACTATAAAAACTATCAAGAGCTACAAATGGTATAAAAGCTAAAAACAGTAACCAAATAGTATCTTCAACTAAAAACTGATTTTTTAAAAATAAGATAATAAATAAAGCAACAATAATAAATTTTATAAATACAACTATAGGTTTTTTCTCAATAATTACAGAACTTAACCCGACATATAAAATAATTGAAGCAAAACTATAAGCAATAGTATCTTTAAATGCTGTTTGTATTATAATATCCGGATAATACTGCATTAAAATAAGCAGCAAAGATATAGCCAATACAGAACAAAGAAAACTAACAAATCCAATACCTATAAAAAGATGATAAAACAGACTATCCCTCATATTTAAAGGAAGATGAGCCATAATCTTTATACGGTCTTGTATTCTCTCAGGCAAAAACTGTGCTGCAGAAATAATAGCACCCAAACTTAAAAATAAATATGACAAATAAAAATAAGGCTTATCTTCAAGATGTGCAAATTTATACCACATCATAGATTCAGGTTCAATAGTTGCAAATGCAAAATCTAAATTTAAACCAAAATATCCCAAACTAGCTACTATAAGAGATAACATCCCTAAAAAATAAAACCTAAGTTTTAACCACTCTTTTTTTATAATTGAATTTATCATCGTATCTCTTTTAATATTTCCCTACAAAATCTAAAAACTTATCTTCAAAGCTAGTTGATTTATCTTTGTTAAAATTATCCATAGTATCTTTATGAATTATTCCACCTTTTTGAACTATCACCATATCATCTATTAGATTTTCTAGATCATTCATAACATGTGAAGTTATAAGTACAGTTTTATTTGTATTTTTGATATAATCTTTCAGATAATCTATAAAAAGTCTTCTATATCCGGCATCAAGCCCCATAGAATAATCATCCAGCATAAGAAGTTTGGCATCTTGAGCAAATAAACACCCTAATACCACTTGCGATTTTTGTCCAAATGAGAGTGAACTAATCTTTTGTTTATAATCAAGCTTCATCAAATCAACCAAATCATAAAAAACTTTACTTTTCCATTTTGGATAAAATGGTGCAAAAAACTTTTCAATCTGCACTATAGACATATAATCATAAGAGATAAAACCTTCATGAAGTAATGCTATTTGTTCTTTTGTCTTTGATGATAGATTATGTGATGGCTCATTAAATATCAAACACTCACCACTTTTTGGTTTAAGATAGCCCATAAGTATATTTATCAAAGTTGATTTTCCAACACCATTTTTACCTAAAAGTCCAAATACGCTGCCTTGATATATATCTATATTTAGATTTTCATAAATCTTTTTAGTGCCATAACTATGACTTAGATTTTTTATCTCTATTATTTTTTGTTTATTTTTTTCACAGAAATTTCGCTTAAGCTTATTTTGTTCCACAACTTCCTCCACAACCATCACATCCACCACTTTTAAATAGTTTTTTGTATAAATAATATAAGGCACCTATAGTTATGATGGTTAAAAAAATACTATCCATTATATTGTATGAGCTTGACATTTTTTACATACTCCATTTATAATTACATTAAAATTTGTTGATTGAAACTCTAAACTCTTTAAGTTAGTTAAAAACATATCATGTATATCTAAACTCTCAAATTCCGCAATTTTATGACACTCTTGACAGTACAGATGATAGTGTGGCTTTTTAAAATATAACAATTCGTATCTTTTTTTATCATCCACAGTTATACTGTCAACGATACCATAGGCTTCAAATGATGACAATACTCTATATACTGTCGTTGTAGTTAAACAGTTACTTTCTTGATTATTGGATATTTTTACAATATCTATAACACTTAAATGCTCACTATTTTCAAATAATATCTCTATTATCTTTGTTTTATTAATTGTTAATATCTGATTGAGTGAAGCAAGTCGTTTATCAACAATATTTAAAAAATTTAAATACTCTTGTATTTCTTTTTTTGACATTTTACACATCTATTTACTTAGTTTAGTACAGACTTAGTGACTCTAAGAGCTTGGTCTTTAGATACATCTTTATGCCTCATATATAATATTTTCATAATAGGACATAACATCTCTTGCGTTTTTTGAAAGCCTGATTGAATAACTAAACGATTTACTTTTACTTTCAATTGTATATCTGACATTTTATATCCTATTATATATTGATATTCATTATTAATATTGAAATATTAGAGTAAAATATCTTAAATACTGCTTAATATTGATAGCTATTATCAATATCACGGTTTAAAATAGATTGTGTTATAATAATGTATAAATAAAGGGGAGATTAACGCTATGCAAGATAATTCACAAATCATAGATAAATTAAAAACTATTATTAAAGAAAAGGGTTTGAAATACACAAAACAAAGAGAAGTTGTATTTGAGACTATTTTAAATTGTAAAAAACATTTAAGTGCAGAAGAGCTTTATCATATAATACTTGAAAAGTATCCAAATGAAAAAATAGGTATTGCTACAGTATATCGTGCCTTAGTATTTTTGGAAGAATCAAATCTTATCTCGTCAATTTCACTTGATAAGGAAACAAAAAAATTTGAAACTAGTTTTAAAAAACATCATGACCATCTTATATGTGTCAAGTGTAATAAAATTATAGAATTTATAAATGAAAAAATTGAAAAAGAGCAAGAAAAAATAGCTAAAGAAAATGGCTTTAAACTTTTAAATCATACTATGCATCTATATGGAGTATGTAAAGATTGCAATGATTAGATTTTTTTGTTTAGTTTGTCTAGGATTTAACTTTTTATTAGCACATCCACATACTTTTATAGAAGTGTATCCTACAATTGAAGTAAAAAATAATACAACAGTTAAAATAAATTTTAAATGGAAGCTGGATGAGATGACCTCATCTATACTGATCATGGAATTTGATCAAAATAGTGACGGCAAGATAGATAAAAAAGAAAATAAGTTTATCTATACGAGTTATTTTATATCTTTAAAAGATTATAACTTTTATACAGATATAAAAATCAAAGATAAAACACAATTCTTTCCAGAACCTAAAAACTTTAAAGCCACAATTGAAAATAATAAAATATGCTATTCTTTTGATATAGAAGAAAAATATAATATAAAAGATACAAAATTTGACTTTGGAGATGAAGAGTTTTTTGTAGCGATGATTTTGAAAAAAGAATTTGTAAAAGTTACAGGGGCTGATTTTAAAGTTAGTGAATTGGACAATGACTTTTATTTTGGATATAGACTGGAGCTGAAATAATGGAACTTTATAACCAATTTTTAAAGCAACTTGTAATGTGGCAATATGAATTAAATAGTTATATATCTACAACTATAAGAAGTTTAAATGATGAGAATAATTTAAGTACATCATTACTTATTTTAGGAATTGCATTTGCTTATGGAGTGATACATGCAGCAGGCCCAGGGCATGGTAAAGCTTTAGTCGCATTTTATTTTACTACAAATAGTACAAAAAGTAATTATAAAAAAGCATTCAAGATGGGATATATGATATCTATTATTCATGCTGTCTCTGCACTTATATTTACATTTGGAATATTTTTTGTACTTAAAACTATGTTTAGAAAGAATTTTAATGAATTTTCTTCTATAGCTATGCAAATATCTGCTGTTATGATTATGGCAATTGGACTTTATCTAATATTCGAAGCTTATAAAAATAGAAAAGCAAAAGAAAAGAATATAAAAGTACAAAAAAAAAGTGAATATGCAGTTGCTTTTAGTGCAGGTATTGTTCCATGCCCTGGAGTTATGACGATAGTTTTATTTTGTATAGTTTTACAGCATTATATTTTGGGAGTGTTGGCAGCTATATTTATGAGCATAGGGATGGGACTTACCATCTCACTTGCAGGTATATTTTCTATTGCTTTAAATAAAAAAAGTAATAACTTTTTAACAAGTAAAGGTTATATTTTAGAGATGATTGGTGCTTTATTGATATTTAGTTTGGGAGTATTTTTATTTCTATCATTACAAAAATAGTGATTTGTTAATTTAACAAATCACTACAGACTTAATCTCTGTATATTCTTCAATAGCAAAAGCAGGACCTTCTTTTCCTATTCCGCTAAGTTTAGTTCCACCATAAGGTTGTATATCAAATCGTAATGTTGGGATATCATTTATTACAACTCCACCGCAAGAAGCATCATATATAAAACTTTGAGTTTGTTTTAAATCATTTGTAAATATACTAAACTGCAACCCATAAGGGGAATTATTCATTTTTGATATTGCTTCATCATAGCTTTTTACTTTTATCAAGCTGACAATTGGTGCAAAAACTTCTTCACAAATTATTTTCATATCATCAGTAACTTGAGTCATTACTGTTGGATAAAAATTCAATTCCTCACTTTTATTCCCGGTTAAACATACAGCGCCCTCTTCTATCGCATTTTGTATCCAAGATTTTGCCCGTACTAAAGCCTCATCATTGATCAAAGGTCCGACAAAAGTATCATCTTCATAAGGACTTCCAACTTTTAATTTTTCAGTTTCAATTTTCATAGCAGCTGCAAACTCATCGTAAATCAACTCATCAACATAAATTCTTTGTAAGCTAATACAAACTTGCCCACTATTTATAAATGCACCAAAGGCACATCTTGCGGCTGCTAATTTTATATCTGCACTTTTGTCTATAAAAGTTGCTGCATTTCCGCCTAATTCCAAAGCTACTTTTTTAATTCCTGCTGTTTTTGTAATAATATTCCCAACTTGAACTGAACCTGTAAAGCTAAGGACTCTTGGAATATCTGACTCAACCAAAGTACTTCCAACTTCAACATCACCGTAAACCACACTTAAAGCATCTTTGATAGCAAACTTACTTTCAATAAAAAGTTTGGCAAATTTATAAGCTGTCAAAGGAGCTTCGGGGGTTGGTTTTAAAACTACCGCATTTCCACTTACAAGAGCAGGGGCAATTTTATGAGCAACTAAATTTAACGGAAAATTAAAAGGTGTAATACAAGCAACAACGCCAACAGGTTCTCTAAACCAATAAGCTGTAGTTTTTTTACCACTTGGCATCGCATCTGTATTTATAGTCTCTCCATGAGAATTTATCATTGCTATATTGCTAAGTTTGATTGTTTCAATACAACGATCAACTTCAACTCTTGCAAAGGCAATTGGCTTACCAACCTCATCTGATATCGTTTGAGCAATATCTTCTTTATTTTTTGACAAATTCTTTACTACATCTTTAAGCCAATCTACCCTTTGTGCTATTGTTGAAGCTTTAGTATCTACACTGGCTTTTTGTGCTATTTTTAAAGCTTTTAAAGTATCTTCTTTTGTGCATATTGGATAAGAAGAAACCACTTTTTTCGAATAAGGATTAACAATATTTGTCAACTCTTCTCTTGACTCTTCATTAGTTCCAAAAAATATATTTGCTTTCATTATTAATGTACATAAATTCTTTGTGTAACATTTAAATATTCTAAAGGTTCTTTTGATTCTTTACAAACTTCCTGCCCCTTATACATAGCACAATTTTTATAACCCACAATAACTGTTTCTGTTATATATTCATAAACAGGATCACAACGAGTCACTTGATGATATGTTTTACATTTATTACTGTTTCTATTCTGATTTGCCATATATGCTCCGCCTAATCCCCCGACTATTTTAGCAGCAGCTTTACCGCTACCTCTTCCTACTTGATGTCCTAGAACTACACCAAGTGTTGCACCTATTAGAGTATCTATACCAATAGTATTAGTATCATGACTACCACAAGGTACCCATTGCTCAACCGTGTCTTCATAACACTTCTCACCTGTTTTAATTTTTTTTGTAAACGGTTTTGTTATGGCAGTCTGCTCCGTCACTTTTACCATCTCTGCATTTAAGAATGTACCTATTGCAAGCACTGCAATTAAAAATCTAATTTTCATATTATCTCCTTTAATCTATATTGGTATGATATCATATTTATTGTGAATTAATTGTGAAATAATCTTATTAATATTTTAAACTATATTTAGATAGAATATATCCTTATTATTGAATATTAGATTTAGGATAAATAAAAATGAATAAAGCAAAATATATTTGGATGGATGGAGAACTAACTCCTTGGGATGATGCAAAAGTACACGTATTAACCCATACATTACATTATGGAAACGGTGCTATTGAAGGTACAAAAGCATATAAAACACATGATGGCAGATGTGCTATTTTTAAACTTCAAGAGCATACGCAAAGACTTTTAGATTCATCTAAAATGACATTAATGGATGTACCTTTTACAGTAGAAGAGTTAAATGACGCACAAGTTAAACTACTTCAAGAAAATGAACTTTTTGAGGGTGCATACATTAGACCGCTTGTATATTTAGGATATGGAGTTATGGGACTTTATCATAAAGATTGTCCGGTAAATGTATCTATTTCTGCTTGGGAATGGGGAGCATATTTAGGTGAAGATGGTCTTAAAAACGGTATTAGATTAAAAATATCTTCAATGACAAGAGGTGGGAATACTTCTGGTATGGGAAAAGCAAAAGCTGTTGCAAATTATCTTAATTCTCAAATGGCAAAATTTGAAGCAGTTGAGGCTGGATATGATGAAGCACTTTTAAGAGATGATCAAGGTTATATTGCAGAAGCCAGCGGAGCTTGTTTTTTTATGGTTGAAGATGGTAAATTAATCACTCCTCCAAATGACAACTCGCTTAAGTCTATCACGCAAGCTACAGTTATAGAGTTAGCTGCTGATATGGGTATTGAAGTTGTTAGAAGAAGAATTACAAGAGAAGAAGTATATATCTGTGATGAGTGTTTTTTAACTGGAACTGCTGCTGAAATTACACCTGTTAAAGATGTTGATGCTAGAAAAATCGGTTGTGGCTCACGAGGTTCGATAACTGAAAAAATTCAATCTGCATATTTTGATGTAGTTGCAGGAAAAAATCCAAAATATATAAAACATTTAACATATATTAACTAAGTATAAAATTTAAGAAAAGATACAAGTACAATTTAATATTATTGCACTTAATTAAACAAATAAGGAAAAAACAGATGCCAATCGATAACGATTATTTTAAAAAGAGACAAAAAGAAAGCAAGGGTTCAGGTGATAGCTCAGGTCAGAGTGGTGGTGGAGATTTTCAACCACCATTTGAAACTCCACAATTTTTCAAAAATTTTGGAAAACAATCAGGAATAATATATGCAATAATACTTATTATTGTACTACTTGTAATGACTAAGCCGTTTGTAATCATCAATTCTGGTGAAGTAGGTATTAAAGTAACTACTGGTAAATATGAAACTGTACCGTTACAGCCTGGATTTCATCTATATCTTCCAGTGATTCAAAAAGTAATTATTGTTGATACAAAAGTTAGACTTATTAACTATAAAAGTATTGAAGATATGAGCGGTATGGGTACTGGTATTAAAATCAATCCAGCTATTAATATTCTTGATGCTCGTGGGCTTCCTGTTTCAATTGAATTAACTGTTCAATATAAACTTTTACCTCATGGAGCACCTACAACAATTGCAACTTGGGGATTGTCTTGGGAAGATAAGATTGTAAATCCGGTTGTAAGAAATATTGTAAGAAATGTTGTCGGTGGATTTAAAGCTGAAGAGTTACCAATGAGACGAAATGAGATAGCAGTCCTAATTGAAGATGGTATTAGAGCAGAGATTGAATCACTTGAGGGAAGACCTGTATCAATTGAATCAGTTCAACTAAGAGAGATAGTTTTACCTTCTAAAATTAAAGACCAGATTGAAAAAGTACAAGTAGCTAATCAAGAGAGTGAAAGAGTTAAATATGAAGTTTTAAGAGCCAAACAAGAAGCTCAAAAGAAAGCGGCACTAGCTCAAGGTGAGGCTGATAAAAATAGAATTGAAGCAAAAGGTCGTGCAGATGCTGTATCTATTGAATCTCAAGCACAAGCACAAGCAAATATTTTAATCTCTAAATCTTTAACAAATCAACTTTTACAATTAGAACAAATTAAAGTTCAAGGTAAGTTTAATGATGCATTAAGAGTTAATAAAGATGCTAAGATATTCTTAACTCCTGGCGGATCAACTCCAAATATTTGGGTTGATACAAAAGATAGATCAAGAGACAGTTCAATAAGCAGATAGATTTTTAGAGTACCCAATATTGGGTACTTTATAAAGTTTATTAGATAGAAGAAAGAAGATAGTTATGACAAATATTATAGATACTGTTGATTGGTCTAAACAAGACGGTTTAGTTCCGGTAATCACTCAAGATGATACTACAAACGAAGTTTTAATGCTTGCATATATGAATAAAGAAGCATTAGAACTTACACTAAAAACTTCGTATGCTCATTATTTTAGCAGAAGTAAACAACGACTTTGGAAAAAAGGTGAAAGCAGCGGACATACTCAGGCTATAAAATCCATAATGATGGATTGTGATAATGATACAATTTTATTAAAAATAGATCAAAAAGGTGTGGCATGTCATACCGGTAGGAAATCTTGTTTTTTTACAGATATTAAAACCGGTAAAAAAATAAGTGATGTAAAGATAGATACTACAAGTGCTTATGGTGTGATAGATACACTTTATCATACAATACAAAGTAAAAAGAATGATGACCCTGAAAAATCATACACGGCTAAACTTTTGCAAGGTAAACAAAATTCTATGCTTAAAAAGATTGTTGAAGAAGCCGGTGAATTTACATTTGCAGTAAAGGACAATAATATAGAAGAGATTATCTATGAGGGTGCAGATTTAATGTATCATTGTTTAGTAGCTTTAAGTAGTCAAAATATCTCTCCCGATAGAATAAAACAGGAGTTATCAAAACGATTTGGACATGGCGGAATAGAGGAAAAAAATAATAGATAATAAAATTTGAGAGTGTAAAATAAACTGTGTAAACCCACCAGTTTATTTTACACTCTCATCTAATCCTTGTTTATATATACCCATAAATTACCTTTATATGGTATATATTATACCTTTTTAGTGGTTTTAGGATGGTTAATTTTAGTGATTTTATTGCAGAATATTTTATATAAATTGAGATTGAGTTCTTTCACAGTCTCGGAGGAGAGAAACGAGTGTAAACTGCCGATAATTTGAGCTTCTAAGTGTCGCATAAAGATACTTGAAAACCCAAATTATAAAGCTGTAATGCCCACATCGTTCCTCACCTTAGGCGTTATACAAAAAGGAAATTATAAATGCATCAAGATTTAGCAAATTCAATTTTTAGAATTGAATGCGGAACAAGTTCAGGTACAGGATTTAGTTTTATTAAAGATACTATTATCGTCACTAATCATCATGTAATAGAATCTAAGATTACTGAAGGAGTATCAATATATGCAATAACTGAATGTGGAAAGATACTTAGAACTAAATTACTTACATATTCTGATAAATCAAAATATGACTTTGCTATTCTTGAACTTACTGATTTATTACCTGAGGGAAGAACAATATTACACCCGCAAAGTAATATTAGTATAACTAGAGGTGAAAAAACTTTATTTGGAGGATTTCCTCATGGCATTCATGATTTATTAATTCATGAAGCTATAATTTCGGGATATGTTGAAAAACATGCATTTTACTTAGATGGCTCAGTAAATGGTGGTAATTCTGGAGGACCTATTATTAATAATAAAGGTGAACTTATTGGAATAATTACTCAAAGAAGATTTCTTGGTGGACATTCATTACAAAAATTAGGTCAACAAGTCTCAATATTAGCTTTACAATGTAATAATATTGCAAACAGAGGTTCTGCTAATATTATGGGAATTGATTTTGGTCAGTTTGCAGGTTTGGTAGCACAAGGATTAAGTGCATTATCTCAAGTAATTGAATCAAATGCAAATGTAGGAATTGGTATTGGATTTAAAATTCAATATGTAAATGATGCATACAATAAACTTAAAAACTAGCAGATTTAACAAATTTAAGCACTAGAACTATTCAAAGAATAGAAAAAGATGATAATGCAAGTTTAGAATCATTAAATTTATTAGCTTCAACTTTTAAATTAGATATTAAAGAATTACAAGAAAGATTAAAAAATAAAGACAATCAAACAACAAATCAAAATGAAACTAAAAAAGATAAAAAAATAGTAATTTTTATCTTAGTTAATTTAATGTTATTTATAATAAATATGATAACAAGTACAGAACACTTATGGTTCATATACCCACTTCTTGGATGGGGAATACCATTATTTTATAAGAAATACAAAGAACAAAATAATCTAGCATAGATGAAGTCATATAACAAAATGTTGGAAAAAAAACAAGGTTACCCTGCGATTATTTAAGCTTTTATATTGTAAAGTAACTTAAATAATAGTTTGAACTTCAAAGTATTTATACCACCTTGTTTTTCAACTCAAACGTTATATCAAAGGAGAAATGAACATGGATGGTTATTTACTATTTTCAGTTATTGCAATTGCAACAATATTAAGTCCAGGTCCTGGAGTATTATTAACATTAACAAATTCCATAAGATATGGGGTACCAGGTGCAGTTGGTGGAATATTTGGAATTGCTTTTGGAACATTCATTGTTGCAGGAGTAAGTGCCACAAGTGTTGGTGTTATATTAGCAACATCAACTATTGCATTCACAATAATGAAATATATTGGAGCAATGTATCTAATTTATTTAGGTATTAAATTATGGAACTCTCCAACTCCTCAAATGGATACTGAAAATAAAACAACAAAAAATATAAAAATACAATTTTTGGAAGGTATTACTTTACAGGTAACAAATCCAAAAGCAGTATTCTTTTTTATGTCAATTTTTCCACAATTTATTAATTATTCATCTGAATTTATTGGTCAATTTATATTATTAGTTATTACATACAGTAGTCTAGTTTTAATAATTCATTTTATGTATGCACATTTAGCAAAGAAAGCCAGAAACTGGCTTTCATCACCAAAAGGTGGTAAAATTGTAAATCGAGCAGGTGGAGGAACGTTTATGTTCTTTGGAGTTGGTCTTGCAACGGCAAATAAATAAGATATAACAAAGCGTTCAGACTGTGAATTTAGTCCCAAACAGGCTAATTCTACAGTCATTTTTACAGTTAATTTTTTAAATATTTTAGATTTTTTCTATAATTTTCCAAAAATAAAAATATTTGTAAAAAATAGACTAAATAAAGCCCAAACAACAAGATATATTCTTCTATATCTTGTCTTATCTGGGTTAAATCTTTATTTTTAATGGCTGAACACAGTTTTTTGAATAAAGCTATCCCTATAAGGTTTAATAGTCTTCTAAAATTGTATGTAAACATGATGAGTGCATTTTCACCAAGCACTTTTTCTTTAGAACGGACTAGAAAGTGATCCCAACATAATGTTCTTTTTATAGTACCAAATGGATGTTCAACTATTACTAAAGAAAGTTTGCTGCGCAACCGCTATTCGCTACTTTTGAGCCTCTTTTTTTAACTATATCTTTTGCTTTTTGAGTATTCATTTTAACAGTATAGTCATCTATGATACTTTCATGCTCCCATCTATACATTTGTTTATAGTTTGTTTTATCTGATAAGCAAGATGATTTTAAAGGGCAAGATTTACATATAATACTAGATAATCTATATACATCTAACATTCTATTGTTTCTTTGATATTGAGTTTTACTATTTGCTAATATCTGATTGTTTGGGCAGATGTAACAATCATTGTCATGATTATAAGTAAATTGATTTTTTGAGAACTTTGCATTTTTGATTTTCTTTTTGGTCGCTGTATTTCGTAAAGGTACTATTGTTTCAATATTATCATCTACGCACTTTTTAATCTCAACGGAACTGTAGTAACCTACAAATATCACTCAACAAAGACACCGTATCACAAACACTTGGACACTTGCAAATTTGAAATATTCTCTAACAACATTTTAGCATAAAGTGTCCAAGTGTTAATTTATTTTTGACATAATTTTTCTCATTGATGTACCTTTTAGTTCAACTCTATGTGAAGAATGTACAATCCTATCTAATATTGCATCAGCAACAGTATCATTATTTAAATAATCATACCACTGTGATACAGGAAGTTGAGAGGTGAGAATTATTGATGATAAGTCAACTCTACTTTCTATAATTTCTAATAAATTTGTAGCATCATCAGCTGATAATGGATTTATTCCAAAGTCATCTAAAATAAGAATACTATATTTGCTAAGTTTTCGTAAGAAATTTGTATATGTTCCATCTGCTCTTGCGATTGATATATCTTCAAGTATTGTAGGAACTCTAATATAATAAGCTTTAAATCCATCCATGATAGAACGATTAGCTAGTGCTTGTGCGAGATAAGATTTACCAGTTCCTGTTTTACCTGTAATGATAATATTTTGATAATTTCTTATAAAGTCCATATTTGCTAATCCTAAAATTTGTTCTTTATTTAAACCTCTTGTTTGCTTATAAACTAAATCTTCTAAAGTTGCTTGCTTATCTTTTATTTTTGATATATTAAAATTAAGTTTAATCCTTCTGTTGTGCTGATGTATCTCTTGGGATTCAAGTAGGTTATAGAGTTTCTCATTAAATGATAATTTATCATAATTTCTATCTTCAATTTGTCGTAAGTATGCTGTTTTAAAGCCTTCTAATTTTAATTCACTCATTTTATTTGTTACTGTTTCTTGGTTCATTTTTTTCTATCCTTTTTATTTATATTCTGTATTACCACGAATATTACTGTGGTTATTTTGTGCTATATTTATAATATTATTAGCAGGCTTTTTATAATAAAGCTTTTTTGATAATATTGATTTTATAGATGCAACTGTAGTGGCATTAATACTCATTGCATATCCTAAAGCTAAATCAACTTCATATTTTTCATATTGTTTTGCCAATGAAAGAATGGCATTTAGTTTTCTGTATGCATATGATGGAAATTGCTCTTGTTCTAATTTCATCTTTGTAAACTCTACAGTTTGAACCCCTATACTTTTTGCCCAGTTTAAATATCTTCCAGGATTAAACTTCGCATCTTGATATTGATGATTTTCAGGTTGGTGCTCTTTAATAGTTGAATATTCACTATCATAATATCTTGGATGTGTGGCAATTAGCTTTGATTTATGATAAATCTCAACTGTAGATGTTGAGTATCTATTTAATCGTTTCATCACTTTTGCATTGTATATATCAAGCAATGGAGATATAGCATCATTAAGTTCTTCAACATCAAAGAATTTTCTATGCCGAAGAACGGCTAATATCCATCTTTGAATTGCTTGAACTCCTTGTTCTGCTTTTGCTTTATCTTTTGGTTTATATGGTCTTGCTGGTTCAATTACACACCCATAATGATTTGCCATTGCTTTATAACTTTCATTTAAAACAATCCCATTACATATGTATAACCTGATACTCCTAATATTGTTACAAATATTTGAGCTTTTGAAATAACTTCTGTTTTGCTATTATAAATTGGAACAGTAACACCACTATAATCTACAAATAATTTTTTCACCATTTAGATGTATTTGTCTCATTGATGGGTTTAATTTCTTTATCGATATATTCAACATCAGGTTTAGGTCTTGAAGATTGCTTGTGTAATATAGTTTGTTCAGGGAAAAGCATTTTATACATAATATCTTCATCATGCAATAAAAAATCTTCCAGTTTATCTGGTAATATCTCAAATCTTCTACAATATTCAGCTGCAGCAGATCTAGATACACCAAGACTCTTTGCTATTCTCCTATATGAGAAATCCATTTGATACTTTAATTTTAGTATCTCTTTAATCTATTTCATTAAAACTCTCCTCATTGATACACTCCTAATATTTTTAGAAGTGTAGTTTAATATGGAGAATATCTCAAACTTAAATTAGTTTTAATCCAGCAAATAAACTTAATTTAAACTTTCCTATCACTTTTTCAACCAAAGTGTCCAGATAAAAAGTGATACGGTGTCTTTTTGGGAGTGATTTTTGCAACTAAAGCAATTAGTGCAGTTTATCCTAAAGCAGAGATTCAAAGATGTATAGTACATCAAATACGAAATTCATTAAAGTTTGTATCTTGGAAAGATAGAAAAGCAGTTGCTAAAGATTTAAAATCAGTTTATATAGCTTACACTGAAGAAGATGGACAATTAGCACTTACAGAGTTTAATGATATCTGGGGTAAAAAATATCCTAACATTACTGTTTCTTGGACAAATCACTGGTCTGAATTGTCTACATTTTTCAAATATCCAGATTCTGTGAGAAAATTAATTTATACAACAAATCCTATTGAATCTTTAAATGCTACAATCAAAAGAAAAACCAAATCTAAAGGTTCATTTCCAACAGAAGATTATGCTTTTAAAGTGATGTATCTATCTTGTGCTGAACAACAAAATAAATGGAATACATCTAGTATTAGAAATTGATTTGAAATTTATCCTCAACTTAGTATATTTTTTAAGGAGATTATGGCAAAATATGAGAAGTGATTAAAAAGAAACTGGTGGGTTTACACAGTTTATTTTACACTCTCTTTTAAATATATACTTGTTTTCTATGAGCAATTTTAGATATAAGCATTAAATCATCTTCCTTATAAAAAATAACTCTATAATCCCCAACTCTTAATCTATACGCACCATCAAATGGTGTTTTTAGTTTTTTAACTTTAGTCGATATTGGATTCGCAACATAATCTTCGATATTATCTAATATTTTTGATGCTATTTGTTTATTTAATTTTTGTAATTGTTTTATAGCTTTAGGGTCATATTGTATATTACAAGTCAAGCGAAGCTCTTAAATCACTATGTGATACAGTTTTTAATGTTCCCATTTTGTAATCTTGTACCGTCTTAGTAACAGCATTAACATCAAAGTAATCTTGTAAAGCTTCTCTTACTACTTGTGTTTTTTTCTTACCGGTTTCTGCAGCAATTAAGCTTAACTCTTCTATTAAAGTATCTTCTAGTGTAATGGTCATTTTTTTAGTCATTTTAAATCCTAATGAGTATTTACCATACTTTACCATACTTTATATAAAAGAACCCAAAAAAGGTTAAGCTAGTCAGCTTAACCTTTTTTTATGTTAAAGAATTATACAAGGAAAAACAATTCTTTATATATTGTCAAATTTCGTACTGTAATTATAATGAACGAAAATGAAATGAAAATGAAAATTGATAGATATCTATAAAATTACTGTAACAGTGGTTCCAATACCGATTTGTGAATCTATCTTAAGAGTAGCATCATGAAGTTCAATACTGTTTTTTACTATGCTCAAACCTAGTCCAAAACCTTTTATTCTTTTATTTCTTGATTCATCAACTCTATAAAATCTATTCATCACTTTTGATAATTGTTCTTTTGATATACCTATACCCTCATCTTTAATAATAAAATAGATTTTATCTTTTTTATAAAGAGATATATAGATATTTTTATCGTTAGGGGTATATTTAATTGCATTATCAATTAAGTTTGAAAAGATTGTAGTTATCAATAAAGGATTTGCTTCTATCTCAATAGATTCAAATTTTTCTAGATGAAGTTTTATATTTTTCTCTTTTAGTTGCATATTGTATTTATTAATTGTATCTAAAAGAAGAGAGTCCAAACTGGTTGTCTGAAAAGTCTGTTTGATATTGGCTTTTGTATATTTTGTCAGCATTAGTAGATTATCTATAATTGCTTGGATTTGAGCAGTTTCATCCTCAATAGTTTTTAAGCTTTTTATATAATATTCTGATTCTCTGATTTTATTCAAAGTTATCTCTATTTCCCCTTTTATAACGGTAAGCGGTGTTTTTAACTCATGCGAAACATCACTGTTAAATTGTTCAAGATGTTCAACTCCGCTATTTAATCTTTCAAGCATATTGTTAAAAGAATCCACAAGCTCTTTTATCTCGTCATCGTTTGAGGGCTGCTCAATTGTTTGTGATAAGTCAGTTACAGAAATCTTATTTGCTGTTTGTGTAATGCGGATTATTGGTTTTAGAATCTTGGTTATCACTTTATTTGCTGCAAAAATCAGTAAAAGTAATAATACAGGTTCCAATATAAATAAAGTATTTTTTACCTCCTGAAGTTTAGCATTTATCTCTGCGTCTATATTGTGTCTATAAAATAATATTGCACCTTTAAAAGGTATATATATTTTAAAAACATATAATCCATTAAGTGTTTTTCCTTGCTTAAAAACAAAAAAAGTTTTCTTTTCTTTTATATATGGCATAAGTTGTTTAAAATTTCTGTTGCCTTTTTTATATATTATTTTATTTTCTTTTACGATTGCTACATCAAATGATTCTAATTGTTTATCCTTTAAAAGTTCTTGGATTGGGATATTTGATTTAATATTATCATTTATGAAAACTGCTTTATTATAAAGTTCATTTTGAATACTTAATTTTATATTTTGTTCCAAAAAGTAGTAAAAAGCTCCATTAAAAAGAAATAAAATAACAATTGTAATTCCACCAAACCAAACTAGAACTTGTGTTTTTAAACTTTTAAATTTCAACTTTATATCCCAATCCTCTAGAACTTTTTATAAAATCTTTTCCCAATTTTTTTCGTAAATTATAAATGGTAACTTGTATTACATTACTATTGATATACTCTTCATTATTCCAAAGTTGCTCTTCTATCATAGAGTTTGAAACTATTTTATTTTTATTTTTAACTAAAAACAGTAAAAGTTCATACTCTTTTTGTGTCAATGCCAGCTCTTTGTCATCTTCTTTTACTGTTTTAGCATCTATATCTATTATTGTATTTTGTATTTTTATAGTGTTGCTTCCGGAAGATATGGATCTTCTATAAAGTGCGACAGCTCTTGCTTTTAACTCTTTAAAACTAAAAGGTTTACTCAAATAATCATCAGCTCCGCTTAATAACCCTAAAACTTTATCATCTATCTCATCACGTGCAGTCAGCATTATTACGGGTGTTGATATATTTTTATCTCTTAAGCTCTGCAAAATCTCTATACCACTTTTATTTGGCAGCATCCAATCTAAAATAATTATATCATAGTGATTTGTAATTGCTAAATATTCTCCGTCTTCACCATCAATGGCACTGTCTATAACATAGCCTTCCTCTTGGAAACCTCTTTTTAAAAAAGATAAGATATTTTCATCATCTTCAACTATTAAAATTTTCATTTAAAAGAACCCTACTTTTTTCTCTCTGTCAAACATACTTTTTTTCTCTTTATCAATTTCAATTATAAAATCATCTATTTTAAAAATAGGATTATCGCTTACTGCAACTTTGTAAGCTGTATTTTTAATAATTAACTCAATTTGTCCGCCTGTTAGCTCATATTTAGCTAATGCACTTTTTTCAAACTTATCTTCAAGCGGCAACTCTTTTGGAAGTAGTTTTTCCCACAACTCTAATCTTTGTTTCTCATCTGGTTTTACAAATTCAATCTTATAATTAAATCTTCGCGAAAATGCCTTGTCTATATTGTCAAGTAAATTTGTAGTAGCTATTAAAATACCGTCAAATCTTTCAATTTGCTCCAAAAATATATTTTGCATTTGGTTGTGCATCTTTTCACTGCCGCTTGTATCTCCACTGCTGCGATTACTAAGAAATTGATCAGCTTCATTAAGCAGTAACACTGGCTCACTTTTTGTTTTTAAAGCTAACTGTTTATACTCATCAAATATTTTTCGTACATTTTTTTCACTCTCACCTACATACATAGATAAAATTTTACTGCAGTCAAAACTTAAAACTGATTTTTTCAAAGATTTTGCTAATGCAAGTGCCGTGATAGTTTTACCTGTACCGGCACTTCCATAAAAGATAATTCTAGCATCTATCCCTTTTCTTTTATCTTTGATTCCCCAAGCTTTAAGACGATTTATCACCTCTTTATCTACTTGCTTTAAAAGTGCTTCTAAAGTTTCTTTTGTTTTTGGGTTTAAAACTACATCATCTAAAGTTTTTTTAGGCTCTATGAGTTCAAATATCTCTTGCTCTTTTATCAGTATATCCAGTTTAATTTTTTGTTGTCGTTTTGCTTTTTTTGTAGGATGTGAAATTTTATATAAAATTTGTTCAGGAATATAAAAGTTCCTGTTAATCCCGCCAAAAGGAGTTAGCATCTCATCATAATCAACTAAACTATTTGAGATAAGTTTACCACTCTCTTCCAGTAAACTTCTATATTTAATCTTTTCATAATCATCACTTGATATTAAATCAATCAAGATATTCATATCTCTGACACCCTCGTCACTTCCACCATATTCCTCTTTTAAAAGTGCTAAAAATATCATCTGTTCTTTATCTTCAAGCTCATGCTCTTTAAAGAAATCTTCAAGCATTATAGGTGTTGTAGTGGTTTTTACTCTTTGTCCAATTCTATTTTCAAGAAGTTCCAGTTTTGATTTTAATCGATTTATATTTGGTGAATTGTCATCAAAATTGTGTTTAACTACATTTAGTTTCTGTGCAAGTGATATTTTAAAAAACTGGTCTTGTAAATACTCTAAGTGGTCACCATAAGGGGTAACCTCTGGTAAAACCAAATCTAAAGAACCTTCTTCAAGAAGTTTAAGAAAGGCACTGCTTAAAGAGATAGAAGAATTAATAAGTTCTAGTTTAGCTATTTCGCTTAGTTTGATACTGTTAAAATTAGTTTGTACTATCCAACCTAACTCAAGAAGATTTTTTATAAGTGATAATTTATCCAAATGCTCCAGTTTTTCAATATCATAAAATTCACTTAAAATATTAATTACAAGTAGATTATCAATACCGCTTATATATTGTTTTGTTATATACTGCAGTATTTGTGCTTCCTCTTTTGTACATTTTAATTGTACAAAAATATCATTTTTTACTATATCTTTTGATTCTAAAAATTTAACTAAACCTTGCATTAGTGTACTAGACTCTCTAATGCTTGTATTTCTTTATCCCAAATAGTATCATCTATAGTTTCAAGAATAAGTGGAATATCATCCATTCTTTCATCATTCATAATAAACTCAAAAGCATCCCAGCCTATTTCACCTTCTCCTAAACTGTGATGTCTGTCAACTTTACTACCCAAAGGCGGTTTTGAATCATTTATGTGCATCCCCATTAAAAATTCACGACCTACGATTTTATCAAATTCGTTCCAAGTTTTATCATAAGCATCTCTGACTCTTATATCATATCCGGATACAAACATATGGCAAGTATCGATACACACTCCAATTCTGCTTTTATCTTCAATCTTGTCTATAATATATGCCAAATGTTCAAATTTATATCCAAGATTTGTACCTTGTCCCGCTGTATTTTCAATCACTACTTTTACATTTTTTGTACGATCTAGTGCGATATTTATAGACTCCGAAATTAGTTCTAAACATTCAAGTTCTGCACTTTGGATATTGTCTTCTAAATTAGGATCTTTTTTAGAAAACTTTTGCAAGTGGCTGCCTGGATGGAAGTTCAATCTATCAAGACCTAATATATCACACCTCTCTAACTCATCTATAAAAGCCAATCTTGATTTGATAAGTTTTTGTTCATCCGGATTCCCTAGATTTATAAGATAACTATCATGCGGCAAAATATGCTTTGGTAAAATTTTACTATCCTCAAGATTTTTAAACCAGGCATCTAAAGTTTTAGTATCAAATGGTTTTGCATCCCATCTTTTTTGGTTTTTAGTAAAAAGTGCAAATGCTTTTGCACCTATTTTCATAGCATTTAACGGAGCATTTTGTACCCCGCCGCTGGTACTTACATGGGCACCTACAAATTTGGTCATATTTATTTATCCTTTTTTATTTTAATCAAAATGTTATTTTTTTTATCTTTAAAATATACTTTATCTTTTTTAAATAAATTCATCATAAAATTATCTTTGTAATCTTTATTTAAATATTTAGCATTAAATTCTTTACCGCTTATACATTGTAAAGTACCTTGACAAATCTCATCTTCATAAATCTTTAAATCAAGTACAACCTTACCTATATTTAAAATTTGCAAATGAATATAATCATCATAATGTGTCACAAAACCTTTATCATAAAATTTCATAATGGGAGTTTTAAATATTATTGTAACACTTTGAGATAGTATAGGTTGCTTTTGACTACAACCTGCTAATAAAAAAACTGCAAAAATTAATATTATATTTTTCACTTTTTCATCCCCCTGTTCCCACTCTCCTGAGTGGGAATGCAGACTAAACCGACAGAACAAAGATATATGCATTCCCACTTAAAAAGTGGGAACGAGATAATATTTTTTACTTTTGTTCTCATTGTTAAGTCAAAGAAGAAGTTTGATACAAATCCATCAAACTTTCATAAAAATCTTTTGAATTAAAATCATCTAACAATTCACTTCTTGGGGACAAGTATTGATGAATTTTATTTAATTCTTCGAGCCTTTGCGGAAACAGATCACTCAATATCATAGAACTTATCTCTTTTCTCATAAAAATTGCAGGTGGGATAATTCCCATTTTTAATAATCCCAAAATTGAAGGCGAGTGATAATTTATATGATGATGCCGCCCGTGAGGACAAGCATTTGTACTAACTAAAGTACTGCATTTATCACAATATACAAATTCACTCATAATATCAATATTTATACCTATATCTTGAATATTATCTACAATAGAGGTAAAAGTTCCATCACAATATATTGCTCCAAGTCCTGCATAATTTTGTCCGATTACCAACTCATTACATCCAAAGTTTTTAGCTACGATTGCGTTTAAAATCAAGGTGTTAAAACCACCAAAGATGTAGGTATTGTCTAAAGGAATCAAAAGAACTCTATCTTTTGGCAAATAATTATCACAAAAATATTTAACAGTTTTATATCTTGTATCATACGATAAAACATCATCATCACCATAAGGTTTTAAAATAAATAAAACCATCAAATCACATTTAACCAATGCGGTTCTTATAAGTCTTTCATGAACCCTGTGAAATGGCTTTCCTGCTACCATCATAGAAGATACTCTTGAAGCTTTGGTTTTTTCTATATGACTGGAAACTATCTCTTTGTATTTTTTGGTTTCTCGATTATAAATATTAATTTCGCCGCTTACAGCATAATTGCCAAGTCTTCTATATGTATCTTTTACCCCTGGGTAATCTTCATTATTAGTACCGTAAATTGCTTCTACTCTTTCATCTTTATCTATTTTAAATACTTCTTTTGATGAGATATTACCGCAAATTCCCCCCTCACAAACAAAATCTAAAATTTCATTTGGTTTTATTGAAGTTAAAACTGACTCGTTTCGTTTACCGTTTGGAGCTAAAATCAAAGCAAAAGGATATGTTATACCATTATATTTCTTTGTTTTATTGACCTCTTTTGATTCTGCTTCCCCCATAACACTTGTTGCGGGATATAAAAGTCCATCTTGAAGTAAGCCTAATGTTACTACAGCTTCTTTATCAATATATAATTGTCTGTTTGCCATAATCTTGCCTTATCTTAGTAAATAATATAGTATAATAGCGAATAATACCAAAGTTAAGGGGAGAAATTGCTAGTTCATATTTGTTGTTCTGTAGATAGTCACTTTTTTCTACAACAATTACAAAAAGATTATCCAAACGAGAAACTTACCGGCTTTTTTTACGATCCAAATATTCATCCGTACAGCGAATATCAATTACGACTTTTAGATGTAAAATACAGCTGTGAAAAACTTGGAATTGAATTGCTTGAAGGTGATTGGGATTTGGATAATTGGCTGAAAACTGTCAAGGGACTAGAACAAGAACCAGAATGCGGGGATAGATGTACGGTTTGTTTTGATAAACGGCTTAATGTCACAGCACAAAAAGCCGTAAAGTTAAAACATACATCTTTTACAACCACACTTTTAATAAGTCCCTTAAAATCACAGGAAAAACTAAAAATTATAGGAGAGAATTTAGCAAAGCAATATGGTTTAAATTTTATATTTAAAGATTATCGCAGTGGTCAAGGGATGCATTTACAAGCAAAAGAGGTAAAAGAAAATAAAATTTACCGACAGAATTATTGTGGATGTATGTATGCCTTAAATGCACAAAGAGAAGAGCAAGATAAACTCTGCGATGAATTAATAAGTCCTGTTTCCAAACAAATATTACCGCAAAGTATTGAAAGCAGAACTGAACTTTATAAATTGAGAAATATTTTAGAAGATAAAAATACTGACTATAAGATTATTAAAGAGAGATTTTTAAATTATAGGCTATTAAGTGCAAAAGTTATTGTAGAAAAACAAACTATACCCTCATATTTTATTGCTTATTCAACACTAAAATCAAAAAAAGCACAGGGGAAAATTGAATACACTAAAAATGGTATTAATTATCTAAATAAAAATGAAGTAAAAATAGTAAGTTTAGATACTTTTAATAAGTTAGTCAGCCAAAATTATATAGATGTAAAACAACTTATTTTTAATCCATTGACATTTGAAGATGAATTAAAATTTAGAAATAAACTTTTTAATAATCCTTATGATTTATCTTGTTTAATTATTTTAGATACAATACCAAAAGAGAAAATTACTATTTTTTGTGATAGTCAAACTAATATAGATGTAAGGGAAAAAATAATTTGACAGTACTCGTATGTGCATTAGAAACCTCATCCAATATTCATCTAAAAGAATTAAAAAAATATTTAAATGATGATATAGAATTAATTGGTATTTTTGATAAAAGTTTGGGAAATCCAAAATATGATATTAGTGATTTAGCTGTGATGGGTTTTGTTGATGTTGTTAAAAAATTACCTTTCTTTTTAAAATTAAATAATGAGATGGTGGAATTAGCTTCCAAAGCTGATAAAATTTTATTAATGGATAATTCAGGATTTAATCTTCCCCTTGCAAAAAAAATAAAGAAAAAATATCCAAATAAGCAGATATTATATTATATACTTCCACAAGCTTGGGCATGGAAAAAGAAGAGAATTCCTGCTATTGAAAAAGCTTGTGACAAACTATTTTCTATATTGCCTTTTGAAAAAGATTTTTATACTCAAAAAGATAAAATCCAATATGTAGGTCATCCGCTTTTAGATGAGATAACTACTTTTAAACAAGAATTATCACATAGTGGAAAAATAGCTTTTATGCCCGGCAGCAGGAAAGGTGAAATAACTAAATTGATGCCTATATTTAAAGAAGTGGCTTTACAAATTAAAAAAGAGGCAATGTTAATTATTCCACCACATTTTACGCGAGAATATATAGATGAAGTTTATGGTGATATTTCGCAATTTACAATTACTACAGATGCTCATCAAACTTTGGAAACTGTTGATTTTGCTTTTATTTGCAGTGGTACAGCAACTCTTGAAGCTTCAATCATAGGAACGCCATTTGTTTTAAGTTATATAGCCAAACCGCTTGATTATTTTATAGCAAAAAATTTAGTAAAAATAAAATATATAGGACTTGCAAATATACTTTTTGATAAAATGGGGAAAGATACTATACATAAAGAGCTGATTCAAGAAAATGTAACAGTTGAAAATTTGTTGGATGAATATAACAATATTGATAAAGAAAAGTTTTTAATAAATTCAAAAGTTTTAAGAACTTATTTGCAAAATGGCAGCTCAAAGACTGTTGCTGATATTATAAATCAAGCTTATTAAAACTAATCAAAATTTAACCAACAAAATGCTACACTATTTCTATAAAATATGGTGTTTAGCACTTAACGACCAATATTAAGGATACAAAAATGTTAGATGTAGTAGAGATTCAGAAAATACTTCCTCATCGTTATCCATTTTTACTTGTAGATAAAGTTACAAGTATGAATGAGGGCGAAGATATAATCGCCTACAAAAATGTTTCAATTAGTGAGCCCGTATTTCAAGGACACTTCCCTGACCATCCAATATACCCCGGTGTTATGATAGTTGAAGGTATGGCACAAGCCGGCGGAATACTTGCTTTTAAAAGTGGCGGCTATACTGAAGAAGAGATTAAAGACAAAGTTATGTACTTTATGAGTATTGATGGTGCGAAATTTAGAGTTCCTGTGAAACCGGGGGATAGATTGGAATATAGAATAAAAGTTCTTAAGCAAAGAAAAACTCTTATAGTTTTAGGGGCGAAAGCCTATGTAGATGATACATTGGTAGCTGAAGCTGAACTAAAAGCAATGATAGTTGATAAGTAGTTAAATGGGAAATATTCACTCAACAGCGATTATAGAAGAGGGAGCAAAAATAGGGGCAAATGTAACTATTGGAGCTTTTACTGTAATTGGCGGTAAGGTTATTATCGGTGATGGTACTACTGTAGGAAGTCATACTTTAATAGATGGTTGTACTACCATTGGAAAAGATAATAAAATTTTCTCTCATGCAGTATTAGGTACGATTCCACAGGATTTAAAATTTAATGGCGAAGAAACAGAACTTATCATTGGTGATAATAATACGATTAGGGAACATACTTTAATAAATACAGGAACAGCCGGCGGCGGGTATAAAACTATCATTGGTAATGGCTGCTTACTTATGGGTCATGTTCATATCGGGCATGATTGTATCTTGGCTGATAATATTGTTGTAGCAAACAGCTGTGCAATTGCAGGTCATGTAGAGATTGATGACAATGTAGTTGTTGGCGGTATGAGTGCCATTCATCAATTTTGTAAAATTGGAGAATCATCTATGGTAGGCGGAGGGTCTATTTTAGTTCAAGATATTCCTCCATTTTGTATTTGTGAGGGAAATCGTGCGGTTTTGAGAAGCTTAAATATCAATGGTCTTAGAAGAAGATTTAAAGATAGAAGTGATATAGATGCTATACGAAAAGCATATAAAGAAATTTTTGAATCGGGATTTTCAATAACAGATGTTGCAAATGAAATTTTACAAAAGAGTGATAACAAATATGCAAAACAATTAGCACAAGCAGTAGCTGATACAAAAAGAGGAATACCTTTTATAAGGAAAGAAAGATAATGCAGAAAAAATTAATTTGTGATTTTTGTGGTGTTGACGACAGTTCAAATAATCCTATAATATCAGGAGACAATGCGGCTATTTGCCAAAGTTGTGCCAAAGAAGCTTATGAGATAATTAACAGTCACAAAGATGAAACCCAAATAGATGTAATGGAAACAAAATCTAAAGTTAATAAAGAAAAAGAAAATATTAGTATTTTGACACCAAAAGAGCTAAAGGCCATTTTAGATGATTATATTATAGGACAGGAAAAGGCTAAAAAAGTTTTAAGTGTGGCTGTCTATAATCACTATAAACGAATTTTTAAAGGTAAAAATTCAAAAGATGATACTGAGCTTCAAAAATCAAATGTACTTTTAATAGGACCTACAGGAAGTGGGAAAACACTTTTAGCTCAAACTATTGCAAATCATATAGATGTACCTTTTGCTATTGCTGATGCTACAAGTTTAACGGAAGCAGGATATGTTGGTGATGATGTGGAAAATATTGTAACCAGACTTATTCAAGCAGCTGACGGTGATATTAAAAAGGCTGAGCAAGGTATTATTTTTATTGATGAGATTGATAAAATAGCACGAATGAGTGAAAATAGAAGTATCACCAGAGATGTAAGCGGAGAAGGTGTTCAGCAAGCTTTACTTAAGATTATTGAAGGGAGCAGTATAAATGTTCCCCCCAAAGGTGGTAGAAAACACCCCGGACAAGAATCTATTAGTCTTGATACTACGAATGTATTGTTTATTTGCGGCGGTGCGTTTGATGGAATGAAAGATATTATTTCTAAAAGACAAGGTGGCAATGTACTTGGATTCAATCAACAAAAAAAGACTAAAAAAGAGCAAGATGATATTATAGGATTGATAGAAGCGGATGATTTAGTGAAATATGGTTTAATTCCTGAACTTGTCGGCAGGCTTCATATGATTGCAACTTTAGAAGAGATTGATGAAGATGCAATGATTCATATTTTGACAGAACCTAAAAATGCTTTGGTTAAACAATATTCTAAGCTTTTTGGCATGGATGAGGTGAAGTTAAAATTTGACAAACCGTCATTAAAAGAGATTGCAGTTAAAGCAATTGAAAGAAAAACAGGAGCACGAGGGTTGAGATCGATTTTGGAAGAGGTGATGTTGGATATTATGTATGAACTTCCAGAATATAAAAATAAAACTATAACTATCACAAAAGATGTAGTTAATAAAATTAAAAAGCCCAAAGTGGCATAAAACTAATAAGGGGAAACAATGTTTTTAGATAAATTTATAGGTTTATTTTCAAAAGATATGGCAATTGACTTAGGGACTGCTAATACTGTAGTATCACTAAAAGGCGAGGGAATAATCATAAATGAACCATCAGTCGTTGCAGTACAACATGATAGATATGGCAGAGATAGAATACTTGCAGTCGGTAGTGAAGCTAAAATGATGATTGGTAAAACTCCTATGAATATTCAAGCAGTACGACCAATGAGAGACGGAGTTATTGCAGATTTTGAAATGACTGAGCGAATGATAAGATATTTTATAGAAAAAGCACATAACAGAAAATCATTTTTAAGACCTAGAATTATTATTTGTATCCCTCACGGTATTACACAAGTTGAAAGAAAAGCTGTAAAAGAATCTGCTTTAAGTGCAGGAGCTAGAGAAGTTTATCTTGTAGATGAGCCAATGGCAGCAGCTATTGGTGCGGGGATTCCAGTGAGTAGTCCTGATGGTTATGTTGTAGTTGATATTGGTGGAGGGACTACTGAAATTGGTGTAACTTCACTTGGCGGACTTGTAATTAGTAAGTCTATCAAAGTAGCTGGTGATAGATTTGATAAGGCAATTATTGATTATGTAAGACAAAATTTCAATCTATTTATAGGTGAACGAACTGCAGAAACTATTAAAATAGAAATAGGAACTGCTGTTAAATTACCTAAAGATCTTGTAATAAAAGTAAAAGGTAGAGATAGCAGCGGATTGCTTTCAACCATTGAACTTGATAGTGAAGGTGTGAGAGCAGCTTTAAAAGAACCTTTAAAAGAGATGGTTTTGGCTGTAAGACAAGTTCTTGAAGAGATGCCGCCGGATTTAGCCGGTGATGTTGTTGACAATGGTATTGTGCTAACCGGTGGCGGAGCTTTAATTAGAGGAATTGATACATATATAGCAACAGAAGTAAAACTTCCGGTAAGAGTAGCAGATGAACCACTTCTTGCTGTTGCATACGGTACAAGTAAAGTTTTAGATGAGGAGAATCTTTTAAAACTAATTTCTAATGAGTAAAAAGTTTTTTTTTAGTTTTTTTTTACTGTTAATCTTTATATCTTATGTATTCAACATTGATAAATTAATCTCACATAAATTATCAGTCTTGAATATGAATATTAAAGATTCGTATGTATCAACTTTTATTATTATTGAAAATTATTTGTCTAAACATTTTAATCAGGCAAATCAAATTGTACAATTAAAACATCAAGTTTCTAAAAATGAAAAATATAAAATTTTATATTTAAAAAATCAAAATCAGAAAAACACTGTTTCAGATGATTTTTTAGATACAGCAAAAGTAATATCTTATATTGATTTTAATAATTTTTCTAAAGTTTTATTAAAAGTAGCAAAGAAGATTGATAATATATCTGCACTTATAACCAATGATGGATATAGTGCTGGAATTATGATAAAAGAGAATTCACAATATATAGGATTGTTAAATCATAATGAAAAATCGAACTATGCTGTTTTTATAGGTGAAAACCTAGTCCCGGGAATTACCCATGGAGATTATCCTAATGAAAATATTATAGTTAAATATATCCCTATATGGAAAGATATAAAAATAAATGATGAAGTGATCACAAGTGGTATGGATAATATTTTTTACAAAGGTGTAAAAGTTGGTTTCGTAGTTAAAATAAATAAGTTATCTACAACTCAAGAGGCTATCGTGAAACCTTATGCAAATGTATATAAAGAGAATGCTTTTTATTTATACACTAAAGATGGAAATACTAGTAATTAGCCATTATTTTATCAACATTTTCCCACGATAAAGTGTCATCTTCTTTTTTAAATATATTAAATACATATCTAGCAAACATATCTGTTTCAATATTAACTTGACTTCTGACTTTATATGTTTTAAAAAGTGTATTATCAATAGTATGAGGAATGATAGTAAGTCTAAAACTGTTTTTTTTACTATCTACATCATTTACTGTCAAACTAATACCATCAACAGTAATAGAACCTTTTGGTATCACAAATTTTATAAATTCTTTTGGCAATTTAATGATAAAATCTGTTGAATTCCCATTATTATTTATAGATATAACTTCCCCTATACAATCAACATGACCTTGAACTATATGACCTTCAAATCTATCACCCATCATCATAGCAGGTTCAATATGAACTTGATTTTTATAATTTTGCATAGCTAGAGTTTTTTGTGATTCTGGAGATAACTCTACACTAAACTGACCATTATTTATTTTAACAGCAGTTAAGCAGGCACCATTTATGGCAATGCTATCTCCAATTTTTGGTTTATAATTTGCTTTTAAAGTTAAAACATTATTAGATAAACTAACTACTGTTGCTATCTCTCTTATAAGTCCTGTAAACATTATCTATCCTATTTGCTTAATTGTCATTTGCCATATTACATTTAGCACATATGCCTTTGATTATAATATTGTCAATTATATATTTATCTAAAGAAAAATGTGGATAATCTTTTATACACTCTACTTTGTTACATAATGTGCATATAAAGTGTGCATGCGGTGCTTTTTGTATCTCAAAGTACCTTTTTTTATCATTTGACTCAAAACTGTTTATTAAGTTTTGTTCTTCAAATTTTGTAATATTTCTATAAAATGTTGCTTTATCCATTGATATCTTATCTTTAATATCATCATAACATAAAGGTTTATTTGATAATAATAAAATCTCAAGTATTGATTTTCGCGCAGGGGTTAATTTGATATTTTTATTTTCTAATATTTGATCTAAATTCATTGGTGCATTATATCGTAAATAAGTTTATGAAAAAGCAAATTTTTTATATTGTGCGACTAAGTTGCATTTAAGCAACTATAGTATAAAATTTTAAAAAATTGAAATGCAACTAAGTTGCGAAGAAAAAGGAACAATATGAAAAAATCATTCTTAATGATACTGTTTTTAAGTAGTTTTGCTTATGCAAAGATAAATACCGTGGTGAGCATAATGCCTCAAAAGTTTTTTGTAGAATCTATTGGCGGTGATAAAATAAATGTAAGTTTAATGGTAAAGCCCGGTAATTCTCCTCATGCTTATACGCCAAAACCATCACAAATGAAAGATATAGCAAAAGCGGATATTTATTTCTCAATAGGCGTTGAATTTGAAAATGCTTGGCTTCCTAGATTTCAAAGTCAAAATACAGATATGAAAATAATAGATATTTCTAATGGAATTACTAAAATTGCTATGAAACAACATTCTCATCATGAAGAAGAACATGAAGAACATGAAGAACATGAAGAACATGAAGAACATGATCACAATGATCATGCAGATAATCAACATGAAAGTAAAGATCCTCATATTTGGACAAGTCCAAAAAATGTAAAAGTTATTGCTAAAAATATTTATACTGCATTAGTAAAGTTAGATTATCAAAATAAAAGCTACTATAAAAAGAATTTTGACAAATTTATAAATCATATTAATCAAACAGATAAAAAGATAAAAGATATTTTATCGAATATAAAACCAAACTCGAAATTTATGGTATTTCATCCAGCTTGGGGATATTTTGCAAAGCAATATAATTTAGAACAATTTTCAATAGAGATAGAAGGTAAAACTCCAAAACCAAAAGAATTAGCTTTTATTATGGAAGAAGCTAGAGAGGAGAATATAAAAGCAATATTTACACAGCCTGAATTTTCTGCCAAGTCTGCTAATCAAATTGCAAAAGAATTAAATATAAAAGTGATCAAAACCAGTCCGCTTGCATTTAATTGGTCACAAAACTTAATAAATTTGGCACAAGCTATAGCAAATTAAATACCTATATAATTAACAATATACTATAATTGCATAATTTATAAAAAGGTGCTTGATGAATAATCAAATATATGATGTAATTGTAGTTGGCGGCGGTCATGCGGGTATAGAATCTGCATTGGCAACAGCTAGAATGGGTAAAAAAACACTTCTTATTACAATGCTGGTAGAACAAATAGGCGCAGCTAGTTGTAATCCTGCCATTGGTGGACTTGCAAAAGGGCATTTAGTTAGAGAACTTGACGCACTTGGCGGTCAAATGGGATTATGTACGGACGCTACTGGTATTCAATTTCGTATTTTAAATGCTTCTAAAGGAGCTGCTGTACAAGGTAGTCGTGCTCAAATTGATATGGATGCATATAGACAATATATGAAACATATTTGTTTAAATACTGCTAATTTAGAAGTATATCAAGATGAGGTATCAAAATTATTAGTTAATGATTTTGAAGTTAATGGTGTTGAAACTAAGCTTGGAGAGACTTTTGAAGCTAAAAAAGTTATTTTAACTACAGGTACTTTTATGAAAGGGCTTATCCATATTGGAGAAAAAACTTATGAAGCAGGTCGTGCTTGGGAGTTTCCATCTTCTACTTTATCTACACAATTAAAAGATTTAGGATTAAATGTTGGTCGATTAAAAACTGGAACTCCGGCAAGACTTGATGGAAAATCGATTGATTTTTCAAATATGGAACAACACGGCGGAGATGAAAATCCGGCACCGTTTAGCTTTAGAACCGACAAAGAAACTTTTAACCCTAAACAAAAACCATGTTACATAACATATACAAATATTAAAACTCATGAAAATATTAGAAGTAATTTTGAACGAGCTCCTCTTTTTACAGGGCAAATTGAAGGAACAGGTCCAAGATATTGCCCAAGTATTGAAGATAAAGTGAATAGATTTGCCGAGAGAGACAGACATCAATTATTTTTAGAACCACAAACTTTATCATGTGAAGAGTACTATATAAATGGACTTAGTTCATCTCTTCCAATTGATGTGCAAAAAACTATGATCCATTCTATAGAAGGATTAGAAAATGCCAAAATTGTAAGGTATGGTTATGCTATAGAGTATGATTATATCGACCCAACTGAACTATACCATACACTTGAAACTAAAAAAGTTAAAAATCTTTATTTAGCAGGGCAGATTAACGCAACTACCGGATATGAAGAAGCGGCGGCTCAAGGATTAATGGCTGGGATAAATGCAGGGCTTTCAATCGATAATAAAGAACCTTTTGTTTTAAGAAGAGATGAGAGTTATATTGGCGTTTTAATTGATGATTTAGTAACGAAAGGTACAAATGAACCTTATAGAATGTTTACAAGTCGTGCTGAATATAGACTTTTTTTAAGAGAAGAGAGTGCGGATTTAAGATTGATGGAGTATGGACATAATTTTGGATTAATCGATGATGAAGCTTATAATAAAATGATTCATAAAAAGAAAACTATAAATGATGCTGTTGCATTTATGGAAAATGAATGGTTTACCCCTAAAAAAGAAAACCTGGCATTATTGGAAAAACTTGGAGAAGATAAAATATCTGATAGAACTTTATTGATTGATGTAGTGGGTAGAAATACTATTTCAAGTGATAAGTTTGACGAACTCGTTCCCTCTTTAAAAGATACTGATAGTTATCTAAAAGAGCAGATTATTACTGAAGCAAAATATTATCGATATGTTATTAAACAAAAAAAACAGGTTGAAAAAATGAAAAAATTACTAAATCTTAAAATACCAAAAGATTTTATTTATGATGATTTACCGGGGCTTTCAACTGAAATAATTGAAAAATTCAAAAAATTTAATCCTCCGACTTTATTTAATGCTTCGCAAATAAGCGGAGTAACTCCAAGTGCTATAGATATTTTACATTTAAATATTGACACATATTGTAAGACACAAAAAAGATTGATATTGGACAAGAAAGATTGATATTATGTTTAATAAAGTTTGATATTGAGATGAAATAAAATGGCAAAATCTAATCGTGTAATTCCAGAATTTATGGCTGAAAACCCAGATGATACTTTTAGAATAATTATGCCATTAAATTTGGAAATTGATTTTGAGAATTATGGCAATAGTCATTTCAATGTTATAGTAAGAAATATAACTAAAAAAGAAGACTTCTTATTTGAAATGTCACCAGAGTTATTATTTACACATTATCCTGTAGAAAAGTATTTTATAAATGGTAAATTAGATAAAAATAGTATTAATCCTAATATATATGAAGATACATTTTTAATAAATACTAATATATCATCTCAGGAATCAGCTATAAAAATATCAGAAATTCTTCCTGAAAAAAATATAGTCTCTTTATTAGGTTGGAAAAGAGATTTTATAGGTAAGGCTGAGAATATTTATTGCTGTCTTATAAAGCAAGATGATATAACTATAATAATACCACATTATGCTATAGCGATATATTACTACTATAGATTTACTCAATTAAGAGAAGCTGTATTAAATTGTAATTTAGGCGATTTATCTGCTGGATGTATTTGTGATAAAAATAATGCTTCTATATTATTATCAGAACCTAGAACAGATATTGATGCAGCTTTTATACATAGATTTAACTGTCAAGAAGAAGCAAAAAAAGGCTTTGAGGATATTGGAAGATTTATAAATAATTATTTAAGATATATGAAAGACAATCATCCTAAAGAAAAAGTAGAACATCTACCTATAAAAGCAATATTCCCAGTAAAAGGAGAGTTTGAAATAAATGCCAGAGTCTCAAAACTCATAAATGAAAATACCAATGAAACATATCATTTTATATATGAGATACTTGGTGATACTTCTGATATAGGATTTAATAAGTTTACCAAAAAGATTCATAGAAAAACAGTTTCAACTGAAATCAATAACTTAGAAGATCTTGCTAAAGTTCAACGAGAAATACCAGGAGCAACTACTCAAATACTTAAAAGAGTTAATGCAACGAAAGAATATACACAAAATAAAGTTACAAAAAATAGAAAGAAATCTTGTAGCAGTTTGGATAATGTAGAAGTAGAAACCAATAATCTTACTGATGAGGAAACTATTCAAATATTTAAAATATATGAAGATTCTTTATCAAATGAAGCAGTAGATCAAAGCTTAACAGACTCTCAAACTAGTGGAGAAAAAACTGTGAGGAAAACTGTAGTATCTAGTAGTTTTGAAGAAAAGAAAAAAGAAATTATGCCAAAAGAATATGTACATAATTTTGATGAGTTTAATCAATATATGTCACATTTAGAAAAAACACAAATGGTTGAAAATTTTTGTTTATATGGGGTACAGGAATTAGATAAAGTTGTTGATAAAGATACAGAAAAACCTAATAAAAAATGTATTATCAAAGGAAGAGCTAGACAATATATTACTTGCACATTTAAATACAATAATTTATATGCAGGATTATTAGAATTAGAAAATGGCACAAATGCATCATCAAGCACTTGGGTAATAGTTTCTACAAGCATTATTAATAAGAATGTATTTGATGAGTTTTTATTTCATTATCTTAATGATAATTATTCTATTTCAGCTATAAAAGATTTATATAATGAAGATACCAATCTTAGATTTAGTAAAAAGAATCATACAAAAAATGATAATTTGCAAGAAGATGATAAAATTCTATGGTTAGGCGGATTATTAGGGAAAATTAATATTAACTAACAAAGTTTACTAAATTATTTTTTATCCTTAACTTTATTACTAAAATAAACAAAAAAGAATATTATAAATCCAACAAACATAAAAAAACTTATAGAGTTTCTATTATAAGATATCCAGTCACCTAATTCTGAAAATATAGATGGAACTTTTGATAACCAACTTACCACTTCTAATAATAAAGCTATAAAAAGAACTCCAAATATTAATAATGCCTTTGCATCTGGTACAGGTATAGATGTTCTTTTTTTAGGTTTTTTCATTCTATTTTGTTCTACATTACTTCGTTTAACTTCTGTCTTTTTTGAAGTTTGAAAACTTTGTATTGAAGATGTACAACTTTGACTAGATTGTATTTCATTAGAGTTTTCTTTTTCACAATCTTCAGACTTGACTAATGGTGTAATATTTTCATTTGTAAGTTCTTTATTCTTAAACTGTATTATTGTAGCTGTAATATGAAAAGTATTTGAACTCGATGTTGTTCCAGATGAATGACCTCTAGAAGTAGTTGAAACTTTCCCATAAACTTCAGTAGATATATTACTACTATTTAATACTATAGCATCAGCATTTAATTTATATGCATTCATATAAATCTCAAACATTGCTATACTTTTATCTTCATCCTCAACATCAATAGTATCTAAAAGAATGTGTTCTTGGGTTTTAAATTCATTTAAAAGTGGATATTGTTTTTTAAACCAAGTATTAATTGATAATATTCTTTGGTGTTCTTCTGTTTCATCTTCATTTGGTTTAATTAGTATCCCAATAATAATCATTATTACAACAGTAGAGATACATATAGTCCAAGATCCCATAAATAATCCAATTATAAATCCAAAGATACTAAAAAGTAGTAATGTTCCTAGGCTATTTTGTTTAGATTTAGTTATTATTGGTTCTAATGTTAATATTTCATCTCCATAAATCTTTGGTTGATTATTTAATGGTTCTTTATTTATTACTGGTACAAAACAATTATTACAGTATCCATCTTGCATTTCTATTGCACTATAAACTTCATTACATTCTTTACACATTCCCATTGTATATTTCCTCTAATATATTAGATTGAGAAAGAAAGCATAACACAATACACTTAATAATCTAATATATTAGGGTATAAAATGAAAGATATAGAAGAGTTAGCAGATAACTTTGCAGAAGAATTACACAAAAGAATAGGTCAAAATGTTAAAAGATTACGAAAAGATAAAAATATATCTCAATTGAAATTAGCACATGCAATTGGATATAAATCCGTTTGCGTTATCTCTAGTGCTGAAATATATTATAAAAATATACATTTTAATATTGAACATTTAGCAAAAATGGCTTATGTTTTAGATGTTGATATATGTGAGTTTTTTAAAATGCAATAAAATTTCTTTCAACTTTTATTCAAATATTTAAATTTAAATATTTTCTAGGATGTTTTGTTGATAGTATTTTCTTTTGATGCTTAGAATTTACCCTTGTATAAATTTGTGTAGTAAGTATTGAGGAATGTCCTAAAATATTTTGAATTATTCTTATATCAACATTTTCCTCTAGCAGTCCAGTAGCCAATGTATGACGAAACTGATGAGGAGTTAATTTTATTTTTACACCAGAAAGTTTTTGATACTTTGTAATCATATAGCGCACAGAATCTTCTGAAAACATAGTATTAAATTTATTTATAAAAAAATAATTATTCTCATGAATTTTAACAGCGAATAGTTTATAATATTCATTCAAAGCTTGTTTTACTTCAATATCACATACTTGTATTATACGCTCTTTACTACCTTTACCAAATATATTTACTATTCCCCTTTGAATATCAATATCACTTGGTTTTAAATAGCATAATTCAGATACTCTCATGCCTGTTGCATATAAAAGTTCAATTACTGCTATATCTCTGATAATAGCAGTATAAGAATATGAATTCTTATTTTTAAATGATTTTTTATGTTTATATAGATATTTGAAAAATTTTCTTAAGTCCTTTATACTGATTATTTTAGGAAGCATTTGTGGCAATTTAATTGAAAACTTCATTTTTTTAAATGGACTTATTTCTATAAAATCTTCAAACTCTAAGAAATTAAAAAATATTTTTAATGTAGCAATTTTTCTTTTTACACTCTTTGCTTTTAAATTTTTTTCAAATAGATATTTCATATATTCTTTTATATAAAACTTATCAAATGTAGTAACATTACAGTTTTTATTAGCTTCATATGCTTCAAATTGATTTAAATCTATATTATAAGCTTTCATTGTCTTATCACTCAAATTCTTTTCATAAATACAATGAGTATTAAATAGTTCTATGGCTTTTTGTAATTTCATAATTCATCCTTAAATTTATATTTTAAGAATGATACTATTTATCAAGGAATATGGTAGTTATTTTGAGATAATTTTTTCGTAGATAATAAAAAATTATCTTCTATATTTGCAAGGGCAAGTTACATGAATAGATATGATATTATTCAAACAATGGGACAAGATTACTTAATAACAAATCTTGAAAATGGAGAGTTTAGCTATCCAAAATCATTAAAAATGATTGGAAAAACTATTGATCCCTCTTTAGTTACTTCAGATAAGGACATTATACATTCTTACCTAGATATTAGATTTGTAAAAGATAATATAAGTATTCTTATAGAAACTAAAGATAACTTTGATAAATGGAATATAGAATCTGTTTCTACACAATTACAGGCTTATGTTAATTATGAAAAAGAACTTACAGGAAACAAAACTATAGCTATTTTAGCAAATACGCAAGATGACCGTATAAAAGTATGGTGGGGAAGTGACTTATCTATTGATGACTCACATCAAATTAAAAATCAATACAAGCTAAAATCTTTTGATGAGTATGCAGATTTATATTTAAGCAAAACAAATAATAAAGAGCAGGTTGTTAAAAATACATATGGATTAAATGAATTGTTACACAAATATGGCATTAATGAAAAGATTAGAAGTCAATTTGTTGGAACTTGTTTATTGGCACTTAAAAATGATACAGTATATGAAGGATTAAGCACTAAGCAAATAATTGGTGGAATAGAAGATGTTATATCTAGCTTACTTAATAAGGATATACGAAAAGCCGAGAAACTTACGATATTAAAAACAAAAGTACTTGATTCCCAAGATATATCAGAGTTAAAAAAGGAAGAATTTCAAGAGATTTTAAGATATATTAATAAATCCATTTTACCTTATATTAATGATAAAAGTACAATGGGGCAAGATATTTTAAATTTATTCTTTACAACCTTTAACAAGTATGTTGGAAAAGCTGACAAGAATCAAGCATTTACTCCTGACCACATTGTTCATTTTATGTGTCAAGTTGCAGGTATTAATAGAAACTCAAAAGTATTAGATCCTTGTGCTGGAAGTGGTGCGTTTTTAGTAAGAGCAATGACTGAAGCAATGGATGATTGTGCTAATGAAGCTGAGAGTGAAGCTGTAAAAAAGAATAATATATTTGGAATAGAATATGAAGAAACAGCATTTGGACTAGCTACGACAAATATGTTAATTCATGGTGATGGTAATTCAAATGTTAGACAAGGAAGCTGTTTTGATTTAGCCAGCCATATTGAAGATGCAGATATTAATACAGTACTAATGAATCCACCTTATAATGCTCAAAGAAGACACTGTAATCCAGAATATATAAAAAATTGGAATAAAAAAACAAAAGAAGATCCCTCTCAAGGATTTCATTATGTTCATTATATTGCATCAAAAGTAAAGACTGGTAAGTTAATTGTCTTACTTCCAATGCAATGTGCAATTGGATCTTCAAAATATATCAAAGAATATAAAGAAAAAATGATGGAAGAGCATACATTGGAAGCAGTATTTTCTTTACCTAGTGATATTTTTCATCCTGGTGCTACTGCAAGTTCATGCTGCATGGTTTTTACACTAGGTCAAAGACATGAAAAATCACCACATGAAACTTTTTTTGGTTACTTTAAAGATGATGGTTTTATAAAGAAGAAAAATTTTGGTCGTATTGAGAAAACAAAGCAAAACTCAACAGAAGGTATTTGGGCTGATATTGAGTCTAATTGGCTTGATTTATATAGAAAACGAAAAACTAAGGTTGGCATATCTGTGGTTAAGAAAGTTACTGCAGATGATGAATGGCTTGCAGAAGCTTATATGGAAACTGACTATTCATGTGTGACAGAAAAGTTATTTGAGACTGAAATTAAAAGATATACTCTCTTTAATTTAATGACTGAAACAAGAATATTTTCTAATTAATATGAGGTGACACAATGAATATTAATAAGCTTTTTAAAATAAAGAATGGAATCAAAAGTACTGATGTGACTATATATTCAGTTCCTATATTAGATTCAATTCCTTTTCTTAGACCAGCAAAATTACAACAGCGTACTATTTCAGGCTGGGTTTTAAAGTCTGAACTTAAAAAAGAGAATATTTTTCCTAAAGAATCTCTTTTTGTATCAACAAATGGGGAAGGAAGTCATAGCTATTCTTATGTATCTCAATTTGAATTCGCATGCAATACTGATGTTTCTGTATTAACTCCAAGAGACAATATGAGCTTAAATGAAAAAATATATTATGCATTATGTATTACAAATAATCGTTATAAATTTTCATATGGAAGAAAACCAAAAGGTAATAAACTTAAGCAACTTAAATTACCAACAGAAATACCAAAATGGGTTAATAATACTACTATTTCAAATAAAGAAAATGTATTACTTAAGAATATCAAACAAAAGAATAATGTTTTGGAATTAAATCATAGTGAATGGCAAAGTTTTGGAATTGGAAATTTATTCACTATAGAAACAACAAAAGGAACGACAACTGATGTTCTAAAAAAAGGACATGATGTACCTTATATTGCTGCTAAAAAAGGAGATAATGGATTAAGTATGATCTGCTCTAGAAATGGAAATAAACAATTTATATCTAAAGGAAATTGTATTGTATTTATACAATTGGGGCAAGGTAGTGCAGGATATTCCTTATATCAAAGAAATGATTTTATTGGAATGAATGGAAAGACGGCTTGCGGATACAATAATAATCTAAACAAATATAATGGATTATTTATTGTTAGTATTTTAGATTTGGAGAGACCTAAGTTTTCATTTGGAAGAAGCTGGACAGGTGATAGACTAATATCTACATCTATAAAACTTCCTACAAAAGAAATTAATGGAAAATATGAACCAGATTGGAAATTTATGGAAAATTATATTAAGTCTCTTCGTTATAGTAAATCAATCTAGTATTTAATTTTTGTTATTATATCATTTAAATTAATTTTTATAAACTATTTTGATCAATAGATAAATATTATTTGAAAACTTATATATGAAATATAAAAATGTCAATATAACTCTTTTGATATGGACAATATTATATTCTAATTTTATCTCTTCAATATATAGAGCATTTTGTTGTACAATTAAGATTTTGGTTTCATAGTAATATCTTTTGATATACTATTATGAATATTCTTTAATAGTCTAATATTAAAATAGCATATAAATCTGTAATATTTTATCTAAATATTTTTATTTATTTAACTTATAGCACTTTCTATAGTATACATTTGCAAATATTTAAGCCTAAATTAGCTTTAATATAATGCTTATAAAAAGAAACCAACAAATATATTGAGGGGTCAGCATCCTTCAATGTAGACGTTAACTATAGAGGAAAAAATATGAAAATGTCAGACGAAGCAAAAAGTCATTATAGATTATTAACAGATTTATCATATGACTATGGATTAATAAATCTTTTTACATATCATGAAAGAATTGATTTTTTAAATAATAATTATGAAGAAAAAGAAATGGATTGTGAAATTAATGAAAAAGCGTTTTTAGAAGATACTTTATATAATACTGTGTCTTCAAGTTCAAATGAAATAAAGCCACTTATATCATTTTTAACGACACAAGTTGGTATTCTCAAATCAAAGTGGAAATTTACAATTGGTGATCCAGATCCTTTTCCAAGTATTCCTCATGGACATTTACATCAAAATTTAAAAATAAAGTTAGATTGTTACCTTGGTTATACTTATGATACACAAAATGGAAATAAGCTCCTTAAAAGAGAAAGTAAAAACTATATAATTAAACTTTGGAATGATATAAAGTTTAGAGACTTCGCTATCAATCATATTGATTGGTTTATTTATAATAATCCAAAGTATAAATGGCGAGTAATACACAAACGACGTTTGCCTCATATAAGACCTTAAGTATTAATTAAGTCGAAAAAGTTGACAAGCTAAATCACCTACAATATTTCCAGTTTTAAATACTGCTAATGCTGATTCATCTGGTGGTGTTAGTACTTCCTTTTTGTACTTTTTTAGCCATAGTATTTTTGGGCATTGGATGGCTTTTGTGTATAGGGATTTAGATAGGTTCATGGTTTATTTTCACACATGATTCATCAAAATAGCATTTTTATTCTCAAAAATATAATACCTAATATCTTTAGGTTTGATTAATGTTGGTTCAGGAGCAACAAATACAATATTAAATCCATTTTCACTTGCAAATTGTCTCATTTTATTTTGATTATTACTATGTAGTTGAGAAACTTCATCAATTATTAGATAAAATTTATTCTTACTATTTGATATATATTCTCCAAGTATTGAAATAGTTATAGCTACTTTTAAAAGTAAATTTGTACCTGTTGAAGCTTGAGATTGAATTTGTTCAACCCATTTTATCGGCTTATTATTTTCACTATATCCAATACTAATAGTAGAGCTATCATAACTAGATAATTTATCATCACCTAATATAATTTTTATACTTGTAAGTAAATTTAAAACTCTTTCAACATCTTTTTCTATTTGTAAATTATTATTAAATAAACTATTTTCTTCATTTATTATCAAATCATTTAAAATATTTCTTAATTCCACCAAATCAGCAGCAATATTATTTCCACTTGCATCTTGTCGCTTTAGTTGAATAGAATTGATTACAGAAAAATCTATTTTTTTAAGACTATTATTTATTTTAGTAACTTTACTTTGAAGTTTTTTAGCAGAAGAATCGAAATTCTTTAATCTTAATTTTGATTCTTCCACAAGCCCAGATAGTTCTAATGTTGAATTCCTTTTTTCTTCAATTATTGTATATTGATAATTAAATAATACATATATTGACTTTTCAATATTTTCTTCATCTGTTAATGTACTAACTTCACTAAAATATTCCATACTTATAGGTAAATCTAACCTATTGAATTTTTTTAAACTTTTCCAAATCATTTCAAAGTTATCTTTAAAATTTAATCTTTTTGATGAATGTTCATCTTTGTTTTTTATATATGAAGATATTAAATTATCTAAATCTATATCATTTTCTAATGATTTATCACCAAAATCAATATCCAAACTTTCAAATCTATCTATACCGCTTTTATAATTTTTACTTTCATCTATAAAAGTATTTAACAATTCAATATTTTTAGTTATATATTCATCTAATATTTCCAACTTTTTACTAAATAGTAACTCTACTTTAGTTTTAAATTGAGTATTATTAGCTAACTGTTTTTCTAGTTTAAATTTATCTTCTATTTTATTCTTTACTTTTTCATATCTATTAAAATAAGCTTCACTTTGTGATACAAAATATAAATTTTGTCCAATCTCTTTTAATTCAATATTTAGTTCTTTTATTTTTTCCTCTTTTGTAGTATCGTATTTCTTATTTTCTAATTCTTCAATTTTCTTTTTTATTAAATTTATTGTAACTTTTAATTTTTCTTTTAATACAGATATCTCAATATTTAGATTTTCATTTTTACTACTTTTATATTTATGAAAATCATCCATAAACTTTTTATTTAGGTGTTTCATTTGTTGATTTAATTGTTTGATATCAACTTGTTCTATATTTATATTATCATTTTTTTCTTCTTTTCTTTTTTCTAATAATACATTTTTATCATTACCATAACTATTTTGAAGCTGTTTTTGTATTGTTTCAAGCTCATTTATTTTTAATATAATTATTTTTATTTTATCATTTTCTTTAATTATTTGATTATCAATTTTTTCAATCTTTTGTTTATTCTCTTTATCCAAATTTTTAAGCTCTTTTTCAAAAGCCTCTTTCATCAAAGTTAATTTATTTGAGATATCTTCAAGTTCAAATTCTATTTGTTGTCTTGATGGCAAGGTTTCTAAAGAGTCTGTATTAATTGAGATACCAAAAAGACTTTTACTATCTATTACTTTAGGCTCTAATATATTTATATCTAGATTTAATAATTTCTTTTCAATAATAGGATAAAGTTTATTTTCCCAATCATCAATATTATCATTTAAAAATGCTTGAAAACTATTTTCGTCAATATTAAAAAGTTTTTCTAAATAGGTCTGTTTTTCTAAAATTATCTTTTTTGCTTCTTCATATTTTTCTTTATTACTATTTTTTATTTTGCTGTATTTATTGTTTATACTCTCTTTTTCTTCTTCTAAACTATAAGTTTTTTTAGAAATAAAACTCTTTTCATTATTTAAATTGAGATTTTTTTCCATAGCTTTTTTATTTTCTTGCTCAAAGTTTTCTCTTAATTCATCTAGTTTTTTATCAAATTTATTTGTTATTTCTTCCTTTTCTAAAATACTTTTTTCTTTTAATTTTTCTAAATCTACTATATTTATTTTATATATATTTATTTTTATATTCATATTCTCTTCTTCATTTTCTTTTTGTAATTGAAACTCTTGATACTTTTGATTTGCTAAATCATTATTATATTCTTTTAATATATTTATTTGCTCTTTTAACTGTAGTTCCTCATATTTTATAGATTGTTCAACTTGTAATATTTCATTGTCTATTGCTTCAACTATGGTCTTATATTGATTTTCGATTTCTAAAATATTTTTTTGAATTTGCTTTTGTTTGGTCATTAAACTATCTTTGGTCAATAAAATATTTTGATTCTTAAATAAACTATCTTTAGAAAATTCGATTTCAAGTTTTTCTATTTCTTTTAATTTATAATCTAAATCATTAATATATCTTATGATCTTTTTAAGTATGTTATTTTCTCTATTTTTTAAATGAATAATATATGAACTTTTTAACTTGTTTTTTTCTTCTATTATTAAAATTTCTTTTTCAAGTTCACTATATTTTTTTATTTCAAAATTATATCTATAATTTATTTGTTTTAATAAAACACTTATATCATTTTCTAAATTAATAATTTTTTTATATACGGACATTAAATCATTTATTTTTTTTAAATTTCTCTCATAACTTTTATAGAACGTATTTAAATATTGCAATTTATAAAAACTATCATAAAAATCTGATGCATCAAATTCAAAAAATTCGTTCTTTTTGCCAATAGAATCTTTTATAGCTTCTTTTATAGAGTTACTATCAACAATAGTTTTTGATATATTAAATAGTTTTGAATATAATTTAACAAAAGTTTCATAATTATCAATTTTACTAAAAGAAAACTCACCATTACCATAAAATATAGAACGAAAATCTTTATTTGTTTCTTTTTTCTTTGTTAAAGATGCTGTTGTTATATACTTTATTATATCTTTATGTGATTTTAATTCATCATTATCATTATAAAATCTATCAATACTTAATGGTCTTTTTACAAAATATTTATAAATCTTATACTCATCTTTAAACATAATTATAAAATAATCATCAAAATCATATATTAAATACGATGATTTAGGTTCGGTAAAATAGTAGTCATTAAATGGTGTTTGATCTCCTGATATTCCTACAAGTCTTGAATCTGTTACAAATAAATAATGTAATGCTCTAATAGTTGTTGTTTTACCACTTCCATTATCACCTGCAAAAAACAGATTACTATCTACATCAACTTCTATATATTCCATCTCTGCTGAATTTATCATATACATTTTTTTAAGCATCATTATTCTCCAATTGCTTTAAAATTCCATTAAAATAATCCATAGTGCAAAAATCACTCCCAAAAAGACACCATATCACTTTCTAAAAAGACACCCTAGCGGTTAACAAAAAGACACCGTATCACTTTTTATCTGGACACTTTGGTTGAAAAAGTGATAGGAAAGTTTAAATTAAGTTTATTTGCTGGATTAAAACTAATTTAAGTTTGAGATATTCTCCATATTAAACTACACTTCTAAAAATATTAGGAGTATAATACCCCAAGAAAATAAGAACGAAAAAATAAGATTCTTATTCCTAAAAAGTTAAAATAATAAAATATTTAATAGGGGTAAAAAATGAGTACAAAAAGAAGAATATTTACAGCAAAATTTAAAACAAAAATTGTTTTAGAAGTTTTAAAAGGTGAAAAGACTTTAAATGAGATAGCAAGTAAAAATAATATAACACCTAAAAATATCCAAAATTGGAAGAAGATATTTTTGGATAATGCAGAGTTGGCAATGGAGCCTGCAAAGGCTATCAAAGAATATAAAGACGAAAACTTAAAATTACAATCTAAAATAGATGATTATGCAAAGATAGTAGGTAAAATGACAGTTGAAAAGGAATGGCTTGAGGGAAAGCTACAAAGCTTGGACTTATCTAATAAAAAAGAGTTGATAGAGTCTAAGCTAACATATATTTCAGTATCAACTCAATGTAAACTTATAAAATTAAATCCAAGCAGCTTATATTATAAGCCTATAGAAAATAAGCATAAAATATCACTCAAAGATAAGATAAATGATATTTATGAGCAAATACCAATATATGGAGCTTTAAAAGTTCATCAGCAACTTTTAGAAGATGGATACAATATAAGTTTGAATACTGTTTATAAATATAGACAAGAGATGGGTTTAAAGCCAATATTAGCAGTTAAACCAATAAATCTATCAATACCAGATAAGCAACATAAAAAATACTCTTACAAGCTTAGAGGAGTTGACATAGTAAAAGCAAATCAAGTATGGAGTACGGATATAACATATATCAAGATTAATGGCGGCATGGTTTATTTAGCAGCTATAATTGATTGGTATTCTAAAGCTGTACTATCTTGGAAAATATCCAACACTATGGATTCAGCTTTAACAATGGATGTTCTAAATGAAGCATTATCGCTATATGGTAAACCTGAAATATTTAATACAGATCAAGGCAGTCAATACACAAGTCATATCCATACACAGACTTTAAAAGATAATGGCATCATTATCTCAATGGATGGTAAAGGTAGAGCTACTGATAATATTTGTATAGAGAGATTCTGGCGAAGTGCAAAAGTTGAAAGAATTTATCTAAATGAATATAACACAATTAAAGAGTTAAAAACTGATGTGAAAGATTATATTGATTTTTATAATCATAAAAGATTTCATCAAACTTTAAATTATAAAAAACCAATGAGTTTTTATTATGATAGTTTAAAAATTAATAATAAGGATTATGATAAATTAGTTGAAATTGTGGCATAAGGTAACAGGTGAAAAAGAGAATAAGGATTTAGAAAAAGTTGTCTTGTCTTCTTGGGGTATTATATCAATCTATATTTGAATATATAGAAGTATATTACAATAGACAAAGAATGCATAGTGCAAATAATAATTATTCACCAGTTGAGTTTGAAGAGTTAATGTTACAAAATGAAATGGCTGCTTAGAATTTATAGTTCTTAGTATGATATAGGGTTGACAGATCAGTTCAGGCATAGACATATTTTTAATATCAATCATAATGGCTTTCCTTGTCTTCTTGGTCTTTTTCTACTCATAGTTAGTTGTTCTATTAATTGGGGTTTATAAAATTCTCTAGCTTTTAATAGTAAGTTTTTAAGTTCATCTAAAAAGGCATATCTTGGATTAAAACTATAAACAATAGTTTTACCAATATTTTTACTAATTAATACACCACCTAATTCTAACTTTTCTAATTGCTTTTGTACGGGATCCAGTCCAATTTTATAAAAGTTTTTTATTTCAGTCGCATAGCCTGAATCATTAGCTAATATATATTGTAAAACTTGTTCTCTACATTTACTACCCAATATTGCTTCTAACATAATATTTCCTTTAACATACTAAATATGTTTTATAACATACATTATATGTTAATATCTATTTATTGTCAAGCTAATTTAAATCTTTATATAAAATAGTATTATTTATAACTCTCCACCACTTTTAATAATATCAATCCCAAACTTATCTCTTAATTTCTGCATTGAAGCAGTAAGCTGAGATTGTTTAGTATCATCTTCATAATTTAACAGATCCATAGTCATAATTTTATTTTCTTCAAAATTAGATAGTGAAATATTTACTTGAACAATATAGTGACTAGGATGATTATCAATCTTTTCAAATAATTTAATAATTGCTTGTTTAAAATACTGTTCATTAAATAATCTATTTGAATTAATATAATCCTTTGCTTTGCCACCAAACTGATATTTGATATTTAAAGAGTATGTCATAGGGTTATGCTTGCTTTTTAAAGCTAAGAAACTTAAATGCCGGCAAAGTATTGTAATTCTTCTTTTAACTTCAACACGGTCTAGTATAGGGTCAAAGGTACGACCTAATCCAATTGATTTTTTAGATTGAGCTAGAGATATTTTTTCATTATCAGTTCCACATACTCTATTGTAAAGTTGAAAGCCCATTTTTCCCCAACGGTAGAATAGTTTTTTTCTTTGTTTTATATCTCCTAGTTTATGAATACCATATCTATTTAATTTTTCTTGATAACTTTTACCAATGCCGGGAAATGCTTTAATAGGTATATTTTTTATAAACTCATCTACTTCATCTGGCTTTATTAATTTAATACCAAAGGGTTTGGCTGCATTTGTTCCTAATTTTGCTATCCATTTAGTTTTTGCAATACCTATTGATATTGGTAATTCTAAATCTTTTTTTATTTTATCCTTTAGTCTATTTGCAAATGAAACTACATCTTCATCTTTTATCCAACCAGTAACATCGCCAAAAAACTCATCAATGGAAAATTGTTCAATAGATGGTATCTCTTGTTCAAGTAGTAGTTTTAATTTATGTGATAGTTCATGATAAAGTGGATAATTTGGTGGTAATACTGTAAGATTTGGACACCATCTTAAAGCTTCAGCTACTGGCATTGCAGTTTTAACTCCAAAATCTCTTGCTTCATAACTTGATGTTGTAATGATACCTCTTACTTTTCCATCAGGATCTACAAAGTATTCTTCAAATGATTTATCACCATTAGAACTTAAAATTGAACTTGTAAAAGCACCCTCTATAGCACTTAATTGTTTAGATGATTTTTTTCTATCAAATATTGCAAGATTACTTCTTCCACCAACAGCTATTGGTATATTATCTAGTTGAGGGTTATTAATTCTATGTGCTGCTGCAAAAAAGCAATCTAAATCTAGGTGTAAAATCATAAAAGTATTTTAACCAATATTTTAAAAATTTAGAAAAAGTATGTCAATTTGTTATGTTTTTGAGATAAAGAAAAATTATTAGCTACTATTCTTTTATAAATTAATAGAGGAGCATTGATGATAGAATTAATAATATCTATTACTGTGGCAACTGGATTGTATATTTATATAAAAGATAGACTAGCCGAAAAAAATAAAGTTAGATTTGATATATTAAGTGATAGAATTATAAATGATAATTTTAGACTTTGAAACAAATACAACAAATGAACATGATGTGATAGAAGCTGCAGCAGTTAAAGTAGAACTAATAGGTGATGAATATATTATAAAAGATAAATTTCACAGATACTATCTATCGAGATATCCTGTAAATCCATACTCTTATGAAGTGCATAAACTTACTCCTGAATTAATTTTAGTTCATCGAAATAAACAAAATATAAAATATTGTTCATATTTTCAAGAAGATTTAGATTTTATAGAATTTTGTAAAGATACTACAACTTTGGTTGCTCACAATATCAGTTTTGAATTGCGTCATCTTCGTGGACTTGTAGAATTTGAGAAACACTTTTGCACTATGAAAGAGAATAAACAAATAGTAAAAGCATTAAATAAAAATGGAAAGATTAAAAATCCCAAGCTAGATGAAACTTGTTTATTTTATGGAATAGATTTTGATCCAAATGCTTATCATAGTGCAACTTATGATGTTAGTAAAACTTATGAAATATTAAAGTGTATGCAATAGTAAAATTAAAAGAATTTAGAATATGAAAATAATAGAAACTGTTTAAATTGAAATGGATGATTATTTGTAATTTTTAATCATTCATATTGTACAATGCGACCATAAATAAAGTCTTGCAAGGAATAATAATAATGAATATATATATTTATGCAAAAAGTGGTCACAATATAGGACTTGAGCAGGTACGAAGATGTGCTGTTTTATATAAACAACTTATCTCGTGTGACCCAATTTTATGTACTAGCGATTATAGAGCTGCAACATTTGCTAGAGATTTAGGAGTTGTTAAAGGTATAGGTATAGATATAATTGGAAACTTGCCTAACCTTATGGAGCGAAGTGATATTCTAATATTTGATAGTGATGAACCATCACAAGAGATGCGAAAATTTATGGATGAGTATTGTACTCATTTATATGAAGTTGGTGTTGATATACCTAAAACTTTAGTTAATGATAAATTTTTTGAAAAAGGTGATCAAAGTATAAAGAAAGCTTTTTTCTTTGGGGATGATGATTATGGTGATATTTTATTAAAAGAGCTTTGTAAAGATTGTAAAAAGCTGGATATTCCATTACTTATGGGACATTATTTCTTTTTAGGAAATGAAGAAAAATTAGCACCTTATTTTAGTGATATTATTGAAGAGGAAGAATACTTTGATACTATTTTAAATACAAAATACCTTTTAACTTCATCTATAAACAGTGTATTTGAATCTCTTGCTTCTGGGAATTGTCCTGTTTTTTATAAGCGACAAGATAAATCAGATGAGAATTTGCAATTTTTAAAAGAGTATAATATTCCAGTTGTTGATGGTAAAAATATGAATGATATTGTAAGTAATTTTGAAGATGTAATATTAAACTATCCAAAGGTTAAAACTTTAGAAAAAACTGATATTGAAAATATTAAAAATACTATTTGCCGAACAATAGAAATTTTTAAAGCAATTATGCCATCACTTGAAAGTAATTATTAAATCTTAATAATTACTTTTATTTTCCTAGTAATAAATTTGTCCAATTAGTTTCTTTTTTAGTTTTTGGCTTTAGTATATCTTTATGTATCTCCTGCTTAACCTCAGTTTCTTCTATTTGTTTTTCTTCAACTTTTATTGATTTTGATTGCCTTTGATTTGTTTCGTTAGTATCTAAACTACTATTTATTTCATCTCTATACATCATTATAAATTTCTGAAATATTTCAAAATTAACATATTTTTCATATTTACCGGGGTATTTTAAATATTTATCATTTAAAAGCTGGGTATAAAGTAAAGTCAAATCAAACTCATTTTGATAATACTTTGCGATTATATTTGAATCTCTTACTAAAATATTTAAAGATACAAATTCATTATATTCATCTGGTAATAACTTTGTCAGAATTCTGGTGTAATTTCTTTTTTGAAATTGTATATCAGCTTTATCTTGAAGGTATTGAATTTGTTGTTGAAGAGGAATAAGGTTCTCAAGCCAATTAATTATTTCTGATTTAAAATTATTGACAATAGCTTCAAAAGCACCTTTTCCCGTGTATGAAAATGTATTATTTTTAATTTGATTACTAATATTTTGAAGCTTTTTCACTATAAATCCTTAATAATTTTTATATCACCTACTACATTATTTTACAGTTTTTGCAAATTGTGAAAATATATATTTACTTTCGTGAGGTCCCGGACTGGCTTCTGGATGATGCTGTACTGAGAATATATTTTTATCATTATATTCTACACCTTCAATTGTATCATCGAATAAGTTTTTATGTGTAACTTTAGCAATTTCCATAATACTGTCAGGTACATTGTAATTATGATTTTGTGCTGTTATTTCGACTACATTTGAGGTATTTGCAACCGGATGATTTCCTCCATGTTGACCAAACTTTAATTTGTAAGTATCATGACCGTGTGCAATACTTAACATTTGATGACCTAAACAAATAGCAAAAATTGGAATATTTGTAGCTATTAGTTTTTTCACCTGTTCTTTTTCTTCTGTTAAAGTTAATGGATCTCCCGGTCCATTTGATAAAAATATACCGCCAATTTCACCAGCATCAAATCTAGCTATTAAGTCATCAGCTTTGAATGTACTTGGAATTACTTCAACTTCAAGTCCAGACTCAACTAGTTCATTTAAAATATTTCTTTTAATTCCAAAGTCAATAGCCACAATCTTTTTATCACTCATCACAGCTTTATTATATTTACCGGTTTTGCAATTCCATGCACCGCTTTTATGCATATAAGTTTCTTTAGTACTAACTTCTTTGATATAATTAATATCTTCAATGCGTGGACTTGATTCTAATTTAGCTTTTAATTCATTTTTATTACTAATTTCAGTTGATGCTATCATCATCATAGCACCTTCATCTCTTAACATTTTTGTTAAATATCTTGTATCAATATCACAAATTCCTAAAACATCATTTGCTTTTAATAAAGCATTTAAGGTTTTTTCACCTCTAAAGTTAGAATATTTATCATTATAACTTCTAACGAATACACCTTTACAGTGAGCAGTTTTACTTTCCATATCATCAGCATTAATACCAACATTACCAATCTCAGGCATAGTAAATGTTATAAATTGTCCTGCATAACTAGGATCTGTGATAATCTCTTGGTAACCGGTTAAAGAAGTATTAAATACTATTTCGCCAACTTTAGTTCCTGTTGCACCAAAAGAATTTCCTTCTAAAAAAGTACCGTTTTCTAAATATATATAAACTTTATTCATTGTTATTCTCCATTATATCAGGCCTTTTTTTATTAACTCTTCTTCATACAGTCTGTTGAAAATAATATCATAATCTTCAGTACCGGGGATAAGCTTTCTTTTGTAGTTTTTAATTTTTTCATAAGCTAATGTGTCAGCTTCATCAAAACCTTTCATAAATTCTTCGATAGCCCTAAAAATTACATTTTTTACCTGATTGTCAGATACTTCAAAGTGGATAAAATCCTCTTCATACAAGTAGTCCATAATTTGATGAGAAATATCACTAAATCTATCTTCAAAATTAACAATTACATTAAATTCATTTGCAAGTCTTTTTTTAGTCATCCAAAATAGTTGTCTATAATCTGCATGGTAAAACTCGATATCTTCTTCTTGATTCTCTAAAAGATCAGCAACATGATCATCAAGTTTAGTTTCGTTAGCGATATCTTCAATAATAATTCTTTCAATTTCAGCAGTTATTGCTGCATGGTCTTTTCTAATCTCTATAAAATCACAATTTATTAAATCTTTTGTTATTTTTCTTGATATATATTGTGCGTGTTGTTTTTTTAATCTCATAAATTTTCCTTATCTTATTATTGTATCTTCTCGTTCAGGAGAAGTTGAGATGATACCTACTTTTGTTTTTGTTAATTCTTCAATTCGTTCTATATATTCTTTTGCAGTTTGTGGAAGCTTATCAAATTCTCTACAACCTACTACACTATCCCATCCTGCAATATCTTCATACACAGGAGTTATATTATCCATATTCGATGGTACATAATCTATGATTTTTCCATCAACCTCATAAGCTGTACATATTTTAATAGTTTCAAAACCATCTAAAACATCAAGTTTCATTAAAGATAATTGATCACAACCGTTTAATCTGCTTGCATGTCTAACTGCAACTGCATCAAACCAACCACATCTTCTTCCCCGACCAGTAGTAGTTCCTACTTCTTTACCAACATCAGCCATAGTTTCACCTGCAGTTCCAAAGTCTTCAGTAGGAAATGGTCCATTACCAACTCTTGTACAATATGCTTTTACTATTCCTGTAACAACGCCTATATCCTTTGGAGCAATTCCTAAACCAGTACAAGCACCGGCACTGACAGTTGCACTAGAAGTTACATATGGATAAGTTCCGTGGTCAATATCCAGCATAGTACCTTGAGCACCTTCTAATAATATTTTTTTATCTGCATCTATTGCATCCCAAATCATATTTGTAGTATTTGTAATAAATGAACCTAATTTTTCATTATAATCTTCAAGTTCAGCTAAAAGTTCAGTTTCATTTGGAACTTCCACTTTTAAAGCATCAAAGATAACTTTATTTTCACTAAAATAACTCATAATATCTTTACATAACTGCTTTGGATTTAAAAGTGCATCTGCTCTATGACCAATTCTATTTATTTTATCAGCATATGCAGGTCCAATCCCTTTCCCGGTAGTTCCAATAGCATTGTCACCTTTTAGTTTTTCACGAGCAATATCAATTAAACTATGGTATGGAAGATTTAAGTGTGCTTTGTCTGAGATAAATAATCTACCCTCTAAAGCATCGAATTGTTCCATCTCTTTAATTATGGATTCGGGATTTACAACTACACCGTTTCCTATTATATTTATTGCCTTTGGATTTAAAATACCTGATGGGATAAGGTGTAAAGCATATCTGGTTCCATCTACCCAAATTGTATGACCGGCATTATGTCCACCTTGGCTTCTACATACCATATCATATTCCTGAGCAAGTTTATCCACTATCTTGCCTTTACCTTCATCACCCCATTGAATTCCAACGATTACGTCCGCTTTACTCATTTTAAACCCTTCTTCCTAATCTTCTAATATTTTTAATAAATTATCTGTATATAATGCAAATCCAAGTGAACTAATCCCATCACTTTTATATCCGCCGCCTTTAGCAATTGTTAAATTATCTTTAATTACCCGATAATAAACATCATCATAATATTTCATAGCACTATAATAAAGCGGTGAAACTATCACATTTTCATATTTTATATTTAACACAATTTGCTGCAGTTTTTCTAATTCAACTTTAATTGATGTTGGTACTTCATTAATAACATCTTTTAAATCTTCAATAGTTTTAACATAAATCAATGAAGTCAGCCAGTTGATATTTAGTGCAAACAATGCGCCAATTTCTCCATTTTTAAAAAGATTTAAATCAATATTCAGCTCACTGCTTACTAATTTTGGGATATTTATATTTGCTACTTGAATAATTGGCTTAATATTAAGTAAATTTAAAATATCTGCATTTAAGTTAATAACATCACTTACATTATCATGCTCAATCCATTCACAACCTATCTGATATGTTTCAGATGAAGGATATGTAAAAGTCGGCTGAATATAAAACCACTTTTTATGACTTGTGGTTCTGCCTAATCTTTTAGTGATAATTCTAACAACATCAAGAGTGCTGTCAGCTCTTAAAGCAACTTGATTATTTGATTCATCACTTATTGTAATTAGTTGTTTATCATCATCAATACTTTGGTGTTGTGAATATGAAAAGTTTGGAGTAACTATCTCTTCAAAACCAAGTTTTGAGAAAAATGCTGAAACCTTAGACTCTAAATATCTTTTTTGTTTTGCTAATTTTCCAAAATAAAGTCGACTGCCATTTGGTATTTCATGTTCAAATATCACTTTGTAACTCCTTGTGCACTCTCGTTCCCACTCTCTCGAGTGGAAATATATATGTTAATATTATGAATGTGTTCCCACTTGGGAGAGTGGGAACAAGTTGCATCATTATACAAAGTATGCCTCCATGAAAATTTTATTTGCAGTACCGTCAAATTCTCTAATACCCAAATCAGACATAGCTTTTTCAATTGCATTTACTACCCAGACAGCTTCAAAATCTTCTACTAATCCCATATGATTAATTCTAAAGATTTTACCTTTTAAATGATCCTGTCCGCCTGCGATATTTATATTGTATTTTTCTTTTAAAAGTTTTCGCAAAGCATTTGAATCTTCTGTGTAAATAGTAGTCATAGCATGTGCAGGAGTTTTTGGATAAATTTTAAGTCCAATAGACTCTAATGCTTTTCTTGTAGCATCTGCTCGAACTGCTGTTCTATAATACAGATGATTAAAGCCATCTTCTTTGATTTTCTCTAAAATTGCACCAAGTCCAATGATTAAAGTTGTAGCTGCTGTGTATGCTGTTGTATTTTGCTTTTGCTTTTTAATTTCACTTAAAAGATTAAAATAATATCCCGCTGGTTTTTTTCCAATTTTTGCTATTGCCTTGTCACTAAATCCTATCATAGAAAGTCCTGGAGGAAGCATTAAAGCTTTTTGACTTCCAGTAATTAAAGCATCTATATTTGTAGTGTCGATTTTCTCAACACCAACAGCAGTTATGCCGTCAGCAACGATCATAATATCAGGATTGATTTGTTTAACAAGCTTGGCAATTTGCTCAACAGGATGTCGCAACCCTCCGGCACTTTCACAAATCTGGATAAATACAGCATCGATTTTTTGGTCAGCTTTAACAGTATTTATAATATCTTCAGCAGATGCAGGTGTATCCCACTCATATTTTAATTCAGTATATTCTATATTATGCGCATCACAAATCTTTCCAAATCTTTCACCAAATTTACCTGCATTTATTGTCAGTGCTTTTGAGTGAGTTAAATTTGTAACACAAGCTTCCATAGCACCGGTTCCACTTGAAGCCAGCATAACACATTCCGGCATATCTAAAAGTTCTAAAAGTAAATTTTTTGTTTTTTCAAAAATTGCTTCAAATTCTGGTGTTCTATGATGTAATGTCAAATCCGCCATAGCAGTTCGTACAAATTCTGGTACTGGAGTTGGTCCTGGTGTTAATAACATAAACAAATCCTAAAAATTTTATTCATAGCGAAGGGCATATCTAAAATAAAACTTTTAGACACACCCTTTCATATTTATCCATTGTATCTAAAAAATAGTTAAAAATAGTTAAATAAATTATAAATATATTTGATTTCATTAGAAAATAGAATACTCTTTAAACTAATATAAAGTTCTTTTAGGATAAGCTCCAAGTCCTAAAATACAAAACTTATGAAAGGAGATTCAAGATAATGCCAAAGATGAAGTCTAACAGTGGTGCACTAAAAAGATTTAAAATTAAGAAAAATGGTTCTATTAAAAGAGGAAGTGCTTTTAGAAGCCATATTTTAACTAAAAAGTCTCAAGAGAGAAAAGTTGATCTTAGAGGACCACAAACTGTAAAAGCTTGTGATACTACACGAGTAAAAAGAATGTTGTGTAAAGCTTAATAGCTTTACATTTTTGTCCTCCATGTAAAAATGGACAAGTTTGGTGCAAAAAGCACTAACACCAAAATATCTAATAATAGTATATTTATGGTAAAGAAAGGAAAATAATATGCCTAGAGTAAAAACTGGTACGGTAAGAAGAGCGAGACACAAAAAAATCCTTAAAATGGCTAAGGGTTTCTATAGTGGTCGAAGAAAACATTTTAGAAAAGCAAAAGAAGCAGTTGAACATGCTTTAGTATATGCTTACAGAGATAGAAGACAGAAAAAAAGAGAATTTAGAAAACTTTGGATTATCAGAATCAATGCGGCTTGTAGATTAAATGATTTAAGTTATTCAAGATTTATGAATGGTCTTAAATTAGCTGAGATTGAATTAGATAGAAAAATCTTAGCTGATATGGCTATGAATGATGCTGAATCATTTGCAGGCTTAGTAGAAAGTGCTAAAAAAGCTTTAGCGTAGCACTAACATCTAGTTCCCATACTCCCGAGACTGTGAAATAACTATATTTACAGTCTCAATATAATAAAAAAATACACTATAATTTCATCAAATACAAATCAATATTTTGATATAATAATATCATATAAAGCCATATACAATAGGCTTTAAAAGGTATTTTATGACTACTAAATATAAACAAGGTCAAGAAAGAAATCAACCACAATTATTTCCACCAAGTATTGATGATTATGTAGATGAAGATAATAGTGTAAGAGTAATAGAATCATATGTAAATATATTGGATTTAGAAAAATTAGGATTTGATGATACTAGAAAAAGTGATAGGATAGATGGTCAGAAAGCTTATAATCCATCATTACTATTAAAGATATATATCTATGGATATATAAATAAAATTAGAAGCAGTAGAGCTTTAGAAAAAGAGATTAAAAGAAATATAGAACTAATATGGTTAACTTCTGGATTAACACCAAGCTATCATACAATTGCGGACTTTAGAAAAAATAATCCAAAAGCTTTAAAACAAGTATTTAAAGAATTTGTACTATTGTGTAAAAATGTTAATTTAATAGGAGATGGTATAAAAGCTTTAGATGGTGCATTTTTAAGAGCTAATGCTTCTAAAAATCAACTTATTATGAAAAAAACTTTAGATAAAGATTTAACTAAAGTTGAAGATGAGATAGAGAAATATTTAAAGCTATTAGAGTTTTCAGATAAACAAATACAACCATTAACTATAACTAGTAAATTACCTAAAGATTTAAGAAAATTAAAATATCAACAAAAAGAGTTATCAAATAATTTAAAATTATTAGAAAAGTTAAATAAAACTCAATATAATAAAACAGACCCTGATGCAACTTTAATGAAAAAACCATCACATAACCTTATGGCTTATAATTCACAAATAGTAGTAGATAGTACATTTAAATTTATAGTGGCTACTAATATATCTACAAAAGGTAATGATTTCAATCAACTTCATAAAATGTCACAAGAAACTAAAGAAAATCTAGAAGTTAATAAATTAGATATAGTAGCTGATACAGGATATTATAGTGGTAAAGAATTTAAAAAGTGTGTTGAAGATAATATTAATGCAATAGTTCCAGAAGCTAATAAGCAACAAGCACAAATAGATAAAGGTAAGTTTCCAAAAGATAAATTTAATTATGATAAAGAAAATGATTGTTATATTTGTCCTAATAATAAACAATTAAATAAAAGAGCTACCATACAAATAAAAAATAATAAAATTAGTTTTAAATATACAGGAACAAGTCTAGTATGTAAAGCTTGTCCGTTAAAAGATAAATGTATTCCAACTAAAACACCGTATAAACAACTATATAGATGGGAATATGAACATATTACAGAACAACATAATAAAAAAATGAAAATACAAGAATATAAAGATATAGTTAAAAAAAGAGGTTCAATAGTTGAACATCCATTTGGAACTATAAAAAGAACACTTGGATGGGATCATTTTTTAGTAAGAGGTAAAAATAAAGTATCAGGTGAAAATGCCTTGATAATGTTTACCTATAATTTTAAACGAATGTTAAATCTTATAGGGATAAATCTATTTCAAAAACTTATACTATCCATACAAAAAGGTAATTTAACACAAATAAGAAAAGATATAGAAGAGTATATCTTGATATATGCAATGAATTTAGAATATTACTTTAGATTTATTAAATTATTTGGAATTTATAAAAATCAAAAACTTGATTGCTGAAATAACCTAAAAATTATTTAGGTTATTTCACAGTCTCTCCCGTGTGGGAACAAATATAAAAAGGCTGGTCAAAATTGACTAGCCTTTTTTAATTTCAAATTTTTGAGGTCGTATAGTTAAATCAGTAATTACACCTTTTGTTTGAAGAACCTGCATCACGGCTGTCGCAATAGTTTGCGGTAAAAGATAAGTATCTTGCTTTGAAGATGGTTTAAATTGTAAAGCATCAAAAAAGTTAGTATCAGTAATGTCAGGATTAATTGAAGTCACCCTCACGCCGCTTTTTCGCAACTCTTCAAATAAACACAATCCAAAATCTCTAAGTCCACTTTTTGTTGCTGTATAAAGTGCTGAAAATTTTGAATGCTTTGTAGCTTCTATTGAAGTTATATTTATAATATGACCTTGTGTTTTTTTTAAACTTCTAAGGCAAAGATTTGATAAGATGATCGGAGCTGTTAAATTTATATCTATTAATTCTTTTATTTTTACCAAACTTATCTCTTCATGTGGTTGAAATATACCAAGCCCCGCACAATTTACAAGTAAATTTATATCACAATCTTTTAATACTTCTTGAATCTCTTTTTCTACAGCTTCTAAATCTTCAAGTCGTGAAACAAGCTTAATGATATGGTAATTATTTTGTTCTAACTCTTCACAAACAGCTTTTCCAATACCGCTGCTATATCCTGTAACAATTGCCTTTAACATTATATTTCCTTTTTCTTTTACCTTAAATATTTACATTTAAATTATGTAACTCTTTAAATAAAAATGCTTCAATAATATCTTCTACAGATCTTTGAAGCGGTGCTACTAATACAGCAATATTTTCTTCCATAAAAGGCCATACATATTCTTTATCATTTTTTACTACTACTACATCAATCCATTGCGTAATCTCTTCTCTTGTTTTATAAAGGTTATATTCTAAAACTTTACCCTCTTCAAGATTTATTAAAATCCAATGTTTTACATCATCTAATAATGTGATCTTTGCTTCTTCAAAATCAATATCATCTACAGGTATCAATATTTGCATTTTAGTTCCTTTTCGTTGTTTGTTTGATTGGTTTAAATATAATTAATAAAACCGGCAATAAAAGTAAATCAGCAACTATTGCCATAAACATAGCAAGCAAAGTTAATAATCCAAAATAAATAGTAGGTATGAAATTTGATAAAACTAAAACAGAAAATCCAATCATAATGATAACAGAGGTATAAAACATCGCTGTACCAATACTTTTATGAGTATTAAACATTGCTTTTTTATATTTATTTGTTTTTGCAAATTCTTGTTTAAATCTATGAATATAATGAATAGTATCATCAACCGCAATCCCTATACTAATAGCAGCAATCGTAATTGTCATCATATCAAGAGGTATACCCATCCATCCCATAAAACCAAATATCATTCCCACAGGAATTATATTGGCAATAAGTGCAATAATCGCAATAGGCAGGCTTCTAAAAAGAATTAGGAACATAATAAATAAAATAGCTATAACAAACCCAAGTGTGCTGATTTGAGAATCAAAAAGTGATTGAAGCATATTATTATACAGTATTAAAAGATTTGATAATTTAAACTCTTCATTTTTAGAATTTAACATCTCATTTAAATCTCTGTTTATTTTTTTAATTAAATCATCTCTTCTTAAATCTGGCAGAGAATCAATTATTCTCATTGTGATTCTTGCTTGATTTTGTTCAATATTTACATAAGGACTCAGTAAAATATCTTTATATTCTTGTGGTAATTTTTTATTTAATAAAGCTAATTCAAAACTGTCTAAATATTTGCTGCTATTTAAAATCTTACCAATTTCACCCATAGTTGATAAAGATAAAACTTTTCCTATTTGAGGTAAAGATTCTAAATAGTTATGTATTTGTCTTATTTTTTCCATTTTAGCAGCTGTAAACCAATATGTTTCATCATTTTCATCTTCAGCGAATTCATCATCGAAACTATCAAGCTCTTCATCTTCTATTTCTTTTGTATTTGAAGTTTGTACTAAAACTTCATTTTCATCTTTAAATGTAAGGATCACATCAAGGGGAGTTGTTCCTCCTAGATTCTGATCAATTTCTTTCATCCCTTTATAAATTTCAGTATCTTTTTTAAAATAATCTATAAAGCTATTTTCAACAAAGAGTTTGCTCGCTCCGGTTAAAGAAAAAATAATAGTTAAAACAGCACCGATTATTATAAGCTTTTGGTTGTTATATGCCACATGGGCTATTCGTGAAGTAAAAGGCTTATGTTTCGACTTTTTTATTTTTATTGTACTTTTGTTAAGCAATACCATAATCGTTGGGAAAACTAAAAATGTTATAAATAAAGATATTGCAATACCAACGCTCATCATCCAACCAAAATTTATAACCGGTAAAATTCCACTGAATACTAAAGAACTAAATCCTGCTATAGTTGTAATAATTACAAAAAATGATGGTTTTGCCATAGATACAACTGTGTGTAAAGCTAACTGTTTTTGCGAAAAGTCAGGTTTTGTTGTTAAAAGTTCTTTATATTTTATAGTTAAATGAATAACCAATGACATAGTCATAATGAGTTGTAAAGATATAAAATTTGAGGATATTACTGTGATCTCCCAACCAAATAATCCAAGTATTCCACTTGTAGAAACAATTGAAATAATACAGATTAAAATAGGTATTAAGACCCATCTTAATTCTTTTAATAAAATAAATAAAACAATAACTAATAAAAGAATAACTACGACGCTGAATGTTTGTAGGTCATGTTTAACAAAGCTAACCATATCATCAGCTATCATACTTATTCCACCTAAGTTGAGTTCAGCTTGATTTTTATATTTTTCTAGTACCTGTCGTACTTTTATAATATTTTGATGAGTTTCTTCTCTGCTTTTATCTCTATAAGCTTTAAACTCTTTTTTTGTAATTTTAAGTTGAGCTGACTCTTCGGGAGATATGGTTTTATTTCGTTTCTTTAAAACAAGTTCATCTCTGGTATTAAGAAGTTGTGTATAAGTTTTATCATTTTTTAAATTAACTAAAAGTGCAGTAGTTTTAAAATCAGAACTTACAAGATGATTTTTATATAAAGGACTGGTTAGAAATTCCTTTTTTGCCAATTCTTTGCTGGTACCGCTAGATAATAAAGTAGGAATATCTTTTAAAAATTCTTTTACAGGTTTTGGAGGGCTTTGTAAAAGCGGCACATTAATAATAGATGTAACAGATTCTGTCAGCTCAAGTTTTAATAAATCATCACTTATATTTTGAATTGTATTTATAGATTGTGTAGATAATAATTCATCTTTAGGTTTAAAAGTAACTACCAAAAAATCTTGCATTTTATATTGTTTACTTATTTTTCTGGAAAATTCTAAATCTTTATCACCTTCTAATAAAAGTGTTTCAGCACTTGCATCTATCTCTAGTTTCAAAGCAAAACTTCCTAAAATAACAATACATATCGTTACTAAAAAAAGTACTGTTTTTGGAAATGGAATTATATATTTTGAATAAAAATTCTCAAGCACTATCTTATTTTATCCATCAAAGTTTCTATGGAACTTTCTCGTAATACAGCTTTGAACTGTGCTCTATCTGTTTTAACGATACTAATTCCTGCAATGATTACATCATATACAAGCCATTTGTGTTTATTCTCAATTTGTTTTTTTGGTTTGTGATATTTATATATTACTTCTACCTTATCATTTTTACCAATCAAGCTGCTATTTAGAATTATTCTTGTTTTTTTAATTTGAGTAATTTTATTAATAATAATTGTTTCATCAGTATATTTATCAATTTTAGCTGAATATGATTTTTTCATTCGATGTACATAAAGCTTTATAAATTCTGTTTGTTTTGTTTTGTCCAAACTTTTCCATTTTTTACCCAGACTTAATTTTGCCATAAGTTTAAAATCAAACATTGGTGTAATTGCTTCTACGATTTTATCATTTCTTATATCGGCGGTTAAGTTTTTATTTTTTACTATATCTACAACTATATTAGTTGTGTTAACAAAGTCTACTCTTAAATCGTCAATTTGAGATGCAAATATATTAAAAGCTAAAGTCAATATTAGTAATAAATTTTTTATCATTTTTATTCCTTAATAAGTTTTTCTCGGCGTTGTTTATAAATATTTTTTAAGAATGGGTATAATTCTACAGCATCTTTTTTTAAATCTTCATATTTTCCAAATTTTAAAGAACCATCATTTAGTCTTTGATAAGTACTTAACAGTATAGATTGGTCTCTATCTCCTGCAAGGTTATAACTTCTTTCATCATGATAATGGATTGGATTAACTAAAGAATCAGGATACATACTAAACATATCTCTCATATTTGATGGTCCAAGAATTGGCAATACAATATGATATCCACCACCAACTCCCCAATACCCCAAAGTTTGTCCAAAGTCTTCATTATGCGGTTCCCACGCAAGATACTCTTTAGCGGGATCAAAAAGTCCTAAAATACCAACTGTTGTATTGACTATAAATCTACCGGTCTCTTCACGCGCATTTGCAAATTTCCCCTGTAAAAGATTATTAACTAACCTTATTGGAAACATTAAATTATGAAAAAGGTTTCTAATACTTTTTCTTCCACCTTCGGGTACTATATAAGTATAACCTCTTGCAACCGGGTCAAATACATGTATATAAAATCCATTATTAAAATCGGTCATAAATACATTATATCCCTTTAACGGATCACTTTTTTCATCAGTATCATCATCTGAAAACTCATCATAAAATTCATCTAATTCGTCATCTTGTGCAGTTGATTGTTCTGTATTTGTACCTGGTTTATCTATATATGAGTTATTAGTACAGCCTGTAAATAATATGCTTATAGTTAAAATAAAATAGATTACTCTTATTGTCATTTATTAATCAAACCTTTCTAAATGATTTTGAACTATTATTGTAGCTAATATTCTTGTATATTCTTCTTTTTTCTGCGAATACTTTATTAATGTCTTCGATAAAGCCAGTCCAGACAGTGGTGCACCATATTTTCTGATTTTGGCTCTAATAGCTCTTAAATCTTCATATGCCCATCCAATATTAAGATTAATCATATATCCGTTGACAGAAGAATCAATAGAGGAAAAAATTTTAATTTTATGTTTTTTCCCTTCTTCTCTACCCTTTGGCACTAAGCCTTTTCCGCTCCAAGTCCATTGACCAAATACATTATTTGCTTCTTTTAAAAATTTACTTTTTCCCCAAGCACTTTCAACCGCTGCTTGTGCAATTACTAAAGATACCGGAATGATGTCAATATAAAGTAAATATTTTGAAAGTTTATCCTCTGGTTTTAGTTTGTATCTTTTTTGTATTTCTAGAAATCTTTTATAGTCTTTATTTACCTTACTTGTTATATTTTTTTTATGATAAAAAGATTTTATAAAATTTCTATCATCTAAAATATATCTATTTTGTGTATAAGCTACTTTACTGATATATGTAAAAAAATATTTTTTCATAGCTGTGGAATCTTTTATTTTATAATATGTGGCAGGCATACCCATACTATTTAAAGTAGATAAAAATAAAATAACAGTTACAATATATTTAATCATGTGCTTTTTGTATCTCCTCTTATAACTTTTCCTTTGAATAATAAAGCATCATCATTTTTAGAAATAGTTAACTCTTCACCACTTTTTGGATATACATTGACTTCCTTGCCAATAAGCTTTAAATTATTAGCTCGTAAAAAGCAAGTAACCATACCGGTACCACAAGCAAGAGTTTCGTTTTCAACACCTCTTTCATAGGTTCGTACCATTAGCTTACCATTTTCTACTTTGGCAAAGTTTACATTGGCATTATATTTATATCTCATTTTTGAACAAATTTCCAAATCAAATTTATTTAAATCATCAACCATAGTCACAAGATGAGGAACACCTGTATCAACCATATACCAAGTTAAACCTAATTCATCAAAAGGTTTTTTTAATATTGTTGGTTTTGTCATTGAAGTTTCTACAATATCACCATCAATTTTACAGCTAATCTCGCCAGCTCCTGTTAAAAATTTCATATAGCTTCCCGCTATTTTATTAGTATATGCATAGTGTGCAACAGCTCGCGTGCCATTTCCACACATTGAAGCATCTGAACCATCATTGTTATAAAACAACCATTCAAAATCATAAACGATATGAGGTACTATTACAATCAAACCATCAACTTTTTCTTTTTTACATAAATCAATTGCTAATTGTGCATAATCTTTTTTCTCGTTTGTATGAAAGATTACAAATGTATTTCCATTTGCATCGTACTTTGTGTAGGTCATTTTAAAAGCTCCTGTTTTACTCTTTCAACTTCATTTTGAAGATTTTTTAAATCTTCTGTATTATCTATGACATAAGTTGAGAGTTTTTTCTTCTCTTCTATATCCATTTGATTATTTATTTTTATAAGTGTTTCATCTTCACTACAGTTATCTCTAAGCAGCAATCTTTTGACTTGTAAATCTTTGGGAGTATATACAACAATAGAATGTTTAATATCATAATTTTGATTTTCAAAAAATAGTGGTATATCTATCAGATACGGTTTCTTTTTCTCTTCAAACAGTTTTGCTTCTTTTATAATTTCTGCTTTTATCAAAGGATGCAAAAAGTTTTCTAATTTTTTCTTTTCATTTTTATCATTAAAGATTAAATTTCCAAGTTTTTTTCTAATAACTTTTTTATTGTCAACATACTTAGTGCCAAACAAATCTGCAATTGCCAAATAATTTTTATCAAGTAGTTTATGGGCAATCTTATCAGCATCAATAGTTAAAAAACCATGAAGCATAAAAAGTGATGCAACTGTACTTTTACCGGTTGCAATACCGCCGGTTAAAGCAATAGCATAGTTGAAGTCTTTTTTATCGTTTCGCAATACCAGTTATCTCTTTAGTAATATAATTTGGATATATAAAAGCTGCCTTTTGCATCTCTGTATTATAATATTCGCAATCTGGAAGTAAATCAGAAGTTTGAAGTACAATCTCTGCTTGCGGATGATACTTTTTAGAAGCAAAGATTAAAGTGTTGTGTCCAAAACTATAAGGCATACAAATCCAAAAGTTTTTTCCTACAGTTGCCAATTCCTCTTTTACTTTTTCTAAATCTTTAAATATAAAAGATCCCTTTGCACAAAAAATTCCAAAATTTTGTTCTAAACATCTATCAACATTTGCCATCTCTAATTCATCAGGTGTATCTTTGTTGTAAAGAATTATATCGAACTGACCATCTATATTTAACTCATCACTATATGTAATATCTTTACATTCATGCTTAGCTAATTCATTTTTAAATTCATCACTTACATCACCTACAACTAAAACTTTTTTAATATCTTTATGAGAACAAAGCGGTACATGTACCATCATCTCTTCGTAACCAAATCTCTTTTTGAACATTTATTAAACCTTTTACAATAATTTAGCTATAATAGCGAAAAATCGATAATAAGGATATAAATAATGAATTTTAATAAAATAAGATCATTTTGTAAAAGATTTAGGATAGCACTTGGATTAATATTAATTGCAGTAGGATTTTTATTTAATAACTCTTGGTTTTATCTAGGTGTAATACCTTTAATAGCCGGTCTTGCTGATTTTTGTCCACTTTGTATTATTTCAAAAAAATGTGATATTAAGGAAAAATAATGAGTACAATTTCATACAAAGATGCAGGTGTAGATATAGATGCCGGTAACAGCTTCGTAGAGAATATAAAACCTTATGTAAAATCAACTATGATTCCAGGTGTTTTAGGTGGCATTGGTTCATTTGCCGGTGCTTTTGAACTTCCAAAGGGATATAATGAGCCTGTAATATTAGCAGGAACTGATGGTGTTGGTACAAAATTAAAACTGGCAATTGACAGTCAAAAGTTTGATACAGTTGGTATTGATTTGGTTGCTATGTGTTCAAATGATTTAATTTGTAATTTTGGCGAGCCTTTATTTTTCTTAGATTATTATGCGACAGCAAAATTAGAGGTTGAAGAAGCAACTCAAGTAGTTAAAGGTATTGCGGAAGGTTGTATTAGAAGTGAATGTGCTTTAATTGGTGGTGAAACTGCTGAGATGCCTGGTATGTACAAAGAGTGTGATTTTGATTTAGCCGGTTTTTGTGTTGGAATTGTAGAAAAATCTGAGATGGATAGAGTTTCAAGAGTTGAAGAGGGTGATGTGTTAATCGCACTTCCAAGTTCTGGAGTTCATTCAAATGGATTTAGCTTGGTGCGAAAACTGCTTTTAGAAAAATTAGGTATGAAATTTGAAGATGATTTTAATGGTAGAACTTTAATCGATACTTTACTTGAACCAACTAGAATTTATGTAAAAGAATTTAAAGAAAATAAAGAAAATATAAATGCTTTAGCTCATATCACCGGTGGTGGAATTATTGAAAACTTGCCGCGAGTTTTACCTGACAATTTAAGAGCAATTGTTCAAAAACAAAAGATCCAAGTTCTTCCTATTTTTCAATTAATGGGTGAGCATGTAGAGGAATCTGAAATGTATAGAGCATTTAATATGGGTGTTGGTATGATTTTTGTAGTAAATCCGGCAAATGTAGATGCAGTATTAAAAAATACAGATGGGTATGTTATTGGACATATTAAATCAGGTAAAAAAGGTTGTGATTTAGTTTAAAGTAATAATCTTTATCTAAGCGGTATTTCTATATTAAATACCGCCCAGCCATTTTCATTATTTGCTGTTAATTTTCCGCCAATCTTCGATTCTATTATGGTTTTTGACATATCAAGACCAATCCCGGTACCTTTATCATCATTTTTTGTTGTAAATTTTTTATCAAATATATAAGGTAAAATATCTTCAGGTATCCCACCTCCATTATCAAAAATTTGTATCATACAAGTATCGTCACCAACACATGTTTTAAATTTGATTTGTGGATTTTCAATACCTTTTTCTATAAGTATATCAACAGCATTTTTTACAATATTTAAAATAACCTGCATCATTAACCCTACAGGTATAAAAACTTGGATATCTTGATTGAAGTCTTTTGTAATTGTCATATTTTCTTGTTTTATGAGTGGTTCTATAATAGTTAAAGCTTTATTTATACAATCAGATAATAAAATATTTGAATTTTCATGATTAATTTTAAATAATTCTCTAAAATCCTCAATTGTAGTATTTAGATGATTTGAGTATGATAAGGCTTTTTCTAAGCTATCCTTTAACATATCATCTGTCAGCATATTAGATTCTTGATAAAGTTGAGTAGCAGAGATAGTAGATGTAATAGCACTTAACGGTTGTCTCCATTGATGTAAAATCATCTCAATCATATCCCCTAACTGTGCTTGAGTTTGTTTTACTTGGAGTATTGCATCTTTCTCTAAATTTTTTGCTATCTCCTCTTCTACTCTTTTCTCTAAATTTTGATTTAATGATTCCAGTTCTTTAGTTGTTTTTTCAATTAGTACAGAAAGTGCCTGTGCTCTGTATAGAGCTTCATCGCGTAATTGAGAACGGCTATTGGAAAATATATTTGGTGAAATTTTATCTATAGTTTCAACATTTTCAGATATACCAACTATTGTCATAGTTTGATTTAAAAGTTTAGTATTGCACTCTTCCTCTTTACAATCATGATAAAACTCACCATAGGTAAAAAAACCGCTTATTGGTGCTATTTTGTTTAAAGGTAATAATTCTAAATTAATATCTTCTTGAAGCAATGATTTTCTTGCCATACAAGAGTATATAAAAATTGATTCAACCGGATTCTCGATAATGTTTTTAACACTGTCAATACCTTTGTTAATAATCATTTGTACATCACCATGCCCAAACTGTACAATACTGCCCTCTTCAATATTTCCGGCAAAGCTTAAACTTCCGTCATCATGTTTACTTAAAACAGCTCTTGCTATATTTATTCCATCTTTTTTTATAACAAGGGGAAATTCAATACCAATCGCAGGAAGTAACCGTTCCATATCATCACCTAAATAATGTTTATAAAATTCAACAGGAGTCATACCGTTAATCGTATAAACTCTGTTTCGGACAGATTTTTCAATTATATGTTTTTTACCAACAGTTTCCCAATCAAAACTGTAATCAGTATATACATTTAAATCTTTATTGTAAAATGCAGCTGCTATAGCTCCTTTGGAAGTTATATTGGTTTCATTAAATACAAATGTTTCTTCAAATTTAGCATTATCACCCGCCATACCACCTGATATAATTATATTTTTATTCATTGATGATATTCCATTTAAGTATTCTTCACCGTTTGTGTTTAATCCATCTGTAAAAGTGATAACAAATTTTAATTCATTTCCGAGATAGTTGTCAAATGATTTAATTATATTTTGACCGCTAATGAAACTTGTCGTATCATATTCTTTCAAGCTGGTTTCAATTTTAGTTTTTTCAAATAAACTAAATGAGATGATAGTGGAATCTGTTAATGCGCCGTTATTTGAAATCTCACCACAGGTTGTTGCACCAATAATCTTAGCAGTCGGTAGTTGTTTTAATATATTATTTCGCAGATTTAAAATAAATTCTTTATTGTTTTGTGACGTAAAAATTTGGATGAGAATATTATCTTCATCTAATATATTATTTATGTTAATATATTCTTTTAAATGTTCTGCTGATTTAAATTCAATTGTCAGTGTATGCATATAGTACTTTTAATAATTTTTTTTTACATTAAAATTATACGCAAGTTTAACTTAACATTGTCTTTAAGCTTAAATTAATAATAGGACTATAACCCTTATACAAACCATACTAGCAGGATAATTCCGAAAACAATTCTATAGATACCAAAAGCTATAAAGGTAAAATTTTCTAGAAACTTTAAGAACAATTTAATGGTAAGATATGCAACTATAAAAGCAACTACAAATCCAACTGCCAAAACTATTAAATTTGCGTCGCTAAAGTCTTTATAGTGTTTAAGTAAATCATATCCTGTAGTTGCGCACATAACAGGAAAAGCTAAAAGAAAACTAAATTCAGCACTGGCTTTCCTGTTAAGTCCAACCAGCATAGCTCCTATTATTGTACTTCCCGCTCGACTGGTTCCTGGAATAAGGGCAGAAATTTGGGCAAGCCCTATGTATAAAGCTTGTTTGTAAGTTACTTTTTCTATATCATCTATGTGTCTGTCGGTTTCTTTGTAAAACCTCTCAACAATTAAAAATACAATTCCCCCAACTATAAACATAATTGCTACAATTTCTATATTAAACATAGCTTTTATTTGACTTGAAAAGATAAATCCAACTGCACCAATAGGTATAAAAGCTAAAATTAATTTTTTCCACAGTTCTATTTTGCTTGGGCTGAATTTATCTTTATAGGTTAATACTACAGCTAAAATAGCTGCAAATTGGATAATAACTTCATATGCTTTTGTAACATGATTTTGATCAATATTTAAAAATTGGCTTGCAACTATTAAATGACCAGTTGAGCTGATAGGTAAAAATTCAGTAAAGCCCTCTATGATACCTAAAAGTATAGATTGAAATATATCCATTGGAGTGTAATATCTAGTCGTTACTTACTTTTTGAAGTGTTTCTAAGATAGCTCTATGAAGCAGTTTTGTATCAAAAGGTTTTACCATCCAAGATGTTGCTTCGACTTCTCTGCCTTTTTTCTTCATCTCATTACTTCTTTCTGTTGTAAGAACCAGTATAGGAGTTGATATATAATCTAGTTTATTTCTAAAATTTCTTATGAGTGTTAATCCGTCCATATTTGGCATATTGATATCTGTAATTATAAAATAGTATTCATCTTGGGCAGTTAAAGCAAGAGCCTCTACACCATCATCAGCAGATTGAATGTTTAAATAACCTAGTTCAAGTAAAGAACTTTCCACCATATCTCTGATTAATCTACTGTCATCAACATAGAGTATTTTTATATTTCTATTATAATCCATCAATTAATTCCTTTTATATTCTGGTATTATATCTAAATCCTAAGCCTTTTTTCTATCTTATAGACTTTTTATGCAGCAATTTAAAAAACAGTTTTAAGCTTTGTTTCTCTTTATGAGATATTTTATATGAAATCTTTGTCAAATATTGTTTAATTTGTTTATTTGTTAAATTGGCTCTTTGCGAATATTGATTTAAAATATATTGTGGAATTTTTACTTTTTCTTTTAAAAATTGTTTTTCTATGTTTTCAAGATATTTTTTTTCTTTATTAAAACACAATCTTGCAAATACAAAAGGCAAATTATATTTGCTTTTCCAAAGTTGTGCCAAATCTACAAAATCTTTATCTTGGCTATTATGATAGTGATATAAAGCCTTGTCTCCAATCAAAACTTTTCCTTCTATCTCTAAAATCTTTGCTAAGGCATTTGATGTATCTGATTGATAATCTTTTTCATATTTACCTTTTAAGGCTAAAACAGATAATACTTCATTTTTGGCAACTATTCCTAAATCTAAACATTTACATCTTTTAGATGCAATTGATGATATAAAAGCTGCATCGATTTGCCGCTTTTTAAATTGTTTATTTATTTTTGACGGGTATGATTTTTTATAATTGATAATTTGTTTGATTTGTGATGACTTGATATTCTTTTTGATAAATATATAAAATGGTAATAAATTTATAAAATCAATTTTTGCAAATATCATATATGACATAGTCCTTATTTCATTTTGATTTGGTATAATAATATAATTTTAGTAAAAAAAGGGTTAAAATGGTTACTGTTGAATTCTTAGGACCAATCGGTAAAGATTCATTAAAAGTAGATATTACAAATTTAAATCAGTTAAGTGCTATTCTAAAAGAAGATAAAAGTTTAAATAATTGGTTAGAAAATAGTGCTGTTGCAATTAATGATATGTTGGTAAAAGATGCAAATCATGAACTGAAAAATGGGGATAAAGTATCTTTACTACCTCCTGTTTGCGGAGGTTGAGAAATGCCTGGTGTACAACTTTTTGATGGCAGTTTACCTGTAGAACAAATTACTAATAAATGGTATGAAGAGTTTAAGAATTCCAATTATGGTGCAATTATTACTTTTGTCGGAGTGGTGCGAGATGAAGATGGAATTGATGGGTTGAGTTTTGATATATATGAACCTATTTTGAATTCTTGGTTTGATGCCTGGCAAGAAAAAGCAAAAGAAAGAAATGCAATTGTTTTAATGGCTCACAGTCGTGGAGATGTTTTAAATCATACAAGCAGTTATATTGCCGGTGTTTGTTCCCCGAAAAGACGAGTCGCTTTAGAGTTAATAGATGAGTTTGTCGAAGATTTTAAAGCATCAGCTCCAATTTGGAAATATGATATTATTGCCGGTTGCAGAGAATATGCACTTGACAGAAGTACTACAATTGAAGGTGCTGGAATTTTAGATTAAATGAGAGTAGATTTACATAATCACACAATACTTTGTAACCACGCAACTGGTAGTATGGAAGATTATGTAAAAAGAGCTATTGAATTAAAAATTGATATTTTTGGATTTAGTTGTCATGCGCCTATGGATTTTGAACCTGAATATAGGATGAGCTTAGATCAAAGCAAAGTTTATGAAAAAGATGTTTTAGATTTAAAAGAAAAATATAAAGATGATATAAAAATTTTACTAGCTTATGAAGTTGATTTTATGTCAAATGCCCAATTTATAGAGAAAAATATACTAGATGGTAATGTTGATTATTTAATAGGTTCAGTTCATTTTATTGATAAATGGGGCTTTGACAATCCAGAATTTATAGGGCAATATGAAGAAAAAGATATTGATAAAATTTGGGAAGAGTATTTTAGTGCAGTATCTGACATGGTAAAAACCCAATATTTTGATATAGTCGGGCATTTAGATTTGATTAAAGTTTTTAAATTCTTACCGACAAAGAATATTAAAATAATAGCAATGCAGGCAATGAAAGATATTAAAAATTCAGGAATGGTTCTAGAGATAAACAGTGCCGGTTTGAGAAAACCAATATCGGAACAATATCCTTCCTATGAACTTATAGAGTTAGCTTTTGAACTTGATATCCCAATTACTTTTGGAAGTGATGCTCATTCAGTAGAGCAGGTTGGTTTTGGATATGATGAGGTGATGACTTTGGCAAAAAAAGTTGGATATACCCAATGTATAACTTTTGAAAATAAGAAAAGGCAATCTTTAATATTTTAGTCTAAGTCCCTCAGAGGTTTGGCTGATGAATTTCTTTGTTTTTTGAGTTCCATATCTATATATTTATAACCACTAGGTTCTATTGTAAATTTATTTTTCATTGCAATTGTAATTCTATTTGTGAAATCATTTTTATATTCATAAATGAATAAGTTATTCTCATACATAGACAATCTTATAGGTGTAGCTATTGAGTATGTGGTAATAATCGCATCTTTATCTAATAATTTATAAATATCACTAAAATACTCTTTTGTCCATAAAGATTTATTAACATCGCTGCTAAAAGCATCTTGATACACAATATGTATATTTGATAATGTTTTGATATATTCTCTAGCATCGCCGTTAAAAACTTCTATATTAATATTTTTATCTTGATATTTGAAAGTTTGAGATATCTCATCTATAATATATTTGAATTCTAAAAATTCTTTGGGATATTGAAAGTTTGGAAGAGAGAGTAAAAGTTCTGTATCAAATTCCGGTGAGTAAATATTAAGTTTAATATTAAGATTATTTTTTTTAATATAATAAATGGTGGCTAATGTATTGTACCCAAGACCAAAACAAATATCTAAGATATTTAACTCAGCTTTGTCTTTATGATATTGTAATGCGGGAACAATATGTTTATAAAGCGATTCATTTAGTGCACCTTCTTTTACACTGTGAAAATATTGTTCAAACTTTTGTGAATAAAGTGTATTTGAACCATCTTTTGTTTGTATAAACTTTATTGTTTCATTCCCCACACATTTATTTAGAACTTTTTAACTATTTTTAGCATACCATAATTATTGTTATTGGCTTGTGTTTCATATTCTTTTGAGTTAAAAATCATCTCCGCAACTATAGTATAATCTTCTATATAAGTTGTTTCCAAACCTATAGTAAAAGTATTTTTATGGTCAAGTTTTTTTACAGCATATTGAGTGCTGCCATTTTTATATTCACCCTCAAGAAAAATATTTTTATCTATATATTTTATCTCTGCTGTTGCATAAAGTTTTAAAGAATTATTTATATTGGTATCAACTCTTAATCCCAATCCAATATCTGTAAGAATATTACCTGCATTTGCAACAAGATAAGGTTTTATAGTATAGTTATTATATTGTGAAGATGCCGGATTATAATATGACTTAAGATTTATATTATAAGCAAGGCTTTTATGAACTTGTGTATCCCACCCATTTTCATCAGATGCACCAATAATATCATGTGAAGCATTGGCTATTGATTTCCCTTTGGCATTCTTACCTATGGTTCCTACTGTAACTTTAATATTATTTGTTATATCTTCATTAAAGTCTATTTTCTTTGAAGCTCCTATATAAAGCCAAGCAGCATAAGGATGTTCACCACTTAACGGTTCTGTGGTTTTTTATCTTGCGGTGTATAAATATCTTGACCTAAATAATAAGTCAAATCACTATTTGCACTTTTATATGATAATTCAAACCCCGCAGTATAATCTTGATCTTCATTAAATAGAGCATCATTTTTAAAAGATATTGACATCTCGTCATATGTGTTTGCAATTGATACTTGTTGCAGCAATAGCAGATATACCAATGCATATAAAATTTTATTCATATTACTAACCTCTTATATCCCTAACTTTGCCATTTTCTTTTCACTTAAAAATAACTTTTTATTATCCATAACACCTACACCTTTTTTAACTACATATTTGGCAGTTTTTTTTGCCTGTTTTAATGAATGCATTTTATATGTACCGCATTGATAAACATTAAGCTCAGGTATTTCACTCTCTTTTTTTACTTTTAAAACATCTTTCATAGCTTTTTTAACAGCTTTCGCAACTTTACTTTCAGATGGGCTTCCCAATAAACTCATATAAAATCCGGTTCTGCAACCCATAGGAGAGCAGTCAATAATCTCTACATCTTTACTATTTAGGTGTTCTCTTATAAATCCTGCAAATAAGTGTTCTAAAGTATGGATTCCCCGTCCAGTCATTTTGGCTTTATTGGGTCTATAAAGTCTTATGTCAAATACTGTGATTATTTCACCTCTTTTTGTTTTCATAGTTTTCGCAACTCTAACTGCCGGTGCTGTCATTTTTGTATGATCTACTCTAAAGCTGTCTAATAATGGCATATTAATTCCTTTTTTTTATTTTTATTAATTATAGCATAAAAAAACCTTTAGCCTTTAAGGCTAAAGGTTTTAATTGCTTAATTTGGAAAAATTATTTCAATTTATCAGATCTTGGATAAATAAATACAGCTTTTCTAATTACACTTATATGCTCAGGATCTTCTTCGGCATAGGCTCTAAGGGTAATTGTAATTGGAGTATCTTTTGTTGCATCATCAACCAGTCTGTGAGTTGTGGATAATTGAACAACTTTTTTAGCCAATTTACCACGACTAAGTTTAAATGGTCTAAATCTTTTAATTTTCACTTTGTCGGCATACTCTCCCAATACTTCTAAATGATAAGTATATGATTCTTTTTGAGTATTTTGGAATAACATTACAAAATTATTTACAACTCTTTTCCCATCATCTTTAATAGAATATAATTTTGTAGTTTTATTTATATTAAGCAGCATATATTCTTTTTTACTCCCCATTACAAACAGCATCCCAACAATACCAAGTAAAACAACTATATACATAATAGTTTTCTTTCTAAAAAATGATACTTTTTGATCATTAAAAACTTCATTGGTGCTTGACCATTGAACTAAACTTTCCTTTCCAAGTTTACCCATAACAGTAGTACACGCATCAACACACTCCAAACAGTTAATACACTCTAGCTGCATCCCTTTTCGAATATCAATATGTGTCGGACATACTGTTACACAACTTTGACAAGCTGTACAATCCATACCGTCCGGCACATCTTTTTGTTTGAAAATAACTTTTTCTTTATTTTCATTGTAAATCTTTCCACCCCTTTTCTCAGAGTAGATTGCTTGAAAAGTATCATCATCATATAAAACTGTTTGAACTCTTGAATATGGACATATATGGACACAAAAATTTTCCTGCATCCAAACAACATCATATACTAAAAATGCAGCAATGCTTAAAACAAAACCAACCATAGTAGTATGATTAGAAAAATCAGCCAAATATGCAAAGAAATCAGCAGGAGGAATAAAATACCACATAAAATCTGCAGCCGCAAGAAGTGATAATGCAAACCAAATTAAAATACCAACAACTCTTTTTGAAGCATTTTCAGGCTTACTCCAGTCAGGCTCTTTTTGTTTATTTTTAATTCTTCTAAGACCTAAAAGTTTCCCCTCTATTAAATCTCTGTAAATTACTCTAAAAATAGTTTGAGGACAAGCCCAGCCACACCAAGCACGACCACCTATTGCAGTAACAGCAAAAATACCAATAAACATAAACATCAGTAAAAACGGCATCATATAAAGTTCTTGCATATCAAAAACTATTCCCATAAGATGTAATTGTTTTTTATCAAATGATAATAAGAATATCTGATTCCCGCTAATTTGAATAAATGGTGTAACTAATGCAACAATTGTTGCTGCAACGTAAGCCCAGTAACGTTTAATACGAAAAGGTGAAGAATTTGTTTGTTCATTCATATTTGCATCCTTTTTAAGTTATAGTGACATTATAGTGATATAAATCATAAACTTAGCTTATAATAAACATAAATATATATAATTGCTAGTTAAATTTAACTAAAATCATACCTGCAAACTTATTCTTTTTATAAAATTCTACTCTAAATATATTCCCATTCTTTTCCATAGAATATCTTTTTATAAACATATATTTTTTAATTATTTTATCGGTTTCTATTCCGGATTTATGTATGTAACCAATTACATTTACTCTAAATTGTTTTTCATCTACTACTAAAAAATTATCATTTACATTAATAGTATCACCAAACTTAACTTTTGTTTTTTTCCCATCAATAATAAATTTAATTTTTGTATCAAAATTAAGATGTTCTGCATAATCAGCTTCAAGTTTTGTCAGCCTTCTGTTTCCATAGTATATTGTATATATATTGTTTTGTTTAATTATTTTAATCAATGGATTACTTGGCAGATATTCTACAATACCATTATTGTTAATCGGAAAATATTTTTGACTGTTTCTAATATCTTTTAGAGGCATGTCTATGCGAGTATCATTAAATTTTATACTTATATCATCATTTAAAATACTCTTTATACCCGTTATAGTCATAGAAAATTTTCTTTTATATTCTATCCCCATAATATCCATGAATTTTTCAATTGCCAATAGTTTATAATATACTCTTTGTGGTATCGTTAAGCTTTTGCTTGTTTCGTGTCCAAAGGCAGATTTGCCGTTATTAATGGCATAATATGTAAGTGTTTTTGCCATCTCTTGCTCTTCATATGTTTTTTCGAATCTTGTATGTGTATTTTTTGTTCGGTATATATCTTCTTCTTTTAACAGATGCTTATTCAGATGATTTACAATTTGTTCCGAGATAGTAAAGGTGTCTGCATATTCTTTTACATTTTGTAAGATCTCTTGGTCTATCACTAAAGATTGTCCCCATTTTCTAGGTTGATGCATCTTATCAATATACATCGGTCTATAAAAACCACTGCCGTCATGCAAGTTTAAAATTAACTTTACTTTTGGGTCAGTAATATATTTTTTAATTCTTTGTATAATTTCATACTCCGGATCAGTTTTTGGTAAATATGCAAATTTTCTATTCATATCTCCAAATGGACCTCTTGATCTTTTAATAATACTATAAAAATTTAAATTTGGAACAATCCAAATTGAGCCTTTAGTTATATCATAATGTGTAGACATTAATGAGGCAGCCATAAATCCCCCTGGCTCATCCCCTTGAATACCGCCAACTATAAGTAGTGTATTATTGTCAGGTTTCCCTTTTTTTATTAAATCAAATGCAAAATCATTTAAATGACTTTTGTTTAATATAGTGCTGCTTCTTAACATATTATTTGATTTTTTAATTTCAACTTTTTTTTCTTCAATTATAGTTGATTTTTTTGTTTCAACTTTAATTTCCAGTGTTGGTTTAGTTACAATAGGTTCTTCTATTTTAACTTGAGGTTTGATTATGGTAAGTTTTTCTTCTTGAATTTTTTTGCTAATTTCAGGTTTAACTACAACAGGTTTTTCATCTATTTGCTTAGGAGCGGTACATCCATAAAAGAAGATAAAAACACCTAAAATTAAAATTGTTTTATATAACTTTAATATGCCACGGTTCATATCTAACTCCATCTTGATTGTTTATAGTGTATCTCATACTAATATAGTTTAGCTTTCTTATTTTACGAAACTCTTTGGTTTTTGCAAATTCTGCTGTGAAATTTTTATACCCCCAGCCTTTTCTACCAACATCAAAATCACTAGTGGTATGATAAGAATAAGCAGGCGGTGCTATACAGGTTGAAGCTCTTGTAACATCACCTTTATGTTTATAAATTTTATCACAATATAAGCTTAATTGTTTCATGGTATTTCTAATACCTGAAGTTAAGATAAGACTGCTCCCAACATCTTGTTTTAGTCTTATATAGTCTTCTAAAGGCTTCCCTTTAAATAAATAGTGTCCTGTTCGAGGTATCTTTTTAACATCTTTTTTTGAGATTCTATTATTAAGATTAAAACAAGTCTTTATACCATAAAAACCATATTTTTGCGGGTCTTCATAAAATAATTTATCTATTAAAGTAAGCTCATCTTTTGTAAATCTACCAATAGCGGAATAATTTCTGGCATAAAATAAAGAATCATTAAATGAAAGTATATTAAAGTTCGCAAAGCCCACATATTTCTTAAGGGCACGAATTCTATTTCTTAACATAACTAATGTATTCCATTCTTTTTGTGGAAGATATACAGAATTAGTTATTTCATTATTTAAGTTTATATTATCTTCTACTGCCATTAGGTCATGAGCAAAAAGAGGAGTAAGTGCTGTAAAGGTTAAAAAGTTTCTTCTATTCATAACTGCGATTATAGCTTATTTAGCATTAATTTGCACTTTTCATAAAAAGTGTCAATAGAAGGTAAATTTAATGAGGCATCTCTTTTTTTTGTTCCCCAAGTGGGTTCTGGGAAAAAACTGTCATTTTCAAATCTGGCTTGTATATGAAAATGCACATGGGGCACATAGTTTCCAAATGATGCAATATTTATTTTTGCCGGCTTAAAATATGATAACATCTCTTTTTCAATAATATCTAAAGCTTTCCAAACAGCCATTTTAGTTTCAGCATTACATTGACTAAATTCTTTGTATGCTTTTTTGGTAAAAATCTTTAACCAAGGTATCTCAAATGGTTCAATTTCTATTTTAATTAAATCATTTTCATAAATTACCGTATCCATTAAACTACCATTTTAATATGCTCATGGTCCATTAAAATTTTATATAACTCTTTTCTGTCATCTTCATTATGAACTAACATCTCTAATGTATAGCTTTTAAATTTACCGCCGCTGCTTTGTTTAGATGGTTTAATATTATGCTTTCGTTCATTTAAAACTTCTTTAATAATATCGTCAATTGTTTGCTCATGACGAATTACAATTTTATATTCCCAGCTGCAAGGATAATCAAGCTCTAAACTATGCTGACTTAAATTAATCATCTAGCATAATCTCCACTTTTCCCGCCACTCTTTTTTTCTAATTGTACATTTTGAATTACCATACCCTTGTCAATAGCTTTAACCATATCATAAATAGTAAGAAGACCAATGCTGACTCCTGTAAGCGCTTCCATCTCAACACCTGTTTGACCTCTTAATTTTGCAGTAACAGTTAATTTAAAACCTGGAAGTTCATCTAACTGCTCCACATCACAATTTATTCCTGTAAGAAGTAGAGGATGGCACATTGGTATTAAATCAGGTGTTTTTTTAGTACCCTGAATCGCTGCTATCACAGCTGTTTGAAGTACTGGACCTTTTTTGTTTTCATTGTTTACTACATTATCAAAAGCATCTTGATTCATAGATATTGTTCCACTGGCAACTGCTACTCTTGTTGTATTGTCTTTATCAGATACATCTACCATTTTTGGTCTGTTTTGTTCATCTAAGTGCGTTAAGTCCATTGTTATCTCTTCTTAATTATAAATTTATTGGATTATACTTAAAGTAACATTAAGACTATTTTATATATAATCGCAAACTTAAAAAGCAATGGCAAGCCTAGGAGCTGTCAAATCTATGCAAGAAAGTGGGTGATGTACAAATGCCTGGTATAAAAGTAAAAGAAAGCGAATCTTTCGACGAAGCTTATAGAAGATTTAAAAAACAATGTGATAGAAGTTTAATCGTTACCGAAACAAGAGCAAGAAGATATTTTGAATCTAATCCTGAGATTAAAAAGAAACAAAAAATCAATGCTAGAAAGAAAGCACTAAAAAAACTTTATATGTTAAGAAGATATGAGTCTAGACTGTAATCTTACAAACATACTATAAATAAAGGGCTAGAAGCTGGTTTAAGGTTTAAATCTTTTACCATTTCTATCCTATATCTACCCATAGAACAACTTTTAGTTATCTCAACTTAAATTTTAAAAATCAATAAACACTTTTCAATGTTTCAAACATTATTGTAGCTAAATAGTGCTTAATAGCTGATGTTATAGGGTTATAACTCTATTCATAATTATAATTAATATTAAGATATTTAATCATTTTTCTCTCTGACTATCTGGCGAAGATTGTTTTGCCAAGCTTTGACATCAAAGCGGATATAACAACTAAAGTAATGTAGCAATCAATAAGTAAAAGTTAGCACTACAATAGCTGAATATGAAACTCTCCTACAGTCCAAGAATATTTTACATTAGCTTTTTCTTGAACAAGTTTAAGAAAATAGGTAATGAAACAATATGCTACATGTCAAGCGAACTGCTAAAATGGGCAAGTAGGAATATAAAAACGAAGTAACATTTTGATTTTAAACCTTAAGTAATAAAATTAATTTAGTTAAACTCTAATTCATTAAGTCTACTTTCTTGAGTGGTGATGTAATCATACAAACGAGATTATCTCCCTTAACTTCGCAATAAGTTTAAAATCATCAAAGATGATGTGTGCTATAATAAAATATTAAAAAAAAGGATGATTATGACACATTTTTTAAAGAAAAATTTGATTTATAAAAAGATATTAATTTTTAGTTCACTTATAATAGTTGGACTTTTAAGCAGTGGTTGTGCGACTTGGGAAGGTGTCAAGCAAGATTCACAAGACGGTTGGGATAAAACCAAAGATGTTAGTGAAGAAGCTTGGGATGCTACAAAAGAGGGTGCAGGTGATGCTTGGAAAGCAACAAAAAGTGCTGTTCATGATGCAACAGAGGATTAATTGATAAGTTATTAGATATTAAAAAAGGGGTTGCTAAAAAAGCAAACCCTTTTTTGTAATAGACTAATTTATAAATTAGTTAGCATTCTTTATTAAAGAAACTGCACTTATACTGCTGCTTTCGCTGCTTCTAAAGCTTCTTCATAGTTAGGCTCTGTTGTAATTTCTGGAACAACTTGTTTATAAACCACTTTACCGTCTTTACCTATTACAAAAATAACTCTTGCAGTGATACCGGCTAAAGGACCATCAGCTAAAAGTACACCATAAGCATTAGCGAAATCTTTATTTCTGAAATCTGAACAAACTTTTATGTTTTCAATTCCAGCTGCTCCACACCATCTAGCTGCTGCAAATGGTAAATCCATAGATACAGTAATAACTTCTATACCGTCAAGTCCAGCTGCTTCTGTATTGAATCTTCTTGTTTCTGCATCACAAACACCTGTATCAAGTGAAGGAACTGCTACTACTAATTGAACTTTACCTTCTCCACCAATTGTTTCATTTTGAAGCATTGGGTTACAGTTTACTACTGTTACTACCGGTGCCATATCGCCTACATTGATTTCGTTTCCTACTAAGTTACAAATTGTATCGTTTTTGAATGTTACTGTTGCCATTTTTAATTCCTTTTTGTATTTTAAAATTTAGTAATGAAAGTTTAGTCAAATCAGATAAATTTTGTCTTAAATGAAAAAGCTAATAAAATTTAGCTATAATCACTTTATGAATAAAAAAGCAGAATTATTAAGTCCGGCAGGGAATTTAGAAAAATTAAAAATAGCATTTGCTTATGGTGCAGATGCAGTGTATGGAGGAGTTAGTCATTTCTCTCTTCGTATTAGAAGCGGTAAAGAGTTTACAATGGAAACTTTTAAAGAGGGGATAGACTATGCTCATAATCTTGGAAAAAAGTTATATGTAACTATAAATGGTTTCCCTTTTAACTCTCAAATTGATTTACTTAAAAAGCATATTGAAACTATAGCAGCATTAGAACCTGATGCTTTAATAGTTGCCACTCCTGGAGTTGTAAAGTTATGTCATGAATTAGCCCCAAATATTGATATTCATCTTTCAACTCAAGCAAATGTGATGAATTATCTTGACGCACAAGTTTATTGGGATATGGGTGTTAAGAGAATTATAGCAGCAAGGGAGATTAGCCTTAGAGATGTTGAAGAGATTAAGAAAAAACTTCCTGATTTAGAAATAGAGATATTTGTACATGGAAGTATGTGTTTTGCATATAGTGGTCGTTGTTTAGTAAGTGCAGTTCAAATGGGAAGAGTACCTAATCGTGGAAGCTGTGCAAATGATTGTAGATTTGAATATACTTTGTATGCAGGAAATGAAGAACATGGAACATTGTTCAGACTTGAAGAACAACCGGATATCGGTACTTATATCTTTAATGCAAAAGATATGAATCTAGCTTCCCATGTTGATGAGATTTTAGCGAGTGGTGCAGTTGACAGTATAAAAATAGAGGGTCGAACGAAATCACCTTATTATGCTGCAATCACTGCATATACTTATCGAATGGCAATTGATGATTTTTATGATGGTAAATTTGATGCTGAAAAGTACCAAAAAGAATTAAATACAACTAAAAATCGTGGATTTACAGATGCTTATTTAATACATAAACCTTTTGAAAAAACTGGAACCCAAAACCATGATTATGCTATGAGTGTCGGTACTTTTGAGGTGAGTGGACTTGTTATTGAAAATGAAGAGTATTTTATGTGTAAATATAAAACTTATCCTAAAGATGAGATAGAGATATTTGCACCATTAAATAGTAAAATAGAAACTTGTGATAATGATATAGGGTCTATCTATAAAAAAGATGATGGTAAGTTTTATATTAAATTTAAAAAGATTATTACCCAATTAGGAAAAGAATTAGAATCTGTTCACAGCGGAAATACAAATCCTATTAAATTACCGGGGAAATTGCCTTATTTAACTATGTTTAGAGTGGAATCTGATATTATAAATCAAGAGCATAGCTCGTGTGAAGAATAAAAAAGGATAAGTTATGAAATTTATAAAGATTATATCTGGTGTATTATTTGTATTTTTGCTATCTGTGTATATAGTAGTATTTACACCATTAAATAAAAGTACAATAGTACCAATAATCAAAAGTGAAATTTCTAAAGCATCTAAGATTAAGAATGTAGAAATTCCAATCTTTGAATTATCGTTTAGCAATCTTAAGATGCAATTATTACTTGAAAATCAAGCCATTGATGTAGATGCTTCATTTGATATTTTTAGTAAAACTTTAGATACTTCATATAAAATAGATATTAAAGATTTAAGTACATTTGATTATCTAAGTGGTCAAAAGTTAAAAGGGACATTTTTCACTGAGGGTAAACTTCAAGGTACTTTTGATAATTTAAAATTAGATGGAGATGCAAATGTCGCTGATGGGAACATCAAATATAAACTTAATATTGATAAAAATGATATTAATAATATAGCTGTAAATATTAATTCACTAGATTTACCTACACTGTTAAATATGATAAATCAGCCAAAATATGTAGATGGAAAGTTTAATGCCAATGTAAATATATCTTCTTTAAAACTTGAGCAAGTCAAGTTTGCGGCAATTGTAAATCAAGGTAAATTTAATGTTTTAGTTTTTAAAGACAATTTAAAACTTAATATCCCAAAGAGTGATTTTACTTTAGATACAAATATAAATTTACAAAATAAAGCCGGTGATTTTAATTTTAATTTTAACTCTAAACTTATTAAGTTGATAACAAATGGGAATATTGATATTAACTCTTTAAAAATTGATACCAAGTATAAAGTTTTAATAGATCAGCTTGCAATGCTGGAACCTCTTATTGGTTCACAATTTAATGGTTCATTTCAAACAAATGGAACTATTAAGGGAGAGAAGAAGAGTATGGTTGTTGATGGGACTAGTAATCTAGCAAAGGGTCAAATTACATATAATGTTATTTTAAAAGATTTAGAAGTTGACAGAGTTAAAGGGAGTATCAAAAAAGTTAAACTTGATGAACTTCTTTATATAGTAAATCAGCCAAAATATGCAAAAGCAGATTTAAATGTAGATTTTAATATTAATTCTTTAAAAAATTTAGACGGACAGGTTAAAACAACTTTAGATAATGGATTGTTAAATAAAAAAATAGTAAAAAGAGATTTTAATATTACACTTCCAAAAAATCCAATATTTAATTTAGAAGCAAATACAAATTTAAATAAAAATATCATAGACACCAAAGTGACATTAAATAGTTTTGCTGCAAAACTACAAACAACTAAAACTGTATTTGATACAAAAACCGCAATTTTAACCACAGATTATCTTTTAAGTGTATCAGACCTTAAAAACTTATATTTTGTAATAAACCAGAAAATGAGAGGTGATATTAAAATTGCCGGAGATATTAAGTTTGATAAATATTTAACAGTAAGTTTTAATTCTAAAAAATTTGGCGGGAACATAAACGGTACTTTTATAAAAGATAAATTAAGTGTAAAAATAACTAATATTGATTCTATAAATTTATTAAATATGATGTACTATCCAGAAATTTTTAAATCTAAAGTTAATCTGTCATTAGATTATGATACAACTTCAAAAAAAGGTATATCAAATATTGATATGAAAGATGGTAACTTCCTCGCGAATAAATTAAGCCAAACGATTAACAAATTAATTAAAAAAGATTTAACAACTGAAATTTATAAAACAGTAACGATAAAAACAAAGATCAATGATTTGATTTTAGACAGTACTTTATTTATGCAAAGTAAAAATAGTGAAATAAAATCTAATAAAATGTATATGGATCTTAAAAAAAGCTATATTGACGCTGGGTTTGATATTAAATATTATAACTTTGATTTAGGATTAAAATTAAAAGGGGACTTAACTAGTCCAAAAGTTAAAATAGATGCAGGCAAGCTTTTAAAATCCAAAGCAAAACAAGAGGTTAAAAAAGTTATTGAAAAGAAATTAGGAGATAAACTTAAAAAAGATTTAGGTGGATTGTTGAAGGGTCTTTTTAAATAGATATTATATAAATCTTAGATAAAATTTTAAATATAAGAAATAAAAGGAAATAAAAATGGATTTTGTATCAATAATAATGGGAAGTAAAAGTGATTATGAGATTATGAAGCATTGTGCTATTACGCTTGAATCGTTTAATGTAAAGTATGAATTAATTATCAGTTCGGCTCATAGAAGTCCTGAGCGAACAAAAGTTTATATTAAAGAAGCAGAAGAAAAAGGTGCAAAAGTATTTATTGCTGCTGCTGGTATGGCTGCTCATTTAGCCGGTGCATTAGCCGCGGGAACTACTAAACCAGTAATTGGTGTACCTATGAAAGGTGGTGCTATGGATGGTATGGATGCTATGCTTTCAACAGTTCAAATGCCTTCAGGTATGCCGGTAGCTACTGTTGCACTTGGAAAAGCAGGTGCTGTTAACAGTGCTTATTTAGCTATTCAGATTTTAGCAATTACTGATAAAGAGCTTGCTATTAAATTAAAAGAAGATAGAATTATTAAAGAGAAAAAAGTTGAAAATGACAGTAGAGAAGTTGAGGTTTTGATATAAGTTATGCAACTTGATTTAAAGAATATTGGTATTATTAAAAAAGCATCTATAAAAATAGATGGTTTGACAGTGATTGCTGGTGAGAATGATACTGGTAAAAGTACTGTTGGTAAAGCACTAACAGCAATGTACGGAGGCATAAGTGCATTTACCACTTCTGTAAAAAATATCAATAATGAATTTTCTGTAAATATTGTGAATTTTTATAAATACTTATTTAAACAAGAATTTTTATCAAGTCAAAAAATTACTTTAAAAACAAATTTTGCACAATATAGTGCTGTTAGTTTAAAGACTAAAATATTAGAAGGTTATACTGGTGATTTTGAAGACCAAGAAATAAAAGGTATTACTTTTATAGAAACACCAATGGTATGGAATCTTCAAGATTTTTTCAATGCATCTACACAAATAGAATCACAATTAAAAATGATAGGTGATGATATAAATATTCCTTATCCATTTTTAATGAAAACTTTGCACTTCCAATTACATACAAAAAGGAAAGTGCCTAGTTTTTCGGATAGCGTATATTCTATGTTTTTTAAAACAATAAAAACTAAATTATTCGCTCTTATGGGTGGTGAATTTATTAGAGATGAACACTCTGATATATTTTATTTTCATCGAGATGATAAAGTATATGATTTAATTAATGTTGCAACTGGTATTAAATATTTTGGACTATTACAGGTTTTATTGGATAATAATAGATTAAACTTAAATACGATACTTATATTAGATGAACCAGAGGTGCATTTACATCCAAAATGGCAACTTAAAATGGCAGAATTAATTGTAGAACTTGTAAAAAATGGAGTGAAAATATTAGTAAATTCTCATAGTCCATATATGATTGAAGCTTTACAAAGATATAGTGAATTAGCTAATATTGAAAAGAAAACTAATTTTTATTTAGCACAAGATGGAAAAATAGATAAAATAAAAGATAGTAACTCTAGAACTTTATCAGAAATATTTGAGAAATTATCTGAGCCTTTTGATATTTTTGATGAAATGGATAGTAAAAAGTTGCAGAATGGCTGATGCTGTATCAATTTTTAAAGTTAAATTTAAAGATTATATAAGTTCTTTAAAAAGCACTAGCTATGATGAAGAACATAAAGAATATTTATGTAATGATGAAAGTCAAAAGGTTTTTAATTTTGATTTAATCATAAAAGATATGTATCCTCAAAAACAACCTGCTTCATATGATGCTTTATTAATACAAGATAAAAATATTTATTGTATAGAATTTAAAAATGAAAAGTATTCAAATATTAATAAAAGAAAGGTACATAAAAAGTTAATTAATGGTAAAGATATTCTTGATGATATATTTACTACAAATCATATTCCTGTAAAAGAATATAATTTTATATTTTGTGTAGCTTATAAAAATACAAAAGCTAGATGGTGAAGAGGTATTGAAAAGAATACTATACAATTTGAATTAGAACAATATAAAGGAAAATATTTTGATAATATATATACAAATGATGTACAATACTTTACAAATGAATATAAAAAATACTTTTACAAGGAATTACAATGCTAACATTTAGCCAATTACTTTTAAAGCTGCAACAGTATTGGGCAGAACAGGGATGTAATATTTTACAGCCTTATGATATACCAAGTGGAGCCGGTACATTTCATCCTGCAACACTTTTAAGAAGTTTAGATAATAAACCTTGGAGTGTAGCTTATGTTGCACCTAGCAGAAGACCCACTGATGGAAGATATGGGGAAAATCCAAATAGATTGGGTTCATATTATCAGTTTCAAGCACTAATCAAACCATCGCCGGATAATATTCAAGATCTGTATTTAAAATCTTTAGAATATCTTGGACTTGATTTATCAAAACATGATATTAGATTTGTAGAAGATAATTGGGAATCTCCAACTTTAGGTGCCTGGGGACTTGGCTGGGAAGTTTGGCTTGACGGTATGGAAGTGACTCAATTTACATATTTCCAACAAGTAGGCGGTATTGCTTGTAATCCAGTTGCTGTTGAGATAACTTATGGAACTGAAAGACTTGCTATGTACTTGCAAGGTGTAGATAATATTTTTGATATAGTTTGGAATGAAAATGAACATGGAGTTACAACTTATAAAGATATACATTTTGAAAGTGAAGTGCAATTTAGTAAATATAACTTTGAGATAGCAGATGTTGATATGTTATTTAAGCATTTTGATGATGCTTTTAATGAGTGTAAAAAATGTTTAGATGCCGGTCTTCCTCTTCCTGCTTATGATCAATGTATGATGGCAAGTCATGCTTTTAATACTCTTGATGCCAGAAAAGCTATAAGTGTAACACAACGGCAAAATTATATTTTAAAGGTGCGAGAACTTTCAATTGGTTGTGCAACTTTGTATAAAGAACAAGAGAGTGACCGAGAGCAAAGAATGTTGGAAGCTAAATAGTGATAGTTAAAGATTTTTATAATTTCTTAGATGAATTATCACCATTTGAATTACAGGAAAAATGGGATAATAGCGGTTTAATAGTTGGAAATATGGAAGATAAATTCGTAAGCGTTTATATATCTTTGGATTTAGATGAAGAGATGCTTGAAAAAATTGAGCCAAATAGTTTAATACTTACTCACCATCCTTTAATTTTCAGTCCGCTTCAAACGATAAATTTTGATAGTTATTCAACTAAACTTCTTCGTAAGCTTATTAAAAAAGATATTGTATTAATTTCAATGCATACAAATATTGATAAAACTCATTTAAATAAATATGTAGCATCACAAATTCTTGGATTTGAAATTGAGTGTGGTGAAGATTTTATTTATTATGCTGATATTGATATGAATATGGATGAGTTAAAACAATTAGTAAAAGATAAGTTAAATTTAGATTTTACCAAAAGTGTTAAGTGTAAAGAAAATATAAAAAGAATTGCACTTACAACTGGTGCTGGAATGAGTTTAATTTCATCAATAGATGCGGATTGTTTTTTAACAGGTGATATAAAATATCATGATGCAATGGAAGCAAAAAGTAGAAATATTAGCTTAATTGATATAGGACACTATGAAAGTGAACATTACTTTAGCCCCTTAATGATAGAATTAATTGAAAAATATTTGCTTAAAAATGAAATAAAAGCTATAGTATCGGCTTCACAAAATCCATTTGAGTATAAATGAGATTTAATAAGATGACAGAAGTCATCTCACGGAGATAAAAGGACAATATCCAATGTCCTATGTGTCTGACACCTTCACAAAAGCTATCAAATGGACAAATTACACCACTAATTATAAGTAGTGCGTCAAGCACATTGTTTTAAAGTCTAAGAGAAGTTTATTCTCTTAGACTTTTGTTTCTAGACTTATTTTTAAAACCACAAAATGGACATATTTTCTTCTTTTTTTACAATTCATTATAAATTAACCCTTTTTAAACCATTACAGTATCTAGTATAACTTAAGTTTTTGTGCATTCAGATTTTTAAATTAAGCAAAAAGTTTCAAAATGAAACTTTTTGGCTATTTTGTTCTGCTATCCTTCATTAAGAGTAAAATTTTCATAATGAACTTTATTATATTGAAGGAGATAGCGATGAAAAAAATAGAGCAAATTTATATAAAGCTAATAGCTATAGGTTTAATTACAATGATGGTTACTGGATGTGGCGGCGGCGGATCTTCTGATTCTTTATCTTCTTCCTCCTCTTCCTCCTCTTCAGCCATAAATGGTAATGTTGCAAAAGCTCCAATTGATAATGCCACAGTTACAATTTATAGACTTGATACAAATGAAGTATTAGGTACAACTAAAACTGATGCTAAAGGGGATTATTCTTTAGATATTGGTAATTATACTGGTGCAGTAAGAATAGTTGCTAGTGGTGGAACTTATATAGATGAAGTATCGGGTGTAGAACAAAACTCATCAACTTTAAAGTTAGAAGCTATCTCATCTATAACAGTAACTGATAGAATGGTAAATGTTACCCCTGTTACTGATATATCTGCTCAAAAGTTATTAAGTATGGAGACTAATGCCTCTAAACTTGCGAATAAAATAAGTATAATAGAAGATGTGAATAAAAATATAGCAAGAATTTTAACAGGCAGCGATTTTAACCCTACAAAAGTTAGAGCTAAAATCCTTGATAGAACAGGTAAAGAGAAGATTAAAGTATCTGATGGGGATGAAGGTAAATATGGTACCTTATTAGCCGTATTTGCTAAGCTGTCAGATAGTAATGCTTCAAATGTTAGAGCTCAAATAGATGCTGTTTATGATGATATTAAAGATGGTATAGCAGATAAACTATCTGATGATATACAAAGTGCTTTAGACAATACAGATATCCAAAATGGTATCGATTCTAATGTAACAAATGATTTAAAATATACTGCTAGGCAACAACTATCATATGATATAAATGCAACTCTTAGTGGAATTACAAATATAACAAATCAAAAAAGAGGTGGAAAAACAGAATTTTTTGTAACTGTTAATAATATCAACACTAAAATATCTATTGTACTAAAAAATGAATTTGCCACTTGTGAAGCCAAAGATGAAAATGGAAATGATATAGCTTATGTATCAAATGGCTCAACTATAAAAGTAACGCTTAAAAATAGTGGAGATTTTAATAATACAAGAAGTGTTATGCTTAATATTGGTTCAAATAAATTTTTATTAACTAGTAAAACAAATCAACAAACAACTTCTACACTTAAAAGTGAAGATATATTTGTAAATAGACAAAACAATAGATATGATTTAAATCGCTATTTTAAAGACCCAGATGGAGACAAATTAACATATAGTTATGATGGAGAGTTACCCGAAGGGATTAGTCTTGATGATGATGGTATTTTTAGGGGGACACCAACACTTAATAAGTCAAAAATTTTTAAAATTGATATATATGCAAAAGATAGCCATGGAAATATTATCAAGAAAAAATTTAGATTAAATGTTTTATCAAGACCAAGAGTAGATAGTATTACTGTGGAAATCTCTACAAAGGTAAAGGGCGGGATAACAGTAGCAGCAAAGCTTAAATTTAATAAAGATATAAATATTACAACTGCCGGAACAATGACAATTGTATTTGCAAATAATGCAGGAAAGAGTACTTTTGATCTACCTCTAGGTGTAATTTTAAAAGATGATGGAATAGATATTGATATTATTACAGGAAGTGGAAATAATATCCAGGTACAAGCCTCTTCTATAGTAACTGATGCAATAATTAAACAAAAAGGCTTAGAGGATAGAAACTTTAACTTTATAACTGCGGCAGGACAAACAGTTGAAAATTTAATAGTTGATAACACAGCACCAGTTTGGCTTAGTAATACAAGTGCAGCTATTAATGAAAATGCAGTTATCGATACTGTAGTTTATCAATCAAATGTAAGTGATAGTGATAGTAATATCACTTATAGTATAAATGATGCCAATTTTAGTATTGATACTAAAGGTAAATTAACATTGGCTAAAACTTTAGATTATGAGACTAAACAAAGCTATAGTTTGAATATTGAGGCAAAAGATACAGCTGGAAATATTGCTACACAAACAATAGATATCCAAGTTAATAATATAGTAGATACTAAACCAGTTTTAGCTAATCCTGCGCAAGCAACTATAAGTGAAGATATTTTACAAGATACAATAATAGATACAATTAAAACTAATGGGGCTAATAGTGATGAAAATACAATAAATAGCTTTAGTATAAGAAATAGTGATGCTAATTTTATTATTGATAATAATGGTGCTGTAAAAATAGCATTAAATAGTCATATTAACTATTCAGTAAATAATGACCATAAATACACTTTACAAATATATGCTACAAATGATAAAGGTGATAGTGATGATGTCAATTTAACTATTTTAGTTACTAATACTCCTGAAATTGAAGCTTTAGATGATCTTAAAACTATGAAAAATACTGATTCAAGTATTATTATATCTGTGCTGTCTAATGATAAAAAAGGGGTAGATAACCAAGATTTAACTATTAAAAGTGTAACAACTCCAGCAAGTGGTACAGTTACAATTATAAATAATGATACAGAGATAAAATATGAGAATGATACAAACAATACTGGTAATATTAGCTTTAGCTATACTATAACTAATGGTGAAGATAATAGCACCGCAAATGTAAATATCTCTATAATTGATGCTTTGGCTAGACCAGATGCACCAACGATTGATATTGTAGCAGGCGATGATATGATTAACCTTGCTGAAAGTTCAAAAGATTTAAATATTACAGGTACAGCTCCAGCTGATACAAAGATAACAGTTACATATAATAATATAGAACGTGTTGTTCAAGTTGGAAGTGATGGAAAATGGATAGTAACTTATAGTGCAAGTGAACTTCCAGATAATGGTCATTCAAATATTTCTGTACATACTACTAATGTATTTGGAAATCAAAGTGATATTATTACAAAAAATATAAAAGTGGATAAACTTAGTCCAGTATTGACAATAACTGATAATAAATCAGGAGTTTTAAATCAAACTGATAATGTTGTAACTTTTACATTTATATTTAATGAACTAATGGACGGTTTTAAGTCAGATGATATCAAGGTTGAAAATGGAAAAAAATCTATATTTAAACAAATAGTTACTGATAAAAAGTGGACTTTAGATGTGATAGCAGATGGTAATAGTACTAAAAATATTATTGTGAGTATCAATAATTCAGATATAAAAGATAAATCAGGAAATAGATTTGAAGGGGATAAATACAACCCATTAGGAAGTCAAGAGGTTGATACAAAAGCTCCAACTTTAAATGTAACAACACCTATTATGATAGATGGTGTTATCTCAAAAAGTGAACAATCAAATGTAACTATCGAAGGAAAAAGCAGTGATGCTAAAACAATATTATTAACTATAGGAGATATTAAAGCAAAGGCAACAGTTAAGGCAGATGGTAGTTGGAAAGCTACAAATATTGACATAAGTTCATTGTCTTCTGGTGTAGTTGTTTTAGTGGTTACTGCTACTGATGAAAACAATAACATAACAACTTTAACTTTAAAAGATAAAATATTAAAAGATACACATAGTCCTACAATATCTGAGCTTATTATTCCTACAACCTCTTTACTTAATGAAAATGAATTTAAGATTAGTTTTAAATTTGATATGCTTGTAACACTAATGAAAAATACAAATAATATGAAAAATAATTTTATATTAGATAGTGTAGATTTAATATCATATGCATATGATAGTTCAACTAAAATTTATACTTTTACCTTTAAACCACGAAAAAATAACCAAGGTAGTTTAAGTATCTCATTAAAAGATAATGTTGTAAAAAGTATCTCAGGAAATGGAAATAAAGTACAAAAGTTATTTGAAAGAGCTTTTAACTCAACACCACCAACCTTAGCTATCACTTCACATACTAATAATCAAATGATTAGTAGAAATGAAGCTGCTAACTTAACTTTAAGTGGGACAAGTGATGCAAATGGTCAAAATGTAACGATTAAAATAGGAGATTCAATACTAGGAACAGCTCTTGTTGCAGATGGTACTTGGAGTAAAAGCAAAATTGCACTTAAAGATAAATACTACAGATATGTAAGAGTTTACAGTGATGGTTCAAATAGTAATACTGGTAACCATGTAATAGAGATAGAAGTATATGATACAAACAATGTAAATGTAGCAAGAGGTAAAACAGTAACAGGATATACAGTCAGCGATAATGAACCTATTAGTATAAAAAATAGTTCAAGAATTACTGATGGTTCTAAAACAAACATAAGTGCTTATGCAGACATTGGCACTGGGTATACATATACATTGCTTGATTTAGGCAGCTTACATGAACTAAAATCGATTAAAGTATGGAGATATTTTAATGGAAGAAAATATAATAAAGCTCATATAAAAGTATCAAATGATAATATTAATTGGCTTAGTGTATATGATGGAAGCACTCCTTATGCAGAATGGAGTAGTGGTAAAGAGTTTAAAACTATACCTTATACAACGATGCAAGGAAACACAACTTTAACTGCAAATATCAAAAATAAATTAGGGAATGAAAACTCTATAACTTTAAATTTAAATATTAAAAAAAACCCACAAATAACTTCTATAAATATAGATAACGATACTTTAATATCAGGATCAATTGCAAATGTTACAGTTAATTTCAATAATAGCGTTAATACTACTACATTTACAAAAGAAGATATAAATGCAACAAATGTTGATTTAACTAAATTTATCTGGAGTGATAATAATAAAATATTAACTGTAATCTTAACACCAATGCAAGATATAGATGATATAACAAATACAATTGAAATAGGCGTTAATTGGAAAGATATTAATGGTTTGAGTGGTAGTGGATATACAAGTACGAATTATAAAGTTATTACAAAATATACAGAAGTAAAACAAGTAAGTTTTGCTTCACATCTAGTTTCAAGTGATCCATATCATATAGGAGAGAGTGTAAAAATAAGCGTTATTTTTAGTAAAGCTGTAGAAGTTACAGGAACTCCTTACTTAAATATCAACCTAGATAGTGTATCTAAAAAGGCAAAATATATAAGTGGGAATGGTACAAAAATATTGTTTTTTGCATACAGTATAAAAAATGGTGATAGTGCAAATGGTATCTCAATAAATGCTGATATAAAGTTAGATTCTAATAGTAATATAAAAGATAAAATAACTCTTTTAAATACAAATAATACTTTTGAGGCAATAGAAAAAAATACAAATCATAAAATAGATACAACTAAAGCTGGAATTTATTCTATTACTGTTACATCAACACCAGTCTCATCTTCAACTTATACAAAAGCTGAAAATATAACTTTAGCAGTGAAATTTACCAAAAGTGTAATTGTCACAAATACTCCAACTTTAAAGTTAGTAATAGGTGAGGATATAGTTGAGGCTTTATATAACGATGGAAACAATAGTGATACTATAAACTTTAGATATACAGTGGAAGATAATTCTCTTGATTTAGATGGTATAACTATACCAAAAGATACTATTAGTTTAGGTACAAATGCCAGTATCACAGACTCTAATCAAACAGTTTTCTTAACTAATGCTGAGATATCAAATATAGCTTACCAAAAAGTAAACTCATTTGCCCCTTATATAAAAGATATAAATTTAACTACAACAATATCAGGTTTAAATGAAACAGCAATTATAGGAGATACTCTAAAAGTAAGCTTTACTTTTAACTCATCTATCACCTTACATGGAGATATCTCTCTTAAAGCAAAAATTGGTTTAAAAGATATAATCATGACATATAGCCAAAGCCAAAGTGATAATAACTCTTTGGTATTTATTTATATTATTCAAGAAAATGATAGCTCAAATAGTGGTTTTGGCCTCTTGTCAAATTCTTTATCTCTGGCTATTGGTACAACTTTAGAAAGTACCATAAATAATAAAGATGTAACTTTAGAGCATTTTAATAAAAATAATAATACAAAAATTGATGGTATTAGACCAACTCTTGTAATTAATGCTCCACAAAAAGTAAATAATAATTTCTCAATAAGTGTAACTAGTTCAAAAGATTTAAGTAGTAAAGATGATAGTAAAATTGAAGTTTCCGGTGTCTCAACTTTAAGTGACTCAAAGATCACTGGGCTTAAGAGTGCCACTTTAGATATCAGTACTTTAAATGCAACTGATGGAGAGATAACAGTAACTTTAAAAGAGGGGGCATTTACAGATAAAAATGGTCTTATAAATAAAGAACAAAATGTAACTATTATATTTTATAAAACACCAAAACCAACTATTACTATTGATACACCTACTAATAATTCAAAACATTTAGTTGAAAATGGAGTACTTATAACAGGTATTTCAAATATTGAAGATGGTCAAAAAATAACTGCAAAAGTAGATGATATGATAGTTGGAGAATTTGAGGTTAAAAATGGTGAATTTAATGCCACAATTCCTAGAGCTTATTTCTCTAAAAAGTATAGATATGTAAGAGCATATTTTAACAGATCGTCCGGTGTTATAAATCTTACAGAATTTGTAGTTTTAGATCCACAAGGTAAGAAGCTAGAGGTTAATAAGATGGTTAAATTGTTTAAAGAAGTTAATAGCACATATATAGATACAGACTCGTTAGGGGATGGTTATTCTACAACGGGTGTTATCAATGGAATAAGAGGTACTGATGTTAAATATGGAAAAGGTATGGAGCCTTTTCCGGCAGGAGAGTATTATCTTGATTTAGATTTGTTTAATGAGTATCTTATCTCATCAGTTTCATTGGATACTGGTTGGATCGAGGCTAGAAATATTATTATACAAGTATCAAACGATAAAATCACTTGGGATACTATAAAAGATTATAGAGGACATGGTTCAAATATACGAAACCATGATTGGCTAAATCCATTTATGGAAACCAATACTAAAGTAAAATTTTATGCTACAAATAAATATGGAAGCACTTCAGAAGAAGTTAGCAGGGATTTAATACCATCTCTAAAAGCAAGTGCAAAAATTAGTTTAGATAAAACTGTTGTAAAATTTGGCGAAGATATAAATATCTCTATAACTTTAAGTCCAAATACAGATTTAAACAGTTTTGGAAAAGATGATATTATTGCACCAAATGGAACTTTAGGTACTCTGCAAACTGACCCAAATAATGATTATAAAAAATATATAAATTTTACACCAAATATAAATATAAATGATACAACAAATGTAATCACTTTAAAAAATAGTTGGACAAATAAAGCTGGATTTAATGCTTCACAGACAACTAGTAAAAACTATACAGTGGCAACTAAGCCAATGATGATAAATATCACAGATGACCAAGATAAGGTTACAAATAAAAAGATTAAATATACCTTTAAATTATCATCTCCTAGTACTGACTTTACTATAGGGGATATAGATATAGTTCCTGCTACTGCTGTAAAATCAAACTTTAGTGGAAGTGGTGATAGCTATAGCTTAACTGTAACTCCACCAGAAGATTTTGAAGGAGATTTAATTTTAGTAATAGAAGCAGACACAGTAAGTGATACCAATGGTATAGGAAATTTATATTTAGAATATATTCAAAAAGTAAATACTAAACCTATGCCAAAGCCAACTATCGATCCTATAGCTGCTTTAAATGATCTTAATGATGATATAAATATCACAGGTTCTGGAAAAATCGGGGCTGCAATTTTAGTAGAGTTTAATGGTATCAAAAAGAGTACAACAGTCTTAATTGATGGTACTTGGAATTTAACTCTTGGTGTAAATAGCTATTTTGAAGATGATACTTATGATGTAAAAGTTATTATGAGTGATGAGGCAGGAAATAGTAATTTTGAAACCACAACACTTAAAATAGATACAAGTAGTGATATTTCCGCTCAACTTTTTATAGATTCAAATATTATGGCTGATAATATTATCAATCAATTTGAACAGTATAGTATTAAGGTATCTGGAAAAACAAAAAATATTAAAAATGACACAAACTTAACTCTACAGATAGGAACTATTACTAAATCTACTACAGTTATAAATAATATTTGGAGTGTAGATAATATTGATATCTCATCTTTAGCTGATGGAAATATCTCAATAGTTGCCCAAGTTGGGACTCTAAGTAAAAGTCAAAATATCTTTAAAGATGTATCTGTGATAGTTCCAACTTTTAGTACCTCAAAATTACTTGTAAAGGATGACTTTAATATTATTTTAGAGTTTAATAAAGATATAAAAGGTTTAGATTTAGTAGATTTAGAGATAAAAAATGCGACTATATTATCATTAACTAAAGTTAATAATAAAAAATATATTCTTAGTATAGATACAAGTGATACTCAAACTCAAACTATATCTGTATCAATAAAAGAAAATTCAGTTGCCACTGAGATTGGAAATAAAAATTCAAGCGCTAGTATAGATATTGCTATAGATAAGATAGCTCCAACTTTAGCTATCACTTCACATACAAACAATCAGATAATTAGTAGAAATGAAGCTGCTAACTTAACTTTAAGTGGGACAAGTGAAGCAGGAGCAAAAGTTGACTTGAGTGTTGGAACTACTAGTGTTGGAACTACTAGTGTTGGAACTACTAGTGTTGATAATACAGGAAATTGGGAAAAATCAACTCTTAATATATTGTTTAATGTAGCCAATATAAATAAAAATATTGTTGAAACTTATACTGGAACTGATGTTTTTATTACCAGTAATCATTATGAGGATATTACACATATTTTTGATGGAAATACTGAATACAGTGCCTCTCATGCTACAGGTTTCGGAAAAGGGATTGGTGCATCATTTACAACTATATTTAAAGAGGAAACACCGTTACACCATATGAGAGTATATTGTGGTAATAGTAGTAAAAATAGAAACTATGCAAAAGATGTTAAATGGGATTTTTATGATGCTAATGATCAAATAGTTAAAACTATCACAAAAACTAGTTATGATAAAGATTGGTATTATGACCTTAATCTAAATGGATTATCTATTAAAAAGATAATTGCTACAAAATTAACAAATTCATATTTTAGTATAAGTGAGTTGGAAATATATCGTATTAATCTTATTACATGGGAAAGTGATGGGGAAAGTGATGGTGAAAGTGATGGTGAAAATGTAGCCAATATAAATAAAAATATTGTTGAAACTTATATTGGAACTGGTAATGCTTATCTTATCAGTGAACATTACCATGATATTAGACATATTTTTGATGGAGAGACTGAATACAGTTCCGCTCATGCTACAGATTTCGGAAAAGGGATTGATGCATCATTTGCAACTATATTTAAAGAGGCAACACCGTTAGATTATATGCGAGTATATTGTGGTAATAGTAGTAAAAATAGAAACTATGCAAAAGATGTTAAATGGGATTTTTATGATGCTAATGATCAAATAGTTAAAACTATCACAAAAACTAGTTATGATAAAGATTGGTATTATGACCTTAATCTAAATGGATTATCTATTAAAAAGATAATTGCTACAAAATTAACAAATTCATATTTTAGTATAAGTGAGTTGGAAATATATCGTAGTAATTCTACTATCACTGTAAAAGCTACAGATGAATTAGGAAATGAGATAACTAAAGATATTAATTTAACAGTAGTAGATCATCTTAAAATCACAGATATAAATATAACTGATACAACTTTATCTGCAGGGGAAACAGTTGATGTAATATTTAATTTTAATATAGAGATTAATACTTTTACTTTTACAGCTGAAGATTTAACTACACCAAATGCTACTATAGATAACTTTGTATGGAGTAATTCTAATAAAACGTTAACTGCAACGTTAACTCCAATGAATAATATTGAATATGACAATACAAATAAAATTGCAGTTGGACAAGATTGGGAAGATATACATGGTATATCTGTCAATGATAACTTTACAAGTCCTAATTATCAAGTTGATACAAAACTTCCATCTTTACAAAATATAGCTATCACTTCAGATGCTGGAGATGACAATACCTATACAATCGGTGATACAATAATCCTTGAAGCCACATTTAATGAAAATGTAACTTCATCTGATGCTAAAATCAAGATAAATATTGGTGGAGTTGAAAAAGAGTTAGATATAAATACATCAACTGCAAATAAACTTATCTTTAACTATATAGTACAAAATGGGGATAATGATACAAATGGTATAAGTGTAGTAGCTAACTCTTTAAGTGGAGATATTAAAGATAATTTTAACAATAGTGCTTCAGCTTTAACTTTCGCAATTTTATATGATAATGTAAATCATAAAGTAGATACTACACAACCAAAGATAACAAGTATCTCTTTTACGTCAACTCCAAATAGTGATGATACTTATAGCGAAGATGAAAATATCACGATAGATATTAATATCTCAGTACCTGTAGCGGTCTTGGGGACACCTACTCTTGGTTTACAAATAGACTCAACTATTAAAAAAGCTATATATAATTCTATAAGTGATGATAAAAAAACACTGACATTTGTATATACAGTTGTAAGTGGAGATTATGATGGAGATGGTATCCAAATATTAGCTAATGCATTATCTCTTAATGACGGTGCTATTTTAGATGAGAACAATAAAGAGTTATTATTAAATTATAGTGGTCTTAATAGTACTTCAAATGTAGATGCTAAAAGTTTAAGTGCAGTTATCACAGCTCCAAGTGTGGTGAATGGTGATTTTAATATCACAGCTACTTTAAATAAAGAAGTAACTTTAACTGCTACTAGTGGTATAACTGTAACAAATGGTAGTGTAAGTTCAGTTAAAAGTGCAAATAAAAGAGATTATAATATCAAGATTAGTCCAACTCCAAGTTTCCAAGGGGATTTAAGCATAACTATAGGAGATACTACAGAAATTGTAGTCGTAGATCATACACCACCAATCCTAGCTATCACTTCACATACAAATAATCAAATGATTAGTAGAAATGAAGCTGCTAACTTAACTTTAAGTGGGACAAGTGAAGCGGGAGCAAAAGTTGACTTGAGTATTGGAACTAATAGTCTTGGAACTACTAGTGTTCAAAGTGATGGTACTTGGAGTAAAAGCGCAATTGCACTTAAAGATAAATACTACAGATATGTAAGAGTTTACAGTGATGGTTCAAGTACGAATACTGGTAATCATATAGTAGAGATAGAAGTATATGATACAAACAATGTAAATGTAGCAATAGGTAAAACAGTAAAAGGATATAGAGTCAGCGATAATACATCTATTAGTATAAGTAATAGTTCAAAAATTACTGATGGTTCTAAAAAATACAAAAGTTCTTATGCAGACTTTGGCGCTGGGTATATATATGCATTACTTGATTTAGGCAGCTTACATGAACTAAAATCGATTAAAGTATGGAGATTTTATGATGGAAGAAAATATAATAAAACTCATATAAAAGTATCAAATGATAATATTAATTGGCTTAGTGTATATGATGGAAGCACTCCTTATGGAGAATGGAGTGTAGGTAAAGAGTTTAAAACTATACCTTATAAAATGATACGAGGAAACACAACTTTAACTGTAAAAGCTACAGATGAATTAGGAAATGAGATAACTAAAGATATTAATTTAACAGTAGTAGATAATCTTAAAATCACAGATATAAATATAACTGATACAATTTTATTTGCAGGGGAAACAGCTAATGTAATATTTAGTTTTAATAGAGAGATTAATACTTCTACTTTTACAGCTGAAGATTTAACTACACCAAATGCTACTATAGATAACTTTGTATGGAGCAACTCTAATAAAACGTTAACTACAACTTTAACACCAATGAATAATATCCAATATGACAATACTAATAAGATTGCAGTTGGACAAAATTGGGAAGATATACATGGTATATCTGCCAATGGTAACTTTACAAGTCCTAATTATCAAGTTGATACAATATCTTCATTTTTACAAAATATAGCCATCACTTCAAATGCTGGTATAGACAATATATACCAATTTGGTGATGAGATAATTATAACAGCTCTATTTGATGAAAATGTAACAGTTTCAGAAGATACGAATATCTCAATAAAAGTTGGAAACACTATTAGAATTGCAACTTTAAAAGATGTAGTAGGTAAAGTAGTTAGATTTAGCTATATAGTACAAGATGGAGACGAAGATACAAATGGTATAAGTGTGGTAGCTAATAGCATTAAAGGTACTATTGAAAGCCTTTCTGGTAGTAATCTAAGTGAAGATAATCTGTCTTTTTCAGCTATTAATAATGCAGTTTCACATCAAGTGTCAACAGCTAAGGCAGGGATCAAAAGCCTGAATATCACATCAACACCATCTAATGGAGGAGTATATTATGTTATAGGTAACGATATAAATATCACTGTAGAATTTTCGAAAAATATAACAGTAGCTAATGTAGATACTAATAATAAACCATATATCATCATTAATGTAGGTGGAATTGGGAAGTATGCTTATCTTAATTCATCTAGTGGTTCAAATATGATATTTACCTATAAAGTTCAAGAAGCTGATCTAGATAATGATGGTATTAGTGTACCAAAAAGTGATATTACATTAAATACCACTACGGTTAGAACTAGCAGTGGAGAAAATGCAAATATTGAATATTATGATATAGAGCTAGATGATGATACAAAGCATAAAGTAGATGCAATAAAACCAACTTTTATTATCACTCAGTATCCAACTGCAGTTAATGGTAATTTTAATATCACAGTTAAAGCAAATGAGCTAATAAAAAATCTAGATTCTACTTATATAAGTGCTGATAATAATGTACAGATGACTGGATATGTGAGTGATGATAATCAATCATTTACTATTAGATTCGAAATTGGTGATAATACACAAGATGGTAATATAGTTATATCCTTTGCATCAGATGTTATAGAAGATCAAGCTGGCAATAAAAATGATAGTCCTGTTAGTGTAACTATCCAATATGATACAACACCACAAATCCTAGCTATCACTTCACATACAAATAATCAAATGATTAGTAGAAATGAAGCTGCTGACTTAACTTTAAGTGGGACAAGTGAAGCGGGAGCAAAAGTTGATTTGAGTGTTGGAACTAATAGTCTTGGAACTACTACAGTTAAAAGTGATGGTACTTGGAGTAAAAGTGGAATTGCACTTAAAGATAAATACTACAGATATGTAAGATTTTACAGTGATGGTTCAAATAAGTCTATTAATAATCATATAGTAGAGGTAGAAGTATATGATACAAAAAATGAAAATGTAGCAAGAGGTAAAACAGTAAAAGGATATAACGTTAGCGATAATACACCTATTAGTATAGGTAATAGTTCAAGGATTACTGATGGTACTAAAGACGACAAAAAGAATTATGCAGACATGGGCAGTGGGTATATATATGTATTTCTTGATTTAGGCAGCTTACATGAACTAGAATCGATTAAAGTATGGAGATATTATGATGGAAGAAAATATAATAAAACTTATATAAAAGTATCAAATGATAATATTAATTGGGTTCGTCTATATGATGGAACTCCTTATGTAGAATGGAGTGTAGGTGGAGAGTTTAGAACTATACCTTATGCAACAATGATACAAGGAAGCACAACTTTAACTGCAAAAGCTACAGATGAAGCAGGAAATGAGATAACTAAAGATATTAATTTAACAGTAGTTAATGGCTTTACACTTCTTAGTGATAGCGTAGAAAATAATGCAATGTTAGATGTTAAATATGCTTTTGATAGTTCAGGTGGACAATTTGAAGAATGGTCAAATAGAACTAATACATCGCCACATCTTAGATGGGGAGTGGTACCTAGTGGAACAGTAAGCTATGCAATTATTATGGATGATATTTCAGCAGGGCAAGGAAATGGTTGGATACATTGGAATGTATTTAATATCCCTGCAGCTATAACTTCATTGGATGAGGGTTGGAGTGCTGGATATTTAAATGCTGATGGTGATATAAAACAACGAACAGCTCAAGGAGATGGAGTACCTTCAAATCGATATGTAGGACCATGGCCGCCAGCGGAACATACCTACCAAATCAAAATATATGCTCTTAATATAGATTTGCCACTAGATGGGGGAAAGGTATCTATGAATACAACAGAATTTGAGAAGCTATATGATGTAAATGGTACTAATAATATATTAGGGGAAACAACTTTAATCTTTAGATTTAAACCATAAGATAAATCAATGATAATAAAAAGTCTTGAAGTCAAATTTATGACTTCAAGACTAAGTGATAAAAAATTATGCTAGAAATCCTAATGGTATGGCATACATTTTATCATCAATTTTTAATACTTGCTCTCCATTATAAAATATAATTCCCTTGTCAAATTCATTTGGTATCTCACTTGCTAAATGATAAATATGTTTGAGATCACTTTTATTTACACTTTTGGAAGATTTAATTTCAATAGCTACAACTTTTGAAGAAAATTCTAAAATAAAATCTATCTCTTTTTTGTCACTTGTTCTATAATAATAAAGATCCGCATTATTAGAAGCGTATGTTTTTGATTTTATAAGTTCATTATAAACAAATGTTTCCAAAATATCACCCTTATAGTGTGAAGCTTCATATTCTGATACTGATACAATTCTTAATAAATAAGATAATATACCAGTATCTGTTGCATATATTTTAGGAGATTTAATAACTCTTTTAAGCTCATTTTTAAAAGATGGTTTTAATTTATGAACTTGATATGTATGCTCTAAGACATTAAAATAACTATCAAATGTTTTATTATCAAGTCCACATTCTTTCTGAAGTTCATTTTTATCAATAAACTCTTTGATAGTTATCATTAATTGTGGTAATCGTTGAATTTTATCAAGATTTTCTATAAAACCTTTTGGATTATTTTTAGCCATCTCATACATATTAATATCATCAAGAGTAATATAATTATCAATTTTTAAATGAAGAGCTAAAGTATATTTACCAACCTGTCTTACTCCACTTATAAGTAGTACTGGAAAATATTTTAAATAATCTTGCAAATCATTCATAATTGCTCTATTTATATATTTCATTTATAATCCTTATATTAATATATACTTAAACTAACTTCAAGTTTTACAGTTGCATAATAATCTAAGAAAAGAAGTGTATTGATTAAGTTAGTTATTAATCATTTTAACTTTACTTTTAAATAAAGTTCTTGTTTAATTAAATTTAATTGAGGATTGATATTTAATAAACATTTATCAATATTATCATCTGAAAGATTAATGTTTTTTGCTCTATATTCAAAGTTTTTACATACAGTTAATATTTGTTCAATTATTTTCAATGAAAATTGTTCACTAATTAAATTTTTCGTTGCAATATCAAGATAATCTTGTAATTTAAAATCTTTACTTTTACCATTGATTGTAGTTAAATGCTCTTTAACCGCTCCATATGAATATGTAATATCATAAGCAGGTGTTAAATCCCAATCACCATTTTGGCTCATTATAAAAGAAAAGTTTTTAGCATGATCATCAACATTAAACATTAAAGTATTAAATATCATTTTTTTAAATTGTTGCTCTATTGATGATTGTTTCTGACATATCTTATTGGTAGCTACAAAAAGTTCTTCATATGACATAACTTGTGGTATATTTATATCTTTATGTAGCAAAGCAGCAGCAGTAGCTATATGTATTTTATTGTCATATTTATCTCTATCAAATCGTTCAATTATTAGATGGTTTAGTTCAAATTCTTCATAAAGAGTAATACTTGGAATATTTATACCACAATCTTGTGCCATTTTCATATATACATATTCAAACTTAGTTAATTCAATACTCTCATTTTCATAGTAAGATTCATCAAATTTAATTATATGTCTAGTAAATCCTGTATCTAAATTTTTATTATTTGTTTTTATCTCTTGTGTATTTTTATTAAATGATATTAATAACTTGGGACGACCACCACCAAGAGGGGAAGCATTGTATAAAACCTCCATTAAATCTTTAATTAAATAGTTTTCTTTTTTATTTAATAAAATATTTTGCATATTTTCATATAAATCTTTCGCAACCAATACTTCATTGATTTGTTTACATTTGTCTTGTTCTAATTTTGGTTCATATTCAATTGCACCCATTCCTCTATCTCCTATAAAAGATAAACGGTCTAATAAAGTAATATCTTTTACATTGTAACCTTTTGATTCAAAATGTCTATCTATAAAACTCATTCCAAATTTATCTGGCAATGAATCAAAAAATATTCCTGGCATACCTTGATAAATTTTACTATCATTATTAATATAAATTTCTTCTGTATTATATATATCAAGTTTTAATGGAGATATTTGAATATTTGAATATTTGAATTCAGCAGCAAAGTTAAAATAAATTTGATTATTATGTAAAATCAATGTACCTATATGTATATTATAAATATATGCTTCAACTTCTAATATTTTTTTATGCTTCATTTTTTATCCTAATTCGTTCTGGAAGCTTTTTCTTTTTTTGTTTATCTCTAATATCATCCAATGTGATGATTTCTTCATATTTAATAAAATTTTCTAAATTATTCATCATGTTTAAATAGTACATAATTTTTATTAAACTAGAAATACTTATATTTTTTTTATATATAAATTTTTGATATGTAGCAATAGAAACTCCACTTTTTTCACGCAAATCTTTTTGTCTTATTTTCTTTCTTTTTCTTGTTTTTTCTATAGTATCTGCAAGTTTTTCTATAATTTCATATGGTGTTTTTAAATCTACATTCATATTGCTCCTTTAAACATACTATTATATGTTTAATATACTTATATTAATATTAAAACATACTATAATAAGCTTTATTTAGTTTAGATAAAAAGGCTTAATGAAAGAAATGAGTTTAATTTCATCAATAGATGCGGATTGTTTTTTAACAGGTGATATCAAATATCATGATGCTATGGAAGCTCAAAGTAGAAATATTGGATTAATTGACATTGGATACTATGAAAGTGAACAGCACTTTAGCCCTTTAGTTATGGGACTTGTTGAAAAATATTTGCTAAAAAATGAAAAAAAAGATATAATGGCTGCTTCACAAAATCCATTTGATTATAAATAGATTAAGATAAAAAGCCTTCCTATTAAAGAATAGCTTAAATGAAAGGTAAAATTTAAAAAGTGCATACTTTTAGGTTTTATCTTTAAAGTACTATGAAAAATAGTATTTTGAAGATGAAATTTATTTCATCGTAAACAAGTAAAATGGTATTGGCTGTTTTAAATAATATGCCAATTTATAGTATTAAATTATTTGTTTGAGTTTTTTTACAACTTACTGTTAATTACATCTAAATTAAGATTAAGGATGTGCTACAAATACACGAGTTGGATCATAAGGTTTATTATGGTTATAAATCGCCCAAATAATATATGCTAGTTTTCTAGCAACTATTATTAAAGTTTCTTTTTTTGCACGACCTGAGGCTACATGATTTCTAAAGATTTGTTTTAATTCACTATTATGTTGTACAGCTGCAACTGAGGCTAGATATAATGCTTTTTTAGCATACTTAGCACCTCTTTTAGCTAAATGACAATATTTTAGAGTATTACCTGATTGTTCTTGTGTTGGATAAAGTCCAAGATAACCAATCAAAGACTTAGCATCTTTAAATCTATCAATGTTACCACATTCAGCAAGTACTGCTAATAATGTTTTGTCTGATACACTAGGGATTGTTCTAAGATTATCTAATACAGATGAGATATAATCTTCATCTTCTTTAGTAACTTCATTTGAACTAATTGGTTTATCAAATATTTTTAACATACTTCATTGTAACCATATTCCTATATTGTGCAGTTTGATATGGATTTAATAATATCACATTATAGTTTAACTCTATTAGGTATCTATAAAGATTTTCAAATAAAAGTCCTGTAGCTTCCATACCAATTATAATATCTCTAGTATCGCAATTAAGTGATACAATATTATTGATTAGTTTTTTAAATCCATCAATAGATGAGTTAAAAGGGAATGGTTTAATAATCATCTCTTCTTTATCATCAATTACACTACAAACACTAAAAGCTTTAGCAATATCAATTCCTACAAAAAATATAACACATCCTTAATCTTAATTTTTGATTTATGCTCACAGCCTCCTATTATGGATGGTAAGAGATAAAACACTTCCATAGCTTCCTAAATAGGTGAGTTTATACAATCAAAATAATACGCTTTCTTAGGTGATATAAAAATCACTTTATTCACAAGGAAATGAAGATTATTTAATGATGTAATTAACTGTGAATTGTAAAAAAATTTAACAAATTAAATTTAATACAAACATAAATAATATATACAACTTTTATTCTGTTTTAGTAATAAAAGTTGATTAATATATTATAGGAGGAGACAAAGATGAAAAAAACAAAGCAAATTTATATAAAGCTAATAGCTATAGGTTTAATTACAATGATGGTTACTGGATGTGGCGGCGGAGGAGGATCTTTAGATTCTTCATCTTCTTCATCTTCTTCATCTTCTTCATCTTCTTCTTCAGCCATAAATGGTAATGTTGCAAAAGCTCCAATTGATAATGCCACAGTTACAATTTATAGACTTGATACAAATGAAGTATTAGGTACAACTAAAACTGATGCTAAAGGGGATTATTCTTTAGATATTGGTAATTATACTGGTGCAGTAAGAATAGTTGCTAGTGGTGGAACTTATATAGATGAAGTATCGGGTGTAGAACAAAACTCATCAACTTTAAAGTTAGAAGCTATCTCATCTATAACAGTAACTGATAGAATGGTAAATGTTACCCCTGTTACTGATATATCTGCTCAAAAGTTATTAAGTATGGAGACTAATGCTTCTAAACTTGCGAATAAAATAAGTATAATAGAAGATGTGAATAAAAATATAGCAAGAATTTTAACAGGCAGCGATTTTAACCCTACAAAAGTTAGAGCTAAAATCCTTGATAGAACAGGTAAAGAGAAGATTAAAGTATCTGATGGGGATGAAGGTAAATATGGTATCTTATTAGCCGTATTTGCTAAGCTGTCAGATAGTAATGCTTCAAATGTTAGAGCTCAAATAGATGCTGTTTATGATGATATTAAAGATGGTATAGCAGATAAACTATCTGATGATATACAAAGTGCTTTAGACAATACAGATATCCAAAATGGTATCGATTCTAATGTAACAAATGATTTAAAATATACTGCTAGGCAACAACTATCATATGATATAAATGCAACTCTTAGTGGAATTACAAATATAACAAATCAAAAAAGAGGTGGAAAAACAGAATTTTTTGTAACTGTTAATAATATCAACACTAAAATACCTATTGTACTAAAAAATGAATTTGCCACTTTTGAAGCCAAAGATAAAAATGGAAATGATATAGCTTATGTATCAAATGGCTCAACTATAAAAGTAACGCTTAAAAATAGTGGAGATTTTAATAATACAAGAAGTGTTATGCTTAATATTGGTTCAAATAAATTTTTATTAACTAGTAAAACAAATCAACAAACAACTTCTACACTTAAAAGTGAAGATATATTTGTAAATAGACAAACCAATAGATATGATTTAAATCGCTATTTTAAAGACCCAGATGGAGACAAATTAACATATAGTTATGATGGAGAGTTACCCGAAGGGATTAGTCTTGATGATGATGGTATTTTTAGGGGGACACCAACACTTAATAAGTCAAAAATTTTTAAAATTGATATATATGCAAAAGATAGCCATGGAAATATTATCAAGAAAAAATTTAGATTAAATGTTTTATCAAGACCAAGAGTAGATAGTATTACTGTGGAAATCTCTACAAAGGTAAAGGGCGGGATAACAGTAGCAGCAAAGCTTAAATTTAATAAAGATATAAATATTACAACTGCCGGAACAATGACAATTGTATTTGCAAATAATGCAGGAAAGAGTACTTTTGATCTACCTCTAGGTGTAATTTTAAAAGATGATGGAATAGATATTGATATTATTACAGGAAGTGGAAATAATATCCAGGTACAAGCCTCTTCTATAGTAACTGATGCAATAATTAAACAAAAAGGCTTAGAGGATAGAAACTTTAACTTTATAACTGCGGCAGGACAAACAGTTGAAAATTTAATAGTTGATAACACAGCACCAGTTTGGCTTAGTAATACAAGTGCAGCTATTAATGAAAATGCAGTTATCGATACTGTAGTTTATCAATCAAATGTAAGTGATAGTGATAGTAATATCACTTATAGTATAAATGATGCCAATTTTAGTATTGATACTAAAGGTAAATTAACATTGGCTAAAACTTTAGATTATGAGACTAAACAAAGCTATAGTTTGAATATTGAGGCAAAAGATACAGCTGGAAATATTGCTACACAAACAATAGATATCCAAGTTAATAATATAGTAGATACTAAACCAGTTTTAGCTAATCCTGCGCAAGCAACTATAAGTGAAGATATTTTACAAGATACAATAATAGATACAATTAAAACTAATGGGGCTAATAGTGATGAAAATACAATAAATAGCTTTAGTATAAGAAATAGTGATGCTAATTTTATTATTGATAATAATGGTGCTGTAAAAATAGTATTAAATAGTCATATTAACTATTCAGTAAATAATGACCATAAATACACTTTACAAATATATGCTACAAATGATAAAGGTGATAGTGATGATGTCAATTTAACTATTTTAGTTACTAATACTCCTGAAATTACAGCTAAAGATGACAAAAAAACTATGAAAAATACCGAGAACTCTATAATTATAGATGTTCTTGCTAATGATGATAAAGGGATAGATAACAAAGATTTAACTATTAAAAGTGTAACAGTACCCAATATTGGTACAGCTGAAATTATAGATGACAATAAGATAAAATATACAAACACTTCTACAGACACAGGAACTATTTCTTTTACTTATACCATGACTAATGGGGAAGATGACAACACCGCAAATGTAAATATCTCTATAATTGATGCAACTTTAGTACCAGATGCTCCTACTGTAAATACTATTGCAGATGATGATATTATAAATTCCCTTGAGAGTAAAAGTGCTGTAAATATTACAGGAACTGCTACACCTGATATAAAAGTAACCGTTACTTATAATGATATTTCAAAAACAGTTAAAAATGTAGGTTCAGATGGAAAATGGAGTGTAAAATATGAGGTAACAGAACTTCCTAGCAATGGAACATCATCAGAGGTAGTAGCATATACTACTACTGTTTTTGGTACGGAGAGTCTTAAGAGCAAAAAAACTCTTAAAATAGATACGACTAAACCAACAGTTACAATTACTAATGATAAGAGTGTGGATACATTAAACAAAACTGATAATACCGTAACTTTTACATTTTCTTTTAGCGAAGAAATAAAGAGTTTTACTGCGAATGATATTACTGTACAAAATGGAGAAAAATCTACTTTTAAATCAGTAATTACTGATAAAAAGTGGACTTTAGCTGTAATAGCAAATGATAATAGCACAAAAGCTATTACTGTAAGTATTAATCTAGATATAGAAGATAAAGCAGGAAATAAGCTTAGTAGTGAAGGAAATAAACTTGATGATGAAAAGAAACTAGTTTCTAAAAGTATTAAAGTTGATACAAGAGAGGTAACTCTTGAGGTAACTTTTCCTATTATGGAAGATGGTATTATCTCTAAAGCTGAAGAGGAAAGAGTTATTATAAGTGGTACTACTAACGGTAGGAAAGTAGAAGTGACAATTGCTACACTTGACAAAGTAGATGCCAATGTAAATGATGATGGAAAATGGGCTACTAAAGGAATTAATATAAGTTCATTGCCTGAAGGTGCACTTACTTTAGTGATTAAAGCTTCTAAAAATGGTAATATAAAAACTCTAACTTATAATGATAAAATATTAAAAGATACACTTAGTCCTACAATATCTGAGCTTATTATTCCTACAACCTCTTTACTTAATGAAAATGAATTTAAGATTAGTTTTAAATTTGATACATTTGTAACACCTATGAAACTTCCAATGAAAGATAATTTTATATTAAAAAATGTAGATTTGATATCAAATGTTTATAACCCGACAAGTAAAATTTATACTGTTACCTTTAAACCCAAAGATGATGACGAAGGTACTTTAAAAATCATTTTAAACAAAAATGCTGTAGAAAGTATTGCAGGAAATGGAAATAAGGAAAAAGATTTATATACACATAACTTTAATTCTAAGAAACCAACAATTACTATAACCTCACATAAAGAAGGTCAATTTATTGATGAAAGTGAAGCTTCAAACTTAACGTTAGAAGGAACAACTAATGCAGAAGATGGACAAAGCGTAAGCTTAAATATAGGAGATTCAATACTAGGAACAGCTCTTGTTACAGATGGTACTTGGAGTAAAAGCGAAATTGCACTTAAAGATAAATACTACAGATATGTAAGAGTTTACAGTGATGGTTCAAGTTCGAATACTGGTAATCATGTAGTAGAGATAGAAGTATATGATACAGACAATGTAAATGTAGCAAGTGGTAAAACAGTAACAGGATATAAAGTTAGTGATAATACATCTATTATTATAAAAAATAGTTCAAGAATTACTGATGGTTCTTTTAAAAACAAAAGTGCTTATGCAGACATTAGCACTGGATATACATATACATTGCTTGATTTAGGCAGCTTACATGAACTAAAATCGATTAAAGTATGGAGATATTTTGATGGAAGAAAATACAATAAAACTCATATAAAAGTATCAAATGATAATGTTAATTGGCATAGTGTATATGATGGAAGTACTCCTTATGCAGAAAGTAGTAGTGGTAAAGAGTTTAAAACTATACCTTATAGAATGATAATACAAGGAAACACAACTTTAACTGCAAATATCAAAAATAAATTAGGGAATGAAAACTCTATAACTTTAACTTTAAATATTAAAAAAAACCCACAAATAACTTCTATAAATATCGATAATGATACTTTAATATCAGGAGCAACTACACAAGTTACAGTTGATTTTGATAATAGTATTGATACTTCTACATTTACAGAAGAAGATATAAATGCAACAAATGTTGATTTAACTGATTTTATCTGGAGCAACTCTAATAAAACATTAACTGCAACTTTAACACCAAAACCAGATATAGAAGATATAACAAATACAATTGAAATAGGCGTTAATTGGAAAGATATTAATGGTTTGAGTGGTAGTGGATATACAAGTACGAATTATAAAGTTATTACAAAATATACAGAAGTAAAACAAGTAAGTTTTGCTTCACATCTAGTTTCAAGTGATCCATATCATATAGGAGAGAGTGTAAAAATAAGCGTTATTTTTAGTAAAGCTGTAGAAGTTACAGGAACTCCTTACTTAAATATCAACCTAGATAGTGTATCTAAAAAGGCAAAATATATAAGTGGGAATGGTACAAAAATATTGTTTTTTGCATACAGTATAAAAAATGGTGATAGTGCAAATGGTATCTCAATAAATGCTGATATAAAGTTAGATTCTAATAGTAATATAAAAGATAAAATAACTCTTTTAAATACAAATAATACTTTTGAGGCAATAGAAAAAAATACAAATCATAAAGTAGATACAACTAAAGCTGGAATCGATTCTATTAGTGTTACATCAAATCCTGCTAAAGGTTCATATGTAAAAGATGAGAAGATTAACTTCAAAGTGACATTTAGTGGCGGTGTAACAGTAACAAATGCTCCAACTTTAAGCTTAGTAGTAGGCGATAAAATAGTTAAAGCTATATATAAAGATGGAAGCGGTACTAAGATTATAAATTTCACATATACAGTTGAAGATAATTCTTTTGATGCAGATGGTATATCTATATCAAAAAATGCTATTCTTTTAGCTGAAGGTACGATCAAAAGTTCTAATGATAGCGTTCTTTTATATAATGCTCAAGTATCAAATATAAAAGGACAAACTGTAAACTCATTGACTCCTTATATAAAAGATATAACTCTAAGTGCAACAAAATCAGGTTTAAATGAAACAGCAATTGTAGGAGATACTCTAAAAGCAAGCTTTACTTTTAACTCAAATGTTACCTTAGAAGGAACAGGTATTTCTCTAAAAGCAAAAATTGGGTCAAAAGATATAAGTATGGCGTTTTTCTCACAAGAGGCTAATAAGTTAATATTTACTTATACTATTGTAGAAAATGATAGCTCAATTAGTGGGTTTAACCTCATAAAAAATTCTTTAATTTTAAAAAGTGGTACAACTTTAAAAAGTACCACAAATGGTAAAAATGTAACTTTAAAGCACCTTTTTAAAAGTAATAATACAAAAATTGATGGTATTAAACCAACTCTTGTAATTAATGCTCCTAAAAAAGTAAATAAAGATTTCACAATAACAGTAAGCAGTTCAAAAGAGTTGAGCAGTATAGATAAGAGTAAGATTAGCGTTTCTGCTCTTTTTGATGTAAGTGAATTCAAGCTTGCAAAGGATAAAAAATCTGCAACTTTAAAAATGACTTTAAAAGCAGATACTAAAAGTAATGAAAAAAATCAAGATATAAAAGTAATTTTTGAAGCAGCAGCATTTACAGATACAAGCGGGTTAAAAAGTAAAAAGCAAGAAAAAACTATCATATTTGATAAAATAACTACACTTAACATTACAAATCCAATAGTAGATAAGATTTATACTTTAAAAGAGATGCAAAATATGAATATATCAGGTACGACAGATGCTGAAGCTGGACAAAAAGTAAAAGTAAATGATATTTTTGATGTAGAGGTACAAGCTGATGGAACTTGGAGTAAAAAGGTTAATTTACTTACAAGAAGTAATATTGCACTTAAAAGTAATGGCTTAGTTAAGATTTCAAGTTCACCTGGACTTATATGGCCTGATGATAAGAGTATAGATGATTTAATAGATGGGAAAAAATCAAAATCTGATTTATTTAAGATTAACAATGCATTAGATAAGAGTTTAACATTTAAATTTGATGAGAAATATAAGGAAGCGAGGTTTACTATTTGGCATAAAGATGCAGGAGATTATGCAGCATTTTGGACAACATTAAACGGCTCTTTAATTATTTTTAAAAATGGTGACAAAGTTGTAAAACAACTAATTTTTAAAGGAAAACAAGAATATTCCACAGGGGTATCATCTAAATCTTATGATATAGAAACAAATATAGTATTTGATGAAGTTGTATTTGTATTTAAAAAATCAACTCCTTGGTTTGGCGAAATTGAGATTTTGGCAAGTCCTGTTACAAAAGCTTATATAAATGCAAGTGTAAAAGATAAATTAGGTAATAAAGCTAGAGTAACCAAAACTGTAAATATGGATATCACGGTTCCTACAGTAAGCATTGAACTAAATACTAGAAATATTCTAGCAAATAAAAAGTTAGCAGCTACTATAACCCTAAGTGAGGCAGTAAAAGGTTTTAGCTTAGAGAATATAAGTGTTACAAATGATAGTATTGATATAGATGGTCAAAAGAAATTTGGTACTTTTACGTTAGAAGATATAAACCTTCTTAAAAAAAGTATCATATTTACTCCAAATGCAGAGACTAAAGCTGATAATATAAAAATAGTTATTGGCAAAGATTTTACAGATCTCTATGATAATAAACCAATAGCTATTACAAGCAGTGCCTCTTTTAATATAGATACCCTAAGAGGTAAAATTAATACTATTATAATACTACCTCATTTTGAGCCTACCATACCTTTTGTAACAAATGAAGAGATTAATATTAGAGTTGTTTTTGAAGAAGATGTAACAGTACAAGGTACTCCAAGTATAAAAATACTTTTATATAAAGCAGATGATACAACTGTTGAAGCAAAGGCTACTTTTAAAAATGCTATTAATACAAAAGTATTAAATTTTATATATAAAGTACAAGCAGGAGATCTATATAGTGCTATGAGCATCCCTAAAGGAGATATTGATTTAAATGAAGGTTCTATAAAATTATTATCAACAAATGATGCAAATATTAGTTATGAAAATGTACCTGAAAATACAAATATTAAAATAGATAGTACCATAACGTCAATTAGTTCTATAAGTATTAGTTCAAATCCAGGTGCAGATAAAACATATACAACAGGTGATAAAGTAGAGTTTAAAGTAGAATTTACTAAGGCTATTACAATAATAAATACTAATGCTAAATTAAAATTTACCTTAGATGAGACGGTAAAAGAAGCTAGTTATAAAAGTGGAAATGACAATACAATTCTCTTTGAGTACCTTATTGTAAGTGGTGATAAAGATACCAATGGGATAAGTATAAATTCTAATGCTATAGCTGCTAATTCTTTTGGAGAGAATATCTTTTTAAACAATGTTGCAATAGCTAGTGATGAAAATCATAAAGTAAGTACTACAGGATCTACTATACAACATAGCTATTTTGAAACAAAGCCAAGTATTTATTATAAAGCAGGCGATACAATAACGGCTATTTTAGAGTTTAATGAAAATATAGTACTTTTTATATCTACGGATAAGCCAAGCCTTAACTTAGAACTTGGAGATAAGCTTGTAAAAGCGGTATATGATAAAATAGTAGATAATAAACTATATTTTAAGTATATAGTTCAAGATAAAGATACAGCAAAACAAGGTGCAAGTATAGTAAAAAGCTCACTTAACTTAAATTTTGCACAATTAAAAAATATTGTTGGTAGTGATGTGAAACCAGAATTTAATGGTTTATTTCATGATAAGAATACTGTAGTTGATACATTAGTTCCCACTCTTACTATTAAAATACCCAAGAATCAAAATAAGGATTTTACTGTAACTATAGAAGCAAGTGAAGAGATAACTATAAAAGATACAAATAAATTTAGTATAAATCAAGGAAGTATCAACAAGATAGATTTAAATGAGAATAAGAAAACTATAACGATAACAATAAATGCACCAACTAGCTATGATGGAGATATAAGTCTTACAATAGAAGCAGGGGCAGTAGAAGATAAAGCTAGAAATAGCAACAATAAAACTACAGGAAGTAGCTTTTTTAGTACAAGCAAGCCAACTATTAGTATTACTACACCTTTAAATAATACAAAACATTTAGTAGATGATGGAGTACTTATAACAGGTGTTTCAAATATAGAAGATGGTCAAAAAATAACTGCAAAAGTAGGCGAATTAAAAGTTGGAGATTTTGTGGTTAAAAATGGTAAATTTGAAGCAATAATCCCTAGAGCTTATTTTAGTAAGAAGTATAGATATGTAAGAGCATATTTTAACAGATCGCCCGATATTATACACCTTACAGAATTTGTAGTTTTAGATCCACAAGGTAAGAAGCTAGAGGTTAATAAGATGGTTAAATTGTTTAAAGAAGTTAACAGCATATATATAGATACAGAATCATTAGGGGATAATTATTCTCCAACGGGTGCTATCAATGGAATAAGAGGTGATTTTCCTTTTTATGGAAGAGGTATGTATTATATTCCAGCAGGAAAGTATTATCTTGATTTAGATTTGCTTAATAAGTATCCTATCTCATCAGTTTCATTGGATACTAACTATCACTTTGTAGCTAGAAATATTATTTTACAAGTATCAAACGATAAAATCACTTGGGATACTATAAAAGATTATAGAGGACATGGTTCAAATATACGAAACCATGATTGGCTAAATCCATTTATGGAAACCAATACTAAAGTAAAATTTTATGCTACAAATAAATATGGAACCTCTTCAAGCGAAGTTAGCAGGGATTTAATACCATCTATAAAAGCAACTGCAAAAATTAGTTTAGATAAAACTGTTGTAAAATTTGAGGAAGATATAAATATCTCTATAACTTTAAGTCCAAATACAGATTTAAGCAGTTTTACAAAAGATGATATTATTGCAGAAAATGGAACTTTAGGAGATCTTAAAACTGATCCAAATAATGCTTATAAAAAATATATAAGTTTTACGCCAAGCCTAAATATAAATGATGCAACAAATGTAATCACTTTAAAAAATACTTGGACTAATAAAGCTGGATTTAATGCTTCATTGACAACTAGTAAAAACTATGAAGTTGCAACAAAACCAGTTACAATAACTATCACAGATGACCAAGATAAGGTTACAAATAAAGAGATTAAATATACCTTTAAATTATCATCACCTAGCAGTACCTTTGATATAGATGATATACAGGTATCTTCAAATGCTATAAAATCAAACTTTAGTGGAAGTGGTGATAGCTATAGCTTAACTGTAACTCCACCAGAAGATTTTGAAGGAGATTTAATTTTAGTAATAGAAGCAGACACAGTAAGTGATACCAATGGTATAGGAAATTTATATTTAGAATATATTCAAAAAGTAAATACTAAACCTATGCCAAAGCCAACTATCGATCCTATAGCTGCTTTAAATGATCTTAATGATGATATAAATATCACAGGTTCTGGAAAAATCGGGGCTGCAATTTTAGTAGAGTTTAATGGTATCAAAAAGAGTACAACAGTCTTAATTGATGGTACTTGGAATTTAACTCTTGGTGTAAATAGCTATTTTGAAGATGATACTTATGATGTAAAAGTTATTATGAGTGATGAGGCAGGAAATAGTAATTTTGAAACCACAACATTTGAAATAGATACAAGTAGTGATGAATTTGCTCAACTTTTTATAGATTCAAAGATAATGGCTGATAATATTATCAATCAATTTGAACAGTATAGTATTGAGGTATCTGGAAAAACAAAAAATATTCCAGATGGCACAAACTTAACTCTAAAGATAGGAACTATTAATAAATCTACTACAGTTATAAATAATATTTGGAGTGTAGATAATATTGATATCTCATCTTTAGATGATGGAAATATCTCAATAGTTGCCCAAGTTGGGACTCTAAGTAAAAGTCAAAATATCTTTAAAGATACATCATCAATAGTTCCAATATTTAGTACCTCAAAATTACTTGTAAAGGATGACTTTAATATTATTTTAGAGTTTAGCAAAGATGTAATAGGTTTTGATATAACAAAGTTAAAGATAACAAATGCGACTATATTATCATTAACTAAAGTTAACAATAAAAAATATATTCTTAGTATAGATACAAGTGATACTCAAACTAAAACTATATCTGTATCAATAAAAGAAAATTTAGTTGCCACTGAGATTGGAAATAAAAATTCAAGTGCTAGTATAGATATTGCTATAGATAAGATAGCACCAACTTTAGCTATCATTTCACATACAAACAATCAGATAATTACTAGAAATGAAGCTTCTAACTTAACTTTAAGTGGGACAAGTGAAGCGGGAGCAGAAGTTGACTTGAGTATTGGAACTAATAGTCTTGGAACTACTAGTGTTGATAATGCAGGAAATTGGGAAAAATCAAATCTTAATATATTGATTAATGTAGCCAATATAAATAAAAATATTGTTGAAACTTATACTGGAACTAAGGCTTCTCTTACTAGTAGTGATTATGCTGATATTAGACATATTTTCGATGGAGATACTACATACAATTCCTCTCATGCTACAGATTTCGGAGAAGAGATTGGTAAATCATTTACAACTATATTTAAAGAGGCAACACTGTTAGACCATATGCGAGTATATTGTGGTAATAGTAATGGAAATAGAAACTATGCAAAAGATGTTAAATGGGATTTTTATGATGCTAATGATCAAATAGTTAAAACTATCACAAAAACTAGTTATGATAAAGATTGGTATTATGACCTTAATCTAAATGGATTATCTATTAAAAAGATAATTGCTACAAAAGTAAGAGATGGATATTTGAGTATAAGTGAGTTGGAAATATATCGTAGTAATCCTACTATCACTGTAAAAGCTACAGATGAAGTAGGAAATGAGATAACTAAAGATATTAATTTAACAGTAGTAAATCATCTTAAAATCACAGATATAAATATAACTGATACAACTTTATCTGCAGGGGAAACAGCTGATGTAATATTTAATTTTAATATAGAGATTAATACTTTTACTTTTACAGCTGAAGATTTAACTACACCAAATGCTACTATAGATAACTTTGTATGGAGCGACTCTAATAAAACTTTAACTACAACATTAACTCCAATTAATAATATTCAATATGACAATACAAATAAAATTGCAGTTGGACAAAATTGGGAAGATATATATGGTATATTTGCTAATGGTAACTTTACAAGTATCAATTATGAAGTTGATACAAAACTTCCATCTTTACAAAATATAGCCATCACTTCAAATGCTGGAGATGACAATACCTATACAATCGGTGATACAATTAGAATAGAAGCTCTCTTTAATGAAAATATAACTTTAACAGATGCTAAAATAAAGATAAATATAGGTGGAGTTGAAAAAGAGTTAGATATAAATAGTTCAAATTCAAATAAACTTATCTTTAACTATATAGTACAAAATGGGGATAATGATACAAATGGTATAAGTGTAGTAGCTAACTCTTTAAGTGGAGATATTAAAGATACTCTTAACAATAGTGCTTCAGCTTTAGATTTAGCTTTCGTAATTTTATATGATAATATAAATCATAAAGTAGATACTACACAACCAAAAATAACAAGTATCTCTTTTACATCAACTCCAAATAGTGATAATACTTATAGCGAAGATGAAAATATCACGATAGATATTAATATCTCAGTACCTGTAGCGGTCTTAGGGACACCTACTCTTGGTTTACAAATAGACTCAACTATTAAAAAAGCTATATATAATTCTATAAGTGATGATAAAAAAACACTGACATTTATATATACAGTTGTAAGTGGAGATTATGATGGAGATGGTATCCAAATATTAGCTAATGCATTATCTCTTAATAGCGGTGCTATTTTGGATAAGAACAACAAAGAGTTATTCTTAGAATATAGTGGTCTTCAGAGTACTTCAAATGTAGATGCTAGAGATTTAAGTGTAACTATCACAGCTCCAAGTGTGGTGAATGGTGATTTTAATATCACAGCTACTTTAAATAAAGATGTAAATTTAACTACTACTAGTGGTATAACTGTAACAAATGGTAGTGTAAGTTCAGTTAAAAGTGCAAATAAAAGAGATTATAATATCAAGATTAGTCCAACTCCAAGTTTCCAAGGGGATTTAAGCATAACTATAGGAGATACTACAGAAATTGTAGTCGTAGATCATACACCACCAATCCTAGCTATCACTTCACATACAAACAATCAGATAATTACTAGAAATGAAGCTGATAACTTAACTTTAAGTGGGACAAGTGAAGCGGGAGCAAAAGTTGACTTAAGTATTGGAACTAATAGTCTTGGAACTACTAGTGTTCAAAGTGATGGTACTTGGAGTAAAAGCGCAATTGCACTTAAAGATAAATACTACAGATATGTAAGATTTTACAGTGATGGTTCAAATAAGTCTACTAATAATCATATAGTAGAGATAGAAGTATATGATACAAACAATGTAAATGTAGCAATAGGTAAAACAGTAAAAGGATATAGAGTCAGCGATAATACATCTATTAGTATAAGTCATAGTTCAAAAATTACTGATGGTTCTAAAACAAACAAAAGTGCTTATGCAAGCATTAGCACTGGGTATATATATACATTGCTTGATTTAGGCAGCTTACATGAACTAAAATCGATTAAAGTATGGAGATTTTATGATGGAAGAAAATATAATAAAACTCATATAAAAGTATCAAATGATAATATTAATTGGGTTAGTGTATATGATGGAAGTACTCCTTATGCAGAAAGTAGTAGTGGTAAAGAGTTTACAAATATACCTTATACAATGACACGAGGAAACACAACTTTAACTGTAAAAGCAAAAGATGAAGCAGGAAATGAGATAACTAAAGATATTAATTTAACAGTAGTAGATAATCTTAAAATCACAGATATAAATATAACTGATACAACTTTATCTGCAGGGGAAACAGCTGATGTAATATTTAATTTTAATATAGAGATTAATACTTCTACTTTTACAGCTGAAGATTTAACTACACCAAATGCTACTATAAATAACTTTGTATGGAGCGACTCTAATAAAACTTTAACTACAACATTAACTCCAATTAATAATATTCAATATGACAATACTAATAAGATTGCAGTTGGACAAGATTGGGAAGATATACATGGTTTCCTTACTAATAGTAACTTTACAAGTCCTAATTATCAAGTTGATACAAAACTTCCATCTTTACAAAATATAGCCATAACTTCAAATGCTGGAGATGACAATACCTATACAATCGGTGATACAATTAGAATAGAAGCTCTCTTTAATGAAAATGTAACTTCAACAGATGCTAAAATCAAGATAAATATAGGTGGAGTTGAAAAAGAGTTAGATATAAATAGTTCAAATTCAAATAAACTTATCTTTAACTATATAGTACAAAATGGGGATAATGATACAAATGGTATAAGTGTAGTAGCTAACTCTTTAAGTGGAGATATTAAAGATACTCTTAACAATAGTGCTTCAGCTTTAGATTTAGCTTTCGTAATTTTATATGATAATATAAATCATAAAGTAGATACTACACAACCAAAAATAACAAGTATCTCTTTTACATCAACTCCAAATAGTGATAATACTTATAGCGAAGATGAAAATATCACGATAGATATTAATATCTCAGTACCTGTAGCGGTCTTAGGGACACCTACTCTTGGTTTACAAATAGACTCAACTATTAAAAAAGCTATATATAATTCTATAAGTGATGATAAAAAAACACTGACATTTATATATACAGTTGTAAGTGGAGATTATGATGGAGATGGTATCCAAATATTAGCTAATGCATTATCTCTTAATAGCGGTGCTATTTTGGATAAGAACAACAAAGAGTTATTCTTAGAATATAGTGGTCTTCAGAGTACTTCAAATGTAGATGCTAGAAGTTTAAGTGTAACTATCACAGCTCCAAGTGTGGTGAATGGTGATTTTAATATCACAGCTACTTTAAATAAAGATGTAAATTTAACTACTACTAGTGGTATAGCTGTAGTAAATGGTAGTGTAAGTTCAGTTAAAAGTGCAAATAAAAGAGATTATAATATCAAGATTAGTCCAACTCCAAGTTTCCAAGGGGATTTAAGCATAACTATAGGAGATACTACAGAAATTGTAGTCGTAGATCATACACCACCAATCTTAGCTATCACTTCACATACTAATAATCAAATGATTGATAGAAATGAAGCTGCTAACTTAACTTTAAGTGGGACAAGTGAAGCAGGAGCAAAAGTTAATTTGAGTGTTGGAACTAATAGTCTTGGAACTACTAGTGTTGATAATGCAGGAAATTGGGAAAAATCAAATCTTAATATATTGTTTAGTGATGGTGTAAATGTAGCCAATATAGATAAAAATATTGTTGAAACTTATACTGGAACTAAGGCTTCTCTTACTAGTAGTAGTTGGGCTGATATTAGACATATTTTCGATGGAGATACTACATACAATTCCTCTCATGCTACAGATTTCGGAATAGGGGTTGGTAAATCATTTACAACTATCTTTAAAGAGACAACACTGTTACACCATATGAGAGTATATTGTGGTAATAGTAGTGAAAATAGAAGCTATGCAAAAGATGTTAAATGGGATTTTTATGATGCTAATGATCAAATAGTTAAAACTATCACAAAAACTAGTTATGATAAAGATTGGTATTATGACCTTAATCTAAATGGATTATCTATTAAAAAGATAATTGCTACAAAAGTAAGAGATGGATATTTGAGTATAAGTGAGTTGGAAATATATCGTAGTAATCCTAATCCTACTATCACTGCAAAAGCTACAGATGAAGCAGGAAATGAGATAACTAAAGATATTAATTTAACAGTAGTAAATCATCTTAAAATCACAGATATAAATATAACTGATACAACTTTATCTGCAGGGGAAACAGCTGATGTAATATTTAATTTTAATATAGAGATTAATACTTCTACTTTTACAGCTGAAGATTTAACTACACCAAATGCTACTATAAATAACTTTGTATGGAGCGACTCTAATAAAACTTTAACTACAACATTAACTCCAATTAATAATATTCAATATGACAATACAAATAAGATTGCAGTTGGACAAGATTGGGAAGATATATATGGTACATTTGCTAATGGTAACTTTTCAAGTCCTAATTATCAAGTTGATACAAAACTTCCATCTTTACAAAATATAGCCATCACTTCAAATGCTGGTATAGACAATATATACCAATTTGGTGATGAGATAATTATAACAGCTCTATTTGATGAAAATGTAAAAGTTTCAAAAGATACGAATATCTCAATAAAAGTTGGAAACACTATTAGAATTGCAACTTTAAAAGATGTAGCAGGTAAAGTAGTTAGATTTAGCTATATAGTACAAGATGGAGACGAAGATACAAATGGTATAAGTGTGGTAGCTAATAGCATTAAAGGTACTATTGAAGATATTCTTGGTAATAAACCAAGTGAAGATGATCTGTCTTTTTCAGCTATTAATAATGCAGTTTCACATCAAATATCAACAACTGTAACGGTGATCAAAAGCTTGAATATCACATCAACACCATCTAATGCAGGAGTATATTATGGTATAGGTAACGATATAAATATCACTGTAGAATTTTCGAAAAATATAACAGTAGCTAATGTAGATACTAATAATAAACCATATATCATCATTAATGTAGGTGGAATCGGAAAGTTTGCTTATCTTAATTCATCTAGTGGTTCAAATATGATATTTACCTATAAAGTTCAAGAAGCTGATATAGATAATGATGGTATTAGTGTACCAAAAAGTGATATTACATTAAATACCACTACGGTTAAAAGTGATGGAGCAAGTGCAAATATTACATATTATAATACAGAATTAAACGATAATTTATCTCATAAGGTAGATGGAGTAAAACCAACTCTTATTATCCAGTATCCAATTGCAGTTAATGGTAATTTTAATATCACAGTTAAAGCAAATGAGCTAATAAAAAATCTAGATTCTAATTATATAAGTACTGATAATGATGTACAGATGACTAAATTTGAGCGTGATGATGATAAACAATCATTTACTATTAGCTTCAAAATTGCTTCTAATACACAAGATGGTAATATAGTTATATCCTTTGCATCAGATGTTATAGAAGATCAAGCTGGCAATAAAAATGATAATCCTGTTAGTGTAACTATCCAATATGATACAACACCACCAATCTTAGCTATCACTTCACATACTAATAATCAAATGATTGATAGAAATGAAGCTGCTAACTTAACTTTAAGTGGGACAAGTGAAGCAGGAGCAAAAGTTAATTTGAGTGTTGGAACTAATAGTCTTGGAACTACTAGTGTTGATAATGCAGGAAATTGGGAAAAATCAAATCTTAATATATTGTTTAGTGATGGTGTAAATGTAGCCAATATAGATAAAAATATTGTTGAAACTTATACTGGAACTAAGGCTTCTCTTACTAGTAGTAGTTGGGCTGATATTAGACATATTTTCGATGGAGATACTACATACAATTCCTCTCATGCTACAGATTTCGGAATAGGGGTTGGTAAATCATTTACAACTATCTTTAAAGAGACAACACTGTTACACCATATGAGAGTATATTGTGGTAATAGTAGTGGAAATAGAAGCTATGCAAAAGATGTTAAATGGGATTTTTATGATGCTAATGATCAAATAGTTAAAACTATCACAAAAACTAGTTATGATAAAGATTGGTATTATGACCTTAATCTAAATGGATTATCTATTAAAAAGATAATTGCTACAAAAGTAAGAGATGGATATTTGAGTATAAGTGAGTTGGAAATATATCGTAGTAATCCTAATCCTACTATCACTGTAAAAGCTACAGATGAAGCAGGAAATGAGATAACTAAAGATATTAATTTAACAGTAGTTAATGGCTTTACCCTTCTTAGTGATAGCGTAGAAAATAATGCAACATTGGATAGTAAATATGCTTTTGATAATTCAGGTGGACAATTTGAAAAATGGTTAAATAGAACTAATACATCTCCACATCTTAACTGGGGAGCTGCACCAAGTGGAACAGTAAGCTATGCAATTATTATGGATGATATTTCAGCAGGGCAAGGAAATGGTTGGATACATTGGAATGTATTTAATATCCCTAAAAATGTAACATCATTTGAAGAGGGTTGGAGTAGTACACATGGTAATGCGAATAGTGATGGTATACAACAAAATACAGCACAAGGAAATGGAGTACCTGTAAATCAATATGTAGGACCATGGCCACCAGCGGAACATACCTACCAAATCAAAATATATGCTCTTGATAGTGAGATGCCAATACTAGATGTGGGAGAGGTATCTATGAATACAACAACATTTGAGATGCTATATGATGTAAATGGTACTAATAATATATTAGGGGAAACAACTTTAATCTTTAGATTTACACCATAAGATAAATCAATGATAATAAAAAGTTGAAGAGATGGTGTCATTTCAGATGACACCATCTCAGCAATTAATCTTTAAAAGTTTCAAAATGAAACTTTTTGGCTATTTTATTCTGCTATCTTTCATTAAGAGTAAAACTTGCATAATGAATTATATTAAAGGAGACAAAGATGAAAAAAACAAAGCAAATTTATATAAAGCTAATAGCTATAGGTTTAATTACAATGATGGTTACTGGATGTGGCGGCGGAGGATTTTTAGATTCTTCATCTTCTTCAGCCATAAATGGTAATGTTGCAAAAGCTCCAATTGATAATGCCACAGTTACAATTTATAGACTTGATACAAATGAAGTATTAGGTACAACTAAAACTGATGCTAAAGGGGATTATTCTTTAGATATTGGTAATTATACTGGTGCAGTAAGAATAGTTGCTAGTGGTGGAACTTATATAGATGAAGTATCTGGTGTAGAACAAAACTCATCAACTTTAAAGTTAGAAGCTATCTCATCTATAACAGTAACTGATAGAATGGTAAATATTACCCCTGTTACTGATATATCTGCTCAAAAGTTATTAAGTATGGAGACTAATGCTTCTAAACTTGCGAATAAAATAAGTATAATAGAAGATGTGAATAAAAATATAGCAAGAATTTTAACAGGCAGCGATTTTAACCCTACAAAAGTTAGAGCTAAAATCCTTGATAGAACAGGTAAAGAGAAGATTAAAGTATCTGATGGGGATGAAGGTAAATATGGTACCTTATTAGCCGTATTTGCTAAGCTGTCAGATAGTAATGCTTCAAATGTTAGAGCTCTAATAGATGCTGTTTATGATGATATTAAAGATGGTATAGCAGATAAACTATCTGATGATATACAAAGTGCTTTAGACAATACAGATATCCAAAATGGTATCGATTCTAATGTAACAAATGATTTAAAATATACTGCTAGGCAACAACTATCATATGATATAAATGCAACTCTTAGTGGAATTACAAATATAACAAATCAAAAAAGAGGTGGAAAAACAGAATTTTTTGTAACTGTTAATAATATCAACACTAAAATACCTATTGTACTAAAAAATGAATTTGCCACTTTTGAAGCCAAAGATAAAAATGGAAATGATATAGCTTATGTATCAAATGGCTCAACTATAAAAGTAACGCTTAAAAATAGTGGAGATTTTAATAATACAAGAAGTGTTATGCTTAATATTGGTTCAAATAAATTTTTATTAACTAGTAAAACAAATCAACAAACAACTTCTACACTTAAAAGTGAAGATATATTTGTAAATAGACAAACCAATAGATATGATTTAAATCGCTATTTTAAAGACCCAGATGGAGACAAATTAACATATAGTTATGATGGAGAGTTACCCGAAGGGATTAGTCTTGATGATGATGGTATTTTTAGGGGGACACCAACAATTAATAAGTCAAAAATTTTTAAAATTGATATATATGCAAAAGATAGCCATGGAAATATTATCAAGAAAAAATTTAGATTAAATGTTTTATCAAGACCAAGAGTAGATAGTATTACTGTGGAAATCTCTACAAAGGTAAAGGGCGGGATAACAGTAGCAGCAAAGCTTAAATTTAATAAAGATATAAATATTACAACTGCCGGAACAATGACAATTGTATTTGCAAATAATGCAGGAAAGAGTACTTTTGATCTACCTCTAGGTGTAATTTTAAAAGATGATGGAATAGATATTGATATTATTACAGGAAGTGGAAATAATATCCAGGTACAAGCCTCTTCTATAGTAACTGATGCAATAATTAAACAAAAAGGCTTAGAGGATAGAAACTTTAACTTTATAACTGCGGCAGGACAAACAGTTGAAAATTTAATAGTTGATAACACAGCACCAGTTTGGCTTAGTAATACAAGTGCAGCTATTAATGAAAATGCAGTTATCGATACTGTAGTTTATCAATCAAATGTAAGTGATAGTGATAGTAATATCACTTATAGTATAAATGATGCCAATTTTAGTATTGATACTAAAGGTAAATTAACATTGGCTAAAACTTTAGATTATGAGACTAAACAAAGCTATAGTTTGAATATTGAGGCAAAAGATACAGCTGGAAATATTGCTACACAAACAATAGATATCCAAGTTAATAATATAGTAGATACTAAACCAGTTTTAGCTAATCCTGCGCAAGCAACTATAAGTGAAGATATTTCACAAGATACAATAATAGCTACAATTAAAACTAATGGGGCTAATAGTGATGAAAATACAATAAATAGCTTTAGTATAAGAAATAGTGATGCTAATTTTATTATTGATAATAATGGTGCTGTAAAAATAGCATTAAATAGTCATATTAACTATTCAGTAAATAATGACCATAAATACACTTTACAAATATATGCTACAAATGATAAAGGTGATAGTGATGATGTCAATTTAACTATTTTAGTTACTAATACTCCTGAAATTGAAGCTTTAGATGATCTTAAAACTATGAAAAATACTGATTCAAGTATTATTATATCTGTGCTGTCTAATGATAAAAAAGGGGTAGATAACCAAGATTTAACTATTAAAAGTGTAACAACTCCAGCAAGTGGTACAGTTACAATTATAAATAATGATACAGAGATAAAATATGAGAATGATACAAACAATACTGGTAATATTAGCTTTAGCTATACTATAACTAATGGTGAAGATAATAGCATCGCAGGTGTAAATATCTCTATAATTGATGCTTTGGCTAGACCAGATGCACCAACGATTGATATTGTAGCAGGCGATGATATGATTAACCTTGCTGAAAGTTCAAAAGATTTAAATATTACAGGTACAGCTCCAGCTGATACAAAGATAACAGTTACATATAATAATATAGAACGTGTTGTTCAAGTTGGAAGTGATGGAAAATGGATAGTAACTTATAGTGCAAGTGAACTTCCAGATAATGGTCATTCAAATATTTCTGTACATACTACTAATGTATTTGGAAATCAAAGTGATATTATTACAAAAAATATAAAAGTGGATAAACTTAGTCCAGTATTGACAATAACTGATAATAAATCAGGAGTTTTAAATCAAACTGATAATGTTGTAACTTTTACATTTATATTTAATGAACTAATGGACGGTTTTAAGTCAGATGATATCAAGGTTGAAAATGGAAAAAAATCTATATTTAAACAAATAGTTACTGATAAAAAGTGGACTTTAGATGTGATAGCAGATGGTAATAGTACTAAAAATATTATTGTGAGTATCAATAATTCAGATATAAAAGATAAATCAGGAAATAGATTTGAAGGGGATAAATACAACCCATTAGGAAGTCAAGAGGTTGATACAAAAGCTCCAACTTTAAATGTAACAACACCTATTATGATAGATGGTATTATCTCAACAAGTGAACAATCAAATGTAACTATCGAAGGAAAAAGCAGTGATGCTAAAACAATATCATTAACTATAGGAGATATTAAAGCAAAGGCAACAGTTAATGCAGATGGTAGTTGGAAAGCTAATATTGACATAAGTTCATTGTCTTCTGGTGCAGTTGTTTTAGTGGTTACTGCTACTGATGAAAACAATAACACAACAACTTTAACTTTAAATGATAAAATATTAAAAGATACACTTAGTCCTACAATATCTGGACTTATTATTCCTACAACCTCTTTACTTAATGAAAATGAATTTAAGATTAGTTTTAAGTTTAATACATATGTAACACTAATGAAAAATACAAATAATATGAAAAATAATTTTATATTAGATAGTGTAGATTTAATATCATATGCATATGATAGTTCAACTAAAATTTATACTTTTACCTTTAAACCACCAAAAAATAACCAAGGTAATTTAAGTATCTCATTAAAAGATAATGTTGTAAAAAGTATCTCAGGAAATGGAAATAAAGTACAAAAGTTATTTGAAAGAGCTTTTAACTCAACACCACCAACCTTAACTATCACTTCACATACAAATAATCAAATGATTAGTAGAAATGAAGCTGCTAACTTAACTTTAAGTGGGACAAGTGAAGCGGGAGCAGAAGTTGACTTGAGTGTTGGAACTAATAGTCTTGGAACTACTAGTGCTGATAATACAGGAAATTGGGAAAAATCAACTCTTAATATATTGTTTAGTGATGGTGTAAATGTAGCCAATATAGATAAAAATATTGTTGAAACTTATACTGGAACTAATGCTTCTCTTACTAGTAGTAGTTGGGCTGATATTAGACATATTTTCGATGGAGATACTACATACAATTACTCTCATGCTACAGATTTCGGAAAAGGGATTGGTAAATCATTTACAACTATCTTTAAAGAGACAACACTGTTACACCATATGAGAGTATATTGTGGTAATAGTAGTGGAAATAGAAGCTATGCAAAAGATGTTAAATGGGATTTTTATGATGCTAATGATCAAATAGTTAAAACTATCACAAAAACTAGTTATGATAAAGATTGGTATTATGACCTTAATCTAAATGGATTATCTATTAAAAAGATAATTGCTACAAAAGTAAGAGATGGATATTTGAGTATAAGTGAGTTGGAAATATATCGTAGTAATCCTACTATCACTGTAAATATCAAAAATAAATTAGGGAATGAAAACTCTATAACTTTAAATTTAAATATTAAAAAAAACCCACAAATAACTTCTATAAATATCGATAATGATACTTTAATATCAGGAGCAACTACACAAGTTACAGTTGATTTTGATAATAGTATTGATACTTCTACATTTACAGAAGAAGATATAAATGCAACAAATGTTGATTTAACTGATTTTATCTGGAGTGATAATAATAAAACATTAACTGTAACCTTAACACCAATGCAAGATGTAGAAGATATAACAAATACAATTGAAATAGGCATTAATTGGAAAGATATTAATGGTTTTAATGGTAGTGGATATACAAGTACGAACTATAAAGTTATTACAAAATATACAGAAGTAAACTCAGTCAGTTTTGCTTCACATCTAGCTTTAATTGAGCCATATCATATAGGGGAGAGTTTAAAAATAAGAGTTGTTTTTAGTAAAGCTGTAGAAGTTACAGGAACTCCTTACTTAAATATCAACCTAGATAGTGTATCTAAAAAGGCAAAATATATAAGTGGAAGCGGTACAAAGGTATTATATTTTGAATATATGATAAAAAATGGTGATACAGCACTAAATGGTATCTCAATAAATGCTGATATAGAGTTAGATTCTAATAGTATGATAAAAGATAAAGCAACCCTTTTAAATACTAATAATACTTTTGAGCCAATAGATGCCAATGCTAACCATAAAGTAGATACAACTAAAGCTGGTATCGATTCTATAACTATTACCTCAACTCCAACTACATCTTCAACTTATACAAAAGATGAAAATATAACTTTAGCAGTAAAATTTACCCAAAGTGTAATTGTCACAAATACTCCAACTTTAAAGTTAGTAATAGGTGAGGATACAGTTGAGGCTTCATATAAAGATGGAAACAATAGTGATACTATAAATTTCGTATATACAGTTGAAGATAATTCTCTTGATTTAGATGGTATAACTATATCAAAAGATACTATTAGTTTAGGTGCAAATACCAATATCACAAGCTCTAATCAAACAGTTTTCTTAACTAATGCTGAGATATCAAATATAGCTGACCAAAAAGTAAACTCATTTGCCCCTTATATAAAAGATATAAAATTAACTACAACAATATCTGGTTTAAATAATACAGCAATTATAGGAGATACTCTAAAAGCAGTCTTAACTTTTAACTCAGCTATCACCTTAAATGGAGACATCTCTCTAAAAGCAAAAATTGGTTCAAAAGAGATAACTATGTCATATAGCCAAAGCCAAAGTGATAATAACTCTTTAGTATTTACTTATACTATAGAGGAAAATGATAGCTCAAATAGTGGGTTTGATATCCCTACAAATTCTTTATCTCTGGCTAGTGGTGCAACTTTAAAAAGTATCATTAACGGTAAAGATGCAACTTTAAGACACTTTTATAAAAATAACGATACAAATATAGATGGTATTAGACCAACTCTTGTATTGAGTTTACCAGAAAAAACAAATAAAGATTTCTCAATCAGTGTAACTAGTTCAAAAGATTTAAACAGTATAGATGAGAATAGGATTGAAGTTTCTGGTGTCTCAACTTTAAGTGACTCAAAGATCACCGGGCTTAAGAGTACCACTTTAGATATTAGTACTTTAAATGCAACTGATGGAGAGATAATAGTAACTTTAAAAGAGGGGGCATTTACAGATAAAAATGGTCTTATAAATAAAGAACAAAATATAACTATTATATTTGATAAAACAACTACACTTAACATTATAAATCCAATAGTAGATAAGATTTATACTTTAAAAGAGATGCAAAATATGAATATATCAGGTACGACAGATGCTGAAGCTGGACAAAAAGTAAAAGTAAATGATATTTTTGATGTAGAGGTACAAGCTGATGGAACTTGGAGTAAAAAGGTTAATTTACTTACAAGAAGTAATATTGCACTTAAAAGTAATGGGTTAGTTAAGATTTCAAGTTCACCTGGACTTATATGGCCTGAGGGTAAAACTATTGATGATTTAATAGATGGAAAAAAATCAAAATCTGATTTATTTAAGATTAACAATGCATTAGATAAGAGTTTAGTATTTAAATTTGATGAGAAATATAAGGAAGCTAGGTTTACTATTTGGCATAAAGATGCAGGAGATCATACAGCATTTTGGACAACATTAAACGGCTCTTTAATTATTTTTAAAAATGGTGACAAAGTTGTAAAACAACTAACTTTTAAAGGAAAACAAGAATATTCCACAGGGGTATCATCTAAATCTTATGATATAGAAACAAATATAGTATTTGATGAAGTTGTATTTGTATTTAAAAAATCAACTCCTTGGTTTGGCGAAATTGAGATTTTGGCAAGTCCTGTTACAAAAGCTTATATAAATGCAAGTGTAAAAGATAAATTAGGTAATAAAGCTAGAGTAACCAAAACTGTAAATATGGATATCGTAGCCCCAACTTTAAATATAGAGTTAAATAAAACAAAAATATTGGCAAATCAAAAGCTAAAAGCTACTATAAACTTCAATGAGGCAGTAAAAGATTTTGATATAGATGATATAAATATTACAAATGGTACTTTAAGTGATTTTATTGATATAAGCGATACTAAAAAAAGTGTAATATTTACTCCAAATTCTGAGATTAAAGTAGATGATGTAAAAATAATTGTTGGACAAAATTTTACAGACCTTTTTAATAATCATCCTTCAAGTGATACAAATAGCGCCTCTTTTAACATAAATACTATAAGAGGTAAAATTAATAATATTTTTATGATACCTCATATTGATGATAGTATACCTTTTGTGGTAAATGAAAATCTTGTGATTAAGATTGTTTTTGACCAATATGTAATAGTAGATAAAACTCCAAATATAATGATAGCTTTACATAAGCTTGATGGTACAATTGTTGAAAAAATGGCTACTTTTAAAGATGGTAATGACTCAAAAGTATTAAATTTTATATATAAAATTCAAGAAGGAGATATCTATAAAAAAGGGGTAAGTATTCCTCAAGGAGCTATTAATCTAAATGGCGGCTCAATAAAACTAGCATCTTCAAATGATACAAATATTAGTTATGCTGAAGTGGCTTTATACGATAATATTATTATTGATAGTTCTTTAGTCTCAATTGCCTCTATAGATATTAGTTCAAATTCGGGAGAAGACCAAACTTATACAACAGATGATGAGATAATCTTTGAAGTAAAGTTTACTGGCGCAGTTAATATCTTGAATACAAATAATATTAAATTCAAATTTATCTTAGATGGTATTACAAAAGAAGCTGCTTATAAAAATGGAAATAATAGTGATACAATTCAATTTACCTACACTGTTGTGGTAAATGATAGAGATACAAATGGTATAAGTATACCTGTTAATGCTATCACTACTGGCTCTTTTAGTGGCTCTACAGTTTCAACAAGTGAGGTAATAGCTGACAATTCAGCACATAAAGTAAGTACTGCTAAATCTGTTATAAAAGATATCTATTTTAAAATAAATCCAAGTGTTTATTATAAAACACAAGATACTATAACTGCTATTTTGGAGTTTAATGAAAATATCACAGTAGCATTAGGTACAAAAAAACCAACTATTGATTTGAAACTTGGAGATAAAGTTGTAAAAGCTTTATATGATAAAACAAGAGATAATAAACTATATTTTAACTACATAGTTCAAGATACAGATACAGAAAACAGTGGAGTGAGTATATTAAAAAATTCACTTGTGTTAAATGGTGCAATATTAAATAATATGATTGGTCTTGAAGTAATGCAAGAGTTTAATACCTTATTCCAAGATAAGAATATTTTAGTTGATACAACTGCTCCAACTCTTGATATTTCAACACCAAATAATATAAATGATAATTTTAATATAACTATAAAGGCAAAGGAACCTATCTTTATATCAAATAAATCAAAATTTAGTATAACTAAAGGAACTATCTTAAATATAAGTTTAAGTCAAGATAAAAAAACTATAACTGTACAAATAGATGCACCAAATAGCTATGATGGAGATATAGAATTTAAAATACAACCAGAGGCAATACTTGATAGAGCAAGAAATACAAACCTACTGATTGAAAAAGTTATCTCTTTTAGTACAACTAAACCAACTATTTCTATAAAAACACCTGCTAATAATACAAAACATTTAGTTGAAAATGGAGTGCTTATAACAGGTGTTTCAAATATAGAAGATGGTCAAAAAATAACTGCAAAAGTAGATGATATGATAGTTGGAGAGTTTGAGGTTAAAAATGGTAAATTTAATGCAACAATCCCTAGGGTTTATTTTAGTAAGAAGTATAGATATGTAAGAGCATATTTTAACAGATCGTCCGGTGTTATAAATCTTACAGAATTTGTAGTTTTAGATCCACAAGGTAAGAAGCTAGAGGTTAATAAGATGGTTAAATTGTTTAAAGAAGTTAATAGCATATATATAGATACAGAATCATTAGGGGATAATTATTCTACAACGGGTGTTATCAATGGAATAAGAGGTACTGATATTAAATATGGAAAAGGTATGGAGTCTTTTCCGGCAGGAGAGTATTATCTTTATTTAGATTTGTTTAATGAGTATCTTATCTCATCAGTTTCATTGGATACTGGTTGGATCGAGGCTAGAAATATTATTATACAAGTATCAAACGATAAAATCACTTGGGATACTATAAAAGATTATAGAGGACATGGTTCAAATATACGAAACCATGATTGGCTAAATCCATTTATGGAAACCAATACTAAAGTAAAATTTTATGCTACAAATAAATATGGAACCTCTTCAAGCGAAGTTAGCAGGGATTTAATACCATCTATAAAAGCAACTGCAAAAATTAGTTTAGATAAAACTGTTGTAAAATTTGAGGAAGATATAAATATCTCTATAACTTTAAGTCCAAATACAGATTTAAACAGTTTTGGAAAAGATGATATTATCGCACCAAATGGAACTTTAGGTACTCTGCAAACTGACCCAAATAATGATTATAAAAAATATATAAATTTTACACCAAATATAAATATAAATGATACAACAAATGTAATCACTTTAAAAAATAGTTGGACAAATAAAGCTGGATTTAATGCTTCACAGACAACTAGTAAAAACTATACAGTGGCAACTAAGCCAATGATGATAAATATCACAGATGACCAAGATAAGGTTACAAATAAAAAGATTAAATATACCTTTAAATTATCATCTCCTAGTACTGACTTTACTATAGGGGATATAGATATAGTTCCTGCTACTGCTGTAAAATCAAACTTTAGTGGAAGTGGTGATAGCTATAGCTTAACTGTAACTCCACCAGAAGATTTTGAAGGAGATTTAATTTTAGTAATAGAAGCAGACACAGTAAGTGATACCAATGGTATAGGAAATTTATATTTAGAATATATTCAAAAAGTAAATACTAAACCTATGCCAAAGCCAACTATCGATCCTATAGCTGCTTTAAATGATCTTAATGATGATATAAATATCACAGGTTCTGGAAAAATCGGGGCTGCAATTTTAGTAGAGTTTAATGGTATCAAAAAGAGTACAACAGTCTTAATTGATGGTACTTGGAATTTAACTCTTGGTGTAAATAGCTATTTTGAAGATGATACTTATGATGTAAAAGTTATTATGAGTGATGAGGCAGGAAATAGTAATTTTGAAACCACAACATTTGAAATAGATACAAGTGGTGATGAATCTGCTCAACTTTTTATAGATTCAAAGATAATGGCTGATAATATTATCAATCAATTTGAACAGTATAGTATTAAGGTATCTGGAAAAACAAAATATATTGAAAATGACACAAAATTAACTCTAAAGATAGGAACTATTACTAAATCTACTACAGTTATAAATAATATTTGGAGTGTAGATAATATTGATATCTCATCTTTAGCTGATGGAAATATCTCAATAGTTGCCCAACTTGGGACTCTAAACAGAAGTACAAATGTCTTTAAAGATGTATCTGTGATAGTTCCAACTTTTAGTACCTCAAAATTACTTGTAAAGGATGATTTTATTATTACTTTAGAGTTTAATAAAGATATAGAAGGTTTAGATTTAGTAGATTTAGAGATAAAAAATGCGACTATATTATCATTAACTAAAGTTAATAATAAAAAATATATTCTTACCATAGGTACAAATGGTATTGGAACTAAAACTAAAACTGTATCTGTATCTATAAAAGCAAATTCAGTTGGAACTAAAATTGGAAATAAGAATTTAAGTTCTCATATAGATGTTAGAGTAGATAAAACAGCTCCAACATTAAAATTTACATCACATAGTAAAAATCAACCTATAGGAAGATTATTAAATTTAACAATAGCTGGAACTAGTGACGAGATAGGAGCAAAGGTTACACTTAAATTTGAAAATAAAAACTTAGGAACTTCAATAGTTCAAAATGATGGAAGTTGGAAAAAAGAAAATATAGATTTAAAAATAACTGCGCCAAGAAAAATAACTAATACATGGACAAATCTTTTAAGGATAGATGGTATTCCAAATAACAGTGACTTTGTAAGAGTAAGTGGAGGTATTAGTAGTTGGTACTATATGCTATCTGATACTGAAAAAGTAAGTTGGAGAGAAAGCTTTTCTAGTACAACTTTTAGATATAACTTTAAAGATATCTATACAGATGCTAAATTTATTCTAAATTATCAACCAGGTGGGAAGAAAGCTTGGGAGAATAGAAGACCAGGGCAAAGAGTAAAATTTTATCTAAATGATACTTTAGTATATACATCAAGTGTTTCAGGAGAAGAAAATCCTTTTTCACGATTGGTAAATCCTTCAATTAAATTTAATAGAGTTGATTTAGTCTTAAATGGTTCAGGGGCAAGAGTTTCAGAGTTTGAAGTATTTGGTAAATCTGTTGATAAGATAAATCTAAGTGCAAAGGTAGAAGATAAAGTAGGAAATAAGATAACTAAAAATATTACTTTATATATTAAAGATAATCCTAAAATTACAGATATAAATATAACTAATACAACTTTATCTGCAGGGGAAACAGCTAATGTAATATTTAGTTTTAATAGAGAGATTAATACTTCTACTTTTACAGCTGAAGATTTAACTACACCAAATGCTACTATAGATAACTTTGTATGGAGTAATTCTAATAAAACTTTAACTGCAACTTTAACTCCAATTAATAATATTGAATATGACAATACTAATAAGATTGCAGTTGGACAAGATTGGGAAGATATACATGGTATATTTGTCAATGATAACTTTACAAGTCCTAATTATCAAGTTGATACAAAACTTCCATCTTTACAAAATATAGCCATAACTTCAAATGCTGGAGATGACAATACCTATACAATCGGTGATACAATTAGAATAGAAGCTCTCTTTAATGAAAATATAACTTTAACAGATGCTAAAATAAAGATAAATATAGGTGGAGTTGAAAAAGAGTTAGATATAAATAGTTCAAATTCAAATAAACTTATCTTTAACTATATAGTACAAAATGGGGATAATGATACAAATGGTATAAGTGTAGTAGCTAACTCTTTAAGTGGAGATATTAAAGATACTCTTAACAATAGTGCTTCAGCTTTAGATTTAGCTTTCGTAATTTTATATGATAATATAAATCATAAAGTAGATACTACACAACCAAAAATAACAAGTATCTCTTTTACATCAACTCCAAATAGTGATAATACTTATATCGAAGATGAAAATATCATCCTAGCGCTAAATACTTCAACTTCTGTAGTAGTTATAGGAACTCCTGAATTAAGTATTAAAATAGGAGAAGAGATAGTAAAAGCTAGTTATGTTAATAGTAGTAGTGATAAAAAAACTCATAACTTTAGCTATACAGTTGTAAGTGGAGATTATGATGGAGATGGTATCCAAGCAGTATCTAACACTAATCTATTAATTAGTGTAAATGTAGCCAATATAAATAAAAATATTGTTGAAACTTATACTGGAACTGAGGCTTCTCTTACTAGTAGTGGTTATGCTGATATTAGACATATTTTTAATGGAAAAACTACATACAATTGGTCTCATGCTACAGATTTCGGAACAGGGATTGGTAAATCATTTACAACTATATTTAAAGAGGCAACACTGTTACACCATATGAGAGTATATGGTGGTAATAGTAGTGGAAATAGAAACTATACAAAAGATGTTAAATGGGATTTTTATGATGCTAATGATCGAATAGTTAAAACTATCACAAAAACTAGTTATGATAAAGATTGGTATTATGACCTTAATCTAAATGGATTATCTATTAAAAAGATAATTGCTACAAAATTAACAAATTCATATCTTAGTATAACTGAGTTGGAAATATATCGTAGTAAACCTAATGCATTATCTCTTAATGGCGGTGCTATTTTAGATGAGAACAATAAAGAGTTATTATTAAAATATAGTGGTCTTGATAGTACTTCAAAAGTAGATGCTAAAAGTTTAAGTGCAGTTATCACAGCTCCAAGTGTGGTGAATGGTGATTTTAATATCACAGCTACTTTAAATAAAGATGTAACTTTAACTGCTACTAGTGGTATAACTGTAACAAATGGTAGTGTAAGTTCAGTTAAAAGTGCAAATAATAGAGATTATAATATCAAGATTAGTCCAACTCCAAGTTTCCAAGGGGATTTAAGCATAACTATAGGAGATACTACAGAAATTGTAGTCGTAGATACTACAGCTCCAACTCTTAATATAACTTCTCCCACCTCTAATCAAGTTATTACTAGAAATGAAGCTGCTAACTTAACTTTAAGTGGGACAAGTGAAGCGGGAGCAAAAGTTGATTTGAGTGTTGGAACTAATAGTCTTGGAACTACTACAGTTAAAAGTGATGGTACTTGGAGTAAAAGTGGAATTGCACTTAAAGATAAATACTACAGATATGTAAGAGTTTACAGTGATGGTTCAAATAGGAATACTGATAATCATATAGTAGAGATAGAAGTATATAATACAAAGAATGCAAATGTAGCAAGAGGTAAAACAGTAAAAGGATATACAGTCAGCGATAATACATCTATTAGTATAAGTAATAGTTCAAGAATTACTGATGGTTCTAAAAACAAAAGTGATTATTCAAGCTTGGGCACTGGGTATATATATGTATTGCTTGATTTAGGCAGCTTACATGAACTAAAATCGATTAAAGTATGGAGATATTATGGTGATAAAAGAAAATATAATAAAACTCATATAAAAGTATCAAATGATAATATTAATTGGGTTAGTCTATATGATGGAAGCACTCCTTATGTAGAAAGTAGTAGTGGTAAAGAGTTTAAAACTATACCTTATACAATGATGATACAAGGAAACACAACTTTAACTGTAAAAGCTTCAGATGAAGTAGGAAATGAGATAACTAAAGATATTAATTTAACAGTAGTAGATAATCTTAAAATCACAGATATAAATATAACTGATACAACTTTATCTGCAGGGGAAACAGTTAATGTAATATTTAGTTTTAATAGAGAGATTAATACTTTTACTTTTACAGCTGAAGATTTAACTACACCAAATGCTACTATAAATAACTTTGTATGGAGCGACTCTAATAAAACTTTAACTACAACATTAACTCCAATTAATAATATTCAATATGACAATACTAATAAGATTGCAGTTGGACAAAATTGGGAAGATATTCTTGGTAAAAATGGTTCAGGTTATACAAGTGTAAACTATGAAGTTGATACAAAACTTCCATCTTTACAAAATATAGCCATCACTTCAAATGCTGGAGATGACAATATCTATACAATTGGCGATACAATAATCCTTGAAACCACATTTAATGAAAATGTAACTTCAGCTGATGCTAAAATCAAGATAAATATAGGTGGAGAGATAAAAGAGTTAGATATAAATAGTTCAAATTCAAATAAACTTATCTTTAACTATATAGTACAAAATGGGGATAATGATACAAATGGTATAAGTGTAGTAGCTAACTCTTTAAGTGGAGATATTAAAGATACTTTTAACAATAGTGCTTCAGCTTTAGATTTAGCTTTCGTAATTTTATATGATAATATAAATCATAAAGTAGATACTACACAACCAAAGATAACAAGTATCTCTTTTACATCAACTCCAAATAGTGATAATACTTATAGCGAAGATGAAAATATCACGATAGATATTAATATCTCAGTACCTGTAGCGGTCTTAGGGACACCTACTCTTGGTTTACAAATAGACTCAACTATTAAAAAAGCTATATATAATTCTATAAGTGATGATAAAAAAACACTGACATTTGTATATACAGTTGTAAGTGGAGATTATGATGGAGATGGTATCCAAATATTAGCTAATGCATTATCTCTTAATAGCGGTGCTATTTTGGATAAGAACAACAAAGAGTTATTCTTAGAATATAGTGGTCTTCAGAGTACTTCAAATGTAGATGCTAGAGATTTAAGTGTAACTATCACAGCTCCAAGTGTGGTGAATGGTGATTTTAATATCACAGCTACTTTAAATAAAGATGTAAATTTAACTGCTACTAGTGGTATAACTGTAACAAATGGTAGTGTAAGTTCAGTTAAAAGTGCAAATAAAAGAGATTATAATATCAAGATTAGTCCAACTCCAAGTTTCCAAGGGGATTTAAGCATAACTATAGGAGATACTACAGAAATTGTAGTCGTAGATCATACACCACCAATCCTAGCTATCACTTCACATACTAATAATCAAATGATTACTAGAAATGAAGCTTCTAACTTAACTTTAAGTGGGACAAGTGAAGCAGGAGCAAAAGTTAATTTGAGTGTTGGAACTAATAGTCTTGGAACTACTAGTGTTGATAATGCAGGAAATTGGGAAAAATCAAATCTTAATATATTGTTTAGTGATGGTGTAAATGTAGCCAATATAGATAAAAATATTGTTGAAACTTATACTGGAACTAATGCTTCTCTTACTAGTAGTAGTTGGGCTGATATTAGACATATTTTCGATGGAGATACTACATACAATTACTCTCATGCTACAGATTTCGGAAAAGGGATTGGTAAATCATTTACAACTATCTTTAAAGAGACAACACTGTTACACCATATGAGAGTATATTGTGGTAATAGTAGTGGAAATAGAAGCTATGCAAAAGATGTTAAATGGGATTTTTATGATGCTAATGATCAAATAGTTAAAACTATCACAAAAACTAGTTATGATAAAGATTGGTATTATGACCTTAATCTAAATGGATTATCTATTAAAAAGATAATTGCTACAAAAGTAAGAGATGGATATTTGAGTATAAGTGAGTTGGAAATATATCGTAGTAATCCTAATCCTACTATCACTGTAAAAGCTACAGATGAAGCAGGAAATGAGATAACTAAAGATATTAATTTAACAGTAGTAGATAATCTTAAAATCACAGATATAAATATAACTGATACAACTTTATCTGCAGGGGAAACAGTTAATGTAATATTTAGTTTTAATAGAGAGATTAATACTTTTACTTTTACAGCTGAAGATTTAACTACACCAAATGCTACTATAAATAACTTTGTATGGAGCGACTCTAATAAAACTTTAACTACAACATTAACTCCAATTAATAATATTCAATATGACAATACTAATAAGATTGCAGTTGGACAAAATTGGGAAGATATTCTTGGTAAAAATGGTTCAGGTTATACAAGTGTAAACTATGAAGTTGATACAAAACTTCCATCTTTACAAAATATAGCCATAACTTCAAATGCTGGTATAGACAATATATACCAATTTGGTGATGAGATAATTATAACAGCTCTATTTGATGAAAATGTAAAAGTTTCAAAAGATACGAATATCTCAATAAAAGTTGGAAACACTATTAGAATTGCAACTTTAAAAGATGTAGCAGGTAAAGTAGTTAGATTTAGCTATATAGTACAAGATGGAGACGAAGATACAAATGGTATAAGTGTGGTAGCTAATAGCATTAAAGGTACTATTGAAGATATTCTTGGTAATAAACCAAGTGAAGATGATCTGTCTTTTTCAGCTATTAATAATGCAGTTTCACATCAAATATCAACAACTGTAACGGTGATCAAAAGCTTGAATATCACATCAACACCATCTAATGGAGGAGTATATTATGGTATAGGTAACGATATAAATATCACTGTAGAATTTTCGAAAAATATAACAGTAGCTAATGTAGATACTAATAATAAACCATATATCATCATTAATGTAGGTGGAATTGGGAAGTATGCTTATCTTAATTCATCTAGTGGTTCAAATATGATATTTACCTATAAAGTTCAAGAAGCTGATATAGATAATGATGGTATTAGTGTACCAAAAAGTGATATTACATTAAATACCACTACGGTTAGAACTAGTAGTGGAGAAAATGCAAATATTGAATATTATGATATAGAGCTAGATGATGATACAAAGCATAAAGTAGATGCAATAAAACCAACTTTTATTATCACTCAGTATCCAACTGCAGTTAATGGTAATTTTAATATCACAGTTAAAGCAAATGAGCTAATAAAAAATCTAGATTCTAATTATATAAGTGCTGATAATGATGTACAGATGATTGGATATGTGAGTGATGATGATAAACAATCATTTACTATTAGCTTCAAAATTGCTTCTAATACACAAGATGGTAATATAGTTATATCCTTTGCATCAGATGTTATAGAAGATCAAGCTGGCAATAAAAATGATAATCCTGTTAGTGTAACTATCCAATATGATACAACACCACCAACCTTAGCTATCACTTCACATACAAATAATCAAATGATTAGTAGAAATGAAGCTGCTGACTTAACTTTAAGTGGGACAAGTGAAGCGGGAGCAAAAGTTGACTTGAGTTTTGGAACTAATAGTCTTGGAACTACTACAGTTCAAAGTGATGGCACTTGGAGTAAAAGTAAAATTGCACTTAAAGATAAATACTACAGATATGTAAGATTTTACAGTGATGGTTCAAATAAGTCTATTAATAATCATATAGTAGAGGTAGAAGTATATGATACAAAAAATGAAAATGTAGCAAGAGGTAAAACAGTAAAAGGATATAACGTTAGCGATAATACACCTATTAGTATAGGTAATAGTTCAAGAATTACTGATGGTTCTAAAAAATACAAAAGTTCTTATGCAGACCTTGGCGCTGGGTATATATATGCATTGCTTGATTTAGGCAGCTTACATGAACTAAAATCGATTAAAGTATGGAGATATTATGATGGAAGAAGATACAATAAAACTCAGATAAAAGTATCAAATGATAATATTAATTGGGTTAGTCTATATGATGGAACTCCTTATGGAGAATGGAGTGCAGGTGGAGAGTTTAGAACTATACCTTATGCAACAATGATACAAGGAAGCACAACTTTAACTGCAAAAGCTACAGATGAAGCAGGAAATGAGATAACTAAAGATATTAATTTAACAGTAGTTAATGGCTTTACACTTCTTAGTGATAGCGTAGAAAATAATGCAATGTTAGATGTTAAATATGCTTTTGATAATTCAGGTGGACAATTTGAAAAATGGTTAAATAGAACTAATACATCTCCACATCTTAACTGGGGAGCTGCACCAAGTGGAACAGTAAGCTATGCAATTATTATGGATGATATTTCAGCAGGGCAAGGAAATGGTTGGATACATTGGAATGTATTTAATATCCCTAAAAATGTAACATCATTTGAAGAGGGTTGGAGTAGTACACATGGTAATGCAGATAGTGATGGTATACAACAAAATACAGCACAAGGAAATGGAGTACCTGTAAATCAATATGTAGGACCATGGCCGCCAGCGGAACATACCTACCAAATCAAAATATATGCTCTTGATAGTGAGATGCCAATACTAGATGGGGGAGAGGTATCTATGAATACAACAACATTTGAGATGCTATATGATGTAAATGGTACTAATAATATATTAGGGGAAACAACTTTAATCTTTAGATTTACACCATAAGATAAATCAATGATAATAAAAAGTTGAAGAGATGGTGTCATTTCAGATGACACCATCTCAGCAATTAATCTTTAAAAGTTTCAAAATGAAACTTTTTGGCTATTTTATTCTGCTATCTTTCATTAAGAGTAAAACTTGCATAATGAATTATATTAAAGGAGACAAAGATGAAAAAAACAAAGCAAATTTATATAAAGCTAATAGCTATAGGTTTAATTACAATGATGGTTACTGGATGTGGCGGCGGAGGATCTTTAGATTCTTCATCTTCTTCATCTTCTTCATCTTCTTCTTCAGCCATAAATGGTAATGTTGCAAAAGCTCCAATTGATAATGCCACAGTTACAATTTATAGACTTGATACAAATGAAGTATTAGGTACAACTAAAACTGATGCTAAAGGGGATTATTCTTTAGATATTGGTAATTATACTGGTGCAGTAAGAATAGTTGCTAGTGGTGGAACTTATATAGATGAAGTATCGGGTGTAGAACAAAACTCATCAACTTTAAAGTTAGAAGCTATCTCATCTATAACAGTAACTGATAGAATGGTAAATGTTACCCCTGTTACTGATATATCTGCTCAAAAGTTATTAAGTATGGAGACTAATGCTTCTAAACTTGCGAATAAAATAAGTATAATAGAAGATGTGAATAAAAATATAGCAAGAATTTTAACAGGCAGCGATTTTAACCCTACAAAAGTTAGAGCTAAAATCCTTGATAGAACAGGTAAAGAGAAGATTAAAGTATCTGATGGGGATGAAGGTAAATATGGTACCTTATTAGCCGTATTTGCTAAGCTGTCAGATAGTAATGCTTCAAATGTTAGAGCTCTAATAGATGCTGTTTATGATGATATTAAAGATGGTATAGCAGATAAACTATCTGATGATATACAAAGTGCTTTAGACAATACAGATATCCAAAATGGTATCGATTCTAATGTAACAAATGATTTAAAATATACTGCTAGGCAACAACTATCATATGATATAAATGCAACTCTTAGTGGAATTACAAATATAACAAATCAAAAAAGAGGTGGAAAAACAGAATTTTTTGTAACTGTTAATAATATCAACACTAAAATACCTATTGTACTAAAAAATGAATTTGCCACTTTTGAAGCCAAAGATAAAAATGGAAATGATATAGCTTATGTATCAAATGGCTCAACTATAAAAGTAACGCTTAAAAATAGTGGAGATTTTAATAATACAAGAAGTGTTATGCTTAATATTGGTTCAAATAAATTTTTATTAACTAGTAAAACAAATCAACAAACAACTTCTACACTTAAAAGTGAAGATATATTTGTAAATAGACAAACCAATAGATATGATTTAAATCGCTATTTTAAAGACCCAGATGGAGACAAATTAACATATAGTTATGATGGAGAGTTACCCGAAGGGATTAGTCTTGATGATGATGGTATTTTTAGGGGGACACCAACAATTAATAAGTCAAAAATTTTTAAAATTGATATATATGCAAAAGATAGCCATGGAAATATTATCAAGAAAAAATTTAGATTAAATGTTTTATCAAGACCAAGAGTAGATAGTATTACTGTGGAAATCTCTACAAAGGTAAAGGGCGGGAT